>CAWKBA010000038.1:0-80043 GCA_963847765.1 Candidatus Melainabacteria bacterium | reverse complement strand
TAGCTGGTACTGCTACTGGTACATTGAATACAACTGGGCAGGTTCAGTTGCTGTCGAACACAGGCATTACTTTCACCAATGGCAGCAATCTTCAAATTACCGGTACTGGTGTCACTACATCTATATATGCTCCCCAAGTAGCGGGTACCGGTGAAATCACTTCTGCAGGCACAACCACATTTACATCACCAAATGCCACTCTGGCATATGCCAGTGGCGCTAACCTTATTTTTGCTGGTGGAGGCAATGTAGTTTTACAATCTCCAACCGTACGAGCAGGAATAGACACAGACGGGGGACCATCGGTGACGGCGACGATATCCGGTAGTGGGACTATTATTGTGCAGGCAAATAGTTCGCAAACGGGTAACCTGGTATTTTCTACAGATACAAATGGTGGTGCCACTTCAGGCACACTCAACCTTAACAATGCACCGGTATCAATTGTGGCGACCAATGTGACTGTAAATAGCAATACTACAGTGTCAAGCACATCTGGCACCAATGGCGGCACTATGACTTTCTCTGTAACCGGTACCACAACTGTTAATGGCACAGTGGAGGCCAACGGCAGTACCGGCAGTGGTGGAAATATTCTGTTCACATTGCCGAACGGCGATCTCACTGTTGTGAATAATGGCACTATAGAAGCAAGAAGTATAATGGGCTCCAACACCACCGGCAATGTGGGATTCAATGGCGGTGAAAATGGTGCAGTATCAGTGACCGGCAGTGGAGAGGTTTATGGTGGTGGCTATGTTGACTTTGGTAATCTGGATACCAACACACTTCTAGTTATTCCACCACTAATCACTATTCTTCCCCAAACAGGTAATTCTTATAGCTATTCAGGTGTCTATAATAACAGTGGCACTATTAATATCAGCATGAACATAGATCCTATAGCGGTAAATGTTTCTGCTTATAATCCAAATCCACCAACGCCTACACCAACACCGTCATCATCAGGAAATTCATTATTAGCATACGAACGGTTCTTGGACTTGGGATTGGTTCAACAGAGTGGAATTAATTCGCCAGAAGATGAAACCAGTGCGCAAATTGCCTCACGTATAGCCGTAGATAATACTCCCTGGACTATATCATCGCTTTTGCCGGGATCACCACCCACTCTATATGGACATCTTACAGCCGATCAGGTGGCATCTATTGGTCAGGCTCTTTTTGCCGCTAATGAATTTAATGCTACTGAGTTGAATGATTTAAGCAAGCTAGGAATAGTTTTTGGTCCCCGCAGTAAAGCCAATTTCCTTGACTTAATTCAGGGCTTTGTTCTGTTTATGCCTAAAAGTAATATCGATGTCCAGACACGCGAGGGACTTGTTCAGGTTCCCAAAGGCGCTCATGTATGGGTTATGGAAACTGGCGCTGATGCCGCTATTTATGATTTCCACGATAGTTTGCATACTGGTTCTGTAAAAGTAACTGTCAATGGCAAAGAGATAGCATTATCTCCAGGTACCGAAATATTGCTGACTAGAAATAGTACTGATAGTTTTGAATCATTGAATCCGGGTGGTGCCCTTGGCTATCGCCATGTGCGCTCAAGTGAGCTGGGAGAAGGTATCAAAGCTTTTGTTTGTGATTTTTCAATTTCTAATGGACTGGCAAATGTTCCAGCCATACATAGTTTACTGACATCAAATAATCCAGCCCACAGAAAAGCAGCCTGGATCATGATTAAGAACGCTGCCATCCTTGCCGACCTAACTGGTTATGATTACAAAACAGCTCCGCCAGACTGAAACATTCTAACCAGCTTCAAATACTTCCAGAAAATGTGTTTCTGCATCCGGCGAAAAGGCTTTGACGTAAGTTTCAATGTCTTTCAGGTGTGAATGGACAAATTCTTTTCTATGTCAAATGGCGCATAGACTGCAAACAGGACTTCTTGTACGGAAGGTGTTAGCTTTGTGCGGCTATCCGGTCCAAGCAGTATATTGGAAATAACTCCTTCCCCGTCAGCCATGAGCATGTCCCCTTCAACTAAAGTTTTTTCGGCTCCCCGTATATCGGTGAATGTTTCTTTGCCTGTGCCAATTGTAATGCGAACAGGAAAATCAAGAGTGTAGCAATCATGCCCGGCGGTAAGCAGCATGTTTTTTACTTCGGCCATGAACATGGCAGTGAGCACAGCTGATCGACTGGAAAGAGACTTGCCGTTAATCACTGACTCTACCTGAGCGCGCACATGATATGTACTGCGAAAATTTTTATAATAATTATTGTACGATTTGATAACAGGCAGCTCGTTTATCTGTTCTCTGGAGAAACCTTTAAATTGTTCTCTTAATGTGTTTTCTAATTCTGTTTTGATTTTATCCAGCTCAGGATGTGAATCGATATTTTCAATATTTTTGATGACTAAAATACCTGCTTTTGCCCCCGGGTATTTTGTAGCCCAAGCATTATCTACAGTAAAGATTTTTTCGTCCGTTTTGTTCATAAGACGCCCTCATGCTGCCTATACTGATATTTCGTCATACTAAGAAATGTGCATTATATTGTATAAACCAGCCTAATTTATTTAAAATTATACATACTATTATGGGCAGGTTTGATTTGCCCGATAATTGCCATTGTATTAGGAGATTCTATGCTTAAAGTCGGTCTTGTTGGGCTTCCCAATGTTGGTAAATCTACACTATTCAATGCATTAACTGCCTCTTATCAGGCAGAAAGCGCTAATTATCCTTTTTGTACGATAGAACCTAATTCAGGTATTGTAAAAGTACCTGATGAACGTTTGAGTAAGCTGGATTCAATTGTCACATTCGCAACAAGTAATTCCAACCACAATCGAATTTGTTGATATTGCCGGACTGGTGCGGGGTGCCAGCAAAGGCGAAGGACTAGGCAATCAATTTTTAGCACATATTCGTGAAGTAGATGCCGTTGTTCATGTTGTACGTTGCTTTGACGACGAAAATATTACGCATGTTGATGGTGCAATCGATCCTTTACGCGACGTTGAAACAATACATATTGAGCTTGCTCTTGCTGATCAAAGCTCTGCTGAAAAACGATTAGAGAGACTGCAAAAGCAAAAAAGATCAGGCGATAAACAAGCCATCATTGAAACTGCAATTATCGAAAAGGTAATGCCTTTCTTAGATAAAGTACAACCTGTAGATCTTTCTGTTTTTACCGCTGAAGAAAAAATGATTCTTCCCCAGTTACAGTTTTTATCTGCTCAAGCCTCTGGTGTATGTGGCTAATGTAACTGAATCGCAATTGGCCAAACCTGATGAAAACAAACATGTAGTTGGCACTGAAGAAAAAAGCAAAAGAAGAAGGTAGACCGGCAGTAGTTATTTCAGCTCAAATTGAATCTGAACTTTCTGTTCTTGATCCTGCTGAAAAAATGAGTTATTTAGAAAGTTTGGGTGTAACTGATTCCGGAGTGAACAATTTAATCCGTTGTGCATTTGATTTGTTAGGATTGAAGACTTATTTTACTGCCGGTGAGAAAGAAGTAAGAGCCTGGACTTTTAAACAAGGCTTTACTGCTCCTCAATGTGCCGGCATTATTCATACCGATTTCGAGCGAGGCTTTATCAAAGCGGAAGTAATTGGTTATGACGACTATATAACTTCTGGTTCTGAAAAAACAGCCAAAGAAAAAGGACTGATGCGTCTGGAAGGCAAAGAATACTTAATGGCAGACGGCGACGTTGTCCACTTCCGTTTCAACGTTTAACCGTCCTTGGTTCAACTTTTCGAGGGCGGGTCAAGCTCGCAGGACAGATTTAGTTTCATGACCGTTAAAGCAATATTGGAATTGGGTTCCAACAGTCTATCGGTAATACGGAATCCGCGTTTTGAATAAAATTCTTGCGCCTGCACTGTTGATAAAATCATCTGCGTGCAGGAATGATGCCGAGCCAGTTTAATCAAGTGGTCGAGTAGAGCAAGACCAAAGCCTTGTCCTCTGTAGGCAAGGAAAATGGCCATTGAACTAATACAAAATATCTTGCCATCTGTGTGATGTCGGGCAGATGCGTCTATATCTAATAGCGGCTGCTGTTCATCCAGCCATTTTTCTGAACTGCTGTAGCCAATGATTTTGCCATCCGTTTCAATAACGACGCAGCCTTCCGGAAATGTTTCTATTCTTGATTGAATTACAGCCGGGCTTTCGGCTGTGCCACGCGCACCGAATGCTTCATTTTCCAAAGCTATAACCTCTGGTAAATCAAATGTCGTTGCTTGCCTGATTTGATGTGCCATGCCAATAACTCACATTATTCTTAAGTCTTGAAGAAATATTCTACCTGAGAGGACTCGAACTTCATTTTCGACCAAGGAAGCTCTTTTTGAAAGATTTTCGACTATAATCCTGATTATTGAACCTTTTTCGACCAGTCTGGAAGATTTTCGACCATGCTATAGCAATACATTATTTCAGGAAAGGTAGTTATGAAGAACATTTCGATAAATGATGTTCATCTCACCGATGTTGACGGGTCTAAAGTAGTAGTCAGATACTGTCCCGGTCAAAGCGACAGCTTGATTTTATTTATACATGGTCTGCTTATCCGGAAAACTGTTTCGACTTAATAGATGTCAAAACTGAAGCTTTATATCGCAGCGCCGAATCACTTGTACATTGGTCGGACAGTGAAGTACCTTTGGAAATTTTCAACAACTTGGCTATACCAAGACTTTACATTTATGGAGAAAAAACGCTGACAAGTCTGTAATTAAGAGATTGAATGAAAAAATTAAAACTGTGATGATTTCTGCTTCCAGGCATGATCCTATGATCGAAAATGCTGCGGTCTTCTACTCAGAACTGGCAAAGTTCATCGCTACTATGGGATAACCCACCACGTCACTCTCAAACGACTACTCTGCACAAATCCTCCGAGTCTTGCTCAGCGTTTGATTTAGAATGGGCAGAGCGTTCATGAATGTGTGCAGTAGGGGTGCGGTCGATCAGAAGACTGAGTAATTCCGGTCGGCTATAGTGACCACGGGAATCCATCAACTGCTTGCGCTTATCTATTAAGGTAAAGTCAAGGTCGGCAATGACCACGCCTTCACCGGATTGAATGGGGTTGCCTAGCAAAGTTCCATCTGGTGCCACGATTGTAGTAAAGCAACCACCAGATATGAGGCCTACGCTACAGCCAGTGTCTTTAGCGATTTGCCCCTGCTGATCTTTGTCCAACCATGCAGTAGAGCTGACGACAAAACAACCGGACTCCAGTGCATGCTGCCTGATGTTTATTCCTATCTGTTCAGAAAACAAGTCGCCGTATATCGAGCCTGGATACATCGCAGAGTGGATTTGCTCACCATCGGCCATCATTGCATAACGCGCCAGAGGATTATAGTGCTCCCAGCATGCCAGCTGGCCAATGCGGCCAACTTTGCTGTCAATGGCACGCAGACCGGAGCCGTCGCCTTGACCCCAAACCATACGCTCATGATAGGTGGGCGAAATTTTGCGGCGTCGCTGAATCAAAGTACCGTCAGCATCAAAAAGAAGCTGGGTGTTGTACAAGCTTCCACCGTCACGCTCATTAATGCCGATAGATACAACAATTCCTGCTTGCTTGCAAGCTTCGCCAATGGCATTGGTGGCAGCAGACGGTACAGTTACCGATTGGTCAAGCAGTTTGCGATGCTCAGAGCCCATAGTCATCTGGTAGGCAGGTTGGACAAAAGAAAAGTATGGGTAGTAAGGCACCACGGTTTCGGGGAATGTGGCAAATTGCACTTCCTTTTCGCCAAGCTCGTGGATTTTGTGCACGATCTTTTCAACTGTTCCTTCACGGCTATATAAGACAGGACTGAGTTGGACTGCGGCCGCTTTAACAACTGTCATTGCAATCTCCTTCAACTCTTCCAAAACAATATTGACCATTATGTGCGCGGACTTTATGTCAGTATAATTGACGGCTTACAGATTTTTGTCATTTTTTTGCATAACTAATACGAAAGGTATGGCGGTTTTATCTGATTTCTGCGATGGTGCCATTGATGCTTTCTTTGCTGAAGTTGGGTGCTGAGGTGACTTGAGTAAATCTATTTTTTCTGAATAAGCTGCAAGTACACTTGAATTAGAGCCATTGCATTGTTTTGCTAGCTTAAGAGTTTGTTGGAAATATGATTGTGCAAGTTTGTCTTTATGTTCTTCGGAATAGAGACTACCCAAAGAAAATAAAGCGCTTGTCCTTTCCTCCGGACTTGCAGGTTGATTCGAGCCACCATTTTGAGCCTGAAGATATAGTTTTTCTGCTTGCTCATATTTTTTTTGCGAAATAAGGCATTTGGCTAATTTGTCTAATCTGGCATAGACTTCATGACTGTCCGGGGGTAAAGTTTTTTCGGTTATCTTTAGCGCCTTAGCGAAATACTGCTCTGCTTTCGCTGGATCATTTTTTTCCAAGCTCAGGTTTCCCATGCGATCATAGCTATTTGCCAAAGATAAATGATTGTTCGAAAGCAAAGTTGTTTTGATATTTAGAGCTGTTTTGAAAAGTTTTTCAGCAAGTGCAAAATTATGAGCAGAATAATAACGATCTCCGGCAGCGTCACAGATAATTGCCCATTCAATTATTGGTGTTTGCTTTGCCTTTAATCTACTATCGATCAATGACAGCATTTTCATGGTTAGAGGAATTGATTTATTTTGCATACCATAATTAAAGTAAAATTGGATTAATGAGCCTATTGTTGGAATGCATTGATATTGTTTATTGCGCAGTAATTGTTCTTTTACTTTAAGCTCAGCTTCAAAATAGAGTGCCGCTTCAGAAAATTGCCCGCGTATTGTATAAAAACGTCCAAGTTCAGCAATGCTTTTTGGTAAACGCATGTCTGTTGGTCTAAATTCCTGTGCTTGGTCCAGAGCTTTTTTTAGTAATGGCTCGGCTACCCCATATTCGTTAGCATTAAGTGCTGCTGTACCGCGCTTTTCGAGATCCTCCCAGTTTTTATCAGCAGGGGATAAAGCCAGTAGAGGATTTACGGTAAAGGCAAACGCAAACATTGCCGTAATAGGCACAAATTTATTGGCAAACATATAATTGGCTCAATTGACTGGCCGGGGGGATAGGTAACACTTTGGCCCGGAGTGATAGGTTACACATTTGGTCCAAAAGGATTCTCCAGGGGTTGCAAAGTCTTCTCCTCTAAATCGATATAACCAAGATCATACTTCATAAAACTAACTAACCAAATACCATCATCAACCTCCTTAATTCCTACAGCCTGTCTAGCAAGACTTTGGCTTAAATTGATTTTCTTACGATATATGCAGATGCGACCACAAGCTGTGACAACAACTGTCTGGTCGTGAAATGGATAATCAGGTTCCGGAATTCCTTGATAAGGTCTAGGAGAAGCAGTATGGATTTCAGCGGGGTATTTCATTTCTAAAGCCTCGTGTGGTCGTTCATTGTTAAACTCTTCAATGAAGGCATCAAATTTGGCTTGTTGTTGAAAAATGTTTGCTCCAGCTGGTCTAGTAGCTTCTTTCTTTAGTGTTAAATGCATACGTTCGTGACGACCGTTCTGCTGTGGATGACCGGGCTTAATGCGCTCAATACTGATACCCAAACGCAACCACCACACAGAAAGTTTGGAAAGATTGAATAGCGCGTTAGGCGCAGCAAAGGGTACGCCGTTATCGGAGCGAATTGCAAGCGGTAGACCACGCTCACGGAATAGCCTTTCGAAAGCTGTAAAAGCTGGCTCTTCTTTATTCGATTCCATCGCTTCGCATAAAAGCAGATAACGTGAAGCATGATCAGTAACAGTTAATGGATAGCAGTATTTCTTGTTACCTAGCTGAAATTCACCCTTGTAATCTGTACACCATAAATCATTTGGTTTTAGACCAGCAGACAACCGTGTTCCTTCTGCTCGTGTCCTTGAACGTCTTGCTTTTGAAACTAAGCCGTGTCGATCTAAAATTGCATGAATAGTGCTGCGAGCAGGAATTTTGATTTCGCTTCGGAAGCGCCGCAGTAAGCGCTCACGAATCTTTCGAGCACCCCAATGTGACTTTTCTCGTTTAATTGCCACAATTTCCGCTTCTATTTGAGCAGGTAATTGATTAGCACATCGGAATGGCCGGTGAGTACGATCGCTTAGTCCTGCCCAGCCACACTCCTCATACCGATCCAACATCTTGTAACCTGTCTTTCGTGATATTCCAAATTCTCGGCACAGCATTGCCATACTTTCGCCATCTTTTAGCCGAATAACAAAACGCATACGTTCGTCCATAACAGAATTCTCCTTCCATGGCATACCCCTTTGCCTCCTTAAAAGGCAAAAAGTGTAACCCATCTCTCCGGGCCATTTTGTTACCGATCACTCGGGGCCAGACAAATTGAAAGAATCCTACCCGGGAGGACTCGAACCTCCGACCTCATGGTTCGTAGCCATGCGCTCTATCCAACTGGGCTACGGGTAGATAAGATATCAAGTTATCCTAGCATACGTCTTATTAGATACGCTGGCGCGTAAACCAGATTAAATTGCCAAGAGTTTACCTCATTTTTGTCACAACATGGTCACGCAACTGGTGGAGAATACATTTTTGTCTACCAAACCATTAATTGATTACAAGCCGGAAGATATGACATTTTCCTGGAGGAGGCCTTTATGTTGACCGAGTGCAGAATTACCTTTTTTGAAGACGAATCCGGACAGGGCATTGTAGAATACGGGGCTTTATTGGCTTTTATTGGTCTTTTAGTGACTACAGTGTTTGTGGGCAGCCATGGTTCTTTAGCGTTAGGTCTGAAAAACTCATTTTCAGCAGTAACTACTAATCTTAACCAGATTGCAAGCAATGGCTCTTAAGCCAAAATCATTTACTGCTCCTGGTGGGTACGCCGCGCCCAGTGCAAAAGACTGCCCTTAACATGAGTACTGGCACCCAGTCTTGTGCTGCTTGTGGATTAGTGGCTGGGGCTGGATATTTAGCATAAGGTTCATAACTGCGTACGCTATTAGGCACTGAAGATTTTCCGTGTGCCCCGGCATTAAGACAGCAGCGTGAGCCTTGTTACCTGCTTTAGCGGTAACAGCAGCATTATGTGATTGGCGTACCGGGCCTGGCACTTTAGGTAAATTAGGATTTATGCCGGGAGTTTCCACAGGCGCATATGGCTGCCAGCCGGCTTTTGGCAGAGGTACAGGACGATTAATCAAGGCACCGTTACCGCCACCGCCGGCGGCACCACCAGTTTTATCGTTGATAATGGGTGACTTATCTTCAATAGTAATTTGCTGGCGACCCATATAAAAGTGTTTAAATTGGGGTTATAAGTTGGCTGACAATTGCCGGTAACGGCAAGCAAAAGACAACAATATGCAAAATGGTAAAACAATAAATAGAAAAATAATCATATGAAGGTAATATGCTCAAGGCAAAAACAGGTTATGTTTAAGTCAAGTTAATCAATATTTTGCCATACTGTCAAGATTTTGGCCTACCTATTAATTTTACCGGCTAAAAATGATAAAAATCCTAAATCCGGACAGGTGTTAGACTTATCTCCTGGATTATTAATAACGGTTAAGCCGGCACTTCAACTTATATATATGAATAGTGTTGTGCAAGCCGGAACAAGTAGAAATTCAGCGGTAGCAACTGGGAATCCACAGTCTCTAGCTCTGGGGCTTATTGCCGGCGAAGGCAAATTGCCTGTCATTTTGCTCGGGCAGCTAAAGAAAAGGGTTACCGGGTAATAGGTTTTGCTCTTTCGGAAACCGCCGGGCATCAACTGGAAAACATTGCCGATAAAATTTACCAGATTGCCCCTGGGCAGTTGGGGCACAACCGGCAGTTGTTTATTAAGGAAGGACTGAAAAAGGCTGTTTTTGTAGGCAAAGTACCCAAACTTAATTTGCTGCGCAATATTACCAAGCTTGATTGGACAGCCATTAAAACATTGACTAAATTGCCCAATCTTAATGACGATACTATTCAGTTTGCTGTTGGTGATTTTATGGAAACGTCAGGCATTACTGTACTGACTCAGTCTGAATTTTTGCGCCATTTATTTCCTGATGTGGGCGTGCTTACAAAAAGGCAGCCGACTGCTGAGGAATATGCCGACATTGACTATGGCTTTAAGGTAGCTAAAGAAATTGCCCGCCTGGATATTGGGCAAACAGTAATAGTGCGCAAGGGCATGATTTTGGCAATAGAAGCTATTGAAGGAACAGATGAGGCTATCAAAAGGGCAGTCAATTATGCTCACGGGCCAGTGGTAGTGGTGAAAGTAGCTAAACCCAACCAGGATCAGCGCTTTGATATTCCTACCGTAGGCATGAACACATTGCATAGCCTGGGAGCAGGTGGAGTGCTGGCTGTAGAAGCAAAAGAAACTATGGTGGTGGAGAAAGAAGAAATGGTGCAATTTTGCGATGAACATAATATAGCCATGGTGGCTGTTTCATAATGCGCCGCGCCTGCATCAGTTTCTTTGTCATCGCCTGGACAATGATTTATAGCGCCAACTTCTGTCTGGGACAGAGAACCAGGCAAAATCCCATACATACTGTCATAACATCTGCCACTGCTGTCGTGCGCAGTGATGATGAATTTGGCAAACACTATAGTCTGGCCAGACACTATTTTACACGCGCTGATTTAAAATTGGCTCAATTGGAAATTGAGCAAGCTATTGCTGTGCAACCGCAGGTGAAATTTGCCCATCGCTTTTATTGTTTTATTGCTCTTTTGCGCGGCAATCTTTACCGGGCAATAGCTGAATTTATGATGGCAGTTGGTCTTGGTCAGGCAATTCCACTTAATGCTACTGAGCAAGCGGATCTCAGTGCCCAATGTGCCAAGTGCCCATTATCGCAAAGGCATTGGTTACGAGGCACAGCATCGTTATCCAAGAGCCATTTTTGAAATGCGACTTGCTTATGATTATGCGCCGCAAAATCTTGAAATTATGCGTTCTCTTGCTTTCAATATGGGACAGGGCAAATTATATGGTGATGCTGAAAAGCTTTATCAAGAGAGCTTTAAAATGAATGGGCAACAATTGTCGGAAGATGCTTATGCGCATGCCGATTATGCTTATTTGCTGGCATCAATGCACAGGAATGGTGAGGCTGCTGAACAATTATCTGAAGCAGTACAAATTGCTCCGGCTGTGGCGGCGTTGCATGTTGATTTGTCTTTGTTTTTGGAACAAAGTGGCGATTTGAACCGAGCTGCCCATGAAATGGAATTAGCTATTAAAACAGCACCGGTTTATGCTACCGGAGTTCACCATCCTATGGGGTGGAATGCACATCAGCCAAATACTTTGAGACCGACATATGCCAGCCTCTGGGTGCATCTGGGCAGACAGCTGGATAAACAAAATAAAGTAAATGCGGCTAGAAAAGCTTATAGCCAGGCTTTGTTGCTCGATGCTCAAAATGATCTGGCAGAAACCAGACTGCATGAATTGCAGAAGCAACCACCTATTGCCTACGCCAGTTCGACTGTCTACAACGATATGGAAGCACAAACACGCGCTCTTCTTTAAAAGGGCTTAAACATTTAGTGCTTGAATTTAAGGCTGTATGACCCGCATTTTAGGGGGAGTCTTAATTGTTTTGTTTGTGGCTGCGTTTTCTACTTTGACTTCATTTCTAATATTAGGCGCACCGGTTTTTTCAGCAGCGCTGTTTATTTTTTGTTTGTCACCAGCAGTGGGAACGCTGCCACGTATTACGACGAGCCCCATCTTTCTCGGTTACATCTACATGTTTTGCTGCCGGTGATAAATGAGGGTTTTGTTGTATGGATTGGTTGACTTGTGAGCCTAAGCCGGGACCATCAGTTACTATGCCGACACCACTTTCGTGTTGAGACTCAGTAGAGGACTCAGTACTGCTGGCTAAACATTGGTAATTAACATTGCCCACGATAACGATTGTGGCAATAAGTCCTAAAAATTGGCTTCTCATATCCACCTCTTGTGTTGTTGTATACCATTCGGATCTGGGAATTCTAAAAGATGATTATTGCAAAATAACCGGCAAGAATATATGACTGTTGATTTTTACGCTAAACTTTTATTATAGATGGCAAGTGATATCTTGACTTGCCTGTTTATATGAGAGGTAGTTCTTCTTGAAATCCCAGACGTTGTTACGTGCTGAGACTAAATATCTCTGGTTCAACACAAAAACTCGGCGCGACTACATACGCATTACTGATGAAGTAGCTGCATTTGTAACTGAATGTGGCTTGCGCGACGGCATGGTTCTGGTTTCAGCCATGCATATTACAGCCGGCATATATATAAATGATTGGGAAGAAGGTTTAATTCAAGATATTGATGCGTGGCTGGAGAAGCTGGCACCGGTTAATCCTAACTATAATCACCATCGTACTGGCGAGGACAATGGTGACGCTCATCTCAAGCGCCTTTTGATTAATCATCAAGTGATTGTGCCGGTCACTGATGGCAAGCTTGACCTGGGTCCCTGGGAACAGATTTTTTATGCTGAATTTGATGGGCAAAGGCGAAAACGTGTCATTCTCAAAGCGCTTGGCATATGAGGAGACCATATCTAAAATGGATATAAAGCAAGGCAAAGCATTATATGAAAAGATCAGTTTAAAGATAAATGTAATGAGCAGGATATTTGAGCAACACCCAATACTATAGAGAGGCTGAATTAGTGATGACAAAGACAGTATCATTGGATGAATCAACGGCGGCAACAATGAGCCCAACTTCTTTCAAACATGGACGTAACGGCAGCCGACAACGCGGCACCTTCCGGACAGGCATGCATACTCCCTCCCCTATTGTTGATTATATGCAAACACCGCTCACAGAAGTCTTTGGCAGCAATGTTTTTAATCGCAAAACAATGCGTGCCCTTCTACCCAAACCGGTTTATAAAGCTTTGCTTGCCTGTATTGATCAGGGTGAGCGCCTGCAGCCATCTATGGCTGACATTGTTGCTAATGCCATGAAAGACTGGGCAGTGTCTAAAGGGGCAACACATTTTTGCCACTGGTTTTTGCCTATGACCGGGTTGACAGCAGAAAAGCATGATTCATTTGTTACCCCCACTAATGAAGATCAAGCCCTGGTTGAATTTTCCGGTAAATTTTTAGTGCAAGGCGAGCCTGATGCGTCAAGCTTTCCATCAGGTGGTATTCGTTCTACTTTTGAAGCGCGCGGTTATACCGGTTGGGATCCAAGCAGCCCGGCATTCATTATGGAAGGAAGCCATGGCAAAACACTTTGTATTCCTTCAGTGTTTATTTCCTGGAGCGGTCATGCTCTTGATAAAAAAACACCGCTTTTGCGTTCGCTTGATGCAGTTAGCAAACAAGCAGTACGCTTATTGCATGTTCTGGGCAATAAGACGGTCAAGCGTGTTATTTGTACAGTAGGTCCGGAGCAAGAATATTTTCTGATTGATGAGTCCTATTATTTAGCTCGCCCCGATTTAATTAATGCCGGCCGCACTTTGTTTGGCGCCAAGCCACCCAAGGGACAAGAAATGGAAGACCACTATTGGGGTTCAATACGCGAGCGCGTCCTGGCTTTCATGATGGATGCTGAGTATGAATTGTATAAACTAGGTGTACCGGTAAAAACCAGGCACAATGAAGTGGCACCGGCGCAGTTTGAAGTGGCGCCTATTTTTGAAGGCAGCAATATTGCCTCTGACCACAATATGCTTCTTATGGAAGTTTTCCGCAAAACAGCACAAAAACATGGGCTGCGTTGCCTGCTGCATGAAAAGCCATTTAGCGGCATTAATGGTAGCGGCAAACATAATAACTGGTCCATGGCTGACAATGAAGGCAATAATTTGCTTGAACCAGGATCGACCCCGCATGAAAATGAACAGTTTCTGGTGGTATTAGCGGCGGTAATACGAGCGGTTAACAAATATGGAGCCTTGTTGCGTGCCACTATTGCCAGCGCTAACAATGATCATCGCCTGGGAGCTAATGAAGCGCCACCGGCTATTATGAGTATTTATCTTGGTGATCAATTAACCGAAGTTGTGCAGACAATAGTTTCCGGCAAGACGGAAGAAAAAGGCAAGAGCAAGAAAACACTGGAAATTGGTGTTTCCATGCTGCCTGAGATTGCCAGAGATTATTCAGACCGCAACCGCACTTCACCATTTGCTTTTACCGGCAATAAGTTTGAGTTTCGTGCTGTTGGCTCCAGTCAATCTATTGCGTGGCCCAATACTATTCTCAATACCATTGTTGCTGATTCACTGCAATATATGGCTGATCAATTAGAAGCAGAAATAAAGAAAGGTGCTTCCATCGATAAAGCTGTGCAAGCAGTGGTCAAAAAAGTGCTTACTGAAAATGAGCGTGTCATTTTCAATGGCGACAATTATTCGCAAGCCTGGCATCAAGAAGCAGAGCGGCGCGGATTGCCTAATTTCAGACATACAGTTGAATCATTGCCCACTCTTGTCACTAAAGAAACAAGAGAGCTTTTTGAGCGCCTTGATGTACTGAAAGAAGACGAACTGGTGAGCAGATATAATATTTTGCTTGAGGCATATTGCAAGACAATCAATATTGAATCATTGTTAACGGCAGAATTAGCCAGAACAATGATTCTGCCGGCAGCAATTGAATATCAGCACCGCCTTGCTACTACTATGGCGCAAAGTAAAGCTGCTATTGGTAGTCTCAATCTTTCCGGTGAAGAAGCCATGTTGCGAGATTTGTGCAGCAAGATTAGCGAATTGCATAATGCTATCGAAGTGCTTGATTCTCTAATCAAAGGCAGCAAGGACGATGACAATGGTCATGCTGACGCTTATGCTCATGCGCGCTTTTACCGGGAAAGGGTAATTCCAGCTATGGATGAGGTGCGCACAGCGGCTGATCAACTTGAACTGGTTGTTGATGATAGCCTCTGGCCGTTGCCTAAGTTCCGCGAAATGCTATATATCTATTAATAGCGCTTCCATTGTTGTTGTTAGCATTCACAAAAAGCTTATGCCGCCGGAAAACCTGTGCCATAGCGCTGGTGTTCTTTGTCCTTAGTTTTTGTGAGCTCAGCACATATAGTCCTGCTGGCATTGCTGCGCAAGAAAGTACTGGTCCAGCTGCTGCCGCCAGTGCCCTGATTTTACTGGGCAGGCGCGATTATCCTAATTTGATTCCCAGGGCTGCTAATGCTGCTGAAGCGCAAAAGAAGCTAACGCAAATTCTGGCATCGGATTTATATATGGCTAACGGTATGGATGTTGGTACAGAAACAGCCTTTCCATTGCAAGGGATTGAGCGCTATGTGCGCCGATGTGCTTACCACCTGGTAAACCTGAAATATCAAGGCATACGCTTGTGTCCGGCTGGGTACTCAGCTGGTTTTACTCCTCGATTAGATTGGATGATTCGTGGTTTAAGAAGCAAGGCTGGTGAGTGTTTACTTATTGGACGATATGAATATGATTCGCAGAAAGATTTGTATACCCGATCAGGAGGAAGCTGGCTGAATGTGATTAGTTGGCAGCGCAATCCGTATAAACAAGGCTGCTCAGTTTTGTTGCTTGTTTATAACCCTCTCACTGGCAAGCAAGACTGGCTTTATCTCGACCCGTTGAAACATAGTAAGCTGCAGCGGGTAGATAGCCATGGTAGGTCCATGGGCCTCTCAGATAATGCAGCCGGTCTGTATCAGGCTACATATGGACGAGGAACAGGTATTATAGAAGGGGTGGTAGTATTTAACTTTTAATTGTTCCGGCTGAATGGAAATAAAGGCATATGGATAAGACTAATCTGAGCAATACTACTATTATGGGATCGGCGCTGGTTTTGTTAGGAGTAGTTCTGGTCATCTATGATTTATCCGGTATCTATAAGTTCTTGATGACCCGAAAATGGATTACGATTACTGGTACCGTATCCAGTGCTGAAACTGTTGGTGTCTTGCACAGGCTGATAACATTTACATATTCTGTCCACTCAGGACGAAAAAAGGTTCGCAAACCTTACCTAGAAACAGTTGGACGGATGGATTGCGAAGCGGCAGTCCTATTGCCATCCGGTTTAATGGTGATAATCCGGATTCAGCGGTAATAGATTGTTTTCAGGTTTCTCAATATGTTCTGTTTGCTTGTCTGAATGCCTGGTGGATTCTAGTAGGCATATTCATCTTACAGGCAGGACATTAGATACTCATCTTCTGGCTAACTGGCGTTTGCGCATACGGATGCTTTGCGGTGTTACTTCTACCAGCTCATCAGATTGAATATATTCCAGGCAGCGCTCTAGTCCCATTTCCATTGGTGATTGTAAGGTAGCCAATACTTCGCTACCGGCACTGCGCATATTAGTGAGCTTTTTGGTTTTGCAAATATTTATATCTAAATCTTGCTGGCGGGCATTTTCACCAATAATCATGCCGCCATATACTTTAACGCCCGGCTTGATGAAAAATACGCCACGGTCTTCTGCTCCTTGCAGAGCATAAGCAGTAGCCACACCTTCTTCCCAGGCAACCAGAACACCATTGCGTTGACCGGCAATGTCACCGCACCAGGGGCGGTATTCCAAAAAAGCATGGTTCATAACGCCGGTGCCTTTGGTTAAACGTAAAAATTCACCGCGAAAACCTATTAAACCGCGAGTGGGAATGACAAATTCTAATACTGCTTGTCCGCGATCAACATGCATATTTTGCAAATCAGCTTTTCTGGAACCCAGTTCTTGCATAATTGAGCCAGTGTAATCTTCTTTTAAGTCAAGGAAGAATCTTTCATAAGGTTCGCAATTTTGCCCGTCAATATTTTTGATAATAACTTCCGGTCGCGATACTTGAAATTCATAGCCTTCGCGGCGCATCGTTTCAATTAATATGCCCAGATGCAATTCGCCCCGCCCACTAACTAAAAAAGTGTCGGTGTCTTCTGTGTCTTCCACGCGCAAGCTGACATTTGTTTCCAGCTCACGCATAAGACGTGCGCGCAATTGTCTGGAAGTGACAAATTGACCTTCTTGACCAGCAAAAGGACTGTTGTTGACTATAAAAGACATCTGCATAGTCGGCTCGTCTACTTTTATATGCGGTAGAGGTTTAGGCATTCTCCAAATTGGCAATAGTGTCACCAACGTTAGCATTAGCAAATCCGGCTAATCCAACAATTTGCCCCGCGCTGGCCGATTTTACTTCAATGCGCTCTAAGCCTTTGAAAGTGAAAAGCTTTGTCATCTTGCCTTTTACTTGCTCGCCATTTTCTTTAAGTAAGACAACTTGCTGCCCATCTTCAATTTGACCGTTATAAATTCTGCCAATGAGCTAGACGTCCAAGAAAATCACTATAGTCAAGGATGGTCACTTGCATTTGCAATGGTGCGCTTACATGTCCTGTAGGAGGCGGACAATGTTCAAGAATCATATCCAATAATGGCGCTAAATTTTTTTGTTCATTCTTTTGATAAGTTTCTAAATCGCTTACGGCAAAACCTTGCGCTCCAGAGGCAAAAATATAAGGAAAATCAAGCTGTTTTTCATTTGCGCCCAGTTCAACAAAAAGATCAAATACTTTGTCTACAGCTATATGAGGGTCAATATTAGGGCGATCGATTTTGTTGATTACTACAATTGGGCGTAATCCACGCTCAAGAGCTTTGCGCAAAACAAAACGTGTTTGCGGCATTGGCCCTTCAGCAGCATCAACTACCAGCAAGGCGCTGTCTACCATGCCTAAAATACGCTCTACTTCACCGCCAAAGTCAGCGTGCCCGGGGGTATCAACTATATTAATCAAATAGTCTTTGTAATTAACGGCTGTGTTTTTGGAAAGAATAGTGATACCGCGCTCACGTTCTAAGGCATTACTGTCCATAACACAAGTAACCATTTCCTGGTTTTCTCTAAAAATACCTGTTTGGCGCAAAAAACCATCAACAAGGGTGGTTTTGCCATGGTCTACGTGGGCAATAATGGCAACGTTGCGTATATGAGCCAGGGCGCTTGTTTCATTCATTGGGTTAATTTCTTTCAGTTGTACTGGCATTTTTTCACTTATAATGTCTGCGGAAGCAATCATTGTCGCGGAAAAATGGCAATTGTCAATCAGTCTTTATTATTTAGTGAGAATTATGTTGCGGAATCTTGCGCCAGTGGAGCTTTTAGATTATGGAAGGTACTGTACTGAGAAGCCATGCCGGCGGATATTTAGTATATCAAGCTGAGCTTGATCAAGAACTTGTTTGCACAGCACGCGGGCGCCTGAAGAAAGAAAATGTCACTATTCTTGCTGGCGATAAAGTGGAGCTGGCGGACATTAAGCCGGAACTATCGCAGGCACATATAGCTGATTGTCTTAAAAGAAAAAATGTGCTTTCCCGCCCGCCTCTGGCCAATATTGATCAAGTTATTGTTGTCCAGGCTATACATCAGCCGGAATGGCATCCCTTATGGTGCGACCGTTATTTAGTCCATTTTCAGCTGGAGCTGCCGCGTGCCTCATTTGTGCTGTGTTTTAACAAATGTGATTTAGCCTGCGAAGAAGACATGGAGATTTTACGTCATACTTATGAAGGGCTTGGTTATGATCTGGTTATATCCTCAGCGTTCACAGGAGCCGGGCTGGATAAATTAAAAGATAGGCTGGCCGGTAAATTTTCTATTCTTGCCGGGCCGTCCGGAGTAGGTAAGTCAAGCCTACTCAATGTTCTCAAGCCGGGGTTGAATTTAAAAACCGGCATAATGGAGAATGAATATGGGGTAGGCAGGCATACGACAACGGCTTCTGAAATTTACCACCTCGATGGTATAGCTAATTCAACATGCGTAGCGGATACACCAGGATTCAGTCTTTCTGAACTTACCCATGGGCAGCCGGAAAAAATAGCGCCTTTGTTTCCTGAAATCAGTGAATTAGCGGCTCAATGTAAATATGCCGACTGCCTGCATATTGTTGAGCAAGAATGCAATGTGTTGGCTAATTTAGGGCAAATAAATAAGGAACGCTACCGTAGTTATATGGCTCTTGTTGAAGAAGCCAGAGAAAAACAAAAAATGGAACAAAGCCGCTCCACTAAGAGTGAAGGAAAAGTAAAAATGGTTGGCGGCAAAAATGCCAAAAAAATTCCCCGTTTGCAAAAACAATACAGGGGAAGTTCGCGCCGGCAAGAAAAACAAAAGATGGGGGTCCGATTCGTCGAAAGCGAAAATTTAAATTGAAGCGCGTCGCTTCAATTTCATTACCTAAAGGAGTGCAATTCATGGAAATAGGTTCAAATTGTCCCAAGTGTCAGAGTGCGATGGAGCGGGGATATAAGGTAACCTGGCACGGAAAATTTGCTTTATCTGATAATTGGTATCCGGGTGTGCCGGAAGAATCTGATTTTTTTGGTTTGAAGACCGGAATGTTTAAGGTTGATGTAGAGCAAGGGCGTTCGACAACTACATACAAGTGCACCAATTGTGGCTATCTTGAGTCTTATTGCAAATAGGATGGCATTCATGTAGCGGACATAAACGGTGTTGGTAGCTGGTCGTTAAGCGACGTGCTTAAAGCTTGCAGTTCAGCGTCCAGTCGATTTTCATCCCATTGTAAAAGCGATTGCATTTTCAGTGCCACTTTTGGTGCTGCTTCCAGGCAAAGTTTATGCTGTAGCATAGCCAGACGTATTCTTCTGGCTAGAAAGTCTTCTAAAGAAATTGCCATTTCGCTTTGCACACAATGAATTATTTCGGCCATCAGTGGTGGAAATTCAGGACAAATTCTTTCTTTTAAATCACTGTCTGCTTCAACTAAATCAAGAACAGAAAGAGCATCCTTACCATAAGTAGAAGTAAGGTGGTCAATTGTAGCCGGGTCCAAAGACAATTTTCTTGCTCGTGAAGATATAAGAGCCGTGCTGGTAAGGTAGTCTTCTTTATCAAGCCAACCGCCAAGCATAAGTCTTTTTGTGCGCGGGCCGGCGCCACGGGCAGCGTCAATATGAGGAAAGCGAGCCAGAATAAAGTTAATTGCTTCTTCAGCGACGAGGCGATAATTGGTTAATTTGCCACCAACAGCATTGATAAGCCCTTTTGGCCCTATAAAAATTTTATGCTCGCGGGGGAGGTTGTACGTACCATTGCTTTTGACCTGCCCGACTCGTTTATCAATGGTCTGATGCCCGACCAGGCAGCAACAATGTCGCTGCGGTTAAGACGGCGCTCACCATTGTATTGATTGACTGCGTTAAGAAGATAATCCATCTCATCTCCATCAGGCAGGGGGTGATCCAAATTACCTTTGTATGCGAGATCAGTTGGTCCAATTAACAAAGATCTTTGCCAGGGCAAAACAAAAACATGACGTTTTTCTTTGGTAGGCAAAAGCAAGCCGGTATTGGTGGGGAAAGCAGAAAGAGGCACTACCAGATGTGTGCCTTTGGAAGGTAGAAACCGAGGTTTCCAGGTATCTTTAACCAGGCGCAAAACCTGATCACTAAAAGTGCCGGCAGCATTTACACAGACTTTGCAGCGTACGCTTATTGTCTTGCCGCTTAAGCGATCACGGCATTCTATGCCGCGTACAATATTGTTTTCAATATTGAAGCTGACTGCTTCCATATAATTAATGACATGAGCGCCGTGAACTGAGGCTGACTTAAGAACAGCCAACACAAGGCGCGAATCGTCAGTAATGGCATCGTGAAATCTTAAGCCACCGACAATGTTATTTTGTGTAAGGGCCGGCGCCGCCTCGAAAACTTCTTGAGGATCCAACCGCTGATGAGGCTGATGCCCGTGAGAAAAATTAAAAGCCAGCAAGTCATAAAGACTTAGTCCAAAGTTTGCCTTTAAAGAAAAGAAAGTTTCACCGCTCAAAAGCGGTAGAACAAAACTAATATCTTTCACCAGATGAGGTGCAAGTTGTTCCAATAAATCGCGTTCGTGGCTTAATTGATAAGTTAGCTTTAATTGCCAGTTTTGTAAATATCTAAGTCCGCCATGAATTAATTTAGTTGTTTTGCTGGAGGTATGAGAAGCAAAATCATCCTTTTCTACAAGCAGAACAGACAATCCGTGAACGGCAGCATTTTGCGCTATGCCGGCGCCAACAATGCCACCGCCAATTACAATCAAGTCATATTCTCTTACATTGGTTAATTCGATAATGCGGTCGCGATTCTTCATACCTGTAATTATTTTCTTTGTGCGCTGGGTGAAACCGGGTGTTTTAGGATAACAGTTGAATATACCAGGCTCTATGTAATGGATATAAGTTTATTTTGGGTTTCTTAAATATAAAGCATAGCAAAACCTAGAAGCTAGCCAAAATCAGGCATAGTCATGTATCATTCTGTTAATCTTTTCTCAAAACCTGATTTCTAGCTGCATTATTTATTAATCATAGTTTGCAGATAAGAGGGGATGTTTAGATGATTATTCTCTGGAGTTAATGCTTTGCAGAACTTGACTGTGCGATTGGGAGCTTTTGTTCTTTCCTTTTGTGTTTTTGCTAGTGGTTCTATATTTAGTGCAGGCGCTGCTGATAACTCGCAAATTAGCTCGGCTCAACCGACTTCGGCTAATTTGCAGCAATTGCCGAGTTTGATAGACATTCCGCAAACTCCTGAATCAATTGAAAAAGTATTGAAACTGGAAGATGAAGGGGAAAATTTATTCAAACAGCGCCTTCTCGATAAAGCCCTGGCCAAATGGCAGGAAGCCTATGGCTTATCTCTAGAGATGAAATATAGCGAAGGTGAAGGGCGGGCGCTGACAAATATGGGCCGTATTTTTCTTGAGCGCGGTCAATTTATCAAAGCCAAATATATGGGTGAAAACGCCATTGAAGTTTTGTCTGGTGTTGCTGATAAGAAGGCATTAGGGCGGGCGCATCTATATCTGGCTCAGGCTTATTTCGGTCTTGATAATCCTGTCTGGGCGGGAGAGCAGCTTGATATGGCCATGAAGGCATTTTCAGCTGACGGTGGCAATAATGCTGCTGATACGGCCAGATTAATGGCTATTGCTGCCGGCGTTCTTATAAAGATGGATAAATTGAAAGAAGCTCTGCAATTTTTGCAAGCTTCCGCTATGTATTCAGGGCAGGCGGGCGATAATATCGGCTGCGTTTCCAGCCGTATTAAAGTGGTTGATGTTCTGCTGGCTCTTGGGCTTTTAACGGCAGCACAGGAGGAAGCTGACAAAGCTGTTTCTGTAGCGCGCACCGCTCCTGATCAATTAGCTAATCTGGCTGCAGCACTTTCTTGCCAGGCTAATTGCAAGGTGGCACTGGGCGAGTACGGGCAAGCTGAAAAATTATATGAGCAAGTATTGGCGGACTGCCAATCGATTCCTAAAGAGCAGTTGAACAATTTTGGCCGAGCTAATATATATCTTGGTTATGGCACCACTTTGTCAGCTTTGCGCAAATATGAGTTGGCTAAGAAAGTTTTAGAATTTGCTTTGCCTGTGTTTAAAGCAGCCAGTGCCTCTTTGTCGCAATCCCAAACAGCCAACACTCTTGGTATTGTTGAAAGTGAGCTGGGGCATGATGCCAGAGCTAAAGAATTACTTGAGCAGGCCCTTGATCTACACAACCTGATTGTGCCCAAGCAAGACGCTTTTCGTGTCACCGTTTTGAAAAATCTGGCCTGTCTTGAATATCATCTGGGACAAAACACTCAGGCGCGTTCTCATTTGCTTTCTGCAGCTGACCAATTGAAAAAAGCAAAAGAAGCTACTTTGCTTGGCCGGGTTTATGCCGATCTGGCGGAAATTGCACTAAAACTGGCTGATGAAGCAGAAGCAGAACGCCTGGTTAATGAGTCCGTGAGACTATCGCAGGCTATGAATGATGATGCGTCCTTGTGGCGAGAATATACACTGCTTGCTAAAATTCAACTTGCCCAGAACAATGTTAAAGCAGGGCGTGAATCACTGCAAAGTGCTATCTCTTTTTTCCGTTCTCCGCAAGCCGGTGCATTTCCAACGCCTGAGCGTATTGAATATATAACCAGGCGTAATGAAGAAGCTTATCAATTAGTTTCTTTGCTGGTACAACAGAAATTATTTGAACAAGCTTTACTTGTCTGTGATCAGATCAAACAAGAGTCTTTTCTTGCCGATTGGCACTCCGGCGAAGAACCAGTGCATGGGGCAGATAACGATCTATATAATGATCTGGTGACACAGAGAGAGCATTTGCATGCTATTGAAGTATCGAGTTCGCCTAACAAAATTGTTAAAGAATGGCAAAGCTGGCTTTCTCGCTTCCGCACTCTCGCTGCTCAAAACAAGCCGCTTGCCCACTTGGTTATACCAGCGCCGGTGGTGCTGGCTGATGTGGTGCATACTGCCCAGACAAGCCATAGCACTGTTCTAGATTATATGCTTGGTCCTGACTCAACAATACTTTTTGTTATTGGTGTTGACGGTAAAGTTTCTGCCGCCAGCTGGAGTAGCAGCAGCGAACAAGTGACCGAGAAAATA
Source organism: Candidatus Melainabacteria bacterium (assembly GCA_963847765.1). Taxonomy (GTDB): domain Bacteria; phylum Cyanobacteriota; class Vampirovibrionia; order Obscuribacterales; family Obscuribacteraceae; genus CAWKBA01. The sequence continues at coordinate 56,596 of CAWKBA010000038.1, read as the reverse complement.
AATTCACTTATAGCATCAATGGCACACCAGGATAATCCTGCTGATGTTGCTTTGAGTTCTAGATTATTGCACAGTCTTTATAATGAGCTTTTACCAGCGTCGGCGTCAACCATGCTGCCTGAAGATGAAAAAGAAATACTGACTATTATTCCTGATGGTGCGATGGCCAATTTGCCCTTTGCTGCTTTGATTAATAATCAAAATAAATTCCTTGTCAGCAGTCATGCCATCACTTGTGCAACGACGCTGACAGCATGGCTTGATTGCCCGCCTCGTTACGCCGATGACTGTAGCTTTCTCCTGGTACCGGGTGGCAATCAAACTGAAGATTTAAAAACGGTGGCAGCGGCTTTGCCATCATCGGTAGTGACGTGTTTAGATGAAAAGAAAATTTAAAAAATCTGCAAGATCTGGCGAAAACAAGAACGATCATTCATTTTGCCAGAAAGACTGAGCTTGCCTCTGCTGCTCTTGATTCAATCTTAGGCAATTGCTCATTATCTTGTGATTTGTTTGTCTTTAGTGGTACCCAGGTTGATAAATTTGCTGGTAAAGATATTGGCAATATGGCTCCCGTAAGTATTATGGCTAACAGATGTCAATGTGCTGGTGCACGCAATGTTTTACTCAGCCTCTGGGGCCGGACATTGAATGAAGGCAACGGGTTGTGGCAGCAATTTTATAATAATCTGCTTTCTGGTTTAGGTCCGGCTGCTTCTTTACGCAAAACCCAGCTGAGTATGATTGCTCATGGTACCAATACAGCCGACTGGGCACAGCTGCAACTTTTTGGCCCCGGGTATTGAATCCTTTTATCAACGCTTGACATTATATCTAGGCAAAATTGACAGGTTTAGTTTTACTGCGACCTGTGAATGAACTAGAATGAGTCAGCTTAAGACAATGTCATAATTTGTCTGGGCAGTATACAAAGAAAGCAGGTAAGCGTGTTCAGGAGAATTGCTACGAAACAGGGTCGCACTTTTGGTGCCACTTTAGCTGGTGCTCTCAGTTTTATTTTCGTTGTTGTATCGTCTGTTTATTTGCCTGCTTATGCTGTTGTCGGCCACGCAGGAGATTGTGGGGTACTGCTTGATTCAGCCTCGGTTGTAGATACTTCAACCATACTGGATTCAGCCAGCAATATTGATCCCTCACAATTAAGCCCGTCCGGGGAGAAAATATTTAAAGATCGTATTGCCCTGGCCATGCCATCAGGCAGCTTATTGCAAACTATTGAAGAGCAAAAAGAAACGCTTGCTGACCAACCACTGGTTATTGATAACGATGAAACAGTTGAAGTCAAAGAAACAATTAAATTTAAAGAGCTGCAAACAGATGATGGCAAAACAAAAATTATTGCCGGGGCGCAATTTCCTGTTGTTATTTGTTCTCAAATTAACAGCAAAACAGCCAAAGCCGGTGATGTGCTGGAAGCCAAACTCAAATATGACTTAAAAATTGGTGACAGGTTGATTGCCGCTAAAGGCTCGGCTGTAAATGGGCATTTAAATTATGTTTTGAAAGCGCGCTGCACCATGCGTTCTTTACTTTCTCTGGAGCGCTGGTACAGAAATTCCGGTTGCGTGGGCATCTCATTTGATGAAATAGTCAATGAAAAAGGTGAACACATTCCACTTATAGCTATGCCGACACAGATGGCCCGTATCATCAAAAACAAAGCCGAAGGCAGAGTGCTTGGTGTTAATCACGCCGGGCAAATTACCGGACCGTGGTCGCAGCAATTGCGTTATAAAGCTATTCGTATTGGTCTTAACTTTGCTCTAGCACCAGCCGGTGTTTTTAGCTTTGGCGCTATGCCGGTTGCTCTGGGGTTGATTGGTGCTGCTAATCCATCTTTTGCATTTTGCAAACCAATTGGTCTTAATGTCAGGCATCGCCGCCTGAAAGGTTTTGCTTTAGGCTTTCTCAGCGGTGTGCCGGGCAGTTGGATAATCGAAGACAGTGTAATTAAAGGGCAGGAAGCGATAATCAAGCCAGGCGATGAATTACTGGCTGAATTTCAACAAGAATTTACTGGTGAACCAGAGACCGATGCCAGCTTGATTGCCGGCAATAGGACAAAAGTACATGGGCAAGTTTTACCTGTTAAAAAGAGGAGCTAATGCGCCTATATCTTCTTCTTATTATTTTATTCTGTAATTATCTGCCTGTTTATGCAGCTGATAATCAGCCAGAAGAAATGTCCATTTTATCTGGAGCCGGTGTGCTTAAAGGCGACATAGCATTATCTGCGCCATCAGATAGTTTATTGAAGACTATCGAAGAACAAAAGGTGATGGATAATCAGCCTGTTGTTATTGATAGTGATGAAGCAGTTGAAGTAAAAGAGACAATTAAATATAGGGAGTCTGCCTACAGATGATGGCAAAACAAAAATTATTGCCGGGGCACAATTTCCTATAGTCATCTCTTCTCAAATTAATAGCAAAACAGCTAAGGCCGGCGATCCTCTGGAAGCCAAACTCAAATATGATTTGAAAATTGGTGACAGGTTAATTGCAGTCAAAGGTTCTAAAGTTAACGGCCATTTAAATTATGTGCTGAAAGCACGCACATCGCTTCATGCTTATTTTTCTCCGGAGCGCTGGTTTAGAAATTCAGGTTGTATTGGTGTTTCATTTGATGAAATAGTCAATGAAAAAGGTGACCATATACCACTGGTGGCAGCGCCGGCGCAGATAGCTCGTGTTGTCAAAAATAAATGCGAAGGCAGAGTACTGGGTGTCAATCATAAAGGTCAAATTACCGGACCACTGGCACAACAATTACGCTATAAAGCAATATGTATAGGTATTAATGCTGCACTTGCGCCGGCAACTGTTTTTAGCTTTGGGGCAATGCCGGTTGCTTTAGGAGTAATTGGTGCTGCTAATCCATCCTTTGCATTTTGCAAACCAGTCGGTCTTAATGTCAGGCATCGCCGTATGAAAGGTTTTGCAGTTGGTTTTCTCAGTGGTGTGCCCGGCGGCTGGGTAGTTGAAGACGCCGTCATTAAAGGGCAAGAAGCAATAATCAAACCAGGTGATGAATTACTGGCTGAATTCCAACAAGAATTTACTGGTGAACCGGAAACTGATGCGGCTATAATTGCCGGCGCTAAAACCAAAGTGCATGGAAAAGTATTGCCTAAAACCGATAGTTAGATTTATCTGAAACCATGCGTTCATTTTTATTACTACTAAGTCTCTATACATTTATTTCCATAGCTGCTTATGCTGAACCCCAATCGGGTGATGATAAAACGCGTAATGCTTCTCGAGCATTGATTCTCAATAATGAGGGCGTGAAACTGCTCAATGCCCACGATGTCCAGCTTGCTATAGCTAAGTTCCAGGAAGCATTGAGACTAGATCCCAGTTGTCAATTAGCTAAGGACAACCTGGCAGTTGCCTATAATGATCGGGGGTTGCAGCTCAAAGATAATCCGAAAGAGGCTATCAAGCAATTCCATAAATCAATGTTCTACGACCCGAACAATTTAACCACTAAGAGCAATCTCGAGGAGCTGATTCGTAATTTTATGAAGAAGGATCCGGCTTCGTTTAAAGATAGGGTTGACTTAGGGGATCAGGCGCGACTAAGCGGAGATTTTGAAGGAGCCGTCATTGAGTATCAAGCGGCGTTTCACTTAAAGGACGATGCGGCGGTAAAGCAAAAGCTGGAGAAGCTGGCCAATGTGCGTAGAGCTATGGACAAAAATGCGATAAGGACTGCTTTGCCTTCGGGGGTGACCGATTTCGATCAATATATAGCCGATGTGGAGCGCCGTGTAAAAGCTTGTGGTCCGCAGTCCGTAGTGGGGGCAGCGGTGAATGAATCGAAGAGTGTGATTGTCATTTGCACAATCGCGCGCAATGGCAAGGTATCTAACGTGCACCTCGATCACGTTTCCGATGGGTCGGCGCTTGATAAGGCGGCGTTGGAAGAGGTGAAGAAAGCGGCGCCGTTTCCACCATTGCCGCAGGGGGCACCCGATAGCATAGATATAGAGCTAACTCTAAACCTCAAAGCAATCAGTTCAACGACAAATCAATGAATTTTTATCTCAGCTGTGGTGGATTATATTGCTGCTGCGGATTGTAATTGCCACCAGATCCGCCGGCATAACCACTACCAGGTGCGCCGCTGTAGCCACCACCACCGGTGCCACCAGCGTAACTACTACCAGGACCACCGCCATTATAATTGCCGCTACCAGAACCGCCATTATATCCGTTGCCCGGGGCATCACTATATCCGTTCCCACCATAACTGGGTTGACTGTAGCCGCCAGGATTATTGTAAGCCTGAGGAGACATGCCTACTGAGATGCTAACCGGTTGATCGAGCTGTAATTGAATATTGGTTCCGGAGGGTACGGTTACGTCTTTACCTTTGCGCAATATAAGACTGTCGGCTGCTCCTACGCCGCTGCCGATCGCAGCACCGGACCAGGCGCCCATACCAGCGCCATAACCACCACCGGCAATTGCACCAACACCGGTGCCAAGGGCAGCGCCGGCACCAGCACCAAGCAGTCCACGAAAGGCAACAGAGCCGACTTTATTTTTCCAGTTTTCACCTTCGACTTGACCGGGCTGTTTGCCTGCAGAATATTTACCTATGCCGCCAACGATATGGGCAGAAATTGGCACTTGTGAACCATCAGGCAATTGCAGTTGCGTAAATGTGATTTGCAATGCGCCGCTTTTAGTAAAACGGCCGCCTGCTTTAGCACTGGCCACTTGACCAACTACGGTAGTACCGGCAGGAATGCTGGACTCACCGAGGTTAATGTTTTGGCTTATGCTGGCTTCAATGAGATCACCAGCCTTGGCTACTTGTGTAGCAATAGCAGTTTTTAGTGTAACCGGAATGATTTGTCCGGCGGGAGCATAAACTATGCGCCCCTGGCGATAACTCTGCCCTGCCGGAGGAACGCCTGTGTAGTTGGCAGAGTTTGAATTATAGTTATTCACGCTGCCATAACTTTCCGGAGTACCTACAGGTTGTGGATTGTTAGCTGGATAATTGCCAGGATTGGGGTTATTTTGTCCCATTTGAGCAGAGCCATAACCTGGTTGGGAGCCCGCATAATTTTGCGGATTAGCACCGGCTACAGCAGTACCACCAGCTGCAGCAGCGCTGCCAGCTACAGCAGTACCACTAGCCAGAGCAGGGCTGGCGGCCGGTGCGCTTAAAGCATAATTACCTGAAAGTTGAGCCACATAACTATTGATACTGGTTTGATTTACCAGGGCACCACGTATAGCATCAGCCCATTGACTGGCAAGTAGTGCTGGAGTGGTATGCGCAGTTGTGGCATCTTGCGTGCCCACAGTAACTACTTGATAACCACCGAGTGTAATCACCGGCATACCTTTGACATAAGTAATGTTAACTGAAGCTGGTGTGCGATCTTGAGCGGCAACAAGAGCGTTATCAAGATTATTTTGTACTGTTTCTGCACGCTTGGCAAGCGAGCCGGAATCACCAGCGCTACTGATAGAAAAAATAGGTTGGCCGGCAACTTTAATAGTGCCGTCATCTGCTAAAACGGGCACAGACAGCAGCAATAAGCTCTGGGTAAGCATAATAATGATTGCAAGCAAAGAATATTTTTTCGTGAGGTTTCTCATAGTTACTCCCAGCTTTACTAAGGCTAAAACGAATATCTCATTTTAACTCATTCAGTGTTCGATATGAGCGCCGCCGTCAATAAAGAGACATTGTCCAGTAACATAAGGAGAGGCTAAGAAAAGTCTATACCCTGGAGGAGATAGCTGGGATTACCAGCCATTTTTAAAGGTATTTGCTGGGCACGTTTTTGCACATAGTTTGAATCTGGCTCATCCACAGGTTCAGTGGTGGAGCCTGGAGCAATAGCATTTACTCTTATATCCGGTGCCAGAGCATGAGCAGCTAACATAGTCAATTCGTAAAGTGCTTTCTTGCTCAACATATAAGCAAAATAAGCTGTATTAGTTCGGTTGATTGCAGCATCGAGGATATTGATCACCTGGCCGCGTTTGCATATTTTGGCAAATGTGCTGGTAAGAATAAAAGGTGCCTGCACATGAATAGCCATATTGCGCTCAAAGAGAGAAATATCTGTTTCCAGGAAATCAGCACGTTCAAATATAGAGGCATTGTTAATAAGCAGCTCGATATTTTTGAGTTTGTCCGCTGCTTGTTTTATTAGAGTAAGTGTTGTCTGAGCATCTGCCAGATCGCCAGGAAGCAAAAGGCACTGCCTGCCCAGCTTCTCTATTTCACTTTGTGTTTTTAACGCCTCTGCCTGTGAATGGTGGTAATTAAGACCAATATCAAAGCCCCGTTGAGCCAGACCAATAGCAAACTCGCGACCAATGCGCTTTGCTGCTCCAGTGATTATTGCGCTTCGTTTGGACATAGTAATTATCGCTACTTATAAATGATCATGTCTGTAATAATATAGGTGTAGTTATACCAGAACAATGAGTATTGTTTTACCATAATGACTGAATATTCACAGCAAAAGAAAAGAGCTCTCACAAAAAATTCATGGCCGGTGGAAACAAAAAATGGCTTGCCGCTGGTATTTTCTCCTTTGCTGAAAAAGTATCCAGCTCTGGTGCATGCCTTTACGACTCGCCAGGGAGGCAAAAGCCAGCCGCCGCTGGATAGCTTTAACGTAGGTTTGCCTAAAAATGCTGATGAACAGTTGCGGGCAGATGTGCGTGCTAACAGAGCCCAACTCTGTCAGTCTTTAAATGTGCCTTTTGAGCGTCTTATTGTATCTGGTCGGCAGATTCATTCGGCGAATGTGGTCATGATTGAAGCAGCAGAGGAGCCTGGCGAAGTAGATGCCATGGCTACCACGACAGCCGGCAAGCCAATTATTGTGTTATGCGCTGATTGTGTACCGATACTGATTTATGACCCCAAGAAAAATACGGTTTGTGTTATACATGCTGGTTGGCGAGGAACAGCCGCCGGTATAGGACCGGAAGCAGTAAAGCTTATGCGCAAAGAAAGTGGCAGCAAGCCTGAAGATTTAGTTTGCGCAATTGGACCTTCTATTGGCGCATGCTGTTATCCAGTTGGACTGGAAGTAGTGATTAAGTTGGTACAAAATCTAAGTGGCGAGAGTGCCTTAAAAGAAATAGAAGTAGAGCTTTCCGGCAATAAAGATGCAACTGTTTTGAAAGACAAAAAATGGCATGCTAAAGCACAGGCTATTATTGAAAACCTGGGTTTGTCCGGGTTTTTTAATCGTGATGATGGGCAGATACATATTGATTTAAAAGCCATTAATGCTTATCAACTTCTTCAATCCGGTGTAATTAATTTGGATGTTACAGACTTTTGTACATTCTGCCGTCCTGATCTTTTTTACTCTTACCGGCGTGCTTATGTTAACAATCAAGGCAAATCCGGACATCAGGGAGCTATTGCTTGCTTAATTACACCCGTTTAATTATTGGATATGCAGTGGAATGAAGCGCGGCGAGGAGCCGTGCGTAATGAAACGGGGATAAAGCGGAGGAGGCGAGTAGAACGAGATGACGGAGCGTATAATATAAATTCGTTAATTAATTTGATCTGCCCGGCTATTTTCAGGCAAGATCAATGGTGATCTAGTTTATGTATTCAACCACCCGATATATCTTGGATTGGCACTCTATGAAATGTTTCAGCCTGGCTAGTTTATCTATTGCTGTTTTGCTTTATCAGCCGGCCTTTGTTCTGGCGGCACAGCCGGTACTTATGCCTGAAAAACCGGTGGCGGCGCCTGTTCAAAATAGTACACCATTGCCGGCACCGGCAAGGGCCAATACAGCAATGCCACCTGCGGCGGTGCAATCAACAGACAGTGGTGAATACCCGCTTGTTGATCGGATGGAAACTATCACTTTTGGACAAGCAAAACCAAAGCTGGCAATAGAAGAACGTTTAAGTTTGCTCGAGCAAGCTGTTTTCCGTGTTAACTATAAAAGTGATTCTTTGTTTGATCGTACTCAGAGATTGAAGGTGGCTATTCTTGGCGCCAATGATCCTGCTGATGCCAATCAGGATCTTCTCGACTATGCTATGTTGCCTCCTCTTCTAAACCCGTCATCGGCATCAATGCCGTTGCAAGAAGAAAAGGCGGAAGTAACTTATTTTGAAGCACTGGCACGCAATGCCAATAATCATCTACCGGTGTCAGCGGAGTCTTTGCCTGAATTTGCACTGGAACAGGTCAATTATGCTCGCTCACAAATAGGACTGGCTCCATTAAAGCTTGATCAACTCGCGGCTCGTATGGCGATTGAGCAAATGCAGGATTTACGCAAGCGCAAACTTATTTCTCATGCCAATCAACATGGGCAGAATCCGGATTTAAGATATACTGCTCTCGGTGGTGCTGGTGCCGTCAATGAAAGTATAGTATCGCTGAAAGCAGATCAATTAGCAGATGAAGAAAAATATACGCGGGCGTTGGTGGCAAGGACGCTAAAAATATTGATTGACCGGCAAGATGATCGCGATGCATTGCTTTCTCCTGATGCAACCGGATTTGGTTTTGCTGTTGGCTTTTTGCCAGGAGAAAGAAAAGCTGTCGCTTGTGCCGAAGTTAGTACCGAACATGGTGCCATCACTCCTATTGTCATACCGCTTAAAATCGGTGACAAAGTTGATGTTAAAGGAGAAATTGAAGCCCCTTACAAATTTTTTAGAGTTAGTGTTGCCTGGGAAGGTTTGTCTAACAATCTGCCGGCGGCAAGTGATGAAACAGAAGAGGCATTGCCATATTTTCCACCCCTGGATTATGTCAGTTACAGCCATCGAGCCGAGCATGATTATGGTACTGCTATGACGGCGTTGCGCATTGGTTGTCTGGTTGGTGTTATTGCCGGAAGCATGTTTATACCACCGGTGGCTCTGGCTGCGCCCCTGATTGCCATGGCCCCTGGACCAGGTGAAGCAAAACCAATGTCTGACATTCCTTTGCATGGAGGCGTTAAAATATCAGGTAGTACATTTTCTGGTAAGGTAACTCTTTCTAAAAGCGGCAAAGCCGGTATTTATTATCTGACTGTTTGGGCAATGTCAGCCAAAAGTGCTAAACCGGTACCGATAAGCAGGCGAGCCTTTATGGTTGGAGAGCAGCCCAATACTAATCCGCAACCAATTGCTAATGCTAAAACAGCAAGTTGATATAAAATCTTTGATTGTAATGCTGAGCCTGTGCTTTATCCCAGGTCTGGCATTTGCCCAAAATCCTGCGCAGATACCGCTTGTTGCCCCATCTCGTTCTTTGCAAGTTAATGCGCAGAACTCGGTGGTTGAAGCTGAGGTGGAACAAACATCAGGGCCTCTCAATATCATTTTTCTTCTCGACTGCTCTTTCAGCATGAAAGAAAAAATGAGCGATCAGGTGCAAAAAATTGAAGCGGCCAAACAAGTTTTACAAAATGCCCTGACGCGCATTCCTGGTGATGTCAATGTTGGTTTGCGTGTATTTGGCCAGAGTGGGGGTAATAGTATGCCTGGAGGCGAATGCCTGCAGACAGCATTGCTTGTACCGCTGGGGCAAGGCAATCGGCGCACTATTATTGAGCAGGTGAGAAATATTCGTGCTTTTGGTATGACGCCTCTGGAGTACGCATTACGCCAGACAGCCGAAAATGATTTTGCCGGGGCACAGGGCAACAAAGTGATTATTCTTATTAGTGACGGTGCTGATACTTGTGGTGGTGACCCGTGCCGCTTAATAAGAATGCTGCCGGCATATGGTATTAAAATTAAAGTTGATGTGGTTGGTCTTGATTTAAAAAGAGATCATTTTGCGCGCGCACAACTTAACTGTGTTGCCGAGCAATCAGGTGGCAAATACTCTGATGCTGAGTCGGCTACCGATTTAATTGATAGTGTTTCAGCCAGCGTCAGCAAAGCCATCTCCGGGCGCATATTGTTTAAACCAGGCACGCCGCCAGTAAACAATATGCAAACCCCTTAATAACCAGGCGTTCTCAGGCGGTGAGACTGATTGAAAAGTACGCCTGGGCTGAGAGAAGCATTTGTTCTGGCAACCAGCATAGCTGTAATAGCCTGAGCAGAATTGCTAAATTGCGAGGCTAAAAGTACAGGGAAGACACCCAGAATCAGGACAACGACACTTAAAGACCAGGCGATTATTTTTTCGTTGAGACTAACATCAGCCAGATGTTGTCCTTGTTTTGTCTCTGGTCCAAAGAAAAGACGCTTCAAAAGCCAGAGCATATAACCGGCTGTGAGAACACAACCGAGTGTGGCAAAAATAACTGCTGGCTTGGCCATGACTGCTTGTACCACAGACGATACCATATAAGATGTATAAGAGCCATAATAGACTGCTGTTTCGGCGACAAAACCAGAAAGTCCCGGCAGACCAAGATTGGCCAGACAGGCAAACATCCAGAAGTAAAACAAGATTGGCATATGTTTAGCCAACCCACCACCAATTTCTCTGATATCACGAGTATGGCAGCGCTCATATACAGCCCCAACCAGAAAAAAGAGCAAAGCCGAAATAACTCCATGGCTAATCATTTGAAAAATTGCTCCCTGCAAAGCCAGTGCTGAAATACAGCCAATGCCCAGCAAAACAAAACCCATGTGGCTAACGCTTGATAGAGCAATAACCCGTTTCATATCTTGTTGTACCAGGCAAGCTATAGCTGCCCAGACAATATTGAATGCCCCAAGAAGCATGATCCATTGCCCATAGTCAATAACGGCATTGGGGAAAAAGCCCAGGCAGATTCTTACCAGCCCATATGAACCCATCTTCAACAAAAGCCCGGCCAGGATCATAGAAATAGGTGTTGGCGCTTCCACATGAGCGTCCGGCAACCAGGTATGAACAGGGAAAGAAGGCAATTTGATTACAAAGGCCAGAAAAAATCCAAAGAAGCCCAGCGCCTGCATTAACTTGGGCAAAAGCGGACAGCGTTGCGCCAAAGTAACCATATTGAATGTTGTGGTTGGATCATCATGCAGCAATTGCGTATATGTAAAGATAATTGCTGCCAGCATGAAAACGCCGCCAAAAAAGGTATATAGCAAAAACTTCATAGCAGCATAATCTCGGCGCGGGCCACCCCATATGGCAATTAAGAAATACATGGGTATAAGTTCAAGCTCGTAAAAAACAAAAAATTGCAGAAGATCGAGAGAAAGAAAAACGCCTAGTAAAGAAAGAGTCAAAAGCATAACCAGGCTGTAATAAAGTTTGCTTCTTACTTTAATTGTGTCGCTTGCCAGAACAGCCATGAGCACAATAAAAGTTGTCAGTATTGTCAGGCAAAGACTGATGCCATCAATACCAACATGATATTGAATAGGCAAAGGATGACTAATCCAGCTGGTGGCTTGTTCAAACTGCATGGACTGGAAATGTGGGTTGTACCCAAGCCAGACCAGAAGCGAAAGCACTAACATGACAACACTGAAGCCAATGGCCAGAGGACGAGCAAATTTTTCACTGCACAGAGCTATAAGCACAGCAGCAAGCAGCGGCGCAAAAAGCAATAATGTTAGCAGTGAAAGTATGTTCGGCTGGTGTGGCAATAAGAGGCAAGGGTTACTCCTGGAAGTAATCAAGGTAGAGAGGACAGATCAAGGACGATTGAGAAAGTATAAACTTTGGCGCAACACAAATCGAATTTATATTACAGGTTGAGAAGATAGCAGTTTAACCTTGATGAAGAATTGCTTGTCAATGAGCACTCAATTACTTTATAACCGGCTAGACTTATGCGATAAAAATTATCAGTAAAATTAAATGCAAAGTGAAACATAGAATCAATTATGGAGAAAAAATTTGTCAGCTGATTCATTAAAACTGATTGTGGAGAGCGCTACATATATTGTTGCTGCACCTTTTATAGCCGGACTGCTTATTATTCTTGGGCTGTGGCGTTCCAAAACTATATCTATGGCTCTTTCCATCGCTGCTGTTACTGTTGGCTTTTTCTATTCGCTTTTCTTTTTTATGCCATTACTACCAATCCTGCCCTTGTGCCCTGGCAGTGCAATATTAACTGGTTGTCCAGTTCAGCTTTAACCCTTTCTATGGGTGTGCTGGTAGACAACCTGATGGCAGTAATGATGATTATAGTGACAACAGTAAGTTTGCTTGTGCAAATTTATACTCACGGTTATATGCGTGATGATCCTGGCTATGCGCGCTTTTATGCTTATCTTTCTTTATTTACAGGCTCAATGCTTGGCCTGGTTGTTGCCACCAATCTATTTGAAACTTATTTTTTCTGGGAACTGGTGGGTGTGTGCAGTTATTTCTTAATTGGTTTCTGGTGGTATAAAAACTCAGCTGCAGAAGCTGCCGTGAAAGCTTTTCTTATGAATCGCATAGGTGACTGCGGATTTTTAATTGGTATTTTGATTCTGCTTGCTGCCACGAAAGATTTCTGGGGCGGGCATATTCTGCTGGGCTATATCGATGTAAATGGTTTTGATTTAGGTGGTGTTATTAACAAAGCATATCAAGCCCATGTATTGCCGGCAGGGCTGCTGACTGTGGCAGCGTGCCTGGTATTGCTTGGTCCGATTGCTAAATCAGCGCAATTTCCCCTGCATACATGGTTGCCGGACGCTATGGAAGGCCCGACACCAATTTCCGCTCTTATTCACGCAGCTACTATGGTAGCGGCCGGTGTTTATCTTATTGCCCGCGCTTATCCTATCTGGTTGACTCCTGATGGGCATATGGGCAGTACTGGTTTAGCTGTGATTACAGCTGTCGGCGCCATCACTGCCTTTATGGCTGCCACTATTGCTTTGAGCCAGTTTGATATCAAGCGTATCCTTGCCTGGTCGACTGTGTCGCAACTTGGTTATATGTTTGTTGGTTTGGGAACCGGTGCTTTTAGTGGTGGCATTTTTCACCTGTTCAATCATGCCTTTTTTAAAGCTATGCTTTTCTTATGTAGCGGCGCTGTTATTCATGGTTTGCATGGTGAGCAGGATATAAGAAAAATGGGGGGCTTGCGCAAATATATGCCCATCACTGCTTGGTGTTGTTTGATAGGCACTCTTTCTATTTCTGGTTGTCCGGGCTTGAGCGGCTTTTTCTCTAAAGACGAAATTATAGCCAGTGCCTTTAGCTATAATTTATGGTTGGGTATGCTAATGACTTTTACGGCATTTCTTACCGCCTTTTATATGTTTCGTCTTTATTTCATGACATTTGAACATAAATATAGGGGTGATGCTCATCCACATGAGTCACCGCCGGTGGTGTGGTTGCCTCTAGTTGTTCTGGCTGTGCCGTCTATACTTTCAGGTTATTTAGGTTTTAATTTAGGCAGTCTCAATTTTGCCAGTCCGGCTGGTATTAAATTCAATGGCCATGATTCAGCACCTTTAGCTAATCAATTTGCTTCTTTTATTCATTTTGGACAGGTACCACATTTCGAAGGCATTAATGGCCTAATTATGGTCGGATCAACTTTGGCAGCTTTGCTAGGATTTTTTCTTGCCTGGGCTGTTTATATAACCGGTCAGTCCAAAGTTAATACTGCCATTGCCACAAGTAAGCAGCCCCTGATTGCTTTTCTATATGACTTTTCTTTGCACAAATGGCGATTTGATGAATTATATATGGCTCTTATAAATCATATTGTTTTGCCGTTATTTAATATGATCTGGCAGGCTGTTGATATGCTTGTCGTTGACAATTTTGTTAACTTTACCGGCACCGCCACCATGTATACCGGTAAGGCAATGAGATACATGCAAAATGGTCGAGGGCAATATTATGCCCTTGTAATTTTTGCCTGGGTGGCTGGATTGACTATTATTGCTTATTTAATGAGACCTTAGATTCACTTAATGAGGGCAGATAATGTCTGAACATGATCATGTTGCTTTTGTTGATGAGAAGAGTATTCACGACCAGTTTCTTGGCGCTCTGGCAGTAATCGCTCTTATTGCTATTGTAGTCACAGGAATGTATTGGCAATCTTTGACTTTGCCGGCTGTACAAAGTGAGATTGAGCATTCTGAAAAATAAGTTTTTGCTAAAATCACTTCCTGATAAGCTGTATTTTATTTCATTGCCAGACTTGTAAAATAGCTGGCTGAAGATATTGTGGTATCTTTAGCAGGGCGTTAAAAACGCGGTTTATAAACGCAAACGCATCTATCTTTACTTGTGAGGAAAATCAATGCAGGAAGTTACGGTTGGAATTGCTGGTGCTGCTGGCGACGGTCTTGATAAATCCGGCGATACATTGGCTAAAATTTGTAGCCGCTCAGGTCTGCATGTTTATGCTTACAACAGTTATCAATCGATAATCAGAGGCGGGCATATTTGGTTGAAACTGCGTATTGGCAGTGAGAAGGTCATGAATCATGGCGATCATCTCAATGCCCTGATTGCCCTTAATCAAGATTCTATTGAACGCCACGCGCCGGAAGTTGAAGCGGGTGGTGTGATTGTTTTTAATGGTGATAAATTGAAATGTGAGCCGGCTCTGGTCAAAGAAGGCGTAAAAGTTCTGCCTCTCCCAATTGCTCAAATGACAGCTGAAATTGTAAAAGAGCATGGAGCTCTGGCGCCCATTATGCAAAATACAATTGCTCTAGGAGCAATACTTAATGCCTGCCAGCTTGGTTTGGAGCAAGGACATGATGTGGTTGCTGAGACTTTCAAACATAAAGGGCAGAAAGTTATTGATCTCAATAATAGTTTGCTCAAATGTGGCTATGATTATGCTCAGGCTGAAGCTAAACCAATTACAAAGGCCTGGCATTTCACCAAAGAAAGTCAATGTTTCACCACAGGCAATGAAGCTATGGCATTAGCTGCCTTTGCAGCCGGCTGCAAATTTTACTCTGCCTATCCCATGACACCGGCTTCAACTATCTTGCACTGGATGTGCGCTAATTCACAGAAAACAGGCATTGTAGTTAAGCAAGGCGAAGATGAGCTGGCTGTGATGAATATGACTATTGGTGCCGGCATTGCCGGCGTGCGATCGATGTGTGCCACTTCTGGTGGTGGCTTTGCTCTGATGACCGAAGCTATAGGCATGGCCGGCATTATGGAAATACCAATGGTCTGTGTGGAAGTGCAACGTGGTGGGCCATCCACCGGTTTGCCAACCAAGACAGAACAAGCAGATTTGTTTCAGATCTATGGAGCCTCGCAAGGTGAATTTCCTCGCTTGATAGTAGCGCCACGGGATATACCTGACGCCTATAAATCTACTATTGACGCTTTTAATTATGCTGATCGCTATCAGCTGCCTGTAATCATAATGTCTGATTTGCTTTTGTCAGAACATCATGAAACTGTTGATCCGAAAGCTTTTAGTTGTGATGTAAAAATAGATCGCGGTGAAGTAGTGAGTTCGTGGCCGGAAGAAAAAGGCAAATATAAACGGTTTGCTTTCACTGAATCCGGAATTTCTCCACGAGCTTTACCGGGCACTGCCAATACATTGTATGTTTCGCCAAGCGACGATCATGATGAAGAAAGTATTTTAATTTCTGACATGTTTACAGCTCAGCCCATACGCAGAAAAATTATGGAAAAGCGTATGCGCAAAATTGCAAACTTACTTAAAGAGCTGCCGGCTCCTCAACTGGAAGGACCAAAAGATGCAGATTTGACCCTGGTTACCTGGGGTTCAACAGCTGGTGTGGTGCAAGAAGCAGCTGAACAGTTAACTGCTGCTGGTGTTAAGACTAATATGCTTTGCGTAAAATATATTTTCCCTTTCCACGCTAAAGAAGTGACTGAAATTTTGAGTAAATGCAAAAAGAAAATTTCTGTTGAACTTAACTCTACCAGTCAGATGGCTCGATATATTCGTAGCGAAACCGGTATCGGTATGGATTCTCAAATCACTAAATATGATGGTGAACCATACACACCTAAAGAAGTTGCTGATGAAGTAAAAGCTCTTCTTGCTGGGCATGCGCGCAGCCTTGATGTTACTGAAGCGGATGCTCGAGAAATTGCTTATCACTATCTGCGCACTCATAGTGCTGAAAAATTACGGCCGGGTAAAATTGTTCAGGAATCGGTTAATGGTTTTGGTGAACCGACCTGGTATGTGGAGTTAGCGGAAAGAAGCTCCGGTAAGAAAAGTGGTTACATGAAAGTTGGACTCAGGACCGGTGCCACATACACAGTGCAAAGGGATAGCGAATAACAGTATTGTAGGCGCGGACTTTGTCCTGCGCGCAGGGCGAAGTTTACTGAGCCGGAACATTTAAAATAGGAGAGTACCGATGATGGCCACTGTAATTGAATTACCACTTGATACATATAAAGGTCCAGTCAGCCCAGACTGGTGTCCTGGTTGTGGTGATTATGGCGTTTTACGTTCGGTGCAAGAAGCCGCCGGAAAATGTGGCATACAACCAAAAGATCTAATGATTGTTTCTGGTATTGGTTGTTCATCCAACTTGCCTGGTTTCATTCATGCTTACGGAGTGCATAGTTTGCATGGACGATCCATTCCTGTTGCTACCGGTGCCCATCTGGCTAATACTGATATGAAAGTAGTTGTCACAGGTGGTGATGGTGATGGTTATGGTATTGGTGTTGGACACTTAATTCATGCCATGCGGCGTAATCTCGACATTACTTATGTGGTTATGGACAATCAAATTTATGGTCTTACCACCGGACAAGCATCACCGACTACCAGCAAGGGTATGGTAACCAAATCTACTCCCTCGCCTGTCGGTAACGCCGAAACACCAATTAACCCGCTTGCTTTAGCTATTACTTGCGGTGCCACATTTGTCGCCCGTGGATTTTCCGGTGAAGCCAAGTTGCTGACTGATTTGATTGCCCAGGGCATAGCTCATAAAGGCTTTTCTTTGATTGATGTTTTCAGTCCTTGTGTGACTTACAATAAAATCAATACATATTCATTCTTCAAGGAAAAGGTATATAAGGTTGAAGATGAAGGTTTTGATCCTTCTGATTTTTATACTTCAATAAAAAAATCACTTGAATGGGACGAGCGTATTCCTTTAGGTGTTATCTACAAAACTGAACAACCTACTTATGAAGATAGCGAAGCCATTTTCAAAAAGGGCGCCCTGGTTAAGCAACCAGTGGCACCAGACAAAAAGCTTTTTGAGCAGCTTGTCCATCACATGCAATAAGATAAAAACAGCATAGAAAGGCAGACTAATTGTGCTGCATACAATTTTAAAAATAGCCTTAGTTGCTTATAGTCTATCTCCTGTGCAAACAACTGCTGGTTCTACTGTCGATATGACAGAAGTGGATAGCGCCGGAACAGAAAGTCAACCTGCTGAACAAAAACCAGTTCAGTCCGGTGAACAAGAAATAGACAATGCTGTTCAGTCACAGCCGTTATCGCCTGCTGCAGAGTCCGCGCCGGTAAAAGTTGAGCCGGAACCTGAAACACAGAATCAAATGCCAGACAACGAGCCGCCGCCGGTAAAAGTTGAGCCGGAACCGGAATCACAGAATCAAATGCCAGACAATGAACCGGAATCAGCCAAAGTTGAGCCGGATGCAGCTAATAAAAAAGATTTAGGCGAACAAGCAACTAAATTTATTGAACATTTGCCGCAGCGTGTCAGTTTTTTTACGGCTGGGGTAATTGTAGGAGCTCCGGCTATTTTTGTGCGCCACTCATTGCAATACACTGTCAGTAATACCAGAGAATTAATCGGTACGCATAAAAACCCACTTCTTGTTGTACCGGCCGGTGCACTAAGTGTGCCTTATGCGCTCAGCAGCGGGCTTATTGAAGGTACTGTTTTTGGTGTAACAAACAGCTTCAAACATTCCGGCGACAAGCAAATTAGCAAGGTTTCTTTAGGGTTAGAAGATAAGTAGCATTAAGTTCAGGGATAAGTATCTCCGTTCCACCAAAGAGAAGACAAGTCCGCAGGTGGTAAGAGTTCTGCTTTTCCTTTTGCAGTTTTTCCAATTGCTCTTGTGTTACGCCAGCTGCTATTTTTTCAGCTTCTTTTGTTCTACCTGCTACCTTTAACATACCTGCCCACTGCGAACGTATCTCTAACGGAATATCCGGATGATCTGTTCCGTAGAAATAAGTCGCTAAGCGAAGGGCTGCTTTATAGGCTCTATTTGATTCATCATAATTGCCGGCTATCGCTTGGGCTCGAGCTAATCGGTTATATGCATAAGGCCAATAACCATTGGCTAAATGTAATTTTCTATATAAGTAGATTTTTCCATATGCTTCTTCTAAGCGTGCCCCTGCCGAATCTTCAAGATAACTTTGGCGTAACTTAAGGTTTGCGATAACCTTATCGTTATTTTGAACAACGTTATTTAAATAAGTTTCTTCATCTGTTTTCAGCATTACCCCTTCGCCAATAAAATTTACCCATAACGCCCATCCTTCGGTAGTCTCATGAACTGAAGCGTCCTTAAAATTATTTTTCTTTATAAGCGAAAGTAGTTCATCTGCGAGAGCTTTAGCTCGCTCTTTTTCTCCGTCTAAATATAGCTCCCGTATTAGATCAGTAGCATGGCTTAAATATTGGAGCGATTCTTTACCAAATAATGGCTCAGCAGCTATCAGGTTTAATTCATTTTCGTGGACGAACAAAGCCTCTCTAGGACCAAACTCAAGTCCAATCGATTCGTCGTTGACGATAAAATAAGTACTATGCATATAGTCTCGAACTGCCGTATCGTCTCCGTTAGTAATAGATTTAAGCAGATCAAGTTGAGCCGAAATTCTTTTGTATAACTGTTCTTTTCTTTTGCTGTGGTCTTCTTTGTATTTTGTTTCTATTGACGTGAGTGTTTTTTGGGCAGCTTGTTGGGCTTCTTCCTTATCTCCGGTTACATATTTACGCGCGATCCAGGAACACTGGATTTCTAGTAAGGGATTGCTCTGCAAGAATGTAGGATCGCGATCTTGGTCCGCTGCAGCCAGTGCAGGTAATATTGCGATCATTAGGCACATCAGAACCGCAATTAGTTTGGCTAATTTCATTTTTTAGTGATCCTTATTCAGGTCTGTTAACACTAGGATTAGAAAAAAGCCAGCAAAAGGGTTTATTACCGCTGCTCAATTTGCGGTTTGATCTGGGCGATATTGGTGGCAGGAAATTGACTCGAGGGTGTGAGCACAAAGACAAAGTCTGACGGTGCTTGCTGATCTATGTTAATTACACTGGGCCATTTGCTCATATAAGGAAATTTGGTTCTAAGAGTATCTAAAGAAAGAGCATGGACAGAAGTTTCTACTATTTCTTCATGCTGGCAATCTGATAAATCAGCTTTATATTTACCTTTGCTCACCAGACCAGCTTGTTTAACGAGAATTTCAAGGTCATCAGCTGCCTTTTCACATCCTTTAGGATAACGAATAATGGCTGTGTAACTGTCGCTGACAGATGTTTCTAACGGTGTGGGAGTGAAGGCCAGAGCACTGCCTCCACCAGCCATATTGAAATCTGATTCTTGTCCTGGTCTTGGGTCTTTATTAACTAATTTACTGAGCAATGGGGCTGCTGCTTCCAGCTCAGGCAGCCAATAACTGATACCGTGAATCATAGCTGGCTTGCCTGGTAAAGTAGCCATTTCAATGCGCTGAGGGTTGAGATGACAGGCAAAGCCGACTAGCTTGACCATTTCGTCGACAGATAAGTCAGTTATTACACAATCACTAGCTATTTTTAATAGCTGCGGTAGTTTGATAATTACTTGTGGTTCGGCAAATTTATAGGCAATCTGGCGGGCAAACCATTGCTGTCTTTCAATACGGCCGATATCACCACGAGCATCATGGCGGAAGCGAATATAGCCTTCTGCTTGTCTAGCATCAAGACTTTTTAGTCCAGGCTCAAGATTGATAGCAAGTGCAGCTGAATGGTCAGCATAATTCATTTTCTTTTCTATCAAAACATCTATTGGTCCCAGCTCTTCTAGAAAGCGCCTGAATCCTTCTTCATCCATTACCAAATAACGATCCACTGGCACATTTAAAGTTTGTCTGACTGTTTCCATTGCCAATTGCGGGCCGCCCAGGGCATGAGCAGCATTAATCTTGTCTGTTCCATGTCCATTGGCTATAGAGACCCTACTGTCTCTGGGAATAGAAATTACAGCTACTTGACTCTTTTGTGGGTCAATACTGACAAGCATCATTATGTCTGAGCGCGTAGCCACAAAACGCTGCGTGTTTCGACCGTTGGAATCAACACCCATTACTAAAATATTGAGAGAATTGGTAAGAGAAGGTAGAAATTGCCCACCCGGCAGGTTTACCAGTGTATGAGGATTAACATTTTGTTTATACTGTTGCGGCCATATCGAACTAATGATGGGTTGTACCAGGAAAATAATCATCAATGAAGCTGCTGCTGAAAATAAAGCCAAGGCAAGCAAGAGCACCAGTCTTCTGGCCAACGAGACGAGAAAGACTGAGACCTGTTTTGCAACTGTCTTTTTGGCTGCAACGAGTCTGTCGGCGCCCCAGCTTTATTTGTATTTATATGTTTGAATTTGATCATTATGAAGAGGCACTTTTACCCATAATAAATTTTAGCGCGGACAAGCTTCGCTATACTGAAAGACTATTAAGATTAAATAAGAAGAGGCATATATAAAGGTACTAGTCTTTGCATAGATAGCAAAAATAAAAAAGAGTAGAAACATGGTATTTAGCGATAATTTTTTGCCAACAGCTGCATATAAAGGACCAACTGGCTTCATTACTATTGGCGATTTAATGCTGGTTGTTGATGATGGTCAAATTTATAATGACGGGCTACCGGTTGGTTTTTTGTTTGAAGACGGTTATATCCAAGCCAAGAAGGGCAATGTACTGGGCAACAATGCTGATCCGGTATTCATTGATAATATTCCCGGCTGTCATTTTCAGGGTATCGACGGCAATGGCTTGGAATTAAGACTGCCTTATCTGTCTGCCGGGCCAACTGGAACACTTATATATAACGGTCTTTCATTGCTGGTACGCAATGGTCGAGTGATAAGCACAGACCATCACTGTCTGGCTGAGATTACTGATCAAGGTGAGATATATGTGCTTGATAAAAGCGCTGCTGCAAGTAAGTTAAAATTGAGCGAGAACACCTTACTCAACTTTTCATTTCAAGGCACCAATAGCCGGGGAGAAAATTGGCAACATCAATTCACCAGGCCATTGTACAGACCTGGCAAATCATATATTGAGAATGAAATTATTCGTTATTTTGACCGTTTTGACTCGTTGAGCAGTACCCAAAAAAAATATGTATTCTCCACTATGTCGTTGTGGGCGGCCTGTGGGATATTGCAAGTGGTAAGAAAAAGTGAGGGTGATGCATCTCTTGGCAATGTCAAACATGGCGCCACTGGTGTGACTCGCATTCGTACAGGCAATGTTACCCTCGATAAAGAGGAATTTGAAAAAGAGATTGATTACTATAGGCAATATGGACCAATCTGGAATGTTCCTAAAATTAGCCGGGATTATTTAGAGGTAAGGCTGAATCTTGTTATGGCACACGAATTTGGGCATCAGGTAGATTTTTTGCTAACCACATCAGTGCAGGAACAGATCAATGAACTATATGAAAAACGCTGGCAAAGTTGTGAGAGATTTCATTCCTTGCCGGCAAATTTTGAATGCCAATCAGAATTGCTTATGCTTAACCAATTTGAAGGCAGGCATTTTATTTCCGGCTATGCAAAGACTGCTGTGCAAGAATACTGGGCGGAGTCTTTTGCTGCTTTCTCCGTGAAGGAGACCCGCGCCGGCCTTAAAGAATTAGATCCGGTTATATATCAGATTCTAAGCAAGCTGGTCTTAGAACCGACTTCCGTGTTAAGCCGCGTGATGCATGAAACAATTATTGCCTTGCAAGCCAGTTTAAAATTAGGCGGTGAATTCAATGAGGACATACTGTCATAACGGTAATAATGAATAATATAAATACAGCTAAGCAATCGATAAAACTAGCCTATAGCCCAGATTGTGACGATGCCTTTATGTTTTATGGCATCGCCAGCGGTGCTGTTGCTACAGGCGATTTGAATATTGAGCCAGTCACTAAGGACATTGAAACGCTCAACGAAGAGGCTAAAGAAGGCAAATATGACATAACTGCGATTTCTTTTGCAGCTTATCCCAGTATAGCCGATCATTATTTGCTTATGCCTTGCGGAGCAAGCTTTGGTCTGCGTACCGGACCAATTGTTTTAGCCAGGAAAAGCATGTCGCCTCAATCTTTGACTGCTACTACTATAGCTATTCCCGGGCGTATGACGACAGCATATCTTTTGCTGCGTTTGTATGCACAAACTGTAAAAGTTATTGAGATGCCATTTCAGGATATTATTCCTGCTTTGTTGAAGGGCAACGTAGACGCAGGGCTAATTATTCATGAAGGACAACTTACCTATGAAGCAAGCGGCTTGCATAAGATAATTGATCTTGGTCAGTGGTGGTATCAAAAAACAGGATTGCCATTACCACTCGGGGGCAATGCTATAAAACGCGATCTGAGCAAACAAAAAATTGCTGAACTAATAAGAATAGTTCGCCAATCAATTGTATATGCTTTAGCTAATGAAGATGATGCCATCAAGTATGTTTTGCCCCTTGCCGGGCAGATGTCTGAAAATCTGGTTCGTCGCTATGTAAGTATGTATGTGAATGAATTAAGTGTTGATTGTGGCCAAGCCGGACAACAGGCTGTCAAGAAACTTTTTCAATTGGCTGTGGAAGCACAAATTATTGAAAACGGATTTAATCCTCCGTTCATGTAATAATTAGATGGACAGGGGTTTTGGGAATATACCGATGTTAGAAAAAAGGCGCAGCTGTCGAGGCATTCTCAACACAACAGAAAAACTTTTTATTGCAGGCACGGTAGTTATTTTATTAGGTGCATTGCTCTGGTATAACCATCTCCACAGACCACCGGAGTTTTCTGCAGAAAAGGTCTTTCAGCAAGCCTTTCTAGAGGCACCAAATTCGGTGACTGAACTGGTGGGAGACCATGACACCAATTATGGTGTTGATTACTGGATTAAGTTCAAAAGCCTCACCCCGGTTCATTTACGTGATGCCCAGGAATTTAAAGTTGTTGTGGCCGAAGTTGGCCGGCGATGGTTTGCCAGTAAATGGAAAGATGATCGCTCTCTTCGTGATGTTGCTGCTAACTATGAATATGTACAGCGTGCCCATAATGATGTAGGTAAAAATACCCGTGAGGGGCTTTTAGTCGATAAAAAACAGCATTGTTATTTTTATCGCTACTGGAGCATGTGATAATTCCTGCTATGAATTCAATGTCAATCAGAGACCAAATTATAATCAGCATTTTTATAGTTTTCTATTGGTTTATCGTTCTTATCTGTGTTGCTGCTGATTGTCCTTTTAAACAGTTTATGCGTCAATATACCCGGGTGCCTGAAATGTTGCTGAGCGTAGAGCAGTCGTGGAGAATGTTTTGTCCTAATCCACGTGCGTATAGTATGCATCCCTATGCTATAGTGACATTTCAGGATGGCAGTACAGCCTATTATGAATTTCCTCGTCTTGGAAAAAATGAATCAATGGGAAGATGCTTTGCGAGAGCGGGTACGCAAGCATTATGACGATATCATGCCCTGGTTTGAATTCAGAATGTTTCGTCCTTACATTGCTAGTTACATTGCTCGAGGCTTTTATGATGCCGGCAATCCGCCTGTTCAAGTGAGCCTCAATTTGAACAGAGGAGATATTCCCGCTATGCCATACCCGGGGCGGCGTAAATCTCCGCCACGCGAGAACGTGCGTGAAAATTTTTTCTTGTATAAAGTAAGGATGGAGGACTATCGTTGAGCCTGAAAGACCTTTGGAAAATGTGGCAAGAATTCTGGTTTAAGCCGCAATCACCTCTGTCGCTTGGTCTCTTCCGTGTCTGTTTTGGCGTAGTTTTTTTGACGCAAGTTTTAAGCCAGTATGGGCGCGATTTTTTTGTATTTTTTGGCTCACATGCAATTCTCACACATGCGAATTTTGTCGCTAACTGGCAGTACAAAGATTTGCTCGTTAATGTATTTGATTTTATACCGATTAAAAATTCCTGGCATTTGGCTGTTTTTGTAGTCCTGGCAATTGCTTCTCTCATGATGACCATTGGATTATTTACTCGGGTTAGTACATTCGTTGTCTACATTTTGTATAGTTCGATCAGCAACCAGTTTCCTTTTATGTTGAATGCTGGTGATGATATGCAAAGGCTGGTGGTTTTGCTTTTATTATTCAGCAGGGCAGGCGATGCTGTGTCGCTGGACTGCATTCTGCAACAACCACGGAAAAATTGGTATCGGGCTTGTTTTATGCCACCGCCCTCCGCACCGTGGGGGCAAAGAATGCTGCAACTGCAGGTTTCGCTTGCTTATGTTTCTACAGCTTTATTAAAGATTAATTCTGATGTATGGTTTGCAGGCAATGGTGTAAATTATTCCACCAGTTTAGCAGATTTTGGCAAATTTAGCCTTCCGGTATTATTCGACCACCGCTTTTCTCTTTATATGTTCAACTGGATGACTATTGTTACTGAATTTAGCCTGGGTATTCTGTTGTGGGTTAGAGAATTTACAAACTGGATTTTGTTGGCCGGACGTCTTATTTCACTTGGTTATTGACTGGACAATGAATATTCCTATTTTTGAATTTGTTTTTATATCCATGTTCATATTATTTATTAAGCCAGAAGATTTATTGAAGCTTATTAATTGGTTCAAAACCCTGGCTCAATTTTTATTGGCCACGCTAAAACGGCGGAGTATGCCTGAAAAAGATATGAGGACGATATGAATCATCGTGATGTAATCCGTCTTAGCCTGGCATTTTTGATTATCCTCTGGCTGTCGACAGGCAGCTTGCCGCAAAAGCTGAACATTATTGCTGAAGACACCGCATATCTGTTATGACAATTTTATTAATTCACGAGAATTTTTACTTGAAAAGAAACTAAACAAACTGCAAAAATCAAGAACTTCCTCTACTGAGCTCAAGCTGGACGTCAGGGAAGAACTGGCTTCCATTCTGTGGTCCGAGCGCAAATTTGACGATGCGCTTAAACTTTACCAGCAGATTAAAATTGATCGCGAAAAATTGAGCAAAGGCTATGACCAAAAATTGATCAATACTCTAATTTCTTTAGCCGGAATATATAGAGATATAAATATGCTCGATGACTCAATTAATTACTATGAAAAAATATGGCAACTAGATAAAGCTCATTTGCCGGCTAATGATCCGCGTCTGGCAAGAGATCAGACTTCTATGGCGGTAATTGCCTATGTTTGCGGTGAAGCACAACAGAACGATAAAAAGCACGAAAAATTTATGAATAATTGTCTTGCTCATATAAACTATGCTCAGGACATTTTGCATAAGCAAAAAACACCGCAAACGGCGCGATTAGCTAATTTGCTTTATTTAAAATATCTGGCTTTTAGAGAGATGGACAAAAAAGCGGCCAGCAAAGAATGTCGCCAGGCAGCCGATTATTTAACCAAGCAATTAAAGCGTCCCTATATGGTGCCCTGGACATAATTTTTATGGCCAAGGTTAATTTTTATGCAAAGCTTTGCTGGTATTGTTCAAATAATACTCAGAAGTACGGCGTATGGTTTCGTCAAAAGGTGTGGGCTGAAAATCAATTTCACGCTGTGCTTTGGCAGAGCTAAAAAATATTTTGTGCTGAGTGAGCCAAGCTCCTTGTCGTGTCAAAGGTGGATCTATGCCAAATAATGGCAATATGTTTTCTACCAGGCTGCCTAAACCAACCAGTAAAGCACCTGGTATTTCAAATAGGGCCGGACGGACATTGTAGATATTGGCAAAAAGAAGAGAAGCTTCTTTAAAAGAAAGATTGGCATTAACTAGAACATAACGCTCACCTGTTTTTCCTTTTTCCAGGCAATTAATATGCGCGTCTACAACATCATTGATATCTGAAAAGGGAATGCCGCCTGGAGGCACGCCAAGCATTCGACCTCTGGACATAGCAGCAAAAATAGCATGATGATGTGGGTGTGTATCACCTTCACCAAATATGATACCAGGGTTTAAAATAACAACCGGTAATCCTTGGGCTACACGTTTCAGCACTTCTTGCTCGCCTAGATATTTAGTATCGCAATAAGTCAACCCCAAATTAGATAGATTGTATTCTATGTCTTCGTTACCAATCTCACCAGGGGCAGGAATGCCCATAGCCGCCACCGAACTGGTGTGAATAACTCGCTTTACTTTATGCCTCAGGCAAGCTTGCATAACATTGCTTGTACCGGTGACATTAATGGCATAAATCTTTTCAAGATCGCTTTTTTTATAAGAGACAAGTCCGGCCAGGTGAAAAACCACATCCATGCCTTTTATTGCGTGCGCAATCGCCTCGTAATCGGTAATATCACCGCGATGATGAGTAAGACTACGCCTGTTCAGAAAAGAAGGCAAAGCTTTTGTTCGCCCAAAAGTATGCACATTATGCCCCAGGTCCACAAGCCTTGGCACCAGATTCTGCCCGATAAAGCCGCTGGCACCGGTGACCAGTATATTTAAATTCTCTTTTTTTTCGTTCATATCGATATTTGAATGGGCGGGTGCGGATGGAGAACACGAGCGCGCTTACGGGCGCCCCTACAGGCATGCTCTTATAATTTATAGGAAGCAAGTGCTTCTTTGACACTGGTTGGTGATTTGTGAATGAGAGCTGTTAATTGATTGTTAGAACAGATATTGTCTTTTTGAGACAGTTTGACTTGATCACGGCTTAGTATGGGCACACCTTGCAACGCCTCACTTGAATAGGCGACAGCCATAGCTACCGGTGCGGGAAGATCTAAAATAGAACGCTCTTTGCCCATTACCTGCATTAAAAGCACGGTTAATTCTCGCAATGTCAAAACTTCAGGACCACCCAGCTCAAGTATGGGCATATTAGTGCCTGAATCACCTTTGATTTTAAATATGGCTGTGATTATTGCTTCAACAAGATCATTGATAAACAAAGGTTGAACTTTATTATGTCCACCTGCCACAAGCGGCACAGCTTTTTTGTCAGCAATGAGATCTTGTAAACGAGTAATTAATTTGCTATTTCTCAAACCGGTTGTTTTGCCGATTATAAGTGAAGGACGCAAAATAATTGCCGGAATGCCGCTTTCTTTGATAATTTGTTCTGCCTGCCATTTGGTGTGGTGATAAGCAATATCAGACTGAGAATCAGCTCCACAAGCACTGACCATAATTACTTTGTTTACCTTTGCCTGGCAGCAATGTTCAACAAAACGCTCAGTTTGTTCTATGTGTGTAGATTCAGGTGTTTCACCACGTTTGGGAGCAATACTGCCAATCAAATGGCAGGCTACATCAGCTTGAGAAAAAGCTTCTGCAACAGCCTCAGTTTTGTCACCCAGATTAGCTTGCCATACTTTTGCGCCGCTTGTTTGTAAGAATTCTATATTGGCTTGATCTGTGCCTTCTCTGGCTAAACAGCGGACAGTTAATTGAGGTAACTGCTTAAGAGCATAAGCTAGATGCGAACCAATATAACCTGTGGCACCGTCGATGAGAACAGTGCTTATTTGTGTTTGAGTGGATATGTCTTGCTCTTGAACTGGCGTTATCATTGGTTGTGTGCTTCCTCTTTTTGTTTATATTTATTGACTGCAAGCCGTACGCACTTTTTAATTAAAGTTACTTCGCCGACTTCATTGCCCTGGGCCTTGTGTCCCAGGTATTGGAAAAAATAGCCCAATACAATTAAGGCGACGGCGGTCTGCGGGGTTTTATTAAAGAAGAGATAAAGTCCATAGAACACTAGAGGAACACCAATAAGGTGAAGCACAGTATTGACAGGATGAGCATGCCTCTGGCAATAGTCTATGATAAATGCTTTGATTTTCATTTGTTGACTAAAATGCGATCTTGATTAGTTGGCACCTGGGTGCTGGTATTTTGTTTAAAATAGCTTAGCGTTTTTCCCATACCGACAGCAAACGGAATACGGTTTATATAGCCAAGTTCTTGCTCGGCTTTAGCAATAGAAAAACCCTGGTTGATACCGATGAGTCTATATGCTGCCATAGAAAAACGTGATAATTTTTTTCGACTAGCTACAGGTAATAATGGTGCTATAGACGATACCATAGTAAAAATGGGCTTAACAAGCCAGCTGGGAAGATTCTTTTGGATCAATGGCAAACCTAGTTCTTTGCTTATGGCATCAAAGAGTTGCTTCTTGGTTATATTTTGTCCGTCAGTGAGATTATAAACCTGTCCATAAGCCTTTTGATTGAGAAGCACTGATTGAATAGCTTGATTAAGATTTTCTATATAGATAACATTGGTCTCTTTACTGCCACTGTCTATTAATACAGCCCTGCCGGCAGCAATAGCGGCGATTAATTGTGGTAGCCAGGCTCGTTCTCGCGGCCCATATATAAAACCAGGTCTAACAATAGTGACAGCTATCTTGCTATTGTTGTTATTACTGCTCATAATTTTTTCTGCTTGTACTTTTGAGTCAGCATAAGGTTCGCCGCACATAAGCACAGGAGAATTTTCATCACTGTCATATTGATCCTGATTGCCTGTAATTACAGAAAGGCTGCTGACAAAAACTAATTGTTTGATACCAGTTTCTATGGCTGCCTCTAAAACCGACTGGCTGCCCAGAACATTGACAGCATAAATAGATGAGGGAGAAGCATATGGGTCAACGATGGCGGCAGCATGCACCACAACATCAATACCCGTAAAAGCTTGCTTTAGCTCAATTTTATGCAATACATTTATTTCCTGAATCTCAATGCCGCGACCAGACCAGCTATCGGCAAATAACCGGGCCGATTGTGTAGAGCGCACCAGTGCTCTAACACGATGGCCTCTTTGGGCCAGGTATTCTGTGAGATTGCTGCCAACCAGTCCGGTTGCGCCGGTGATGGCAATTTTTATATCAGGCATTATAAACCGTGTTTAGTGATAGCTTATAAACTAGCATATTTTTTTCTTCAACAGTTATGCCAAGCCCATTGCCTTTGTTGGGCAGCTTGCCAAGACCACCGTAAGAAAAAGTAAGATTTTCTCTGGTCAGATCTTGCTTGAGCAAAAAGTAATTGGCAGCTCCTTCGCAATTGACAAATGGTCCATGACTGAGAGCAAATATGCGACCGGCATCTGTGAGAATGCCGCTTTCCCCCACTTGCGCTCCCAGATGGCAATCAATGCCGGCAGCCTGAGCAATTGTACGAATAGTGCTTGCAGCAATCATTCCGCCCACTTTAGAGAGGCGAATATTGAAGTCAATCTTCATTTTACTGTTTGCCTTTTTTGTCTGTGCCCATGAATTAGCTTGTGCGATTGTGCACAATGACTCATCAAGAACAATTGTTTGCGGCAAGCAAGTACTTAATTGCACAAGCCCATCAATATTATCGGCTGTAACAGGTTGCTCGATGGACGCTATGTTATAAGCTTGTGCTCGGCCGGCAAATCTGATTGTGTCATCCACCGACCAGGCACAATTAGCATCTATTCTTAGCGTGGCTCTGTCACCCATGATCAGGCGAGCCAGACGTATATTATCAAGATCTTTTTCCAGATCTTTTCCTACTTTCAATTTGACAGTGGAAAAACCAAATAATTTAAAAAATATCAACATACCCAGCAATGCTTTTTTGTTGCTTACAAAAGGAATCACCGCACCATATTTAATGCTAGTGCCGACAAGTTGACCTTTGCTAAAAAGTTGAATTAATGGAATGCCATCAGCTTTGCAGGCAGCGTCCAGTAGGGCTGTTTCCAGGGCGCACCAGAATGAACCAACTGGTCTTTTTTCAACAGCTAAAACTTCAATCTGTTCTTTTAAAAAGATATCAATTCACCTGAGTCGGCAAAATGTTTATCAAGCAAGCGCGGGAAATAAACATTATTCATTATTGTTTCAGTGTCAGCAATTGTTTCGCCCGTGACATAGTCTCTAGGTATGCCTTCACCATAGCCGATAAACAGTTTTCCATTCTTATCTTCAATCAATGCTTTAACAATGACATTGCTTGAAAAGAGCGCTCAGCCAGACTATGTTTGAAAGTAAAGCGAAATGGCAGATTGACTATATAGAAATGCAAATCGCGAATTTTCATAGCCGATGTGTGCGGGCGGCAATCCAACTGGAAAGCATGTGTGTGTATTCTTTGAACCAGGTGCGATCAAAATCAAGACTATGAGCAACTTCGGGAAATACATGTATAGCTTTGTCGGTAGCAGCTATTTTTTCGTACCAATTTTCTAGTTTTTCTATGTCAACAATTTCATCGGTTCCTGCTTGCAATACAAGAGTTGGTGTTTTGATATTTTTAGCTATTTGTCTGGCATGCAAAGTTAGAAAAAATGTTTGAACCAAAAAAGAAGTGGTAACCTCGGTTAAGCGCAGAGGGTCTTTTGTAAGTAGTCAAGATAATCTGGATTGTTGGTTAGCATAGATATTGTCAAGGGAATTGGCCAAAGTTGCATTTGTCCTGCATCGCCTTTTAACCAGGACAAAGCAATTTTTAATTTGGCAGCCACAGGCAAGTCAATATGAGTGTAAATAGCCGGACTGGTAAAAATCAGTCCAGCAAATGGAGGTACCAGACTTTTATCACCGGCTTTGTAATCGACCTGGGCCAGGATTGCTGCCAGTTTGGCTGACCAGCAATTGGCCATTAAAAAAACAGGACAACCACGATGATCGCGCCTGATATTGCGTAAGAGAGTTTCAATATCGGATAAAAAAGTATGATAATTTCTTATGTGCCCGCGGGCTTGCCCATTTATGCCTGAACCGCGGCGATCAGGAGCGTAAACTGAAAAACCGCGCTCATTTAAAACACTAGCTGTGTTTTCAAACCACTGACTATGTCCTTCAATGCCGTGAAGATAAAGAACAATCGGTGCATCAATATTCCCTTTCCAAGTTCGATAACCCAGCTTAGCTCCGTCTGTGGCTTTATGCCATTCGATGGCGGCAGGACGCTTGGCTATGCCCACTGCTGCCGGCAGCGGCGGTAATGAGACGGTTATATTTGGTTCTTGATCGCTCAATGGTTTTATCTGCTAGTTGGCCTGAAGGCGATATAATTCTACTTTTGTTAGTTTACCTGGAAAAAGCTTGATGTATTTAAATTTACCTACTTTATGTACTTGTTTACTGGTTATCATTGGTGCAATTGCCTCTACTCCTGTTTTAATCGCAGGCTTTAAGCGCCGGGGCAGTGGTGTTAAATATGAAAGTAATTTTCTTATTCAAAGAGCACCGCAACTTTTAATTTTCATCAATGTGCTTTTAATCGTGCTGGCTTTCGTTATGCATAGCGGTGTTCCTTTGCCATTGTCTTTACCTGAATCGCAACGCTGGCTTTTTGTTTTAAGTACTGGCAAAACGACAGGAGCAGCTCTGTGGATTTCCTGGGTTGGAGTTTTGCTTTTGGTAAGCGGTTTGATTTTTATTATTGGCGGTTGGTATTCGCTGGGAAAATATTTTTCCACTGATGCTGAATTGTTGGAAAATCATGCCGTATGTAAGGCTGGATTGTTTAAGTATGTAATGCATCCGGCTTATTCCGGATTTGCGCAGGCCCTTTGTGGAGCTTCGCTTGCCGCCACATCAATATTTTGTGCATTGTTTGCACTATTTGTAGTGGCACCATTATGGTTGAAGCGGGCTAAATACGAAGAAAAACTTTTACTGGAACATTTAGGCACTAGCTATAAAGCTTACGGTGACGAGCTTAAATGGCGCCGACTCGTACCGACAATATTTCCTTTTGGTGTTTAAAATTAAATATCAAGCCGTTTTTGCTAATGGAAGTTCTATGGTTAATTCATCCCAGGGTACGACTATTTCTTTATTTTTGGTAGTAGAAAGTAATCCTAATTCTAAAAGTAATTTGACATCGCCATGAATTACACTATAGTCGCGATTTACATTCTTAGCCAATTGCCTGATATTGGATGGCCCATATTGGTGTAAAAACATTAGTAATTCCATACGCTTTTAGACAATGTGGAAAGCATATTGGCAGCATCGGTAAAATTCAATTCAGTGTCAGCCGGTAAAGCAGGCAGCCCTTGTTCTGCTCTTTCACAAGTATCTATAATTTCCTTGACAGCCTCAGCATAAGGGCGGATAGTAATGCGAATGCGGCGGACCTTTTTTTTTCTCATGATGTACCTCCGTTAGCTTTTATATCAGCTGCGAAATCTTTAAATAATTGTCTTATTGTGCTGAAATTATAGGGGAGTTCGATGTTTTTTATGTGCTTGTGATCAGCTTTGCCAGTTTCGTTATCGTAACGTACCAGATTTGTTCTATCAGGTAATGAATAGTTCAATCGATACTTGAGTCCATGAGGGCGCTCTATGGTTGCCTTAGGAAGTTTCCAGATGATTATATCTACTCGATCACCATTAGGGAATTTTTGATGATAGTCCTGTAATCGAATAGCTTCAATCATAATGACCTATGATATTATACCCCATAATTAATGGGTTTGTCTTAAATAATTGCTAAACCGACAATCTTCAAGACTGAGCTTACTAAATAGTTGTGGCAAAACTATGACACAGGCAAGAAAGCCTATCCCATTGAGGCAATTCATGATTACCGAACATAATGTGCATTACGAGACGCTTAGATGTGGGTAGATTCTATTGAAATGCGGTAGGAGTATAGGAATATGTTTAGCAAAGGATATGCGCTGGGAGCCTGCGTCATAGATCTTCTTCAAAACCCATGATGACTTATTCTGTGGCGTTGCCGGAACGAGACCTGGTGATCACGCTTTTAGATCTGCTATGGAATCTGGCTAAACTTCTATCAGCGCAGTATCAAGTTGCAGAAAGGCAGCTAATTTAGCTACTGTAATTTCTGCGCTGCGGATGCAGTCGGGAATGCCCAATCCATTGTAAGAAGCGCCGGCAAAGTATAATCCTTCGTGCGCAGCAGCATAATTTTCTATTGCTTGCACAACTTTAGCATGACCAACCCGATAAAAAGGCAGGCCGTGCGTCCATTTGGCCAGCCATGCTTGTTTTGGAGCGGACTTCAAATGCAAATACGGTGTAAGTTGGCTATGAGCAAGTTGTATTAATTGTTCATCGGGCAGAGTACATAACGAAGGTGCCTTTGACCCTCCCAGAAAAACTCTTATTATTTCGTGCCTGGAAGGAGAGCGGTGAAAAAATTTTTTACTAATCCACCCCGAGGCTATAAATTTTTTGTTTTCAGTTGCCGGCACAACAAAACCAAAGCCGTTAAGTGTGCGTCCTATGTCTTTGCGGCGGTAGAGCAAATTGATGACTACGGACGGAATCGTTTCAATTGAGGCTAACTTAGTGCTTAGCTTTTTGTCGAGCTGAGAAATAATCGGTGCTGTTAATTTAGCCGGCATAGCCAGGATAAGAGCATCGGCTTGAAAAGTCTGCCCATTTTCTGTTGTCAGCTCCCATTTTTTTTGTTGTCCGGCAGTAATGTTCTGCAATTTTGTGTTTAGAATAATTTGGGTATCGAGCAATTCTTCTTTCAGCCGTTGGATAAGAGTTTCGATGCCGTCCGGAAAGGAGCTGAATAAATTATATCTAGCACCGCTGGCAGTGCTAGCATTATGATCGTCTGCTTTGGCAAGACCTTTGATAATACTGCCTTGTTTTTTCTCAAGGGCAGTAAAATAAGGCAACGTAGATTGAGCGCTCAATAAATTGACATCAGCCATATATATGCCGCCGATTAAAGGCTCGCCGGCTCGAGCCAGCAACTCACGTCCAAAACGTCTGGCAATAAAAGAGCCTGCGCTTTCGTCTATATCCTTGTCGATATTAGCCGGCAAGCAGGTTTCAAAAGCAATTCGTAATTTGCCCGCTAGTGAAAATAATTTGCTTTTAAATAAAGACCATAAATTGGTTGGTGAAATAAGATAAAAACCGGAAGGCAAGGGCAATAATTTATTATTACGGGCTACAAAAGCACGGCGATTTTTTTTTGCAGTTGACAATAAACTTTTATCTAAACCAAGATCAGCAAGTAAAGTTTTCATTTCTGGCCGGTCTGCCAGAAATGCATCGGGACCATGCTCAATAGTATATTTTTCAACTGGTTGCGAATGGATTACTCCTCCCAAGCGGTCACTGGCTTCAAGCAATATTATTTCCAGGGGCAAAGCATCTTTCTTTTTTAAGCAGGCCAGTCTATAAGCTGCCACCAGTCCGGTGATGCCGCCGCCGACAATAATAACAGTCTGTGTCATTAAACAGTTTTTCCGCTCAATTCGTGAACCAGTTCTATCAGATATTGCACATTACTGACCGGGGTTTGGGGCAAAACACCATGACCCAAATTGAATATATGTCCTGGCTTACCGGCAATTGATGCCAGTATTCTTTTTGTTTGTTTAGCAATATTTTCTTTATCACTCAATAAAATAACCGGATCAAGATTGCCTTGCACAGCCACGCTGTAGTCCAAACGGGACCATTCTAAAGCAAGATTGACACGCCAATCCATACCAACCACTGTACATTTTGTTTCTTTTATTAAAGGCAGCAGGCTGCCTGTACCCGTCCCAAAATAAATTACTGGTGCCTGTTCT
This sequence comes from Candidatus Melainabacteria bacterium, assembly GCA_963847765.1. Lineage (GTDB taxonomy): Bacteria > Cyanobacteriota > Vampirovibrionia > Obscuribacterales > Obscuribacteraceae > CAWKBA01. The sequence continues at coordinate 21,951 of CAWKBA010000038.1, read as the reverse complement.
TGCGCTGCCTCTACCAGGCTGCGGCTGTGCGGCAGAACATATTGTTCGAAATCGGACGGAGATAAATAACCAAGCCAGCTGTCAAATATTTGTACAATTTGCGCTCCGGATTTAATTTGTGCCAACAAATATTGGGAACTGATACTGGTCAGCAATTGCATCAGTTTGTGCCAGGCCTCCGGATGATTATACATAAACGTTTTAGCGGCAATTAGGCTGCCTGGTGATCCACCTTCAATTAAATAAGCAGCCAATGTGAATGGCGCACCACAAAAACCAATTAGTGGCAGTTTTTTATTTAGTGCCTGGCGAGTTTGTTTTATGGCAGCAAATACGTAAGACAAGCTGTCAATGACATTGATGGAGTTTGCTTGACAAAGACGATCAACGTCTTGTTCGCTGATAACGGGGTTATGAATTGTTGGTCCGGCACCTTTGTCAAAAGTAAGTTTAATGCCCAGCGGCTCAAGCAAAAGCAATATATCGGCAAATATTATGGCGGCATCAACGCCCAGTTGTTCTACCGGCAATAAAGTTACTTCTGTCACCAGATCCGGATTTTTGCATAGTTCTAGAAAGCCGACCCTCTCTCTAATTTTTCTATATTCAGGCATAAAGCGCCCAGCCTGTCTCATCAGCCAGATTGGCGTATGCGGAGCGGGTAATTGCCGGCAAGCTAAAAGCATGGGCGAAGTCTGCACATGGGTTGCAGGTAATGTTTGTGATTGGCTGCTCATGTCAGTGAATTGGCGAGCTCACATGTTCTTTCAATAACTTGTTCTACTACTTGATCGGGCGTAGAGGCACCGGCGGTAACACCAATGGTTATTTCTCCATCAGGCAACCAGTTGTCTGTGTGTTGGAGATTATTTTCATCTTTGGCTTTGTGGGCGATGGAATTGCCGGGACCAATACGTTCGACGCCGTCAATATGATAGGAAATTACTCCTTTGCTTTCGGCAATTTCTTGCAGGTGTCCGGTATTGGATGAGTTAAAGCCGCCGATAACCAGCAGGCAATCTACGTCCGGACCGAGCAATCCCTGCATAGCATCCTGACGTTCTTGCGTGGCATCGCATATGGTGTCGCCAGCAGAAACGAAATGTTCGTTCAGTTTTGATGGCCCATATTTGGACAACATAGTTTGCTCAAATAGCTTGCCTATTTGTTCTGTTTCTGTTTTAAGCATGGTAGTTTGATTGGCTACGCCCACCCGGAGCAGATCTTTTTGGGGTCAAAACCAGGCGAAGTAGCTTTAGAAAAGCGTTGCATAAAAGTATCGGCTTGCCCGCCGTTGAGAATATAATCACATACCCATTTGGCTTCAGCTAGATTCTGTAAAATCAAAAAGCGTTTGGCGCGAGAAGCCGTAGCAATCGTTTCTTCGTGGTTGTATTTGCCATGGATAATAGCTGTAAATTCTGCCTCTTCGTATTTTGCCACTCTGTTCCAAACTCGCGAGACCCATGGACAGGTGGTATCGACAATTTCACAGCCTAAGTCAATTAAAGTTTTCAATTCCTGGGCACTGGCCCCAAAGGCCGGCAAAATGACAACATCAGCCGGTGTTATTTTGCTGAAATCTTTGCTGCCGTCGCTATTTAAGGGCAGAAAATTGACAGCCTTTTTCTGCAAATTTTCATTTACCAGCGGGTTGTGAATAATCTCGTTAGTAATATAAATCTGCCTGTCGGGAAAGTGCTGGCGGGTCTCATAAGCCATGGAAACAGCCCTCTCCACACCCCAGCAAAAACCAAAAGCATCGGCCAGGCGTATGGTCACCCGCCCTTTTTTCAACTGATTACCATTAGCGCGAAGCTCGGCAATCAGGTCAGAATGGTATTCTGCCGTTAATTCCCCGGCTATTTGGTCTTTCAGCCCAAACCCTTTGCGATGATAAATTGCTTTTGTCATAAACCCCTATATTATCAGCTTCTCTGTCTTGTTTTAATATATAACCCTGCCCTTTTTCCCTGGTAAAGAACTACCTGGTATAGGGTCAAGCCGATAGTTGGCTTAAACCCTGCCCAGCCGAACCAGCCTTATTTCAGAAGCGTTACAATCCCATAAGCAGGACAAGGCATTATCTGCAAGGAATGGCTTCCAGCCGGGTATAAATTTGGGTTAGGAAGGGATAAATTTTATGAAAACGGTGCAGGATTTACAGTCCATTCAATCCCAAGCCATTTTAAGACTAAATTGCCCTGGTTATGGCCAGGCATTAGGTTTGTCCAGGGATAGCGCCGGTCCTTTAACCAATTACAGGGTTATTATTGTTAATCCGCTCAGTATTCTTCATCTTTTTGACATACAGCTGGACATCGTCAAGCAGATAGATATGGCTATTGGCGATGGACTGACTTCATTTAAGCTGGATGACGATCGCATAATTAATCAAATCAGTACTGAGATTGAGTATCGATCAAAAGAAATGGTGCAATTTGTAGAACAGGGAGGATTGCTGGTCTTTTATTTATGCCGTCCCTTTGTGCTTATGGGTAACTCAAAGTATGTGGATAATTATGCCTGGTTGGGTAAAATGGCTCCTGATCAGTCGGGAAGTTCTACCATGAGCGAGCAAACCGTACGTCATATGAGTACAGTCGCTCATGGGCGCAATGTAGATAAAACGCCTGAAGCAGAAAATACCGAATTTAGCAAATATTTTGACCAGCCTGGTTTGGAATGGAATACGATAATCCGGACAGAATTCCTCAGTGACAACTACACAGTATTAGCTTTAGCTGGTCCCAAAAAATGTATTGCCGGGCAACTTAAAATTGGCGATTGTGGTGGGCAGGTAGTTTTTCTGCCTGCTCCTTATTCACCTGATTTTGATCACAGTTTAGTTGATTGTATTTATCAGTGGCACAAAAATAATATGAGGGATGATCCCGGACTGGTAGAGGAGGTGGCAGTAGTACAAGACACTATGCCGGAGGTGAATGGGCAGGAAATAGAAATCACCTCTGTGACCAGCCCTTTAGAAGAACTGCCGGCTGCAGCCGGCCAGTAAAGGCAGCTTTAGCCCCTCGCCTTCACCGGGCCCACCTGTTGAGCTACAAATAAGTATGTCATCGGCCCAGCATAGTATGAAATTACAGGGTTTATTTAAGGAGCAAGCTGATCGTAAAGCAGAAATTAGCCAGCAGGAACCTGAGCCGGAACCAGTCGAAATTCATGCCAATGGGCATGAGGAAAGAAGTTCAGTCACCAGTCCAGCTCCGGCAACAATAATTACAGAATTGCAGCCATCGGTACCAATAGAGGCTGCCACTGTGCCACCGCCTATTGAAGAATTACCACAACAACGTATCTGGGCTGCCGACTATTCGTTAGTGGGCATTAATAGAATATTGGAAGAAACCAAGTTTGTACGTGCCCAGATGTTGCAGCTGGAAAAACAAATCGCTATCAAGGAAGAAACTATTAGCTTTCTTGAAGCTTTGAAAGTGCCATTGCTGACAGGCAAAGAAGGCAGCCTGTTGGAAAGCTGCAAAATAACCTTGAATGTTTTAGGTTGGGCAAGCAAGCCATGGTTGCAAAATACCAATGAGCTTATCCTGATAGACAGTGCGCAACCAGTGGCCTTAACTCGCATTGCTGTGAGTAAAGGTCAGGCAGAAAGAGGGGAGCTGGCGCATCTGGCTGAGTCAATGATTAATTATTGGAATGAGCATACTTATGAACTTAAAGGCATACTTATTGCCTGTCCTTTTACTGATACTCCTTTTGATCAGCGTCCAGAGCCTGACTTTACTGACGCGGTAATTGAGTTTGCTAAACGAAAAAATATTTGTTTGCTTTCCACACTGCAGCTGCTTTATATTACCCGAGATCTCAGACTTGCCAGAGTGCAAGCGGCAACTATGCGGCAGACAATTCTTGCTTGCAGCGGCTGCCTGCCAGGCTTTATGGAATAAAAACCACGGCGCGAGCGCCTGCACTACGGTGCTTTTGACCTATCTATAAAACAATATGTTGAATTTTGGCTGCCAGGATAAAGTCATTTTCAGTCATTGCTTGTACAGCATGTGTATAAATAATTATTTTTAGTAAACCCCAGCTGACAAGAAGATCAGGATGATGATTTTCCTGGTCAGCAATTTCGCCAATGCGATTGGCGAGCTTAAGTGCTTCACGGAAATCCTTTACTTTTACCTGCCGTTCCAGCTTTCCTTCTTTTAGCTGCCAATCCGGAAATAAAGTAAGATAATTGGTAATTTCTTTATCGGTCAGCCTGGGCGTATTCTCTGTACAGGACATACACCGCCTGGCTGACAAACTAGCAATATCCATACCGGTAATAAAACCCCTGTTATTTTGTGCTTACATCTTTTACAATCAATTATACAAGCAGGTATAGATCAGCTCACATTATGAAAAAAATAGATATCGACTTTGATTATTTACTCTTCGCCTATCAAGACGACTCACAGGATAATATATATTACCTTGATACCGAATATGGTAGCATTCGTCTGGTGCACCGCCAGCTAGAGGATCTACGGGATCTCACTGACGAAATTGAAATATTTCATGATCGCTTTTTGTATATTCCCAAAGCCGGCAAAGAAGAAGTGCTAAATGATCTGCGCAACTTTATGAATGATATTAAAGACGCGCAGTTAAGCAAATTGCTGGCAGTCGCTTTTGAAAGTCCGCTTGTGCTCGATAGTTTTAAAAAGATTGTCGCCCAAAATATAGCAGTGCGGCAGCAATTGGATACTTATTTGCAAGGCAAGGCTAAGGAACGTCTGATAGCATGGTTAACAGCTAATGCCTTGGTGGTGGCTGAGGAAAAGAGTCAGGCAAGTTAAAAGGGCAGATATATGTACAACGGCTATTTTATTTGGTTAAGTTTGCTTGTTTCGATGAGTGTCATTTCGGGTGGCTGCAGTCAAATATCACTGACCGGGCGGACTCGCCATAATTTAATTCCTGACACGACTGCCAACCAGCAATCGCCTGCTGCCCCTAATCTTTCAGGAAAGAATATTGATTTATCAGGTCAATGGCGAATAGGTTTTCGTTATCGAGGGGCAGTAATAACCGGCATGATGTTGCTTAAGCAAAACGGCCAAAATTTTTCCGGTTATGGCAAAGACAATGAAAACGGGGCTGCCTTTAAAATTAGCCACGGTGAAATTAAGGGTAATGAAATCATTTTTCTTAAATCCTATGACAATGATCCTCGTGCGCCGGTGCAATGCCATGGACAGTTTTCCTTACTGGCTGGCGAAAATGGTGAAATACCATATATGGGTGGAGATTTTTCACGCGAAATCAATGGCAACATTACTACCGGTGACTGGGAAGCAGCGTTTAATCAACCGGAAAATAATCAGGCTGTCAAGATGACACCGCCGGAAAATGAGAATCCAGTTCAACAGAATCAACAAGAAGTTGTATCTGGGCGAGCTCCAGATTTATCAGGCAAATGGGAAGTAGCTTTTGAATATAATTTTAAAATCATTCACTCAACAATGTTTATTGAGCAGGAAGGCAACAAACTAACTGGTCATGGTGTTGATAAAGAGAATGGGGCGCTATTTATTATAAAAAAGGGCTGGTATTCTTTCCCAACAGCAAGCTTTACGCGTGAATATCCGGACACCAAAAAACACAATCAGCTTTATCATGGGCACGAGATGACATTTAAAGCTGACGTCACTGTAGTTAATGACAAGGATTATCAGGGTCCTTATTTAAGCGGCAAGACACAAGGCGGCGGTAGTTGGGAAGCGGAACGTATTAATTGACTACTTGACTACTTCTTTGATTATAATTATTGAAACCGATAATGACAAAAAACAATCAACTACAATTTACTCCTGACCAAATTGACAGAAGCCTGACTGAATGTGAGGCGATTGTCTTTGTGGAGCGGGCAATTATTGAAGGTAGCGGCGGACCGGACAATGTACCTATAAGCATGGCCGGATTACGTTTTATACGGCATTTATTGTCTTTACTACCGGATAATCAATATACTATTTTGCCCAATTTCAAAAATACGCAGACTATCAAAAGCTTAGCCACGCTATTTATTGATAGCTGCGGCAACATCAGCCAGTCACTGCAGAATATGCAGGTAATTATGCATTGTGTTGATGGTTAATGGCTGGCAATAATGTCGCTTAATGCCGACTGATAGTCAGAGGCATCTTTGTAACCGACTATTCTGTCAATGAATTTACCATCACGATCAAATACCAGGGCACAAGGGAAGCCATTGACACTATATTGGTGAGCCAGATTCTGTCCAGCAGCATGGTCTTCGGCATTGGCCTTAACACAAACGAATTTCTGATCGAGAAATTCAACTAATCCCTGATCGGTAAAAGTGTCACGATCCAGCCTTTTGCACCAACCGCACCAGCTGGTATATACATCAACCAAAACATATTTATGAGCACGTTTGCCTTCTTCCATCCCAGAATTGACATCATGCCAGCGCAACTCATATGCCAGGCTAGCCAAAATGCTGGTGCTCAAGACAGCCATGATAATTACCAATTGTCTTATTTTCATTAATTGCTCTCCTTGCATGATTTTTTGCGGATGTAACTAGTTTAGTACATTGAGTGAAAAGGTGGCTGTTAGTCAGGGTAAGATTTGATTGAGAGGCAACAATTGATTTGTGAAAAGCGGCAATTACAATATTTTTGTTCTAGTCAAGCAGGTCCCTGACCAGGGCTCTAAGGCCGGCTTAAACCCTGATGGCACTATTGATCGGGCTCGAGCCAAAAGAATGCTCAATCCATTTGATCGTTATGCTTTACAGGCTGCTCTTTTCACCAAACGCAGTTATGGCGGGACAGTAACTGCTATTTCTATGGGGCCGCCGCCGGCCACTGAAGTTTTGCTTGAAGCATTAGAGCATGGCGTAGATTGTGGTTATCTCTTATCTGATAAACGTCTGGCAGCCTCTGACACTTTGGCGACTGCTTATGCGCTTTATAAAACAATTCTATATGTTGGTAAGCCGGATATTATTTTTTGCGGCTTGCAGACAACTGATGGTGATACGGCCCAGGTAGGACCGCAGTTGGCGGAGAGGCTCAATTTGCCACAAATTACTTATTGCGAGGACTTTACCATGGTTAATGGCAAAGTTGAGGCGCGGCGTATTATTGAAGGGGGCATACAAAAAGTACTGACTGAATTGCCGGTTCTAGTCACAGTAGCCAATTCTTATCATGCTCTGGAATATAAGTCATTTCGTGGTGCCTGGCGTGTCCAGCACCTTTTGCATAACCCGGATGAAATGAAGCAGTACATACGCAGCGTTGATTTAGACATAGTTGGCGCTGATCCTGATCGCTGCGGATTGAAAGGATCACCAACTATTGTTGCGGCGACAGAGAAGGTCAGTGAAATTGGCGGCAGCTGTACCATGTATGAAGGCAATTCGCCTGAAAATTTGGTTGCCGATCTTTTGGCGAATGACAATGTAAAAGATTATCTGGTGGCACTGGAAACAAAATGAGCGAGGAAACTGTTACTAATTTTTGTCCCAAGGGTGATGTGCTGGTAATCGCTGAAGTAATTTTAGGCGAGCTGCAGCCGGTAACTCTTGAATTACTTGGTGCCGGGCGCATTCTTGCCGACAAAATGGAGCACTCATTGATATGCCTGGTTATTGGCTACAATCTGGGCACAATTCCACAGAAGTTAATTGAATATGGAGCAGATATTGTTTATGTGGCTGACCATCCTGAGCTTTATCAATACCGAACTTTAACTTACCGCCGCGTTGTCTGTGATTTTCTCGAATCACTACCGCAACCGCCGCATACTACTTTGCTTGGCTCAACAACCTCAGGTCGGGATCTGGCGCCGCGCATAGCTGCTCATTTTGATACGGGGTTGACGGCAGATTGTACTGAACTCGACATTGGTCCTTATGAGCATAAGAGTAAAGTAGATCCAAGCAAAGTGGGACTGTATCCCAATTGTCTTTATGCCATCAGACCAAGCTTTGGTGAAAGTCTAAAGGCAAGAATTTTAGGCCCGTGGAAAAACCCGCAAATGGCCACTACTCGCCCTGGTGTAATGATTCCTCTTAAACCGGACGGCAATCGTACCGGAAAAATTGTCAGTATTCCGGTAAGACTACAGCCTGATGATTATCGCTTGGCTGTTATTGATACCCTTCGTGAAATTTCTAAGGGGATTAAACTTGCTGAAGCCGATGTCATCGTCAGTGGTGGCTACGGGCTTGGCACAGCCGATGGCTTCGATCTGGTCAGGCAGCTGGCAAAATGTTTTTCTAATGCCGCTGTTGGCGCTTCTCGCAAGGTAGTAGATCTGGGCTGGATTCCTTACGAGCATCAAATCGGGCAAACAGGCAAAACTGTAAAACCAAAACTTTATATTGCTTGCGGTATATCAGGCGCAATCCAGCACAGAGTAGGCATGTCAAAATCGGGTATGATCATTGCTATTAACAAAGACCAGGACGCCCCTATTTTTAAATTTGCTCATTATGGTATTGTCGGAGATGTTTATCAAATTATCCCTGAGATGATCCAACAATTGCAGACACTGAAGAAGGAAAAGGAGGGGCAACCCGTTGGCAGCAAGCGGTAATACGCGCATTGAATATGATTTGCTTCTTGTAGGGGGCAGTCCCTCTAATTTAGCTTTGGCTTATCACTTTCTTGAACTGGCTAAAACCAGCGGCAAAGAATTTACTATTGCTATATTGGAAAAGTCGAGAGAATTTGGTGCTCATATCGTTAGCGGTGCTGTTTCCAGCCCTCATGTATTGTCTAAAATTTGGCCAAATTACAAAGAACTTGGCTGTCCTGTTGAAGCTGTTTGTGAGCACAGTGAATTTTCTGTCCTGGGCATAGAAAAAAAATGGGATATGCCCCATTTTTTATATCCTCAATCTCTTGATAAAACCGGTTATCTGGTCTTAACCTTGAGTTATATGGTTGGCTGGATGGCCAAACAAGTAGAAGAAAAAGTAAAAGAAGTACCTAATGTCACAGTCGACATTTTTACAGGTTTTTCCGCCCACAAAGTTGTTTTTGAGCAAGGCCGAGTGGCTGGTGTTTGCGTCAGTGAAGACCCAAAAAGCGATGACGATTATGTTTTTGCCAAGTTTACTTGTTTTGGCGACAAAGGTTTTATTTCACGCGATGTTATTGAAGAATATAAATTAAGAGATTGCCCGCAAATCTGGTCTATAGGTATTAAAGAAGTCTGGCAATGCAAAGAAAGCTATGCTGGTAAAGTCTGGCACACGTTAGGTTGGCCGTTACTGGAAGGCACCTTTGGTGGTGGCTTTGTTTATGGCATGAGTGATAACAAACTTACTATTGGTATGGTTATCAGTCTTGATAGTGAAGACCCCAATTTAAATCCGCAGTTGAAATTGCAAGAATATAAAATGCACCCCTGGATACAATCAATGATTCATGGCGGTAAACTACTTAAATACGGCGCAGCCGTATTGCCTGAAGGTGGTTATTACAGCTTGCCTAAAAAGTTTGCTGTGCCTGGTGCAATTTTGTTGGGTGACGCGCTTGGAGTGCTGGATGTAAAAAGTTTATCGGGCATAGATAGAGCTATGGAATGTGGCCATATTGCCAGTGAAGTTTTGCATGATGCTTTGTTAAAGCAAGACTATAGTATCTCGGCTCTTGAGCCTTATCAGCAAAGATTGAACGAAAGTTTTGCCATTAAAGATATGTACAAGAATAGATATTTCCGCTGGGCTTTTATGGAAAATCCAAGATTACTTGGTGATTATGTTCCATCTTTAGCTAATAGTATCGACAAGTCTAATCCTTATTTTGGTATGCTCAAAATCGGCCTCAAACATCCAATTAGAGCGCCGCTTGATGGTATTAGAGCTTTATCTTTAATTGAAGGTTGGAAAAATATCGGTCCGATTAAATACGAGCTTGACTATAAACATATTGTGCCGGCCTTCGTACCGCCAAAATATGATGAGCCTCATTATGATAAAGCAACTATATATTCCAGGCCAGATGCTGTTTTTTATGCTTCCACTCGCTATCACGAAGGCAATCATCATATTGATGAATTTAACGCCGACGTGTGCGTAAAATGCATTGGCACATATGCTGCTCTGGGCAAAACCACTCCCTGTGTATCAGACTGCACAGCCGAAGTGCATCGCATCGATATTATCGATGACGTTAAGCGCCACGGCATGTCTTTAGAAAACTGTATCCAATGCCGCACTTGCGAAATTGTTTGCCCGGAAGTAAATTTGCGCGTAAACGCCACCTCGCAAGGCAGCGGTCCTGACTTTTCGGGGTTATAATAGCAAGTTTAATTTCCTTGCATTTTTATTGGCATTTCTAGATTCGGGCTATTTAGTTTGAACAGAGCTTTTTCAAATGAGGCCGGACCCATTAAACCATGGGCGTTATTTGAAAAGCCGTATTCCACTTTAGGTATGCCAAACATATTGGTGATAAAGCGGCCGCTATTATCTTCATCATGAAATAATTTGATTGCATATTCTCCATAAGGAACTGCTTCGAAAGTAGCTGTTGCCTTTTGGTCTGTAATCGGTACTTTCATCTTTTGGAAAGCTTGTTCACCGGCTTTGCTTGCAGTGTATGCCGCTTTAGAGTTAAAAAGGGCAATTCTAACTGTGCCTTTATCGTTACGCAGACCAGTGACTTTGATGACGATACTACCGGCATCTGTTGCCCAGGAGGCACTGGGCGCTATCAGGGCTAATAAAAGTCCGGCTACAAATAAAAAATACTTGTTTTTAATCATCTTTATTCTCCAAAAAATTGTCCGTGAAAACCGAAGGGCATTATATTGGGCATTATTGCTCGAGCCATTTCTTCCATATTGGATGCATTTAAAATTAATAGAAATGACCTCTGCTCTTTGGCATCCAATATTACAGATAATAGTATGCCATCGTCTTCAACTGCGCTATTTGGACTAGCTACAAATACAGGTTCTCCAGGCAAACATGATTCCTGGCGCCAGCAAAGCTTATTGCCATTCGATAGATCTAATTTGGTTAACTGATCAAGATAAATGCCATCGTTACTTTGGCCAATGGCATATGTATAGCGATAATTTTTGCTGTTATACGACTTATAATTGATTCTTGGCAATTCCAAGCGCTCGCTGGACAGAAGTTCTTTGTTGATACTTTGATTAGATAAATTGATCCGATAACGATGCAATAAGGGTGCTTCCAATTTGTGTTCTGCGGATAGCAAACTGCCTAAATAAAGTGAATTGACTATTGAACTATCAGGATAAGCAAGCAGATCGACAATTAACTCGTCGGCTTGTTCGTAAGCATTGACATGATGAAAAGCAAAGCAAGGATCTGTTTCAATCGGTCCAATTAAATGGCCGTTTTTATTGACAAGAAAAAATCTTGTCGATTGATCGCTATGCCAATGATAATTTTCTATATAAGGCTTGCCACCTAAAAGCAATTCTAGCGCTTTAACTGTAAGGGGAAATTCAACCAGGATTATATAATTCTCGGTCATGCCAAAGCTGTGAATATAGCCAGGGGATTTTGCTGGGATAGTGCAAATAGGTGTTCGCGTTTTTGTATAAGGATCGACACTAATCACTATATAGTTTGAGGATGGACCAAACGAAGTAGCAATGTTAATTAAGGTGTTGCTGGAAAAGTCGAAATGAGGGTGGGCGGTTGTTAACTGACATTTGAGATTGTCCTGATAATCAACTCTGGCAATTGTGTCCAAAGTGGGAAGATCAAAAAGTATCGGGTAAGCTGTTTCAGTCATGGCTAAATATTGACTGCCAAATCTAGAAACATTCACATTCGCATTATCTGTTAAAGCGGGGTCAAATACACTGAAGACTTTTTCTAATATAGATTTGTTTTTACTAGTAGCAAATTCGTTGGAAGAGATTTTGCCATTTTGCATAGCATCTGAGTAAGCCCGGCTTTTTAGAAATTTGCTTGTATATGTTATTGCCCCATTCTTGAGAACAAATTTGTGCAACATGGAAAAACCATCAAACCAATGGCGAAAAGATTGATCGCCGATATCATATTTTGCTGGGCCATTGCGTACCAGGGTTCCATTTAACCAAGTTGGCATATTGCCAGTAACTGATAAAGTTACTGATGGTGTTTCGTTATTTTGGCTTTGATAGCCTAATCTGTAGTCATGATAGGCTTGCAAGGATTTGCCCCCAGCTTTGTATATTATAGCGATTTACATCCAATGTACAATCCTCGCCCTTTAGGACCAACACTATCGTATTGAGCTTTCAGAGCGCTTTTTGAAAAAGCTGATTTGTACTCCCCTATAGTAAATAATCCAAGCTCATGGTATTCGCTGAAATATTCAACGCCACTTTTGGTAGCTACCAGATAGTGTGGATCATATATAGATAGTGAGCCTTTTCTTTTAGCGATATTCATTCTGGCGATCTTTAAATCTGGTTGATCGATAAAAACGGCATGAGCAAGACCGTCTCTCCATGTAGTTGGAGAAAACCAAGGTTCAATTATAAGCACGCCTCCCGGCTTTAAATGTTTAGCCATATTAGCAAGGCATTTGTTCAAGTTACGGACAGTTTTGACGTATCCGATTGCACTAAACATGCAAATGATGGCATCAAACTGCTTCGGAATCTTAAAATCAAGCATACTGGCGTGATGGAATAAAACTTTTGGGTTGCGTGCTTTCGCTATTTTCAGAAACTGACCATTAAGATCAAGTCCTTCAGTACAGTAGTGTTTTTGAAAGAAAGGAATATGTTGGCCTGTTCCACAAGCGATGTCTAGCAGGTCGGATCCTTGAGATCTTTTGTGTTTTTGAATTAAGCCGTGTAGTAATTTTGACTCACCTCTATAGTCTTGCTTTGAATAGATCGCATCATAAAATCTCTCTGATTTGTTATACACAATTGCGCCTTTCGTCAAAACTTTTTAGCAACAAGTCTCATATCAGTGCATATTATACTGGTCAGGCCATATTGCGGAGATTAAGATCCTATGCTCCGCACAAAATGCGGAAATTAATTTTAACGAATTAGCCTAGATTTCAGAAGTCAGCCAGTCATTAAACGGAGAATAATTGCTATAATCTCCGCATAGAGTGCGGAGAATAATTGGTGTATATTTATGAAAGAGCGGACTGGCCAAAGTTTCGCTGGGATGACAAGATATTGGCTGGCCCTTTGGCAGCAGTCCGCCATGAACAAGGTCGCCTAATTGGTCGTATGGAAGCTTTGGGCTTTCCATTGCAAAAAGAAGCTGTTTTGCGAACAATCACTGAAGATGTTCTTAAAACCAGTGCTATTGAAGGCGAGCAATTGGATTTAACTGAAGTTAGATTGTCAGTGGCCCGGCATTTAGGTATGAATATTGCTGGGCTAAAAACAGCCTCGCGCGATGTAGAAGGCATTGTAGAAGTGCTTCTTGATGCCACCCAAAATTTCAATCAGCCTCTCACCGCAAAAAGAATATTTAATTGGCATGCGGCAATGTTTCCAACCGGACGCAGTGGTATGCATAAAATTCGAGTTGGTGCTTGGCGTAAAGTAAAATCAGAAGTTGTTTCTGGAGTAATGGGTGACGAAAAAATTCATTTCGAAGCACTGCAAGCAGAAAAAGTCAGTGATGAAATGAAAATGTTGTTGCATTGGTTTGAAGACAAAACAAACATAGATCCGGTGCTTAAAGCCGGTATTGCTCACTTATGGTTTGTCACGGTTCATCCATTTGATGATGGCAATGGCCGCATTGCCCGGGCTATAGCCGATCTCGCTCTAGCTCGTTGCGAACAAATTCCGCAGCGTTTTTATAGTATGTCTTCGCAAATTCATTTACAAAGAAAGCAATATTACAAAATGCTTGAAAGCACACAAAAAGGGACTTTAGAAATAACACCCTGGCTCGATTGGTTTTTGATTTGCTTAAACCAGTCCATTCATGGCGCTCAGAATACACTGGCTGCTGTGTTGAATAAAGCAAAATTTTGGGAGAATCTTTCCACAACTACGATAAATGAACGTCAGCGTCTTGTTCTTAATCGCTTACTCGATGGCTTCACTGGCAAGTTGACCACATCGAAATGGGCTAAAATAGCAAAATGTTCGCAAGACACCGCTTACCGAGACATGCTTTACCTTGCTGAGCATGGTATCCTGACAAAGGATCCTGCGGGGGGACGCAGCACCAGTTATTCATTGAGTAATTTTTAAGCCAATGCCTGTAATGCACAAAATTGATGACGTCAGAATACAAGAAATTAAAGAGGTTGTTCCTCCGGCTGAGCTATTGGGAGAATTGCCGTGTACTGCAAAATCAGCAGAGATTACATTTAACACCCGTCAGGCTATCCATCGAATTTTACATGGTGGTGATGATCGCCTGCTTGTGGTTATCGGACCTTGTTCAATTCATGACGTAGCTGCAGCTTGTGAATATGCTGGACGACTGGCCGGTGAACGTAAACGGCATATGCAAGATCTGGAAATTGTTATGCGTGTTTATTTTGAAAAGCCGCGCACAACAGTTGGCTGGAAAGGGCTTATAAACGATCCTGATCTTGATGGTAGTTTCCAGATAAATAAAGGCTTGCGCATGGCTCGCAAGTTGCTTCTAGATATTACTGAAATGGGCTTGCCGGCAGGATGTGAATATCTTGATATGATTACTCCTCAGTATATTGCTGATCTGGTCAGCTGGGGCGCCATAGGTGCGCGTACTGCCGAATCGCAAACCCACCGCCAGCTGGCATCAGGATTATCATGTCCAGTAGGTTTCAAAAACGGCACTGACGGCAATTTTAAAGTCGCTATAGATGCAATGAAAGCCGCATCGCATCCACATCACTTTTTGTCAGTGACCAAAGGTGGACACACAGCCATTATTTCTACCCAGGGTAATGAAGATTGTCATATTATTTTGCGCGGTGGTAAGACCCCTAACTATGATGCTCAAAGTGTGAATGCTGCTTGTATGGAAATTGCTAAAACCGGATTGGCTCAGCGTCTTATGATTGACGCCAGTCATGCTAATAGCCGTAAAAAAGCAGAGAACCAGATTCCCGTATGTGCTGACATAGGTAAGCAAATTGAACATGGCGACATGCGCATAGTTGGCGTTATGGTGGAAAGCCATCTTGTTGGTGGGCGGCAAGATCTTAAAATTGGTGAGACTTTAACTTATGGACAAAGTATTACTGATGGCTGTATTAGTTGGGAAGACAGCATCCAGGTGCTGGAAAGTCTGGCAGCTGCCGTACGAGCGCGGCGCTTAGAAAATACCCGCTCCAGTTTGGTTCATTAACCTCCATTTTAATGAAGGTCTCTTCATTAGATTGGCCCTAAATCAGTGCTAAAAAATGGATTGGGACTATAATGGATTGTAAGAGAAACCCAAATGAGAGATAGCGAAAGCTTATCACTCCTGGGCAGCAGGCACCCGGGCTATGCCCCGAGCCTGAAGACGGCGGTTACACCGCCGTCTATTTCTTTTTAGCGCTGCTTCGGCTTCGTCCCTCGCCTCAACGCGCGTATCCACGCTACACTGCGGACGGCTCCTCGCCGCCCTTCGTTCCGCTGACATTCGGTTCCATCTGCAAGAAGGTGTGGTGATCATTTTCTATTAAGAAAGAACAATGATTATTACAAATGTATTAATAGAAGCAATGATCTGCACAGGCGAGAACAGTCTTATAAAATAATTGCGCACCGATTAAGATAGTGCTGCATGTGGTATCATAAGTATGGTAGTCCGCAACTCGGCGAAGGGGCGGCCCCAAAACAATTGCTTATCCGGCATAACTTAATGTGCTGGGTTAGCTGCGTATTTTCTGAGTGTTTTAATTAGATATAAAAGCTTATATAGATAAGTTAGTAAAATGGCCAGACAAACAAAACAAAAACTACAAACTATAGAAAATAAACCAAGACGACTGTCTCTTCTTGAAAATAATGAGAAGGATGATTTGGTTGGTATTCTTAGTGAAACAGATGTTGTGGAAGAAAGTCCGCGAAGAAGCTGTCGAGGAAGACGGAAACGCTGCAGAGCCTGAAGCTGTGGGCGAGTCTTCACAACCTTCACAACAAAATGATTCTTTTAGCACTTATTTTAAAGATTTGAGCAAACACAATTTGCTTAATGGAACAGAAGAAATTGAGCTAGCTCGAGCAATACAGGCTGGAGATGAAAAAGCCCGCCGCAAGCTTGCCGAAGGTAATTTACGCCTGGTGGTAAGTATTGCTAAAAAGTATCAAAACCGCGGACTTAGCCTTCAGGACCTGGTGCAAGAAGGCAGCCTGGGCTTATTGAAAGCAGTAGATAAATTTGATCCTGAAAAAGGTTGCCGGTTTTCTACTTATGCTACCTGGTGGATTCGCCAGGGTATTTTACGTTCTCTGGCTGATAAAGCAAGAGTCATTCGTGTGCCGGTGCATATGCATGAGACGATGGGTAAAGTAGCAATACGTAGCTGAATCAGTGGTTACATAAACATAAAAGTTGAATATTGCTAATATCTACCGATTTGGCAAATGCCTTGAACAGCGCCTCAATTATATGATGCGGTTCGTCACCATAAAGTAACTCCAGATGCAAATTGCAACGCGCTTCATTTGCGAATCCCTGGAAGAATTCCCGCGCCAGGCCGAACCGAAATGCGCTCGACATGTCCTGTTTTTGGTCCGCCTTACTGACTCTCCGCAGCGACATTTCATTCAATCCGCGCCAAGCCAAATAAGGTCGCCCGCTGAAATCAACCACGCACCGCGCCAGGCATTCGTCCATGGGTACGTAAGCTTCGCCAGTAAAGGGATTGCGCGGGTCAAACCCGGTTCCATAACGCCGAATCCCGCGCTTGTCTCCCAGTGCCTCGGCTAAAGGCCTGTCCCAAGGCGATCCCGCAATCCTCCACTGTGTGGTGAGCATCCACCTCCAGGTCGCCTTTGCATTTCAACGCCAAATCCATTACCGCATGCTTCGCGAACAACGTCAGCATGTGATCAAAAAATGGAATCCCGGTCTTGATTGACGATTTTCCCGTGCCATCAATCTTCAACTTGACCGCGATCCGCGTTTCTTTGGTGACGCGGTTAATTTGAGCCTGTCTTCCATGCATACGTATGATTACTAACAATACGCATGAGAAAACAAAGCCCTGATTCCTCTTTTTTTCATCCTGAAATTCGCCCCGAACAATAGTTCCTGCCCTTGCCGATGATATCGATTGCTACTTACCGGACTTCTTCCCGGTTTCTTGTCGTCCTTCAATTCCTGAATGTGCTTTTTAATCGCGTCCGGCGACGGAGAATATTTTATCTCCTGTTCCAGATAGCAATCGCCTTGGCTCGCATCTCCCTGCTCTTCCTCCACTTGCGCCAGATGGGCCAGTATCTTGTCGCAATCGATTTCGATCCGGCTTTTTGCCCGCCGTATCCTCTTCGCCGCCAGCGCCGCAAAGCCGCCTCCCACAGATTTCGCGCCCGCATCGGCTCATGGCGGTCCTCGTAATAAAGCAACCCCAGTTCGAACAGGATTTCATAACTGCCGGATTCGCCTTCAAGCCCTGCCGTAAAAACTCCTCCGCCTCCGCCGATTTGCCCAGGTTCTTCCTCATCCAATAAGCCCCCAGTATATATGTGTCCACTTGCTTCGGGTCCAGTTTCGCGGACAGCCTCAGCCACGGCATGATTTCCTTGGCCTTGCCCGGGCTTGTCGAGGTGCGAATGCGTGGACGGATAAAAATGCCGCCCGAACCGGTCGATCCAGTCGCGGCTCCCCAGAAAATCCATCTCCTTCTCATGTTCTTCT
The DNA here is from genome assembly GCA_963847765.1 of Candidatus Melainabacteria bacterium. Classification (GTDB taxonomy): domain Bacteria; phylum Cyanobacteriota; class Vampirovibrionia; order Obscuribacterales; family Obscuribacteraceae; genus CAWKBA01. The sequence continues at coordinate 4,145 of CAWKBA010000038.1, read as the reverse complement.
CTCGTCATGGCCATCATGTTCTCGCCATCTTCCTCCTTCATGTGTTCGAGCCATTGCCGCTCGCTTGCGCCTGTTCAAAAAATGACGGATAATACCCGCTATGAAAATAAACATCCGCCTTGCGTGTAAAATTGATTCGCGAACATCCGCCGCCCGTCACCCAAGACGGTCTTCAACAAGCTGCCCGCGTTGCTGTCCGGTGCCGCTTTGACCGACCGCGGCTCCAGCCAGGTCGCCAGCGTGAAACATAACGCCAGCAAAAATGCCAAAATAAATGCTGGCCGCGGCATGATCATGTCTGCAGCGGTTTGCGCCGGAACGAACAACCACGTGGCAAACAGGAACACCGCCGTGTAAGCCAGTCCATACAAGCGACGCCAGCGCGCAATATTTCCATTCCAACGCCTGATGCTGCACCACCATCTCACGCACGTCAAAAAACCATAGTTGCGGAATCATGAAATATATCACATACGCTCACCAGGCTCATCAGTTTCGGCAGCCGCGCCGCCACCAGCGTAAAATCCCTCCCCAGCAGCAAAATCCCCAGCACCACCACCAGGACGATGGTCGCATTCGATGATGGCGCGGCAAATATCAGCGATCCCCACAAAGTCATCGCAATCACCACTCCCAGAAACATCCACTGCATCCAAAGGCACAGGAAATAATTCATTACGCGCCACTCATGTTCGCGGGAAGCGCTCATGACCCAAAAACCAGATAAAACACCACCAGCGCCCCGCCGCAGGCCAGCCAGCAGCCCAGAAATTTGCCCACCATCACCTGTCCCCGCGTCACCGGCTTGGCCAGCAGCGGAAAAATCGTCCGGCTTTCCCGCTCCGCCGGAATCTGCCGCGCCGCCGTGCCCATCGCAATCACCAGCGCCGAAATCCAGATCAGCAGCAGGCAGATCTCCTTGAGATACCCCACAATGCGTCGTCGTCCTTGAAAAAACTGATCGGACGCCATCATCAGCGTGATCAGCGCCGTCAGCACGAACAGGACATAAAAATCCTTGCGCCGGTATCATCTCCTTGATGACCACGCCGGCGATGGCAAATACGTTGTTCATGGTTTGGCCGGCGGTTGATAGCCGATGATTTGCAGGAAAATCTGCTCCAGATTGCATTGATATTTTTGCAGCAGATCGCTCACCCGCCCTTCCACCTTGAGTTGGCCCTGGTGCAGGATGGCCACCCGGTCGCACACCGTTTCCACTTCGCCCAATTCGTGCGATGAAAAAAACACCGTCTTGCCCTCGTTCTTCAGCCGCTGGATGATTTCCCGCACTTTCATGCGGCCAATCGGGATCCAGTCCGCTTGTCGGCTCGTCCAGGATCAGCAAATCCGGGTTGTTGATCAGCGCCTGGGCCAGGCCGACGCGCTGCTGCATCCCTTTGGAATAGCTTTTGATCGGCTTTTTGCGCACCGGCCTCCAGTTCCACCAGCTTGAGCAGCTCGTCAATCCGCTTTTCCGTTTCCGCGCGTGGAATTCCGAAAATCCGCGCATAAAACCGCAGCAATTCCTCCACCGTAAGAAATTTGTAGTAATAGGTCAATTCCGGCAGATAACCGATGCGCTGCCGGGCTATCGGCTGCCGCACGTCCACGCCGAACAAATACGCCGCCCCGCTCGTGGCGTTCACGAAGCCCAGCAGCACATTCATGGTCGTGGTTTTGCCCGCGCCGTTCGGCCCCAGAAAACCGAACACCTCGCCCGTGTTGCACGGTCAGACTTAACCCGTTCACCGCCACCTTGGTCCCCTGCCCGATGCGCGCGGCTGCGGTACTCCACCCGCAAATCTTTTATTTCCATTATGGGGCTCATGCGTTGCGTTCATATTCGTGGCCGCAGTTTATTTGAGACACGGTTTGAAACAACAATATTTTCTTGCACCGCCGCTCCGGCTTGCATCTGTTAACAAAAAAAGGCTTTGGAACGAATTCCAAAGCCTTTTCGACGAAAATCAGACTGTTAGTTGGAACACGTGGTTCGTACGAATTAATCAGGCAGGTCGGCGGCATGTTGCAGGTTATTCGGGCTGTAGCTGGTGTCAAACGTCTCGTCGGAATCCGCCGGGCAATACGGCAACGTGCCGCAGTGCCGCGTCCCAGATAGGGCTGAATATCGCTATCCTGCGGGCGTCGCCGTCGGCGTGAGATAGTTTTCCAGCGCCCAGGTTTGCTTGGCGCCGTCAATCTGCCGCAGATTGTTGATGCAGGCATTTTGTTGCGAAGTGGTGCGGGCATTCACGAAGTTGGGAATCGCAATCGCCGCCAGGAGGCCGATAATGGCCACCACAATCATGATTTCCACCAACGTGAAACCCAGTTTGCTGGATTTCTTCAGTTTCATACTGCTATTTACCTTCATCAAGCGGTCTGAACATGGCAACAGGCGGTTAATATATGATTACGTACTGGTTGTTCTTAAATTGCCGGTTGCCGACCGCTACCCATCAATAGCAGCCGATATGCCAGACGATTCTGTCCCGATTTCAGCCTTTCGCAACTCCCGGTTGACTCGCATTCGTTGACCCGCAAAAGCCGCCCGAATCTGCCCATTTTTCACCGCGTTCAGAAATGCGCTCTCTGAATAAAGTGTCCAAAACGAATAGTGCACTGTCTCAACCTTGGACAGCTCCTTTCTGCCGCTTTACCGGCTTGTCCGGCGCGCTTGCGCTGCCTTATTGTCGCCCGCATGGCAATTGCACGCAATGCCCGCATTTATGTTGCCGGCCACCGCGGCCTGGTCGGCAGCGCCATCTGGCGCAGGCTTTCTTCTCTCGGCTTTACCGCGCTTGATCGGCAAAACCCGCGCCGAATTGGATTTGCTCGATGCCTCCGCCGTCCGTGAATTCTACCGCCGCGAACAGCCGGAATATGTCATCATCGCCGCGGCCAGAGTCGGCGGCATCCTCGCCAACAGCACCCAGCCCGTTGACTTCCTCTACGAAAATCTTGCCCTCCAGAACCATCTCATCCACGGCGCTTTTGAAAGCGGCGTCAAAAAGCTCCTCTTCCTCGGCAGCTCCTGCATCTACCCCAAACTCGCCCCCCAGCCGCTCAAGGAGGAATACCTCCTCACCGGCCCGCTCGAACCCACCAACCAGTGGTACGCCATCGCCAAAATCGCCGGCATCAAACTTTGCGAAGCCTTCCACGAGCAGCACGGCCGCAATTTCATTTCCGCCATGCCCACCAACATGTACGGCCCCAACGACAACTACGACCTCCAGACCTCCCACGTCCTCCCGGCCTTCATCCACAAGTTCCACGACGCCAAAATCTCCCGCGCTCCCGTCGTCACCTGCTGGGGCACCGGCACGCCTCTCCGCGAATTTCTCCACGCCGATGACCTCGCCGAAGCCTGCCTGTTCCTGCTCGAAAATTACAACGACAAGCAATTCATCAACGTCGGCTCCGGCAAGGAAATCTCCATCCACGACCTCGCTGATCTCGTAAAAAGCATCGTCGGTTATGAAGGCGACATCGCCTGGGACAAATCCAAACCCGACGGCACGCCGCGCAAACTCATGGACAGCTCCCGCCTTTTCGCCCTGGGCTGGAAACCCAAAATCACCCTCGAAACCGGCATCCGTCTCGCCTACGAAGATTATCTCAAAAAACTGCCCGTCGCCGCCTGAACCGACTGTGGGTTGATTCCCGAATCACGCGGCAATGCCGCTCAAACCGCCCTTTCGTCCTTTCCGCCACTCGTCCTGTCGCCTGAATTTTATCCAGAATATGCGGCGTTAACCGGTTTTACGGGCTTTTTTGAACACTTGTCAGCCGGAAGCATGCGCTTCCGTCCAATGCCATGCCACCCGTTCGCAGTTCCGCGTTCACTCGGTTCCTTCCTCGGCGCAGTCGCCATTTCCACGCAACACCGACAGTGTCCACCACAACACAACGTGCGTCGCCGGATTACCCGATTCAATTGTCAAAGAACATCCGCACCTCCATTCCCATCGCCAATTCGCCGGATCGCCCATTCACCGGCTCTCGTTTGCCGGGGTGGAGTACATTTGGCATAATGGAGGGACGGGAGGCTGCCGTTCCTTTATTGGATTTGACCCCAAGCAGGAACACGGCGCGGTTGTACTGGTAAACGAGGCCAATGACATTGATAATCTTGCCCC
>CAWKBA010000037.1:0-25523 GCA_963847765.1 Candidatus Melainabacteria bacterium | reverse complement strand
ATGTATTGCTATGCGGCACGCGCGCGTAGTTGTCGGCCACATTGTTGCGGGGCGGCCTGACATTGGCGGCGCCGTAGTATATGCCGTTGCGCGCATCACCTCGCATTGCGTGGTCCGCGCGGCACGCGAATACCCGCCGCCGTGCGGCATATTCGGCGCTTTTGCGTAGGCGAACGAGCACAGCGCAGCGATAACCGCGCCCAACGCCCAGTGCTTCGTTCTAGACAACCCGTCCACCAAGTGACTCACATGCCCGAAGACTTGCCTAAGTCCACCGTTCGAGCTGCGATGGACTTGTACTGGGAACTGGCACGAGCGCTGCGTATCTGCCGCGGCGGGCATCCCGATGGCCTCTGAGCAGTAATTTATGGGCGTCGGCAAAGGGTGTCGACCTTTGGGGTTAAGCACAATGGCTTGTGAATAGTAGTCAATTGCATTTTGATATTTTTTTAGTTGTGCGTAGGCGACACCGAGTCCACAATATGATAATGCATCGTGAGGGTTGAGCTTAATGGTTTGGGAATAATCTTCGATTGCCTTTTGATATTGTCCAGATTTTCTATAGGCTTTGCCACGAGTGCAATAGGCTAAAGCATTCGCTTTATTTTTACTTAGAGCTTGTGTACAATCGGCTATTGCTTTTTGGTATTGCCCTAACCTCTCATAAGACACCGCGCGTCCACAATAGACAGTATCGCTAGGGGCTAGCTCTATCGATTTGGTGTAATCATTAACTGCATTTTGGGGTTGCATTAACTTTTCGTAGGCCATACCACGACCGCAATAGGCCAACGCATGCTTAGGATCAAGATCGACAGCCTTATTATAATCATTAATTGCTTTTTGATATTGTCCCAATCCATAGTAAGCATCAGCACGGTTGCTGTAAGCATATGTGTTTTTTGCATCAAACTCCATACTTTTAGAACAATCCGCAATTGCCTTTTGATATTGCCCTAAGCGGCGGTAAGTTCCACCGCGCAGACGATACGCCATAGCATAGTCCGATTTGAGTGCTATAGCATTTGTAAAATCCTCTATTGCTTTCTCATATTTTTCTAATTTTTCATATGCCATACCGCGAGCACAATATGCAAGCGGATGTTCTGGATCAAGTTCAATCGCCTTCGAGCAATCTTCAATTGCCTTCTCGTTTTGTCCAAGTTTTGCATAGACTGAACCCCTGTGACTATACGCTTTTGCTAGGGTAGGATCAAGCTCAATAGCTTTTGAACAATTTTCAATTGCTTCGTCATATTGTCGTAATTCTTCGTAAGCTGAAGCTCGACCTGAATAAGCAAGTGCATACTTTCCATTTAGTTCTATGGATTTAGAATAGTCATCGACAGCTTTCTGGTATTGACCGAGCTTTTTGTATGCTCCGCCCCGAGTATAGTAAGCGAGCCCATCCGTGGGATTCCGCTTTATGACTATTGTGCAATCATCAACTGCTCTTTGATACTGTTGCGATTTCGTATCAATAGTAGCTAGCTTGGCGGCAGTTACCGCTATTGTTGTAGATATTATAATGCTGCACAAAAAAGACGGCACCAACACTCGTTGATAAATTCTGTAGCGATTAAACCAAAGTGTTTTCATTAATGCCTCCTTTTTTTATAGAATCAGTCAGGTTACAATCTTCTGGTGTAAATTTCTAGCGCCGTCCACCGCCGTTGCCTCCGCTATGTGCTCCACCACCACTAACACCACCCTGTGCACCGCTGGCGCTTTGTCCACCAGCACTTCTTATACCTCCGCCACCACTGTGACTACCACCACCAAGTCTTTTCGCTCCATTTCCTCCAGCAATTGCTTGTCTATTACCACCAGTAATTTCATGGTTATCATGAAATCTTCTATACCGATCATTGGGGTTCAAATAAAAAGGCCATCCGAGATTGCCATAATCATAATAATCTGTATATTGAGGATAATACTGTGTTGGAGCATTGTCATTCGTAATTTGCTGTAGTGCCGTCTTTCTTTCTTGTTCCTCCAAAGCTATTTCTGCTTTCGTAGCCTCATCGGTAAGGCGTTGCTGATCTTCAGAGACACCATATTTAGTATTATTGAGCTGTGCCTGAACATATCGCACCCACGATGACGCAATATCCATGTTTTTTGCAGCCTGTTGTAACAGCAAGTCTTGATCATGCATCTTGGCGCGCAATTGCTCCAACTGTACTTTATTCTCTGCCGCTAAGCGAGGATTAACACGAATCTCTTTTTCAAGCAATTGACTTTGTTGTTCGTACCTCCGCTTCTGAGCTGCAATAGAAGCACACCGAGACTGCATTCTTGCTTGATAATCATTAACCTGAGCTGCATATTTTTGAGCATAAGCTGTTAAATCCGATAATTTATGCTGATCTTCGGCAAGCTGTGCTTGATCGGGATTCGGCATTCCGCTTGGTTGTAAATCCTGGGCACGGCAGGGATTACTTATCATGACGATAACAACAAGGAGAGCATAGGGGTATGGACAAGGTTTAGTGAAATTCATATTTTTATAATTGTTCTGGTTAGTCTAAAAGTCTGTCACTACTGGTAGAGTAGCCCAGTTTCTTTGCCTTCTCATCGTCTTTTTTAGCAAGATCGTACTTACCAAATTTGCTATATGCTTGTCCGCGATAATGAAAGGCATCTGCTTGGGTGGGATCTAGTTCTACAGCCCTTGTGCAGTCATCCACTGCTTCCTGATATCGTTTGGATTTGTAATAGGACTCACCGCGATTACTATAACCACAAATTGACTTAGGATCTAGCTCTATGGCTTTCGAGCAATCTTCGATTGCCTTTTGGTACTCCCCTAAGCTACAGTAGATTCCGCCACGGTTGCTATATGCATAGGCGTCCTTTGGATTTAACTCAATAGCTTTTGAGCAGTCCTCGATTGCTTTTTGGGGTTGTTTTGACTCTAGATAAGCTATGGCCCGATTGCCATAACTGGCTGTGAATTTAGGATCGAGCTTTATGGCTCTAGAACAGTCATCTATGGCATTTTTATATTGCTTTAGGTGACAATAAGCCTCAGCACGGTTAGAATACGCTTTTATAGATTTCGGATCAAATTCAATGGCTTTTGAGCAATCTTCGATACCTTTCTTATATTGTCCCAACTTACAATAAGCTGCACCACGGTTAGCATATGCACGTGCATATTTAGGATCAAGATCTATAGCCAATGAAAAATCATCTATTGCTTTTTGATGCTGTCCCATTTGTCCGTATGTAGCACCACGCCAATAGTAGCCACCGGCGTTTTGGGGATGGAGTTCTATTAATTTGTTGAACTCAGTAAGTGCTTTTTTATACTCCCCATGCCTTAAATACAAGTCCCCTTTTATAAAATCATCTAAAATCGGCATATCAAACTTGAGCACAGGTATATTAACCAGAACCATAACCAGAATCATGCTTACAAATCCAATGCCAGCAGCAGCCCATCTGGAGACGCGAAAACCTCCAAGACGGACATGCTGCTCTAATCTCTCGCCCTGTAATCTGTCGGCAATATAACGAGCAATCAATGTTTGCAAGACAGTAAAAGGAAAACCAATTGAGTAACTTCCTTTAGGAAGTAAAAACGCCAAATAAATTTCCACCAACGTGATCGCAAAACCAATCGTAATGCTTATCCAAGCAGCTCCTGGTTTTTTTAATCGATTATAGTTTATCGCCATCAAAACTGCCCCAGCTATTGGTGAACCAATGAAGGTTGCTATTGCCACTGATTTTGAATCAAACAGTTTATATGGCGGCACGTCAGCTGTAATAGTGTCTTGTTTGATAGAGTACGAATCCATGATTTTTTACTTCTCTCGTTAAGGGGGGACCGGAGTTTCATCACAGCCATTTTTCTGTGCGGCTTGATTATCTTTTGCAGCCAAATCGTTTTTACCCATTGCCTTGTAAGCCTCTGCTCGAAAATGGTATGCCTTACTCATAGCCGGGGCTAGTACAATAGCTTTGGAGCAATCGTCGATCGTTTTCTGATACTGTTTTGTCTCAAAAAATGCTTCTCCACGGATAGTATAAGCACTGGCTAATTTGGGATTCATGGCAATGGCTATGTTGCAATTATCAATTGCTTTTTGATATTGTCCTAATCCGCAGTAAGCTGCACCACGATTACTCCACAAGCCGCCTAATTTAGAATCCAGCTGAATAGCTTTTGAACAATCGTCAAGCGCTTTCTGATATTGTTTTAGCTTACAGTAGATTATGCCGCGATTAGCATATCCGGCAACACCTTTGGGATTAAGTTGAATTGCTCTGGAGCAATCATCAATAGCTTTTTCAGGCTTACCTAATTGCCAATATATTATGCCGCGACCACTATAGGCAGATGCATTATCAGGATCAAGTTTTATACCCATAGTTAGATCATCAATAGCCTTTTGATACTGCCTCAAATTCTCGAATGCCATAGCGCGGCGAAAATATGCTTTCGCATATTGCGGATGTTGTGCTATGACCTTACCAAATTCGCAGGCAGACTTTGTCATATTCTCCACGTTTTAGAGCGGTGTTTCCCTGTAGCAGATCGTTATCATCTTCGGCGCTTGGACCAGACGAAACAGCCAAACTGTTTATTTTGATGGAAAGAAAAAATGGCTCTGCTTGTTTAAGTTTGTCCTGTGGACATATCGCAGAAAAAACATAACCAAAATTTTCGTTAACGCAAAAAACAGATTTTCCATCAAGAATTGTTTTCCCGTCCGAACGCGATAAAGAAAATGAATAATCTCTGGCTAGATATTCGTTTATTTTGTATTCCCGTACCAAATTTTTCGATTCAACCGTACAACCTGAACTGGATTGTAAATTCCTAAAAAAGCCATTTACCATGCCTTCCAATGTGGGTTGCTGACCGGATAAACTTTTCATGGCTAGATGAGTCAAGTCATTGAATTTACAAACGCCCACTGAATAAAAGCAGTCACTATAAGGCGCGACCCAATTATCCATTTTGCCAAATAATCCCCAACTATCAGTGCGCTTTGCATGGTCGGGGAACTTTATTGAGAAGGCTAATTCAGGACGGTCAAGAATTGTCCAAGCAACAGGCATTAATTGTTTAGCTGCACCATTGCTGGGATCTAGGGAAAGAGCCTTTTTTGCTAATTCAAGTCCGTCCGGCGACAGAGGAGATTTCTCTATAAGTAAGCCAGCTTGATTCGCGTAGATTGCACTGAGGCTATTCTTTAATCGTAGACTATCAGGATATTTCGTTAGGCCAGCATTTAATATGCTAGCTGCCGATTGCCAGTCACCTTTATCAAACTTTTGGTCCGCTTGAGAAATTACATTGGATATGCTTTTTTCTTTTTCGTCCGCTGCCATAAATACATTCAGACTAAAGTCCATTTCTATCGGCAGCCCATCTTTGTTATATGGAGGAACAATTATTGTTGGGAAAGGCGATGCAGTTTCTACAGCTGTGATAGCGGAGGAATCTATGTCTTGATTATTTGAAGACCGAGCTATTTGTACATCTGCTACCTGTCCATCAGGCAAAATCGTAAATCTAACTGTGGGACAAACTGTCTGGGCATTCTTATCTATTTTCGGCTTCCAGTTTGATTGAATTTTAGCCTGAACAGCACCAAAATATTTTTGAATTAGATCTTTGTCGTTTATGCCTGATTGACTATCCGGATCAGCTATTGCTAAGTTTGTTGCACACGTAGTGCACAGCACTGCCAACAATGTATAGGTGATGAAGTTAGCTCTATAATTATTTGACTTTTTCATTTTCACGGATTATCTTCAACGGTAGTAATGTTTCTGATATAAGTATACAAACCTAGAACTTTACGAATATTTCTTTCATTATGATGATGATATGTGCAGAAAACGTGAATTTGGACATTAAATTAAATGGAAATGTAGGCGTATTATTGATTCAGAATTTGCTTTTCGATGACTTGTCGTTCGTTCTCACGCTCTCTTAATTGAGTGTCCATATTATGTGATGTCTGTTTTGATGGTGGCAAACTGTTAACGAATCGCTCAAAGTCTTTGTCTGCTTTTGAGAGATGTTGATTGCTGCGGGCTTCTACAACGGCATCGATCATGGCCTTGACTAATCCTTCTTGTTTCAGCTCGGCAAAAGTTTTTGTATCCACAATGTCGTATTTTGCGCCTTCGTTCACTAAATTGTCATCCAGATCAATACAAAAATCACGTCCTTCAAAAGTGTCACCAATTTGCAAAATTGTTACCACCACTTCATCAGGATCGGTTAATTGGTGTGTAAAGTCAATCAAAGCACGGTTTACTACTCCCGGGTCCTTAGGAACATTTGGCAGGCCGTCTGTTATAACCACAATCAAGATAGGATGTCCATTGCGTTTATGTTTTATCAGCGCCGCATTTAGCCTGTCCACAAGAGGATCAACAAGATCTGTATTGCCGCTGGGCTCGATTGTTGCATAAATTTGTTCAACCTTTTCTGGAGTGCAGCCTTCCATAGTCGTATGACTGGTGTTAAAAGTAGTAATTGTTATAGTTTTATGATACGGAGCCAGTTGTTGAGCAAGGTTTCGAACCTGTTCATGACACCACTGAAATTTTGTTAAATCACCTGTTCCATCTACCCAGGACATAGAGCCAGTGATATCGATAATCAATTCAATATCATATGATAAAAGCTTTTTCGTGGGGACATTGTCTTGCTTACTAATTGATCCGGGAATGGACAAATTTTGTGCTGCGGTTGCCAATGCTGTCTTTTGTGCATTCCCAATTAACGTAGATTCGGCAGCTCCTAGTTTGGCGTTTGCGCTTTTTATCTCGGCCAATCCAGATAGATCTTGATGGCTAACATTACCATTCAACACATCTTTTTTTGCTGTTGCACTTAACGGATTATCTGCGACCTGCCCAGAAAGCATTTGCAGATTGACTTGATAAATTTTCCCCGAACGCTCAAAAGCTAATCTAAAAGTATTTGCATTAAGTCTATAGAGATCTTTGATTATATCTCCAGCTAGCACTCCACCATAATAAGCACTACTGCCGAGCCGCACCTTTTCGATACTGAGTGTACTAAGGACAGCAGTGCTTGCGCCTTCACGGATGATACATTTTATTCCCAGTCTTTCTAAATTGTCAGTGAGCTCATTTTGTGATACAGTGCCTTGAAGAAATTCGGTACGGACTTCACCTTTAATGCCAGTATTATTAGTGGCCTCTACTCCTTGGTCAGCATATATAAATAGCACAACAAGCAAAATACTTGTCATTACCATGATCAAAAAGTCGACTTTTTGATCATGGTAATTGTGATTCATAGAAGTAGTCCTACTGCCCGATGATATTACTAAAACAAATGTTCGTCACCATGCTTCGATAGTATAAAAAATATGATAAGTCATGGGTTTTCTGATTTGCAACCAAGTTTCGATGCCTCCTTCCCGTCTTTTACAGCAAGATTATTCTCGCCGAGCTTTTTATATGCTTGTTCGCGATAATGGTAAGCCTCGGCTAGTCTTGGATCTAGCACAATGGCTTTAGAGCAGTCGTTGACAGCATTCTGATATTGTTTCAATTTATAATAAGCAGCACCGCGATTGCTATATGCATCTGAACTTTTGGGATTGAGTGCTATAGCCTTTGAGCAATCATTAATTGCTTGTTCATATCGACCCATTAGTCGGCAAACTTCACCGCGGTTATCAAAAGCAGATGCGTCTTTTGGTTCCAGCTGGATGGCCTTTGAACAATCGTCTATGGCCTTCTGGTACTGTTTTAACTCGGCATAAACCGCACCACGATTACTATAAGCCTCCGCCAGTTTAGAATCTAATGCTATTGCTTCCGAGCAATCATTTAGGGCTTTCTGGTATTGCTTTAGCGCAAAATAGGCCCAACCACGATTGATATAAGCACCCGCCATTTTTGGATCTAACTCTATTGCTTCAGTACATAATTCCATCGCTTTTCCAAACTGTCCTAATTGCAAGTAAGCTTGTCCCTGCCCGTTGTACGCATTGGCTAGTTTAGGATCAAGGTCCACAGCTTGAGAACAGTCCTGTAAGCCCTTCTGAATCTGTCCCATTTTCAAGTAAGCATTCCCACGATTGGAATAAGCCAATGCTAGTTTTGGATTTAGTGCGAGAGCTTGGGATGAATCTTCTATCGCTTTCTGATATTGTCCTAATTTCCAATAAGCTGCACCGCGCTCGCAATATGCGGCTGTTGCGTCAGGAGATAATTCTATTGCCTTCGAACAATCTTCAATTGCTTTTTGATATTGGCCTAGAGCATAATATGCCGCCCCTCGATTGTATATAAAGAGAGCCGATCTTGGATTCAATTTTACAGCTTGTTCGAAACAGTTGATGGCCTTCTGGTATTGTCCTTGTCGTCCATATTTGATACCAGCTTGAAATTGATCGTCAGCAGGTGCAGCATACGCGAAAGAAAATATCATGACGTTTAGACATGAAGCAACGCCTAGTAATGTATTCAATCTTTTATTGAATTTTAAAAAATATAAGGGTTGAGTTTTCATTGAGTCTCCTTTTGCGCATACGCAGTATTAACACTAATTAGCACATTTATTCCCCCTTTTTAAAGGTTGGTAATAATTTTGGCGGAGCCAACATAACGGGAACCGGGTTACCAGAAGCGGTATCTCCGGTTTGGTAATTGCGATTGTAAATATCGGTGCCTGTTGGATTCAATATAATGTTGCCGGTCGGATTTTTGTTAACATAAGACTTATCCAGAGTTAGAGCAGAATCTTCAAGGGCTAGCTGCTTTTGCTTGTAGGATTCAATTACTTGATCTGCTTCACGACGCGCCCTTTGCCCCACTCGATCTATTCGTGCAGCATAGTCTTGTCGGATAATTTGATTATCTGGCTCTGGATCATAAGTTTTAATGAGCGGTTGTCTAAAACCTCCGCCCCACATCGGCACAAAAGTTCGCACATATTGAGGTGGACCATTTTCTGCAATACGTTCTTGCATCTCGGCTTTTAATCGATTAACCTCATCATTGGCCCCATTGAGAATGTCTTTTACTTTTGCATCACATTCAGCCTGTTGCTGCTGCACAAGGCGCGCTACTTCTGACGAAATCTTTTTGGCTGAATTTATTGTTGCTGATTTGGTATTTGGCGACGCAGTCCCAGGGAACGTTAACAAGGGAGTTGATTGATAATTTGCCTGACCTGGCTGTACCACTGCGTTTGAACGAGAAGATTTGCCTGAGATCGACGACAAAGCTAATCGGCTGTATTGTCCTGCTATGCCATTAGGATCAAGTTCTTCGGATTTTTGATATTCTTTTTGAGCATCAGCGGTTTGCTTAAGTTCTAAAAGAACATTCGCCAGAAGATAATGAGCTATAGTATTTTTTGGATTGGTCTTAATCTCGGCTTCAAAAAAGTGTCTTGCTTCTTCAAAACGTTTCGCAGCATACATTTTTTTACCTTCGTCAAGAAAATCTTCTGCCAGTGCTACGCCAGCGAAATTGGAAGCGAACAATAAAGCGAAGAATAATGCTGTTTGCACAAGATTTAATTTCATGGGCCAGTAAGCTCCTCAAATAGAGGCATTGCAAGATAATTCTAAGGAAGTATTGTGGATCTTTCGTGAATATTAACCGGTCTATAAATTTATCCTTTGTTGATCAGTCCGATTTCCAGGTGCACTTCCGTTACTTGAGTAAGGTGGGGGAAAAATAAAATAGCCGAACCGTCTAATTTTCTAATCATATCGTGACCACATTCGGCTAAATTGCTATTACCAGCAAAGCTGCTCAATTCTGCAACAGGCATAAGTGTAATGTCACCGATTTTGCCGTTGTTTTTTAAAACAACATGATAAACAACTACACCGGGACTAGTGCAATGTGCTGCTGCCCAATAACGGCATATATAATCACCGAGATTACGCTCCCACCTATCCCAGGCAGGCCCCAGCGCAGAAGATTTATTCCTTTCTGCTATCAATGAGTTCCATTGTAGCTTGCCATAGGGATCTGTTGGCGGAGCCATACACAAATTAATATTTAAAAATGATGCCTTATAAGGATTTACCATTTCAATGTGCGCAGCAAAGCGATGAATGCCAGATGACAATCCAAACATACCGGCACTTCCTTGTAAAAGGTTCTCTCTTTCCTCTCCTTGCAGCAATGTTGAAGATTTTAAAGCGGAAATAGATGCCATTTGTCTGGCTAACTCTGTGCGTTCTATACCCGCACTGAAGTCTGACGCATGCCCATACAACAAATTGCGAGCATACTCAGTTCCGGCCTGCATATGCGCATCTGTTTGTCCTAATTGACTGGATAATCCACCCGGTAATGATGTTGCTAGCGAATTTAGATCTATCCGATAAATCTTGCCTGCCCGTTCTATAGATAGGCTGAAAGTATTAGCGTTTAGCCTATGTAGATCTTTAATTATGTCTCCTGCTAGTATTCCTCCATAATAAGCACTACTGCCAAGATGGACCTTTTCAACGTTTAATGCATAGAGAGATGGTGCGCCTGTTCCTTGGTGAATAATGCATTTTATTCCTAGTCTTTCCAGGTTATCGATCAGTTCATTTTCTGAAATGCCCCCGTGAAGGAATTCGGTATTTGCTTTTCCTTTGAGGCTGGAATTGTCTATCGCCTCTGCTGTTAGGTTAACCAAGAAAAGCACCACCAGTAACGCGTGAAAAATCGCCATCCTTAAATATAAGGACTTTTGGTCTTGCGAGCGTCTTCGAAAACAGCAGTGCTTCATAATTATTGGCTCCAGACTGAAAGAGGACGCGATATCCTACTATTCAAACAGATAATTGTGGATTTTGTGTGCATGTATAACAGCAACAATGTATTGCCTTCTGAACAATATAATGAGCGAAACTACATATTTTGAGCAGTACATTCCAAATAGGCCATCGAGCCTGGACTGAAAGACAGGAACGCCAAAAAGCCAAATGCAATCAATAACCTTAGCGATTGTGTCCACGCGTTAGCGATAATTGGAGCAACAGCAGTACCGTAGAAGTAATCCGTGAGCACTCAATCAATCTTATCAAATACTTGATCTTTAGAACTTAATGGCTAAGCCACTTTATCGCAGACAGCCTCGCCTATTGGGCTAAACAAAAATTCGAGATCGTCTTCAGTTAAGGACAAATTAGTAGAATCGTTGTCGTCATATAATCCTTGAGCTATTATTCGTTTACGTTCTTGAAGCTGCACCATGCGTTCTTCAATCGTGCCCTGACATATAAGCTTGATAACAAGAACAGGCTTGGTTTGACCAATTCGGTGCGCCCTATCAGTTGCCTGATCTTCAACAGCTGGATTCCACCAAGGATCATAATGTATTACAGTATCAGCTGCTGTTAAATTCAAACCTGTGCCACCAGCTTTGAGACTGATAAGGAAAAGTGGTACTCGTCCAGATTGAAATTGCTGAATGGGGGTTACTCTGTCTTTCGTATCACCACGTAATTCAACAAAAGGAGTTTTTGTTTCAGCAAGCCCTGTTTTTATAATATCAAGCATGCTGGTAAATTGAGAAAAGAGCAAAATACGCCTATTTTCATCCAGCAATTCATTCAATAATTCCTGCAAAGAATTAAGTTTGGCGCTGCCTTTTACTTTGCCAGCTTGTAAGATTTTTACCAATTGTGGATCACAGCATACTTGTCTAAGCTTTAAAAGGGCATCCAGGATAATAATTTGACTTTTAGCCATCCCTTTTTTCGCTAGCGCTTCTCTTACTTTTTCGTGCATGGCAAGGCGCACCGTTTCATATAAATCTCTTTGATCGCCTTCTAATTGCACATGCCTTAACATTGTGGTTTTTGCCGGTAATTCTTTGGCCACCTCATCTTTTGTGCGACGCAAAATAAAAGGACGCAGCCGTTGGGCAAGAAGCTGTTTTCGTGCACGATCTTGAAATGTCTCAATTGGAGTACGGAATAATTTTTTAAAAGTACTTTGATTACCAAGCAAACCAGGCATTAAGAAATTAAACTGAGACCATAGATCACCAAGATGGTTTTGCACAGGTGTTCCAGTGAGGCAAATTCTATGATCAGCTTTTAAAGTGGAACTCAATATACCTACTTTGCTGTCCGGATTTTTAATAGCCTGGGCTTCATCTAACACTATGATGCGCCAATTGATGGAAGATAATTGGGAGTAATCTTTAAGCAAAAGCGGATATGTGGTTATCACCATGTCTGATTTATCTATATTTTTAAAATAAGCAAAGCGCTGGGAGCCATGTAGGCACAGAGTTTTAAGCTTAGGAGCAAAACGCCTTGCTTCAGCTTCCCAGTTGCGCACAATGCTTGTCGGGCAAATAATAAGCGCAGGCGAGCTAAGACTCTTACTGGTCTTTTCTTTGAGAATATGAGCAATGGTTTGGGCGGTTTTGCCTAAACCCATATCATCTGCAAGTATGCCACCAAGATTATACTTAGCAAGAAATTGCAACCAGCCTAAACCAACTCTTTGGTAGTCACGCAGCTCGCCTTTAAATTGAGCTGGCTCTTTGATTATTTCTAAGCCCTGAAATGCCTTTAGTTTACTAGCAATTTCTTTTAATGCTTCTGCGCCCAGCCAGCGCAGATTGCTTAAAACCTCCGAATCCAAAAGGGCACAAGCTTGTGGAGCTGAAATATTTATTGAGCCATCTTGATTGATCAAACTACGATCGAATAATTCAATTAAAACTTGAACAACCACTCGTACTCGATCAAAAGGCAGAGCCAGTTTACGTCCATCTGGAAGGGGAGCATAAAAATAGCCATCATAATTCAACTTCTCAATCTGATTACGTTCTTTGCCTGGTAATGATGCCAACACCGCGGACAGTATTGGAAAAAGGGACATCTTTTTGCCGTCAACAGTTATGCCAAGTTTAAGAGAAAACCACCAAGAGCCACCGCTGGTGACATCGCTTTCCCACTCTTCATCAGCGTCTACCACTATATACTTAAACGATGGATCGAAATCTATCTGCCAGCCTTTTTCCTTAAGCTTGGGTATGACTTGATGAGAAAATGTCATCCATTTTTGAACTGGATCTTCGTCATCATATTCGTCACCATTTTCCTCATCTTTTGATCCTACATAAATAAAGGGAATTATATTCCGATCAGCCATAGCTGAAGAGAATGGTGCCATTATTAAACCTGATTCTTTTGAAAGTTCGGCTGAAAATTCATATTCAGCAGTTTTATGACGTCTAACGATTTTAAGTTTATTGTCTATTAACTGGTGATGCTCATTTATCTTTTCATTAAAAGTTATTCCGTCATAATCAAAAGACAGCATTGCTATTGTTATATCCTGTAAATGGCCATAAAAACTACGGCTGAATAACCAAGAGCTATGATCTCGTTTTTGAGTTACAAGAGTGAGTACCGGTTTTGGCCGCTTGTGTATAAGCTCTGTACTAATGTTGGCTTTTGGTAATGGTATAGCTAATTTGCGCCTAGATTTGGATAATTCAATATAAATAGCAGTTGCTTCCTCTGGATCAACTCTTTTGCTAGCCAGATTTTTCAACAACTGATCTGGTAAATCCAAATTAAGCAAACCAATTGAATGTTCATGCGTGTCAATGTAATACCAGCGCGATAAAAAGAAAGTTTGCAGGGCAGATGCCTTATGTACTATGCTAATAAGCTCTTGCCTGCCATCATCGTATTCTTTCCATATAACTTTACCTGGCTTAGCAGGAGATAAAGACAATGCTTTTCCGTTATCCGGAGCAGAGTTAGCTCCAAGAATAGAATTTTCCTTAGCCCACAAACAGCGGCCAGTGGAAATTATTCTATGTAATAAAAATTCTGCTACCTTGTCATCTTTAGGAAAAGCACTTGAGCCATTTGAATTATCAGTTTGTTTCTCAATAAAGAGGCCGGCTATCTCTTTGTCTTCTTTTCCTATGTAAGAAGCGGTCCCATTTAACATTTGAGCGATATTAGAAGCTGGACGTACTATTTTAAATTCACCATTTTGATTTTGCCGGCCTATCATGAGTGAGACCGTAATCTGATGAGTAGCATCTGTAACCTGATGAATACTTGCTTGAGGAATCTTTTGCAAGACATAAATCACACATTCTTTTACTTTCCTGTTGTTTGTATGCTCTACCAGAGCACGAATAGAGGTAAGCCACTCAACTGATTTTTCAGTGCTTACATTTGAGCCTTGTTTTAAATTTAATCCTGGGTGTAAAACATTTGTAGATGCTTTGCTGTCAACAATTGTGTTTTTATCAAGGGTGCTTCCGCTAATGCTGCTGTTATCGATACTGCTTTTGTCATTAGTGAAATGACCGAATGATTCTGCCAGAAGTTTATACATAAGGGCGGCGCCATGCTTACAGTCAATTTCTACTGGGCAAGAACAATCAGAAGATATGACCTCGTCATTATCAGGATCAAAAATGATGATGACTGAATAAGGGCTTGAGCGTGTCCCTTGCACTTGTCCTTCTATAACTGCATATTCTGTGTCGTCAGGACCTTCATAACGGCAAGATAAAACCCGCCCCATATCAAAATAGATTTTCCCTTTGGAGGCAGTATGCGAGTCAAAGTATGTTGCAATACTATGTTCTGTCACGAGCGTTGTGCTTTGTATTGGTCTAATCAAAGACATATGTTGCATATACCGTAATTTTCTCTTCGAACGATTATACTACATTTGTATGGTATAGTTAAAGTAAAAAAAATTCATTGTCGTTAGAGGCAAATTTCATAACCCATTTCTTTATATTCTTTGGCCCGCTTTTCGTACATTTTGAATAGAGCAGTACTGTTCCAGTCCACGTAATCATAAATTTCTATCCTGTTCTTTCCCTCGTGTTCTCTATGCAGTCGCCCGGCATATTGTCTTACTTTGCCCTTCCATGAAATTGGCAATAATAAAAATAAGGTGTCCAATCGTGAATCATCTATACCTTCGCCAATATATTGACCAGTAGATAAAATCGCGCGTTGTTCTTCTTGTGATACAGCTTTGATATATGAAAAAATTGTGGACTGTTTTTTCTTTGTCATGCCGCCGTGCACAACGAAAACATTCTTGACTTTTCCCTTCAGCATAGCAGCCAGTTCGTCAAGATGCGCTTTTCGCTGTGTAATAATCAGCGGTGAACGCTGTTCTTCTACCGCTTTGACTATATCTTCAACAATAAGTTGATTCCTTTTTGAGTCTTTGATTATGTCAGCATAAATTTGCTGAAAGTTGATACGATCCTGCATAGGCGGCGGCGCAAAATCAGTTTTACGTACAATTACTACATGCTGCCTGCCGGACGCCAGTATGTTCTTTTTGGCATTATCTTTGAATACGACCGAACCGCAGTGCATCATGGCAATGGGATGATGTCCGTCCTGACGAATCAGTGTAGCTGTTAGGCCAAGCACATGTTTGGCTTTTGCCTGTTTAATCACCTGTTCAAAACTAAAGGCAGGTATATGATGACATTCATCAATGATCACTTGCCCATAATCAGCAATAGCATTAGCCACCTTGCCGTTTTTATTTAAAGACTGGATGGTGGCAATGTCAATTACGCCAGTTAGTTTCTTCTTGCCGCCACCTAATTGACCAATACTTTTATCCGGCAGCTCAACGAATTCATTTAACTTTTCCCGCCATTGATTGATTAAAGGAGTTCGGTGTACCAAGATAAGCGTATTTACTTTGCGCTTAGCAATTGCATAAGCAGCTATAACGGTTTTGCCAAAGCCGGTTGAACCACAAAGAATCCCATTATCGTTAGATAAAACAGCATGAGCAGCTTTTTGCTGCTCCGGTCTGAGAACACCGAGAAATTTTGCTTCGATTTTATTTCCGGCAAATCTTTCATCTTTTATATTAAAAGATATTTGATTTGTTTTTAGCAAATCCTTTAGCGAAGATAAACATTCACGAGGTAAAGCAATATGCTCAGGATGATTGTCCGCACAACAAATAATTCTTGGCTTGTCATAAGTGGACATCCGCATAGCCTGAGCGCGATAAAATAGAGGGTTTTGAAAAGCAGCCAATCTCATGATTTTATTCAAAGCCGCCGAACCAAATCCTTGTTTTTCAAGGTAAATCATATTGCTGATCACTAGCTGGGCTTGACTGGGCAATCGTCCTCTTAGAGTATTATCTTGGGGTTTTCCAGACGGAGGAATTTTCCATGGCTCTTTCGAGTCCTCACTGTCACAAGCCTCAAGCACTGGCATAATCGCAGCGCGTAAATCTGCCTGGCGAGTAATCTCTTCGACACTGCCTTGATTTACTTTGGCGACTGTCGCTAAGAAAGTCCACTGATCGTCAAATGGCTGAAAGTCTTTATTAACAAAAACGCTATTGCCTGACTTGGCAGGCTCGGCCTGTAATGGTAGAGCAATTAAATTACCATATCCGCCTTTTGGCATAGTATCCTGATTGGGAAATAGTCTGTCATAAGAATTAAAGCTAAGCTGATAATGTTGTTCTTTAGTGCGGCTAATAATATAAGTTCCAAGCTTACGCGCTAAGAAGGCAGGCAATGCTTTTTCAAAGAAAATCCAGATATGTCCGCCGGCACCAGATCTAGATCTTTCCAAATAGGCAGGAGTAGACAATTCATTGCATGTATCCAGAAAAGCAAGGCAATCCTCTTTCCAGGAATCCTCATCAAAATCAACCGCCAAAAATTTACAGCTGTCATTTTGCATAAGCGGATAAGTGCCAATTATTCTTTTTCCACTTAAATGCTCAGCAATAACCTTATCTGTAACAGGCAAAACCTTGCACGATTCGCTACACACTTTCTTTTTCGTCCTAGGATCAATAACATGCTTATTCCAGTCATGAGCCTTAGCCGGTGAATAATTAGATTTGCCATCCTGACCAAGCCAGTGCTCAGCATATACGTCATCTCGCACAAAAAATAGATCACGAAATAATTTGATGTGAGGGTTAACGGGAGTATCTGTGGATGACTGTGCAATATAAGTACTACTACTTTCTCTGATAATAGAAGCGCTCCCGGCTGTAGCACATGGTGCAGGCTTTTCTTTTATTTGCAATAATTTCAGTTGCTCTTCAAGGATAGCGTATTTATTTTTAAGATCGATAACTTCTTTGCGTAGCTCACCACATTCTGCACAAGCGCTATTTGCAAATTGCAATCTTAATTGAACAGCCTTGTCAGCCATGACACATTACTCCGTTTATTTAGTTATTGCCATGCCTACTATAAAATCCTACTGGTCCTGGCGCGCCAATATGCTAATAACCAATGCTCACAATAATCATCCATAACTGTAAAAATTGTTGTCCGGTCATTTCGCCTAAGAACACATGATACCATCGCGGCATTATCTCCTTTGTATACATTAAAGACAATTATCCGTTGAGATTACTAAAGCGATAAACCTATGGTTGCTTCCCTGAGAACAACCGCCCGCGTAGCGGGCGGCCGCCCGAGATCTTATGATACTGATCATACTGAATGACTGCCTCATCAAATACTTCATCTTTTGAACTTACTGGTAGCTTCTCAAACAATGATGATGCCTGGATGTATGGCTTCAATGAATCTGAGATGCTACCCCACCTTTCAAATGTTATGGCCCTATTGCCCGCCATTGCCAATATTCTTGGTGGATTTGATTTTTTGGCTAAATATGACCATGAAAATGTACTATCTTGTTGTAAGTAATATGGCTCAATATGGGCTGTGTGGGCTATTACATGAGGGTTGGTTGGTGAGTAGTCTTCAATGTCATGATTGCTGTACATATTGATGTTGTAGTGATTGCCAATCTCATGAAGTAGTGTTAGCCAGATGTTGACCTTGACTGTTAAATTGATTATCTTGAGATAGTAGGTGCTGATGCAATTGCCTGGCTCAGTTATCATTGGGGCTGTCCCTAAAACATACCATTTCAGGACAAGCAGGGTATAAGGACAGTGTATTGATGGGGGTTTAGACCATGAACAGCAACCTTGCTCAATCTACATTTACGGGACAAATTGAACTACCACCAAATAGACCACCAGCTAAAAGGTCATACAAAGACTCTGGCCGCACCAGGGAATATCTTGAAACAAATGAAATTGATAGGTTAATTGCCGCTGTCAAAAATAATAGGTATTGTTTACGTGACCAGCTAATTATCACCATGGCTTACAGGCATGGATTAAGGGTGTCAGAACTTGTTGCACTTAAGTGGCAGCAGGTGATTTGGGATAAGGCTAAGCTGCATGTAAATAGAGTTAAAGGTGGGGAGCCAAGTTTACAGCCAATAGATGGCAATGAGTTGAGAAATCTTAGGGCATTGAAAAGGAAACACCCTGATTGTGCATTTATATTCTGTGCCAACACCAGTCAGGGGCTAATACCTTTAAAAACAAACAGTATCTTCAAGTTAATCCAGAGGGCAGGTAGGGAAGCTAAATTACCCTTTTCAGTTCACCCACATATGTTGAGGCATAGTTGTGGCTTCCAGTTGGCTAATAAAGGTCAAGATACTAGAGCTATTCAAGACTATCTGGGGCACAAAGCAATCCAGCATACAGTTAAGTACACCAAGCTGGCTTCAACCAGGTTTAATGGGTTTGAAAGGTTATTTTAGTAACTATCTTTTGGCAATCTTGAGCTGGTAATCTTGCCTAAGTAAAGACACATTTACTGGCCTGGGTGGACCACTGTCATTGTTGTTACTGGTTTTAAGACTATAAACTAGACCTGCCAGGGAAACTGGATTAGCTACAGGTAGCAATACAGCTCTTTTTCTTAACTGGTTTAAGCCCACTGCCAGCAAAAGTAAATTCAAAGCCATCATATTCTTCAATCTGCTCAATTGTAGCTGGGAATAACTGTCTTAACTTGAGAATAAAGGTCATCCAGTCCTTAAACCTGGTTGATTGTTCAGCTTGCTGCTTCTGGATGCAGGTCAAGCATAAGCCAGTAAACCAATTAGCACCTGTAACTGGAGAGCCTGCAAATGATGTGATTAACACTTTAGCTTCTGGGCAGCTAGTGCATTTTTCAATCAGGATGCCGGAGCTTAACCCCAAAAGTAAATAACCCAATGGCAATTCACCATCATTTTTAAGATAAGGCCATGAGCAACTGGCAAAGGCTGGTTGACAGAAAAAATAGTCAGCTGTATTTAAAATCTTCTGTTGTTTATTTAAAATCAGACCTATGTTATGGCTAAACAACTGCCAATCCTTTTCAATGTCATCAGCAGAAGAATTGTTATCGTAGCCTCTTGAAACAAGGGTCATCAATTAATGCCTCTAACTACAATTATAATGCTCTTTTCTGCATGAAAAGCCTTGATTTAGATGTATTTTCAGCTCACCTTTGCATACGGTAATGACTTGAAACCACCAGTTATTAGCTGGAATTTTTCTTTGACCTTACATTTAAACAATTCAGGATTGACATACCAGATATAAGTAGGCTTACGGGTTTTTAACTCATCTGGGCTTAAAATATGCTGCTCATGTAGTTGCATTAGTAGTTTTTTTATTGTTGTAATTGATTTTTTACTAAAATGACTGTCCCTTTGTAGCTTATTCTGTCTTATGAAAAAGGCTCCATTTGCATCAACCTCACAGTGCCTAAATATCCAGTACAGCACATAGTTAATATCAGCATCTGTTTTATTTGCTTCCAGAATATTGTATGCAGCTTGAGCATGGAAAATCATTTTCTTAGCAAACTCTATAACTGATTGCATTGTCTCTTTCTTTATCACTAAATTATTTGATAAATTTTCACCCCAAAATGGAGATAATGGCGATAAAGTAAGTGGGTGCATGTGTTCAGACCGTTGGTCTTCTGGTAATTTAATAGCAATACCTAGCTGCTCCTGCACAAGATTAGCTACATGCACCAAGCCTGCAATACGAAGTACCATGCCAGGCAAGTTGTCTAGCCAATCTTGTAATGCCTCAAGGTTACCACCCTTACCAGATTCAAGCTGAAGCTGCTCACAGAATTGATAGAATAAGTATAAACTTTCATCATCAAGGCCAATTATCTTTGGCAACCAGTCACCAGTAGCGTTATAAGAATGTGGAATTTGGATTTTAAGCAGAAAGTCAATTCCTATTTCATAACCTAATCTGGCTTGGTCTGGTGCAACTTCTCTATCAAGATAATTATGTCTACCAGCATTTGAAGCTGGCATGTAATATAGGAGCTTTGATGCTACTTCCTTACCATAAGTATATTTTTTAGATTTTAGTGCTGCTAATGCCTCAGGTGGAACAATTAGGCCAACTGTAGCAGTAATATGATTTACAGTTACATACCTGTCTTTAACTTTTATCCTTTGCTCACCGCCACCATTATAGCCACGTAGGACTTCAGGCAAATTTAAACATTTGAGTAAATTACTATCATCAGAAATAATGGCCAATTGCCCAAAATATTCAACCAGTTTAGTTTGTAGGTTTTTACTTGTAATGTCATTGGTAATCACCATTTTTGATGATGGAATTGGAAATGGCTTATTTTCCTTAACTGTTGAAGCCTTACACAATAAATCCTGAGCTTGCCCATGTTTGGACTTAGTATCCCAGTTTCTGGGTTCTGCTAATGCCTCAGCCTCAACTCTGGCAGCCATTTTTGTTAATTTTCTAACTGTTGCTTGACTAAAGTCATCAAGAATATCAATGTCTATACCTGTTTTTACTTGCTCTATTATTTCTTGCTCTCTACTAGTAACTGGTTTAAGTAAGGCAGCAAGAACTGTTTTCTTATGAGCAGCACTTGAGGTAGAAAGTGTCCACAGATTTAAAGTTTCAATTAAACTGGCATCATTGAAGACTGAAACTGAAAACTTTTTTTGTAGACATGCACTTAAAACTGACAGTGCCAACATTACAGCTATACCAACTGGCACCTGATACTGGTAAGAAATTGCATAGACATAAGAGCTAATCCAAGGTGGTAAAAAATCACAGTCAATCTCAGGGACATAACCATCAGCAAACAATACTGGTTGGCCCCAAAGCTATTGGGGTCAGTCCAGTCAACCGTAACATGAGTATCTTTAGCTAATACCGCCACTATTGTGGCAGCAGCTGGAACTAATAGCTCATCATTTTTAATGGCTTGCTTTAATTGGATTTGCTCTTTCTCTATAGTTTTAATATTCATGAACTTTAGAACCTTAATTATTAAATTGACCTAATTTAATTTCATTATATGTTTACTTTTAATGTTGGCTAAAAATGACCTATATTTTTGTTTGAGATATGCTAGCAATATTAGAATTAGTTAATATATCTACCAAGTAATCTGAGTTGGTTATTGATTAAGACTATTGGTTTTAAAGGGCTTAATTTATACCCCAACATTAATTTGAGCTTGTTGTGAGGGCTGCCAGGCATTGCTAATGTATTAAATGTATTAATAATTGGTCTTTTAATCTTGGTTTTGTCAGTAATAGCCCTATTTGCCCCTAATTCATCATTGACTGAAACAGACTTATAGCTTGTAAGCATTGACTGGCTCACCTTCTACGCTTGTTAGCTTTGTACTCTAACTGCTGGATTTTATAGTTAGTCCTGCTAAAGCTGTGGCGTAAAACACATCTACCGTTGGGCTTTAAGTCAAAAACAACGAAGTTTAAAGGCCTGGGAGCAAATGGCCCTCCATACTTATTATGCAAAGCCAAAGCATGTTGCTCTAACAACTCTTTGATTAGTTTGAAATCTTTTGAACTAATTCTGGTTTTACAACCAAGGTTATGCTTCTGGTGGTCATAATAACTGAAGTGTTCTTTCCAACCTCCTGAGACTGAAGACATTGACTCTATAAGGCTCTTGGCTATTTCAATCTCATCAAATACTTCATCTTTTGAACTTACTGGTAGCTTCTCAAACAATGATGATGCCTGGATGTATGGCTTCAATGAATCTGAGATGCTACCCCACCTTTCAAATGTTATGGCCCTATTGCCCGCCATTGCCAATATTCTTGGTGGATTTGATTTTTTGGCTAAATATGACCATGAAAATGTACTATCTTGTTGTAAGTAATATGGCTCAATATGGGCTGTGTGGGCTATTACATGAGGGTTGGTTGGTGAGTAGTCTTCAATGTCATGATTGCTGTACATATTGATGTTGTAGTGATTGCCAATCTCATGAAGTAGTGTTAGCCAGATGTTGGTCAACTTGTCATGAGTGACAGTATGACCAATGGGCAGATTCACAAATATATGAAGATGGGCGGAACCTCTATCTTGCACTTCCCAACGGTAAACATAATGAAGTTCAAAATCTTCTGGCAACAATGAACTGATGTCATCAAGTACTGCCCTGGCAATATATTGAGAATTTCTAGCTATTGCCAGATAAGGCTCCTCTGCATTACCTGGGCAATTGAGAGTTATCAAATAAATATCTTTATTCTGGTGTATATCAAATAAAGTGTAAGTGGCACCATCTAGTGATTGTTGTGTTGTATAACTAATTGCACTTGATAATCTCTTATTCTTAGTATCTTTAACATATATAAGTAGGGATTCTAGATTTTCCTTAGCCTGAAGTTCCCTGTCAAAGGCTGCCAGTGCCGCTTTTGCGGTGGAGAAGTCACAACCTGCCATCTCCATAGTCTGTTTATTGTTTGGCAGTTGTCCGGAACTGTCATAAAATGCTCTAATCTCAGTCAGAATCTCATTTTGCCGGATTTTACGTATTTTTTGGTTGTATGATGGGACTTGATACTGAATTTGACACCATTCAGTTTGAATATTTGCCTGATCCTTAATCAAATCTTTATATTGTTTGTTAACTAAGCCCGTTGCCTGAGCGGGCAGTTCTATAGGTCTTTCTTTTGTGATAATCATGTTTAAATCTCCGGTGCGAAGCAGCACTCTGAAAGGAGCGCTTTGCCTTTTGCTGGAGTTTCCGCTTACGCCTGGACTTACCAGCAAATGGCCTGATATTAAGTTTAGTAATATTTTACATTAATTGTTATACTATTGTCAAGGATACGTGCTAAAATAGCTCGCTTTTTATCCGGATTACCTTGCAATGGCTAACAGGTACGGGTTTGCCGCTCTAACAATGCGGCAACTATAATGGGCAAACTTATCTCAAACCCGAGACTTATTCCGGCACGGGTACAAAATACGCCGAACAATGGATATGGATAACCCATGGCTCAATTTTTTTGAAAAACGGTATGAACGCCATTGCCAGGCGGCATAATAGGTTTATAATAAGAGATCAGTCCAGAGGGTATTATTATGCTTGAACCTATCTACAGCGAACCAAGCCAAGACGAAATCATCAAAAGACTGGAAGCAGATTCCAGAACTCACTTCAAGTGCAGTCTAGATGAGTTCATCCGAAAGCTTGATGCTCAGGAGCTTCCAGAAGAAAAGCGGGTTGTGACTGAGATAATGTGTTCACGGCTAAAGGCTATTCATCCGGATAATGCTATTTTTCAGTCTAGACGGCATCAACTAAGTGCAGCCTCTTGAGCAAGCAAGAAGCTTAATAGCCGAAATTAAGCACGGTGGACCTAAGTCACCGCGCGCATTTTCGAAGCTATTGAATATGATACTTTCCTCTGTGGTTAGCAATGACCACGATAAACTTGAATGCTCTAAACTTAGCTCCGACCAATGGGAAATTGCACCTGTAGGACGTATTAGACCGCTAAATTTGAATGGCGGACACTTCTTGCTAGTTGATTATGTAATTGATTTAGATCGACATAGTAGGCCTAGCGTGGTGTCATCGAAAATTCAATATCAGTTGAGCGCCGATCCTGATAATTGGCAGGAAATTTTCAGGTACGAATTTAGTCGTCCAACTGCTGCTGGCAATGATGACAAAAACACATTAGACACTCCTCCCCCTTCTCACTTTCAAATCCATGCAAAACTGGATGAACAAAAAAATGTCACCCTTTACAAATTAGAGCTAAAGCGACAGCACTTTCCGTGCGGACGTGTAAGTATTGAATCTATAATACGCCTTTTGATTCGTGATTTTAAGATTGAACCATATTCGGAACTTAGCAGAGATGATTTGTCGACTTTACTTGATACAACAGAACAGGCTTTTATCTATGGCTATGAAGATAAGCCGACTTTAGGGGAAACACTTCTCAATCTTTGGCATCGAAAAAAATAAAATTCCATCGGTACTATATATGGTGCTTATTTTTAGACGAAGCCGATATCTTCTTGGTTAATTTCTTTATGGTTTGCTTTTCAGCATAATGTTGCATGACTCTTATGGCTTCATCAGCAGCGGCTTTAACAGGTGTGCTATTAACCCTTTGGTATATTGCCGCTGCCACCAAAGATTTATGCCCCAGCTGTGACTGTACCAGAGGAGTACTGGCACCGGTCATCACCATAAAGCTGGCTAGCGTGCGTCGTAAGTCATGAATATGGAGGTCGGTTATGCCTGCTTTCTCTGTTATCTTTTTCCAAGAATCTTTCGGCTCAGTGATGTGGTTCACACTAGAGCCATATTTACCACCAGGGAATACCCAGCGGATTAGCTTTCGATTTTTGTGTCGCTTAGTTAAAATATCCAGTGCGGCCCCAGAAAGTTGTATGGTTTGCGAATCTCCATTTTTTGTTTCCGGAATTCTCCATGTGCCCAGTTCGAAATCGATTTGCTCCCATGCCATCGCTTTGACATTTCCACTCCTGGCACCTGTGTAAAGGCAAATGAGAAAGAAATCGCGCAACCTCTCATCGGGATAATTATTGATGGAGTCAATTAGCGGTTGAAATTCATTAGGTTGTATAAAACGCTCCCTAGATTTTTCTTTGAACTTATCTACCGAGCTGGCCGGATTGCTAACACAGTACTTTCGTTTTATCCCCCAATTGAGGATAGCTTTCACAGTAGCTAGAGCAAGATTAGCGGCCCTGCTATGTCCATTGGCTGCTAATTTATTAGCGCGCAACTGCAAACATTGTGTCGTAATTTGAGATAGTTTTTTATCCTTCTCTGCTTCCCACCAGCGATCAAAGTTTTGACGCATTTTGTTTGCTGTTATGCATCGGTCATTTGCATACTCATTAAAATACAGATTGGCCAAGTCGCATAAAGTCAGTTCGTCTTTGGAGTGACTTAGCTGCTCGCCATCAACTAGTTGTGCTGACAATTTAATTGCAGCATCTCTGGCTTCTTCTAGTCCAATTTTGGGAAATGCACCAATTGTGGTGCGCTGAGATTTCCTCTGAACTTTTTTACGAAACCGGAAAATCTTTGCTCCGGTTGGCATAATTTCTACTAAGAGTCCTTGAATCTTAGCATCATAATACTGAATTCGCGCCTTCGGCGCTTCCAGTCTTTCTATAAATCCTTGAGTAAAAACTAGCTTGTTGTCTTTCATCCTGTGGCCCTTTTGCTGGCCCCATGATCGCTTAAAAGGCTTCAAACGTAATGAGGACGCATTAATGTCAAGCGCAGATTTTGCCATAAAGTCGTTTTTTAGGTATATATCTTTAGCCTATATACCTATATATTCGACTGCTCAAACATTAAAGAAGGTG
>CAWKBA010000036.1:0-186344 GCA_963847765.1 Candidatus Melainabacteria bacterium | reverse complement strand
GCATCCGACGAGTTACCAGCGAAGCAAAAGAGTTGCTTATTTTCTGTCTGTGATTTTGCCCTAACTTTTTGTGCAATTAATTTATTGCTCCTCCAGTCAAGGGCAAAACAATGCGCCAGTGTCCTCAATTTCTAAGGATGCTTTATTGAATGGAGATGTGCCAATACCTAATTCTGATGACAATAATTGTTCTATTATCCACCTGAAAAATGGCAGATTTGTAGATGATGGTGGAGGCCCAATTGTGGGAATCCCGGATTAGACGAAATGCAAGATATAGTAAACGGGATTCTTGATGGCGAGCCCGTAGCCGTAGCTTTTATAACTTATATCGAAGACTATCATGAATCGCATATGCTTGTCCTGTATCATCTGCAAGCAGGGAAGCCGAAGTATTCAGGCTTTTACAGGATAGAGGAATTGGGGAAAACGTATAAAATTTCAATCGAAAACAATGGTGTTATCCTAGATTTATGGCAGGATGTGACAAGGATCCTAAAGAGGATAGTCCTACGAACATAAAGCAATCAGATTGCACCTCAAACAGTTTCAAGCTGTACATATGCACAAATAGATAATGGTCCAGAATTAATGCAAGTCTCCAGGTCGCATATAGTATCGCTAACAATGCCAGATGGTTAAAAGAATTCTTTGCCAGACCCCCTACAGCCATCGAAAATCATTTGCTTGCCGGCTTTGCTTGACCAGAATTAGTTATCCAGTGAAACGATTTAGCTATAGAAGTGTCTATAGTATCGGGCTGGTTAAGATTGCCATTTACATCAAAGGCAAAAGGATGGGAAGAAGAAGAATGCGGTGTTTTAGGATGAAGTTCTTTTCAACGATGTCGCCTAAAGTGGCTATGCTTGTTAATGCTGCTACTTTGCCTAAAGACCCTTCCTCTCCTACATGGGTGAGATCACCTTGAGTGTGCAAGGCAATTTGTTTGGTATTCAGATTGAATGTACCAGCAGACTGAAGCTGAAGTTCCTCACCGTTAAAAGCAATATTGTCCAATTGCACAATACCATTGGCAATTTGAAATTTTCCATTTGTTGATATAAAAGCACCATTTTCTTGCTGTTCAGCAATGCCCATAACATTGGAAAGGCGGAAACCGATAATGCCTTGTTCAAGAACATTGGCCTCTTCAAGTTTAACTTGCAATTGACGTAATTTATCAATATGCCCATTGCTTGCCTGAAAACTGCCCGAACCGGAAAGTGATTTGATCAATTCTTGCCATGATTTCCCGTTGCCATTAAAGTTAACAGCTATATCTGCTTTGCCTTTCAGTTCGTTTGCTTTGCCGCCTAATTCTTTAGTTAATTCATCAGTATCCAAACCATCTATTTTAATATCGGTATGAAATGGCCGTTGATCTGAAAATTCCAAGCCCATTGAACCAGTTAAATTGCCATTAGCAATATTGGCTTTAAGACCGTCGATGTTTATAGATGTTGGTGTTGAATTGGAAAAATATGTTGCCGTTCCGCTTATATTTTTAACCGGCAGTTTTCCTAAAGAAACCGAATCTAAATTGAAAGTGATAACTGGGTTTCTAATATTATTATTGTCCGGCGACAATACCATTTTTAAATGTCCAAACAGATTTGTCACAGCAAATTTCGGCTGGCCCGCAGCAAATAGTCTGCAACCGGCAGTTACTTTAGGATTGGCTATTGGTCCAGAAATATGCATGCCGCCCTTTAGCGTGCCTGCTATCGGTCCAAAATTGTTATTAGAATGATCTTGACTGAAAGTATCAATAATATTTTGTATAAGCGTAGGTTCATGTATCCAGGTTTTCAAATCGACAACAGGAGCATTATCAAAAACTCCGCTTATTGTGCCTGCAGCTTGAAACGGCAATTGTGAAACTACAATTCTGCTGGTACCTAACGAAAGCACCGAACCGCGTCTGGATAAATTCGCTTCCAATTTTATTGGTTTGTCAGTTGCAA
This sequence comes from Candidatus Melainabacteria bacterium, assembly GCA_963847765.1. Lineage (GTDB taxonomy): Bacteria > Cyanobacteriota > Vampirovibrionia > Obscuribacterales > Obscuribacteraceae > CAWKBA01. The sequence goes on along the minus strand of CAWKBA010000036.1, from coordinate 184,380 downwards.
TAGAAGCCGGTAAATTTGGGAAGAAAGGCATCATATCTTGATAATAAACCTGCCCTTCTATTTTTAATCGTGAGTGAATATCTTCGGCGTTATTTAAATCACTAAGGCGGCCATTTATTATAATCGCACTTTTATTTACGGAGCAATTGACAGACTGTAAGTTTAAGTCATTACTATGCTCAGTAAAAATATTGCCGTCTAAAGATACTGTCTGCCCAGAGTGTATAAATTGAATGGCATGCATAACACAATTCATTCGCAGCTTACTATCTTTGTTCCGATTTTCGGCAAACAAACGTCCGGTAATTTTCCCCTGCGGGGATGAAATACCGTAATTAGTTAATAGGTTAACAAAGACTTGGCGCAATGGCTGAGGATTTTTTTCGCCCGTAAAACAAGCTTGTGCTTCTTTAAGATCGACAACGGCATTTTCAATTTTTATTTCTTCAATTTTTGCTTGTGCTGCGCAATCAATTATTTTCGCACTAATTAAGCACTCAACAGCCGGACTTTTAACAGTTACATTTTCCAAAATCAAATTTTGATTGTCGTATTTGATTATTCCGCTAATTTGTCCCTGAAACAATGACGCGTATGCAAACTTATTAGCAAAACCTAGTGACTCAATCAATGCTTTTAAAGAAGCAAGATCCAAATTCTGCGCATTGAGCATAATATCCGAGGGAGCCGTCTGCCCTAGACCGATATTTCCGTTTAAAAGGAAATTGCCACCGCCTAATACGCCGCTAAGATTATTCAAGCTCACTTTGTCATCGTTACAAGTGAGTGTGCCGGCATTTATTTTCAACACCATCGCCTTATTTTGGCCTTCAATAATTAAGCCGTCCGGATTGACAATACAATTTACTTTTGGCTTATTCTTGCTGCCACTAATTGATATATCGATTGTTTTTATATTTCCGTGGATATTTATATTGTCAAGCCATGAGGGAATGTGGGCGATAGCGATAAGCGCTTTTAAATCTTCTGCAGCAATAGCACTACCCTTAACTGTAATAGTAGCCTTGTCATCCGGCGTCAATTCGGCGCCAATTTCAAAACTGCCTTTATTAAGAGAGGCTTTTAGTTGTTTCATATGAAATCCGGACTGATCCGAGTTTATCGAACCTTCAACAGCGTTAAGAACAAGATGTCTATCTTTCAATTCTACGCGTGAATCATGGAGCACAATGCCATTATTGAAGTGCTGCTTTGGGTAATTACCCGACACTGAGCCGGACAAATTGATTTTCCCGGAAAACGCAAAATCTTTGGGTAAGGACTCAAATTTCGAGGATAACCATGGTGCGTCCATATTTTTAAGCACATCTTCAAGCCTTTCCAGTCGGCTATCTAACTCCGCTTCATAGACAGGCGCAGCAGATAACCAGCGGTCTAACTTACCTTTGGATTTAAACTCGCTTGCCCCAATTTTAAGATTAAGCTCTTGCCATGAGATTTGATTTTTGTTGAGTAAAACTTTTGCCGCCACAGCGGTATGCAAAATGTTTAATGCCTCCAGGTTACCGGCTTTAATCCACAGGCGATCAGTTTTGAAATCAACTATGCCGTCAAATTGATCAGCGGGAACACCACTGCCACTAATTTTTAAATCGACAACTCCCTGACTATCAAAAGCTGAATCTAATAAGTGGCTCAAATTTGCCGGTGCCAAATTGCGGGCTATCAGCTCAAAATTATAGTGGCAATGCGACCAGTCATTAAAGGAACCGCGGCCATTTCCACTTAGAGAAATTTCGCATAATCCTTCCGGTTGGCTTAGTTGAGCTCTTAGGTCAAACGGCCAAAAAATCTTACCGAATAGGTGGCGCGTTTCGAATTGAACATGATTCAATTCGGTAATATGATCATTATTATTAGCCTGCGCACGTTCATCAATCAAATGCAAACTGCCGTCTACGATTTTACAGTCGGCAAACTTGGAAAAGGTGTCCGCTTGCGGTAAATCACTAAAATTCCACTGACTCCTCGTCAATCTCTTTAACCAAGCTTGCGGTTGCTGCATGTCCAAATGCTTAATCCGTAATTGACCGTGCAAAAGAGGGACGATACCAAACAGAATGGTTGTTTTATTGGCATGAAAAAACGGTGAGCCGTCTTTGTCTTGAATAGTTATTTCTTCAGTGTCAAATGCCAGCCCTCTAAAGCCCATTCGCCACCTAATTTGACCAAGATGCACTTGACGCTTAAAACCAGCCGCTAATGTTTGCTCAACCCGACTCCTGTCCCAAATCGAGAACACATATGCAGTAAGCAATTGTGCAACCACACAAAGAATAACCGCCAGCAAAAGTACAGACAGGTAAATTCGGCGTCTTGAGCCGGTATTGAGTCGCTCAGCTCTTGAAGTCTGTAACTTTAACATCTTGCTCTGCAGTATAACATGTCAACAACCGTAGTAATCCAAGGAACGCGAGGACGTTATTGCATTTATATAAAAACACTTTTTACCTGCTAAAGTCATTTTGCTGGTAAGATCTTGAAATGACTAAACGTGAGCGTCTTTTAGGTTTAGAAGCAAGAATCTCAGGTTTAGAGTGCCTGGATTTCATCAATACTGTCAATTGGCATGGCAGTAATGATGTTAGTAAATGGCGAGATCGTTTGCATGAATATGTCGACATAGCCTGGTGGGCACATTACGGCGGAATATTAAATAAGAAACAACTGCAATGTTTTTTGCAAGCAGCCAACAAACATCCTGTCAAAGCCAAACAAGCGTTAGAAACCGCACGCGAGTTCAGAGAAGCATTTTTTCGCATTATTCTAGCCCGTATTGGCGACGCGCCAGTGAACAGAAAGGATTTGCTTTTCTTCAATGCGTTAGTAAAAGAAGCGGTGACAGGTGGCGAATTGATTTGCAAGGGCGATAACTTTATTTGGCAATGGGAATACGATTACAGCAATCTGCTTGCGCCTTTGTACTCTGTAATTTACGCGGCTGCGCAACTGCTTCTCTCTGATCAGCTAGCAAATATTGGCGTGTGCGCCAATTCAGGCTGTGGTTGGTTGTATTTAGATACCAGTAAAAATAAAAACAGGCGCTGGTGCACAATGCAAGTTTGCGGCAGCCGCGCCAAAGCCAAAGAATATTATTATCGTCAGCAAAACAAAACTGGAAAGGAGAAAAACAATGCAAACCATTAATCAATCTACTATAACAATCAGCGAAGAAGAGCTTATAGGCAACAAGAAATTAGTTATTGTTGTTGCTCCTACTTTGGCTACAGGCATGATGGCAAACAGATGCGCTGCTCTTTCGGTAGGCATAACCGGAGCCCATCCTGAAATTATTGGTTATCCTACAGAAACTGCAGATGGCATAGTGCTTGGAGCTATCACTCGTATGCCCATACCTGTCCTAGTTGCTAAAGATGTAAAAGCTCTGCCGGAGATGGAAAGCAAAGCCCGTTTGCAAGGTTGCACTACCCTTGTTTATTTATCCAGAGCGCAAGGACTTAGATTGTATCAAGCCTATCTTGATTCTATTAAAACCACACCTTACACAGATTTGGATATTGATGCCATAGCCATATATGGCGACAAGAAAATGGTTAGCAGTCTTACTGGCAATCTGCCCATTCTGCGCTGAACATAATTAGCGTGTCCATTGCATCAATGCTGGTTACTATCAGGTTTTTTGTACAGATTCAAAGGCATGTGTATGATGACTCCAGGAATTTGCCTCAACTCTTCCACAGTGCGTGAAAAACGTTGTCCCCATGAGTTATAAAAATCAAAAGTCCTAGTTTCCGGATGGTAGTTGAGCACAGCAACTGCATGAGTTTCTGAGTGAGGATCGCGCGGCACAGGATGAGGAGGAATTGGTCCTGGATGAGGTTTTGGCCCTGGTTCTATATCAAACGTCTTTTTTTGATTAGGTATGTTGTCCCATCTCATATCAAGCGAAGGTTTTTGATCTCGGATATCGTCCAGATTCCTTTTGTCCTTCTCATTTTCTCGTTCTGCTTTGCGTTCAGATTTCTCATCCTTGTCACTTCTACCAATTACCCCATCGCCACCAGTGCCGCTATTTCCAGTGAAATTATAATTTTGTGGGCTTTTAACAGTACCGGTACGTAGCCACTCTACAGGAAAAGTTACTGCCAGCGGTGCTTTTTCGGGCAAGTTTTTTAAGGCGGTGGCAAGTTCATCAGCATCCTTAAACCCTTGCACCCAAAAACTTGCATACTCACCATATTTGCGTTCATGTGTCAGGGGGTCTGTCGTCAGGTATGTCAATACACCGGCTGGATCACCGCCACCGTCTAAATATGCAGACGGCGGTGGATTATCATTAACATTGATAGCAGGCTCCGGAGTAACGTTAATAATTTTTGCCCAGTCTTCAGGAAATGTTCGAGCATATTCTCCCAAAACTTTTTCAGCAGCGTTGATTGGAAATGGATTGCCGCGGCTGCTTGCATATGTAGCTAAATCTGCTCTATTTGGGATTACCGAAATTATTGGGAAATTGTTGGGCGTATGCTCATTGCCTAAAATTTGCACTTCTCCGGTTTGTTTGTTCAATTTAAAAAACTCGTCAAATCCTTCCCGATCTCTATGCATGAATGAAACAAGAGGTCCAAGCCCATAACAATCGCCAATGTCTGATTGCAACACAGCTTCGTCATCTGTGTCTGTACGCTCGTTGCTTTTGATTGAATAAGTCGCATGATCCAGTTTATGACGCACCGCATTAGCCAGTGCAAAAATGCTATCTGCCAGTCGCCGTTCTTCCGGGGACATTTGATTTTCAATTTCTTTCACTGCTTGTCCAAGAGAATTGTCAGTCAAATCTTTTGTGCTGCTATCGGTAAGTGAAAAATTTGCCAACATAGCATTCACCTCTGGCGACAGTGAATCGCTAGGTATATATCCTTTGCCCCTGGCCATGGCGTCATATTTGTCTAATACCATTTTAAGTGCTTGCTTTGTAGCACCATTCTCTAATTGTCCATGTACTTTGATAATTTCATCTTTTTGAAATTTGCCATCATGATTTTCATCAAGATAGCGTTTTATCGCAGTGTTTCCATTTATCAGTTTCAAGGCTAAATAAGTGGGAATGGTTTGGCTGAATTTCTCCAGGGCTTTAGCAGTTATGACATTATTAGAGTTTGGATCAAGAGCGCGAAACAATTCGTTAACACCTTTATTGTGGAGAATGCTTAACGAAATAGCCCTGTCGTCTTTATGCCCTAATGCATCAGGATCGTGCAGCTTCGCATCATCTTGATGTCCAGCATTTATTTCAGACATGCTTAGTCCGTTTCGATTTCGATCCAATTCTCGATAAAGCTCGACAACATCTAGTGGTGCCAGGGCTCGGTCAATTTTGGCCACACTTTTTTTGAAATCGGCTTCAGGATTATCAGGTGGGGGCATAAGTTTACGGCTGCAGCAATAAAGCGCTTTATTGCTTAATCTTCAACAGTTAGCACTGTCGATTGAGCCTCATTATAAATATGATTTGTGATATTCCTGTGAGTTGAAGGTCAACCCGCACGGCCAACCAAATATTTAATGATTAAATCTACCACTAAACCTAATGATTCGGGGGCAGATAAACCCGCCCCCGAATAAGTTTATAACTGATCAGTTATTTTTTTTGAATTAACCGCAAGAATGACCACTACCAGTAGCACAGCTAGAAGCAGTGCCTTTTTCTGTAGCAAAATCATGATCTGCCCAGCCTTCCCAGCCACCAACCAATTCTTGGACTTTATAGTCTTGCTTGGCTAAAAACAAAGCTGCTCTTGTTGCTAATCTGCAAAGCAGGTCATAACAATAAACAACAGTGGTGGTGTCTTTATCCAGCTTAGGCAAATATTTTTCTAAATCGTCAAAGCTGACATTGACTGCTCCCGGGATATGCCCCTGGGCAAACAATTCTGGTGTACGCAAATCAATAATTTGAATCTTTTCCTTTTTGTCCAGCACTTGCTTAAGACCATAAGGTTGACTTTCATATTTTAATTTAGCTTCAAAAAATTCAACAGCCAGTGCTGCTTCCTTGGATAATGTTTCAACGGCCATGATTGACCTCCTCAAGATTGTCCCGGTTTGGGGACATTGCCATCTACCAATAAACATATTAGAATAGAGCAGTATCCAATTACAAGTAGGTACCTTAATGTAATCTAGTATCTATGATAATACTAATGGGACACAGTGCTGGGTGATAGAATAGCAGTTAATAGTCAATTAAGTATTGGTAAGCTAAAAACGGTATTAAAGTATGTACGATAACTTTGAATGTCCGATTATGGGCACTATTGCTATGATTTCGGACAAGTGGAAAGTTTTGATTATTTATAAATTGTGCGCAGGCACGATGCGCTTTAACGAGTTGATGCGCGCTTTGGAAGGCATTACTCAGCGCGTGCTCACCAATCAATTGCGGGAATTGGAAGCGGATGGACTGGTTAAACGCAAAATCTATGCCGAAGTGCCGCCGCGAGTAGAATATTCATTGACAAAAGTAGGACATACGCTGGTGCCGGTTTTAGAAAAGTTTGAGCAATGGGCTAGTGAGAACTGTGATGAATTAATGTCCTCGCGTAAAAAGGCGAAGAAATGTCGTCCGCATTCAAGCACCTGCAAAGATTAGTCGAAAATTTCAATCAGCGCCACATATTGTGCTGGTTGAGAATTCTAGTTTTTGGGTATAGTCCAACTGACATAGATTCTCATTTGGTTAAGAGTCATGTATAAGCAAAAAATTGTGTGGTTACTATTATTCTTACTCGTTGCGCAACCAGCATCTTCAGGTTGTTGTCGGCGGAGCTGCTGTGGTCAGCGTCCTATTAATCATGGCAAAATGATATCGCGCTCTCCCTCAAACGTATTGGCGTGGCACGAGGCAGCTGTTACGCAAACTAAAGCAATTGACCGGTATATGAAATTAGGTTACCAGCTTGAGTCTAAGAAAAAATGGGCGGATGCAGAGCAATCATATCGATACGTATTGAAAGTGGTGTCTCTGCGTGACGGTCCAGGCAGCTTTAAAAGTGTGCCTGCTCTTGAGCATCTAGTGACTGTAAGTAAAGCTCAAAATAAACTAGATGACGCCATAAACTTTCAAGACACAGCAGTAACTCTCAGAAAAGCGCAACCACATACCAATCAACAGGCACTATTAAATGAACAGCTCAGCCTGGCAGATTTACTAACACAAAAACAAGATTATTCCGATGCTGAGTACGTATTAAAGGACTCAATAGCCATGTATCAGGTCCAGCCGTCGCTTGCGCCAGAAAAACGGCAACTCACATATCAGAAATATGCCAAGGTTTTACGTCAATTGCACAAAGACTCTGACACTGATGCCATAGACGCAGCAGTTACTGCCAACAATTCACAACTTGCCCTTGAAAGGCCTGCTCCTGAATTAAATCCAGGAACAAAAGTGGCGCAACACTAAACAGTACAAATATCAAGCGATTAGAACTGTGCCTATGCATCTGGAAAGATGTGATAGCATTAGTGAAATCTGCATGAGTATTTAACATGAATATCGAGACTTCTATTTTACTGGGCGCCTGCGGAGCAATTGTTGTTTCGCAAGTTTGTTTTGACGTATTTCAATCTATTATTTTGCCGCGCGGTAATTTACGCCGCTTGCGAATTGCACCGCTGTTAGTCGGCAAAATACTTTGGCCGGGCTATCGCACCGTAGCCAGAACGCTGCCAACTTCATGGCAGACTGCCTGGTACCGCTCTTTTGCTCCTTTAACGTTTGTCATTTTAATTACTGTCTGGTTGTCTCTTTTAATTTTCGGTTTTGCTTGTCTATTTTATGTGCTGGGTAATTATGTTCATCCGCCAATCACGCGAATGCAAGATGCACTATATTTTGCAGGCACGTCGGTTTTAACTTTAGGTTTTGGTGATTTGATTGCAGCGCAGTGGCCGGCACGAGCAATAGTGCTCATTGCGGCAATGCTGGGCTTGATATTCATGGCGCTTGTAGTTTCACTTTTATTTTCAATGCAAAGCTACTTTCAGCAACGCGAGCAAATAGTCAACACCTTGATGAGCAGAGCCGGTACCCCTGCCTCAGGCGTAGTGCTTCTACTTCGATATCGCGAGCTCAATATTGTCCCCAGCTTGTCCAGCGCTTTTGTGCACTGGGAGTCCTGGGTAGCATCAATTTTAGAAAGCCACTGCGCTTATCCTTTGCTTGTTCATTTTCGATCTGCAGTCGCAGGTAATTCATGGCTTGCCTCTGTGGGAGCCACACTCGATGCTGCTACTCTACTTTTAACTACAATTGACAAGGAATGGATAGGTGAAGCAGATCTGTATTATTGGATGGCCGTAAATACACTAAAATCAATATGCACTCATTTGGCATTAGAATCTATTGACGAAGAGACAGTTACCTATCCTGAATATCTGCAAGCCCTGGAGTTCCTTAAGGATGCACGTTATCAGATCAAAAACAGCCAATCTAGTTTCGAGTATTTTAAGGCCCGCCGTTCAGCCTATATGCGATATTTGTTGCCTTTATCGAAATCTTTAGAACTACCACAACAAGTCTGGTTACCTGAATTTAAAGACTATTCACAGGCAGTATCACAAACTGACGGTAATCTAGTGTCTGTTTCCAGATAATAACTCCTCAGACATTTAATCCGCCATCGCTAATAATAGTTTGCCCGGTCACCCAGCGACTATCGTCAGAGGCCAGAAAAGCAACCACATCTGCGATATCACTTGCTTCACCTAATCTGCCCAGAGCAGTTTTGGCAATAAACATTTGTTTCATGTCTTCAGACAAACCAGCTTCAAGCATGTCGGTAACTGTCGTGCCAGGAGCTACAGCATTAACTGTAATTTTTCTTTTGCCTAATTCTTGAGCCCATATACGAGTCAGGGCATCTATTGCTGCTTTGGTAGCAGAATATACACTGGCACCAGGCATGGTGCTTTTAGCAGCGACAGAGGATAAATTAATAATGCGCCCACCATCAGACATATGTGGCAGCGCGGCTACTGTCGTTGTAATTACACCTTTCACATTAACATCAAATATGCGTTGATAGTGGTCTGCGTCAATTTGATCAATTGGTCTCATCTCAAAAACACCGGCATTGTTTACCAAAATATCAATTTTGCCAAATGTTTTGCTTACTTCTTCTATCAATTTTTTGCCGTCGGTAGGTATAGAAACATTTGCTTTGAAAGCTGTAGCTTTTGAGCCCAGCTCTTGAATTTTAGCCACTGTTTGATCAGCACCATTTTTGTCGCTGTTAAAGTTAACCGCAATCGTAGCGCCTTCGGCGGCTAAACGAACAGCAATAGCTGCACCGATGCCTCGAGAACTACCAGTCACCAGAACGACTTTACCTTGTAATTTTTTGGTTTCGGATTTTTTTAGTTGAGTTTGCATAGTTGTCATTGGATGTTTCCTCGTTTTCTTGGGAGAAGATAGTAGACCAGTCGTCTAGCATTGTCAACACTTGAAATTGTATGCTTTATTATTCATTAGTCATTCGTGTTTTGGAATTTAAGGAGGATAGGTCAGTGGGAAAAGAACAAAATCAAAAAAAAGAAACCAAGAAGAAAGCCCAAAAAACCATGAAGGAAAAGAAAATAGCCAAATTAGAGAAGAAAAAGAACCGTTAATATCTATAACGGTAGATACAATTTATGAGTAACACAATTGCCTCCAGATTGTTCGCCCTGGAACCGAAGATTCGCTACGTGGCAGTCAATCAGGCAGGCAATATTGTGGAGATGGAACAAAGCCCCCATCATCCAACTTACAATCCACACGAAACAGATCGCATTGAAGAGCTAATCGTCAACCCGATCGTGATTGACATCACACGACGGCGCGGCAATCTGGACATGGGCGGCATGCGGTATGTGGTTATCCGTTATGGCACTCAATACCAATTAATTATGCCGTACAAAGACGGACATGTGTCTATAGGGATTGAATTGGAGGATGAACCACATGGGATTGCCTGCAGCATTGCAGAACATCTCGGTCTTCCTGTGTAAGCATCGCGGCGCTCTATATTTGTTTGCTTTCTTTGCTTTCAGTCTTATTTCACAAGACCGTGGTCTGGCTAACGATAATGCAAATGAAGCAATGCGGATTTCGAACGCCCAGACTGAAAATGATATATTGCTACTTGATCGCCAATTGTTTACCGATTGTATTAACTTAGCTCGTTTCAATACTCAATTTCGTTTGCAAGCTAATTATCATAGCCCGCAAAGAGCCTGGCGTTATCCTCTTGGGCAAGAAGCAGGCACAGCCGCGGTGTTTGCTAATACAGTTGACGACTTAGATCAGCGTGCAAAGGGTTTGAGCAATTTAGATAACATCTCGATCAGTGCGCAAAAAAATGGAATTTGTTCTTCAATAGCAGGCAATGCAATCAGGGGCTCATCTTCTGCCATTGAATTAGCTGAGAATGGACTTGTGCAGTTGCGCGCCAGCCGCAACGGTTTTTCACCACATGATTCTGTTATCTATGTGAAAGCCCGCTTGACTGATGCGGAGAAATTGTTGGCACAGCGCGCACAGCTGGTGGAGTCACTTGCTTCCAACCGTGAAAGAAACATTTTTGAATTACATGATCGCTTATTCAGACAAATATTTCAGCAATTATTGTCCCAATTTATGAAATGGAGTATTGATTCTCGCGAGACCACCTGGCGCGAGAATACATTCTATGCTCTGAACACAGCCCAAAATTTCATTTTATGCACATCATCCATTCTTTCCTGGAATTCTTTTAGTAATCCTCAGTCCAAAAGTTCAGCTATTGTCACATCTTTAATAGGCAATAGCATCTCTACCGTCAATCCACCATTTCGTACAATGGTTGGTGTCTGTATGCGTAAATACCAGCGCTACCACTTGCGAAAAGTTTTTGCTAAGTACAAACTTAAGTCACTACCAGAGTGGGAAGCCGAATGGCAAAATCTCAAGCAATCCATTCCTGCCGAGCATCCTGCCGCCGTAGAAAGTGCTATTGGTGAATTGTCTTTCTTAAGCCGCGGATCTAAAAAGCTAGATGATATTCTTGATGCTGAAACTACTCGCATCCAAAAATTACGCCGGGTGGCAGCGCAGCAGGCAATTTCTGGACCCATAATCGGTCTTACATCTCTTACTCGCTCGATTATGGGTGCAGTAGCTTATTATGATTATCCCAACCAACCGGAAACAAGAAATAAACTTATATTTGCCGGTCTAATCTCTCAAACCACCGGGCAAGGTTATTCTTTAATAGATACCCCTACGGCTGCAATAATGCATGCAATTTATAGAAAAAAATTAGCTAAACGTGGACAATTACCAGAACAAATACTAAAGCGCAGGCTAAAAACTTTAGATACACTAGAGGCGCAATTGCAAACCGAGCACCCCTGGACTCGTTAATCACCGCCATGCCAATCAATATCGCTATAGAATTGCTCTTGCTCAGGATCATTCTCCACATAAATCATAATCAGATTTTCTCTGTCCTGGGTGTGGCATTTTGGGCAAGCCAGTTGACCACCAGCAAATTTAAATTTGATTTGACACCGCTGGCACATATATACTCCACTCTCTGGAACTGTATCAGTCATCTTTGCTTTCATGCCTACACACTCCTATGGGATATTCAAGTAATCAGTTATAATTATAAGTTATGGACACGAATTTGCTTGGCAAAGGGTTAATTTTATTTGGCGTTTTTATAACCATGCTGGGGTTGCTGTTTATCATTGTCCCACGCATTCCTGGGCTGGGTTGGTTGGGAAAATTACCCGGCGATTTTGTTTTTCAAAGCGGCAGCATCAAAGTATTTGCACCACTGGCAACTTGCTTATTACTCAGCTTGATTATCACTTTCATTTTAAATATTGTTTTTTCTCATAAGTAATCGTCAACAGATCTTCGTAAAAGGCACCATATCTTTTTTCAAGATCGACAAGATGTACTTCAAGAATCCAATGACGCGATTGCCCCTTATTATCAACAGCTCTCATAGGCATATAGTTGTCCGGACAGATATAATTTTCGGCATGCTCGCCCAGATGTGTCTCATGGGGGAATATGCCAATTAAATGTCCGGCATGCGGACCACCATAAAGCCAGCCATGCTTTTTACTGCAGCCAACGACATATTCAAAAAGTTCTTTGCCGGTAATGTCTTCTTTATTTTGAAAATATTGTTTTGTTTCATAAAAAACAATTTCCAGATCATCAATAATTTTGCTTTTTTCCGGATCATTACCAATTAAATAAGTTCTGCCGTAATCTGCCTCCCATTCCTCGAATACCGGGCCGAAGTCAAAATACACCAGATCTTTTTCTTGTATCACCAGATTGGGAGGATTTTCGCGGTAGGGATATATAGTATTGACGCCGGTACGGACAATGCGTTTATGCCAGTATTTGCGTATGCCAAATAATTCTTGAGCAAGTACGTAGACTTGATCACTCAATTCTTTTTCAGTTATACCGGCACAAATCAAGCCGCGGCGTTCTGTTTCGATAAACAATAACTCAGCCTTTTTTTGGGCTTTGATCAATTCTTCTTCAACACAGGTTGATGAAATCATATCCATTATTATACAGCGAGAATCTCAAGCATTTTCGTTCGCCATTCCGGTCCATACATGGAACTGCCCACCGGAATATTACTGCCAAGCGCCTCCGACACTTTAGTCACCCAGGTAGGACCAAAACCGCCGCATAACTCTATAAATTGCACACCCTCTTGTGCCAATTGTTTTGCCACCGGAAGCACCTGTTCCATTTTAGTCGGATTCAAGCCGACTGCTGTAAAACGACATTCCGGCGACTCCATCACCATCCGATTCTTTGATGAATCGAACCCAGGTGAAATAAAAATATAAGCCCAATTTCTTACTGCCATAATTATTTTCCTTATTTAGTGAGATTCGATAGCCTGACGCAAATAGTGGATTTTGTAGCGGACATAATTACTATAGATAAGAGCTAAATTTAAACCGAGCGTGCCATCCATAAATCCGCCCCGAATAATATACTTATAAAAGAATGTCCAATAGGGGTGAAAAGTTTCGTTTAAGGGATGGACTTGCCAACCGCTATAACCTTCTTGTAATTTTTGCTTTGCATGAAGACGGGCAAAATTATCTAGTGAAGCCCCATATTCTGCAATTGTGTTGCAGGCATGATTTTGTAACGGATGCTTGAGCGCTGCAACCGGGCCATCAACGACAAGTGATTCGTGCACAAGTCTTTCTTTGAACTTGCCTTTGCCGCGACGAAATAAGCGCAGATGGGCATCAGGATAAAAGCCGCCATGCTTAACCGCCTGCTTGCCGATATATAACATTCGTGGAATAGTAAAACCATCGTATTTAGTAATTAAATCACTGCTTAAGACGGCTTGAATCTCAGACACCAATTCCGGTGTCATTACTTCATCAGCATCCAGGCTTAAAATCCAATCGCAGGCGGCATAGCCAATGGCTAGATTTTTCTGGGCACCATAGCCAAGCCAGGGCTGATTGTATAACTTGACGCCGTAACTTTGGGCAATCTCAATTGTGCGATCGGTTGAACCGGAATCTACAAAAATTATTTCATCGGTAATCTGGCTTGCTGCCTTAAGAACATCGCCCACACCTCTTTCTTCATTACAAGCAATTATCACCACAGACAAAGTGGTGGAAAAAGTTCCTTTTAATGGTTTGTTTGTTTTCGAAAGCTCGTCGATATTATTCATAATCAAAAAGGCCTATAATTGACCAAGCGTCTCTCGTTCAGTTAAGAAAATTGCTTTAGGTGCCGGCATAGCCGTTTTTATTGCGCCTATGTTGATCAGGTATTGATTAATTGCATCCGTGGATTGCTTAATTGAATATTTGCCACGATCTGAAATGATTTCTTTCTCTATTTCTGCAATATTTTTAGGGAAATATTCGAGAGCCAAGGCTCGTTTGAATTCATCAAGAGTATATCGTGTCGACGAATTTGTTTTCAAATATGCTAGCTCTGGATTTGCACAATGGTTTATATCACTAAGGACATAATTTGTATTTTCTAGCCAGAGGCGAATATACGATTCTATATCTTTTTTTCGTTTTTTATAAGTACTTTCTTTGCATGCCAATCCGATAATATCTCCCATACCTAAAGTATCCATACTAAATACAATCCGACCATGACGTTTAAGACATTCATTTCTTTGCGTTAGTCCTGCGGCAGTCATATCTAAGCTGCCATTCTGCGCAGCAAGCAAACCATCACTAAGGGGAATGTCAGTGTAATGTAAATCAGAAAGCTTCAATCCCGCTTTTTTTGCCAGAATAAAAAGCATCATTTCGCTCCAGGTACATTTAGGCGTGCCGATTTTAAAACTAAGAAATTTTTTGACCAGCGCAGTATTATGGATAGTTTGAGAATTAATCTCTGGCACATTCGGATTAAAGCTAACGAAACCGCCACCTCTAAAAACAAAAATCGGATACAGGAAAATAACTGGATCGTCGCCATTACGATTCAGATTAGCGGATTTCATTAAATATTCAGTTAACAGAGCATAGCTAATATCAACCGTTTGTCCGGCACTCGCTAAAGAAGAAATCAATTCTTCGCCAGGTACAGTAACCAGTTCCAGCTTAATGCCGTACTTTTTCTCCAAATCCAATTGTTTCTCGTTTACTATTAAAGCCAGATCCTGATAGGGAGATATAGCCATCCGCAAAGGTTCTTGAGCATCCCTAGATGCACCGGGGACAGTACTACTGCTATACTTTGAGCAGGCAGTTAATGAAAACACCAGCAGCATACTAAACAGAATCAGTTTCGATAAGTTACGATTCACCACTCTCACCGTTGTCTCCTTTACTGGCTACTGGCAGTTTTATTATCGCCTAAAGCTACTATTTTAGGAGCTGGTCTGGCTGTTTTTGTAGAGCCGGTATCGAGAAGATATTGGCTGCACAGGGCTGAAATGCGTTTGATTGAATATTTGCCGTTGCTGTCTACAATGTCCCTTTCGGCTAAGGCTACGCTTTTCGGAAAATATTCCTGAGATAAGGCTTCCCTAAATTCATCCACCGTATATCGAGTGGAGGCATTGGCTTTTAAATAAGCAAGAGAAGCAGCGCTGTGATGATCAAGATCACTTAAAACATAGTTTGCGCATCCGCACCACATTTTAATTAAGGCATCAATGTCCTTTTGCGCTTTTTGTAGACACTTTCTTTGCAAATAAAACCGGCAATATCGACAAGATTGGCGGTATCCATATCTACTGCTACACGTCCGTGAAGTTTCAAAGCTTCCGTTCTCTGTGTCAGGCCGGCTGCAGCTGCATCCAGACTACCATTTTCAGCAGCCAGCAAACCGTCATTTAGAGTTGTATCTATTATCGGCACAGTCGAAAACTTTATGCCGGCATTATGTGCTAGCAGCCATAAAAGCATGTGACAGCAAGAATTTTTCTGCACACCTACTTTATAGCTGAGAAATTTCTTGATCAGATCAGCATTCTTTATAGATCGGGCGTTGATTACAGGCACCGCCGGATTAAAGGTGACAAAGGCGCCGCCCCTGAATACATAAGCTGGATAAATATAGAGAAGCGGGTCGTCTCCCTTGCTGTTAAGACGCTCGGCTTTACACATATAATCAGCCAGACTGGCAAAACCGACATCAACTGTTTTGCCGGCACTCGCTACAGTGGGAATAATTTCTTCCCAGGGCATGGTAAACAATTCAAGCTTAGTGCCATATTTTTTTTCCAGACCAAGATTTTTAACATTGGCAAGCAAAGCCATGTCCTGGTAAGGAGCAATGGCAACACGCAATGTATTTTCCGGTACCGCTACAACTTCGCTAGTGCTTGTTAATTGCCGAGAACAAGAAAATAAACTGGCAATCATACCGGTGAATATAAGCACCAACAGCTTATTAATTGAAATATTCAAATGCTACCTCCAGTAGACAGCGCCATTCCATGTCCTGGTTAAAATTGTGTCCACCAATGCATTGAGACAACCAAGGATAATTGTAGCCAGAAAGATAACATGCATCGAAAATGTAGAGCGGGCGGTCTGCATTAGATAACCAAGCCCAATTTGTGAGCCAAGTAACTCAGAGGCAATGACTACTCCCATAGCCGTGGATAAAGAAAATCTGACTGTGGGCAATAGTGTTTCCATTAGCCGAGGCAAAACATATTCACGTGTTAATGAGCGAGGAGATATACCAAAACTTTTGAATAAAATTTTGTGCTTTTCCGGCATGTCTTTCAAAGCCTGATATGTAGCTATGGCGATATTGAAAGCAATGCCTGTTACCACCATTAAAATTCTGCCTGTTTCGGAAAAACCAAACCAGAGTATGAAAAAAGGAACTATGGCAATGGCTGGGATTGAACGCATTGAATCAATGGCCGGACTGATAAGACGAGCCAATGACTTTGAATTGTAAACAGCAATGCCAAGAGCAATCCCGCAGGCAACGCCAAGGAGAAAACCTAATACCAGCCTGGTAGCCGTAAAGGCAACATGAATGACAATGCTTGGATCAATTTCTGTTGCCGCTCTAAGAACATCGGCAGGTGCAGGCAAATAGCGATCGCTAATATGACCAAATTGCTTGAGTGCTATCCATATTGCCGGCATAAGAATAAAGCCGATTACAGGCACCACATATGATGCCCATCTGTTTGTTTGTTTGTTAGCTGCGCTCTGCATATATCCTCTTCAATTAGCCTATTCTTTCCAGTTGAGTGACCGGGAACAGTCCGTCAAATTGAAAAACATCGGCCGCTTTAATCATGTCCAGATCGTCGCGATGGTGATTCGACATAGTCAAATTTATTCCTTGCATAAATTCGCCCTGCAGGAATGGTACTATCAGTCCAATTCGTTTTTCATCCAGAAAATTAAAAGGCTCGTCCAAATATAAAAACTGTGGTTTAAAAATAATAGCCCGGAATAATTCAATAAGCCGCCTTTGCCCATAAGACATCCGGCATGCTTTTTGTTCAACAAAATCAGCAATCAATTCATACATAGGATGTTGTTTAAAATATACCGGCTTCAATCTGGTCAGGATACTTATATTTTCCGTACCGGTTAACCAGGGAAACAAGCTGTCTTCTTGAAGTACCAGGCAGCTGCTTTTTGTCGAAGGCATAACTTTAGCTCTATCGGACAATAAATTCCCCGACAGAAGTTTGAGCAGGGTGGTTTTGCCGCAACCGGATGGCCCTCGTAAAACAATTGTTTTATTCTTTGCTGCCAGAGAAAAGTGGCGAAAGACTTCCAACCCCTTATATGAATAGAAGAGATCGTCAACAGTTATATTTTCTGATATCGTAGATTGGCTTTGCACAAGGGCTGGCATATTGATTTTACTTCTTTACAAGACAATATAATCGCATAAACAAGCATCATAGGAAGCTTAACTTTATCCAAGCTCCAATAAACAATTAGCGCAAAGACGTAAGAAATTGCGTAATACTCTCTATTTCGTCTTTCGTTAAACCTGATGGCGGCATTACCGCACCGCGCCCGCCGTATTCGTCGCCGGAATTTTGTGATAATAATTCTGCACTGGTGATACGCTGTTCAATATAATTTTGACTGCGCCGCTTGCCAACTGCATCCAGATGCGGCGCAAAGTGCCCACCAATATTACCTATAGAATGGCAAGCAGTACAGCCGCGCTCATAGAAAAGTTTTTTGCCGGCAGCTATTCTTTGCTCATCTACTTGATTAGTTTTTTCCGTTTCTTCATTATCGCTTGCGCTTTCATTAGAATTGCTTCCGTGCGAACCAACATAAAAGCCATTTTGCGGAGCCGGTATTGTAAGTAAATATTGGGCAACTAACTTGGCTTCGCCTGAAGGTATACGCATATGCGGCATAAGTTCAGCTTTGCCCCCATATAATTTTGCAAATTCTGCCTCAACCGCTGCACCACGGGTGATGCGGGCTAGAATGAATTTTTTTGTGCGATAAGCACCGATACCATCAAAAGGAGGCGACAAACACCCACCTTTACTGCCAATTGAATGGCACATTAGACAATTATGTTTTTCTACCAGTTCTTTTCCTGCCTGGCTGGCAGGACCGGCAGAAACAGGTGCATAAACCCTCGGATGAACAATAAGTCCCGGCTTTGATTCATCGCCCTGCGCCTTAGCAACCAAAATAAACGTACAGGCAAGCATACCCATCAGGCATACAATCAATAGAAAGCTTTTATTTGTCAGTTGCAACACCTTCGTCCACGGTATAAATTAATTCAGATGCCTATAGTTGAAGTATAACCGTTTCCATTAAAACAATATTGCCGCCAAAAATGGCCTGTCAAGATAAAACATTCATCGATTCAGGCAGTAGAATGATAAGCAATGTTTGTCAGGAGGTTTCTATGTCAAAAAAAATTGCTATTACTATTATATCGGGCTTGCTGCTTTTACAAACCAAAGGACTGTGCGCTGACTCAAATCAATTAACCAGCTTGGACGCACAAAGAAATGATTTACTCAAACAAATCACTGCCCAATTAGTAGCAGGGAAAATAGGACCGACTGACGCACAACTATTAAAGTCCGGACTGGACAATGTCGTTCAACTGGAAACACGGGCTCAAGAAGATAAGATTGTTACAGATGCCGAATATCAAGATATTGCCAATGCTCTTGCGCAAACACGTTCACAACTTGCAACCGCTGTTCATCCCCAAAAAGTCTGGATGGGCATAGACGCCCACGACACAACATTGCAAAGAAAGATTAGTGATGCTCTAGGTTCGCACAAAATTAGCAAAGAACAGGCCGACAGCCTTATGCAAGAAGCAGAAATGCTGCGCGCTCGTGAAGCTAACGGTAGCCCCACTAATGAATTTGAATTTGACGATGCCGTTTCTATTGCTGGAGACTTGCTTACTTTAGACAGTAAAATAGATCAAGTAGCTTCGACCGGACATACTGAATGATCAGACCTGCGAGCAGGTTAACAGTTACAACCGCGGCTACAATCTTCTGTCTGGCCTTACCTGCCTTCTGCGCGGCGGACAATTTATTGCCTGTCGCACCACCGAAAACAACCACAAATACTAATCAACCAACAGAAGCAACCGAACCTTCTGACGATTCCAATGATCTGGTAGTACAAGCGAAAGAGACAAAAACTTATACACTTGAACCTGTTGCCTCTTTTGATGAATACATGCCGCGGGGAGTTGCTGCCACAAAAGATGGCAGAATTTTTGTCTGCTTTCCCAGGCACGAGCCCAATCATGATTATACTGTTGCTGAAATCAAGAACAATAAAGTTATTCCTTTTCCCAATGCTGAGATTAATAAAGCTGAAATCAATGATCCCAAAAATCATCTTATATCGGTCATTTCTGCAACAGTAGACAATAAGAACCGTCTGTGGTTGCTGGATTGCGGGCGTATAGCTAGAGATCAAATAAAGGACGCCGGCAAACTAGTGGCTGTCGATTTGCAAACAGGGCAAATTGTCAAAAACATCACCTTTACAGACAATATTCTCCTGCCCACATCTGTCTTCAAAGATATCCGCATAGACTCAGCTATTGGCGAAGATGGAACAGCAATAATTATTGACTCTGCCCCTTTAGGGGCAAGCGCTATCATTGTTGTCGATCTGGCAAGCGGTAAAAGCATTCGTCGTCTCAATAATCATCCTTCTGTAATTGCCGAGCCTGACTTTGTTATCTTTGCTGATGGTGAAATGCTTCTTCTTCGTGAATCGGAAGACAATAAAAAAGACTGGACACCAGGTGTTTCTGGGTTAGCTATAAGCGCTGATGAAAAAAATTTGTATTATTCACCTCTATCTTGCCCGGATATTTATTCTCTATCTCTACCAAAGCTTTGTGATGCACATGTCGACGAAACGGACGTAGAAAAAACAGTCAAGTCTATAGGTAGAGAAGTAGGCACATCTGATGGCATGGAAAGTGATTCTCAAAATCGTCTTTATTTAACCGATGTGGAAAATAATACTATCTGGAGACGCAATGCAGATGGAACATTGGAAAAAATTGTCAAAGACGATCGTCTTTCCTGGCCTGATCGTCTCTATCTAGCAGCAAATGGTTATTTATATGTGACAGCCAGCCAATTCCATCGCAGCCCCTGGTTTCATTACGGGGAGGATATGCGTGAATTGCCGTATCAGCTCTTTAGGATAAAAGTAGACGCTCAACCTATTCAGTTAAAATAAAGCTTACATCTACATCATAGCGGCAAGAATCTTGACACTATTTTTTATGTGGTGATATTACGCTAAGTGTTTAATTATG
The DNA here is from genome assembly GCA_963847765.1 of Candidatus Melainabacteria bacterium. Taxonomy (GTDB): domain Bacteria; phylum Cyanobacteriota; class Vampirovibrionia; order Obscuribacterales; family Obscuribacteraceae; genus CAWKBA01. The sequence continues at coordinate 164,057 of CAWKBA010000036.1, read as the reverse complement.
GTGGCATTTTAATGACATGTAATTTGAATTTGATATGCTTTAGTTAATTGACAATATAATCATATGATCGCGGTTAACGCAGGTAGATGAATGATTAGAAGCAAGCATTTTTGGTCATTGTGCGCTAGTAGCTTATGTCTTTTATTTAGAGGCATTATTATTGCTGCTGGTTTTGCCTCGGCTGGTTGCACACAACTTAATAATATTATCGATACAAATAATAGCTTTATGCCCCATGGCTATTGTTTGCACTGGGATCCGGCATTACTATCTACCATGATCATAGCTAATCTGGGGATTGCTATCGCTTATTTTGCTATTCCTCTGGCATTGTGGTATTTCGTTCGCCATAGAAAAGATCTTCCTTATCCCTGGATGTTTCGGCTTTTTGGCATATTCATAGTTGCCTGCGGACTGACCCACATAATGAGCGTTTGCACTTTATATAAACCATTCTACTGGCTCGAGGCGGCAGTAGATGCATTTACAGCAATAGTCTCATTGATTACAGCCATAGCTCTATGGCCGCTTATTCCAAAAGCCCTGACATTGAAAAGCCCTAAAGAATTAGAAATTGCCTATCAACAATTGAGTGAGAACGAAGAACAGTTTCGTCTTTTGGTTTCCGGCGTTAAGGACTATGCCATATACATGCTTGATCCGCAGGGTAAAGTAATAACTTGGAATGAGGGCGCTGCGCGCATTAAAGGTTACAGCGCAGATGAAATAAAGGGCAAGCATTTTTCATGCTTTTTAACCCTGAGGATAGAGAAAAAGGTAAACCAACGCAAGAATTAGAAATGGCAATTAAAAATGGCCGCTATGAAGAAGAAGGACTGCGTATACGTAAAGACGGCAGCCAATTCTGGGCGGATATAATCGTTACCCCTCTTTATAATCAGTCCGGGCAATTGAGCGGATTCGTCAAAATAACACGCGATATTACAGAAAGAAAACAGGCCATTAGTATATTGCAAGAACAAGTGGAATTACTGGAATTGTCCAATGACGCCATAGTGATGCGCGACTTGAATGGAACTATTCGTTATTGGAATCGTGGCGCCCAAAAAATATACGGATATACAAACAAACAAGTACTTGGGCAGATATCACATGAATTATTTAAAACAGAGTTTCCCAAACCATTAGCTGAAATTGAACAGGATATATTCACAAAAGGACGCTGGGACGGTGAGTTAATTCATTATAGCCAGGATAACCGACGAATGATCGTCGAAAGTAGGCAGTCGCTTAAAGCAGATCCGCAAGGAAAACCTCTAGGAGTATTAGAAATCAATACCGATATAACAGCTCGTAAGGAAGCGGAGCAAAAACAACAAGCCTTAGTTGAGATGGAGCGAGTAAATACTGAACTGGAACAATTTGCTTCTGTCGCTTCACACGACTTACAAGAACCTCTGCGTGCCGTGTCAGGTTGTTTACAGATCTTGGAAAAAACATACAAAGGACGTCTAGATGATAACGCCGACGAACTTATTCACTATGCCGTAGATGGGGCGCAGCGAATGCGCACACTAATTAATGACCTGCTGGCCCTATCCCGCGTAGATCATGAAGAGATGACTTTCTCATCCACTGATTTATCAAAAGTTTTAGAACAAGTAAAAATCAACCTGGCAGCTGCTATAAAAGAAAGCAACGCCAATATTAGTTATAATAATTTACCAATCGTATATGCAAATACTACTCTGCTAACTCAGCTCTTCCAAAACTTAATCAGCAATGCTATTAAATTCCGCGCCGACCAGGATCTTCAAATAATTATTGAGTCCACCCATAAAAATGGACTTTGGCTGTTTTCAGTAAGCGATAATGGTATTGGCTTCGAGCAAGCATATGCTGACCGAATTTTTCAGCCTTTTAAGCGCTTGCACAGCAAAGACAAATATCCCGGTACTGGCATCGGTCTGCCCATTTGTAAAAGAATTATTGAAAGGCATGGGGGCAGAATTTGGGTAGAGTCACAACTCGGTAAGGGTACAACATTTCATTTCACCATTACCGACCGAGGGGGAAATAATCATGACAAACAAACCGCTTAGCGCTAAAGAAATTTTATTAATTGAAGACAATCCTGCCGATGTTCGTCTGACAAAAGAGGCCCTATCTAATAGTAAGATTGTTTATAATTTGCATAATGTTAACGACGGGCGGCATGCTATGTCATTCTTACGCAAGGAAGATAAATATGCTGCTGCTCCCCGTCCGGATCTCATTTTGCTTGATTTAAACCTCCCCGTTAAAGATGGGCGCGAGGTGCTGGCAGAATTAAAGGTAGACAAAGATTTACGCCGTATTCCAATTATCGTTTTAACTACTTCCGCACGTGAGGAGGATATAACCGCCGCTCATGATCTGCACGCTAACTGTTATATTGTTAAACCGCTAGACTTTGATCAATTCTGTACCGCGATAAAGTCTATCGAGAACTTCTGGTTCACAACTGTGGCATTACCAACGCGGTAATCATAAGAATTCTACGGCGCGGCGCAAGCGCCTGCACTATGTTATTGCACTCTTATACCAATTTTGGCACGCTTACTATTAATTATGGCTACATCGGTATTGATTTCGGTTTCTATACTGTCCAATTTAGTAGCCACTTTATCTTTTTTCGAAGGGCTTAATTCACCATTCTTTTTATATTTACTCTCAAGAGCAGCAGCCATATCCAATCGTTCTTTTAAAGTGCTCACTTGATTGGCTGACAGACGTCCGGCCGTATACTCATCATCAACCCGTTGTGAAAGCTTCATTCTTCGGGCATCCAGATCATCCACAACCATAATTACTTGACCATTAACGCTCATGAATTTAGGCGCCAATAGAGGAGTAATGACAGGTGCGTGCGCCAGCAAAACTAGTTGATCTTGTAATACATTAAGTGCTGTAGCTAAAGAAAGCGCTTCCGAATATGTAAGTACATTATCACTTAATTTATCTGTCGTTTCGTCTGTGACAATTTTTTCCAGCTGCGCCCTTAATGTTGCAGCTTGTGCAGCATCAATTGTCCCATTGCTTAGAGCTTGCGTAAGCATGGCATCCAGCTGAGTTCTCCGGGCATCAATCGAAGAAACCAATGTATCAAAGGCTGGCGCAGAAATAACATCTAAAGTTTGTCCCGAAGAATTGACGGTAGCTACAATTTTACCGGTTACCTGATCGATAACAACTAATCCAGGCACAAGATCCTTAGAGTCTATTGCACTATGATTGGGATCATAATTTCCTTTAACGGTGCCTGTAATTGGGTCGACCAAAAGATAGGTTGTTGTTGATGGTAGAACAATTGGTACAACTTCTCTTGCCGGTGACACTTCTCTAGTAATTGTTGTCGTTTTAACGGTGGTAGTTTCTGTATCTGCAAAAACAGGCAATAACTGCACTATGCCCAGTCCAATACCGCAGCTTATGGATAGCGTGTCTTTAAATTTCATCGCCCGTCCTCCTTTATCTATCAAAATCGTCTGCCTACGATTTTCATTAAATCGCACACAAACGATCATGTCTCTATCTTGTCTTAGTTACTCATTCTCTCCAAGTACCCAGTCGGGTAAATGTAGCCGCTCACTTGGGTAGGTGTTTTTCCTGCACACACCGATAGTTACTCCGACCGTGCAGGCTTAGAGACTTATATATAAATTATATTTCCGGCTGCCAAGATCGTCCACGATAAAAGATAATATTGATGGGCCCATTTGCATTGGATTTTCCTGGAAGTTGGCTAGATTAGGAAATAGTATTCAAGTGAACAACACAGATTTAATTCGTGTGCTTCTCGTCGATGACCACGCCCTGACGCGCAGAGGCATTAGAGCTTTTATCGAAAAAGATCCGCAGATAACGGTTATTGACGAAGCTACAAATGGTCAAGAAGCAATTACTCTTTGCGCTTCTATGTCTCCAGCAGTAGTGCTCATGGACATAGAAATGCCGTTAATGGACGGAATCGAGGCCACCAGAGTCATACGCTCCAGTCAGGCCGATATAAAAATAATAATGCTCAGTTCCCATACTGGCGATAAGATGATATTAGCTTCATTATCCGCTGGAGCCCAAGGCTATTGCTCCAAGGATGTAGATGATGATCGCTTGACCATAGCTATTCATGCTGTGGCTAAAGGTGATTATTGGCTTGATTCATCCATAGCCAGCTCTTTGATAAGTCTTCTTTTGCCACTGGAAAGTAAATTATCTCGATCAACTCCTGATACTGTCGATCATGATCACTTCGGACTATCAGAAAGAGAGCTACAGGTGTTGAATTTGATTGTCGAGGGGAAAACTAACCAGGCTATTGCCTCGGATTTACATTTAAGTGTTGATACTATTAAAAATCACCTGAAAAGCATCATGAACAAGCTTTCCGTAAGCGACCGCACTCAGGCGGCAGTGAAGGCTATTCGTGAAGAGCTCATATAATTTATATATAAAATATAACATTTATATATATTAGCCCCGGTTGAGTAGCCTATAAAGGCTCTTGCAGGTAATCGAATTTACCCTTTTAGGCGGTGAATTTATTTTGTTTCCTGTGCATGATTCTATGCGTACCCGCCGAGCGGAGCTTATATATCGTAAATATACGAGGTGTAATCATGAACGCAAATGAGTTGGCAATCGAATTAGTTTCTAGTGAAGTGGTTTCTTATCTTCCTAAAAATATTACCTGTATTGAGTGCAAGAAAACTTTTGTTTTTTCTACTGGCGAACAGGGATTTTTTCATAGCCGCGGGCTTTCAAACGAACCGAAAAGATGTCCTCATTGCCGCGTCCTGATGCGTATGCGCCGAGAAGGAAAATCAACTGATTCGGTGACGCAAACAAATTGCATCGTATGCGGCGAAAAAACAACGGTACCTTTTCTTCCTAGAGACGAAAAAAAGATTTTTTGTGCCACTTGTTATAAGGACAGAGGCTTCAAGAGAAATTTCAGATCTCTTGGCGAATATCCATACGCATTGAAAAATGCAACGGCTCACTAACATGATTACGCTAGTAGCTGACTTCTTAAATTATATAGGTAGCTTAAAAGCTCAATCTAAAGATGCGCATTCAAAACTTGAGAAGTCTCAAAATTTTATGGCGAAATATTATCGCAACGAACGAAAAGAGACCGAATGGCAAATTATTCAAGAACATTCGTTAGCAAAAATCACTAAAAATATGGCTGAAAAAGAGTATGCGCCAGAGCCACTGCCACCTGAGTTGAGCTATACTTTGAATAAACGGATAGAGACTTCCAGAAATCAATTGATCAGAATATTAAGAGAACAAAATGACATTTTCGGTAACGATAAGACATTAGTCATTTAGGTAATTCATGATCACCTAAATCAGGAAATATCTTATGGCGATTTCTATAAACTTGTATTGCCGCAATGGGCGTGCCGATTGCTATTACCACTGCCGTAAATAAAATCGCTAGCAAAACAAGATTTAATTGTGTTTGTACCGCCTCAAGTGGCTTGGCTATAGTTCCTAGTGGTCCACGCAAACCAGTAATAGGTTCTTTCAATGCATTTATTTCTTGGCGAACACTGTCAATATCAGTGCGGGCTCCTTTAACTTGATCCTCCACGCTGTGCAAACGATATTCCATTTTGCCTAGCGTGTTATTCGTGTCTTCCAGATGTGAGTCCACGCCGTTCATTTTCTTTTGCAGATTCACCATCGGTGGTTGCAGAGCAGCAATCGGACCTTCCAGCTTCATGATCTGCTGTTCAAGCTTAATGCTCATGCCTTCAAGATTCTCAACCGGACGCAATAATCTTTTAATGGGGTGAAAACCCTTTATTGGTGGTTGCTCCGGCGGTTCAAGATCTTTTGCGGTTACCTTTACTCCAGGTACTTGGTTAACAATGTTAGCTATTTCTTCCGCCTCTTGTTTTTTTTCTTCATGAGTTATTCCTGATGAATTTAATTTTTCAGCTTGACTAATATTAGCGTCTTTAACTGCTTGTTTATCTTCCAATTGATAACCTTTGAGAGTATCGGCATAACTCGTTATAGTCGCAAAATTAATTAAAACCGATACGGATATCATTTTGAAACCAAACCAAAATATTCTTTTCATGTGGAGCACCTTCTAATTTTGTCCAATAATTATATTTCGGAGATTCCAATAATAAATAACCACCATCTTTAATACCAATTTAATATACTCCAAATAAGATATACAGCTTATTAAAACTGACTTTTTAATACAATTACAAAGTTAAATCGAATGCAAAAGAAGTTTTTTTAAGCTGATATTAAAAAGGGTTTGTCCTTAACCAGTGAGGTGTATTATTCAATTACTTCATACAAATTCTCAGCTGACCACGAGTCCAGACAATGGTGAAGTATGGTTTGAAATCTTAGGAATCCCGAATGTAGTTTCTGTATTTATGGAGGACCAAATTATGTCGAATAAAGAAAATCCGAACTACACTACCGGCACCACAAAAGAAGAAGAACGTAAGCAATTTGCTAAACCGGGAAGCAAAAGTGAAAGTCAGAACAAACCTGGCAATAAACCTCAACAAGGGAAAGCACCTTTTGGAAACAAAGCCGGATCGAAAGAATGTTCTATGAGTGAAGAAGCAGATGATGAAGAGTGTGGAAGCTCATCGAGATCTAAATCTTGCGGTTAATTTCATAGACAGCCCTTCAAAAGTGATATAAGTCCATTATCAGGATAAGTCCTTGATTTTGGACTTATACAAGTTTGCGGGTAAAATTACTGGTAGTATAGGCTGAAAGATAAAATAGTATTTTTTGAGGGTGAAAGCATGACCAAAAGTCAATTCGTGAGTGATATCACAGCAATTAGAGAACGCGCTCGTAAACACATACAAGATGGTCCAATTACTGATAGCTATACTGCCAATCGGGAATCCGTCCTAAAAGTCCTTAATGACGCCCTGGCTACCGAACTTGTCTGTGTACTACGCTATAAGTTTCATTATTTTATGGCCGAAGGTATCAATTCTGAACCAGTAGCGCAAGAGTTCCTCGAACATGCAAATGAAGAACAAGGACATGCCGATCGCATCGCCGCTCGAATTGTCCAATTAGGCGGAATTCCACAACTTAATCCTGATACTTTCACTGAGCGTAGCCATTCACAATATGTCGAAGGCAAAACACTAGTAGAAATGATTAAAGAAGATTTGATAGCGGAAAGAATTGCTATAGATACTTATCGCGGAATAATAAAATATCTCGGTGATGATGATTCAACCACGCGCAGAATGCTCGAAGAAATTTTGGAAAACGAAGAAGAACATGCTGAAGATCTTTCTAGCATGTTGTCAAAATTTGATGACAAGCTTCACAACGGAGAGGAGCGTAAGACCAAGTAATTCTTCGCGGGACTCCACATTAGAAAATTTCTTAGTCAATTTTCACTCATAATTTCGCGACGGGTGATTTCGCTATGCATTGTTTCCATAATATGTTCTACTGCTGAACTGGCAATGCTGGTCCTGGAAACTTCTTCGCCAGACGTGTGAGCTAAATCCTTATAGATATCTTCAACTTGTTCCAAAATACGTTCGGGAGCTTCTTCCGCTTTTATCAATAAATTACTTGCTCTGGTGGACGAAGCAATTAATTCGTCCAATTTGATATGGATAGCTTTTAAGTCTTTATTTTGTGCTCGTTGCACCACAAATATATTGATAAAGCTCAAAATGGCAGTAATTTCAAGTATCGCCGAATGCCAGGCAGGCTTGTTAAATAAAAACGACAAAGCCCAACCACTAATCACAATTAGTCCAAGAATAAGGGCGTGAGACGTGCCCAAAAAGCGATTGACACGCACGTTCATATGTTCAAAAAAAACAAATTGTTTGATCATCAAGACCTTTCTGCAGTGAATCCGTGACTCAGTTCCATTATAAATGCACTCGGCCTGCGATTATAACCATACTTTGATAAAATTACTCGCCAAATTTAATCATACAGATGAGCGATCTTCAAGACACCCAACCGAGTCCCCCAATTGAGCGCCTGAATACTCGAATGGGCTATACAACCATTGGTGAATCTGATAAGAGAGTTTAACGAACTGTTTCAGATTCCGTATGGCGCACTACTGTTTTTTGTTTAGGAACAACGTATCTTTTCGATGTAGTTACTTGCTTCTTTACTCCAGGCGCTGTTTCGGTAGTCGTTGAGTCCTGTTTTACTGTGGTTGGAGTGTCCTCAGTCGTAGTTGTCGTATTTGAACTAGAACTTTGATCGGGACTATCAACTTGGGTAGAAGTGCTTCTTGTCACTTCATCTGCCCATACACCGTTGGCTACAAAAATAAGTCCCAATGCTAGAAAACTAACTTGAATTTGTTTTGACATATCATACTCCTTGAATAATTTAAAACGCCAATAATCAGAATCAGGAAACTACTTGTTCGGGATTCAACAAACTGGGGATTCAAGAAAAATACGAGAATTGATTGATTCAACTTGTGTCAACTATACAATGATTATCAATATAAAAGCGGCAAATTCCATTAAAATTCACCAAAATCATACAAAGGGTGTCATAATATCATTCTTGAATCCCCTTGAATTTCCATGTCTGCATTGACAAGGAAGATGCCGAAAAGCATATTAATGAGTTCATTCGATCAATGTAATTATCGATTCTCAGAGGAGGGAAATAAAGTGTCAATACTTGGTTTTATTCTATTTTTGATAGTCGCGGCAGTTTGCGCAGTTCTAGGAGAAAGACTGGTACCTAATAGTGTGCCGGGCGGTTTTTTTACATCAGCCGTAGTTGGTGTGGTAGGAGCATGGATTGGCGGCAGTTTACTAGGACCCATCGGACCAAGTCTAGGTGGTATTGCCATCATTCCTTGCATATTAGGTTCGGCAATTTTTGTTTTTCTTCTCTCTCTAGCTTTTCGTGCTAAGAGTCAGAGCTAAGTCAGCAAAGTTCTACGCGCTATCCGAAAAACTATGCTACTCATTAATGAATTCCAGAATGATGCTTGTTAGCTGTACCGGTGTTGCATAATTGACACAGTGCGGCGCGTTTGGAATAACACAAAGACGAGCATTGGGTATGCGCCGTGCTACTTCTTCAGTCCAACGTTGCGGAGCGATCGGGTCTTTTTCTCCGCGTAACACTAACGTGCGGCATTTGATTTTAGCGAGCTTTGGCCTTATATCATCTTGAATCATTTTTTGCACAGTCTCAAATGCAAGAACAATGCCCATGTCAGACAAATCTGCAAAAAGTTGAGATTGAGATCCCTTTGGTTCGGAGAATCCGTCTATATAAAGCCTATAGGCTTCTTGTACTAATGTCCGCGCCTTAGGATCAACAGTGGGATCAGTAAGTATCAAACTAGAAGCTATCTCAGGGTGTACTGCTACTAGTTGTGCCACCACCTGGCACCCATATGAATTGGCAAATATATGCGCCTCTGTTAATTCTTTCAATCGAAACCACTCGAAAAGAACATCTGCTTGTTCTTGGACTGAAAGTGCATGCCGGGGCTTAGAGCTGGAGCCATGACCAGGCATCTCGGGTACAAATACGCGCATAGATTGAGAAAGCAGACTCGCTGTCGGCAAAAGATAACGGCGAGAGGCTAGCGCGCCGTGAATCATTACCATTGGTGGGTCGGAAAATTCGCTGCCGCCCTCAAGTGTATGCACCTGATAACCAAGAGCAGGGATAATCGTATTTACAAAACCATCAGGATTTTTGGTAGTCTGAACTGCCATTCGCAGAAACCGATTCAGGCAGTGTTGTTTTTGGGCAATAATTGCCCGAAACTGCTTGTCACTATACCCACCAACAATATAAGCAGGCTGCCCAAAATAGCAGCTCCCCAGCTGGCAACGGTCAAATAATTGGGAAATAAATCTGCCAGCCATTTCAAAGCCACTGCCGGTAAAAGCCAGAAACCCAGAATCCATACGGGTATGAGCCATATTAGCGCCAATCCGAGTGAACCTACAGTTAGCATGGCAGAAATGGTGACAGCCAATAAATCAACAAGCCACAAAAGAATGCCAAAGAAAAATGCCAATACTATGGCCCCCCAAAAATTACCGTGAAAATCAATGCCGGGAATAATAGGTAAGGCTAAGGCAAATACTAAGGCTCTAACAAGAATCTTGAGAATGAACTGCATTGAATATTCCTCCTATGGTAAATATCCCTGGGGTTTCATCAGTGCTGTTTCTAAATCAATAGAGATTAATTGTATACGAATAATGCTTTTCTGTAGATTAAAATGAACGTATTGGGTTCGCATTTATTTCATTAATGATGGGGGAAGATCATGACTTCACAAGCTATTGAAGACCTGAACGCACTGCTTAAAAACGAGCTAGCCGCCATCGAAACTTATAATCAAGCCTTGACCAAATTTCAAAATAAGCACGGTATAGAAATTTTGCGCAGATGTCAACAATCGCATTTGGAAAGATCAAATAAATTACGTTCTACTATCGTCGATTTAAAGGGAACACCAACTGCTGATATTGGCCTTGGCGGTAAGTTTGGCAAGCTAGTTATGGCTGGGGCAGAACAAATGGGAGATCCGGCTATTGTGGTGGCCCTGCAAGCCGATGAAGGTGAATGGACAGCCAATTATGAATGGCGGCTTGTGTCAATGCACGGAGATCATCGTCCCCTCGTTAAAGAAGAACTCTTGCCACAGCAAAAAGAAATAGAAGAACAATTGAGCGAGCTCGCTAACGCTGCCACTAAAGGCTTGTGGCCTGCAACACCGGGAACAAAAGATATTTAATGAATGAGCAGGAAGCAATCAATATATGACAATAGCAGTCGAGCTTATTCTGATGGGTATGTTAGTCGGTTTTACCGTGGGCTTTCTATTGGGCCGATGGATCAATTCTGGAAATAAGACTGGAAAGAAGTCCCCAAGCATTCCAATAGTGCTTCAAAAGCCCACGCCCTTGCCGGCAGACGTTGAACAGCGGGTGCAAGCGCTGATTGATGATGGGCATAAGATGGGGGCACTAAAGGAGCTGCGAGATTCGACCGATCTAGAGTTTAAGAAAGCAAAAAATATTGTTGATTCAATGGTAACGTCAACGCCAGCCAATACTAATACAGATAAAATAGGCACAGTAAGAGATCTGATTAGAAGCGGCCACAAAATTGAAGCGCTCAAACTGTATCGAGAGTCTTCAGGTATGAGTTTAGAGGAGGCCGAAGAAGCCATTGATAAAATGGAGAAAGAATTCGGCTAAGAATTATTATCTAGATCTAGATTTTTTTACTCGGCTTTTCTTTCTGGTAGGTGATTTTTTATTCGGAGCAGTCGGCAGCTTCCGTCGAGATATATTCGTCAATGTTTCCTGGGATTGCTTATAATATGGTTTAAGTATTTTCCCAATCATTTCAATTTGATCCATGAGCGTAGTTTCCAGCTTTTCTCGATGGTCTTTCCATTTTTCCATTTCTTTTAATATAGGTTGATGAAGCTTCGTCAGTTTTGCAATAGTTTCGCGTTCAGTTGAATTAAGGAGTTTCCCAGAAACATTTTTAAATTGATTTTTTGCCATGGCTTAATTCCCTCCAATAGCGTTCCTTAATGTTCGATTCTCTCTATATACCCACTGATATAACCAGGGAAACCAAATGTTAACTCGGCTATTCTAGCCCAAAAATAATGAGATTATTCCTTGACAATGTTTTTTAAGTTTAGGTATAAATGCTAATATGTGGTAGTAATTAGGAATCCCCACTACCGAGAAGAAGTATGGGTATTTCACTAAAGAAAGAACATCTTAAGCGCTATAAAGATATTGCATGGCTGTTAATTAAATACGGTAATTCGGATTTGGTTAAAAATGCCGGATTAGAAGAAATACTTACTGAACAAGAACAGTCTGGTGATCATAATGGACATGGAGCGAATGCAAACGAACTGGCTACAGATCTTGAAAGATTAGGACCAACATTTGTAAAGCTTGGACAATTACTTTCCACGCGCCCTGATTTTGTGCCTCCTGCATATTTGACGGCACTGTCTCGTTTGCAAGATAATTGCGCTTTCTTCCCATTTGCAGAAGTTGAGCAAATCGTTGTTAGCGAACTTGGGGTACGTTTATCAAAAGCCTTTTCTGAATTTACACCTGAGCCGATAGCTGCTGCCTCGTTAGGACAAATCCATCATGCCGTGATGAGAAATGGGCGCGAAGTTGTAGTTAAGATTCAACGTCCCGATATTAGAGATACTGTTATTCAGGATCTGGAAGCATTGGTCGACATAGCCGAATTTTATGACAAACATACCAAGACGGGAAAGCGTTATGAATATGGCTTAATGCTGGACGAATTTCGCAAGTCACTTTTGAACGAACTTGATTATCAAAAAGAGGCTCACAATTTAACAACCCTAAAAGAGAATTTGGAAGAATTTGACTTGATGGTCGTCCCTGCGCCTGTGGCGGATTACAGCACGTCAAAAGTTTTGACGATGGATTTTATTCCAGGCAAAAAAATTACATCTGTCACTGGATTTAAACTGCTTGAGATAGACGGTGCTCAGCTTGCCGAGGAAGTTTTTCGTGCCTATCTAAAACAGATATTGGTTGATGGTTTTTTTCATGCCGATCCTCACCCCGGCAATGTATTTATTACAGAAGATAATAAGATCGCATTGCTTGATTTGGGCATGGTCGGGCATTTGACATCACACTTACAGGAAAAGCTTTTTCAATTACTTTTGGCTATAAGTGAAAGCCGTGCCGATACTGCAGCAGATATTTGCAAAGATATAGGTGTTCCTAAAGACAAATTTGATGAGCAGGCATTTCGCAAACAAATAAGTGATTTAGTTTATTCTCATTTGGAAAAGAATTTGGAAGATATGAGTGTCGGCAGAGTCATGCTTGGCGTAACAACAGCCGCAGCTGACTGCGGCATACGTCTGCCGTCCGAGTTCACGATGCTCGCCAAAACATTACTGAATTTGGATCAGGTGGGCCGCAGTCTAGATCCCAGCTTTAATCTCAACAATTCCATTAAGAATAATGCCGCTGACATTTTGGAGCAACGTCTGCAGAAAAGTATTTCTTCAGAACGTATCTTCAGATCGGTGATTGACGCGAAAGACTATGCGGAAAAGTTGCCAGGCATGCTGATGAAAATCCTGGATCTGGCAGCTAATAATAAATTACGCATGAAAGTGGACACCATTGATGAAACAGTTCTGATAGATGCATTTCAGAAGGTGGCCAATCGAATTACTTTGGGTCTAGTATTAGCGGCACTGATAATTGGGGCATCAATGTTAATGCGTGTGCCCAGTCAATTTATGATTTGTGGTTATCCTGGTTTAGCCATAGTTTGTTTCATATTGGCCGCTTCAGCTGGTTTTGCCCTCATCATTCATATCGGACTATATGATCAGAAGGCAAAAAAATTCGACGAGTGAATAAACTGCTGCTTAGCTAAGTGCTTTTTGTTCCAATTGCTCATTGATATGTTTAAGTTCATCGGTAGAAAGAATTTTCTTCATGGCAGGATAAAATTTTTCTTTGCAGTACCGAGCATATTGACTGTATTTATTAGCAATGGTTTCTAAAGACTGTTCAAATCCAGGCTCATCAACATGAATCTCAACTATTTGCTCTATTTCGTTCATAATTTCATTTCTTCGTTGCGAAACTTCAGACAATATACTTTGTACCGCTGCAGCGTTTTTAAGATTATTTTCTAAGAGAGCCTCTTTAGAAAAATGTTCTTTTGCCGAGGCAAATTCTTTTTTTACTTCTTCAAATATACGATCGCGCGACCATTGCGAATAATTTTTTGCAGTTTCGACCAAGCGCTGGGCAATACTGGCATTATCTTCTTCTAGATAGTTAAATATATCCATATCTTTCTCCCCTCCTAGCCTTTGCAATAATCAATTACCTTGTTCACCTAAGTTTAAATCCTTAACCCAATAGTGGCAAGGGCAAAAATTAATTACGCGAAAACCGGTCAAATTTTATTTAAAAATATGATCCATCGCGTTAAAAAAGAGGTATTAGATCAGTGATCTGGTATAGCATTTTTTGATACCTGAGCAACTGAATCCCCATTTACAAGCATTAAATACCAAGGAGGAACAGATATGCCACGAGGAGATAAATCAAAATATACCGATAAACAAAAACGTCAAGCTGAACATATAGAGGAAGGATATGAAGATCGCGGTCTAGGCGTAAAGGAATCGGAACGCCGCGCCTGGGCGACCGTCAATAAGATCACTCACGGTGGCAAAAATCCCGGCGGCTCAGGTTACGGTAAAAAAGAAGATCATTCTTCAGAAAGAAAGGGCGGCAGAAAAGGCGGCAAGAAAAAAAGTAGCAAGTAGCTTCTTGCTAAGTTTTTAATTCCGGCTTACTTTTGGAGCATTTTTAATAAAATTGCTTCTCATTATTGTTTGCAAGTCATTTTTGCTGGACAATATATCGTTCCATAAGTCGCCAATTTTATTCACTCTATCTGGCAGACTTTCTATAGTAAAGTCTGTCGGATAAACGTCATCAAGCTCGTCCCATTTAATTGGGGTTGATATTGAAGCTTCTTTAGAAACGCGCGGTGAATAGATAGAAGCCAGACTTTTCGATCTGGCATTCATATTATGATCAAGAAAAACTTTTCCAGTTCGTTTCTGAACGGCCCAAGTCATTGTCACAGCACTTGGATGTTGATTAAGTATATGATGCCCAACAATTTCAGAAAGCGATCTGACGGTGTCATAATCAACATTTCTTTTAATAGGTACATATATATGTAAACCCGTCCTGCCAGACGTCTTTATAAAGGCTTTTATTGAAAGTTGATCAAACAATTCTTTAAGCCAGATAGCTACTGTACATGCTTTACGAAAGCCTTTGCGGTGCAGCTCTGGTTCAGCACCTTTTTTTTTCGTTGCCACTGTACAAATAGGGATCAAGGTCAAAAACTATAAAATCAGGATAATTGAGTAGTGATTTTTCTATATTTTTTAAAGAACCTGTAAATGTTTTAGACAACCTTTGAGCATCAGGTTCGCTAGTGATACGAGTATGAGAAGTATGCAATTCCAGATCGGCAATCTGTCCCAGCCAAATAAGAGTGCTGAGATTATTGCAAAGAAGAAATTTTTGGTCTTTCTTTTCATGTTCGGTGTAAGCACGAACTGTTTGTACAAAATCAGGTAAATTTTCTTGCCAATGTTTTTGAAAGAATTTTACACCTTCGATACCTTGCGGAAAACGAACGAGAGTAATAAGTCGGTTTTTTAGATGGGGTAAAAGATACGGTGCAACCTGTATCAGATAACGCAGATAATCTCGTTTAGTAATACTCTTATGAGATCGATATTTAGGCCAAAAAGGTTTATTCAAATGAGAAAGAATTATCCGATTACCTTCTACATCGAGTTCAAGGTTTTCTTTTTCATTATCCAGCTCTGCCAAAATCCGTTTGCTGTCAGTATTATTCATTGCTGAACCTTTCTTGATTTTCTTTGCAAGTTTTTACTGCACGTTTTCTTTTATTTGTTCAGCCGACCAATTTAAATCAACCATTCTGTAAGCTGCTAGATAAACGCTGGTGCGATCCATGTCTATCTCACAAGCAACATAGCAAGGACGGTTTTGAGGATCTTTAACGATGGCACGAAATTGATCAAGAGGATTTAACCGCAGCGATATAATGGACTTAAAGCCTAGTACATCTAAGGGTTAAAATTTCAAGCAGAAATTCTTTTGGGTAGCAGCTTACCAAAGCTACTAGTCACTACACCTGCAAATAGCATTAGCAAGCCGCCCCAGATAGCCGGTATCCAGCCAACAATAGTTAAATAAGTGGGGAAAAAGTGTGCCAGCACTTTTAACGCCACTACCGGTAATAGCCAAAACCCGACAAGCCATAATGGCACTAATACTAACAAAGCCAGTCCCAGAGAGGTTATAGTAAGCATGGCAGAAATTGCCACAGCCAATACATCAACCACCCACAATATAATGCCAAAGAAAAATGCCAACAAAATAGCTGCCCAAAAATTGCCATGAAAGTCAATGCCGGGAATCATAGGCAGAACAAAGGCAAAGACAGCAGCGGTAATAACAAGTTTTATAATGAATTTCATGTGTATACTCCTTTTTTACTAGCAAAACCAATGTAATTCCATCCAGTCAGTAAAATACTGATTCAATTTTCGAGTCAAAGATTGAGCATTCTTAGAACTACCTTTCTGAACAATAAGATCATGACAGGCTTGAGCCAGAGTTTTGCCGTCTTTGAATGCCTTGAGTAAAAAATATTGATCACTCTTGAGGCGCTTGTAATAAATAATGTTGTCCAGGCGGTGCACAGCTACAAAAATATGTTTTTTCACAGGCAAAGATCTTTCGGTTGCTTTTTTTGTTCTGCCGGCAAAGGCGTTGGACTCAACCGACTTATCTATGGGTTTATTCATCTGTAAAATAAAATCATCGAGCGCATAATCTAACTCAAGAATAGTGATATAGGGCTGCAATTGCAAAGTAATTTTTGCTGGATCTTTATCTTGCAGATGTTTTGATTTTAGAGGCGGCCTTGATTGAGCATCATATGCTACTATCTCCGCCCATTCAAAAGATGCCATTTCATAAGCTAGCTGAGGGCAAGGATGAGTTAGTTCAGGTTGTTCCAAAATAAATTTCGGCAAATACTCACCCAAATGGTTAAGTGAATAAGATCTTGACGGATACGCAGCAAGATAAGCAACACACAGCAACTCAAAACTTTCCTCGCTAAGAATAGTCTGCAGCCCCGAGAAATCATCTTGCAAGGAATCTAATAAACGTATCCAATACTGCTGATTATATATTGCCAATCTTTCCAGGCTATTCAGGTCTTTATTAGGCTTTATAAACTGAGCCACAAAACTATGCGTATCGCTACCATCAATCCATTGTTCCTGCGTCTTTCCTTTAATAAGCGGGCGCATGATTGCCTGTGCCATTTGACGCTGGATTTGGTACAAAGTCATTGATTCTTTAACCGGCATTTTAAGCAGACCTGGATAATTGCAATTGTAATTGCCGAATCATTTTATTGGCCTTTAAAGCCTCAGCATGAACAACTTCAAAAGCAGGTATGTTGGAATCCCATTCTAAAAGAGTGTTTGTCGCCCCGATCAATTTTATAGCTTCTTTATAAAGATCCCAGACTTCATTCTTCACCGGACCTTCATGTGTGTCCAGAACATGTTTATCAAATTCAGTATGTCCGGCGACATGAATTTGTGCCACCCTGTGAAAAGGAATATTGTGCAGATAGTCATAAGGATTAAAATCATGATTGCATGCCGAAACATAAATATTGTTCACATCAAGCAAAATACCACAATCAGCACGCTCAGCCACTTCCGACAAAAATTGCCATTCAGTCATCTGCGAAGCATTAAACTCAGCGTAACTACTCACATTTTCAACACAAACTGGTATTTCCAGATAATCTTGCGCATCCCGTATACGCCCAGCTGTATGCAAGACCGCTTCAAAAGTGTACGGCAGTGGCAACAGATCATGACTATAAGTGCCGTCAACACTTCCCCAGCAAAGATGATCGGAAAGAAAAGGGGTCTTTGTAAAACCGGCCAGCTTTTTTAATTTTTTTAGGTATTGCTTATTGAGCGGATCGCTTGAGCCTAAATAAAGCGACACGCCATGTTGAACCACTGTATAGCGCTCAAGAATTTGTTCCAGAATGGCCAGCGGTCTGCCGCCATCAACCATATAATTTTCCGAAATAATTTCCAGCCAATCAACGGCCGGATTTTCATTAATAAGCTTCTGGTAGTGGGGTACGCGCAAGCCGATGCCAATTCCCAGGTTAGTAAAACCATTGAATTTATTTGCCGGCACGAATCCTCCCTAACTAAGGAAAAGGCAGGCAAACAAAAATTGTCAGCCTGCCTTCTTCATTAGATATAAGAACTACTCAGCTTTTTTGCCTGAGCAACCTTCTTTGCCTTTGCAAGAAGATTTGCCTTTGCAAGAAGCTTTTTCGGTTGTCTTCTTTGTGGAAGCTTTACCAGCTTTCTTGGTGACCTTCTTTTCTGTTTTTTCGGTCTTGGTGGTTTCGGTGCTTTCAGTTTGTGCACAAACTGCACCGGCAAGCAGACCAGTCAATGCTGCTGCAGCAAGCACTGCTGAAGTTACTTCTTTCATGTTTCTTTTCATCTCTAATTTCCTTTCACTAGTGGTACGAGTATACGAAGATCCAAAAATGACAAGACCGATTTTGATCTCATCTATAATGCCGCCGATACCAGTGAATTTAAATCCAGCATCAGGACATGGCTAAATAAGGGTAACTGCTTGTCCTGACTTGTCCATGAGCAATGTTTAAGAAACAAGAAATCTTCTCTTAATCAGCGATTCCTTGCTCCCTCAGGACTCCGCAATTAAAGGTTTTGAGCCTAATTAACCGCTTAACATACAAGACATCATATATATACTTTATTCATATCCATAGCCAAATCCGCTCATTTGGCTGGTTTTAACCTATAGCCAGCCACTTAATTACAGCAATTGACAAGCCAGGCTATAGGGTTTTATAGGCATACTTAAATAGCGGGATAAGGTTGGTCGTCAATAATGAAATTAGTTGAAAAATTGGTAAGGATTAGCTGCGGCTAATTTATTTGTGGAGGTGGACGAGATGCTTGTTGGTCTAGTTGAAAAAACACATATGCGTAAAAGTTTTGCTATCCCTAGTTGGCGCCAGAATTTACAGACAGAACCTGCAGATCAACAACGTATTCATCTGTTGTTGGCCAGCAATCCTAATACGCCAGCTTCAATTTTAGATAACCTGGCCAATAAAAATTCACCTGCCTTATTAGAACGAATAGCTGAGAATCCTCGTACCCATACTGATACTTTATCTAGGTTGGCTGTTCATGATAATCCGCGCGTTAGAGCAGCAGTGGCGGAAAATTCAAGCCTGCCGGAAAGCATTATGTGGCGCCTGGCTAATGATATTCATCCTGACGTTAGATTGCGGCTTGCGGAAAGCTATTCTTTGCCTTTTTCCATTTTGCAAACTCTAGCCGAAGATAGCAATCCTTATGTACAGATGAGAGCCCAAAAAACAATCAATCGTTTAAATCAGCCAATGTCCGCGCCTTTGTCATTTGGCTGCTGCTAGTAGGGGCGAAATTTCAGGGGCCGTGAGGCATATAAGTTATGCCGAGCGGGTCTGCCGCTGAATCCAAAACATATATGAGC
This sequence comes from Candidatus Melainabacteria bacterium, assembly GCA_963847765.1. Taxonomy (GTDB): domain Bacteria; phylum Cyanobacteriota; class Vampirovibrionia; order Obscuribacterales; family Obscuribacteraceae; genus CAWKBA01. Next base: position 144,804 of record CAWKBA010000036.1, on the reverse strand, counting down.
CCGTTCGAAGCGACGTTATTCGTTGAAGCCATAGTGACGAGGTTTATTAAGCCCGCGTTCTGGCTCTCAACAAGCGATTAATTTCCGCTTGAATTTCACCCTCAGCAAATAAGGCTATTTTCTTTGCCTCATCTTGTATCGATTCTCTATCCTGAGCATAATTGTATGACACAGGCTCAATCAGTCGCATCTTACCGGATGCCAGATGGGGAGTCAATTTCGAAAACCAGGACGACTTTCTCTCACCTATGCCCAGCGTAGCCAGTGGATAAATGGGCACACCAGCCTCAATAGCAGGCAAAAATTTTGTCCAGTCAAAGCGCTTGAGCCGATCAGGCATACGGATGGCATCATTATCACTACTCGTCTGCTCCGGAAATACAAACAACAATTCACCTTGTTCAAGCAATTTTCTGGCATTGTCGTAAGACCAGGGCATAAAATTGAGGGAACGTATAAAATCATAAACTCTTTCATCCGCAATGGTATCCATATCGGTGAAAACATTGACACGCCGTTTTTTGCTATTGATCATCAAGGCATAAATCAGCATCAGAGCAGGCCAGGGTATGCGGCCACTTATATTGCCAACAATAAAAACCGGGCCATGCTCAGGAATCTGTTCCAGCCCTTCTATATGCACACGCCACCATATATCATGCAAAAATTGCAATATCGGTTTGACCAATACCAGTTCTTTTATCAGCACTTCATTGTCATTGCCATTCGCAACTTTACAAGATTGCTGCTGTGATTCTTGCCAAAAGCTATCCATCATCCCAACCGGTAAACAATGTTTTGCGCCTACCAAATAGATCATTTAAATCTCTTTGAATTTGATACTGAATCTCCCTGGCAATATTTCTCACCAGTTTACGATCATTGGCCTTTTCTGGAGGGTAATCCAGCTTTATAGGCTTATGAACATTAATAAGCCACCTTACCGGCAATGGTATCAGCCAGAGCGGAAAAGGCAGCCAGGGAAAAGTTGGTGTGACGGGGAAAAATGGGAATTTTAGAAATCGCGCCACAGAGCGCAGATTAACAAAATTAGGGTATACTTCGTCACCACCGACAGTAGCAACAGGAATGATAGGTGTCTGCGAAGCAATAGCCAATTTAACAAAACCAGGGTGGAAATCAATCAATCGATAGCGCTCACGAAAAGTTTTGCCGACACCGCGCGCACCTTCGGGATAAATGCCAATGATTTCATTGGCTTGCAATAGTTTTTCAGCTATGTCTAACGTGGCTCTCACCTGACCGGTCTGCCGCACCCAATCACCAAGTCCAGGCACATTAAAAAACCAGTCTGTGACAAGATAACGAATACGGCGTGGTGAATAATGCATATTACACATGGCCATTGACATCATGGCTCCATCAATGGGTATCACACCGGAATGATTGCCGACTATAATCGCTCTGTCTTGAGCCGGGATATTTTCAATGCCCCGGATATCCACCTTGAAATAATCTTCAAAACAGAAACGAAAAAACGGCTCCCAGCATGCCCAGGTGCTCAAGTCAAAACCATACTCATCAATCTCATCAGCATAACGCTCATAAAAGCCGGGATTACGCCGACGCAATGCTGCAAGCGGACTTTCAGTTACTAGCGTCTTAAAATGCGTCCAATTAGCCACAGAAATCCCAGTACCCCCGGTCCATAAACAACAAATATGATTACCCTGCGCAACCCCTTTTCCAATAAACTTCTCAATTGAGGAAGTCCGGTTGAGGCATTACTACCGTTTATATTCTCATTATCGATCTCTTTATTTTGTATCGGGCTAAATTTTTCCATGGCAATCAATCTCTCACAAGCAGAATAATATATATCATCAGTATAAGTAGCTTTCCCTATAAGCTATTTCATTATAGAAAACGTCCAGCATAAATTAGGAAACCTTAAGCATATTCCTCAATTTACCACGCAAACATTGGATAACAACTATAATATTGTAAGTGGTGGCAAAACTTTTGCTGGTTTAATTTGCTATTTAACAGGAGAAAATGATGCAGCCGGATCTCAATGAAATGATGCGCAATGTCCAGAAAATGCAGGAAGTTATGGAAACACTGCAAAACGAGCTGGCCAAAGCTAAAATTGAAGGCACAGCCGGCGGTGGAGCTGTTACAGTTTCGTGCACAGGTGAGCTGGAGTTTCAAAGCGTCAAAGTTCGGCCTGATGCTGTAGATCTCAATGATCTTGGCACATTGGAAGACTTGATTTTGACAGCTATTAAGGATGCCTGCCAGAAAGCTAAGAATCTGGGCCGCGACAAGATGGGCAATTCATTCAACAACAGTGGCATTCAACTACCGCCCGGTTTTGGACAGTAAATCACACCTGGTTTTATATTAAGCCTGAACATAAATGGTTATAACTACAAGCTATGTTATATACGCCCCCGTTAGCCAAACTAATCGAGGAATTTCAGAAATTTCCCGGCATCGGTCCAAAGTCAGCCCAGCGCATGGCTTTTTTTCTGCTGGGTATGAACAATGACTCGGTCAAAGGCTTCGCCCATGCAATCTTGGATGCAAAGGATAAAATTAGGCACTGTAGTCACTGTTTCTATTTATCTGCTATTGATCCTTGCGAAATCTGCCTCAGCCAGAAACGCGAAAGGCAGTCCATCTGCGTAGTCGCTGAATCAAGAGATGTGATTGCTCTTGAACGCACCGGCGAATACAAAGGACTTTATCATGTTTTGACTGGTCTGATTTCGCCTATGGAAAACAGAGGGCCTGATCAATTGAGCATTCGTGATTTTATCAATCGTATGCAGGACGAAGAAATCAAAGAAGTGATATTAGCCATCAATCCCACAATTGAAGGAGACACTACAGTTTTGTATTTAAGTAAATTGCTTAAGCCTTTTGCTGTGCGCACTACACGGATTGCTTTTGGCTTGCCCGTTGGCTCAGATCTTGAATATGCAGACGACTCGACACTGGCCAAAGCATTAGAAGGTAGACGTGAGATTTAATGACTAATGCAAGATAACATCGCAGTTGAAGTAAAAGATTTAAGAAAACAATTTAACAGCACTGTAGCAGTCGACGGCATTACCTTCCAGGTAAAGCAGGGCGAAATTGTTGGCTTACTCGGTGCTAATGGTGCCGGTAAAACTACAACTATGCATATATTGCTTGGAGTAGTAACACCTAGTTCTGGCACAATAAAAATTTTTTCGCAAGATCCGGAACGCCAGCGTATCGCTGTTCTCAAACGGATGAATTTCGCTTCCGCTTATCAATTTATGGCCGGCAACCTGAGCCTGTGGGAAAACCTTTACTTTTTTTCCGAGATTTATCAGATCAAAAATAGCAAAAACAAAATTGATTATTTGCTAGATTTATTTGAACTTTCACACCTGAAAAACAAAAAAGCAGGTGGTCTCTCTTCCGGCGAACAAACAAGATTAAATTTATGCAAATCTCTAATCAATGATCCCGAATTATTGCTTCTTGATGAGCCCACAGCCAGCCTTGATCCCTACATGGCGGATAAAGTTCGCAAAATTCTTGCCCACATCCACAATCAGACTAATATGACCATAATAAACACATCACACAACATGATCGACGTACATGAACTTTGCCAGCGCGTATTATTCATGCAAAAGGGCAAAATTATTGCTCAGGGAAGTTCGGCACAAATAATGTCTCAATTTAGCAGCAGCAGTTTAGACGAAGTTTTTATTGCTCTGGCCAATCCAGGAGTCATGACTAAATGAGCTGGCGTGTCATTAAAGCAATAATTGGCAGATATACCGCTATCTGGATAAAAAATGTTTTCCGCCTTACGGATATTTTATTCTATCCAATTGTCGATTTACTTGTCTGGGGATTGCTGACCGTTTATATGATGAAAGTAAGTCACTCAGCTCCTGGTCTAATAAATTTTCTAATTGCAGCCATTGTTCTTTTTAATATCCTTTATCGATCCCAACAAGTGATTACAGTTTCATTCCTCAATGATGTCTGGAATCGTAATTTAATTGATATATTCGCAGCTCCCGTCAAGTTAAGAGAGTATATAACCGCTCTTTGTTTATTAGGTACCATTCAATGTTTATTGGTTTTTATTTTCCTGTCCATATGTTCTTATATTTTTTATGCATTTAATTTTTTTGTGCTCGGGTTTGATTGCTCTTTGTTCTTTATCAATCTGTTAATTATGGGCTGGTCTATGGGCATCTTTACCTGCGCAATAATACTGCGCTGGGGTCAATCAGCAGAATCTCTGGCATGGATTCTGCCGTTTTTTGTGCAACCGCTTTCGGCAGTTTTTTATCCGGTCAGCATTTTACCTGACTGGTTGCAGCCAATTGCTCTGTGCCTTCCATCCACACATGTTTTTGAAGGAATGAGAGAAATAATCAACACAGGATCAATGCAACCCATACACTTACTTTATGCTTTTCTTTTAAATGCTGTCTACTTGATAGCATCGTTTATTATCTTCTATTATCTTTTACAAGAAGCCCGCAAACATGGCTCTATAGCCAAGTATATTACATAAGAAAAGCCGTAAGCTTCACGTAATATTCAAGTAAGTGCGTCGTAAGCTTTTATTGCTATTGTTTTCCGTACTATGGTTTTTCAGCTAATAATTTTTGATCTTGACGGAGTGCTCGTTGATAGCGAACCAGTAGTCAATGCCATACTTCATAAGATGTTGGTTGAATCCGGATTGGAAATAACACCGGATGAAACTGTTAATAAATTTACCGGACTGGCAGTGCCAAATTGCATAAAACATATTGAAATAAAATTCGGCAAAATTTTACCACCAGATTTTGTTAACCAGTACGATAAAAGGGTCATAGATGCGTTACAGATCGACCTCAGACCGATAGATGGCATATTAGCAACCTTGAAAAATATTAGACAACCAATTTGTGTAGCTTCCGGCAGTAGTCATCCACGTATAAAGTTATCTCTGGAGATAACCGGTCTTGCGCCTAACTTTGGCAACAATATTTTCAGCATCGACGACGTAGCACAGGGCAAACCTGCCCCTGATCTATTTTTATATGCGGCCAAGCAAATGGGCTATTTGCCCAATCAGTGCGCCGTTATAGAAGATTCAATACCAGGTGTACAAGCAGGTATTGCAGCAGGAATGACTGTGTTCGGCTATACCGCCTCGCAGGGAGCCGATTCATTGATTCAAGCTGGCGCTAATTTTGTTTTCGATGACATGCGCAATTTGCCGGATTTGTTAGAATCTATGTGGGGCAAAATAATATGAATATTGATTTTGCTTTTATAACTTGCGAGCAATACAAAGATTTAATTCTTGATGATCGACTTTTGTTCAATGTCCTGGAAGAGAAAGGATATAGATGCCAGGCTTGTGTTTGGGATGACCCTGGAGTAGACTGGCAATCAGTGAGAGTATCCATTCTGCGTTCGGCCTGGGATTACGACCTTAAGTTTGCCGCATTTTTAAACTGGATCGATCTGGTCTCATCACAAACTGTACTTGTAAATCCGCCAGAACTGCTGCACTGGAATATCAATAAAAGATATCTTGAACAAATTAGCAACAATGGTCTGGCAACAATTCCAACCAGGTACCTGGATGTTCAGAAGAAAGCAGGCATTGCATTGCTGATGGCGGAAACCGGCTGGACAGATATTATCGTGAAACCAGCCATTGGACTTTCTGCACGTGGCATCATGCGAATAAACAATACACAATCGTCTTTAGTTGAGGGTCAAAAGCACATAGACAATCTCCTCAAAAATATAGATGTCTTAGTACAGCCTTATTTCACTTCAGTAGAAAACTATGGCGAAAGAAATCTAATTTTTATTGATGGCAAATATTCTCATTGCGTAAGAAAGATGCGCTTTCAAGCTGCAGGCAAAGCTGATGATGCTCTTATTGAAGCCGACAGTCCCGAGCTAGGTCTTGCACAAGAAATCGTGAATAGCATCTCACCACAACCTTTTTATGCACGGGTAGATTTAATCAGAGATCTCGGCAATCAACCGTGTTTAATTGAGCTGGAGCTGATTGATCCTAAATTGTTTTTTGAACTTTATCCTAAAGCTGTCGAAAATTGCGTTAATGGACTGATCCGGATTCTACAAAACTCGCTGGCTTGATAGTTACTGCAAAAACTCCCAAGTATAGATTACATGGAGCATGGACGAATACTCAGGGCGAGGTTTGATATTCTCGATCTTGCACCCGCCATGTTTTTCATAAAAAGAGCAAGCAGGATAATTAGCCTTTATGCACCAGAGCATGGCATTGCGTACTTGCCGTTTTTGAAAATCCGAAAATAGCTCCTTAAAGAGCAAACTGCCAATTCCTTGTTTTTGAAAATCAGGATCTACATACATGGCTCGAATTTCTTTTTCATAAGCTAAAGGTTCTGCCGAATTATTTTTGCCGGCAATCATGCCTATGATTCGATTGTCCGACTCCACGACAAACATAGTCCATCTAGGATCTGTTAATCGCTCCAGGTATTTTTGCTTTTGTACTTCAGGTGAAAATTGATCAATAAAACCAGGTGGCGTAAAGTCCTTCAAGCTTATTTGCCAGCATCTCATAAACAGCGTAGCCATTTGCTGGGCGTCTTTGCTTTCCGCGGGACGAATTTTAACTTCAGTGGAATTCATTTTATGGAATTGAAGGTACACCTTCAACAGAATATAAATCCTTATCCATTCTTGGTAAATTTTTCACGTACAGTATCCCATCTAAATGATCGATTTCATGCTGCAATAACATAGCAAATTCATTCTCCGCTTTAATTGTAAATTCTGAACCATTTTCGTCTAAGGCGCTCACTATTACAGATTTATATCTAGGCACATTGCCTCGGACTTCGAAAAAACTCAGACAGCCTTCTCTAATCGGTATTTTTTCTTGTGAGTGCTCCACAATTTTAGGATTAATAAGAATATATCGAGAATCACCATACTCTGCCACATTCATGCGCAGCAAATGCCCGATTTGAGGTGCAGCCAGCCCATGCCCTCTTCTAAAATCATAGAGTTTTCGTATGGCTGCCAAAGTGTCTAACAAATCATCAATAACTCCCCGAACCTGATCAATGTCGGTTACCGGAGCACATGTTTTTTCCAGAAGGGGATTGCCACGTTTTATAATCGGCCGCTGCATTATCGAGAAAAGCGTTCGACAAATTGCGCTATTGATTCAGGGTCCAGTCCTTGATTTTTTAGTAAGACTTTGCGAGCCCCATGTTCGATGAATTGATCTTCAATACCAAGAGAATAAATTGGCGGTTGCTTTTTTTCAGGGTTCGTCAATCGTCGAGCCGCAGCCCATTCAAGCACAGCTGAGCCAAATCCACCAGCAAGAGAAGACTCTTCCACAGTAATGATATTTTTGGCTTGCGCATTAAACAACTGAGTTAAAAATTGATCGTCCAGTGGCTTACAGCTACGTGCATACACAAGAACAGGAAGTTAATGGGCCGGAATCGAGCTTTTTTCTTGCAGAAGATTTATGGCTTGTTTTGCCACTTCAACCATTTGTCCATAAGCTAAAACAACAGTTTTACCTTCTAGTGAAATATTTTCATCGCCAATAATTTGCCAGCATTTATAGTCAATTAATTCAAAATGACCGGTTTGAATATTTTCGTGATTAAGAGCCTGATCACGCGGAAAGCGAATTGCTAATGGTCCTGGCATTTGTTTAAGAGCTGAGAAAAGCATATTGCGCAATTCAATAGCATCTTTAGGAGCAAGCACAGTAAAATTGGGCACACTGCGCAAATAAGCAACATCAAATACACCTTGATGAGTTTCGCCGTCTTCCACTAAGCCGCCGCGATCAATGCCAAAAATTACCGGTAATTTTAGAATTGCCACATCATGAATTACTTGATCCATAGCCCTTTGCAAAAAGGTGGAATAAATTGACACAACCGGCTTTAGTCCAGCTTTTGCTATGCCGGCAGCCATAGTGACAGCATGCTGCTCGCAAATAGCCACATCAAAGAGGCGGTCCGGATAATGCTTGCCGAATTTAACTACACCACTGCCCTCTGCTGTTGCCGGTGTGATTACCACCATATTTGGTTCTATTTCGGCCAATTCAATTAAAGCTTGAGAAAAAATATCTGAATAAGTTTTGCCCTTTGCTTTTACTGGCACAGCAACAGGCGCAGCTTGGACAGGAGGATGTTTACCATTGCCATTATCTGCCGGCTCGGTTAGCTTCGGCTCCAGACTGTGGGCACTGACACTATGATATTTAATAGAATCTTGCTCAGCCGATAAATATCCCTTGCCTTTTTGAGTAATGATATGCACTAGCTGAGGAGTATTTTTTTCCTTTACTGCTGTCAAAGTTTCAATAAGGGCAGCAGCATCATGCCCATCAACCGGGCCACTGTACTCAACGCCCAGTTTTTCAAAGACAATGCCTGGTGTTTCAATTTTTGCCTTCACTTCTTTTTTGACCAGCTCAATCATGGTGAGCACATCGGTATCCAGCGGCGCAGCCGAAAGCAAATCTTCTATTTGATGAATTTTTTCTCTTATGTCTTTATAAAAATAAGTCTCTTTGATTCGTTTCATATATTGGCTGAAACCGCCAACATTTTCACTAATAGACATTTCATTATCATTTAAAATAATCAACACATCTTTGCCCAGATGACCCAGATGATTGATTGCCTCCAATGCCATGCCGCCGGTCAATCCGCCATCACCAATCAAGGCAATCACTTTGTGTTTTTGTTGCAATGCATCTCGTGCTATAGCCATACCAACCGCCAGTGATATGGAAGTAGAACTATGTCCGGCAAGAAAGGCATCGTGCTCGCTTTCAAGCGGATTGATAAAGCCGCTCAGTCCTTTATATTGCCTGAGTGTATTAAATTGATGCCGACGCCCGGTGAGCATTTTGTGCACATAAGCTTGATGCCCCACATCAAATAGAATTTTGTCGGTAGGTGAATTAAAAACATAATGTAAAGCCAGTGTAATTTCTACTATGCCTAAATTAGAGGCCAGATGCCCGCCAGTTTGATTAAGATTGCGGACTATTTCTTCCCTGATTTCAGATGCCAGTAGAGCCAACTGGGCAATAGACAATTTTTTTAACTCGGCAGGCGTTATGACAGTGTCGAGCAGCGAGCTGCTCAAAGCAGATGGGGCTTGATTTGCCAGAGCAAACATTGCTATTCCTCAGAAATCCTCAATCCATAAAGAATGTTAGATCTAATATATGAAGACTTTAGATGAAAACGACGGCTCTCACTTGAAAAGATTCTTAACTTCTTCGTCATCCGGCAAAGGTGCGAGAATAATCTTGTAATGCTTAATCAATATCAACCTTTGTTTCTTAAATACAGACCGCAAGCAATTAATGAGCTTGTCGGTCAAAACCAGGTAACAGTAACATTAACCAACGCCATTAAGTACAGCCGTATTTCACATGCCTATCTATTTACCGGACCACGCGGCACTGGCAAAACATCAACAGCCAGGATTTTTGCTAAATCACTCAACTGCGAGCACGGCCCAACAGCCAGCCCCTGCCAGAACTGTACTTCCTGCCTGGAAATTAAACAAGGCATATCACCGGCTGTATTTGAAATTGATGCTGCTTCCAATAATAGTGTGGACGACGCACGCTTATTTATTGAGCGAGCGCCTCTTTCAGCCTGTGGCGGCAGGTTTAAGCTTTATATTATTGACGAATGTCACATGCTTACCAAAGAAGCTTTTAATGCGCTGCTGAAAACAATTGAGGAGCCCCCAGCTAATGTCATATTTATTTTAGCGACAACAGAAGAACACAAGGTGCCAGCTACTATAGTCAGCCGCTGCCAGAAGCTTATTTTTCGCCTCATTGATGAACAAGCTATGGGTTTGCATCTAAACAAAGTTGCCCAGCAGGAAAATATCACTGTCGAGCCTGAGGCAATCACAGCTATTGCCAGGCGTGCCAACGGTGGATTAAGAGACGCCTTGAATTTATTTGATCAGGTCAGCTTGCTGGGAGCCGATGGACAAACTGTTTCCACCGAAGACGTGCTTTTGCTGGCGGGTGCTTTGCCGGAAGATATTCTCATTGCCATGAGCCGGCACATTTTAAGCAAGCAAGGGAAGGAAACACTTTTACTGGTGCAAGAATTACTGATCCAAGGGCGCGAAGCTAATTTAATTGCCGCTGAGCTAGCCAAACACATGCTTAATATTGCTAAAGCAAGGCATATGAGCGAAGCAGCTGGCGGGTCGGCTCAGTTAACTACTTATCAAAAAGCTTTGCTTGAACTATCCTTACTTGTCAATGACCATGAACTAGTGCAGATGATTGAAGAGCTTGATCGCCTGGAAATTGCCTGCCGCCGTTCTACACAACCGGTAATGAATTTAGAAATCGGGCTGCTTTCCTTATGCCATCGCCTGGATATTATCGAATTGAGTTCTATTCAGTCACGGCTGGCAAAACTTGAAAATGGACAACAGCACGAGGCTGTCCCACAACCTGCTGCACAAAAAGCAGAGCAAACAGGCTTGGAGAAAAAGATAAAACCGATTAAGGATACTAAGTTAAGCAATGACTCAAGTGAGCCGGAACTGGTGGAAAAAGCTTTACCAAAGACACAGCAACCAATACCAGACAAAATTGAAAATCAGCCATCTGAGACAAGCAGCACAGATATTGATATCCTTTGGCAAAATATTTTAGCTGAATTGCAGCGCCGGCACCTGCCCACCTTTTCTCTTGTCTCCACGCATGCCTTTCCAGTCAGCTTGACGGAAGGCACATTAACTATTGGTGTGCTGGTAGAAAATTTTCAAAAAATGCTGGAAAACAAAATTGAATATATCAAGACTGCCGCTACTGCCTGCAATCTAAAGCCTGATTTAAACATACGCGTCAAGTTAACTGCCAATGGTGAAAACACTCGCTCAACTGTTCAGAAAGCCGAGAATTTAGACACTGATGCCGGTTTTGCCGCTCTTCATCTCACTCGTTCAACTAATAAAGAAGAAAGCAGCGGCGGTAAAAAAGCAAATGCAGCACCGCTGGATAAACACGACCAGACAGCGGTTAAAGAAGCCTATAGACTATTTGAGGGGCCAGGTTCACGCTTCATTGCTCCAAACTAGTCAACAATCAGAAAGTCGGCATTCGGCAGCATTTTTTCATCTTTCTCAACCTGGTTATCGTCATTTTCAATCAGCCACTCAACTTCAATATTTTTCACCTCCGCCCGCTGGGGTCCACGTTTACACCAGGCAATAAAAGTAAGCAGCGATTGTTTGGGTCCTGCCGCCTGGCACAAGACACTGCCATCCGACAAATTTTTCACCCAGCCGGTGAGATTTAAAGATCTTGCTTGCTGCCGGGCACTATGGCGAAAGAATACACCCTGTACCTTGCCTGTAACCTGCACCTTAATTTTTGCCATAAAGCCCGTCTCTATCTTGAGCCGCACCGGTTTCAATTCTCTTTTTTGAGGGAATTTTATTTATAAGGGCTAGAATATATCTACAATAGATAGCCCTCTACTTAAATTTTATCTACCCACTCTCCATTCAATCGGAAATGAATAAAGTAAAAACTAATTATATGGCAGAGAACATAGACTTACTGGCTAATTTGACCTGGAAGGAATTGGAAACAATTTATTACTTGCGGGTTCCCAGATTAAAAGATTATGCAGGGAATCTGTCCGACATAACAGCTTCATTGCCTGCACAACAATTAAGTTCTACATCTGAAAACCAGCCAGTCATCACTGATAGCCAAACTGAAATAACGGAAAAACCACCACCGCCTGTGGTCAATCAGCCAATGCCCCAGCCGGCTGAGCTTAAAATCGCACAAACAATCCAGCAACATTTACGTGATCATGTTTCTAATTCACCTTTTGCTAAGTTGAAAAGTAGCCTCCCTGCCGGACAGGAGGCAGTTCATCCCCCATTAAATTATCGCCGCACTATAGAAGAAATTCTACCAGCTAGTCCACTCGGTCAAGAACCATTTGTCGAATACGCCTGGTTTAATGAACCGGTTCAAAAGCTCAGGCTGACTCCCCACAAATAAAGATTGCGCCACCGGCCAAACAACTGCCGACCAACCTCAACCTGATGCCGACATAAAATCAGCCCAAACAATTAGAGATCAAATTAGTGCTGTTATACAAACCATACAACCAACAGCAGAAAAAACTGCAGATACAAGCTTAGATCTAGCAATTGAAAATGCTTTTGGCAGAATGCTTGAGCCGGTCAAGAAAAAAATGTCGCAGTCGGCACAAAAAATTCCTGCAATCAACAATACGGAGAAAGCTGCCCCTCTACTGCTGCCCGCACCAGAACCGCCAGCAGAACCAAAGCCTATGCCCGATTTAACAACCACTGCTCAGCCAATACCAGAAAAGGAGCGGCAGCTACAACCCAAGCCACCAGCTGCTTTCGATTTTTCTGCCGCCGAAGATCGCCTTAAACATCAGTCTCTGCCTGTGCCAATATCTGATAGCGAAAAGAAACAGGCGATTATCAACCCTTAGGCTCTGTTGATACTAAGACAGCCGGCATCGAAGAAACTAATGACAGTACGATCAGCAATCAGCCCTTGCAAGATCCTGAATCTTCTTTATCTGAATCTGATGACACATCTGTGTCCAACGATGTCTTACGTAATTTAATTCACAATCATATTAAGAATACGGCTGGCCAAATACCTGAATTTGCCCAGGCACAATCAATTGGCAGCGGCATGGAATTTGAAGTATGGCTCAATAATCCTGCCCGCAGCAAATTCGTTGGTGCCAGCAAAACAAATGAGCCGGCAAATACAGCCAAGAATCCAAGCAGCTTCAAACCGCGCATTGTCCCGGCTGACATAAGAAAATCATGCTTGATTTTAGGATTACGCCCTGAAAATATTACCTATGAGACAGTACAGGAGTGCTGGAAAAAAGCTATCGCCGTGCCCGGAGTTCATCCAGATCAGGGGGGCGATACTGAAATGGCTGTATACTTGAATACGGCTAAAGACATTCTGATGCGCTGGCTTGATGCCCAAGCACCCAAGCTGGGCAAAAAGTTTGGACCCTCTAAGAAAGAATAATTAATGAACATAGTCGCCATTGTCGGCCGCCCCAACGTGGGTAAATCGACACTCTTTAATCGCTTGATTGGCTCAAGACATGCAATTGTTGCCGATCAGCCCGGCATCACCCGCGATCGCATCTATCACGATGTAAATTGGGCCGGGCATGATTTTCTTGTCATAGACACCGGCGGCATAATACATGACGGGCACACAACATTAACCAAGCAAGTGCTTGAACAGGTTGAGCTCAGTCTGGCGGAAGCCGACGTTATTATTTTTGTTGTCGATGGCAAAAGCGGCATGAATGCCGGCGATCATAAAATAGCTAAAATGCTAAGACACAAGACTCAGCCAGTAATACTAGCCGTAAATAAAGTTGACACACCCGGCGAACGAAACAATGTCTCCGAATTTTATGGACTTGGCTTGGGTGAGCCTCTGGCGCTGTCAGCACTGGCTGGCACAGGTGGAGTTGGGGACTTACTGGACAAAGTTGTAGAATCTTTTCCGCCTGGAACCAAGAAGGAAGAATCAGAAGACAAGAGCGAAGAGACAAGACCATTAGCCATAGCTATAGTCGGCAAGCCTAATATTGGCAAGTCATCATTGATCAATGTTTTAGCCGGACAAAGCCGAACAATCGTTTCTGCCGAACCTGGCACCACCCGCGATGCTATAGATATCAAAATAAAATACCAGGGACACGAATACACATTAATTGATACCGCCGGTATAAGACGCAAGTCAAAAGTTGAATATGGGGTAGAAGCATTTGCTGTAGCCCGCTCCCTTAAAGCCATCGACAGAGCGGATGTAGTAGCACTAATGCTTGATGCCAGCGAACCCATTTCCAATCAAGAACAAAAACTAGCCACAAAAATCGACGAGGCCGGTAAGGCAACAGTACTTGTCTTTAATAAATGGGATCTTATTCCCGAAAAAAGTTCGCGCACTATGAATGAATTTTCTGCTACCACCAAAGAAGAATTAAGAGTTCTAAACTTTGCTGAAACAATTTTTGTCAGCGCCAAAAATAAATTGCGAACCCATAATTTACTGACCGCTGCCCGCAAAGCCTATGAAAATGCCAACCGCAGAGTTGCCACGGCTGTGCTTAATCAAGTTATCAATGAAGCAATTGCCTTTTCACCACCACCACCTGGCAAGCGATCTAAGAGACTGAAAATATATTACGTGACGCAAGTCAGCGTTTGCCCACCCCTTTTCTTGCTCTTTGTCAATGACACGACTTTAATGACAGCCAATTATCAGCAATATCTGGAAAGAAAATTGAGAGAGGCTTTTGATTTTAGCGGCGCTCCTATAAAATTTAAGATGCGCCCGAAAGAGAAAAGACAATGATTTATCCTCTAATATATTTTCGAATTTCTATTTACCTGATTATTTGTTATTTAATTGGCTCAATTCCAACGGGATTTTGGCTCGCCAAAGAGCTCAAAGGAATTGATATCCGAACAGTAGGCAGTGGTTCAACTGGTGCCACCAATGTTTATCGTAACGTTGGTAAATGGGCAGGCATATCAGTTTTCATAATCGATTTTTTAAAAGGATATTTACCAGTGCTTCTTGCTTGCTTATGGGCTGGACTCGGGACGGACCCGGAAGTCAATTCCGATACAGACTCTAATCTCGTCCATGTTTGGACACAGGTCTACGATTCTGGCTGTTTCCCTGTGCTAGCTGCTGCTGCTACTTTAATTGGTCACAGTCGCTCAATTTTTCTCAATTTTAAGGGAGGTAAAAGTGCAGCCACAGGACTGGGCACATTGTTTGCCCTGAATTTCAAAGTTGGACTATGTACTTTTGGCACCTGGATGGTTGTTCTTTATCTCGGCAAAATGGTTTCACTTGCTTCTGTTCTTGCCACAGCTAGTTGTATTCCATACATGATCTTTTTTGGTGGGCCACCGTCATATATTATCTATTGCATTCTTGGTTTTCTTTATGTTGCCTATAGACACAAAGACAATATCAAGCGTATTATGTCCGGCACAGAACCTAAAATAGGTAAAGGAAAACAATGAAGCTCAATTTAGTATCATGCCTTGCTATTTTCAGCGCCGTTATATTGATGCTGCCTGCTTTTTCCGTCACTAAGCCGCAAAAATCATCTATCTCCGAAGAAGAAGCAACCAATATCCGCATTTATAAAAATACCAATAAAGCCGTAGTAAACATTTCCACTATAGCCACCACTCAAGACCCATTTACTAATCTTATACCTCAACAGGGCGGCGGCTCAGGCATAATCATCAACACTGATGGTTATATATTGACAAATTTTCACGTCATCGAGCACGCCAACACATTACGTGCAACCATATTTGATGGCACTACATTACCGGCCACTGTTGTCGGTATTGATCCATCTAATGATCTGGCTGTTTTAAAAGTCACCCCTCCTCCAGGTATGAAATTGACAGTTATTCCATTTGGTGACTCATCAGAATTGGAAGTAGGCAGAAAAGTTCTCGCCATCGGTAATCCTTTTGGTCTTGACCGCACCCTCACTCAAGGAATCATTTCCAGCCTGGGTCGTACTTTACGCACTGAGAATGGCCGGCTGATTAAAGGCATAATTCAAACAGATGCTGCCATTAATCCGGGTAATTCAGGCGGACCACTATTAGATAGAGAGGGCAAGCTTATTGGCATGAATACTGCTATTTTAAGTCGGGCTGGACAATCAGCCGGAATTGGACTGGCTATTCCCATCAATATCATCAAACAAATTGTTCCTCAATTAATCGCTCATCACAAAATCGTCAGACCTGATCTGGGCATCCAGGCAGTACAAGTACTTGATAATGGATTGAGTATCACAGGATTAGATCCAAATGGTGCCGCTGCCGAAGCCGGAATCAAAGGTCCTAAGTTATCGATCTATAAGCAGGGCACTTTTACTTTTCAGATCCAGGACACTTCTGCTGCTGACATCATTACCAATATTGACAATGTGACTGTACATTCGGTGGATGATCTCTTGTCATATCTTGAGCTGCAAAAGCCTGGTCAAGTAGTTACACTAACTGTCTTGCGCGGTGGCCATAAAATTAAGATTGACGTAAGATTGAAGGGTGAATAGCAATCATAAAAATCTCGAGGGAAAAAATTTGGCAAGAATTCTAGTAATTGATGATGATCAAGCTATAGCTGAGCTGGTTAAAGTAAATCTGGATCTGCTCGGACATCAAACTACAGTCGCCCATGACGGCATTAAAGGACTGGCTTTAGCACAACAAAATACTCCAGATATGATTGTTCTGGATGTCATGATGCCGGATTTAGATGGTTTTACTGTTTGTCAGAGACTAAGACAAAATCCTATTACTCGCGATATCCCTGTGTTGATGCTCACGGCGCTGGGCATGACCAAAGACAAAGTATCCGGCTTTGATGCCGGCGCTGATGATTATTTGGTAAAACCATTTGAAATTCCTGAGCTGCAAGTAAGGGTAAGAGCCCTTTTGCGGCGAGCTGGTTCGGTGCCCGACTCAGCAACTTTGCCGGAAATTTTAACTGCCGGTGAAATTACTCTCATTCCTGAAAACCTGCAGGCAAAGGTGCATGATCGGGTTGTAAAGTTAACACCCACCGAATTTGAAATTCTGCATTGCCTGATGCAACATCATGGGCAAACCGTTTCCACAGGCAAATTGCTGGAAGAAGTCTGGGGTTATTCACCAGACGATGATGTGGACACCATAAGAGTACACATCAGGCATTTGCGCACTCGCCTTGAAACAGGAGAGCGCAAGTATATTAAAACAGTTTATGGTGGCGGTTATCAATTAATTGCTGAAGGCTTTTCTAAACCGCACAGCGAAGCCGAAAAAGTCGAAATATAAAGAAACCATTCGAAAAAGTGTAACGGACAGCGCCGAGGAGGCGGTGGAAGTGGAACGATACGGATACGCCCGTGCGAACAAGCGTAGCGCAATAAGCGCAGGGCTAATAAATCAAACTTAATAGAAGATTCTTATGCTGGACATACTTGAAATCTAGCCATTATCATTGCTAGGCTAGCAAACGTGCACCCTGTTCTGGGTCAATGAAATCGACCTCCTAAGGCGAAGAACACTGGACACGGCCGGATACAATCCGCCCCTACAACTGAGGAATAGAAATTGCTATTTAACAGCCTGCAGTACCTTATTTTCCTGCCCATTGTGTTTCTTTTATTCTGGGTTTTGCCGCATAAATTGCGCGTGCCAATGCTTTTGGTTGCCAGTTATGTGTTTTATATGTCATGGCGCCCGGTTTATGGATTGCTTATTTTCGGTTTAACTGTAGGCAATTTTTTCATGGTCAATTGCATGGCCAAAAGCGAAAAGCACAAAAAGCTCTGGCTGGCAGCAACGGTAGCTGTAAATATAATTACGCTGGGCGTGTTTAAATATGCCAGCTTTACTCTCGACAGTATCAAAGGCGGGCTCCATCTTACCGGTATCAACTGGCGCGAGCCGCATTTGCATATCATTCTGCCGTTGGGCATCTCCTTTTTCGTCTTTGAATTTATTCATTATGCCGCTGAAGTTTTTAAAGGCAAACCGCTGGTTAAATCATTTCCTCAATTTGCTTTATTTGCTTCTTTTTTCCCTACTCAGATAGCCGGTCCGATTAAGCGCTATCAAGACTTTGTACCACAGTTGAGCATACCGTCCCAATTCAAATGGGAATATGTCGATGAAGGCATGCAGCTCATTTTAATGGGACTGGCTAAAAAAGTTTTGTTGGCTGATAACCTGTCTCTGGTAGTGCAGGCTGGATTCAATCATCCCGAGCAATTTTCAGGGCTTGATCTCTGGCTGGTTACTTATGCTTTTGCCTTCCAGATATTTTTTGATTTTGCCGGCTACACTGATATCGCTCGCGGTTCAGCCAAGCTTTTTGGCTACAAAGTACCAATTAACTTTAATCTTCCTTATATGGCCGCTAATGTCAGTGAGTTCTGGCAGCGCTGGCATATCAGCCTGTCTACCTGGTTAAGAGATTATCTATACATTCCTCTTGGCGGATCGCGGTGCCCCAAATGGCTCAATTATCGCAATTTATTTATCACTATGACTCTGGGAGGACTCTGGCATGGTGCTGCTTCTCACTTTTTGCTCTGGGGAGCATACCAGGGAGTCATTCTAATTCTGCATAAAGAATATTGTGAGTGGCTGCAAAAACTGAATGTTTCCAAAGCTCTTCTACAATCACGTCTTTATCATATTTTTTCTGTAATCTGCACTTTCCAGATTGTTTGTTTGGGTTGGGTGCTATTCCGTGCCGACAGCGAAAAAGTTGCCTGGCAGATAATAAAAAAGCTAATGCATGCTCCTACTGAAATTCTGCATTTCAGTCTGTCCAAATTGACAATTTTACAGATTCGCGAACCGGTAATTTTTCCAGCCTTGTTGTTACTTCTGCCCTTGCTTGTAATAGCTCAAATAGTTGTGAACTGGCTCAATGACAAACGTTTCTATCTCAGCCCTCCCTGGGCCGTACAGGTAGCAGTCATGGTGCTGCTTATGTGTGTGTTGACCATATTTAGCCCCGACAGCTCTCCACGCTTTATCTACTTCCAGTTCTAATGTCCAAATTTGCTATATCTTGCTTTCTTTTCTTGCTGATCAACTTTATCGCTGCAAGAGAGCTACCTCGTTTTCAGGCAGACAAGAAAGTCCCTCAAGAAGTTTCTAAACACACCTGGACAGAATGGGCTTTAATTGATTTTCAAAAGCAAATAGATAATCCCGCTCCGATTGTCTTTTTGGGTTCTTCTTTAGTCTTATATCCTCTCAATCTAGTTGATGCTAATTTTCTCAACCGTTTCGTTGACGGTGCTATCCATCACACAAGCATAATGTTTGATCATCTTCTTCAGAATAATAACGATCTCCCTATTACCACTTTTAATTTTGCACTACCTGGAGCAATGCCCTCCGATGTTTATTTGATTGCTAATCTACTTTTGCAGGGTAAAAATCAGCCTCAATTGATCATTTATGGTGTGGGGCCACGAGATTTCTTAGACAATGTACTTTCCACTCCCGCCAGCACAGATCCTTATCGTTGCTTATCCAAAATATTGTGGAAAACAAATAGCCCCAAAACCGTATTTTCTTACATCGGTCAAGACTGGCAATCACAGCTAAATTATTTTCTTATGCAACATTTACCTCTATACGGTCAACAGGAGCATATAGAACAATCTTTATCTCGGAAATTTTTACCGATTAGCAACGCCATTATCGCTGCTTTACCGGCAAGAATCAGCACACAGAAGTTGCATATACTCTTGCCTAATTATGATCCAATGGCAATTGATCTTAATCAGTGTTTATTTAGCCCGCATGATAATGCGGTTGATCCTTATCGCTTTGAGAAAGATCTCAATGAATATCGCAAGCGTTACCGTAAAGTAAATTGGGATATTTATACTTGCCAGACCGGATTCTTTGTCGATTTTCTCAAATTCACAAAACAGCACAATATCAAGGTTCTAGTCGTAGAGATGCCTATCACATCAACTAACCGGCAATTATTGCCGGGGTATGTTTTCGCCGCCTACAAAGAACATTTGCGTGTTTTGTCCAGACCTTATGGAGCACATTTTATCGATCTTGATGATAGTGGCTGCTTCAACGATCAGGACTTTACCGACACCGTACACCTCAATACTACAGGCGGTATCAAATGCCTGAAATTGATTTCAAGTTACGTGAAACAACACAGGCTGGTCGGACAACTGAAAGATGACAACAAACGTCTGGCTAATACCGGAGTAAAAATATGAAAACTGCTTCGGTCATTACTGAGCCCGTTATAGAAAAAACCGCACCAGAAAATTTCTATAATAAAATCAACTCCGTTCTTTCATCTTCAACCGTGTACGCTTTGCTGGTGTTCATGCTGTTGAACATAATGCTCTTGATTGTTGATGGACCTTATCGTCGTACCCATACTGCTCAACGCGCTGATGATTCTCTGGCTAAGCTGCGTCAGATTGTTTTCGATAGCTCTTATGAAACCAATCAATCCGGTCCATGGCCATGGTGGGTGGCCAGAGCTTATTTAAACGGTCCAACACCGGACATAGTCATAACAGGAGACTCACAAGTAAACGCAGCCATCATTCAGGCAGATGCTGTTGCTATGAATAAATCTATGGATTGTGCAATGGATCGCCAGTGCCTGACTTTAAAACAAGCATTAAAACCGATGTCTAATAATTTGCGCCTTGTTAATCTGGGCATTGGTGGAGCTATGCCTTCAGATTATTATTTGATGAGCAAGTCTCTATTCACCAAAAAACAACATCCCAAACTGATAATCATTACTCTTAGCCCACGTTCTTTTCTGGATGCCACGCTCCCCTGCGCCAGTGCCACAGAAAGTTTTCAGTTTTTCAGTCCTTTTGTAGATATAGGCAATCTGGCTGACTATACCTTTAATAATCCTGTTCAAAAAAACTTTTGGCTAGCGCAAAGAAAATTTGCTTTATTTGCCTGCAGGCAAGATATTGAATTATCGGTGCGCGAATTTATGGAAAATTGTTTTTACAAGCTATACCGCAGAAAATCGCATACCTTGCCGAATGATTCCTCTAATCGGCAGCCTGTTGTACAATCTATCTATGCCAGCAATGGCCTGGTGCCTGCCGGCAGTAGCGTAGTTGGCCCCGTACCGCTGTCTAATTTTCTTGATAACAAAGCAGAATATTCACGACGCTTTGCCCAAATGAAACCGGAAACATTGAACGCACAATCAGCTTTTTTGTCTGCCACGCTTGCCTATTTAAAAGAAATAGGCGCATCAGTAATTGTCATCGATATGCCCATGCTACAGCCTGTCAAAGCACTTTTGCCTGAAATATTTTGGGATAAGTATCACCTGGGTCTCACAAATGATTGCCTGGCTAATAATGCCCATTGGCTTGATCTAAATTCAAACAATGAATTTCCTCAAAGCGAATTTTTAGATTATGTGCATCTCAACGCCGCCGGCGGCAAACATTTTGTTAATAGGGTGGCAAGTTTCATCAATGCCGACGATAATCTTCGCTCTTGCCTGTAGTAAACTACCGCAAAGAAGTTTTCGATGACAAAAATTTCTCCGGGAAGAGAAATTTAAGATCATCGCGATAGAATAATTCGTGCAAAACTTCTTCGCCACTGGACGGCCAGACAGGTGGTGGTGAAAAATATTCTTGATCAAGCATAGCTAAATATTCTTTCAGGCTCGACTTGGCCTCATCTATTTTATTATTCCGCCACAACAAAGAAGCAAGATACAAGCGCGGCAAAAGAGCATGCTTGTGCTTATCAATCAGTCCCTCTATCACCTTTTTGGCTTGTTCTGTTTTACCTAAGTCCAGGCAAAGGCGTGCCTCGCCTAAAACAACCTTATAAGATTTTGGCATTAAGTTGGCTGCTTCGTATTGAGCAAACAACGCATTTTCTTTTTCTCCTAAAGCCCACAAAGCACGAGAGCGAGCCTCTTGCACAATAGCAAGAGATTGTCCTTTGCTAAATAACTGACCAGAGACTATTGAAAATCGCGGGGCATGCATTCTTAATTGCTCAGCTGCCTCATACTCACTATGTCCTTGATTCAAATCACCGCCCAGGGCAGCTTGATCAGCCAAATAATAGTGTTTGAGTATTTCTACGTAATGGAAAGTTGAATAGCCAACATCAAATAATATCCACAAAAAAACAAGCAGAGTAAAAATATATATATAACTTGTCGACTTTAGAATTGGTCTATCAGCAACTGCCGCTAAAGAAGAACCTATTTTTGCCTGCGGACATTTTGCCTTAAGTAAAGCAAGAAAATGTTTTTGTGCTTGTAAGTCAATGGCAGAAAAAGGTACTTTAAGAACTTTGCTGGTCAATGGCGGTCCACAAAGCGCGCTGGAAGAGAAAATCAGATTGCCAAAATGGCTTAAGGAGACACAATCAATTGCACTCCATAAAAGCCTGTAAACTCCAAAAACAATTGTATTATCTTCTATCTGCAGCCAACGTCGATAAACGACTACCGGCTGCCCTTTGCGCAACGGAGAAAACAGCCTGGCAATTACATTGCATTCAACAAATACTAGCAAAAAATGAGTGAGGACAAGGCTGGCTATTATAGCTAATGCACCCAGATAGGAAGCATTCAATTTAAACCAGAATGAGGTACTTAACAATATAATTAGGAAAATAGCGAACGTAAGAGAGGCGCGAGCAATCAAAGTAAAAGACTGATGAAAAAAACTTGTCCTGATTACACCAGAAAGAGGTGTAGAATAATCGTTCTTGCCCTGGTTACTCATTTTTCTATTCTTACTTAGTTAACTTATTCCAGCTATATCACTTAGTTAGCGTTTCGATATACATTAGGATAATATGCCAGTATGGCAGCTATTACTATTATTTTTCAATGAGCAGGCAAGTATATCCATCTACACAGGGAAATAATTCAATGACTCAGGCAGCCAAGATCGTTGTCACTATGCCTGCTTACAATGCTGCCAAGACCCTGCTTAAAACCTTTGAAGAAATTCCCAAAGGGCTAGTCTCAGAAATCATTATGGTTGATGATTGTTCTACAGATGAGACAGTAGCTCTTGGCAGTTCGCTTGATATCAAGGTGATTCGCCATCCACACAATGTTGGCTACGGAGGCAACCAGAAAACCTGCTATATGGAAGCTTTGCGCGACCAAGCCGATATTGTGATTATGCTTCACCCTGATTACCAGTATGACCCCACAAAAATTCCAGCCATGGTACAACCAATTCTGAAAGGCAAAGCAGATGTCGTACTTGGTTCTCGTTTTCTGGGCGGCGGTGCCCTAAAAGGCGGCATGCCCATGTATAAATTTATTGCCAACCGCTTTCTTACTTCCTGCCAGAATTTTGTCCTGGGGACAAACCTTTCCGAATTCCATACCGGCTACCGCGCTTATAGTCGCAAATTCCTTGAAACCGTGCCCTTTTTGCGCAACTCTCTGGCTTTTGTCTTCGATGCCGAAATTCTGTGCCAGGCAGTTTTTTTTCATTTCCGCATTGCCGAAATTGCCGTAGAAACAAGATATTTTCCCGAAGCTTCTTCAATCAATTTTTTCAACAGCGTCAAGTATGGATTGTCTATTCTTAAAACTCTGGTTAAATTCTCTCTAGCTAAATATGGCATCAAAAGCAGCGATTTATTTAGAGCGTAAGATATATTCCTTTAAATGCAGAGCGTGCATAAAATCATATGTTTGCGCGATTTTGTAACGCTCAGGAATGATATTGAATATAGTATCGCCTTCCTGCGCAGAAAGCACCCAGAATGCTTGAGTGTTATTGATCATATTTTCAAGACGCCCGCCGCCACAAGCAGAGCCGGCGCCTATCTGTCTTAAAGGGTAATGCAAATAGCGATCAAGACAAACTATATTGTAATAAGGACTGACAAAAAGTGGCTCATCAGGACGGCGGACATGCTCAATCGTTCGTGCGACAGCTTGCCAGTTTTCTCTTTGCGGGACAATATGCATATAAGCATTATTGGCAAGACAAAAGATAGTATGCGCAATTAAAAACGGAAGAAAGTATTTCTTCTTCTCCATATCGGCCGCAGCATACCCCGCAATCAAAAATATGGCCGGTGCCGTACCGATCAGATACCGAGGGATTTCAATCACCCTGTGCATTTCGACAACATCAAGAAGCCAGATCATAATTGCCGGCACAATACTCCATAACACAAGCAGCAACAAAGTAAGAGATTGATTTTTTTTCTTAAACACCAGCAGTATAAAATAACCAATTAGCCAGCCGGCAGTTAAATAACCAGGAATTGCCCACAGCATCAGCTTTTTACCGATAAGAAATGTCAGCCAATTGAAAGGCAGGCGCACAATCAGTGCCCAAAATGGCCATTGCCAGCTGCCCTGCCGAATGACATAAAAAGCGGCCGTGCGCAAAGCAGCCGCCTGGCAAAAAAGCGAAACCCAGGGAATAGACAATAATAAGACAAAAACATTGCAAGCCAATGTATAGCCTAAAAACATTAAATCCTTACTAGTGATTGCCAATACAAAAACGGTTGCCACAGCAAAGGCCCAGATAGGTAATTGGGTATAATGTGTGTTAATAAGAGCCCAGGTAGAAATAATGTAAAGAACGGCAAAAAACAACGTCATAGCCGATTTCTTTCTCGTACACAAATACAACAAACTACCACCACATACAACGGCACATAAAGTTGCCAGGCTATACATTCTTGCTTCCTGGGCATAATAAATGTCAAAAGGAGAAATTGCTTGCAACAAAGCAGCATAAAGACCAGGGCGCTTGCCCAACAACAAAGTACCAAAGAGACCAATAGCGGCAATCGAAAGCAGAGAACATAAAACAGAAAATGATCGCAAAGCATAATCACTGCCACCACATACAGTGAGCCAGCGATTAAGCAAGATGGCATACAAAGGAGGACAGAGAGGATCGACATGCCGAAAATTGGCCAATACGCTTTTACAACTCGCCACTTGTCCCGGTTTATACAAAAAAGCCTCATTTTTAGCATTTAACAAACCAGGTAGTCCGTTGCCATAAGCCTCTACCACCGTCTGATAGCTTTCGTCAAGCCAAAGGCTATCAAAGGTGAGACTGGCCAGGCGCAGCCCACCTGCCAAAATCAACACCAGCAAAAACGCCTTTGTCATTTCAAGACCCAGAACTCTATAAAGACAAAGTTACAGTATAAAATACAGTGTGTGTCATAGTGGAAGAAGAAATAATTGAAATAGTTCGGAGTTGCAGGCAGTGAAACAAGATCTTGGCAAATTACTGCTGGAAAATGGACAAATAACTTCCTCGGAACTTGCTCAGGCTACACAGGAGGCGCAGCAGTCAGGAGAACCTGTTGGCAGAGTTCTGCTACGCCTTGGTCTTGTCAATGAGGATAATATAAAAACTGTACTGGAATTACATTATGCCGTAAATTATCTTAATCTGGGCAAAGTAAACCCTATCCCGAATCTTATCGGTCTTTTGCCCCGCGAATTAGTACTTCAGCATGAGCTGGTCCTGGTTAACAAAGAAGACAACCGGCTGACACTGGCCATGGTTAATCCGTCTGATAGTGAGGGACTGGCAAAGGCAAAATTGCTTTTAACCAGCATGCACATACGCATTGTTGTTTGTAGTGATGACAGCTTTCAGGATTTTATTGCTCGCTTAATTCTTAAAGAACCTGCTTTCATGGCAGAAAATCAGCCGACTAAAGCTCCTACAACCAGCCCTACAAGTGCTGAGATTCCTGCAACTAGCCCTACAAGCATTGCGGCTCCTCCCACAATCAGCCCTAAAAGCATTGATATTACTGAATCAGGATCGATATCATCGGAGGGTGAGCCGGAAAACACCAGCCCTCAAAATATGGCCATTGCCCGTCTGTGCAACCATATACTATCCAATGCTATTACTAGAGGTTGCACTAATATACATATTGAGCCGGCAGAACGACAAATTCTCGTTCATTATCGCAAGGAGGGGGTTCTTTTTGCGGCTAGAAAATTACCTAAGACAATTCTGCCCGAGTTAATAACCAGATTTAAGAATATGTCTTCAACTGGTGGTACAGAGCAAGCACTGCCGTACGATGGACGTCTAAACATACTCCATGCCGGGCAAAACTTTTTTTTCCGCCTGTCCATCATACCAGGAACCTATGGGGAACATTTAGTAATCTGGCTGGAATAATCATTTCCAAGAGCCCGTAAGAGGAGATTTTTCCAATTAATTTAACTCTTTACTAGTTTTACTCTTTGCTTATTAAGCAGCCAGAGCATAAAATATTTATGGATAGGGAGTCATTCCGGATCAATTTGGCAAATACGGTTGAGAACATGCAGGTTAAAAGTGGCACAGTGGCCATCAGCAAGAAGTCGGACACTAATAAAAATCAGGACCAAATTCATCAGTGGCTAGCTGAATATGCTGACTCACGCGATCCATTTTTGCGAGACTCAATTATTCATTCCTCACTTCCCCTGGTGAAAAGAATAGCCTATGGCTTAGCCCGCCGTTCTACTGACCCTGTTGAAGATTTAATTCAGGTTGGATCCATTGGGCTTATTAAAGCAGTTGATCAATTTAAACCAGATGCCGGCGCCAAATTTCAAACCTATGCCACTCATTTGATCACCGGCGAAATCAGACATTATTTGCGGGACAAAACCGCAATGATTAGAGCACCACGAGAACTGCAAGAGCTTTCTTTTCGTATCAACCGGCTGGTGCAAAATTTAACCGCCCGCCTGGGCCGTGAACCGAGCGATGTGGAAATAGCCCATGAGTTACAAGTATCCGTCAGCCGCGTTAATGAAGCTTATGAAGTGGATCGCCGGCGCACGCTCATTTCTCTTGACCAGGCATTATCTAGTGAATCTGGTTCTGAGCAATCTTTGATCGACACCCTGGTAGATGGGCGTTACCAAACTAACCAAATGGCTAAAGAAGAACGCCTGATGCTTGCCGAAGCCATCAAGCAATTGAGAGATGGTTTGCGGGAAGTTGTCCAGTTAACCTTTTATGAGGACTTGAGTCAAACTGAGGTTGCTAAACGGCTGAATATTTCACAAATGCAGGTTTCCAGAAGGCTAAGAACCGCCACTGCCGAGTTATACAAAATAATTACTCAAAACAGGCGCAATAGCGGACAAAAAGGCAATAAAAAATGACTGTGCCCGTCGTGTTTGCACTGGCCTTAGTAGGGTTTTTTGCAGGTGGGTTGATAAATTATATAGCCTGTTTTCTCCTACAAATGGATAACCCCTTTTCCTCTCCTCTTCCTTCTCCGGGTTGCCGGCATAGATTGTCCCCATGGGAAGCCATTCCTTTATATTCCTTTTATAGTGCCAACAAAAACTGCCCGCACTGCCGGCATCGTTTGCTCTGGCAATACCCACTTATTGAAATTATTACTGCCTGCGCTTTTCTGATTATCGCCTGGCGCTTCGGCTTAACTCCATATGCTATAGGCATGATGATATTTGTTGCTGTCTTAATTGCCGTTTGTATCACTGATTTTAAGGCTAAAATAATTCCCCATGAAATTACTTATCCAGCCATCATTCTCGGTATTATATTTAGTGCTCAGGTCCGGTCTGACGCGCTCGGTGCTTTGGCTGGAATAGGCGTCAGTTATATTCTTTTTGACTTCTTAGCCTTTTACGGATTGCAAATTTACTTATGGTTGAACAAACCAACCACTACTCCTTCACAACAATTTCTTTCTGGTAGCGAAAAAATGGCTTCCTCACCATCACCAAAACCGGCTCTGCCGTTCTGGTTTAGCAACTCTGCCGCACAAAAACCAAAATCTTTAAGTAAAAGCACCGAACATTTTACAAGCAGGCTTTTTGCAAAGGCGTACCAATAGAAGAGTTAGAAGTGATTGGCGGAGGAGATGCTGTATTAGCAGCCTTAATATCAGCGTGGCTCGGCTGGCAAAAATTGATACTGACTGTGCTGGTTAGCTTTATTGCCGGCGCAATTCTAGGCGCTGTCTATTTGCTGGCAGAATTATGGAAACTCAGGCTTCTATCAATCTTGATAATGCCTGTAGCAATAAGCATGCTTGCTTCGGGACTGCTCTCTGGGCTTATTCTCACCTTACT
Source organism: Candidatus Melainabacteria bacterium (assembly GCA_963847765.1). GTDB lineage: Bacteria > Cyanobacteriota > Vampirovibrionia > Obscuribacterales > Obscuribacteraceae > CAWKBA01. The sequence goes on along the minus strand of CAWKBA010000036.1, from coordinate 117,050 downwards.
TGCTTATTTATGGCACCAACCTGCTATAACTATGCCTTATCTATATGTATTGCCTTTAGCCATGCTTGCAGGATCGTTCCTGGGCGTAATCATAGCCGGCTCAAAACTGTCAAAACCTTTTCCATTTGGACCGGCATTGGCTGCCGGCGCACTGGTGGCTATATTTACGTAAATATATGGATAGCATTTTTGTAGGGGCGGGCTTAGAACTGCAGCGGCAAGCCCGAGCAGCGGCAAGCCCGAGCAGCATCACTCAGATGCCGCTCGGCCGCTGTGCCCGCTTTGGACTATGTAGTAGAACAGGTAATCGCGGCTGCATAGTCTTGCGGTGTATCAATATTGAAATAAGGTGGCAGAGGATTTTTAACACTGTCTTTTGTATCAGGCAAATAAAAGAAAGTCTGAGCATTTAAACCTGAAACAAAGTCATGCAAATTGGTCTCACCAACAAAAAGCGCTTCTTCCAGAGCTTTGATACACTTCTTAGAATATATGCCAATTAATGGCTCAATACCCTGATCATGACTGAACACCAGTAAATCATTATCCTGGTGATTTTTCACCATACCTTCAATAATTTCGCGGTTGATAAAAGGCATATCGCAAGCAAAAACAAAAGAGTGCTGATTGCCGGCAATGAGCAAGCCGGAAAGAATTCCTCCTAAAGGACCACGGTAAGGAAGAATGTCCTTTACAATATCGATTTCGAAACCATCGAAAAGTTCAGGCTCATTAGTGACTAACAATACCTCTGTAAATAGCTGCCCTACCAATCCAATGATATGGTTAATCATCAGTGTTCCTTGATAAGGAAGAAAGGCTTTCGGCCTGCCCATGCGCGTACTTTTGCCACCACAAAGAACTAAGGCCGTCAATGGCCATGGTGGAGATTGATAATTTATCTGAGTATTTTGCGCTATGGTACTAGGTATAGGGGCCATCTTTATTCACCGATATAAGCTGGTTTTCGTTTCTCAGCAAATGCTGCCAATCCCTCTAAACGATCTTTTGTATTAATAAGTTTCAGATAAGCTTTTGTCTCAATAGCCAAACCCTCAGATTGATTTTTATCAAAGCCGGAATCAATAGCTAATTTTGCCTGGCGCAAAGATAAGGGAGCTGCTAAAGCGATTTCTTGCGCCCATGATTTCACAAATTGCATTAAGGGTCGGTGAAAGTCATCGCTGACTTCAGCCGGCTCATTAACCAACTTGTTCACCAGTCCATATTCATAGCCTTCTTGTGCTGATAATGGCGAGCCCGTAAAAATCATTTCCTTAGCCTTTGATTTACCAATTAGCCGAGGTAATCGTTGAGTACCCCCAGCACCAGGAATGATACCAAGTTTTACTTCCGGCAGACTAAGACTGGCTCCTTTTACCATTACTCTTAAATCACAGGCTAGAGCAAGCTCAGTACCACCGCCATAGGCCGAACCATTAATGGCTGCTATGACCGGCTGAGGCAAAGATTCAACTGCCTGCATTGTTTTTTGAATCAACGAATGATAATCAATTAATTGAGCTTCAGCCATTTGCCGGCGCTCAATCAAATCTGCTCCGGCAGAAAAAACTTTTGTGCCCGCACCAATAATAGCCACAACTCGAATCTGCTTGTCAGTAGTAATTTTTTCAACTGCTGCACATATGCATTCAAGCAATTCTTTGTTGAGAGCATTTGCTACCTGTGGTCTGTTCAGCTTTAACCAGGCCAACGGTGGATCTTTTTCAATTAGCAAACAATCACTTGTCAACTTTCGTCCTCTGTAATGTCAGTTATTGCACTATTTGCTTTTATCAGCCAAGCACGCTCTTAAATAGCGACCAGGCAATACTCGTCCTATTATTTGCTCAGCCAACCTGCCAGAATCAATTAATTTTGCTAAATCAATTCCGGTTTGTATATTCAATGAGTGCAAAAAATAAACTAGATCTTCAGTAGCTAAGTTACCAGCAGCTCCTGGGGCATATGGACATCCGCCCATGCCGCCAATACTGGCATCAAAAGTGGTGATGCCTGCCTCTATTCCGGCAGTTACGTTAACAAGAGCCATGCCCCTGGTATCGTGAAAATGCAAGGCAAACTTTTTCAGGTCATCAAGAGATTTTACTTTTTCAATCAGCTTAAGCACCATAGTTGGTGTAGCAGCACCAATCGTATCGCCAAGCGATAATTCATCCACACCTAAATCAATTAGCTGCCGGCACAAATCAACAACAGCATCAGGATTGACCTGCCCTTCATAAGGGCAGCTGAAAACAACCGATAAATAAGCTCGTACTTTTCTGCCATCCTTTTTAACCAGAGGCACCAACTCAGCAATTGTGGCTAGAGCTTCAGCAATAGATTTATTGATATTTTTTTTGCTGTGCGTTTCAGTGGCCGACATAAAAACAGCTATGCATGAAAGCTCGCTTTCTTTTGCCCGCTCATAACCTTTTATATTGGGCACCAGGGCCGATGTATTGATGTCATCCGGTAGTGTTTTCAGTAATTGGCAAAGCTCGTCGGCATCAGCCAGCTGCGGTATCCATTTAGGGCTGACAAAAGATGTGATTTCAATATTCTTGATGCCGGACTTTATTAAAGAAGTTATCAGCGCTGCTTTGTCTTTTGTTGAAACTATTTGCGTTTCATTTTGTAGTCCGTCCCTTGGACCAACCTCCACTACTTTCACTTGCCTGGGAAGATTTTTGAATAGCATTGCTATCCTTCAAGAGTGATTATCGGCTGTCCTTCGTTGACAAAGTCTCCGGGTTTGACGTGAATCTGAACCACTTTACCGGCACAATCAGCCGGTACCGGTATCTGCATTTTCATTGATTCAAGTACAGCAAATTCAGTACCTTCTTGCAGCACACCACCTTGCTTAACCTTGATCTCAACAATAATTCCAGCCATTGGTGCTGTCAGTTGTTTCATAAACCCTCAAACCAAAATTTGCCATTTATTATGGCATATTGTAGAAACGGAAGTAAGTGGAGCAAAGAGCTGCGAGGAGCAGGTGGAAGCACAGCGGCCGAGTGGCATCTACATGATGCCGCGCGGGCTTGCCGCTGAAGCCTCTTTCGTGCGAGCAGCACAGTGGCCGACCGGCATCTGAGTGATGCTGGGCGGGCTTGCCACTGCAGTTCTCGACGAGCGCAGGGCTTTACTGATCAACGAAACTTTACCGGCTCATAATAGGTGCGCAATGCTTTTACTGAAACTAGTTCATTTTCCGGATAGCGCAGCGCAGTCAACTTGCCACCAAATACGCAACCGGTATCTATGCATATAGTCTTGTTAATCCATTCCGGCTCAGCCACCGGCGTATGGCCATAAACAACCATAGCCACTCCCCTATAATCTTTGGCCCAGTTGTAACGCACAGGCATTCCACATTCATCAGTTTCACCGGTAGTCTCACCGTAAAGAGCAAAATGTCTGGCACCGTCAGAAAACAACCCTTGCAACTCTTCCTTCATACCAGCATGTGCAACAATCAGTTTGCCGCCATCCAGCACAATATAACTAATTAAATTGTCGATAAATTTAATTACTTCCTGCTTAAATTCATCCGGTTCATTTTCCAGCTGTTCCAGTGATTCTTTTAAGCCATGAGTTATACGCACATCCTTGCCTTTTAGTTTTTTCACCAACTTGACGTCATGGTTACCAGCAACACACATGGCTACACCATCATTCACCATCCGCATCACCAGGCGCAAAACAGCTGGTGTTTGTGGGCCGCGATCAACAAGATCACCAAGGAAAATTGCTTTCCGCTTTTGCGGATGAACAATATGTAAATCGCTATTACCGGCTGAATTAAATACATAACCCAAACGGATTAACAGTTCACATAGCTCTTCATAACAGCCATGTATATCACCAATAATGTCGAAAGGACCGTGCTCGTTCAGTCCTGATGGAGCGTGATCTATCATTATTTATTTGCGAAAAAGACCTTTAAGAGCATCATTGATACTTTTAATAGCATCGTCCCCGCCGGCCGAACCAGCATCTTTGCTTCCAGCTTCGTCTTTTCTTGATTCCTCTTCGGCAATTGGCTCTAAGTCTTCTATGAGGCTATTTTTTTCCGACACGGCGGGAATTTTCTGCCCGGTCGAAGTTGTGCGTGCATATGTTTGGCCAGCCTGCTTGTCCGGTAATCTAGCAACCGATTTGAGTTTACTACTGGTTCCTTTAACTGCCAGACTTTGCGCAGGAGGATTGATTCCGTCAACATAGCGGCTCATCATAGCAGCCAATCTATCCTTGTCTTCATTTAAGAATTGCAGCCTGTCACGGCAAACTGTTATGCGGGCCTCTAATTCAAGCACCTGCTGCTCAATTACCTTGATTTCTTCACCTGTTAAAGCTTCTTTTTCAGAAAATTCATGCAAAAGCTGTTGCATCATTTCCACATTGATAGTCGCCATTGAATACTCCTGCTAATTAATTCCTCTACCGTATTATCGCTCAATTGTCACCACGATTACGAACTGCAATGGCTCTTCTAGTTTGCTCAACAAGTTCTTTAAATAACCAGGCACATAAATCTTCCAGAGAATCAAAGCTACAGTCATCAGACACAGAACGCCAGACAATATCATCTTCGTTAACTTTAATTTCAATTGTTGCCAAGGGATTATATTCACCTTCCAGTTTACTTAGTGCCATAGCGTGATTCACCGGCATAATAAAACAATCGATTAACTTCTCACTGCCACGAATGACAAGACTATAGAGACGAGTAGAAACACGCGCCCGGAAAAAAGTTTGGGTCTTCTCGGCTTCCCTAAATTTGTTGAAGTTTAATACTTCCTTGACATCACCGGACATAGTTCCTGACACATGAAGATCAGTACCGACGCTCACTTTATTAAATTCGTAAGCATAGCCCTGTAAACAAGAAAAAAGTCTGTCAACAGTAACTTCTACGGCCTGTTTAACAAGTTGCTCTTGCCGTATTTTGTCCAGACGACCACCACTTTGATGCTCCAAAAATTGTTGGGAATCATGCTTGAGGCCATTCAACCAGGTATCGCCCATTGAAGAGCTGCTGGAGCCGCTTTGGGCAAGAATCTGTCCAGACAATGCCGCCCGCCAGGTATCTACGTCTGCCTGCTGTTTTTCGCTTTTTTTGCTGCGCGGATTTTTGCCACCAGCGGCATCGTTAAAATCCGGTATGCCAACTTGTTTGTTCTCGGACATATAAACAGGACTCCTGTTTACCCCTGCCAATATGCCCTATGCCCGGAATTGGCCCTGCTCAATCCCAATTTTTCCATTCATTTATTAGAATAGAGCTTAAGATTGAATCCTGTTTAAGAAGTCTCACGAACTTTCAGCGGAGCACAGCGGCCGTGTGGCATCTCAGTGATGCCGCACGGGCTTGCCGCTGCAGTTTTTGGCGAGGAGCCGTCCGGAGCGAGAGCGGCGATACGCGCGTTGAGGCAAGTGAAACGCAGCCGAAGCAGCGCTTATTTAAGATATAGCAGAAGACGTAGTGGAGCGAATATAAATTAAACACTCTGCAGGCGGCGCACCAGCTGAGTGTATTCTTTAAGGTCAGAGGAAGCGTGCTGCACATCCAGCCCATCGGCATATATATGCACAAAAGGCTCCACTGCATCAGGTAAAACTAAAACCCAGTGTTCCGGACCGGTCTGAATTTTTACACCATCCAGCAATTCCATTGGGCGATCATGATGCTTTTCCACCAGCAAACGCATTAATCGTCCTTTGCGCTCCCAGGGACAGTGCACGGAATCAACTTGATAAATCAGAGGCGGCAAATCAGACACTGCCTCACGCAAGGTCCGCCCCTGAAAAGCAAGATGTTCTATTACCTGACCTAAAGCAAACATGCCATCATAGGCATATTGAAATTCAGGAAAGATAAAGCAGCCATTAGCACTGCCACCTAGAACAACATCTTTAAGATGGGCAGTAGTCGTGCCGATTTCTGTCTCAGAGGCCTTGCAACGTGCTACTTTACAGCCATAACGAGCAGCAATTCTATCAATTGAAGAACTGGCATTTACCGGTATAACAATTGTCCGATTGGGTTTGTCTCTGAGAATAATATCCGCCACTGCCGCCAGCAAGAGCTCACCTCTTATAATTTTGCCGGTTTCATCAACCAGTGTTATCTGTTCACCATTGCGGCCAATTTGCACACCAAGCTCAGCATTCAAGGCTTTAACAACATCAGCCAGCTGTTTACGCATAGCGATTCTTTCTTCTTGTCGCGGCGCAACATTGCGAACAGAAGAATTAAGCACCACTGCCTCAATGCCAACTTGCCCAAGCAACTCCGGCAATATTGCGCCTGTTTCGGCCATTGCATAATCTATCACCACCCGCGGTGGATGGGTGGACAGTGTGCCATTTTTAGTGCGCCGAGTATAATCTGATCCTGGCACTAGACAAAAGGCAACTTTGTCTTCCTCAAACACTTGCCCTTTAACATGCCTGAGAAATTCATCCATATAATATTCACGAACACGGCTGGGATAACTGATATTGCCAACATCTGCCGGCAGACAGCGGGGAAAGTCTTCCTTAAAAAAGGTTGCTTCAATCTTTCTTTCCATGGACTTACTAATCGCTAATCCTTCGCTATCAAAGAATTCAATTGTCACCTTATCTGGTGCTCGCTGTGAGACGCGCACATGGACAAGTCCACTGGCTCGTTGCACTTTGACATAATAGCGAGATATGGGGATAGGCATAGATTCAAGATTTTGCACTTCAATGCCAACAGAAGTAAGCCCAGCTGAAATTGCCCGAGAAAACATCTGGCTCACGCGCCAATAGTCACGGCTAACCAGCACCGGCCCGGACTTTAGAGCAGCGCCATAAGCGGCAGCGAGCTTAACAGCAAACTCGGAAGTGATTTCAATATTAGCCAATCCTTGCACACCATGAGTACCAAACAGAGATCTGGGCGCACGCGTTCCCCAGATTACCGACTCAATTACCTGCGCACCGGAATCAACCATTTTATCCGGCCATAAGCGAACATCCGGATTTATTCTTGCTTCTTGTCCTACCGAAGCATTGTCTCCAATAATAGCCCCTTCCAATATTTCGGCACCATCATGGATAGTGGCATGATTGCATACGACACAACCCTTGAGAGAGCTCTGATTGCCAATATAATTATTAGACCAGATGATGGGCCGTTTTAAAATTACTTTTTCTTGGATGAGGACATTGTCAGCAATGACAGTGTAAGGCTCAATTACAGCTTCTCTGCCTATGCGACAATTATGGCCAATAATAACGGGGGACTGCACATGGACACCAGTAGCAATCTGCGTACCTTGACCTATCCACACCCCCGATTCAACTTGCGGCAGGTCGATAGCAATTTTTACTTTACCATCAAGCACATCTTTGTGTGCCTGCCTATAAATCTGTAAATTGCCAATATCACACCAATAACCTTCTGCCACATAACCATAAATAGGCTCATTTCGCAAAAGCAGCAAAGGAAACAAATCGTGGGAAAAATCCTGCTCGCGTCCCATAATCGCATAAAGAAGAACCTCTGGTTCCAGAATATAAATACCGGTGTTGACTGTATCGGAAAAAATTTCGCTACTGCTTGGTTTTTCTAAAAATCTTTGAATACGTCCATCAGAATCAGTAATCACTACCCCGTATTCAAGCGGGTTTTCTACCCGTTTCAAAATAATAGTAGCCTTGCTTTTCTTTTCTTTGTGAAAGCGCACGGCAGCACTTAAATCTATGTCAGTAAGACTATCCCCGGAAATTACCAGGAAGGTTGAATCAAGTTTATCCTGAACGGCTTTGACACAGCCGGCAGTTCCTAGCGGATTTCTTTCTTCAATCGCATAATCTATTTTGACACCATATTCAGAACCATCACCAAAATAGTCTCGTATTGCATCAGGCAAATAATGCAAAGCAAAAATTATATCCTTAAAGCCGTGCAGCTTGAGCAAGCTGATAATATGCTCCGCCATTGGTTTATTGACCACCGGTACCATTGGTTTAGGTAGATTGCTGGTCAATGGTCGCAACCTGGTTCCTGACCCGCCAGCCATAATTACTGCTTTCATAAATTAACCAGCTCCTGCATGCGCTCAGCTTTATGAATTACTTTGGTATAAACTTCACCAGTCTGTTTAGCAATAACTTTCCAGTTGTATAAATTAAGAACGCGCTTATAGGCCTCATCGCTAATCCGCGCCAAGCTCCGGACTCCTTAAAATTTCCAAAAGCCCCCATGCAAGACTGCCTGAATCACCAGTATAAGTGGTTACTCCCGTCACCATATGTTCTACAAACTCAGCCAGACCGCCGGCATCAGATGTAACCACAGGCACTTTCGCCGCCATAGCCTCTAGAGCAACAATACCAAATGGTTCATATAGACTGGGAATACAGACAACATCAGCAATATTGTATAACCTCCTCAATTCATCATCGCTCACATAACCGAGAAAAGTTACCTGATGCTCTATGCCTAGAACAGAAGCCTGCTGCTTCAATTGCTCCATATGATAACCTGTGCCAACTATTAAAAACTTAGTTTCTCCATAAGCAGCAATTACTTTAGGAGCAGCATCCAATAAAATCTGCACACCCTTTTCCGTTACCAGCCGGCCAACATATAGTACTATGCGCTCATTCGGGTTAGCCAGTGTGTTCCGCAAATGCTGGCGGTCAAAATTTAGATTGAAGCTTTGCGGATCAGTACCGTTAGGAATAACAACCATTTTATTTTCAGGCAAATTAAAATGATATTGTAATTCAGCCTGCATATGCAGGCTGTTAACAATCACCTGCCAGGATTCATACGTCAGCCGCCATTCCATCTGATGAATATAACGTTGTAAATCCGTACGGATACCGTGCATTCTACCGGCTTCAGTAGCGTGCATAGTAGACACCAGCGGCACGGCAAAACCTGTTTTTATTGTCCAGGCAGCATCAGTAACCATCCAGTCGTGAGCATGGATTACGGAAAACGGTTGTTCACGCTGCAGACGAACAGCATATTGCAGCATACCAATATTTAATCTGTGCACCCAGCTAAGAAAATCAGGAGTGGCATCAGTCTGATTTTTGACACGATAAATTTTCACCTGCTCATCAAGCTCATATTCAGGTGTGTCCGGGTGATCGGCTGTAATAACATTTACATCCCAACCGCAGCTCGCTAATTCTCTGGATAAAGAGGAAACAACGCGCGCCAGCCCGCCAATAACACGGGGCGGATATTCCCATGACAACACAAGAACACGTTTATTTTTGTTCTCTGTTTTATTTATAGGCATTGCTCTTGGGTTTTTGTTCATTATATTTTTGCCGTTACTCACTAACAAGCGGCCTGTTCATTAAAGTTGTAATGGCTTGCGTAGGCGTTAAAGAACCAGTCAAAAACGCTCGCACTAAACTGGCCACCGGCAGCTCAATATTTACCTTTTTGCTCAGTTCACAGGCTGCTTCCGTGGTAGTCACACCTTCAACTACTGTTCCGGTGTCCTGAAGAACATTCTCTAATGATTTACCTTTGGCCATTTGCAAACCAAGATTATAATTCCGAGACAATGGGCTGCTGCAAGTAGCAAGTAAATCACCCATACCGGCCAAACCGGCAAGAGTAGCAGGCTTTGCACCAAGGTGAATCGATAACCTGGCAATTTCAGCTAATCCCCTGGTTACTAATGCTGCTTTAGCATTAGCGCCCAAGTTGAAACCGTCAGCAGCACCAGCAGCAATAGCAATAACATTTTTAAGAGTGCCGCCTAATTCGACGCCGATCACATCATTGTTGGTATATAGACGAAAATTAGGCACGCTAATCAGATTTTGTACAATGCTTGCCACAGTTATATCATCACTGGCAATCACCGCAGCTGCGGGTAACTTTCGCAATATTTCTCTGGCTAAATTGGGTCCAGACAATACAGCAATTTTAGCAGCCGGCAATTCTTCACCAAGGATCTGTGACATACGCTTAAGAGAATGTAGCTCCAGTCCTTTAACCGCACTAACAATCACCGGCTTTTCATCGCTGCCAGTAGCCTTAAGATATTCAGACAAAGTTTTGGCTACGCTACGCATTGATTGAGCTGTGCAGCAAAGAACAATAATAGCTTTATCTTGGATAGCTTCACTCAGGTTATTTGTTACCGAAATTAATTGCGGATTAAATGTCACAGGCAAAGGTTTGTCAATTTTGTGATCTCTAGCAATTATTTTTGCTTTTTCTTCGCTGTGTGTGTAAAGGCAAATATTCTTGCCGGCTTCCGACAGCAACCAGCTTAGGGTTAATCCCCAGCTTCCTGCCCCTAAAATAGCAATTGTTTTTGAATTCATCGTGCCTTGTTTGCTTTAATCTGCACAATGCAATTATAGGCAGCATAAGCAAAAAGGACCAACGGAAACAGTATTGTAAAAATAAACCTTAATTGAGATGCCCGAGCAGACATTTTCTCTTCTTCTGCTGACAATTGATCAAGCTCTTGCTGTAGTTCATCTGCAATTAATTTAATCTGTTTATAAGCCTGGCGAGCTTGTCCCTGATCATCTGTTAATGAAGAGAATTGACCACGATCAATAATTTGTTTGTCCGTAGACAGCTGTGCCAGCCCTTTTTCAGTAATTTGTTTAATGGTGTCAAATCTTCTCCTGTCCACATATTGCTTATCGACCAGTTGATGTAAATTCTCTAGAACATCAGGGATTTGGGCAGCCAGTTTGCTGTAGCGTTCAGCAAACATTAGATTTTTGGTTAGGCTGTAAGCGCCTATTGCTAATCCGGCATCATAAAAATATTTAGACAATATGGTTGCTTCGGCAGCCATCTCTTTGGCCCTTACTTCGCATTGCAAAACTTGATCGCCGGCCAGATAAAGCAAACTAATGGCTGCGAAAGCAGCCAAATGACCAAATAAACAACGTCCAAGCTTAGGGGAGTAGAATTGCATGATTATTTCAAACCATCCAGAAATTTATTTATCTGCCCCTTCGTTACTGTTTTGCCATTGGGCAAAGTTATTTGATCAGGTACTTTATCTAGAGGTAAATTACCTGTTGGCATTTTCTCTGAGGCAGGCATAGAGTTTCCGACACTGGTTTTGTCACCGCCGAGATCCTCAGCAAGATCATTGAGCAAAGCCCGGTTTTCTTGACTGATCAGCACCGCCACCTCGCTTTTTGCTAGTTTATAGCTAGTTGGCAAATAAAAAGTTTGTTCGGGAATTTTAGCTTGCTGTTGACGATATGTTTGCAATAAGGTGACAGTCTGATTGTTTTTGTCACGATAGCTTAACTGCAACGGTATCGAATCTGATGCCGGCAGTCCGCAAGCAGAGCTTATCAGCTGAGCCAAACTGGTTGGCACTTTAATATCATCAGCAAGCCAATAAGCCGCAGAAGACCATTTTAGATTTTTACTGGATGCTGCATTGCTCATCTGGTATTTATTAGCTTTCATTCCGGCAATTGAACCAGTACCAATTTTTGACCAGCTAATATCAGATGGTGTCAGACCTTGTTTAGTAATTTTTTCTTTCCAGTGCTGGTATGAAAGCGGATAATAGAGTTTTGTTTTATCGTTGAAGAAAGTAATATTCCATTGCGGTCCTTGCGCAATCCAACCAATTCCCTGGCGTGGATTGACACACTTAACACCCGTAGCACTCAAATAAACATACTGGTTACCAAAGGCTTTGCTATATTGTGTCAATATCCAACCATTCTCCTCAGCCTGCCCTGGCATAACGCTGGTGAAAAACAAAATAACTGATATAAGTAGTCTAATCACTTATTATGTCCTTGTTTGAGGATCAAACGCATCAGAAAGCCCGTCTCCTAATAAGTTGAAACTGAGCACAGTAACAAAAATAAACAGGCTGGGCCACAAAATAAGATATGGCTGAGTTCGCAAAGCTCGCCAGCCTTCACTAGCTAATGTCCCCCAACTACAAGCCGGTGGCGATAAACCCAGCCCGATAAAGCTAAGTGTCGATTCGGCAAGAATAGCTGAGGGGACAATAAATGTCAAAGAAACAATAATAGGACCAATGGCATTGGGCAAAAGATGCCTGATAATAATTCTCCAGGTACTCATACCAATAGCTCGCGCCGCTTCAATGAACTCTTCGTGCTTCAGATGCAGGAATTGAGCTCTCACCAGCCTGGCTGTACCCATCCAGCTGACCAGCCCAAGGGCCAGTAAGATGCCAAAGGTACCGCGGCCAATCACTACACCAATTAAAATCATGACCAGCAAATCAGGCAGCGCATATGCCAGATCAATGCCTCGCATCATAAGAGTATCTGTCCTGCCGCCGGCAAATCCGGCTATTGCACCATAGGCAGTGCCAAATAAAAAGGCAATCACGGCAACGAGGAAACCAATGCTTATAGACAACCGTGACCCGTAAATGATTCTAGTCAATAAATCTCTACCCAATTCATCAGTGCCAAACCAGTGGGCAGCGGAAGGTCCGCATAACATCTGCTCACTGGTTTGATCATATGTATACGCCGTCAGCGGCACACCGCATAAAGACAAAACCGCAAGCAGGCATAAAACCATGATTACAAAACCAGCGCATGCAGTTATCGGCATTTTCAACATCTTACTGAATATCATGATTATCCTTCCACTCTTATTCTTGGATCTAAGACATGATAGAAAAGATCCACTAGAAAATTAGCAATAATGAGCAAAATGGCAAAAACCAATGTTGTTCCCACCACCAGATCATAATCACGATTGCTTACCGCCGTGACAAAAAACCGCCCCATTCCAGGAATAGCATAGATATACTCAACCACAAAAGAGCCTGTAATAAGGATAGCGCTCAGCGGGCCAAGCACAGTCACAATAGGCACAAGAGCATTTCTAAGCACATGTTTGACAATGGTTTGCCAGTATGACTGTCCTTTTATTCTTGCTGTTCTCACCCAATCTTTTGCCAGCATTTGCAGCATGCTCGCTCTAGTCAGCCTGGCAAGATAAGCAGTTGGACCGCAAGCTAAAGTGAGAGCCGGCAAAATAATATGCCTGCCTGACTCCCATAAAGCCACCGGTAAAAGTTTAAGCCAGACACCAAAGACAAGGATGAGTAGAGCACCGGTGACAAAACCAGGCAAAGAAACACCAATCGTTGAAACAGTTATGCAAGCTGCGTCAACAACAGTACTTCTTGTGGTCGCCGCCACCACCCCTAGTGGCACACCAATAATAATGGCAATCGCCAGCGCCGTCAGGCCAAGAACCAATGAAACCGGAAAAGCACTGGCAAGAATATCGTTAACCGAACGATCAAGGTATTTATAGGATATGCCCAGATCTCCTTTTGCCAGCCTTTGCAAATAATGCCCATATTGTTCCATTAAGGGACGATCTAAATAATACTTCGCCTTTAAATTAGTCATGATTTCAGGAGGCAGGCTTTTTTCAGCATCAAAAGGGCCTCCGGGCAATACATGCATAAGAAGAAAAGTAGCAGTAGCAATCAGCCAGAGAAGGGGCAACATTAATAATATTCGTCTGACAATTAATTGAAACAACTTGAATCTCCGACACTAACTTGAGAAAAAAATTGCAAATCAAGAGAATTGGGCTCAATACCGTGTATCCAGGGCTTGACTAGTATATTCTGTGCGGCTGTATTAAGAGGCACAATTGGCACAGACTGCTCACACAAAGAATGATCGGCCTGCCTGTATAATTTAGCTCTTTTAACGGCATTAGTTTCACAAGCAGCTTCGCTTACCATTTGATCATAGGTATTGCTAGCCCAATGAGTATTGTTATTGCCATTATGGGTGGTGAACAAATTCATGAAAGTTTCAGGATCAGGATAATCTGCCCCCCAAGCTGACCTGTACACAGGCGGGGTGTTGTTGCGCAATGTTTGTAAATAGACCTGCCATTCTTGATTGACTAAATCAACATGTATATTCAAGTTGCGCTTTAATTCATCTTGAATAGCTTCAACTAATAATCTTGTGTCTTCACGATGCGGATAAAGCAAATAAGTAGCCGGAAAATTTTTGCCGTCAGGATAACCGCCCTGGGCAAGCAGTTTTCTTGCTAGAGGTGGATTGAAAGTATTTTCATTAAAGGGAGAAAAACCAAGCAATGGCTGCGGTATCAAATATGAAATTGGTTTTTCGCCATGACGCAAAATACGGCACAACCGTTGGCGATCTATAGCTAAAGATATTGCCCGGCGCACTTTTACTTTATCAAAGGGTGCTTTTTCAACATTAAAGCCGAGATAATTTACGCGCAGCAATGAAATCTCATGATACTGCGGGCAGTGCCGATCTTCTTTTCTGTATTGTTCAATTTCAGAAGTAGGAAAACTGCGATTATCTATAAAATCAAGCTGATTGTTTTCATAAAGAGCAAAAGCTGTTGACTGCTCAGGAATCATAAACATTTTTATTTTGCGCAATTTAGGTATTCCGGCAAAATAAAGAGGATTGGCCACCAGTTCAATTTTGTATTCATGCTGCCATTGTTTAAGAACAAAAGGTCCATTACTGATTAAATGTCCCGGCTCTGTCCAGCTATTGCCATAGCGCTCAATAATATCCTGGCGCTGCGGGTAAGTCGGACTGAAAGCAGTCAGATAAAGAAAATACGCAGCTGGTCTGCGCAAGTGCACAACAAAAGTTTGAGCATCAATGGCTTTAAAGCCAAGTTTATCTGCATCTTTAAGTTTTCCCTGATTGAAAGCAAAGGCATTTTCAATATCATATAAAAAAAAAGGCATAAGGAGCAGCTGTCTTAGGATCAAGCAAACGCTTCCAGCCATAAGCAAAATCATAAGCCGTCACAGCTTTGCCATCCGACCAGCGCATATCAGGGCGTATGTGAAAAATATAGCATTTGCCTTTGTCTGCAATTTTCCAGCTGGCGGCACCGGCAGGCGCACAGGATAAATCTTTCTGATAAGCAGTCAAACCAACCATAATGTTTGATACCACATCAAAAGAAGTGGCATCAGTGGCCTTAGCCCAATCCAGGCTTGGCGGTTCAGCACCGAGATTGACTCTTAGCGTGTCGGGCTCGTAACTAAGCCCTTGCTTGCGTACAAAACTATCAACAGTCCTCTTGTCTACGGCCGTTAGCCAGGTCAGACTGACAACAATAAGAAGAATTACCGTCAGAAAAAATAGTAAATAATTAGTCCGATTCTTTAACATATTTTGCTGCACACAACCGCCGTTAGCAATTCTAACGGATTTACAGAAGCTGATCCGGCTGGGCATTATTATGGCAATGCGATCAATCAAATGAGCCAAAATCGATATTAGAGCGGCTTAATATTAATACGGATAGTTTCTGATTATGCCAACCTAACATGCTTGCGCATTGACAGCTTTTTAAATACCTGTATATACTGAGCTTGACACCTCGCAGCAGGTGTCTTTTTGTTGGGCTATTGCCTGTTCATAACTTATTTTGTAATCGGAGAGTAATTTTCTGTGGCTAAGAAAGATGATCGAATCATTATCACATTGGCTTGCGACAATTGCAAAAGACGCAATTACACAACCATGAAAAATAAGAAAAATGATCCGGAAAGACTGAACGTCAAAAAATATTGCCCCAATTGCCGGCACCATAAAGAACACAAAGAAACTAAAAAATAGGGCGCCCTTAGTTTAACGGTAAAACGGAGGTCTCCAAAATCTTTGTTGAAGGTTCGATTCCTTCAGGGCGCGAACTACAAAGAAGATAATTCAGGCACTGGTATGGCGAGCAAGAAAAAGATAAAACAAAAAAAAAGCAATGCGGCCAGCGACAATGGCCATAAAAGTAGTGGCCAACCGCAAAAAATGTTTGCACGAACACCAAAAGCCAGCCAACCCGGAGAACCGCATAAAGGGAAAGTCGGCAACAACCCGGCCAAATCAACTGACGAAACAAGCAATACCGAACCAGCTAAAGGGGCTATACAAAGAAAAGGTGGTTATCAATTACTGCCGCAGTTCGTACAAATATCGCAATTCCTAAATGAAGTTTTGACCGAATTTCGCAAAATTAACTGGCCGGAGAGATCTCAGGTAGCTCGTGAAACAGTGAGTGTTTTATTTCTAGTCTTATTAATCACCATTCTTGTATGGATATTTGATTTGGTTGTAGGAAAATTTGTTTTTGCTCCTCTTGAACATTTGGGGCATCTTTATGGAATCGGCGCCAATAAATAACGTCATGCAGTAGGGGCGCCCGAAAGCGCGCCCGCGATCAGAGAGGAAAGTAAAAAAATGTCTTTTGTGAAAACACTCGGAATAAGACGATGGTATGCAGTACAAACAGCTTCCGGCCACGAAAATAAGGTCAAAGAGCATATTGAAAAACGCATTTTGACCATGAATGCTCAAGACAAAGTCTTCAGTGTTATTGTGCCGGAAAAAATTGTCACTCGGGTAAAAGACGGCAAACGGGTTGAAAAAAAAGGAGAGAGAATACCCTGGTTATGTCTTTGTAGAAATGGTTCTTGATGACGACTCCTGGAGAGTGGTTAGAGAAGCGCCCGGAGTAACCAAGTATGTAGGTTCCGCTAAAAGACCGACACCAGTGAAAGACGATGAAATTCGTAAAATCTTGCGCCGACAAATTGCCGCTTCCGGTATTAAGGGCAAGAAAGCTGCCGTGATTGATGTAAAGATTGGCGATTTTGTCCGTATAACCGGCGGTCCGTTTGCCGACTTTACAGGCGAAGTTACGGAAATTAACCTGGAAAGAGAGCGCATTAAGGCTTCAGTAGTTATCTTTGGGCGAGCAACACCGGTTGAACTTGAGTTTAATCAGGTTATAAAAGTGTAAATATGGCGCTTATTTAGCTGTTCTGTCTTAAAATATCAGTTCAATCTTACATAGAGGACTCAGTTGTGGCAAAGAAAGTTGTCGGTAAAATCAAATTACAAATTCCAGCTGGAAAGGCGGTACCTTCACCACCGGTTGGACCAGCTCTTGGCCAGCATGGCGTCAATATCATGCAGTTTTGCAAGGAATACAATGCCAAAACTCAGGATAAAGCCGGAACAATTATCCCTGTAGAAATTACTGTTTATGAAGACCGTTCTTTTGATTTTATCCTCAAGACTCCACCAGCAGCTGAGCTTTTAAAAAAGGCAGCCGGCATTGAAAAAGGATCAGCAGCACCAAACAAAGACAAGGTGGGCAGCATTTCTAAAGCGAAGATAACTGAAATTGCTAAGATCAAGCTTCCTGATCTCAATGCTACTTCATTGGCAGCAGCTGAAAAAATGATTCTCGGCACAGCTCGTAATATGGGTATTACAGTTTCTGATTAAGTTTGCAGGACAAAAATAATGGCAAAGAAGTTAAGTAAGCGACATAAAGAATTAATCAAAATCAAAGAAGGGCTAAAAGGTCCTGCTGGTGCTGAAGAAGCTCTCCAGCTTATAAAAAAAGCGCCGGCAGTAAAATTTGATCAAGCTGTTGAAGTGCATATTCGCCTTAGCTTTGATGCCAAATCCGCAGATCAGCAAGTTCGTTCCACTGTCAATTTACCAGGCGGTACCGGCAAAAGCGTACGCGTAGCTGTAATCGCCAAAGGCGAAAAGGTAAAAGAGGCACGGGACGCCGGCGCTGACTTCTCCGGCAGTGAGGAATTGATTGCTAAAATTGGTGATGGCTTTCTTGATTTTGACAAACTGGTATCCACACCGGATATGATGGCGGCACTTTCAAAACTTGGTAAGTTGCTCGGTCCCAAGGGTTTAATGCCCAATCCCAAAGACGGCACTGTTACTTCTGATCTAAGCAAAATTGTCAAAGAACTAAAGGCCGGCAAAGTCTCCTTTCGTTCCGACAAAGATGGCGGCGTTGTGCACATGGCCATAGGCAAACTTTCCTTCGACGACAGCCGTATTCTAAAAAATCTGGCCGCTGTAGTTGATCAGGTACAAAAAACCAAACCAGCCAGTGTTAAGGGCAATTACATCAGGTCAATATATTTGAGTTCAACTATGGGGCCGGGCATCCGCCTCGATCCTAATAAGCTCGCTGATTTGAGCAAATACTCAGCAGCATAATCAATTCTCAGTGGTTAAATTTAGAGATTATTATGAAATTCTCGGTGTGCCTCGCAAGGCCAGCGAGCAAGAAATCAAAACTGCTTATCGTAAACTAGCCAAGCAATATCATCCTGACTCTAATAAAGGCAATAAATCTGCCGAAGAAAAGTTCAAGGAAATCGGCGAAGCTTATGAAGTGCTCAAGGATCCGGAAAAACGCAAGCGTTACGATATGCTCGGCGCTAATTACAAAGCCGGTGCTGAATTTAGACCACCACCTGATTTTGGTGGCGGTAGTTTCAGTTTCGATTTTGGCAATTTAGGCGGCAACAGCTTCGGCGGCTCCAACTTTTCCGATTTTTTTGAAATGCTTTTCGGTCAATCTTTTTCCGAGGCAGGGGCGGGTGGTCACCCCGCCGGCGGCACCGGTGCTACCTTCCGCACCGGTCCATTTGGCAGCGGGCATGGTGCCCGGCACAGGGCTGCTGCCCCTCAAGAAGCAGATATAGAGCTGACCATTGAAGAAATGGCTAAAGGTACAGCACGCACCTTGCAGATTACATCCCCTTCCGGTTCAGCTAAAACCATAGAAGTAAAAATTCCTGCCGGCGTGCATCCCGGTTCAAAAATACGTGTCGCCGGCGGCGGCAAAAATGCAGTCAGTACAGGCGATATCTATCTCATTGTAAAAGCCAAGCCGCATGCTTACTTTACCCTTGAGGGTAATAACTTGATTTGCGAGGCAAGCCTGTCTCCAGCTCAGTCAGTACTCGGTACTGAAATAAACGTAACTACCCTTGAAGGACCAAAGACAGTTAAAGTGCCTGCCGGTTCCCAGACAGGCAGAATACTGCGACTGCGCGGGCGCGGATTGCCGGGGTTTAAAGGTGCTCCTGCCGGCGATCAATTGGTTAAAATCAAAATTACTACTCCCATTAAACCAAGTCCTGAAGAAATCAAATTGTATGAACAGCTTGCTAAACTGGAAAGCAAAAAATGAACACAGTAGTAGTCATACCGGCTCGTTACGGTTCAACAAGATTTCCCGGCAAACCGTTGGCCAATATACTGGGGAAAAGTCTGTTGGAACGAACATGGCGCATTGCAACGGCTGTCGCCGGAGTTGATCTTGTCATAATTGCCACGGATGATGAACGGATTGCAGAACATGCCACTGCTTTTAGTGCCCAGGTTCAGCTTACCAATAAAAACTGGCGCAATGGTAGCGAAAGAAGCCTTGAAGCTTTGCAATTATTAAACTTATCGCCAGACATTGTCGTTAATCTGCAAGGCGATGCAGTTCTGACTCCACCGACAATAATCGAGTCTCTGCTAAAAGTACTGCTCCAGCCAAATAACAGTGAGTTTGCTCTGGCAACACCTTGTGTGCAATTAACAGCAGAGGAGTATCAAAATCGACTTGCTGAATTTGGTAAAGGCACAACTCACGGCACCATGGTCACTTTCGATCAAAAGGGCAGGGCTTTATATTTTTCCAGAGCCTTGATTCCGTTTCCGCACAACCTGAATAAGTTTACACAGTCCAATATGTCAATTGATAATGTGCCAGCTTTTAGACATATTGGACTTTATGCCTTTCGTTATGAGGCTTTGCAAAAATATGTCAGTTTGCCACCAACACCGCTGGAAAAAATAGAAGGGCTGGAACAATTGCGGGCTCTTGAGCACGGCATGCCCATAAAAGTAGTGCCCGTTGATTATAAAGGCCGCACACATTGGTCTGTTGATCATCCTCACGACATTGCCATAGTCGAAAAAATTATTAAAGAAGAAGGAGAGCTGGTTGCAGTCACCAGCTAGAACAGATGCGCTATCTTTTGCTTGCCAGACACGGTAATACTTTTTCACCGCAAGATAAAGTCGTTTGGGTGGGGGCAAACAATGACGTTCCTCTAGTGGAAAGCGGCATCAAACAAGCAGACAATCTTGCCCAGGCAATATGTGATCATGACATTATGCCGGACACAATATATGCCGGGACTCTGAAACGTACTGCATCCTATGCTCAAATGGTCGCTAACAAGCTAAATATAGCTGTGCGCCTGGACAATCGTTTGCATGAAATAGACTATGGTGGCTGGAGTGGACTTAGCGATCAGGAAATCAAAGAACAATTCGGCAACAATGAATTCGATCAATGGCAAAATCAGGGCGCATGGCCGGTATCATTTGCCAGTTCAGAACAAGAAACTATTGATCAAGTGTTTTCTTTTGCTGAAGAGGCAATTGTCAATCAACCAAATAAAAAGTTGGCACTAGCAGTAACAAGCAATGGCCGTCTTAAGTATTTCCTTAAACTGTTGCCTTACTTATGGAAAGACTTCACCGGCACAAGCAAATGGAAAGTATCAACAGGGAAAGTATCGCTACTTTCCTTTACTAATTCAGGCTGGGCAATGATTTGTTGGAATGAAGACCCATACGTTGCTTGTTCGCTAATCAGGAAAACTGAGTGAGGCGAAGCAGCGCTTATAAACTAAAGTTTCGGCTGGTAGTTTTTAGCTGCCATTTCCAGACATACCAGAGCTCGATCAGAATCACCAGCAGCAAAACTCGCTGCTGCCAGCAAAACCTGCAGGTCAAAATTATTTGGATGCTTATGATTTGCCTCTTGCAAAGCAGCTTGAGCCTCTTTGCCATGATCCGAAAGCAGCAATAATGCCCCCTCTTTTATTTCCAGCGATAAGAGATCGGAGTTAGGTCCATTGTTGAGATTAGCCTCAATCACAGCTAATGCTGTTCGGTAATCGTCAGCAGTCTGTGGCAACGATTCCGGATAATAGATTGCATAGAAACGCATTTCCGGCTTGCCAGACATGGACTGCCTGAAAAGCTTGTAACCATCATAAATCCTGCCCGCTTTAACAAACATCAGGCAGCTTCCTCTTGTTCCATAGTAGAAAGCTGTTCGCCATCTTGCATTTTCAGCAATTCATTTATTGCCTCTTCAGACTTGCCATGCTGCCACAAAACCTTAGCTAGAACCAGGCGAATACTGTTCGCCTGCGGGTGCACTTTTAAGATATCGTGCAAGCGTTGGACAGCCTGTTCAAATTGACCAGCAGCAGCCATCCTCTGCGCATAGCGACTGGCAAGGTATTGATTGTCCGGCACCATAGCTACAGCTCTGGCCAAAAGAGCAAAGCCAAGATCCTTATCTTCTTTGTTGCCAACTGCACTGCAAATATCTCCAGCCAATGCAATATTAGCTACATCAGTGGGCGAATTATCAGTAAGATTTTTCAAAACCTCCTCCACCGCCCGTTTTTTATCACCAGCAGCAGCCATCCTGGCTGGATTTGATACATCTATGGCAACCAGCAAATCACGTGACTTTATATCAATCTTTGGTATTTCTGGAGCTGATTGTTGATGCGGGGTGGGTTCTGATGAAACACCTTTGGGTAGAACAAGAATGGACAATTGCCCGGCACGATAAAAAGAAAATATAAAAGCGCCTGTGCCTAAAATTGCCAGCCCCATTGCTGGAGAAAAAAGAGAAGATAAAAGAGATTTTGTGCTTGCCATCCGTATATCTTATATCCTGAGCTTAAGGGGATTAACTCCTGTTTGTTTGAGCTTATACCAGGCAAAAACAAAAGTTTCTACCAGAGCCTTTTGTCCAACATAATGTTTACTTTGTTCCTTGGCTATCTGGCCGAGCAAAAACAGTTCTTTAGCATAGCGAGTTTCTTTTTCCATAGTAAAAAAACTTTTCCGACCTAACAATTCCTTCGTTACAAAGAAGTCAAGCAGCACTTCAAGCTCTCCTGTTTCTTTAATTAAAAACTGGATGTTATCAGCAAGATTGACAGCGTCAATAAACTGGTACTCCTGGCTAAAAAACTTTTCAAGAGCTTGTGAAACTCTTCGTTTTTGCTCATCGTCAGCCGGCTCTAATTGGTTTGGCAAAAACTGCCCTTCATTCTCGCTATCGCCGAGCAGGGAAAAACATTGCCTATTCTTATAAGTATTATTAGACATGTTGATAACCTGACAGCGACTGACTACCGTTGCCAATACTTCGCTTACGGACTGAGTAAAAAAAATGAGCAAAACATTCGTCCGTGGTTCTTCAATTGTTTTCAGTAAAGTATTGGCAGCCGGGCGATGCAGCACTTCTTGTCCGGCATCCTCAATTACTACCACCCGTGTGTAGGAAGATGTTTTACTTATTTCTTCAACTAATGCCCTTGCCTGCTCAACAGCAATTTTGCCGCTTTTGCTGCCTTCGCCGCTTAGTCTAATTAATGCTTGCGGATGCTGCTGCGCAGCAAGCCAGCGACAACTAGTACACCAATCTTCCCTATCAGATAAGAGGCAAGCATTTTGGGCTCCCGATTGAACCTGGGAACAATTTAAATATGCAGCCAATTCACGCGCCAGTACCCATTTGTCTTCCAGGGCGTTACCGGCAAGCAGATAGGCGCGTGCCAATTTACCTTTGGCTGCGGCAGCGCTGAAAAGTCGTGTCACTATAGGCTGATTCAGGCTTAATTGTTTAGAAAAATGCATTGATTTGTCGTTGGGCAACGGAATTAGAGCTTAATTATATCCTTTCTTAATTTGACAGACACGTTGCCTTGACATAGACTTGGTCGGTTGCTTTTGTGACTGGATTCTAGCGGCAGTCAGCCTTTATACCTGCTGCCAGCAGACCAAGATCTTTTTGATCCTACCTGGTATGTGTTAGGAGAAATAAATTGTGGCGAATGTAATTGTTGTTGGGGCTCAATTTGGTGATGAAGGCAAAGCTAAAGTCACCGACCTGTTAGCTAAAAATGCCGATATAGTTGTGCGTTATCAAGGCGGCTCAAACGCCGGACATACAGTCGTGGTGGGCAACAATACTTATAAATTACGCCTCATTCCTTCCGGCATTCTGTATCCCGACACACTCTGTGTTCTTGGTCCTGGCATGGTCATTAATCCCAAAGCATTGCTTACCGAATTGGAACAATTGAAGCAACGCGGTATTGACGCCTCAGGATTAAAAATTTCAGCCTATGCACATGTCACTATGCCGTATCACCTTATGCTGGATGAAGCTGAAGAAGCAAGTCGTGGTGAAGCCAAAATCGGTACCACTAAAAACGGTATTGGTCCTACCTATGCTGATAAATGTGCTCGTTCAGGCATTCGTATTGAGGATCTATTGGATGAGAAGGTATTAAAAGCAAAGCTTGATTGGGCAGTTCCCCGTAAAAATATAATGTTGGAACGCCTTTATGGATTGCCTCCTGTTTCTGCTGAATCTATTCTTAAAGAATATTCTGAATACGGAAAACAAATAGCCAAATATGTAATAGATACAGCTGCCATTATTTTTCAATCTGTGCAAGAAAAGAAAAATATTCTTTTTGAAGGGGCGCAGGGAACACTGCTAGATCTTGATCATGGCAGTTACCCTTATGTAACCAGCTCTAGCCCTTCCGCTGGTGGTGCCTGTGTGGGAGCCGGCGTTGGTCCAACCAGTATAGACAGAGTCATTGGTGTAGCTAAGGCTTACAACACACGTGTGGGCGAAGGTCCATTTCCTACCGAACAAAAAGGTGAAATTGGTGAAAAGCTAAGACAACCAGGAACTGCCTGGGCAGAAGTAGGAACGGTAACGGGCAGACCACGACGTTGCGGTTGGTTTGATTGTGTGTTGGGCCGTTATTCGGTCAGAATAAACGGCTTAGATTGCCTGGCAATCACTAAGCTTGATGTACTTGATGAATTCGATCAAATCAAAGTTTGTGTTGCTTATCGTGACCTACTCACTAATAAAACCCATAAAGAATTACCAAGTATCGGCAGCACTTTCCATCATCTGGAGCCTATTTATGAAACATTGCCGGGCTGGAAAACATCAACTCGTCATTGCCGGCAAGCAAAAGACTTACCTCAACAAGCTAAAGCTTATCTTGAATTTTTATCCCAACAATTAGATATACCAATTGCTATAGTCAGCATTGGTCCTGAACGTGAAGACACAATTGTTATTGAAGATCCCATTCACGGTCCAAAACGTATGCTTGTTGCATCCAATTCAAAATAGTAACGCCCATGTAATTTGTGTTCATATTAAGGAAAGTCTCTTAGGAACCTTTAAATGAAACATAACCACATGATATCGCCCATGGTGCACGCTATTCTGAGAATTTTATGAAACTATCGAATCGCTAATTATGGAAACACAATTTACTTTTCCTTCTGCTTTTTTTGTCACCGGCACAGACACGGATGTGGGCAAAACTTTTGTTTGCGCTGTTTTAATGGCAGGACTGCACGCACATTACTGGAAGCCTGTCGGAGCTGGGCAATCTGACGGACAGTGGATAAAAGAAAAAACCGGCTTACCGGATGAGAATTTTTTTCCAGAGAGCTATTCGTTTAAACATCATTTGTCTCCTCATTTAGCTTCACAGCTTGAAGACATAACCATAGATATTGCCAAAATTAAAATTCCGCATTTAAGTAAATGGCAGCACTTAATAGTTGAAGGTGCCGGTGGCCTAATGGTGCCTATAAATAATTCGTTATTTGTAATTGATTTAATTAAACATTTAAATTTGCCAGTACTGGTTGTGGCACGCAGCACCTTAGGAACCATTAACCACACTGTATTGACTGTGGACAAGCTATGTCAAAAGGAAATTGCTGTCCTGGGAGTAGTGATGAATGGTCCAAAAAACCCAAACAATCGAGCCGCCATAGAGAAATATGGCCAAGTACCTGTTCTAGCAGAGATTGAACCAGTAGAAATAATCAACGCCCAAAGTCTAAAGCAGATTTATGATACACAATTTACAGGCAATATTTATCAATCAATATCTGTCCGATAAATTAGAGCCTTCTGTTTTGACAGATCTGTAAATAGCTATCAGCCTTATTGTTTCTTGCGTTTACCGGAGCGTTTTTGTTTTGGATTTTCGCCATTGCCGCCGGCGCATTCTTCAATGCCCAGGGCTTCTTCAATTTCACAAAGCCGTTCACATATTTCTTCCACATCTTCTTGCATAACCAGCCCAATTTCACGGGCTGCTTTTCTCAGCTCTGTTTGTACTTTTGTGGAAACAGTTTTTTCCACCTGAGCTGTTCGCTTGGTAGCTTCACTTTGGAAATTCTTTAAAAGTCTTGCAGCACCTCAGCTTTAACTTTGCCTTCTTCTTCAAGATCATCCATCAAGCCTTGACCTACTTTAATCAGATCACGCATGGCTTCATCCAATGCTGTTTTGATGCGGTCAACATTAGTGGATGCTCCCACACCTGTCATCACTGCCTTTTTCAGCAGTTTACTTCTTTCGTTCATAGTCATATTCTTTACTCCACTAGTCTGCCCATTTTTTTGCTCTTATATAAAGAAATCAAGCTATAATCCACCTGTCAATGAATATAATTATAGCCTTGTATTGATGTCAACAATCTTTTGAGCAGAGTACTGACAACTATGATCGATTTTCTTATTCATATTAAATACTTATCTAGCCTCTTAAGGAGTAAATATTTACTTCTGGTTTGCCTTATGGCAAGCCTTTCAATTAGAGCTGCTTCAGCACAACCTTCATCGACAGCAGGAGTCGCCGCTCACTCTAAATTAGTTGTCTTTCTCATTGCCGATCAATTCCCCTCTAATTATCTTTCCTTTTGCCTCAATAAATCGCAAGCTAATGGTTTCAGGCATTTGCTTGAAAATGGAGCTAATTTCACGGACTGCCATTATTCCGCTGCCACCAACCAGACAGCTACTAATCTGGCTGTCATTGCCAGTGGAGCTTATCCCTGGTTAACCGGAGTTACAGGCAATCAGTGGTATGACCGGCACAAACAAAAAACTGTCAAGGCCATTGCCGGCGAATCAAGCCTACC
Source organism: Candidatus Melainabacteria bacterium (assembly GCA_963847765.1). GTDB lineage: Bacteria > Cyanobacteriota > Vampirovibrionia > Obscuribacterales > Obscuribacteraceae > CAWKBA01. The sequence continues at coordinate 91,131 of CAWKBA010000036.1, read as the reverse complement.
AGGAGCCGGCAGCAATACAAACACCGATATGATGGCCGGTACTACTGTTGGTGACGAGTTAAAAATTGCCACTGGTGGATTGAGCCATATCATTACTATAGCCGGCAATAATCAGGAAGCACTCTTATTAGCAGGGAAATTAGGCGACAGGGCTTTCTGGTGGGATGGTCACACAAGCAATTTTGTTAGCCTCATGCACTCCGGTAAAGAGCTTCCTGCCTGGGCGCAGACATTCAATGAGCAACATCACGGCAATCAATACTCAGGCAAAATATGGCAACCTCTCGCGGAAAGCAGCAAGAGTTTTGCCCATACCCTTGAGGATAGTCAATTCATTGCCAGTCCCTGGATTAATGAAATGATATTTGACTTTGCCCGCCAGGCTATCAATGAAGATTCGCTCGGGCAACAGGATACATCCGACATGCTCGGCATCAATTTCTCCTCTTTTGAAGCCGTAGCTAAAAATTATGGCAGCTACAGTCCGGAAAGTTTAGATCTAGCTTTACGCTTTGATCAATCACTGGCAGATTTCTCACAGTTTCTGGATAAGAAGCTGGGACAGAACAACTATCTGTTGGTTTTTACTGCCTGTCATGGTGCCGGGGCATCGCCCGATTTTCTGCAGGCACAAGGCATGGAAGCTGGTGCTATAGAAGCAAAAACATTTCGCGAGCAACTCAATTCCGCTCTGTCATCCCGCCTTGGCAACGCCAACTGGATTGAAGCTTTTGAACCACCCAATGTCTACTTTAATCTCAACACCATCGACCACAGCAATTACCGTCAACCAGATATTGAGAAACTGGCATCTAAATTAGGGCGAAGCCTTACTGGAGCTGGTGAAATATATGGGGCCTTTCAACTTTTTATGAATGAACTGCCCAGTGGTCCCTGGACAAAAGCAGTACGCAAAAGCTATTTCTGGGGGCGCAGCGGAGAACTATATCTTATTCCTAAGCCGGGATTTACATTCCTTTCCGAAAGCGATGGTACTGCCTGTGGTTCACCATACAATTATGACACTCAGGTTCCTTTGATTTTTTCCGGCAATGCCGTCAAGTTCGGTACTTATGCAACACCTGCCGATATGGATGATCTAGCACCGACAGTAGCCAATATTTTAGGCATCTGTTCACCCGCCCTTGCGGAAGGGCATGTTTTAAGTGAAGCTGTTCGCATGCATGAAAGAACAAAGCTTAAATAGAGACCGGTATTAATTGCATGCAGAAAGAAAAAACACTGGTTCTCATAGACGGCAGTTCTCTGGCCTTTCGTTCATTTTTCGCCCTCTTTAACTCAGGTTTGCGCACTAAAACAGGACTACCCACCTGGGCAATTCTTGGCTTTTTCAATTCTTTGTTTGAATTGATTGAAAAATATAAACCGGAAATGCTGGCAGTTTCTTTCGATATGGCGGAGCCCACATTCAGGCATGTGGAATTTGAAGACTACAAAGCCAACCGTGATGAAATGCCCGACGATTTATCTGTGCAATGGCCGCTGATAAAAGAGGGCGTGGAAAAGCTTGGTCTGCCTGTGTATGAATTAGCCGGCTATGAGGCTGACGATTTAATTGGCACCATTGCCAGAGCCGCCGAAAAAGAAAATCTAAACGTTCTCATCCTTACCGGCGACCAGGACGCTTTTCAGCTTATTGACGGGCAAAACGAGAAAATCAAAGTATTGATGCCGGGCAAACAAGGCTTGCAATTGTATGGACGCCAGGAAGTTTTTGATAAGCTTGGTGTCTGGCCGAACAAATTGCAGACTATAAGGGTTTGTGCGGAGATACTTCTGATAATATTCCCGGTGTCAGAGGCATTGGTCCAAAAACTGCCCAGCAATTACTTAGCACTTATAAAAATATTGATGAAGTCTACAAACACATAGATGAAATCAAGGCTAAAGGGCTACATAGTAAATTAATTGAAGGCAAGGCATCGGCACGCCAGAGCAAAGGATTGGCAACAATTGATGATAACGTACCCATAAAACTTGATCTTGACCATTGTCATCTCACGCCTCCGGATATAGAAGCACTGAACGACTTCTTTGGCAAATTGGAGTTTAAAACATTAGTCAACCGCTTGCCTAAAGTGCTAAAAAATTTCAACTTAAGCCAATCAGCCGATAACGCCAATATTGAACCTGCCAGCACAGAAGAAAAGCAGCCTATGCCTGAAAAAATAAAGGCAGTGCCGGAAAATGTCATTATCAATTCCCCAGCTGATCTTGATAGCCTGGTTAAAACTCTCAGCAAACAACCAGCAATTAGTTTATATGTTCAAGCCACTACAGAAGATCCAACTATTGTTGGTTATGCCTTTGCCTGGTCAGAAAATAAATCAAAGCAGTCAGCCTATATTCCTTTGAAACAATTAGCAATAACGCTTACAAACCAACCAGGTTTAGATCGCCAGCTTGTCAACGAAACAGTATACGAAATATTCAATAATCATAAAATAGACAAGATCGTTTATAACAGCAAATCGACACTGAATCTGCTCAGTAATGTTTTGCCCCTGGTGAATATAAGCTTTGATCCCATGCTTGCCAGCTATATTTGTTTTCCCGACCATAAACATGATCTCCATGAGCAAGCCGGAAGATTGCTCAATTATCCAATGGAGCATAGATCTAGTGAAACAAATAAATCGAAAAAAAATACCCAATCAAATAACGCTGCTATGCTCTCGGGAATTAACCTGGCCGAACTGGCAAACAACGCCTGTGAAGACGCCCGGCTCAGTTTAGAACTGGCTGATTACTATGTTAAAAACATGGACAAAGATCAAAAATTTCTGCTCTATGACATGGATTTACCACTGTCGATAGTGCTGGCAAAAATGGAGCAGTTAGGCGTGGCGCTTGATTTGCCTTTTCTCAAACACTTGAGCAAAGAGCTGGACACGGAATTAAAAAGCTGGAGCAAAAAATTTATAAACTAGCCGGTTATGCCTTCAATATAAATTCCACCCAGCAATTACAGAAGGTGCTTTTTGAAGAATTAAAGCTGTCCACCAAAACAAAAACTAAAACAGGTTTTTCCACTGATGCCTCCGTCCTTGAATCTTTAAAAAATGAGCATGAAATAATCCCCTTATTGCTTGATTATCGCCAGCTGACTAAACTCAAATCAACTTATGTAAATGCCTTGCCTAAAATGATTTCTCCTGTTGACGGGCGTTTACACGGTGAATTCAATCAAACAGTTACCAGCACAGGCAGGCTGTCCAGCTCCAATCCGAATTTACAAAATATTCCCATTCGCACAGAATTGGGGCGAAGCATACGCAAAGCCTTCATTCCCGGCGAAAAAAAATGGTTTCTTTTATCAGCAGATTATTCACAAATTGAATTACGCCTGCTGGCCCATATGTCCGGTGACGATCGCTTAATTGACGCTTTTCAAAAAGACCAGGACATTCATGCCCGCACAGCCGGCGAGATCTTTGATCAGCCAATCGAAGAGGTAACCAGTGACATGCGGCGCATAGGCAAAACTCTTAATTTTGCTTTGATCTATCAGCAAGGTGCATATGCTACTGCTCGTGATCTGGATGTTTCCACTAAAGAAGCGGCGGCTTTCATTGACAAATATTTTCATAGATATGCCAAAGTCAAAGCTTTCATGGAAGCAACAATTGAAAAAGCCCGCCAGAATGGTTATGTAGAAACCCTCTGGAAACGACGGCGTTATTTTAAATTTTTACATGATCGCAACGAAGGTCTCAAACGGGCCGATGAACGCGCGGCCTGTAATGCTCCTTTGCAAGGTAGCGCAGCCGATTTAATGAAACTAGCTATGATTCGTCTCGATGATGGACTTTGTGCTGCTAAATTACAAGCCAAGCTGATTTTGCAAGTGCACGATGAGCTTGTACTGGAAGTTCCCGAAATTGAACTAGAGTCAGTCAAAAAAATAGTGGTAAATGCCATGCTCATGGACCAGCCCTTTAAAGTACCGCTAAAGGTTGATGTAGGCATCGGCCATAACTGGATGGATGTTAAATAAAAGGCTCTATAGTCAGAATAGATTATTTTGTAGTATGATTGGCAATCAAATTTTGTATTTTATAGTGTGATTGAACTGCCAACTATGCTGGCCCATTGATTTGCTAACATGAAAAATATTTTTCACCCTCCCAAAGAAGATATTTCCCTCTTTACTATCTTATATGCTCTAAGCGAACCATTGCGCTTTAGCATAATTGAACAGCTCATTAACGGTGAAGAACTGACTTGCGGCACCTTTAAATTCAGTTCCAGCAGAGGCAAATCGACAATGACACACCACTTTAAAGTGCTCAGAGATGCTGGTTTGATTCAAACCCGTATTGACGGCCGTGAGCACTACACATCATTGCGCAAAGAAGACATCGATCAACGCTTCCCTGGACTGCTCAATGCTTTAATGAACGCGGAAGCAGCAAGCTTGCTCTTGTGAAAGCCATAAATAAAATACAAAAATAAACCGGCTGGACAGGTGATTGAATAAACTTTCAAAACCAGCGGATTAAGGTTAAACGCCAGCAAAATACAGCCAAGCATGCCCAGCCAGGCAACAGCCGGATGAACAAGCTTAAGTTTGAACGCCCCCCAGCAAACAAAAACAAAAGCAACCAGAGTGCCAAGCACCATCATGTCGGCTATTTCGCCAAACGGAACAAAGGCGGCAGTTGCACCCATTACCAAACCATTAATAATAATGCCAAACCATGGATTACCCATATGTGATTTTTGAAAAATTGCCGGTAATAGCCCATCTTCGGACATATTGCGAAAAATTCGCGGCCCCCCCATACAGAGAACAAGCAAAACATTGAATATCCCCAGCACAGCCCCAAGAGCAATAAGCTTGGCAGTCCAATTTTCGCCGACTTTGCTCAGCAGCACCGCCAATGGTGCCGCAGCCTCAGTGCCGGCAAAGGCTTCATTTGGTTGTCCATTGATAAATGCCGGCGCCAATCCGGTTGCCACCATCATCACAGTAATATAGAGAAACGCAACAATGCCTACACATAAATATGTTGCCAAACGCGTGTCTCTTATCGTTTTTGATTCTCTGGCAAAAGTGTAAAGAGCATCAAAGCCCACATATGGAAAAACAGCCAGAGCAGCACCGCGCAAAACACCAACAGCACCAGTGGGGAAAAAAGGCGACCAGAAAGCCGGGTTCACATGCCGCACGCCAACAATCAAAAATATCACCAGCAAGGATAGTTTCAGGCAAACAAGCAAAAAATTCAGCAAAGCCGACTTTTTCACCCCGCCCAGAATAAGAATTATTGTCACTAACGCAATTACGGCAAAAGCAATAATATTGATACCAAAATGATATTGCCCATTGTCGGATGTCGGTCCGCTCCAGAAGGAAGGCAGGGAGAAGCCCAGGGCTTTTTTAAGATATTCTGCCCAGGCAATAGCTACTGCTGATGAACCAAAACTATATTCAAAAAACAAACCAAAAGCAACAATCCAGGCAAATATTTCGCCAATGGCATGATATACGTAACTGTAAGCAGATACGCCATGGGGGACTAGTCTTGAAAATTTTTCATAACAAACAGCAACAGCTAGAATTACGAATCCGGTTATCAAAAAAGAGAGAATTCCTGCCGGTCCCGCTTTGCGAGCAATCATTCCGGGCATGGCAAATATGCCAGCGCCAATAGTGGCACCAATACCCAGAGCCGTAAGCATAAGCCACCCCAGGTGCCTGGGATAAAGCGATTGGTCATCAACTGGAGTATCTGCCGATGTGCGACGCATGAGGGCAGCAATAAAGGACTCTAACATATTCTTTCCCCACTCTCAATTAGCAATCAAGTATTAGTAATCCGTAAATATTAAAACTGGCTTGTCAAACCTCAAAGCCTGATAGAAGCTTGTTCGGAAAAATGCTAGCATAGGCGTTGATTCTATGCATATAACATGATAGGGAATAAATAAAGGTAACCCACCAATGCTGAAATGGTTTCTATTTCTTCTATTATTATGGTTTCTCTATTACGTGCGAGAGGTCTTCCCCCCTTTCATCATGGGCGGTATCATCGCCTACTTGCTTTTGCCTCTGGTAAACAAACTTAGTACTTCAGCCCGTATCAATGACCGCCTGGCAGTAGCTATCATTTATCTGCTATTTGCAGCCGGCATCACTCTGTTATTCTGGCTGTTCGGTGCCAGAGCCATAGATCAATTTTCTACATTTGTAGCTCAGCGGCGAGAAATTGTTACCAACCTGGTCAGCCAGATTGCTACTGCCTTCAACTGGCAAATTGATGTTGAACAGTCAACTAATGAGATTCTGGCAAGCGTTGAACAAAATTTTGGTACACCTGGTGAAATTATGCATCTTGGTGCCCTCGTATCAAAAAGCATGCTGGCTGTGCTTGTGACAATGGTTTCATCTATTTACTTTATTGTTGATAGTAAGCGTGTCGGACAGTTTTTCTTGCGCTTTTTGCCTGAGAAAAGGCGGCCGATTGCTGTTGATTTATCACATCAGATGAATTCCGTGCTGAGCAAATATGTACAAGGGCAATTGATTTTAATTACTTTGATGTCCTGTGTTGCCTACAGTTTTTTACATTTTGCTTTTCATTTAAAGTACGCTCTCTTAATTGCTATTTTGAGCGGTTTTCTTGAAATTGTTCCAGTGTTGGGCCCGATTCTGGCAACTACTACTGCCACTATCGTTGGCATAGCGCAGAATGGTGTAGATTGTGCTCTTTTAATTATTCTTTGTTATACAGGAGCCCGCTTGATAGAGGATTATATTATTATTCCGCGGGTGATTGGACATTATGTAGAATTGCACCCGCTGACAGTGATTTTTGCCGTGCTTTGCGGAGAAGCAATGGCCGGCGCCCTGGGCATGCTAATTGCCATACCTGTAGCTGCGTCAATCAAAGTCATTCTTGATTTTTGTTATCCTCCCGCCATTGAAACTAACAGGTAATTAACATCATATTCTTAAGCGACGTAGTGCAGGTGCTGGCGCCGTGTTCTATAATTGAAGGCGAAAGGATATAAAAGACATAAAAATATGATTTCTAAAGATACTGTAAAACATATAGCCAAGCTTGCCCGATTGAAATTATCTGCCCAGGAAGAGGATATATATACCGAACAATTGGCAAAAATCTTGGAACATGTAGCTGAATTGCAATCGATTGACACAACCGGCATTGAGCCTGCCGCGCATGTTTTGCCAATAAATAACATAATGCGGGAGGACAATGTAAGGTTGCCGCAAAATCAGGCTATGATCATAAAAGGTGCCCCAGCAGTAGAAAACAATTTCTTCCGGGTACCTAAAATAGGTGACTGAGAAGAACACTATCGATCGCAATTAGAGGAAGATTTGTGAATACCGCCAGCAATATTTCCCCAGGTACCAGATTTGTATTTATCACCGGCGGCGTAGTGTCTTCGCTAGGGAAAGGGATTATTGCCGCCTCTCTGGGCCGGCTGCTGCGAGCACGAGACATCACTACTACAATAGTCAAATTAGATCCATACCTTAATGTTGATCCCGGCACCATGAGCCCATATCAGCATGGAGAAGTTTTTGTAACAGAAGATGGCGCCGAGACTGATCTTGATCTGGGACATTATGAGAGGTTTATTAATGTTGACCTCAGCCGCATAAATAACGTCACCGCCGGTTCAATTTACACAAGCGTTTTGGAAAAAGAACGGCGCGGCGACTACCTGGGCGGCACAGTGCAAATGATCCCGCATGTTACTAATGAAATTAAAGGATTTATTCTCCAGGCAGCACAGCAATCAGGAGCCGACATTGTCATCATAGAAGTTGGTGGCACAGTTGGTGACATTGAAAGTCTGATCTTCCTGGAAGCTATCCGCCAGATGCGCAAAGAAGTAGGACGAGATCATGTGTGTTATATTCACGCCACCATCGTCCCCCATCTCAAAGTAACCAATGAATTAAAAACTAAGCCCACTCAGCATAGCGTAGATATGTTGCGCAGCCGTGGCATTCAGCCCGATATTATTGTTTGCCGGACAGAACGAACTCTCTCGACGGCTATCAGAGAAAAACTATCTTTATTCACTGATGTGGACATCAATGCTGTTATCCAATGCAAGGATGCTCAGCACCTTTATGAAGTGCCGTTATTCTTGGAACAAGAAGGGTTGGCGCAGCGCGTCCTGGAACGCTTGCACCTACCCAACCCCACTCCTGATTTAAGCGAATGGAAAGAGATGGTTGATCGCATCAAGCGGCCTACCTCCAGTGTCACTGTTGCTATCGTCGGCAAATATGTAATGCTTTCCGATGCCTACATTTCAACTGTCGAGTCGCTCCACCATGCCGGCGCCAGGCTGGGCACCAATGTAGTTATAAAATGGGTTTTATCGGAAGATATTGAAAAACACGGTACCGATGAATATCTGAAAGAAGTTGATGGCATCCTGGTTCCAGGTGGATTTGGCGATCGCGGCATAGAAGGAAAGATCCAGGCAATTGAATATGCACGGCTGCATAAAATTCCTTATCTTGGCCTTTGCCTGGGCATGCAAACGGCAGTAATTGAGTTTGCGCGCCATGTAGCTAATATGCCCGGTGCCAATTCTACTGAGTTTGATCCTCAAACCAAATATCCAGTCATAGACTTAATGCCCCACCAACATAATGTAGTCATGAAAGGCGGCACAATGCGCCTTGGCCGCTATCCCTGCAATATTCAAGCCGGTTCTAAAACAGCTGAAGTTTATGGACAAACAGAAATCTGGGAAAGACATAGACATCGCTATGAATTAAATAACAAATATCGTCAAACTCTTACCGATGCTGGTCTGGTTATGTCTGGTTTATCACCCGATAACAGCCTGGTGGAAATGATTGAACTGCCTGACCATCCTTATTTCATAGGTTGTCAATTTCACCCCGAGCTTAAATCACGTCCGGATAATCCCCACCCACTCTTTGTCGGACTTATTCAGGCAATCTTGGACCAACAAGAAACTACCACTCCAGTCAATCCCAATAAAAATCTCAAAGAGATCTTGCCGGCAAATTCTTCCGGGTTGCCTCAACACAGCTAACTCATATTTAGTCTTCAAGAGTGTATTATGCTCTAACTGGCTACCTAGGAGTGAACCATGTCTATCATCACCGGGCTTTCCGGCAATGAAATATATTGCTTGAAACAAAAGGGCTTTGAGGCCGGCAATCTTGCCATAGGCAATAGTGTTTTTGCACTTGGTTTTATCAGCAGTATTGGATCTGGATTGAATACGTTGCTTGGTGGAGAAGTAGAGGCTGTGACACAGCTGATTCACGATGGGCGGCAACAATCATATCAACGCATGATGGCAGAAGTAGCAACACATGGTGGTATAGGCATAACCGGCATATCAAGTGATTTGGTTTTTCACGGCACCAATATTGAATTTCTCTCCATAGGCTCAACCATACATAACACAAGTACAGATGCCCCTGCAGGAAAAGAAAATGTTTTTTCTGCATCAGCAGATGGACAAGAATTATACTGCCAAATGGATTGCGGTTTTTCTCCAATTAAATTTGTCTTTGGCAATGTTGCCTATTCCATTGGTGTCGGTGGTGGTATCGCAGGTGGATTGAGAAGTCTTGGCCGTGGCGAAGTAAAAGAATATTCGGATGTATTTAACAACACCCGCCATCTTGCTCTAGAGCGAATCGTTTCCGAGGCACGCACAGCAGGAGCCAACGCAGTGCTTGGTATTCAAACCTCCATTTCACCGATTGGCGCCATGCAAGAAATGTTGATGATTGGCACAGCAGCAAAACATTCTAATCTACCCGCGTCAAGTCAGGAAACACCGATAAGCAGTGATTTGACCAGCGTGGAAATGTGGAATCTTATGCAAACCGGTTATTGTCCTATAAAATTGATGCTTGGTGTCTCAGTATTTTCTGTTGGTTTAATCGGAGGAATATCGGCATTTTTTAAGGGATTTGTACGCGGAGAAATAAGTGAATTAACAACTTTAATTTACGAAGCACGTGAAAACGCCTTAAATAAAATTGCTCAAGAAGCAGCCAAGTGTGGGGCCGACGATGTTGTCGGCATTAAGACCTATGTTTATGATCTTGGCGGCGGCATCATAGAATTGATGGCCATCGGCACTGCCATTAAGAAAGGTAGCGAGCTTAGACCGGCAACACCGAGCCTACTACTCCAGGCTGTCGTTAAAGACAATCATACGTTTTTTAATTCTGCTGAGACCGGCACAAGCCTGTCATTGAATCAACCCACTCGCAATTTGCGCAATCCCGTTGGGTTTGTTTTTATAATCATCATCTATGTTATTTTTATATTGCTAAGGGCAGCAGTGCACCACTAACTCTTACTATCACGTTTGGACATTACGCCCAGCCAGCCTTTCCACCAGAGAAAGGCTAGTACAGCAGAACTAGTTAAAAACATAGCCAGTAAAGCCAAAGGATAGCCATAATACCAATTAGTTTCCGGCATATTATACGGCGAAACATCTCTATTAAAATTCATGCCATAAACAGCAGCAATTAAAGCCGGTGGACCAAAAACAGTAGCAATAATCGTCAGCACTTTCATTACTTCATTCATGCGATTGCTGATGCTTGATAAATAAACATCCATTAGATCGGCACCCAATTCGCGATAGGTTTCTGTTAAATCGATTATTTCCACAGCGTGATCATAACAGTCTCGCAAGCAAAATCTGACCTCATCGCTAAAGCGGTGAGCAGAGTCTCTGAGCAATGAATTGATTAATTCCCGCATGGGCCAGATGGTACGGCGAACAAACAATAAAGAACGCTTCGCCTCATGAATTTTGGCTATTGCCTCTCGGGAAGGATTATCTATGATTATGTCTTCCAGATCTTCAAGCCTTTCACCAAGATTTTCCAGAACAGGAAAATAGGTATCGACTATGGCATCCAATATGGCATAAGCTAAATAATCAGCACTCTGAGAACGCATGCCACCTTTATTAGAAGCAATGCTTTCAGCAACGGATTTGAGGCTCTGCATCTGCTCAGCCTGAAAGCTGACCACATAATTTTTGGCTAGAAAAAAACATACTTGTTTGTTCGTTACTTCTTCTCCCAGCAACACTTCATGCACAATGACAAAAAAGATATCGCCATATTGTTCAACTTTAGGCCGCTGGTGAACAGTCAAAACATCTTCAAGGGCCAGTTGATGAATATTAAAGGTATCAGCAATAAGCTTGATTGTTTGCGGACTTTCCGGTTCTACTACTTGCACCCAGACAGTCTGCCCGGAGTTTAAAATCGGGGCAAGTTCATCTATGTTTGCAATATTCTGACAATATGATCGCTCTGCATCATATGCAATTACCGTAATCATTTTAATTCAATACCCTTATCCACGTTTCACAGTCATTATAGGCAAATTTGCCTGGATAGCAAGACCACTAAGCGTTTATTTAAGAGCTGCAGCGGGTATAACAGCATCGTCTAAAAAGATTGGGGTTAGTCGGAGTTATGTCTCATCTGGAATTCAGTATTCGCATAGCTGCTGCCGTTCTATTTGGCGCCTTGATAGGACTGGAAAGACAATGGGGACAGCATCACGCCGGCTTACGCACTAATGCTCTGGTGTCAACGGGCTCTGCTGCCTTTGTGGCTGTCTCAGTAATGATTGGCGGGGACAACAGCCCAACACGCATTGCTGCCCAGGTAGTATCCGGCATTGGCTTTCTCGGTGCAGGCGTAATCCTTAGAGAAGGGCTTAATGTGCGAGGTTTGAATACTGCCGCCACTCTGTGGTGTTCAGCCGCAGTTGGCACCCTGGTTGGATTTGGACTGTTCATTCCTTCATTTATTACTACAATTATGGTGGTCGGCACCAATACGCTTCTGCGCCCAATAGGACATAGAATCAACATGCTTCAAGAATCAGCAGAAGAAGTCCCGGTTTGTTATAGGCTGCAGGCAACTTGTCCGGAGTATCACGAAAATCAGATTCGATCTGTGCTTATGCAAGCCCTGCATGGAGATAATATGCTCCTGAAAGCGCTGCGCAGCGAAGCCATAAATGGGTCGCATAAAGTGCGCGTGCAGGTGGAAGTAATTACTTCCGGGCGACACGACAAAAGCATGGAACAAGTAATCAAACGCCTAAATCAAGAAGGCGGCATCACTGCCCTTAGCTGGGAAGTGCTTGGCAACGAAGAGCTTGTTTGTAATTTAGAATAGTCGGCTGTCTATTTTTGTCTATGCTTTTGGCAGCACTGGTGGTTGTCGCCCTGATTCCAATGGAGCATTATTCAATATGGCAGCAAGCAATTGATGATAAACATCGGTCATGCCGCCAGGCGAATGCGGCATAAATACCATGTTGCTTTTAGAACTAGCGCCTATGTCTTTTATGGTATCAAAAAACTGAGTCATCATCACTAATGACATTACATCTTGGGCTGTAGCACCGGGAACACTACTTTGGAATTGTTGGACTGAGTCGCGCAGTCCTTCAACAATGGCTCGCCTTTGATCAGCAATGCCCTTACCCTGCAGCGCCTTGGTTTCTGCTTCACCCTGAGCACGCTTAACCATGAGAATTCTTTCTGCTTCACCACGTTCGTTGGCTGCCACTCTTTCTCGGGTAGCGGCGTTAATTTCATTCATAGCTATTTTCACTTTAGGATCGGGATCAATGTCAGTGACAAGAGAAGTGAGTGTGCCATAGCCAAATTGATCCATGACACCAGTTAATTCACTCTTCACCACATCAGCAATTTCGTCCTTTTTCTCAAAAACGTCATCTAATGATAGTTTAGGCACCCTGGCACGAACGGCATCAAACACATAAGAAGTAATTTGCCGCTCGGCATTTTCCAATTTGTAAAAAGCTTCATATATTTTGGTAGGCAAGACAAAGTATTGCACTGAGACAATCACATGCACAAAGACATTGTCCGATGTCTTGGTTTCTACTTTTACATCCAGCTGCTGAACTCTCAGATTGACCACACCAGCCACATAATCAATCCACGGCACTTTAAAATTCAGACCAGGCTTGGCAATGCTTATAAATTTGCCGAAACGCTCAATTACAGCCGATGTTTGCTGGCTTACTGTAAACAAACCCAGAAACAATGTAATGAGGACAAAAACAAAGACAAGTCCAAAAAATAGTAAACCCATCGCTTCTGCTCCTTACGCACCTAACCCAGATGGACAGAACTTTAATCCATTATTATACAAATTAGCCAGACAAAGCCGTTGCCAAAATAAATTGCTAGTCATTTTTAGAATAATTCAATTCTATTGACATGCGTATTGGCAGTTCAACCCTCGTGTGGGATGATAAGAGCCTTAAGAATATTCCGAGATATAACATGACCGAAACAAAGCTTAAGCAGCTGGGAAATAAAACTGAATACCCAACGCAGTATTCGTCGACCATACTTGAGAAATTTAAGAATAAATTTCCCGTTTCAAAAGTTGGACAAAATGAATATGTTGTTGAACTTGAATGCCCGGAATTCACCTCTTTGTGCCCAATCACCGGTCAGCCTGATTTTGCGACCATAAAAATCAAATATTCTCCTGAAGATTATTTAGTAGAAAGCAAGTCGCTAAAACTTTATTTGGGATCATTCCGCAATCATGGTTCTTTCCACGAAGAAATCGTCTGCACAATTGCAAAAGACTTAAACTCGCTTCTTGAGCCGTTCTGGATAGAAGTGCAGGGTTTGTTTGCGCCCAGAGGTGGCATTTCAATTAATCCTAAAGTAAAATTCGAAAAGAAACATCCAAAAACACGATAGTAAAATGAAAAACAAAATAGTAGTCTTATTCAGTGGTGGCATGGATTCAACCACTCTACTATATTATTTCTTAGACGCGGGCAGCGACGTTTTTGCCCTTGGTGTTAATTACGGACAAAGACATGCCAGAGAATTAATAGCTGCCAGCGAAATAGCAAAAAAAAATAACATTGCTTACGAAATTGCCGATTTGCGCTCAATTGCAAACTTAATCGATACTAGCAGTCTCACTAATCGAAATATTGCTGTCCCTGAAGGACATTATGAAGCGCATTCTATGAAAATTACTGTAGTGCCAAATAGAAATATGATTTTGCTTTCTATCGCTGCCGGATGGGCTATTGCTTTAAAAGCAGAAGGAGTGGGATATGCTGCTCATTCAGGCGATCATGCCATTTATCCTGATTGCCGCCCCGAATTTATAGAATCCATAGCGCAGACTATCCAATTAGCTGATGATCATAAAATCAAACTGCATACACCTTTCAAAAACTTTTCCAAAGCAGATATTTGTAAACTAGGCACTAAACTAGGGGTACCGTTTGATCTTACCTGGTCATGTTATAAAGGACAGGAAAAGCATTGCGGTAAGTGCGGTACCTGTATTGAACGCAAAGAAGCCTTTCAATTGGCAAAAGTAGAAGACCCAACGATTTACGAAAAATGAAAACATATAAAATCAATGAGATTTTTTATTCATTGCAGGGTGAGGGCGGCAGAGCTGGTGAGCCTTCTATTTTTGTTAGATTCAGCAAATGCAACGAAACTTGCAAAATAGAAACACATGGATTTGACTGTGACACAGAATTTATAAGTGGCACAGAGATGACACTAATTCAAATACAAGAAACAATTACCGATCTTGACAGTATGTGTCAGTGGTTGGTTCTTACAGGCGGAGAGCCTGGATTGCAATTAGATAGCGAGTTTATAAAGTTTTTCAAAGATAATGGTTATAAATTAGCAATCGAAACAAACGGCACAATAGAGCTTCCTGCAGGACTGGATTGGATAACTGTCTCTCCTAAAGTAGCCGAGCATGCTCTAAGACAAAAAACTGCGACTGAGCTTAAATATGTAAGATCACATGGACAAGGCATCCCCGAACCGCTATGCAAGGCAGAACTTAAATATATAAGCCCTGCCTGGTCTGCAGACGGTTTAGAGAGAAAAAATTTAGAATGGTGTATCAAGCTATGCGAAGAAAACCCCGATTGGAGGCTTTCCTGTCAACAACATAAATGGTGGCAAATAAGATGAAGCTACAATTCATACACCCTACGAATATATACCAAACATTGCATCAGAGAAGATATTCATGTAAGCTGGCGGTAGACAGCAAGTAAATATTAAGCTGAAAATCGTTTTATCAGCTTATTTACAAATTCTACATATTTGTTGAATAGTATCTTTGCTTCAAGAATTAAAGGTCATAATGTTTATTTTGCAAATTATAGGTTGGTTCATCTTTTCATGTGTTCTGATGTCTTTTATCGAACATCAGGTGCACAGCAAATTGATGCACAAAAAAACTGTGGCTTTCAATCGCGCCTTCAGCGCTCATGCTATTGAGCATCATGGACATTACTCTAAAATTTTTGCTGATGAGCCCGTTGCCCCTGGTGAAGATAAAGAAATAAGACTGACTGTGCATAAAGCGCCAATAAAAGCTATTCCTTTTGCTCTTCTCATTGCTTTAGTTTCCTGGCCGGGAGCAATTGTCTTTGTTGCGACGGTATGTTTTCATCACTGGGTATGGAATAAAATACATTTACAAATGCACAAGCCCGAAAAGCGTCTTTTCCAGGACTGGATGGCATACAAGTTTTTGGCCAGATACCATTACTTGCATCACCAATATCCAAATAAAAATTTCAATGTTGTCTTTCCGTTTGCCGATTATGTTCTAGGTACTAATGCTCATGCCCGCAGGTCGGACGTGAAAGGAATGTATCGATCAGGGCTTCTTTGATTCCGGAACAGGTTTATTTTCTTTATCGTCAACAGCGGGCGCAACTTTTTCTATAACATTTTTCATATATTTTCGTAGATTTTTATTAGTTTTTTCAGTTTCTTCTTTATAAGTTTTGTTGTATTCTGCAGCCTCATCGTCTTTGCCTTCCATTACCAGGCATGTGACTAGTTCTTGCAATGTACTAGTTCTTTGATAGGGCACGCCCATTCCCACTCCCCAATCATCTCCCGGTGCCTGCGTATCTTGCATTTTAAGCAGTAGTTTTAAAATTTTCTCTTCATGCAGATAGTCTTTATCATTTTTATATTTATATTCAGCAGTAGTGAGTTGCTGAATTATTTGATTGAATGCAACTTCTTTCTCAGTAGTATTTTTTATAGACAACGCATCGTCGACTGCATCGGTTGCATATTCACATAGTTTATCCGGGTCCACATGATTGTTCAGCTGCCGATCTTTATTTGCTCCAGATAATAAATCAAGATCTTTTTTCCACCCGGTTAAATTATCTGATTTGCGAATTTTTTCCTGTTTGGTTAGATATGCCTCAGCTTCTTTAGACTTTCCTTGTAAAACTAAACAGGTGGCAAGATCTTTTCTAATTTGAGTAATTTGATAGTCGTGCGTGGAATCGTCAGCATACCTGGCTTCATTAGCCTTGAGTTTACATTTGAGAACTAGCTCCTGCTGCGCATAATCTTGTTGCTGCCTGTTTCGACCACTCATCATATTTAAGTATTTAATTAATTCATCCAGTGCCACATTTTTTTCTGTCTGATCTTTCACGCGCTGGATCTTATCCAGACAAGTTGAGGCATCACTAACAGCTTGTTGATAGTCATTAGTATAATAAGCGCCGACCATAGACCTATAGTCCGGCCGCCAATCGGACTCTCCAGCAATAGCTGAACTATTTACCAAACCGGCCACGCAGATCATCAAAGAGATTTGTTTTACATGGTTCATCATTTCTTGTTTTCTCCACAGCCATCAATGTTGACACAGCTATTTATAGACCATTTTAATTCCTTCATGATCTACAGTCAAATCGAGAATTTGCGAAATGTCGCATTCGTTGCTCGCCCATGCAGTCAATGTCCGCAAGGCGGACTGATGGTGATGTTCATGCACAATCGTTAAAACTGAAGAACCCGCACCACTAAGTATTGTTCCTATCGTATTGATTTTTGCCAACACCTCAGGAATTTTTTTTAACTCTGGCACTAAATGTGCTCTATACGGTTCATGCAATCGATCATGCAGTGCTTCTTTCATTAACTCTGCATCTTTATTGGAATCTGCTGTCAAGAACATTGCCACACGTTGAATATTATGTACTGCGTCCTGATATTGAATATATTGCGGAATGACTGCCCTGGATTCTTTGGTAAGTAATCCGCGGTCCGGCACTGTCAAAATCAATTTCCATTCTTTTGGCCAATCTAACCGCCTCGAAAGAATTTGCTTGTTGTTCTTCGACGGTGCACAAACGACTAGACCACCAAATAAACTTGAACATGCGTTTTCGGAATGCCCTTCATAAACACTTGCCATATAAAGAATTTCGTCTTCACTTATCTGTCTTTCGGCTAACTTATGAGCAGCAAATATCGCTGCAACAGTTGCAGCCGCACTTGAACCAAGTCCCTTAGCTATTGGAATATCAGAGTCAATTGTAATTCTCAGTCGCTCAAGCATTGATAAATCGTTTTGCCAAATATCACTAAAAATTTTATAGATGAGATTTGTATTGTCCGATGGCAATTCTTTAACAACTGTCCCCTGTAGCTTTATTAAAGGAATATTGGGATCGTTATAGGGCAACAGCTCAAAATCTAGTGTCAAGTAAACAGATAGTGCAATTGCGATAGTATCAAAACCAGGCCCAAATTTGCAGAACTGCCCGGTATCCGAATACTTAACGATTGCCGGGTCAATATATTTTTCACGTTCATAATTGCATCACCTTGCTCAAATGTTTAACATCAGCCGGTACAGGAGTTAGATCAGCACGCATTGTTTTCATGGCTATATCGGGATCCTTCAAGCCATTTCCCGTAAGAACACAGACAATCGTGGAAGACGAGCTTATATTGCCTTTTTGAATCTGTTTCAATAAACCAGCTATGCTAGCTGCACTCGCTGGCTCACAAAAAATTCCCTCTTGTTTGGCAATCAATTGATAAGCGTTCAATATTTCAGCATCTGTAACAGAATCAATAAAACCTTCTGATTCCTGAGCAGTCTGTTCAGCTTCCCTCCAATTTGCCGGATTACCAATACGAATAGCGGTAGCAATAGTTTCCGGATTTGATATTGGTTTTCCAGTAACAATTGCCGCAGAGCCAGCTGCTTCGAAACCACACATTTTGGGCAGTTTATTGATTTTCTTAATTTCATACCATTGTTTAAAGCCCTGCCAATAAGCACAAATATTGCCTGCATTGCCTACCGGAATAAATAGATAATCGGGGGCTGTCTCCAATTCTTCAATAATTTCAAAAGCAGCCGTTTTTTGCCCTTGTAACCGGTAAGGATTAATTGAATTGACTACAGTCAATTTAAATTGAGCGGACAACTCGCGCACCAGGCCTAGTGCCTGGTCAAAATTTCCATCTATCGCAATAACTTTTGCCCCATAAATAAGTGCTTGAGCTAATTTACCCAGCGCAACTTGGCCGGCTGGCAAAATGATGTAACATGCGAGTCCGGCCTTTGCTGCAAAGGCCGCTGCTGAAGCACTGGTGTTTCCAGTCGAGGCACAAATAATAGTTTTGCTTCCACTCTCAATGGCTTTAGATACAGCCAGGGTCATGCCGCGATCCTTAAAGCTACCTGTAGGATTCAACCCTTCCAACTTAAAATACAAATTGAGTTTCGGTTCTCCGAAAGCATGCGCAAGTCTATGAGCTTTAATAAGCGGAGTAAATCCCTCCCCTAAAGAAACAATGGGCGTGCTGTTACTAACCGGTAGGTATTCTTTATATTTTTCGATTAAAGCCATAATTGAGTAATAGGTATTCCAACCACAATTTTTTCACGTAAACTCCCGCAAACAAAAAATCGAGCCACTTCTAAAGGGCTCGATCGCGTTGTAGATACTTGTATTAGTGTTCTTCTTCTACTTACAGCATACGCGAACTAGCCCCCAAAAAAGTTTGGGTGGTTGTAGTTGTGGTGGTGTAAGTTGTTTGATTCATAATGCCACGATATATAAAACAAAACGGAATGTCAACTCACTAATACTAATTGTAAATGGGCCGCCTCTCAAAAACTGATTGATTGAATTCAGGAAACAGTACATGGATAAAGATCTGCACCATTTAGAAAGTATGGTTAAAGATCTTTCCGCCAACATTACCCATTGGGATACCGACAAGGTCTTTGAAAAAGCAAAGGAAATGTTTGATGCCGACGAGGCTGACTTGGGACGCATGGAAAACACCTTAGAGGAAAGATTGAAAGTTTATTTGCTTTAATATAATAGAAATCAGTGCCGAGCGCCTTTGTGTTGATGTGCCGAACTGGTTTTCAGGAACGTATCCCCATTCCATAAGTAAATTGTTCTAGATCGAGAGATGATTTGTGCAGTCTGTTCTTTGCCAGAATGGAAGCCATGGACTGTTTCTATAACAATGATGCGATTAGAAATTCCACCTTTATTAGTTGGAAGTACATACCGAGATTCTATGCCTCCCCCTTCTTCGTTGAATGAACCACTAGCAGTTAATAAGTAATTGAGTTTATTGTTAATCACAAAGAAAAGAACATCCCCTCCTTCATAATCACAGGCTTCGTACATAAAATGAATACAGATTATTTGAGGATTATTGCAAAAGCCTTTAGAAGATAGTACTTTCGTCGATACCGTGTAATTAAATAGATTTTGAGACTCCTCGCGCATTCTGGTTTCTATCGGACTAAAGAAAGCTTTGGAAATTGTTTTGCCATTTTCCACTAATTTTACTTCCCCTAACTTTTCACCATCAGCATTTTTCCCCTTACCCGATAAACCAAAAACGATTATTCGAGATCCATTCTTATTTAACTGGACAGCAGCCTTGGCCAAGGCTCCGCCCCAGATAAAGCCAATCTTACCGCTGTCTAAAGCCTTCACGGCATACCAATAGTCGCTGTATCCGTTTACCGTCAAACTTAATTCGTTTGTATTTTCTGAGCGAAGATTGCCAACCAGGTTTATACCACCAAGCTCAGTTTGTTTGTGTTCCGATACAATTTCGACGATTTGGCCAGCGCTTAGTTGCTCCTCAACTGCCGATGATTGAGTAGGAGAAGTATACAAATTAGTCTTATCAAGAAAAACTGGCACATATGAATGCACTCCATATAATCCATAATCAAAAGTGATGTTTATCGTTTGTGAATGTGAATATTGTGGTGTTGCATAGCCAGGCTGACAATACCCAGCCAAACTGAGAGATAAATAAATAGCTATTGCAAGAAGTATCTTATGCATAAAATCCATCATATCAAACAGTAAGTAAATTCATAGCTTGGCTACGATATATGTAATAGTTCATATAAGCGGATTCTCAAACTCATCAGTTTGGTACCTATATCGTCAGGTTCAAGTTCCAGTGCTTTATTGACACAATTCTGTGCAGCTATTTTATCGTTTTCCTTTAACTTACATTCTGCTAAATGTATCCAGGCATTGACATAATTTGGATTAATATTCAGGGCGCTATTTAATAATTTTTCTGCTTCTTTAAATTTGCCTTTCTGGATATATAAATCACTAAGGTTATTATATGGCCATTCAAATTTCGGGTACTCGCCAATACATTGCTTCCAAATTGCTTCGGCTTTATCCCGCGTAAAAAAGCTATTTTCTCCGTTAGCTGCTATGTTCATCAAGACTGCATTTTCTGGAACGGGATAACGCGGCAATCTCGTTTTCAAAAATATTTCCGCTTTTTTTGCAATCGTTCCACCGCCATCGATTGCAATAGCCTTCATAATGGATTCTCTGGCTTGTTCTGTCCAGCCTGCCGACTTATACTGAAAACCAAGCATATAATATTCAGATGCTGTTTTGCCATCAGGAACTATCTTCGATAGTCCACCACCCATTAATAATGTCATGGCTGGATTTTTAGCCCCAGCTGACAGCTCACCTAA
The DNA here is from genome assembly GCA_963847765.1 of Candidatus Melainabacteria bacterium. GTDB lineage: Bacteria > Cyanobacteriota > Vampirovibrionia > Obscuribacterales > Obscuribacteraceae > CAWKBA01. The sequence goes on along the minus strand of CAWKBA010000036.1, from coordinate 70,217 downwards.
CTGAGGCATTTTTTGAGCAATCTTACTATTTTCAATTGAATATGCTGCTGCTAAAGTGCCAACGAGAACTAAGTATGCCACCGATATCAGGCAGCGCTGCCATAGCACGTTCTTATTGCTCATGGCTGATAATGAAGGCTGGTCCGTAATACGTGGTTTTCTGAACTGTTTGATCAGGCTGAAGATAGAAACAATAGATATTATAAAAAGAAATGGACTTTGCCAAATAAATGCCACTGCTAGCATAATAAAAATTCCCGGAATTAATAACCAGTTAGAAATTGCTTTAATAATAAACTTGCCATCGAATATCCAGGCTGGAATTAACTGCAGCAAATTGAGCATGCAACCAAATGCGCCACCAGCCATTAGCCATAACGTATTGGTCAAAAGACCAATCATATAAACTGCAATCGCAAATATTCCCCCTATAAACGGACCAGCATAAGCTACCCAGGCATGAACATATTCGTCCTTCGGCATTTTTGACATTGCCACATAGGCTCCTACAAAGGGTATAAAAACTGGCGCCTTTGGTTGAAGCCCATAAGCCTTCATAACAATCCAGTGCCCGCCTTCATGGGTAATAAGCATTAACATCATCATGATTGCAAATTGCCAACCAAACGCGACTACGTATAGCCACAGGCTTAGTCCCATTGTCAAAAAGCCTTTGAGCAGCCAACCAAGTTTTAGAGCCCCACCAAATATAGCCAGCAGACTAGACTTGAATTTAGTTATTACAATAGCTAAAGCTCCCAGCCCGGTCCAGAGAAATGAGCTCGGTGTTTTTTGATTTTGTTCAGAATTGCTTCTTATAAGCTTCCCCCCAAACCGCCAAAGTTGTTGATAGTATAAGTACCGATTAGGTGGATACCGAGAGGAACACCGAGTGCAATCCCCAACCCTTTTACGACATGCATGGCAGATTTGGCGTCACCCCGACCGAAGGCAACTATAAAGCCGGCTATTGAAGAAAGGACGACAGATAAAACGGTGATAACAGGAGAGCTGCATGTTGTATCACGGACGATACTGGCGATCATAAGCAGCGGAGCTAAGAGGAAACAAATGCGTAGGACTACTTTGAATATCTGAGAAGAAGTAATTTTCTTTATTATTGATTTAATGCTCATTGCTATTGTTACCTCGGGTTAAGTCTTCAAAGCTGCCTAAAGCGCGTGCCAAAACGATCCAAAAGTCGCTTTATGTAAACAACAAATGGGCTCACCTGGGCAACAAAGAAATTATTTTCTTGCTTGACCCCTGCAATACCAAAAATCAGGTCGGCTGATTCTTGACGATAGGTGCCAAGCAGGCGGTCCCAAAACACAGTCACGCCTCCCAGATTGCATTCATATTGCCACTGTTTATTGCCGTGATGCATTCGATGAGCCGACGGCGTGTTGAGAATACCCTCCAGAAAGCCCATTGAAGGTATTAGCTGCGTGTGAAGAAAAAGTTGATATATCTGAATTATGCTGAAACAAACGATAATCTCCAGCGGACCACAACCAAATAATACGGCCGGCACATAAAACAGAGGATTTATGAAAGGTAGAAAGACGCTTGCCCTGAGCGTCGTTGTCAAATTGTAATGCTCACTGGTATGGTGCACTTCGTGAAAGGGGGCAAACATGGTATCTGTATGAAAGGCGCGATGTTGCAGATAGTAGAGAAGATCTATGATCAAAAACGTCACTAGAAAACCGATTGCGCCTGATAACTTCCAGGGAATAAATCGGCTAACAGTAATGAGGGTACTGAACATAAAAGCTCCGCCTAACCCACCCATCATGCGATTGGCAAAAAACATAAGCAGGTTGTGCAGAGTGTCATCGAAATCGTAGAGTTTCCGATTTAATAGCTTCGCAACCGCCATCTCAATTACAATGGAGCAGGCGAATACCAAAAGCACAAGCGGTATCATCTTTTGAGCTGCCAAAGCAACTGGGTCTGGTGTCATTTGATTTCTCCAGTTAAGAAGTTTAATTTACACCCATACTAACCATCCGTCTATGGTGAAAATACGTATCATTCCAGGACCTTTTCATGAGAAATTAGCTTCAGATAAGTACACGATAGAAAATTGATTTTCGGGTATGATTAACATGCTTCTAATCCATAAATATGAGAACACTAATGACACTAATCACCTATAATCAGATCTCCCTTCCCTCTTTCATGTATGGCACAGCCTGGAAAAAAGACACCACTTCGCCACTGGTACAGCTAGCAGTCACGTCCGGCTTCAAAGCAATCGACACAGCCAATCAATTAATCCATTACCAGGAAGCCATGGTGGGAGACGCTCTATTGGCACTTAAGCAAAAGGGTATTGGGCGAGAGACTCTGTTTCTTCAAACCAAGTTTACTCCAGTCAATGGCCAGGATGAGCGGACCCCGTATGATGCCTCAGCCGATCTTACAACCCAGGTAAAACAATCCATGGACAGTTCGTTGTTTCACCTCCACACAGATTATGTAGATTCATATGTTTTACATGGACCTTATTCTCGCGGTGATTTAGGAGCTCAAGATTGGGAAGTCTGGGCAGCTATAGAAGAACTTTATAAAATAGGAAAAACCAAAATGATTGGCATAAGTAATGTCACGGCTAAACAACTTTCCCAATTGTGCAAGAAAGCAATAAATAAACCTATGGTAGTACAAAACCGGTGCTATGCCGCAATGCGGTGGGATCAAGAAGTAAGAGAAATCTGCCGCACCCATGGCATTATCTATCAAGGCTTTTCACTGCTCACTGCCAACACGCAAGTATTGTCTCATCCGGCTGTTCTGTCTATCGCTAAACGGTTGAACGTCGGCATCGCACAAGTGATATTCCGCTTTGCCATGCAAATCGGCATGCTACCGCTGACCGGAACCACCAATGCTCAACATATGAAAGAAGATCTCCAAGCTGAAGAGATTGTACTTTCACAGGAGGAAATCCAGAATATTGAAACAATCGGGATAGCTTAATGATAAAATTTAGACATTCACCTAAAGGAAGCGAAATTGAATACCTATAAAATTAGAATAGCAATTTTTATCGGTATATTAGGGAATTTATCTTGTTCGGCAACTGGTCTTAATCCAGATGTTCCTCCATCTAATAATTTTGACCTGACATGCTGGAATCTTACTTTGCCAATAGGTCCGGAAGGCAAACCAACTATAATATCTACATCAACATTATCTGCTGGCTATCAGTCAAAATGGTTTCATACCAACAGTCATGATGGAGGCATGTTATTTTGGTGTCCTGTAAATGGTTCGCATACAAAAGGTTCTAAAAACCCTCGCTCTGAACTACGAGAAACTTTTTCCAATGGGGCACTCCGCAATTGGTCCATGAATGATGGACCAGCACAACTTTCAGGTGAACTTGCTGTAAATCAAGTGCCATCAGACGGAAAAGTTGTTATTGCTCAAATTCATGATGTTGGTGATTATGGTATCAAGGATGAGCCATTAGTTAAATTAACTACGGCGTATTCTGACGATAGCAGAAATGGACGTGTATATGCGGAAGTGAGAAAATTTCCAGATAAAAACGAGCAGACAGACTATACCATAGCCCTAAACATTAGCCTTAAAGAGAAGTTTTATTATGCGCTTAAGTTAGCCGACGGCATATTGTCTGTTTCGGTTAACGGAAATACAAAAACAATACCAATAGATTCTAGCTGGCAAAAACAAAAATTATATTTCAAAGCCGGAGATTATCCTCACGACCACGAAGGACCAAGTAGTGAAGGGGCAAAAGTAGTTTACTATGTTCTAAATCCGCCGGAACACTAAACTGATTCTGCTTCGCCGTTCAAATCAGGATGCAAGAACGGTAACGAATTACATATATCTGCTTCCGGATTACCTTCTACTAAGCGCAATCCTCCGGATTTGAGCATAGCAAATGCCTTGTTGCGGGCGCTCACTTCAGGATATTCATTCCTGAATTTCACCACCACATGAATAATTGGCACACCAGCCTTGCGTGCTGCTGCTGCAACTTGCTGGCAACGGTTTATAAAATCCGGATCATTGATATAGCGATTGACTATACCATTTTACAAATCCATCAATAATAATCCTGTTTTAGACATAAATACTCCTTACGTATGCATGACTGTCATTTCTGATTCTGCTTCTATAATTCCTTCTTTGACTTTCGCTGCCGGCACATTTAAGTGAATACGCATTATTCGCGAAGCAAAAATAAAGGCAAGGAGTGTCACTACCGCACCGGTAGCCATTACTGTTCGTCCAGGACCAATTATATTTGCCAACGCACCAGCTGCCATGCAGCCAAATGGTCCCAGTCCCAACAACGCCATAAGCATAAAGCTCATGACTCGCCCACGTTTATCTTCATCAACAATAGTTTGGATTACAGTATTGCTGCCGGCTAAAGCAATCATATTGCCAAAACCAACTAATAACATAGCTAGCAATGAAAGAGGTAAATACGTCGATGAACCAAAAATGACTAACGCTAATCCGCACAGCATACATCCGATAATTATTGATTTGCTCAACTGCTCAGTTCCCCTGCGCGAAGTTAAAAATAAGGCACCTATGACTGAACCGACACCAGCGCAACCAGTTAATAAACCCAGAGTTAAAGCATTGCCGTGAAATACATCTTTAGCAAAGGCCGGCATAAGAATAGCAAATGGCATCGCAAACAAGCCCATTAAAGCCAAAAGAAGAATAAGATCACGAATAAGTTTAAAACCAATAGTATATTCAAATCCTTCTCTAAGCTCTATCAAAGCGCCTTTTTTAGATGACCTTGCTCGGGGTTTGGCTCTGACAAAAAGAAGAGCAGCAATCACCGCTATATAGCTAAGAGCATTTACTAAAAAGCAAATTTTTTCACCAGCCCAGGCTACCAATGAGCCGGCCAAAAATGGTCCAACCAGACGAGTTAAATTAGTTATTGATGAATTAATACCAATCGCACTTGCCAGCTGTTCTTTGTCATGAAGCATATCCACCAGGAAACTCTGCCTGGTTGGTATATCAAAAGCTGAAATTATACCGAGCAAGGCGCTCAATACAATCAATTGCCAGAGCTGCTCTTGACCAGTCCATACTAAAATAGTTAATAATGTTGCTTGCACCATAGCTAATGCTTGCGTAATTAAAGCCAAATGATGCCTATTGGCACGATCAACAACAATACCGGCAAAAGGTGTTAAAAGCAAAGACGGTATTTGACCAGCAAATCCAATTAAACCAAGCATAAAAGGCGAATTGGTAAGACGATAAACCAACCAGCTTAACGCCATTTGCTGCATCCACGTGCCAACCAGAGATATAATTTGGCCGCTAAAATAAAGCTGCAGATTTCTGTTTTTCCAGACAGTTTTCACTGGCAATCCTTTCTATTATGCCATTTTACAATGAATCTGTGCTTGATCACTCACACCCCAAGGATCTGCGCTACAACTTGTTGCATAGTGGTCTCTTTTGTTTGATTATCAGCGACAACTTGACCGCTATGAAGCGTAATTATGCGATCACTGACAGCAAATACATCATTGAGTCGATGGCTAATTAAAATAATAATCAGTCCACGCTCTTTTAGTTTTTTAATTAGCTCAAGAATATGTTCGATTTCACGAACAGCCAGAGCGGCTGTCGGCTCATCCATAATCAGCACTTTAGGAGAAAAAAGCAAAGCCCGGGCAATAGCAATTGCCTGCTGCTGTCCTCCTGATAGAAAACCCACCGGGATATCAAAATTTTTGAGCGTTATTCCTATTTCGTCCAATACTAATTTTGCCGATTCATGCATAGCTTTTTTATTGAGCCAGCCAAAAGCTGTCTGCTCCCGTCCAAAAAATAAATTGCTAACCACATCATGCTGCTTTGCTAAAGCCAGATCTTGATATATCATCTCTACACCGGCAGTACGGGTGTCGTGAGGGCTGAGACTATCCAGTTTGAGATCGCCCAGCATAATATTGCCTTTATCAGGGTGATAAACGCCAGCTATTGTTTTGCACAAAGTTGATTTGCCGGCACCATTATCGCCAACAATCGCTACCACATTGCCCGGCGAAAACGTGAGACAGACGTCTTGCAAAACAGTGGTGGCACCAAAAGATTTTGTGACTGAATCAATAACAAGATTATTCATGCACGCGCACCGAATCGACGAAAGAAAGAAGCCAGTATGAGAACGATGCCGATAAACAGTGTTTGATAAAAAGTGCTTATAGCCATTAAATTAAGCCCGTTTTGCAATACACCCAGGCAAAGTATGCCGGCAAAGGTTCCCAGTATCGTCGCCCGTCCTCCGTATAGATTTGCTCCACCCAAAACTACTGCGGTGATGGCAATCAATTCATAACTCTGTCCGGCAGTTGGATCTCCTGAATTAGTGCGGCACATAAAAATAAAACCAGCCAGTCCCGAAAAAACACCTGCCAGTGTAAAAACTTGAAGACGCAAGCGGTTAGTTAAAATTCCCATAGCCTTTGCTGCATCTGCATTATCACCAAGTAAAAGAGTGTGCTTGCCGAATTGGGTTTTAGACAGCAATAAATATGCAATTATCACACTGACAATCATAATCACGGACGAAAAAGATATTCCCAGCCAGCTACTTTGACCGGTGCCGGTAACACGGTCAGGAAGCCCGTATATGGGAATGCCACCTGTCATTATAAAAGCAATAGCACGCTCTACACTGAGCATACCCAGGGTAATAATAAAACTTGGCGCTTGCGTTAAATTGACCAGCCAACCGGTGACAAATCCACATAAGGCACCAGCACTAATTGATATTACCATTGCCAGCTCAGGAGCAATGTTGAATTTTTGGGTTATATATGCGCAGGCTACGGCCGACAAAGCCATAGTTGCCGCAGTGGAAAGATCTATGGCGCCGCTGGCAATTACAAAAGTTTCGCCGACAGCCAGCAACCCGATTACAGCACTTGCAGTCAAGATATTGGTTATGTTAACAACACTAATAAAAAAAGGGGAAGCGATTGCAAAAACAGCAATCAACAAAATCAAAAATCCAAGACATTGAAATAAATAGCCTCTATTAAGATCGCCTGCAAAAAATTTAGCGAACATATAATAACAAGGGATCTTTATTCGCGTCCAAAACTTCTTTGGTGAGAGTCAGCAACGGCGTATATTCCGTTTTGCCGTTTACTTTACCTTTGACTGATTCAACCGCCAACTCAACCGAACGCTTACCTACCAAATAAGGGAATTGCATCACCGAAGCGGCCATTTTCTCGGCTTGAATTGCTTTACGCGCATCCGGCACACCGTCCACACCAATAATCATTACTTGTCCGGTTTTCCCAGCAGACTTAACTGCTTCCACAGCGCCAAGCGCCATCATGTCGTTTGCAGCAAAGATTACATTTAAATCCGGTGTACGTATAAGCGTATCGGCAGTAATATTCAATGCACGAAGCCTATCCCACTCAGCAGAAATGGAATTGATAATTTGCGCGTCAGGCAAAAGTTTTTTTATTTCTTGTGTAAAGCCGGCAACACGATTAGTGCTGGGTGGACTACCTATAATGCCTTCAAGAATGAGAATTTTGGGACTGTGTTTTTTTCCATGATTGGCAACAAAAGCAGCCGCATGTTTGCCGATTTCTACGTTATCAGCACCAACACTGAAAGACAAATCTACATCTGCTTTTTTGGCTTGCTTAACCGTAACGCTGGCATCAATATCGGCAACTTTAATTCCTTGTTTTTGTGCTTCGCGAAAACATTCAATACCAATTGAGGAGGTAGCTGCACCCATGGCAATAATTTTTGGTTTTTGGCAAATAGCAGTTTGGCACAAGTTTAAATGTTCTTCTTTAGCTTGATCGCTAATTGGCGACATAACGATTGCGTCAATGCCCAACTTATGGCTTGTATCGTCTATTCCTTCTTTAACTGATTGCCAATAGGGATTTCCTATCCATTTGATTATAAACACATACTTCTCAGCAGCAAAAGCCGGAAAACTAAAAATAGAAATAGCTAGCAAACTAAATAGCACAGACCGCCCAATGCGTAAGCTATTTAGCGCCATTACACGAAATTGTATGCTGCGCCTCATAATTTACTAATTATATCAAGGCTATAGACTGCATAAAAGGAGGTCGCTTGACAGCCGGGGCAATACTTCTAATATAGCTTCAGGGGAATTGCTGAACCGCGCGCACAATGGTTATACAATAAACACAAGAACACAGGGCAAGCTCTCCAGGAGGCACAAGACATGGCTGACATTATGGATATTCTGAAAAGTGAAACCAGATCGTTGCATAACGAAACGGAAGGCAATGATTTTCAGCAGTCTTTATTCAGTGGCTCTTTACCAAAAGAACAGTTTATGGAATATCTAGGGCAAATGTATTTGATACACAAAGCCCTCGAAGATGCGCTCAGTGAATTAAGGAAGGGCAGCCCAATAATTGCTTCAGTAATTGGCGATCATCAATATCAACAAAAATTTTTGCAAGATGATTTGGCGTCAGCTCAAGTACAAGTAAATGTATTGAAAGCTCTACCAGCCACCAAAAATCTTATTCATCACATTGAAAGTTTGAAAAGCAAACAACCTATGGCATTGTTAGGCTGCGAATATGTGCTATTTGGCAGTAAGCACGGCGCAAAAATGTTGAGCAAACGAATGGAAAAATATGGTTTAGGTATAAACGGCTCTCCTAGTTATTTTGATCCTTATGGAGACAAATTTCCTGGCTACTGGCAAGACTTCAAAGCCAAAATGAACGCCGCCCAATTTTCTCCAGCAGAACAAAAAGATGCAATCAACGGCGCCAAGCATATGTTTAGCGGATTGGGAAAAGTATTTGATGATCTGAATCGTTAAAGCATGTCATACGGTTTTGAGTCGAGATAGTAAGGATTCGAAGAACTGTCTTGACCAGATCTCTATTGCCATTGGATCTCTAAGAAATGGCAATATATCTTTCTTGGCTGCTTCAATATTTATTTCTGCAAACTTGTTATGCAATAACTCATGCAAATCAGCTTCTTGCATGCGTTTTTTGGCTGTCCAGCCACCTGATTGTCTAAGTCTTTGCTCTAAATGATATAGATGTACGGACGTATGACGACCAATAAACCAAACAAAATCATAATAGTCTCGCCCCTTCACTCGATTTTTCCAGCCACGCTGAAGTATGGCATGTATTTTCCCGGCAAATAAATCACCTTCTTTATAGCTTTTTACAACAAAAGGAATTGGTTGCAGAAGAGTTTTTGCCTCAGCTTCAAAACCACCGGGTGGATCTGTATCTACTTCAAGCTTTATACTCATAACTTTATTATGTTGAATCGCAGCTACTTTATTGTTAGGTATAGCTATTTTCAGCAAATGTTCCTTTGTGCCTGCTTTAACAAAGGCTGATTCAACGGCAGTTTGCACATTTTTACTCTTTCCTTCTACAGTCACATTGAATCCCAAACCTTTGAGTTCTGCTTCTATCGCTTTCAAATAAGGATCTAAACTAAAATTCTTTTGTGATTTTAAAAGCGAAAAATCTAAGTCTTCGGAAAAGCGATCTAGCTGATAAAGAATACGCAAAGATGTGCCACCATAAAATGCAGCATGTTCAAAAAATTTAGACCGCCACAGTCCAAGCAAAGCTATTTCTTGAATAATCTCCTTGAGAGCGTTTTCATAGTCTTGTGTGCTGACGCATTTATAACGCGCCAACATGGATTCAATAGCAGGATTCACAATACCCCCAAAAGACTTTCAATACTTCTATTACGGTAAAACTTGTTTAGCTTATGCAAAATATCTGGCTTAAATTGCTTCCAGTGTGATTGGTCAATGCGCAGATCCGACTCAAGAAACTCTTGGGCATTGAATTCTTCATTGTTTCCTATCCTATTGAGCACAATATAATCACAAAGAGCTTTCTCCGGCGACGCTATAAGAATAGGATGATTCTGATCAATCCAAATTTGTTCAATTCCGTGAGGGTATTTGTCCGCTCCCAAGTAACGGTAATTGAATTGCCCTAAAGGTGTATTAAACTCTTTGTCTCTTTTGGGAGTAATACTTGTAATTATTTCAACCCGCTCAGGTATCAGCCCGTGATAAGACAATGCGTATTCCAGTGAAATGCAGGATGGTCCATATATAAGATTAGCCAAAACTTCCTTGCATATGGGAACGTGATTATATTCTGGACCAAAAGTATAAAGCCCCTTTTTTACACGAATAATAATACCGGACTTAAGCAACTCATTGATCTTTTGCCGCACACCAGAATACGAAGACAATGCATCGACAAGAAGCATATAGTCAAATTCTTCCTGTGGAATAGTTTTTCTAAGTTGAAAGGCATTTATTTTAGTCATATTAATATTTAACCAGTAAGTTAGATGTATTCTAACATACCAGCTAAAGATTGAGTCAGTTTCAACCACTAAGTTAATTAATATCCAACATACTGGCTAATTTTGGTAAGATTGTATACCTTCTGACCGACACCTCATAAATCCTCAAAATTTTTGAGGATTTGTGCATTTCCTCAAAAATATTTGACCTTATTATTTTGGATGGAATATTAGCGAATTCAATTATCTATCGCTCTTATTACAACACGCGCCTGTTCTGACAACATTAAAACTACAGTTATCGGTCTTTCCAAACCGACCCATATGAGATTTTATCGAAATTCTTCCCTCCGCAAAGGAAGTTTTGTTTCTTCTTTTGCTGTTGAGAGTGCAATGGTGGTTCTTGTGCTGGCTACTCCAACAACACTTTTAATTTCATCACTAATAATGCGATCAAGATCTGCAGCATCACTGCAACGCACTTTCAACAGATAATCATGATCTCCAGTAACATGATGACATTCTTGGACTTCTGGAAGTGACGAGATTTTAGCCAAAAAATTGGTGCGATGAGATGGGCGTTCTAAATTTACTGCAATAAATGCAGTCATCTCAAGCCCTACAGATTCTGAATCAATCAAAGCAGCATATCCTTTGATCACGCCGCTTTCTTCCAGCTTGCGGACCCGTTCAGCCGCTGCCGGCGCGGACATACCCAGCTTGCTTGCTAAGTCCGACCAGGCAGCTCGCCCGTCGTTCATGAGGAAAGAAAGAACTTTATAATCTAAAGAATCCATCACCATTTGCTTAATAAACGTAAGTTACATATTAAAATAGGCTATCTTTTTAATTATGTCAAGCGATCTGAATACAGCTGAAATAGCAACACTGATAATTGACTTTCACACACGTTCTCTACCCCGAGAAGGTTGGATTGGCAATGACAGAACTCATCTTATACTTGGCACCTGGTATTGCTGGCATTTTGATTTGCAAATAGCAATTGATAAATTGCGCACACAAATAAAGCTATTCAATGAAAGTAAGGGATTAGAAAATAGCGATACTGTTGGTTATCACGAAACCATAACCGTTTTCTGGATGACGATAATATTTGAATTTATCAATAACTTTGGCCGCAACCATCCATTTGAAGATGTTGCTTCTGCTATAGTTTCTGCTTTTGTGGGCAAGCGTGATCACTATGCTGATTACTACAGTTTCAACATCTATAAATCAAAAGAAGCCCGCAACCACTGGATTGAACCTGATCTAAAAAATCTAATTAATAGCCATCGCGCATAAATATAAATGGTGGAGGCGGCGAGAATTGCACTCGCGTCCAAAATAATCGAGAGACAAGTTACTACAAGCTTAGTTTGGTATTTATACAGTTACCTTGCGGCCCGCTGTGTGAGGTCCAAACAACCATCCGGGATTGCAATTGTGTCTTAGGACAAGCTATTAACTGCTAATTTCACTTGTATGCAACTACCATGGTTTACCCAATAGCGGCGGGTAGCCAAGCTGCTATTGAGTGTCGCCTTAACTCTTAAGGTTAAGCGGCTACAGCCATTACTGGCTGTTTGCCGAAAGCAACGTTGATGACATTTTTATTGGCATCTGTTTTTTTTGCTTAGTTTTTTGACGCGGTTCCAAGCAACCTCGGCTTGCAACTCACCAAACAACTACTCTGTCGAAGCTGGACGCCCCCATGTTTGTTTTGGTGAAAAGCTTATGCACTATTTAATTTTCAGTGTTCGTTTTACAGACTTTAATCTGTGCCGGAAACGGCCGCTATAAAAACCATGCCATAAGTCCAGCAAATATAATTATAGCAGATCGTCCATGATTTACAAACCCCCAAAACCTGTCAGGCACTGCCTTTACGTAAAATCATGCCTATCCAGCCTTTTTCGGTCGCGGTATTCAGGCGTTGCCAGTTATAGCGGGACAAGGCAGTTTCAAGCAATGCTAATCTTTCTTCAATAATTCCGGACAGAATAAGAATGCCGCCTGGTGCCAGCAAATTATTATAAGTGGGCAACAAATCTATAATGGTTTCGGCAGTGAGATTAGACAGTATGGTGTTAAATTGACCTTCAGGAAGCGACTGCGGGTTAAGTTGGTGGAGATCAATAACATTCTCCAAGCTATTAAGTTCAATATTATGCTTTGCGTTAGCAATAGAATTTTCATCTATATCAATAGCCACCACTTGCGATACCGGTGATGTTATTGAACTGGCAATTGCTAAAATGCCACTACCGGTACCAACATCTAAAATATGCGGTCCTTTGAGGCGTTTTTCCAGGGCTCGCAAACAAAACTTAGTCGTAACATGTTGACCGGTGCCAAAGGCCATACCGGGATCAATAATAATTTTTTTGCGTTTGTGCCAGTCTTTAACAATAGCTTTGCTGGTTTTCCAGGGAGGACAGACAAGAAAAGTTTTACCAACAATAAAGGGGACGAAATTCTTTTTCCAATTAGTCATCCAATCTTGATCAGCAATTGCTTCAGTTTTTAGTGTTCTTACTACCTGGGTAAAACCAGCTTGCTTAAATTGACTGCGGAGATGGTCCAAATGTTGCGCTAATGAACTATCGGCAGTAAATGAAGCTTTAATGCGTATAGATTCACCATCTAGATTTTCGATTTCTAGACCGAATGTTTCATTTTTGAAAAAAATCCATGAGCAAGTTTCTTCATCAGCCCGACTGCATTGACAGGAAACAATAGCCCATTCATGCTGAAGATGCCTAATTATCGACTAATTCTCCTACAATCTCGGCACCAGCCAATGCACATTCATGATCTTGATCGGCAGTTGCACCGCTGCAACCAACAGCACCAATTACTTTGCCATCATATTTTATAGGAACGGCACCCGTGGTTGGCATTATCCCGGAAGCAAAAGTCGGCAATGCATTCCAAAAGGCAGGGTTGGTTTTCTGCATCTCCACCATTTGTTTAGTGGTTAATCCAAATGCCGCTGAAGCTGCTGCCTTACCACGCGATATATCCGGCGATAAAAATCCGGTGCCATCACCACGCATAGTTAAAATAAGCCTACCGGCATTATCAACAACGCTAACTGTAAGGTTTATGCCAAGCTCGCCAGCCTTTTTACGGACTGCTTTAGCAATTTCCTGAGCTAGTTCTAAATTTAATTGCATCAATTAATTATCAACAAAAACAACTATAGACCTATAGTGTATGTCTCAAATAGACATTTTGGGTTTAAAAATCCATTAAAACTCACGGCTTAGAGCTATTGACATTTGGCGGCTTTGGTAAGTATAATATACTTATCTAATACTTATCAACCCAGCCAAAATGACGGACACAAAACGCCAAAATTTTAATATCACCCCTGAGCAAGAGGCAGAAATTGCCTATCTTAAGGAAATGATCAACGCGTCAACAACTAAAGACGCCATTCTATCTGCCGTGCGCTTTTATTCCGTTATGGCTGCAAGAGTCAAAGAAGGGCAAGAAATTTATATAACTGATAAACAGACCAATCAGATGGAACGAGTTGTTATTCCAGACATGGAGGCCTTAAAACAGCCACAATATAGATATTTGGTTGCACATTCGCACCCATGGAGACGGCAGTTATTTGTGAAAGGTCGCCGATTACCAGCTGCCAGTGTTTATAAAGATTATTTAGTTGAACACAGAACACCAGCTCAATTAGCTAATGACTGGTCTTTACCTCTCGAGGCCGTAACTGAATGCATTATGTATTGCAAAGAGAATCAAGCACTTTTAGAAATGGAAGCGCAGGAAGATCGAAGACGTGCTGAAAGAAAAGGATATAAGTTTTGAAGCTTCGTTTGTCGCTTGATGAAAATGCCGAGTCCAAACGGTTTATCAATCTCCTAATCAAAGCAGGTTACGACATTGTTTGCCTACAAGATGTATTGCCAAAGGGTACTCCTGATGAAAAGGTTCTTGCAGCAGCAACTCAAAAGAAAAGAGTACTGTACACTCAAGACAAAGATTTTTTAGAAATCGATGCAGCTAAGCAATCTCATTTTGGCATCATTCTAGAATTTATTTCAGGCACTCCACGTGATATGAACAGTGAACAAATCCTCACAGGTTTATCTACAATTGAGAAACGATTCTCATCTCTAAAAAATCAACTCATTATCATTAACAGTTTCAGGAAATGATAAATAACTAGTAATTGCCGAAGGTGGGAGTTGAACCCACATGATGTTGCCATCGGTTGATTTTGAGTCAACTGCGTATGCCATTTCGCCACTTCGGCATAGCTCGAAATCTAAGCAGCGAAGACTAATATCATAGCGTTAGCACTTGTTATGCTCAGCTTTTATTGCTAAATTTATTATGTCTAAATTTTTATCATCATATGGGTAAAAACTGTGAAAGCAAAAAAAAGGCATCAGCTGTGTCATTACCGGATTTGAACCTTTTTATGGGCAGCCTTTCAATCCCAGTCAGGTAATTGCCCAGTCAATGCCTGACGAGCTAGTTTTGCCTAAAAGCAAAATAAAAGTACCTGTTAAACATTTTGTTTTACCGGTTGTTGGCAGCAAATGCTGGCAAGTGATAGAGCCGATTTTAGAAAAAATAAAATCCGATAAACAGGCTTGCGTACTAGTTATGACCGCACTGGCAGGCAAGCGCAACAATATCAACCTGGAGCGTTTTGCCCTCAATATTAGGGATGATATACGCCCTGATAATGAGAACCGGGTCGTGCGCAATCAAAAGCTGATAAAGTCTGCTCCGGAAGCCTATCGCACTGATGCTCCTATTGAAGCTGCTCTTGACCATTTAACTAAAGAAGGTTGTCCGGCAGAAATTTCTAATTACATCGGCACTTATATTTGCAATGATGTTTACTTTCATGCCATGCATTATTTTGAGACTAAGTTCAAGAAGTCAAGATTGCCTTATTCTGTGGCGTTTATGCATTTACCATTGCCAGAAAACTATGGAACGCTCTTAAAGGGAAAAAACAAAAAGAGCCAATGAAAGCAATGTTCGAGGCAGTCAAGGCAGTTGTCGAATTCAATTGTGAATCTTTAGCAAATGATATCTTACATACTAAGCATTGATCAGGGCACAACCAGCTGCCGAGCCATACTTTTTACTCCTGACGGAGATATTGTTAGTCTGGCTCAAAAAGAATTCAATCAATATTTTCCTCAAACCGGCTGGGTAGAGCATGATGCCAATGAAATTTTAGAAACACAAATCGGCTGCATTAAAGAAGCAGTTACTGAAGCTGAAATTGATGCTTCTCAAATTGCTTGTGTTGGCTTAACCAATCAGCGCGAAACAACGGTGGTATGGGATAAAACTACCGGCAAGCCAATTTGCAACGCCATTGTCTGGCAGTGCCGGCGTACCGCTGAAATGGTTGAAGAATTAGTTAAACGGCAAACGAAATCAGGCATTAGACTTAAAAGATTTAATTAGAGAAAAAACAGGCTTAATTGCTGATGCTTATTTTTCGGGATCCTAAAATTAGCTTGGATATTAGATAATATTCCTGGTGCGCGCAGCCTGGCTGAAGCCGGCAAATTAGCTTTTGGCACTATTGATTCCTGGCTGATTTATAAACTAACAGAAGAAGGTAAACATTTAACCGAGCCCAGTAATGCCTCCCGAACAATGTTGTTTGATATCAATGAATTGAAATGGAGCGACGAATTAGCTCGACCATGAATATTCCTGCCAGCATGCTACCGGAAGTAATTGACTCAGATAGTAATTTTGGCATGACAAAGAAAGATCTTCTCGGTTTTCGAGCGCCACTACTAGCGGTGCTGGGCGATCAACAATCAGCGCTATTTGGACAGGCTTGTTTTAAGCCAGGCATGTTTAAATGTACCTATGGAACAGGTAGTTTTTTGCTTGGTAATATTGGCAATGTAAAAACACTTGTGAATGGGCTTTTAACAACATTAGCCTGGAAATTTAAAGACGAAGCTGTTGTCTATGCCCTCGAAGGAGCTAGTTTCATGGGTGGCGCTACCATTCAATGGCTAAGAGATATGCTTGGCATTATTAAGAGCAGTGATGAGTCTGAAACACTGGCTCAATCAGTTGATACTAATGGCGGTGTTTACCTTGTACCTGCTCATGTGGGACTTGGCTCCCCCTGGTGGAATCCACATGTCAGAGGAACAATTGTTGGGCTTTCTCGCGATAGTGATAAAGCTCATTTAGCGCGAGCCGGGCTTGAATCAATAGCCTATCAAATCAAAGATATCGCTCATGAAATGACTATGGCTGGTATTAACATGGCCGAGCTAAGAGTAGATGGCGGCGCCAGCCAAAATAATTGGCTAATGCAATTTCAAGCTGATTTGCTCGGCATACCGGTAAAAAGATCCAAACAAGTCGAAGCTACTGCCTGGGGCGTGGCTGCTCTGGCAGGGCTAGGCGCAAATCTAATTAAAATGAATGAACTAACTCAATCATCGAAAAGATTTGTAGACTTTCCTTCTCAGCAAGATCGTCAAGCTGAATACGAGATGTGGCGTAAGGCTGTGGGTGCTGCTTTGTACTTTGCGGAATGAACGGGTTTCGTCGAAGATCGCCGCTTCGAACGGGCACAGCTATTAGCGTATTTCTTTGTGCTCCATTTTTTCGGCTTTTTTGTTTAGCTTGTCAGCGAGTTTTTCGCTCTTTTTTTCTATCCTGGCTGTTTTAGCAGCCTTTCTGGCGTGCTTAGCGGCGGTATCTCTGTGTCCTTTTTCCATAGCTTCATCAGCTTTGGATTTTTCGCTATCCACCTTTTCTTGTAGGCGCATTGCTTTAGATTCTTGCTTTTGGGCTTCTTTTTCCACATCAACAGAATCTTTTGCAAAGACGTAAGGAGTAGAGATAAAAGCTAGGGCAATAAATAACAAAGACTTTTCATATTTCCTCGCTTCGAACGGGCGGAGCAAGCCCCGCCCCTACGGCTTCGTCATGTATCGTCATTTTATCGTTAGCACAGCATTCGAGTATTATTTTGGATCCTTATTCTTGGTAGACTTTCGCATCCATTCCAATAAATTTTTGGCAAAAGCAAATTCTGCAACGAACCAAAGAAAAATTCCTATGATTAGAGCTAGCGCAATTATTAGACTGGCTGTGTTCATGCCATTTTTAGTCCCAGGACAATGCGCCGCCGACTTGGTAGTCGATAACGCGGGTTTCGAAGAAGTTTTTCTCTTTCTTCAAATCGAGCATTTCGCTCATCCAGGGAAATGGATTTTGGGCACCAGGATATTGCTCAGGCAGTCCGATTTGTCTAAAGCGGCGATTGGCAATAAATTTCAGATATTCTGAGAACATCTGTACATTAAGACCAAGAACACCATGAGGCATAGTATCAACAGCATATTGATATTCCAGATCAACACCTTGTTTAATCAATTCAATAATTTCAGCCTGGAATTCCGGTGTCCACAAATGCGGATTTTCAATTATGATTTGATTGATTAAATCAATGCCAAAATTCAGGTGCATTGATTCATCACGCAAAATGTATTGAAATTCTTCCGAAGAACCGGTCATTTTATTTTGACGACCAAAGGCTAAGCATTTGCACAAAGCCGACATAGAAGAAAATTCCTTCCATGATTACATAGAAACCAATTAAATTGCGCAAGCAATCTTTTGTCAGTTTCAATTGTGCCGGTATGGAAATTAGGATCAGCTCAATTCTTGAGTAAATTGCAATTCAAAAGCAGCCTTGTCGTGAATGCTCGGTATTTCACGATACATATTAAAGACTTCGCCTTCATCTAATCCCAGACTTTCAATCACATATTGATAAGCATGAGTATGCAGAGCTTCTTCAAAAGACTGTCTCAGTAAATATTGCCGGCATTCGGGATTAGTGATATGACGATAAATAGCCAGCACCAAATTATTAGCCACCAGTGAATCAGCTGTAGAAAAGAAACCAAGATTACGCTTGATGATTGTTCGTTCGTCATCAGTTAAGCCATTGGGATCTTTCCAGAGAGCAATATCTCGGCTCATGCTGATTTCTTGCGGCATCCAGTGATTAGCACAAGCATCTAAATATTTCTGCCAGGCCCATTCATATTTAAAAGGAACCAATTGATTGAGATCAGCGCGACAATTGATAATGCGCTTTTCGTCTACTTTAATCCGACCAGCTTTAAATTCAATTTTTTCCAAACCAGTAACACCACGCTTCTTGTGGCTGTACAGGCATAGATGCTGATCGACAAGTGCCAACTGCCGGTGCTGATGTTAGTCCGGCTATCTGGCTCAGCCCTCTATCCGGAGCAGTCTGGCTGCAGATACTGAAACTGGTTTATCATCAAACACTAAGCATTGTTATTTCTCTCCGTTCATTATTGGGCTCGATAAATCTAGTCCCTGCATAAAAATAATTATTGGCAGGCCTCACAATCCGGATCTTCTAATGAACAAGCATTGCCGTCAGGCATAGCATGCTACCAGGGCTTGCATAATAGAATTGGCAGCTTCTACCGATCCATTACCATTACCGTCTAAACTCCTCTCTAGTTACATTTTTAACTGCATTTAACGCTGATGATTGCACAGTTGATTTTTCTGCAGCAGTAGCACTGGTTGTGCGCAAATAATAAGTGGTTTTCAAACCTACTTGCCATGCCAATTTGTACATTTCATCAATCTTGCGTCCATTTGGCTCAGACATGTATAGATTCAAGCTTTGGGCTTGATCTATCCATTTTTGCCGTCTGGCTGCCGCTTGAATCAACCAGTAAGGCTCAATTTCAAAAGCAGTAGCGTAGAGCTTTTTAAGTTCAGCAGGAATACGCTCAATTGGTTGCACTGATCCATCAAAATATTTCAAATCATGCACCATTACTTCATCCCATATTCCTAACTGCTTTCAAAGTCGCTACCAGATTGTTATTTAACAACAGTAAATTCACCGGATAGATTTGACTTCACATATAGATTTTGGAAAGTGGGCTCAATTGATTGGCTGACACCAATGATATTAGATATGGTGGCAGTAGGAGCGATAGCCAAACAATTGCTGTTGCGCATTCCCCAGTGAGTAATATGCTCACGCACCGGTGTCCAATCAAGCCGTCCTTCCAGCTTTGACCGGTATTTCAGATCCTCTGGATTCTGCCAACAGCCGCATGCTGTCTTGAGGCAATATACTTTTATCCCAGAGAGAGCCTTTATAGCTTGAATAAACACCACGCTCGCGCGCCAGTTCACTGCTGGCCAAAATAGCATAATAACTGACTAATTCCTGGCTGTAATCAGCAATTTCAATTGCTTCTTGTGAAGCATATGGAATACGCATTTTCAGCAGCATGTCCTGGAAGCCCATTACACCCAGCCCGACAGGACGATGTCTAACATTAGAGCGTCGGCTTTATCGACACTGTAATAGTTGATGTCGATAACATTATCGAGCATTCGCATAGCGGTACGGCAAGTACGCGCTATTTTGTCTACATCCAACCAGTTGTTTTGATCCAGATGATTAATCAAGATTGACAGAACCAAGATTGCAAACTGCAATTTCTTTATCAGAAGTATTGAGAGTAATTTCAGTACAAAGATTTGAACTGTGCACCACGCCCACATGTTGCTGGGGACTTCTCAAATTGCAAGCATCTTTAAAAGTCATCCAGGGATGCCCGGTCTCAAAAATCATGGAGAGCATTTTGCGCCACAGCCCTTTGGCTGAGACTCTTTTGAATATCTTAATTTCTCCACTGTGTGTCTTTGCTTCATAACGCTCATAGGCTTCTTTAAATGCTTGCCCGTATAGATTCATGCAAATCCGGCACTTCATCAGGACTGAATAATGTCCATTCTCCATCCTGCATTACTCTTTCCATGAAAAGATCAGGAATCCAGTTGGCAGTATTCATGTCGTGAGTACGCCGGCGATCGTCACCAGTGTTTTTTCGTAAGCTCAAGAAATTCTTCAATATCCAGGTGCCAGGTTTCCAGATAGCAGCAGACTGCGCCTTTGCGCTTGCCACCTTGATTAACAGCAACGGCTGTGTCATTGACTACTTTCAAGAAGGGCACTACACCCTGGCTCTTACCATTGGTACCGGCAATATGTGCGCCCAGTGCACGCACTGGTGTCCAGTCATTGCCCAGTCCACCGGAAAATTTAGAAAGCAGCGCATTTTCTTTCAAGCGATCATAGATGCTAGTAAGATCATCATCTACCGTAGTTAAAAAGCAAGACGAAAGTTGCGGGCGATGAGTGCCCGAATTGAAAAGAGTAGGTGTGGAAGAAACAAAGTCAAAATTGGAGAGCAATATTATAAAATTCAATTGCTCTGTCTTCTTTGTTGCTTTCTTCGATGGACAAGCCCATGGCTACGCGCATCCAGAAAGCTTGTGGCAATTCAATTCTCGTGCCTTGCACATGCACCAAATAACGATCAGCAAGTGTTTGCAAGCCTAAATATTGAAATTTGAGATCACGATCGGCTTGCAGAGCAGCCGCCAATTCTATCCAAATCAAATTCTTTGAGTCTGTGATCAAGCAAACCAGCCATCAATTCCTTTTTGCAAATATTCTTTGAAATACCAGGGATAACGCTCGGCCATTTGCGATTGAGTCGCTGGCTCACCCAATACTTCCAAACGCAATTGGTCTAAAAGCAATCCGCGCAGCCACATAAGTGTAATCAGGTTCGCTTTCAATTAATGCCCGCGCGCCAAAAACTGCTGACTGGAAGACCTCTAATTCTTTGACGCCTTCATAAAGATTAGCCAATGTGCCATCAATGATTTTTTTGGCCGAGACAGAACTCAAGACCAGCAGCAAGCTTCTTCAACAACAGCAAAAAGCCGGCAAGACTCCAACGGTATTGTATGTCCGTGAACAGTAACAACATTAAGTTGCGGTATGCCACTGGGTACAGTCTCTTGCTCTGCTGCCCGTTGCCTGGCTCTTTCTTCTCTATATAGAATATAACTGCGAGCAACTTCATGCTCGCCAGCCCTCATCAAAGCAAGTTCAACTTGGTCTTGAATATGTTCAATATGCAGTAACCCGCCTTTAGGCAAACGCCGTTTCAGGGTATCGATAATTTGAGTGGTAAGTTTGTGCACTAGATCTTTGATGGCTGAGCTTTCCGGGGCATCCTGTCCTTGCACAGCCAGAAAAGCCTTGGTCATGGCCACAGAAATTTTCTTGGGATCAAAATCAACAACAGTATTATTGCGCCGCAATACCTTATACGGCTCATGTCCTACCGCTTGCGGTGGCGTAGTGTCAATATAATCCAACCCAACCATCCCTTTTGCCTGCACTACCTGTGTCATCTTATGCTCCCAATTCTAGAACGCCAAATTTCCCCTGCCGATTTTTTGCCAATATTATAATTTTACCATATTACTAGCGGTTTTGTACAAAGAAAACGCTATTAGTAGCGTATTTAATCTTGCCCCGGGCAATAGCCCGACACAAACAGATAAGCCCCAAACTGCCGGTAATTACCAAGCAGCTTGTCCAAAGTTTTTAAGGTTATTCAGTTCCAGTTATGTGGGTAAATACTTACCCTATCCTTAATATAGCTCTTTTCTTTTCAATTTACACTTAAATCTTTGAGTTAGAGAAAGTTACCACTTGTGCAAAGCTTCGACAAGACTGACGATTATATGAATTTCAAGACCAGCACTGTATATAGTGCTGAAAATCGCATATGCAAAAATGCAATACGCTTATTCGTTTGAGATATAATCACTGAAGCAGGGCGCAAGCTCATTAGCATGTTATTAGAATTGTCTTTGCAGACAAAGGAGCAGTATATGGCCAAAGTAGAAGTTAAATCCTCTTCAAAAGACAGCTACAAGCAAGACATAAACACCGGCAAGTATCACATTGCAGCCGATGCCCCAAAAGCTGTTGGCGGTGAAGAAACCGCTCCTGACCCACATGAGCTTCTGCTGGCAGCTCTGGGTGCCTGCTCATCCATAACTATGCAAATGTACGCCAAGCGCAAAGGCTATCCGCTTAGCGGGGTAGATATACAATTGAGCGAAAGCAAACAGGATGACACCCAGAACCCCGGCCAATCAATGACATTGATTAGCAAAGATATAAAGGTTAGCGGTGAATTAACACCTGAACAGGTTAATGACTTGAAAGCCATTGCTGATAAATGCCCGGTGCATAAGATTCTCTCCGGCTCCAAACAAATCAATACGACAATAAATAAAAACTAGGTATTCAAGAGGTGTTGACCATGAGCAAAATCAACATTGCCGAAAAATTTGCTCTTTTTAGCGAACACTGGCAGCCAAAAACCCTTGCCGCGCTCAACGGGCAAGAGTTGAGAATCGCCAAGGTAAAAGGTGAATTTCCCTGGCATACTCACGAAAATGAAGACGAATTATTCCTTATCTGGAAAGGACAGTTTCGCGTAGAATTTCGCGATCATATAGTAGCGCTTGGCCCTGGTGAAGTCTGTATTGTGCCACGCGGCATTGAGCATAGAACAGCTGCCGATGAAGAGGCAGAAATAATAATGTTTGAAACGGCGGCACACTTAATACCGGCAATGTACACGATGACTACTTCACCGCCAATGCAACACCTATATAAATTGACGGTTTAATCAGTATTGACAAGTGACAATTGTCACTGTACAATTAGAATACAAGTTAAAGGTTTGGAGATTGATCCAAAGTTTTAAACATAAGGGACTAGAACGTCTCTATGAGAAGGCAGATCGAAAAGGATTGCCAGCACAGTTCGTTCCTAAGATTGAGCGCATACTGGCACGATTAAATGTTGTAACTAATCCAGAAATGATGAACCTACCAGGGTTCAAATTACATCAATTAAAAGGGGACTTAAAAGAATACTGGTCGGTATCGGTTTCAGGAAACTGGCGAATTATATTTCGTTTTAAAAACAATAATGCTGTAGACGTCAATCTTATTGATTATCACTGATAGAGGACAAATAAATGCCAATGAAAGAACCACCACATCCAGGATTATCAGTACGGTATGACTGCCTCGAACCCCTTGGTCTTTCTGTAAGTGCAGGAGCTGAAATTCTGGGGGTGTCTAGGCAGGCATTAAATAATCTTGTAAATGGCAAAGCTGGTATTTCGCCAGAAATGGCTATTCGGCTTGATAAAGCTTTTGGCGGCACTGCTGAAGGATGGCTTGCCTTGCAAACAGCATATGATCTGGTTCAAGTCAGAAAACAAGAACCCTATATGGAAATTAAACGTCAGACACTGAAAGTCGCTGAAAGATAAATGCTCGAGCTATCAAAAATTGAAGCATCGCTCACGACTTCCTGGTTAGGACGTGGTGCTAACGAATTGCTGAATACAATTGATTCGACAAATAACCGGGCTATGGAATTAGCTCGCGATGGTGGTCAACATGGCACCATGATCATTGCCGAAGAACAGACAGCTGGACGCGGGCGCAGTGGACGCACATGGTTTTCACCTGCCGCCAGTGGATTATACATAAGTTTTTTATTGCGTCCAAAAACTCAATTAGCTAATCTACCTGTAATAACTCTCATCACCGGTGTAGCCACA
The DNA here is from genome assembly GCA_963847765.1 of Candidatus Melainabacteria bacterium. GTDB lineage: Bacteria > Cyanobacteriota > Vampirovibrionia > Obscuribacterales > Obscuribacteraceae > CAWKBA01. The sequence goes on along the minus strand of CAWKBA010000036.1, from coordinate 46,308 downwards.
GCCCAAGCAATACAAAAATGTTTAAACATACGCCCCGGCTTAAAATGGGTGAATGACTTAATTCTCGACGGCAAAAAATTCGGCGGCATCCTCTGCGAATATTGCCATTCAGCCGCTGTGCCTGCGCAGAAACGTGGCAATAACGAAGAAACCGTAGGGGCGGGGCTTGCTCCGCCCGCTGCCCTGATCATCGGCATTGGACTGAACCTACACAAACCTGATACCAATCTTCCCCCGGATCTCGCCTCAAAAATCGGCTTTCTCAATTCACATCTATCTGCGGATCAAACTATTGATCCCAACATTCTCCTCGCCTCCCTCACCAACGAATTAGAAACAGGCCTCGACCAAATGCAATCCGGAAATCTTTCGTCACTACTCGATCAATGGCGCGCTTATTCAATAACATTAGGTGAAGAAATTATTGCTCAGATCGGCGACAAACAAATCACCGGCCAAGCCCTAGACATTACTGACACTGGCGAACTCATCGTCAAAACTAATTCCGGCAACATTAATCTTTCCGCCGGTGAAGTTAGCATCCGCAAATCCGCTGGATCTTATATATAATTATTACTGAAATTATAGTAGCAAGAATATGAACTCATACTTTGTGCAATTGCCACCTGAGCAAGTAATTAAAAACATACAACAAGCTGCTTCCGGCAAATGTTATTCATATATTGACGGTAATAAAGTTTTTTTATCGACAATGACATCAATAGGTGGCTGCGACAGTGTCACAATGTCACCAAAAACCTGGTCACCCTCTGGAGAAACGATAGAAATAACTGTACTACCGGTTGCATCTGGAGCCCTTGTCTTAGTACCGACTTTGGAAAAACAATTTCCGTTCCCTTATTATTTAGCAATATTTCTCGTAACGATATCGGTGGTGCTCTGGCTTTATTTTAGATTTAACGGTATCTCCACTAGCTGGAATCCCATGCAGTGGATTGTTCTCATAGCATTCTTCTTCTTAACGCCTCTTCTGCTTGAAAAGATAAGATCAGTCAGCAGACCCAGCTAATTAAACTTGTAAAAGCATTCGTCACAGAACAACAAAAATCCCAGTAATCCACTATCGTACCGATGAAGTAAGCTTCCGCAATGCAAACGGATCTTATATATAAGCTATACTTGATACAGAAATAGTTGTGAGGAATTAAATTATGTGTTTCCCTGAATTAATGAACCGCAAAGTACCTTTATATAATTGGCAGCTCTGGGTTTTCAAATTTTCTGTTTTCTGCCTGTCTCTAGCTATCGGCTGTTATTTCGCCGATTTCTTGCGTCCTTATCTTTTACCGATTGTCATTGTCGGTATTGTTATGAGCATCTGGATAACGGTAATGTGGTTGAAAGCGATGAAAGAAAATTCTTAGCGTGAACCTGGCATTTTAAAATTTTGCAGCCAGGAAACTATTCTCCAAATAATCAGTAGAGTCATCCATAATGACGTCAGGTTCATAACTACTCCCAGGAACATTGACACCACTGGATAAAGTGCAATCTCCACAGGCACATGCGGCAGGTTTTGTAAAAACGGTGATTGCCAACCTTCTTTAATATAGTAAGCAACCGTAAAAATCAGCACTGCGGCAAGAAAAGCATAACGATTACGAAAGCCCGGCACCTGCGTACTAGCAAAGGCGATAATTCCACAAGCGCCACCTATTAACCCACAAAAAATCAAACCACCCAGTCCATTCTGGATTTCTTGTATGAGTGGTGGCTGGGACGGAGTATCATTGGCCATAACAGCCCCAAAAAGGGTCATATAGCAAAATGGAATAAGCAAACAAATTGCATACAGTATGGATTCTTGATGAAGATGTTTCCATTTTGGACAGAGGTTGAACAAAACCAAGGCAATTAGAACACTTAACAATCCGGCAGCACCGCCAAAAATAAGTCCTGGAATCCGGACAGGAAAACACAGTATCCACGATTCTTTGAATGTACCAAACTGCCAAACAACGATGTGGAAGAGCAGTGGAATAAAGAAAAGACAATTAAACAATCGAGGGTGCTCTTTTAAACATTTAAACATCGCCTGCCCTCCGATTAGTCATCAACCGCCTGATTCAAAAACCTGGGTTTACTGGTACCGAATGTCGCTTCTGTTCAGCAAGCAGCTCGTCTTGCTGTTTCTGTAGCTTATCTGCCGATGTTTCTATTTCTTTAGACTCTGCCAGCTTATTAGTATGTTGCAAAAACAAAGCATAACTTCGCCACACAGCAATCTTATCAGAGTCGTTGTACGGATTTTTTAAAGCCTCTCGAAAGCATGAGTCTGCTTTTTTATTATTTCCTCTGGCTGCATAAACTTCCCCCAGTCCACAATTGGCCTTCGATGAATCACCAAAATCCGATGATTGTGGCATTGACAAAACTTCTTCAAATATTTTTTGTGCCTGATCTAATTTATTCTGCTGCAAATAAAACTTGCCAATTGCAATCAGACGGCTTGGGAAAATGACTGATTCTGATTTGTGCTGTTTTAGTAAATCGATTTCCCTTAGATAAAGTACTTCCGCCTCAGAAAAGCTCCCTTGCCTTTGATAACATTCTGCCAGATTAGCAAGACAGGCGTCCAAATTGCCCCAATGCAATCTGCCACCAAATTCAGTTGAGGGAGATTTTTCCTCCTCTTCTAAGGCTTCTTTAAACAGTTTTTCTGCTTCTTTATATCTGCCCTGTTTCATATACATATGATCAAGTGTACTTCTATACACACCCTGCTGCAGACGCCAGTCAACACAAGCACTCAAAGAAAAAGCTAGAAGGATCATTGCTACAGAATATAAAAGAGTTGATTTAGTCATGATATCTTATATGCTGGAAAACCTTCTATTGACCTAGCATGCTTTATGCTGCTATTTATAGCTTTAGCAAGAGAGTCAGCTGCCGCCAAACTGATTAGATCCACCATCGTCGCTGAGGAAACTTTTGGCAACTTCTTCTGTTCACCAGACATTGACGAAATTGCAAACACAGTATCACCATCCATACTGGTATGGACCGGATAAATAGAACGAGCCATACCATCGTGTGCTTGTTCAGCTACCTTCATAAGTTGCGTCTTCTGCAAGCTCACATTTGTGGCTATAACTGCAAGAGTGGTATTAGTAGGACGAAGTGGAATCAATCCGGCCAAATGACTAGTTGTAGGATCTAAGTTAATATCGGCCAAATTTTGTTGTCCTGATTCTGAATAAAATCTGTTGGTCTTAGGATTAACAATATCCCCCACCGCATTAGTTACTACAAATGCAGATACCAAAATATCATTTCCTATAGTAGTTGTGGCTGTACCAAAGCCTCCTTTCATAGGCTTGCCCACAAACCATTTCCCTATCGTAGCTCCTGCGCCCACTCCTATGTTTCCTTGGTCTGTTCCCGTATCGGTTGCATTTTTTGCGGCGCGATAGCCATCTTCTTTTTGTGGTCTCACTTTACCGTTGCCTACAGCAAGATCATAGATAACAGCTCCTGTCACCTCTGGCATTACACCGGCTCTGGTTTGTAAACCAATACCAGCTTCTTCTAGGTATTGCATTACGCCAAAGGCTGATTCCAGCCCGAACAAACTTCCACCGGCAAGAATAATTGCATAGACTAATGATGAAGTTGCTTTAGCATCGTACGCAGCTGTGTGCAGTGTGGCAGCCCAAGATCCTCTTATATCAATACCAATATTTGCCCCTTTCTCTGCAATAAAACAGGTTAAGCCGGTAAGATTCTTCTCGTCAGTATGATGACCAATCTTAACACCGACTCTCTGCAAAATACTTTGATCCATAACTATATCCATACCAGATCAATAATCAACCAGAGAAAAGAAATGCACTCCCTCAGGCAGAATTAACTTGCCGCCTAAAAATTCCAGATTAACTAGAAAACCAGCACCAACAACATCAGCACCAATTTTTTGCAAAAGCTTACAGGCGGCGGCAGCTGTGCCACCGGTGGCGAGGAGATCATCTATCAGAACAACCTTTTCATCTTGAGTAGCAGCGTCAACATGAATCTCCACACAATCCTTGCCATATTCAAGATCATAACTAAGGCTTTCTCTTTGATATGGTAGCTTGCCTGGTTTGCGAATAGGAATAAAACCAAGCCCCAATTTATAAGCAACAGCCGCGCCAACAATAAATCCTCTGGCTTCTATACCGGCAATTTTATTAGGTTTGAGCTTTTTGGTTTCTTCACTTAACGCATCTACGGCAAAGGTAAATGCTTCTGCATCTTTAAGAAGCGTGGTTATATCTTTGAATATAATGCCTGGTTTGGGAAAATCAGGGATATCTCTGATTTTATCTTTCAACCATTGTGTTTTGCTGGTACTGATAGACACCATGTTCCTCCCTTATGTTTTCCTTAGCATGACCGGCAATTGCTTGCTGTAATTCTTCAATAGTAGCATTGGCGCACCAGCTGCGGAATAAATTTATTTGCTGCAGAACTTCAGTCAATTGATAATACTCAGTTAAATGTTTGATTTCCTGTTCAACAGGATTGTCCAATAAATCAAGATAGACAATACCTTCATCAGCGTACCATTCTAACAAATTTATTTTGCTCAGCAAGGCCAGCCCCAGGGCACTGGCTACATCAGTAGTGGATAGTGCCGCAGCCACACGCTTGGACTCCACGCTACCTGATTTTTTGTTGACCACATAACGGATAAGTCCAAGAAGATGTTTTATAAAAGTTGGTGCAGTTATCTGTTCTGGTTCTTGTTTGCTAATAAGATAAATTTTGCCGGCACCAGATGCGGTGATAATTTGTTTCCATACTGCAATTGATGGCGGGTATTGCCTGATAAGCAAATGTGCCTTCCTGGGCATATTCACCCTGTCAAAGGTTGTTGCCGATTGGGCATGATCTGTTTGCTCAGAAAAAATGGACAGCTCAGTTCTCATTTTTGCTATTGCCTGGCGAATTATTTCGTTTTCGTTTTCTATGTGGCGCAGGTCATGCCAGATTACTTGAAGAGCTGCGGGCTCAGCAAGCCTCGCCCCTACATCGGGCGCCCCTACGGGTTCCTCGCTATCGGTTCGTGTTTTCTCAGGCACAGCAACAGCTGGTACAGATGTTTCCATATGACCATTTTTGCCGGAAAGTCGCCAGTCGGACAGAATAAGTTGCAAGCGTTGCCTGCCGTTGAAAACATTTATCTCGGGCGTAAAAACAATATCGATTAAAGCACCGGGCTCAGGAATAGTGTTGCGCGCATTCCAAAAAAGACAAGAAAAATTGGCTCCCGCATCTTTATCTGAAAGATCAAGACGCCGATGTTTATTCTCTCTGCCCAGTGGTGTTGATTTTTCACACAACAATTTTTTGGCATAAAATAACGGTTTTTTATTACCCATACCAAAAGGAGCCAATTTATTCATGCTTTCAGTAAAAGCAAAGAAATCCATGCTCAAATCTTCAAAAGATAGATCGATATTAAGAACAGGCGCCATGACTCGATCAGATAACAATTGATTACATGTTGCCACTATGGCAGCACAAAAGACATCGGCTTTATCAGCTGGCAGTGAAAAGCCAGCCGCCATTTTATGTCCGCCCCATTTACTGAGTAAGCTTTCATTGGCTTTAAGAGCTGCGCATAAATCGAAACCATCGATACTGCGCGCCGAACCTCTGACCACTCCTTCACTTTCATCAAGCTCAGCAATAAAAACCGGGCGATGATATTTGTCTACCAGGCGCGAGGCAACAATGCCAACCACACCATGATGCCAACCTTGTTTGTACAGAGCAATGGCTTTTTGTTGGCTGATATCGCCTTTGCTAGTCATTATCTGGTCAGCTTCCATAAAGACCTGTTCACAAATTTGCTGCCGCCGAATATTGTCATTATGCAAATCCATAGCCAATTCTTTTGCTAATTTTTCATTATCAGTAGTGAGCAGCTCCACTGCCTTGCCTGCATCAGCAAGTCTGCCGACTGCGTTTATACGCGGCGCCAGACCAAAGCCAACTAAATCAGTATCACCAGATGGTTGCACTTGTTCTAACAATGCTTTGATACCAGGGCGAGTTGATTTGATTAAGCGTGGCAAACCAAGTTGAACAAGATAACGGTTTTCACGAATTAATGGCACCAGATCCGCTATCATGCCCAGAGTAACATAATCTAAAAACGCCTCTGCTTGATCCGCCTTACCATGATTATCCAGCAAAGCTTCAATAACCTTAAAGGCTACACCAACACCAGGAAGATGGAACAAAGGATGCTCATCAGTCAACAGCTTTGGATGCACAATTGCTTTTGCGGGGGGAAGCAGCTCAGGCAAAGCATGGTGATCTAAAACAATGGTATCCACACCCAGCGACTTAGCAAAATTTATTTCGGCAAAATTAGCCACACCGCAGTCACAAGTTATAAGCAATTTCGTCTGCTGCCGGCTCGCTAAGACACTTACTGCTTTTAAATTAAGACCATAGCCTTCGCTGGCTCGATTAGGAATGTAGTAACCAACTCGCGCCCCTAAAGAGCGCAGTCCTTGCAGCAACAGAGAGGTACCGGTAATACCATCGACATCATAGTCACCATAAATTGTAATTTGCTCACCATTGGTGAGGGCCGATTAATTCTGCTAATGTCTTGTCCATATCAGGCAATTCAAAAGGCCCTGTCGGCACATAATGATCTGGCGAAAGAAAGGCATTAGCCTGCAATACAGTATCAATACCCCGATTGAGCAAAATTTTGGCTAACAGAGGAGACTGCTCAACTGCAGTTATAAAATCCGCAGGCGGTTCAACCGCCGCCGGCAATCGCCAGATTTTTCCCCTTGCACTGAAGCTGTCCGACATCTAATACTTCCCTTTATTGGCTCATTAATAACTATGTTGAATATAGATCTCGGGCAAATAAATAGCAACTGCATATAAGCCGCACCAGATATGATACTGGCACAGAGGTAGCTCCTAAGGATACTGCAAAAACTCCGCAAACCGCAATTAATAATTGCACCTCGATAAAATCGATCTCTACATATCGATATATAAGACGTATCCGGCTGCAAAAAGTTCAATTTTTAGAAGACTAAGTTCAACAATTTAATGTTCGAATAAAGAATGAGCGCCCAATGCTATTTTGGGTTTAGTTTCGGATCCAGATAATCAGTCACTTGCTTTGGCTTGAATATAAGACCTGACTTATCGAGCTCATATTCAATAACTGTAGTTATTACAGGCGGCTTGGGCCAGGGCAAAGCCCAGCCAATCACCCAGAGGATGGGTATTAAAGCCACATGCACACTAAGTCCGACAAAAAAGCATTCAACAAGCAGCCAGTGTTCCTGCGCGCCTTCAATCAGCTTTTGCCGGAAGAAGTTAGTATGAGTAGAAAGCATATGTATATAATATTCAAAAGAACGGAGCTATAGAAGACGAATAATTTTAGAATAATGAAAACTTTAGCAGCTTATCTGATTAACCCTTTGCTGTGCTTGTATTTGCTTATACCTGCAGGCTGGGCAGATTCTGACAGCACAATCTATGGTCCAGAGAATCTGCTCAAAACCTTGCGTACTCCCTTTACAACCGGCGGCAGTGGGGATAATTCACAACCGTCCAAAGACCACGGCACTTTTGCCCCTATTGCTTTTTCTTCTGCCGCAACCAGCAAAAAAAATCTGCTCGCTGAGCATTTTCACGGTCCCAAATTATTTTTGCCGGCACGCTTAGTGCTTGGTGAGTGTTCTGAATTTACAGTACAAGGCCCGCCTGGTTATTATGTGGCATTGGCTATGGCCGATAAAAACACTGGCGCCAGGCCTGTCTGCGGGCATGAACTTAAACTGGGATCAGATCGCAAACTGGTAGCAGTAAACAAGATTACTGAACAAGGCATTGTTTCAATGTCCATCGAAGCACCCATTCAAGGTGATCTTGTAGGCACACCATTATATTTTGAAGCTGTGGTCTGGTCAAAACCTGATTTTAGCGATATGCAATTAGCTTCTGCTGTATCCACACAACAAGAAACAAGCGGCGAGAATGGTGTCATAGTATGCGGGCAACCCTCAGATAAAAAAGAGCGAGTGCTTAATCTCGGCACAAGTCAACCAATGTCCATGAAAACTGTCGGTGCTTTAAGCAGCGGAAGACCGTAAATTGAATAGCCGTTTTCATATCTACTGTCTAGTTTGTTTTATTTTTTTTCAAGTGTTTTGCAGCTATGGCAGTGCTGCTACTCAAAACTGGGAAAATATTGACAGACAGATTAGAGACAAAATATTTCAGATCAATGTGGGCATAAACGTTCGGCTTAAGAATGGTCCATGGGCACAGTTAACCAGCCTATCACCCAGGCGGCATTATTATGTTTTTACTACAAACCGATCTGATCAAGGCTATCAGATAGTAGGGCACGGCTCATGTTTTCCTTTAGCGACACCAAATAAACAAAAGGTATTTTTTATAACTTGTGAGCACGTACTGGACGAAGCCGCTGAAGCTATTGAAGAATGTCAGATGTTTTACGCTGCCATGCAACTTTATGCTTGTGAAACAACAGTTGATAATAATGTTGAACCGCGCCTGAAAGAGTTGCTGAATACGGTTAATTTAGGGTTAAAAAAGGATCCAAGTCCACAAGAAAAAAATGCATACACACAGACAGTTGATACGATTTGGGATTATTATGATAATAATTTGTCACCTCAAGCTGATCCCTGGCGGCGAGCCTACAACAAGTACAAAACGTTAGCCGGTTTGCAGGTAAAGACGGCTTATTTATTGCACGCGCCAGGTCCGGTGACACAACCGCCTGTCGAAGTAACTGTTTATAAAGCAAGCACTCATTGCAAACCCGATCTAGCTATCTTAACGGCTAAGCCAGCGGATCGACGAAGCATTGATACATTGGATCTGGATCCAACCACTCCGCGCCAGGGACAAGAAATTCAGTCGGCTGGTTATCCGCTTGCCACTCAGACAATAGATATGGAACCAGCTAAATCTTACGAACCTATTTTCACTAATGGCAAGATATTGCATATAGAGACAGATGGCTTTGAATTTGATGCTTCAATCAACAAAGGTAATAGTGGTGGTCCGGTGATAAGCAACAAAGGGCAAGTGCTGGGTGTTGTTATGAGAAAACCTGATTTTCGCCAACACCAGGGAACTTGTGATCTGTATGGTGGTAGCGCTATCAGTGCGAGATCGATTAGGTCGTTTGTACCGGAGTTATTTCAAACACGATGACCAAGAAACAAATAAATAATTGGATGAACCATTATGCGGTTGTGATCGGTTTAGTAATCATGACAATGAATTGTTGTGCGTGTGTTTCGATTGATTCGGCAGATTCGATGAATAAAACGGGCTCAGTAAACCTCGCCCCTACACGGGCTCAGCAAGCCTCGCCCCTACAAAATTCTATATATAAGCCGCCTTATCCGGGAGACTATAAATTAGTTAAATTAGGCGACGAAGAAGTCTGGCAAGACCGCGGTGAAACAGGTAAATTTGGCGGCGTTTTAACAGTATCGAGCTTCGGCAGCGGTCCAAAAACTTTTAATTGCTGGGCAGCCAGTGATGCTGAAAGTGGTGGTATCGCCTCTTTAATGTATGAGTCTTTGCTTGGTGTTGATCCCTGGACAGCTAAGTTTTATCCCAGGTTGGCGAGCAGTTTTACTATCAGTGCTGATCATAAAGATTATACTTTTACTTTGCGCAAAGGACTGCGCTGGTCTGATGGTCAGCCACTTACAGCCGATGATGTTGTTTATACTTTTGGCACATTGATAGCAAAAGGTTTTGGCAACTCCAGCTCTCGTGATGTTTTGTCTGTCTACGGACATTACCCTAGCGTAGAAAAAATTGATGATTTAACTGTGCGTTTTCATACTCAAGTGCCGTTTGCTCCTTTTTTAAATGCTGTGGGAGCAGCCATTGCTCCTAAACATATTCTGGAACCGATTACAAACAAACTAATTGCTGAAAATAAAATTGGTGAATTTAATAGCTTCTGGGATATTAATTGTAAACCGGAAACAATTGTAGTCAACGGTCCATTTAAATTGCATCGTTATTTACCCGGACAAAGAGTAGAGCTTGTACCTAATCCATATTATTCAATGGTTGATAAATTGCAGCACCGCTTGCCTTATTTGAGCAAATTTGTCGTTTTGATTGTCCCGGATCAAAATACGCAATTGCTGAAATTTTATGCTGGTGATACTGATTTATTAGACATAAGAGCAGTACGTGGCGGCGATGCAGCTCTGGTTAAACAAAGAGAACAAAGCGGCAATTTTAAAATGTATAATCTTGGACCTGATGACGGCACTTTATTTTTGATGTTTAATTTGTGCCGGCGCAAAAATCCTAAGACCGGCAAATTTTATGTCGATCCTGCTAAGCAAGAGTTGGTTCAACAATGATCTCTTTCCGCCAGGCAATCAGTCATGCTGTCGATCGCAACGCATGGTAGCCAATATTTTGCGTGGAGTCGGCTATGAATTATTTACTTCTGAATCCACTGCTTCTGTTTTTTTTAATAATAATCTTAAAGCCATATCCGCAAGATCTTGCATTATGCGTCCACAGCTTCTTAAACAAGGTGGCTTTAAAAAGCAAGGAGATATTTTATATGATGGTCAATGGCAATAAAGTCGAATTTACCCTTTATACTAATGCCGGTAATTCTACACGCGATGCTATCTGTGTAATGATTCAGAATGATTTAAAAAAACTGGGCATTAAAGTTAATTATCAGCCGATTGATTTCAATATTCTTGTGGACAAAGTAAGCGACAGTCTGGATTGGGAAGCAGTAGTAATGGGATTAACAGGCAGCCGGCTTGAACCTTATGACGGCGCCAATGTTTGGAAATCAGCTGGACGCCTGCATATGTTTGATCAACGCCTGCCGGACAACAAAGGTATAATCAAAGTCAGTGATGCCAGAGACTGGGAAAAAGAAATCGATAATTGTTTTGATAAAGGTGCCACCACATTTGATATTACCAGCCGGCATAAATATTTCGATCGCTATCAACAAATTACTTATGACAAACAACCGTTTATATATTTATTCACCAATTTAAATCTTACTGCCGCCCGCAACCGCATCGGCAATTATATGCCCACCCCACTCGGAGTCGGCTTCGTCACCCCGCGGCATCATGCATAATGTAGAAGAAATATTTATTAAGCAGAAAACGTCAACTAATGCCATTACCCATTTATATTTTTCGCCGATTTTTGCAAGCATTACCGCTTTTGCTTGTCATTTCAATCATGAGTTTTATCATGATGCGCCTGGCACCTATTGATCCGCTTGCTTATTTAAAAGCTAATCCTGCTATTTCGCAAGCCACAATTAAAGCTGAAGAAGAAAGACTGGGCTTAAACAAACCGCCGGTTGTGCAATATTTTTTATGGCTCAAAAATTTAGTTAAAGGTGATCTCGGCATTTCAACCACCGGCGGCTCAGTAAGTACTCTGCTTTTACAAAGAGCCGGCAATACATTGTTCTTAGGTGCCGCTTCGGTGTTTTTTACCTGGCTAATTGCTATTCCTGCCGGTGTTTATGCCGCTGTTTATCGCAATACCATTATTGATCGCACTCTCACTATTCTCACTGCCATCGGCATGTCCATGCCCACATTTTTGCTGGCTTTGTTATTGCTGATGGTGGCAACACAAACTCATATTTTGCCTATTGGCGGTTTAACCAGCCAGGATTTTTTTGAGCGAGATTTTATTGGTAAATGTCTTGATATAGTCAGCCATTTGATTATACCAACCACTGTGTTAACGCTTATTGGACTGGCTGGTGTGCAAAGGCAAATGCGCGCCAGTCTGCTTGATGTATTACAAGCAGATTATGTTCGCACTGCCAGAGCCAAAGGCTTGCCGGAAAGCAAGGTTATTTATGCACATGCTGTAAAAACAGCCATTAATCCTTTAATTACACTCTTCGGCTTTGAATTTGCCAGCTTGCTCAGCGGTGCCGCTCTAACTGAAACAGTTTTAGCCTATCCGGGATTGGGACGGCTTACTCTGGAAGCAGTGCAAACAAAAGATATGAATTTGGTTATGGCTTCGCTTATGCTGGGAGCAGTGATGCTTATTGCCGGCAATTTATTAGCTGATATTCTTTTGAAATTTGCCGACCCGCGTATCGCTCTGGAATAAACAAGGAATACTGTGACTACAACAATGATCGATCCGGATATAAAACTAAAAGATAGCCATGTTATTGCAAAACAGATCTGGCAATCAGCACCAGCCCGTATAGGCGGATTGATTTTAATTTTGTTCTATTTCTTAGCTGCCTTTGCCGATTTTTTTGCTCCCTACAGCATGAATTTTGCTGATCCTGATCTGGCCAATGCACCACCTACCAAAATACATTTTATTTTCAAAAGCGGATCGATTGCCGGACCATTAGTTTATCCAGTAGAACGTGGTTTTGATCCTGACGCTTACAAGCAAATTTATACGCCGACGTTCGCAGTCTGCGCTGCCGCTTAAGTTTTTTGTCACAGGTGAACCTTACAAGTTCTTCGGACTTATTCCAGGTAATTTACACTTATTTGGTGTCAGCTCACCAGCTCGCATATTTTTATTAGGCTCGGACATCAATGGCCGGGATAATTTTTCACGTTTATTTTTCGGCGCTCAAAAAAGTCTGACTATCGGCTTTCTGGGGTTGCTGATCATGTTTCCGGTTGGCATTATATATGGTGGCATTGCCGGATTGTGCGGCGGCATCATAGATAATGTTATGATGAGAATTGCAGAAGCAATTATGTCTGTGCCTGGTTTTTATTTATTAATTGCACTGGCTGCCATATTGCCGGCAGGCATGAGCAGCAGTGAAAGATTTGCCCTGATTACAATTATACTGTCATTTATTGGCTGGGCTGGTTTAGCACGTGTGATTCGCGGCATGGTTTTGACAATTAGGGAATTAGAATTTGTGGAAGCCGGCAAAGCAATTGGTCTCTCCGAATGGAAAAATATGATTGGCATGTTTTGCCGCAAACAACGAGCTTTGTTATTGTGGCAGCAACATTACAAGTGCCTAATTTTATTCTTTCCGAAAGTGGCTTGAGCTTTATTGGTCTGGGCATACAACAACCGGATGCCAGCTGGGGCAATATGCTCAAAGCAGCTCTCGATAATGCTAATGATCTTTATAATCAGCCCTGGCTTTTAGCTCCGGGCATGCTGATATTTGTGACTATATTGTGCTTCAATACATTGGGGGATACTTTGCGAGATATAGTCGATCCCAGATCTGTCGGTCTGTGAGTCACAAAGGAATTAATTTGGTAATCAAAAAATGTTGATAGCGCAGTGGACAGTTTTTACATTAGTATTGCTAGTAGCTATATTCATTACAGTTGTTGGCCTTAAATATCAGCGTGGCAAAGAAAAATTTCTTTGTGGCGATTGTCGTTTCAATAATGAAAATGACTGCTTAAAAAAAGAACGGCCGCGTGCGGTAATTTGTACAAGCTACCGCCCGTGATACCAATGCTCAAGCCTCTCTGCCGGTTCACTCACCGGTCACAGAGAGGCTTGCTCCTTAAGATACTGTATTTTTGAATATCCAGGTAGAACCGCCGAAACGCTCTTGCTAAGTCAATGAAACTATATCGGGTCGTAACGATCCCGCTTGTATAATTAGCTTTACATTTCCTATCAGTCCTGGTTTTTATTATAGCAAAATGCGCAACCTATCAATACACATTTAATCTACTGGCTTCCAGTTTGCATAATTCTAATATATATGGATCTTGTCTAAGAATTGCAACCGTAAACCCTTGTAATAGCGGGCTCAGTAAACCTCGCCCCTACGGGTCCTCCGGATATCGTCATTCCAACGCGGGCGGAGCTGCGCCTCGCCCCTACGGGTCCTCCGGATATCGTCATTCCAACGCGGGCGGAGCTGCGCCCCGCCCCTACACCTTAGCGACATTTACGTTATGTCCCAGCAAAGAAAGAAAGAGTTCAGTCAATTTTGGATCGTAATCTTTGCCGGCTTTATTTTCGATAAGGCTTAGCGCTTCTTCTTCGCTTAAGCCCGCCCGGTAAGGACGATTGCTAATCATGGCAATATAATCATTGACAATGGCAACAATTCTCGATTCCAGTGGAATTTCTTCACCTTTCAACCCATGCGGATAACCACTGCCGTCCCAGTTTTCTTGATAAGCTTCTACTATAGGAGCCATGCGCACAACTAACTTGGCTGTCTCAAGAAGCCTGGCACCAGCTGATGGATGGCTTTTTACTATTTCCATTTCTTGCGGGGTTAAAGGACCTTCTTTTTAAGTATTTCTTTGGGCAAAATTAATTTGCCTAAATTGCTATAGACAGCAGACAAAGCAATCATTTCTACACGGTCAGCTGATAAATTAAGACTTTCAGCCATTTTGCGAGCATAATTATAAACATCTTCGCTGCGGCCAGGCTCATACATATCTATTTCTTCAATCGCTTTGACCAGTAAAGACAACAATCCTAAAAGCCCCCGCCGGGCAACCAGAGTGAGATTAATAGGATTGCCGGCAGGCATTGATATTTGCGTAGGGCTGGCCGGCGCCATCGTTATAGACATTGCCGACAAGGCGGCTCTTGCATCTTCTTCAGACTGATTTTCCGAACCCAGGACAGGCATCAATTCTTGAGACGCTTCCTGGGACGCTGAACAAACCTGGTTACGCCCTTTGCGTTTAGCTAATAGCAGTGCTTGATCGGCTAAATCAAATAATTTGTTGTAATCGGTTGCATCATGAGGATAAGTGGACAATCCCAGAGATGCCGTAATCGTGCCAATACCCTCCACCGGCACTTCTCGTATGCCGGCGCAAATTCTATCCGCCACCATGCGTGCTTGCTTATGCTCCGTTTCCGGTAATAGCACCACAAATTCTTCACCACCAAATCGCCCCACAGTATCTACATCACGAACATTGGCCCTCATCACATTAGCTATATGTTTAATGGCCATGTCGCCACCCGGGTGGCCGAAAGTGTCATTGATTTTCTTGAGCAAATCAAGATCGGCAATAATTAGAGAAAATGGGTGCCCAAATCTTTGATAACGATCGATTTCTTTGGTTAGCTGTTCCTGGAAATAACGCCGATTAAATAAACCGGTCATAGGATCGGTTACAGCCTGACGCTCAACCTGAGCAAATAGTTCGGCATGTGACATAACAGCCGCCACACGATCTGACACATCAGAGATCATGTTCATGTCATTTTGGGGAAGCATGCGCATTTGCTCAGTATGCAATAAACACAGGATGGCTTTAAATTCACCACCATATAAAAGAGGTACCAGTGTTGCCGCTTTAATAGAACCAATTAAGCCCTCTTCGTGCCCTTGCCAGGCTTGACGCAATTCTTCCTGATTAAGAAAAACAATATTGCCCTGGCGCAACTCCGGCAATTTACTATTAAAGAGCTGCCATTCAAGATATTCTTCAGAAAGCTTATCAGCACCAGCTAAACTGCTACCGTCACCACTGGGATTAAACACCGGCTGGCAGGACATTTTGTATTTAGTGAATTGCTCAGCAGTGAGATCGTACAAAGCTACCAAACAGCGACCAAGCTTAAAATGTTCTTTTAAGAGACTCAACCAGAGTAGCCATAATCTGATCGACTTCTTTTAAAGATTGACGAATTTCGCTCGACACTTTGTTAATTAAAGCTGCCCGTGCCTGTTCAGCTTTAATTTGCATAACAGCCGTTTCAGCCCGAATAACATTAGAAAGGTGCCCGGCAATAGTTAATCCCAGTTCTCTGTCCTGGGCTCTAAAAGGCAGTTGTTTGCTTTGCCGTTGCCATAATCCAATCACGCCCAACCGTTCTCCTTCTGAGCTTAAAGGCAAAATGAGAGCCATATCGTGCTTAAAATATGGATCGCCTTTTTTAGACTCTTCAACATTGATTACTTTGCCGCGTCCGGATTTAAAAACAGCGACAAAGGGATTGTCGTTGTCTGAAAGGGGCACACTGGCACTGTCACCATTGCGGATCTGGGGCACTAATTCATCTTCTTCCTGATGATATAGATAGAGCTGAGCATGAATAAATCCCATATGCCCGGCTACCAAGAGCACTGATTTAACCAGAGATTGTTCGCTGCTTTGCCCGCGTGATTCGCGGAAGAGACTGGCAATATCGTTAATAAGCTTCATTTCACGCGCATCAACTTCAATCTTAGATTGATCGTATGATTGCTGAACAACAACAGAAAGCATTTCCGCTACAGTCTGAATCATCATCGCTTCTTCACTGCCCCAGGCTCGCGGCGTATTGCACTGCTGCAATTCCAAAAAACCGAAGAATACACCGCGCGAACGCAATTGCACCATCAGCCTGGCTTTAACTCCACCCAACTCAATTAAAGAAGAAAGTGTGGGTGATATTTTATGCAAATTGGTATCTTGAGCTAGTGTCATTGATGCTGATTACACCAGTAGCTGATTCATCAGGGAAATGATTAACAAATTCAAGCACAATCGCCGCTGACTCATCAGAATGCAGAGGGCGATTGCTTATAAAACAAAGATTGCCGCTAGCTGAATATTCATGAGTAACCGCCAGCTGATCGCCTACTACTTGCCATATTAAACCGCGGTCGGCATTGACTGCTTGCGCTAATTTCTCAATGGCAAATTGCAATATGGCATTAAGGTTGTGCGAGTGACGCAGACGGCTGATAATCTCCGCTATTATTGTTTGGGCAGTAATTGTCTGTCGCGGCAACCCGTGAACAACTACAATGGTTTGATTTCTGTTATCACTTCTGTTCTGAGTCCGGTTGGCACAGCAGCACTGCCGGCAATGCTCCACCGTGTGTAATCGGCTGACTACCTGTGTCAGTAAGAGCAGCACCCGATTTAGAATCTGTTTGACCCAAATTTGGCTGCTCCGGTTCAGCAGCTTGATTGTTGTTGCTGAGCAGGTGGTGGCTGTGTCTGGTCTTGTCTGGCTGGCACCTGGAACCGGCTTATAGTCGCTGCTTGACTTTAAAATAATGTTTGTCGACTGGTGTACTGTACAGCCGGTGTAATAACAAAATTTTGCCGGCGTTGGCGATTTAATAATCGGCCATTTGGACTTAAGGCGCTGCGTTAAGGAAACAACACTATCACCATAAGTTAGGCCAGCACGGGCATCTTCCAATTTATTGCTTTCTACTGGGTCAACAGCTGCAATTTGGGCAAAAGCCTGGCAAAATACTGCTTGACCAATTCGGTATCCATTGACCCGGCACATTGATAGCGGCTTTCGTCTGGCCACATTCCTGGCCATAAACAACCATGCTTAATTTATTGCTTTCAATAAGCACGCACCATTCATCAGCTGATTCAAGATTGTTGTCCGAAAAAACAGATAGACATTTGCATTCATCGGTTAGCTGCTTTAAGCGCGCGCTTTCCGGTAAAAGAGCTTTCAGCATTATGTTTTGACCAATAGATAATTATCGGGATTGAGTTTTGCATCCAGACAAAGCTGCTCAGCTGCACGTATAAAAGAGAGGAAATTGCCTGCCGGCAAAATGCTCAAGGGCAGGGTGCCGAAGCCCCCTTGCCGGACAAGCATCATCTGTAGCTGAGTCAGGCCTACTTCGGCCATTGAATTACCTCTGAAAATATCAAACCTGCAAATGCCTTTTCATCAGATTTAATACCCGCTTCACGGGCGGATAAATCTCGATTACGCGAGCTGTAGGGGTCGATGGAATCAACCCGTGTTCTCCCCGCCGCCACATATCACCTCTTATCAACCTCTAAATAGGGCGGCTTAGATTAAATTTTCGATATTTCCATAACTTTTTTGCTCTTACTAGTTGAGCTTCTCATCATTTGAGACAAAATTAATCAACTTCTCTTTTACAACTAAATATCCCTCAAGGTAGGCAATCTTTGCTCTGCCTTCTGCATAGCTAGAAAGAACAATGTGTATGAACAAGCAAATTCAGGAATTCAATCAGCGATTAATCTGTCTTTTCGAAAGCAAAGCAGAAGAATTCACTAAATACTCGGAAGAAGACGGTATAACCGCTCCGGTGGCAGCCCAGATTGCTGGATTGTATGCCGAGCTGGCTGAAGTAATGCGCGCTTAGTCCAGGTATATAAAATCGATTCCAAAAGGGAAATACCATTAACGGTGTTTCCCTTTTAATTTAATATATATGTCACTATGGGCATCACTAAAAGAATCGCTTGTTGTCAGATTTACAATTGTTTTTCTGACAGACTTGCTGGTGATAATTAGAAGGGCATGGACTTTCTGTTTAATGTGCAAAATAGGCTATAAACCGTGTTGACAAGGGATAGGTTTGCCCTCAAACTTAGCTTTGTCAGTTGATTATGGACTGCTTGAAAGATCAGGTACAAACCAAAAAATGACTATTATTGTCGGATTAATAATTGCTGTCGGGCTTCTTATAATAATTGCCTTCCCAGAACGATTTTTACCAACGGCAGGCGAAAAGAAAAAAAGGGTTGGTGCCAATTATTGGGGGGCCTATGACGGCAAACCAATAGTCGAATCGGAAGATATGCCTACAATAGAGGCTGCCGCTATTAAAAAGAAAAACACCGTCATTGCCGGCAGCAGCACATATATTGGCGGCAGAGGTGTTGCGGGCAGCAGCACTACTTGAAGGTACGCAGCTATAAGGCGGTTTTTATACCACATCTCGACCAGGAATTTTAGGTTTCACAGGTTTATTGATGTGCTCAAAGAGCCCTTTATCTGTGGAAATATTAGCATTGGGCAAAGCCTGACGAAGTCTCCGTATGTCGTTATCTGAAAGATTGACATGCTCGATTTCTAATAAAAGTATCGCTGGCATGCGGCTCAAAGCCTTTACCAGTTTATCGTCCACCTTCACCTTAGTACCACTAAGAGACAATTCCATTATAGGATTTAGCCCATCAGCTAGTTTTTCAATGCCCACAGTGGTGACTGCTGTGTTGGCTAGATTCAATTCGACTACTGATCCCATTTTTGCAATCGTATTCATACTGTTATCACCAATCTTAGTGTCTGCCAGCTCCAGAAATACTACACGGTTAAGGGAAGAAAGTGGTGCTAGAGCAAGATCATTAACCGGAGTATGGCTGAGATCCAGTCTTTCTAGATGTTCGAAGCGACTAATATTTTGACAGCCTATGTCGTTAATCGGTGTATGTCTTAAGGTTAATTCAGTCAAACTTTTTCAGGCAAATTTACCAGTCCGCTGCCGGTAATATCAGCCCCCTTAGCCGTAAAATCAGATATATTCTGCGAGTTCTTAAAATTCGCCAGTCCAGCATCTGTAATTTTTGTACCGTATAAGCTTACTCTCTCTAAGTTTTTCAAATTTTTGACAGCTGCTATGCCTTTGTCAGTGATTGGTTTATCTGGACTATTTTCGTTTAAGACTAAATTAGAAAGATGTCCCATCGCAGGTATATTGGCTTGCAGTCCTTCATCACTTAGTTGTGAGCGAATTATATAAAGATCTGTCAGTTTCGCCGGATCGATGTTTTTACGAAGCAAATCAAACATTGCTGTTTCGTTTTTGTGATATTCAAATCTTGCCCCAGCGCCGTCAAACTCTGACTGCGGTTGTACCGGCATCAAGCCGGGCATCAGAGGTTTCTCAGGTTTATTGATGGCTTCAAACATTCCTTTATCTGTAAAGATAAAAGCGTTGGGCAAGGCCTGACGGAGCTTTAATATGTCGTTATCTGAAAGTTGGACATCTCTGAGTTCTAATGAGTTTAAATGTTGCATGCCACTTAAAGCCTTTATCAGCTTATCGTCTACTTTTACTTTAGTTCCATTAAGCTCCAAATGAATCATTGACTTTAACAGAGCAAGTTTTTCAATGCCAGCGCTGGTGACGGTTGTATTGGATAGGTCTAACCAATGTAATGCTTCCATCTTCGCAATGGCAGTCAGACCATTATCACCAACCTTAGTTTCTCCGAGCTCTAATTGTCTCAAATGCTTCAGAGAAGAGAATGCAGTCAGACTATCGTCGTTAACAGGCGTATGCGTTAAATTTAGCTGTTCTAGTTTGTTGAACCGAGCAATTTTTTCACACCCTGCCTTGTTAATCTGGTTATAAGACAAATCAAGATTTGTCAATGTATCGGCAGACAAATTGTCTAATCCGCGACCGGTAATACCAGTTCGTCCTGCTGAAAAACTCGATAATTTCTTCAAGTCTTTGAAATTCTGCAGTCCGGCATCCGAAATTTTTGTACCGTACAAACCTATACTCTCTAATTTTGCCAGATCTCTAAGGACTATTAATGCTTTGTTTGTTATAGGACAGTTTGTTATCGACAAACCCTGAAGATTTTTCATCGCCGCAACATTCGCCTGAAATCCTTCGTCACTTAAAGCTGATTCAACTATGCCAAGAGAGACTAAATTCTTCGGATCAGTTTTGGCGCGGATCCGATTAAACATAGTATTTTCATTTTTTTGTCCTGCGAATCCGGCACGGGTTTCGTCAACATATGCCGACTCCTCTATATGGCCTTTATCGCCACCTTTTTTTTGAGGCGCTTCTGGTCCCTTTGCTTCCGACAGTTGTTTTTCTGGTGCCGTCGGCGTCCTCATTCCAGGCTCCTGCCCAATCAAAACTCCAATTGCCTCGTTTTGCAGGGGAGAAATATCAGCGCCTTTAGTACCTTTCTTTGCTTCTTGCGGTGGTGTAAATTCGGGTCCAGGCATAGTGATTTTCTCTTCATTGCCATAATATGCACCGTTAGGTACTATGCCCATAGTTTTTATTTAATAAACTATGCCTGAATTGTCCTTTGCTGGTTACCAATAAGCTAGAATTGGCGTTTTAACGCATTCGTCAAATAAGGGGGCTATATGGCGCTAACCGCATCAACAATGCTCACTTTGGGCACTAAAGCACCAGATTTTTCTTTACCGGATGTTATATCCAATAAAACAATTAGTCTTGATTCGTTTAAAAATAGTCCGGCTCTTCTAGTCATGTTTGTTTGCTGCCACTGTCCTTATGTTAAACATGTGCAGCACGAATTAGCCAACATCGGTCGTGACTATAAAGATAAAAAGCTGGCTATTGTTGCCATTAGTTCTAATGACGTCAATAATTATCCAGATGATGCGCCTGATAAATTGAAAGCAATGGCTCAGTCCCTTTCGTTTACTTTTCCCTATTGTTATGACGAAAGCCAGAATGTAGCCAAAGCTTACCAAGCTGCCTGCACACCAGACTTTTTTCTTTTCGATGGTCAGCACAAGCTGGTTTATCGAGGTCAACTGGATGACAGTCGCCCAGGCAATAATTTGCCTGTTACCGGTAAAGATTTGCGGGCAGCCATAGAAGCAGTACTGTCCGGTAAAGCAGTTAATCCAGAACAAAAATCCAGCGTCGGCTGCAATATAAAGTGGAAAACAGGCAACGAGCCCAAGTATTGAGTTGCTTAGGCTGATGTTCTTATTAAAATATCCCCGTCTCATTTGTTCTTTAATTCACGCCATATTTGCCGGACTGGCAGCTGCCATTGTCTGCCTGTCTATACGCGATACTATTCATATATCCATTTATGTAAGCAGTGCCATGATTGCTGCCGGCTTCTGGGCATCTATAATCACCAAGCGCAGTGCCGACAGGGAACAAACATGTACATATATGCGAGCGGCTATACTGGGATTTACAAGTGCGCTGCTGACCGTGCTAACCGTCGGTATTCCCATTGATACAGAAGTACGATTGATTAATATGGTTAATGGTCTTGCATCACTATCACAAACTTTGAAATATATATTTATAGACGACATGTCCATGAATCTTGGTTGTGGATGCTTTGTTTTGTTAGTTTTTGGCTGGTATCTTGTCCCCATGGGCAGTATTGCCGGCATCATTCTGCTTGAACTGTGCAAAGTGCATAATCAGCACCGTCCATGGACTGATTGAAGACAATCGCTATAGCCTTCTTTGTAGGTGGGAAACTCTAGTTTAATGTTTAGTTCACTCAGTATTTTGCTTGCATCTACACGGCGATTGGCAGTTAATGTCTCCGGCACCACTTCTGGTGCACAAATGTCCGGCAGAGGGATATTCATTTTCTGGCACAGCCATTGGACAACATCTATTTGCGGTGCCGGTTCCAGATCGCCGACAAGATAAATCGAACCAGCTGATAATGGTTTAGCATAAGCCGACAGAATAATTCTAGCTAAATCTTTGAGATGAATGCGAGAAAGATAATTAGTATTATCAGGCGGCAACCGGTAGGAGCCATTGCCTAAACGCAAATGTAATCCGGACTCTGGCCCATATAATCCCGGTGCCCGCAAGACAATTGCTCCTCGCTCAAGCCAAATCCTCTCGGCTTGCAATCGCAATTTACTTTTTTCAGACTGCCAGTCAACTGGTGTCGACTCATTCACTACACCACCGTATCTACCATAAACCGCAGTTGATGAAATATAAATTATAGTACCAGCATTGGTGCATAACCCGGCAAACAATTCATCACTTTGCCCATCCGGAGGGAAAGAGACGAGCACCTTTGCTCCGGTTATATAATCAGATTGAATCACAAACGGCATGATCCCCAGCGATTTAAGTCTTTGACTTTTATGAGGATCACGGGTACTGCCAAATAATTTATATTGAGAAGCAAGCGCAGCTACCTGAACAGCAACCTGCCCTACGCCCAACATCACAAGCCGCAAGGATGATGGATCGCTGCTCATAGATCCAAATCATCGTGCCAGCCAAGATCCACAATTGCCTCAGCCAAGCCAACACGGCTGCGTTCACAATAATTGAGAGCAATCATTACTTGCTCCAACTTTATTCTTTTCTCGGAAAGCAGATATTCGCATTGATGGGCAGCAGCAATTGTGTTTTGGTTCACCTTCCCGGCAGCCATCAAGATATCGCCCACCTTGCCGCCATGTTTTTTTTGTACGTCATGGACAGTTTTTTTATCTTCTTGAGCTATAAGTCCAGCCCTGAGAAGTAATTCAAGCATCACTTCTTCTTGCCTCGACTGACTGACGAGGCCCTTTTCTCTTAATGAGCTACCGCTGGTTAGTTCTTTCCGCAAAGACTGGCAGGCTTCCCCTGGAGTCATCGCCCCCGAACGCACTAGTTCTTGCAGCTTAAGAATGGCCAGCAAGATTGAACTATTTATGACCTCGGCTCTAACCAAAATTTCTCCCAGCAAAGGCGTATGTTGGCTAATATTTGCCTTTTTTTGGCTGCCAACTATATTAATATCACTACCTTGCAAATTCGCTTTTTTAATTGCTTCAATAGCTTGCTCCGTGTCGATCAACCCGGTTGCTATCATTTCCTGTAATTTCAGTATTTTATCTAAAGTAGCGGAGACAATTAAACCTGTGGCAATAAGAAATTGGCCAAGCAAAAAGTTTTTATGCTTTTTAAACAACTCAGGATTAAGAGCCGGCAATACTGGCGGCAATTGACTTTGATCCGCAACCACCATGTGAGGCTGAACCGGTGTGTCAGGTTGGGCTGGGACAGCAGGCTGAAGAGGAGCGGTAGTCTCCGTTACCATTTGCTGATCAGGCGGTAAAGAATGGCTTTTCGTCACAGAAACAGAATCGGTACTTCCTATAGATTCAGACATAGTTAAAGCAATAACTTCTTTAAGCAAATCCAGATCAGTAAAGGGTGCGCTCCACATTACATGTGAATTACTGCCTTCACCCTGATATAAAGTCCAGACATGCTCTACCGAACTAAGCTCTGAGCGTACAGCTAAAGAAAAATAAAGATTGTTCTCTTTTAGCCGCCAGGGTAATTCCACAGTAGAACCCCGGAATTTTTGCGCCTGTACTAGAGCCCGCTGCAAATCTGCCTGCTGCGGCGGCGGCAGGATTAACGGCTCTAATTTAATATATTTTTTTTTCTGAAACATGCTGGCTTGCTTAGGTTAATAAGATTAGATTATCATTGCCTGGTAGTCCTTATGTTTCCAATAAGTGCTCGTTTGTCTCAATTGTCTGCAGGTAAAAATGCTGGCTGGTAAAAAAATTGCTGTCATAGGGGTGGGCACGCTGGGCACGGCACTTATTTCAGGATTGCTTAGGTCTGGAACAATTAAACCTGATCAGATTATAGGCACAGTTCACCGTCAGGAAGCCGTCAAATCAACTCAGGAAAAGCTATCTATCAAAATTTTTACCGATAATGCTGCCGCCGCTCAGCAAGCCGATATCATTATTCTTACTGTCAAGCCGCAAAACACGCCCGATGTCTTGAAAACAATTGCACCGGTCATTAAAGAAAATAAGCTGGTTATCTCGGCAGCAGCCTCTGTTCCGGTTGCCTACATTGAAGAAGCGCTTGTCGTCCCTGTACCGGTAATTCGAGCCATGCCTAATACCTGTGTTTTAGTTAGCGCCGGTATGACCGGTTTAACCGGCGGCAAATATGCTAATGAAACTCACAAACAAATGGCAGAATCAATATTTAAAAGTGTTGGTCAGGTAGTCTTTCTGGAGGAAAAGCTTTTTAATGCATTGACTGCTTTATCTGCCAGCGGCCCAGCCTATTTATACGTGGTTATTGAATCACTGACTGAAGCGGGCGTAAAACTGGGAATGCGGCGAGACACAGCTACATTGCTGGCAGCTCAGACTATGCTTGGCACTGCCAAAATGATATTAGAAACCGGCGCACATCCGGCTTTGTTGAAGGATTCGGTGACGACACCGGCCGGGTGCACTATTGACGGTTTGATGGAGCTGGAAGAAGGGAAACTGAGAGTAACCCTGATTAAAGCAGTAGTTAAAGCCGCTGCCCGAGCCCAAGAACTTTTACAAACCTAGTAGTGCAGGCGCGGAGAACTGCAGCGGCGGGCCCATAACTCATATGCCATCCGGCTGCTGTGCCGTTGTTCTATTCATATCGTATATAAAAAAGGGTCCAAAATTTTAACCAATTTAAATACTAAATCCAGCTTACAGGGTTTGAGCGACAAGTCTGACTGGGTAAGTGATAAAAGGCGGGTCTTGCATAGCATTGCGTGTAGATGAATGGTTATCAGATCTGGATGGCTAGATGGCTTGATTGACTATGCTTAAAGGCAAAAAAACATCAGAAGAACCAGAGGCACAAACTCTTAATCGCATTATATTGCCGACAGAAACAGGCATACGTCCTTTGAGCGGCATTAAGGATTTGCTGGCTACAGTTGAATCATCGCGCGGTAATCAAGTTGAGCTGGGGTGGACCACCAGCACGCCTGATCAAATTTTTGTTCTTAATGTACAGTGGGACATCAATGTCGATGACCCAATCTGGTCCCTTTACGAAGACAATAACGGCAAATCTAAACAATTATGGAGCCAAACCTTTGCTGCCGCTGATATAGAGCTTTTCTATGATGTTTTAGTGATGTCTTGCGGAGCAGTCGCCCCCAATAACCCCAACAATAAGCTTTCTGACATCCTTAAATCTCGACCAGCACAAGATAAGGAAGACAAACACCAACCTGCCCCTACTGATGCATCGCCACAAAACACAAAATCTCAGTCTAAATCCAATAATGACTATAGCTTAAATATCAATCCTGACTCGCCTGATCAGCCGGCCGCGGCAAGCAATCAGAGCTATGTCAATCAGCCAGTCACAACCTTTCCTCCCACAGCCTTCCCATCTACGTCGTACAATATGCCGCCTGGTGTAGCCCCACCTGCATTTCCTGTTGTCTACCCTCCAGTCATGCCGCCAGGGCAAGGTTATGTCACGCCACCGGTAATGCCGTCCCCGGGCTGGTCATTTACTCCCATTACCCAGCCTGTTGCTGAGCCATTATCAGCCATGCCAATTGATACCAGCCTGGTCAATAAACGTTATGACATTGCTCTAGCTGATTTATTGAAACGAGCAGGGCTTCTTAGCGAATGCTCTCTGGCTGCAGCTTCAAAAATACAGACTCTGGTACAAACAGGCAAACTCACTGATGATAAAGCCGCCGCCATTCTTAAACAGCATCACAAGAAAGGCGATTCCATAGAGGATTATGTGGACACTAAATCATCAGACCCTACTCCAGCCACCAGCACTGCTCCTGCAAGCAAAGATAAAGCACTTAGCAAGGAAAAGTCTGCCGCTTTCGAATTATTGGAAAAAGCAGGATTATTAACTAAAGACGATATAACAACAGCAAAAAATGTAAGCCGCAAACATGGTGGGGACCTGATTTCAATTTTAAAGGCTGCGCAAAAGCTTGATAACAAAACTTTTGATGCAGCTCTTATATGTGTTGCTCTGCTGAATGATGAGCGCATGAAATTAGAACAATGCATAATCACTCTTAATTATTGCAGCCGCAGCAGAGTTAGTTTTGATGAAGCCCTGGCTGATTTGAATTGGCCCAATCCACGTCTATAAGCCCGCGCTTAAAATCAAAGTACAGCGAGAACGAAGCGCGGCGAGGAACCGTGCGGAGTGGAGCGTCTATACGCGCGTGCGAGCAGCGAAGCGTAGCGAGCGCAGTGCTATTCTTCTGATTCTTTTTGAGCTTTAATTTTTTGCTGATACTGCTCATAGGATTTTTGCTGAGCTTGATATTGTTGAGCCTTCTGCACCATATCTTGATATTTGCCTCCCAATACACAGGCTTTGCTATAGGCAGCAACAGCACCAGCATAGTCCTTGGTATACATTAATACATTACCCAAGCCAACTTGATATTCTGGGATTGTCGGCTTTAGTTTTGCTGCCAGCTTAAACTGTGGAATAGCTAAATCCGGCTTGCTATTGCGAGCCAGGAAATTACCATAATCAAAATGCAATGCGGCATCATTGGGAGTTAGTTTAAGTAATTCTTGATACTCAGTAAGAGCTTGAGCAACATTACCTTGAGCAACATATATTTTCATCAAACAAGTATGACAAAGCACTTTCTTGGCCATAACCTCAGGATCTACTGCCAGAGCCGGGATTATGTAGATTAGACAACAGACAGCCGCCATTAAAATATAAATTGCCAATTTTGTTTGTTGCAAGATCCTTATTAAACCTCCACTCCGGAGAAAAATGCTAACGATTGGCTGAGTTTTCCAAGAGGGCATAAACCTTATTCAAATTTTCTTCCGTTGCCGGCTGCCTGCCATATGATCCCTGATAAGTGTCAAAAGCGCCGTCTCGGGGAAGAGCATTTTTGATGAAAACAATCCATTGGCTTCCCTTTTCCGGCATTTTGTCAGGACCAAACTTCCATCCTGGCGGCGCTTGCGGGTCATTGACACGATCAGTAAATTCATAGCGCAGGGGTAAATCTCTATTTAAGGGCGGTCCCTTAAGAATTTTTATAATGCGATAGTTGGCAGTGGGTGGATGGGTGTAATGCACATCAGTGCCTTTTTCATAGCCTAAATATTCGGCTATAAGAATGCATTCCGAATGAGAAGCATTTAGAAAACTCAATCCAAATTCGCTTACTTCTTTTGCTGACATGATTGGGCGCGGCGGCACAACCGGCTCACTGGGGATAGCAACCGGGGGTGGGGGCGCCGTCTTAGTCTCAGATGTGTTTTTTTCCGCAGCAGGCTCGGGTACAGACGGAAGAACAACTAAAGAAATTTTAGGCTGAGGCAAATCAGCCTCTTTCAATGCTTGTTTCAAAACCGGTATTGCCTCATCATAATTACCCAGATGATAGAGTACTTCACCGTATTGCGCCCGCAAGGGTTGCTTTTTGCTTGGATCAAGCTCAAAAATCCTCTGCAAAGCATAAGCTACCTGATCCCATTCCCCTGAATGGACACAAACATCATAAAGCCCATAATAGAACTCAAGCGTATCCGGACTCAAGCCTATCGCTTTGCGGTATTCATCTCTAGCCTTGCCATAGTCACGAGAAGCAAAAGCTTTGGCAGCTTCATTAACATGCCTGGTTATGGTAATAGAGCCGGTTGAGCCGGTGCTGTCACCAGCCGACTGAGCCGGTTGTGCCGGCAAAATCAAAGAGATGCAAACCAAAAAATATAACAATTGGGAGAGTTTATATTCAGGCATCGTTGTTCTTTTATAACTAATACCATAATTTTCATACCACATTTAAGAATTGACAGCAGTCATTTTTGATGGCTGCGGCTGATAAATTGAAATTTTAATCAAGCCGGCCACCAAATTCAAAATTGCTTGATTTCTACCGAGGCAACAATGGGTTGCTTAGTTTTTACATTTGTGCCAACCAAATAAAGGACGTCAAACTTAGAGCCCTTGCTTGTATAATTTTCACTTTTTACGCAACTGCCCGTTACTTCTATAGGCACAAGCCCGCCGGCCGTTGTGCGGCTTGGAAATGAGGTTGATTCAATTTGAATCACGCAACGCTTATTATTTTGCTCTATAGACTTAGCTTTCTCAGCTGCTTCAGCTTCTGACTTGGCACAAACACCGCTGGTCTTCAACTTCACCAGCACATCAGGGGCTAAATCTTTTGCCAGAGAAGTCTGATAACCCTCGTAGGTAGCCGGGCTCATCTCCAACAAATGAATAGTCACCTGATCAGCAAATTTGCCCATGGCAATCAGTTCCGGATCTTTTGGCTGGAGCCTGATATTCGCACACCCTGACATGATCAGTAAGCCTGGTAAAAAAAGGACAATAAGAAACCGCTTTACATTGCATCTAGATAACATTCCTTGCTCCTGCCATGAATTTTATGTGATTTGCGGATCAATACTTTGATACTAAAAATGGTGATAGATATCTAAATTGCTTTATCTTGTACATACTACCAAATAGATTGATCGTTCACAAGGGTTCTCGCTGGGCCGGAGACAGAAGAAAGGCAAAATTGGTATCTGAGGCAATCATCCTGCAACCGGATGACTGTAGAAAAGCAAGATCATGCCTGCCACTAATTAGATAACATTGCCCTTGCCGGCATAGTATCTGTTCCAGCTCTTCTTTATTACCTGGCTGGAAGACAGGAGCAGTAAAATAAAAAGGCACGGCCGGTTTTCTTAAACGATAGACAATGAGGGGTCGCCCGGCATGATGAGCGAATCTGGCATAGTCGGCAATGGAGCCCTCCCAAAATTGAGATACCTGCCCCAAAATTTTTGGCGTGGCAATTAGAGAAAAAGTTACAAGAGAACCGAACAATACAAATGAAGTAACTGCCTTACTCTTAGTGATCGCTAAAATTATTAGAACCACAAGAGCAAGTGCTGTTAGGGTAGAAATAAAAGCAACGAGCAATTGGTGCCAAATGTGGCGGACAACTGCGTAAATATTGCAATGCAATCGGAGCGATTGAAGCTCCGCAAAGGTAAACAACAAAAAATATTGAACAGTAGACAACCATACCTGTTCTTTTATTACTTTCCATAAAGATTTGCCATTGCCGGGCAATTATTATGGCTAAAGCAGGAAAAGCAGGCAAAGTATAAGGCAAAAGTTTAGAAACACTTGCACTAAAAAACACAATTGTAATAACTGCGCAAAGTAACAAAAAGAAAACTGTTTGTTTTTCGATAGTTAATTGCTGGCAATTCTGTAAAAAATTGGGAATAGTTTTTTTTATTTGTGCATTGATGTTATTTGCTGAGGACGCATGATTATCAATTCTAGTGAAACCAACTGTTTTTATCGTTGTAACAATAGATTGCGGTAAAAGAATAGACCAAGGGAAAAGCCCACCAAAGACAGCCGCTAAATGATACCACCAGTGCCCTTTATGCGCATCAACAACGCTGGTGAAACGAGCAAAGTTTTCTCTCAAAATAAATTCGCGAAAGTAAGCACCATGGGTAATGGCAATTTCTATAACAAACCATGGTAATGCAATGATGGCTACAATTAAACTTCCCCAGCCAAGACGTAAAAAGCCCAAAACTTTTTTATCGCGAGCACACAAAAGAAAAAAGACAGCCAAAATCAAGCCAGGCAATATAAGCCCAACCGGCCCCTTGGTCATTACCGCCAGACCAACCAAGACATAGCCTGTCCAAAGCCAGAATCGTTGTTTTTGCTGCCAGGCATGAAAAAAAGAAAAAAGGCTACCAGCAATAAAAAATGACAGGGGCATATCGGTAATAGCCATATGACCAATACCAATAAAAAGTGGCGCTGTAATTAATATACAAGCAGCAATAATGGCTGTACTACGCCCTAAATATTTCCAGGCAAAAAGGTAAGTGACAAGCGTTAGTAAAAACCCGCTGGCAGCACAGCAAAAGCGGGCAGCGAATTCGTTAACACCAAAAATCTTATAGCTTAAAGCCATAGCCCAGATAATCAGAGGCGGCTTGGTGAAGCGGACAACATAATTTAATAAGGTAGTAATGTACTGCCCGGTATCCAACATTTCTCTGGCCGGCTCGGCATAAAGACCTTCATCAGGATTAAAGAGGGGCTGGTTTCCCAAATGAGAAAAAAAAGTAACCCCTGCCAGAACAGCTACAAGCAAAATTAAACCGAGATTTTTTATCATTTCACAAGATATAAATTTCATGAAGATTGCTTTCGTGGGCTAATTACGCGTAAAAACATGGTAATCTAAAATAACATTGTGCGCATCTGTTCAACAGGCTATCAGTATACAAACTTGCGCGCTCGGTATCACAAGGAAACCTTAATATGGAAATTGCCCAGAGACTGAAATCTATTCCACCCTACATCTTTGCAGAACTCGATCAAAAAGTGCAGGCAGTAGCCGCTAAGGGGATGGATGTAATTAGTCTTGGACGTGGTGATCCTGACCAACCCACCCCGGCTCATATTGTCGAAGCCATGCGTGAGGCTGTTCTCAACCCTGTCAATCATCATTACCCACCGTATGGAGGTATGAAAGAGTATAAAGAAGCGGTAGCAGCATGGATGGATAAGCATTATCGTGTCAAGATCGATCCTGCTAACGAAGTTATTTCTCTTATCGGTTCTAAGGAAGGATTGCACCACACAATCTTGGCATTTATTGACCAGGGTGACTATAATCTCATTCCGGATCCGGCTCTACCTGTTTATAGAACCTCAACAATTCTTGCCGGCGGTACACCATTTTATTTACCGCTCACACCAGAAAATAATTTCACACCAGACCTGGACTCAATCCCTCAATCGGTTCTTGATAAAGCCAAATTACTCATACTCAATTATCCTCATAACCCTACCGGCGCAGTAACAGATCTGGGATTTTTTGAAAAGGCAGTACACTTTGCCAAAAAGCATAAGATTCTTTTCTGTCACGATCTCGCCTATCCCAACATGACTTTTGATGGCTACCGAGCCCCGTCAGCCCTGGAAATTCCAGGAGCAAAAGATGTGACCATTGAATTACATACACTTTCCAAAACTTTTAATATGACTGGTTGGCGCATAGGTTTTGCCGTTGGCAATAGTGAAGCTATTAAAACTTTGGCCTTGCTGAAATCAAATGTAGATACAGATGTCTTTCGCGCCATACAAATAGCATCCATTACTGCCTTAAAAGGATCGCTTGATCATATCGATTACTGCAATAAATTATATGTAGAACGGCGAGATATAGCCGTTAGTGTTTTTAGTGAATTAGGCTGGCAAGTTAAACCAATTAAGGGTACGTTTTATATGTGGTTGAGAGTACCGCCAGGTTTTACTTCTTCTGAATTTACTCAGCTGGTGCTTGAAAAAGCAGGAGTTCTGGTAACTCCAGGTCCAGCCTATGGGCCAGGAGGAGAAGGCTTTTTCCGTATCGCCTTATGCATACCAAAAGAACGGATGCAAGAAGCTTTCAACCGGCTCAAGCAGCATGCTATAACTTTTGACATGGCCAAGACAAAAGTTTAATTGTTTTCAACACGCACTGTTGCTAATTTATGCCCCATCAAATCAACTAAAGGAAGGCCGGACTGCCGGTCTGTCTTCTGGCGCCTGCTTGCTGTCATTAAAAAATTATTTTTTAAAAGGATATACACCAACGGGAGAATGTATATCTGATGAAAATTTATCGGCTCTTTTGCTCTATTTTGCTCTTGGCTATCTGGAACAAAACAGTCTAGTCAAAACCGGGCTTAGCCACGCTAACAAAAGTGAATTGTTGGCTCAAAGCAATTATTTGTTCGACTTACTGCAAAATTTTTTGCCGGCAGAAATCGGCACAGCCATGCCGCCACCAAATATAGCAACACTGGAACAAGCGAAATTATTTTTTGAGTCCAGTATTTTCAAAACTGATATTAAAGAGACTTTGTTTCAAGATATAGCCAATCTTGGCTTTGCCTATCAAATATTTAGCATGGGCATAAGAAACAAGGCTGTGCCGGCTTTACAAAGTGCCAATAAGAAAATTAGCAGGAAACAATTAATTGCTTTCACTCAGTTATATACGCCTGACTGGGTAGTAGATTTTCTTGTCGCCAATACAATCCTGCCTGCTTTCTTGCAGTGGAAAGAAAAATTCCCCTCAAGATATGCTGCCTGGCTTATGCCCGAAAAATCGGACAGCATCAAGACTGTTGAACTAACTGATTTCAATATAATGGATCCAGCCTGCGGAGCCGGGCAATTTCTTTTCTCTGCTTTTGATTTATTGCTATCTTTATATGAGCTAGCCGGCTGCAATAAAGATGAGTCGGTTAAACTTACACTAGCCAATATCTATGGTGCCGACATTGATGAAAAAGCTCTCTGGGTAGCAGGATTGGGCCTGCTATGCAAATCTTTGCGTGCTACAAGTAATATCTCTGAAAAAATATCTACTTTGACCTGGTCAGGAAAAAACAAAAAAGCTGATTTTCTGGGCAGTATCGATAGCAGCTGGTCTTCCAAAGATATTCTTGGCCGGTCATATCATTCTGTTGTCACCAATCCTCCTTATATTGGGCGCAAATGCCTCAGCCGCGAATTAAAAATGTCCTTGCAGGAACAATATCCAGATAGCAGCACTGATCTTTGCGCCGCCTTTCTCAAACGCTGCGTACAAATGCTTAAGCCTGACGGCAGGCTGGGAGTAATCACTCAATCGTCACTGTTATCCATTCCCAGTCATCAGTCCCTGCGCAACTATTTATTCAATAACTATCATTTTGAAACCATTGTCCGTTGTGGTCCGGGAGTATTTCCTTTAGCCAGCGGTGAGAAAATTGACAGTGTCTTGCTTCTTGCTAAAGCACCAGCAATTGACAATCAAGATATTACGCAAGCAAGTACTCGGCTCTATGATCTAAATGCAGGGAAAGATAAATCCACACAATTAAAAGTGATTATAGATAGTATCGCTAGCGGTGACAACCAGAATCGGACACCTACACAAATCGCCTACACCAGCCAGCTTGCCGTGTTAACAGGCGGACTATCATTTGGCATATCTGCCGAGCTATCGTCCAAGTTGTCTTCTTTCCTCAAGCTCGCAGACATTGCCGAGATCCGGCAAGGTCTCGCTACTACTGACAATGCTAGATTTGTTCGTTATCATTTTGATGTTGATCCACAATTAATTGGATCTCTCTGGATACCTTATATAAAAGGAGCCGGCAGCGAAAAATTTGCCAGCGAAAATCCTTTTCTAGTCAAATGGGGAAATAATGGAGACGAGATCAAAAAAGCCGTCGCCGAAGCCTATCCTTACTTGAAAGGCAAAACCGCCTGGGTAGTTAAAAACGAAGAATTTTATTTTCGCCCTGGGCTGTGCTTTTCTTTTATCAATAAATCAGGACTAGCTGTGCGACGCCTGCCTGCTGGAGCCATCTTTGATGTAGGCAGTTCAGCAATTTTTGCTAAGCCTGAAGACGAAAATTTTCTGCTTGCGTATTTAAATTCATCGTTAATTGGCATGCTTGCCAAAAACATCAATCAGACAATCAATGTACAAGTAGGAGATTTAAAAAAATTGCCGGTTTTTCCCTTTTCGCAAGATCTAAAGGACAGGCTGGCAGCACTGGGACAACAATGCTTTCTCGCTAAACAAGAACTTTTACAATTGCAGCAAATAGATCTTTCAATCTTACGCAAAGATCAATCGTCTTTACTTTCTGCCGAACAATTGGAATTGTTTTTTATCCGGTATACGGCCGAACAAAAAAAGCTTTCCCAACAGCTAGCCAATTCACAGCTGGAAATTGATCGCCTGCTTATCGAAGGAATTGAGAAACTAAATATCTTAGACAGGAACGAAGAAAATGATTTACATAAAATTCTAAAATCACCAACCACTAATAGCAAGGTGGCTACTCTTGTTTTTGACTCGGCAATGTTTGCCAACAAAATGCTCGTGGCGCTGGTAAGATCACAGCTTTCCCAGAACGAACAAACTGAACAGATAGCATTGATAAAGTGGACAAATGGATCATTTTCTCAGTCATTAGATTTATCTGCTGATGCAACCGAATGGTTGCAAGAAAAACTAGGACTCCCTCTAGTCCAAATATTTTGTCGATCAAAAATTGTAGACATAAGCAAATTAGCTAAAGAATCAAGCCGCTATTTTAGTTTATGGCTCGATAAACACAATAGCTGCATGTTCTTTTCTAGTGCTGCGGTGCGTAACCTGCTAAAATCGCTCGATGCTGCCGCACAACCTGTTCTTCTTTCTCAAGTGTTGCGGATACCGGTACTGGATCAACTCCGTGAAATCAAGGACTGGACGAGTAAAGACTTGCTAAACATAATAATCAATGCATTCTGATCGTCAGTTTCATAGCGGCGAATAAATTCGCTGAGTTTTTAGATCCATAGCTTTTAAACAATCTCGAAGTTTAAATTTTCCTGAACCATCAGCGGAACCAATCCAGTTGGGCCCTCCTAATGCAAACACCAGACAAGAGCCATCTGGTGAAAAAACCATTGAATCTTCTATTATATCGTTAGGCAAATTGAATAACTTGCTGCATTGGCAAGTTTGCAGATCCATTGAATAGAGTTCTGTGCTTCCGTGCAAAAATAAAATTTCTTTGCCATTGAGTGTAAAGCACGGAGAACTAACACTCCTGACAGAAATACCTGCCGCCTGAGGACCCGGATTAGCGCGGGAATATGGATGCCGAAAATATTGAGCTATATCTAATTTAGCCAGTTGGGGCCCCAACATCGAGATTGTTTTGAAGTCTTCTCCTGACAAAATGTAGATCATTTTTCCATGAATAAACTGCCTTTCATCAGCGCTTTCACCAGAACTAAGTGTAAATACAAAATCTGTGAAAGCTAATTTCGTCCCATCCGGTGACAAAGTTAACAGTGATCCGTCGCCATAAAATTTTCCCTTTGAAATCGGTTTGAGTCCGGCGCCGTCAACATTTACTCGATAAACATCCCAAGTGTGAGCATGAATTTTTGACATCAAGTCCTGTCCATAATAATTTGTTCGAACAAAATAGACTTCCTTTCCGTCTTTTGAAAATATCGGGGCACTGTCATGATCACCATTACTGTTCAATAGTGGGCTTACTGTACCGGTCGTTAGATCAGCAACCAGCAATTTTGCATGAAGTCCTCGACCATGAAGCGCATAACAATAAACAATCTTTTTCGCATCTGGCGAAAAAGCAGGACTAAGTTCATACCCTTCTTTAGCTTGGGTCAAGCGAGTTAGATCCGATTTTCCGCGTGGCCAATTTAGTTTATAAAGGAAACTATTATCACCTTGCGCTATAGACACAGCTAGCCATTTACCGTCAGGAGAAAAGGCTGGTCTACCATAAATAACTGCTTTTGAATTTGCATCTAAACAATAGGCCAGCTGAGGATAAAAGCTTATGCAGAACAAAATCAGGATAATGGCCGCCTTGACTGCGTTAAATATTATTTGCATGGTTAATTAATATGATTGGTTGACTCTTTCAGTGTCGCCACGAATCCAGCTATAGCCAGGATCAACATTGTGTCCGGCAATGTAGTCAGATTCCAGGCTGACAGACTGTCTTTGCGATTGAGCCGGAAAAGTAAGTCCGGGATTACCACTTAAACTGAGAATGGCTTGTATCAACCCAGAATCAAAATCCGGGTTGCCGCTTGACTTAACCATGACCGCATTCAATGTGCGGTCTTTAGCAATGATCAGCTTCACGGTTGCCGTACCGGGCACATCGGCAACCTGGCTCCAGCGATTGTATATGGCTGCAGATAACTGTTTATACCAGCGATCCCAGGCTATTAATAATTCTCTTGAACCGCGATCAGCGCCAAGATCAAATTTTTGTGCAGACAAATTTTTAAATTCATCAGGCCGTACCAACCCCATATCCCCACTCTGTGCCTGTTCATTGCCCAGTGGTTTAGAAAATTGAGATGTATTAACAAGACCGGTTAATGGTGCACCATTACCAGCCATTGGTCTATCCAGCCGCAAAGAACTGCTTCCATTACCTCCAGTACCAGCAGATGGTCTGCTAAGGCGAGTAATTTCATCGTTTTCTTGCACTCCACCCTTGAGGACTTCTTGTGCCAATCCAGACTGAATATAGCTGCCCAGGAGAAAATAACAAACCGTCAGGTTGAATATTTTTATTTTGAATAGTTTGTTCTTCATTGTTTGATACTATTACCAGGCGGATGATGGCTCATCATTAAACCAAACATTGAGCCAAGAGCCATGCCTGCCATGCCGGCCATGGCTGCTGTTCCCATTCCTCCTCCGTACCCCCAAATCCTAAATCGAATAACGCGAGAATAACCACCGGCATATAGCCGGGCATATAGCCTGGCCCAGAATAACTGCCGCCACTATAGAACCTTGTCGGCGGTGCTGCTGATTGCCAACCAGATTGGTCATCACCCTGGCCATTATCTCCCGTAAAAGGAGTAATTTGTCCTATGGGTCCATTGTTCTGGTTAGAGGCAACATTGCCTGATCCATAATTGTTGTTGGTGCCGAAACTATCAGCGGACCTGTTTGCCTGCCCGCTGGCCATTTGTTGATTAAGATCAAATAAAGCATTTTTATATTCTTGATTGTTGGGAGCACAGAGCAACAGCTCTAGCCAATGCTGCGTTAGCGTCCAGCATTTTGTCCTTTAGCTCTATAGGCTTGCCCAAGGGCGTATTGAACATCAGCTTGATCAGGAGCTTGATTGGCTACATTCTGGAGGATATTAATGGCAGCATCATAGTTACCATTTTGATAATAAGAAGCGGCTTGACTTACCTTTTGTCTTAAAGCATCCATTTGCTGTGGCGACAATTTGCCTGGCAGATTTTGGGCGGGCTCATTTTGTCCGAGCACATTGCTTAATGACGGTGCATTCTTAATTTTAGCCTGCATAGACTGCACAGCTGCCTGAATATCCTTATCATTCGGTTGAGTACTAAGAGCAGCCTGATAGTAATGCAAAGCCTTCTGCCAGTCTGCCTTCCCTTCAGCAATGGCACCAAGATTGAAATTAGCGTCCCCATTATGACTGTCAAGGGAAAGCACATTTTTAAAAATTGTTTCGGCCTGATCGGTTTGTTTCTGCGAATACAATTGCATAGCCTGCTGCAACATGATTTTTATTCTGTCTTCTTGCGCAGTTGGTCGGCATTTCTTCAGCAAAACTGGTCGCGTCGCCAGCAGCTTGCGGCGCTATCGGGGGAGTGGGGGTCTTAGTTAAGGTGTCGGAGCGATCCAATTCTGGAGCAATCGGTGGCGAAAGAAGATTGTTATGCTGTCCATTAACCGTAGAAACTATTGCTGCCAGACGGGTCGGCAGTGGTCCTTTTTGTACTTTACCAAAGAGTATTTTTTCCAGAGAACCAATACGTTTATCGCTAGGCATGTTTTTATAAGAAGAACCATAAATGACTGTCTCCAGGCTAGATAGCTTAGTTAAATCCGAAAAGCTTAAATCGCTGCTACTGGCAGCTGACATTGGCGACAAACAGACATAATTAATAAGCAGCAAGCAGAGCTGTGCCCAGGCACAAAGTCGGATAGATAACGATTGGCTTGTTTTCATGGCCTAGAATAGTTTAGTCGTTCCTGTATATTTATGCTCGGTTACTTATAAATTTTGCCCATAAATCGTGGAATTTGTGTGAATTAAGGTTGATCTTTTTTTTTGTATATGCCACTTTGATTGTTAAGACCACTATTTATTAAAAACCAATGCCCAAATTCCGAATATATATATTTTTTGCCACTCTTGTCTTCTTGCCAAGCATTTTGTTAACCGCTTGTGAGCAATCACAAAGTGTTGCTAATCATGGCACCAATAAAAGCAATCCTTCACCAGCAGATGACGACATTGTGCAGCTAGACCCCAAAGCAGCTACCACAGTTCATCTTGAGTATGGTAAAGCTGATTTGCGCCTGGTTGACTTTACAGTCAAAACCACAGGCGAAGTCCTTGCCAACGCCAATTTGACCACACATATAAGCCCAACGGTAACCGGACGGATAACGGATGTAATGGCTAGAGTAGGTGACCAGGTAAAAGCAGGACAAAAGCTGCTCATGATTAGAAGCCAGGACATAGAACAGGCAGAGTCTGATTTATTGCAAAATGAAGCCCAGGTACGAGCAGATTTAAAGCGTGACCTGCTGCAAATTGATTCCGACGTATTGACAGGACAAGCACAGATTCGCTTCTCCCAAAGTGCATATCTGCGCACCAAGGGACTGTTTGAAGAAAAGATTGCTTCCCGAGCTGATTTTGAAGCAGCACGCACCCAATATGAAAAGGATCGCATAACTCTTGAAGCTCTCAATATCAAAAGGCAGGCTACAGTTTCTTTATCTGCCGAGCGTATGGTTTTATTGACCGATCCCATTAAACAAAAATTGAGAATGCTTGGTATGTCTGATGAGGATATCGCTGATGTCCTAAAGAAAAGAGAAATTGACCCTATGGTAGCGGTTGTTTCACCAGAAACAGGCATAGTCATTGAAAGGCTGGTTAATGTTGGTGAGCTGGTGGACCCGAGCAAACCATTATTCACGGTAGCCGATTTTCATAGCGTTTGGCTTAAAGCTGATGTATACGAAAAAGACGTGTCAAAAATAAGTGAAGGGCAGCCTATTGAATTGACACTGGAAAGTTTCCCAGGAGAAACCTTTTACGGCAAATTAAACTATGTTGCTGATTCAATTAATTCAGATACACGCACTCTGCCGGTAAGAGCAGAAGTGGCTAATCTTGGGCTGAAACTTAAACCAAAAATGTTCGCCAAAATGACCATCCAGGTTGGCGCTCAGAAAGTACTTACTATTCCCAAAGAGGCTGTTCAGGACACCGATAAAGATAAAGTTGTGTATGTGCCGGTAAGTAGCACGAGTTTTCGCGAGCAAAAAGTGGAACTTGGCTCAGAATCGGGACTTTATTATGAAGTCTTGAAAGGACTGCAGCCCGGTGAAACAGTAGTCACTAAAGGCAGTTTTGACTTGCGCTCTGAGGCCTTGAAAGAGCTTGAATAAGAAATTATGTTATTAAATTTACTGCGCCATCGCGGCATTGTTGTTGGTTTTATCTTGGTCTTATTGCTGGCAGGTTACTACTGTCACCGCAACCTGCCCCTGGAAGCCTACCCGGACATAGCCAATATGCAGACACGCGTGATTACGCAAGTGCCTGGCAAAGCAGCTGAAGAAGTAGAGAGACTTGTTACTATTCCTCTAGAGAAAGAGTTAAATGGTATTCCGCATGCAGATCCACCCCGTTCAATCTCAATATTTGGTTTATCTGTAATCACTATTACCTTTGCTGATGGGGTTCCTTCATACGTCGCCAGGCAACAAACGCTTGAGAAAATCGCTCAAGCTGATATACCAAGTAATGTTCAACCACAACTTGATCCAGATGAAAGCCCTGTGGGAGAAATTTATCGCTATACAGTCGAGGGCAAAGAATGGTCACCAGCTGCTCGCAAAGAATGGCAAGATTGGTATCTGGAACGCAAGTTTAAATCTATCTCTGGCGTTGTCGATGTCACCGGATTTGGCGGGCCAACAAAAGCATATCTTGTTGAACTTGATCCGGACAGACTAAGAGCTTTAAATCTTTCGCAGGCTCAGGTAACAAGCGCTATAGCTAATTCTAATGGTTCCACCGGCGGTAGCTATATCGTGCAAAATGGCCAGGACTATATGGTCAGAGGCCTGGGACTTTTGCATTCAGTTGAGGATATTGAAAATGTTGTTATTTCCTCCACCGATCAAGGTGTGCCTGTTCTGGTTAAAAATGTAGCTAACGTGCGCATTGGTGAACGCATACGCTTAGGGAAGGTCGGTAAAAACGAAGATGATGACGCTGTAGAAGGAATTGTCTTGATGCGCCGTGGCGAAAATCCTTCTTATGCTGTTGATAATTTAAAAGCGGCCTGGGATGACATACAAAAAGGGTTGCCATCAGGTATGCAAATGGTGCCTTTGTATGACAGAACAGCCCTTGTCCGCAAAACATCAGAAACGATAACCAATAATATTGCCGAAGGCATATTTTTAGTTGTAGTCATCTTAATGCTTTATCTTTTTCAAATCCGCAGCGCTCTTGTGGCAGCGGTGGCTATTCCCTTAGCTTTGTCCACAGCCATGGTTATGCTTACTGTTTTTCATATGCCTGCAAATCTGCTTTCACTTGGTGCAATTGATTTTGGTATCATTGTCGACGCCTCAATTATTATGGTAGAAAACATTATTCGCCATCTGGCACATTTGGGACAAAGAGGTCCAGGCGATCGCGAAGAGATACTAAGCACTATTTACAATGCCTCTATAGAAGTAGCTCGGCCGATATTATTTGCCACCACAATTATTGTCCTGACATTCTTGCCTATTTTTACATTCGAAAGCGTAGAAGGTAAACTCTTTCGTCCGCTCGCCTATATTATGAATTTCCACTTGCTGGGCGGTGTTATTACGGCAATGTTTGTCGTGCCGGCTTTGTGCTACATCATCTTCAGTCACAAACTACCGACCGAAAGAGAAAGTCCCTTTATGGAGTACGCAGTCGCTAAATACAAACCCTTACTGGCGTGGTCAATGAATAATCGACGTAAGGTAGCTATTATTGGACTGGCAGCCATCGCTTTTTCTATACTCGGTTTTTCCATCATGGGCGCGGAGTTCTTACCCGAATTAGAGGAGGGTAATATCTGGCTTAGGGTGACCGTGCTACCCACGAGTGTTTCTCTGGAGCAATCAGCTAATCTGGCCCGAGACATCAGAAAAACTTTGCGCAGTTATCCTGAGATTACGAATGTGGTCAGTCAGGTGGGAACACCTGATGATGGCACTGATCCCAATAATTACAGCAATATTGAATTTTTTGTTGATCTCAAACCACAAAATGAATGGGATTCTAAATATAGAATCAAGCAAGATCTGGTGAACACAATCAATGCTAGATTACTAGCAGAAAAGCCTGGCTTACTCTACAATTTTTCACAATATATCAAAGACAATATGGATGAAGCCATTTGCGGTGTTAAAGGTGAACTGGGGATCAAGATATATGGCCGGGATTTAAATATCGATTCAGAATTGGGCCGGCAAGTGCAAAAACTGGTTGAAAAAGTACCAGGGCTGGTAGATGTGGCCTGCGATAAGATTCTAGGACAGCCACAATTACTAATTGACATTGATCGAGAAAAAGCTGCCCGCTACGGCATTAATGCCTCCGATATTTTAGACATTGTTGAAACCTCCATTGGCGGAAAATCGGTTACGGAACTGATCGAAGGAGAAAGACGATTTGGCGTGCTATTACGCTTTCAAAAAAGCTACAGGGATGAAGTCAGTGAACTGGGTAACATTCTTGTTTCCACACCATCTGGCATGCGCATTCCCCTTTCACAATTGGCGAAATCAAAGAAAGCCACGGGGCAACGGCAATTTTGAGAGACAGAAATGAACGGCGTGTGGCTGTAAAAGCTAATATTCGCGGGCGCGATCTTATGTCAGCTGTTCATGAAGCACAAAGTCTGGTGCAAAAACATGTAGCTTTCCCAGAAGGTTATCGTATAACCTGGGAAGGACAATTTGAACGAGCCCAACATGCCATCGGGAGATTATTCGTTATCATACCAATCACTTTATTTATGATTTTCGCCCTGCTTTATATGGCTTTTGGAGAAGCCAGGGTGGCACTACTGGTAATGCTGACTGTGCCTCTTGCCACCCCCGGAGCAGTGCTTGCTTTACTTCTGACTCATACACATTTCAGCATTTCAGCCGGTGTTGGTTTTATAGCTCTCTTTGGAGTAGCGGTACAAAACGGCGTTATCCTGGTGTCACTGGTGAAGCAATTGACTGCGGAAGGATTAAGTCTTACCGATGCTGTCGCTCGCAGCGCTTTGACAAGAATGAAGCCGGCTCTTATGACCACTACTGTTGCCTGTGTTGGTCTGATACCAGCGGCGATGTCAACGGCTATCGGCGCTCAAAGCCAAAGACCCTTTGCTATTGTTATTGTCGGCGGCTTAATCCCAGGTGTTCTTCTAGCTCTGATGGTATTGCCCGCCATGTATGAATATTTTGTC
Organism: Candidatus Melainabacteria bacterium; assembly: GCA_963847765.1. GTDB lineage: Bacteria > Cyanobacteriota > Vampirovibrionia > Obscuribacterales > Obscuribacteraceae > CAWKBA01. The sequence goes on along the minus strand of CAWKBA010000036.1, from coordinate 3,887 downwards.
ACCGGCTTCAAGTTTAAAAAACAACAAAACACATAAATTGCCAGGACAAAACAGTTGACAAAGTGTTCTGATCGTAGACACTATACAAAATAAGCAATGATAATTGTATTATCAGATTATTTTGCAGGGAGGATAGACCCATGCTTGCCAAGAAATTTGCATTAGCCTTTGGAATTGCTGTTTTATTGCCGTTTTTAGTTTATTACGGCGTCAGTACATTTAGCCCACCACCAAAACATGATTGGACATGTTATAGACAATACGTTATAGACAATACGATCATGACGCTACCAAAGCAGAACGGGAAGAAGCACGACAAGATAATCAAGAAAAGCAAGAAGAGTACAATAGAGAAGAAAAACACTTCCAGAGGCGCTTATTTTATGTTGCCGCACCAGTTGGGTTGATTTGCCTGATTGCCGGATCATATCTGGCAGTACCAGCCGTTGGCACAGGTCTGATGTTTGGAGGAGTGTTTACATTCCTGGAAGGAGTAACTTGCTATTGGTCTGAAATCCAAGATCCACTAAAATTTGTGCTTCTGCTGATTACGCTAGTTATTTTGATCTGGATTGGTTATGGCAAGTTAGCTGGTAAAAATGGGAAGAAGAGCGACGATAAAACTGTCACTTAATGTAAGTCAGTTTTACCCGGCCAGACATAGCGTTTCAATAATGGCGCTGGTCTATATCTTTCTCCATATACGCTAGCTAGATTTTCAATTTTGTTCAAACAATGCGCTAACCCGCAATCAAAGGCAAATTTCAACAGACCTTGCCGCATACCAAGTCCGGACTGGAGAGCCGGATCAATATCCTCAGGAGCAACTATTTGCTCTTGCAAGACCAGAAAAGCTTCGTTAATCATAGGCAAAAACAATTGCAAAGGCTCAAAAGCAGGCAATGAATCAGACTTGTTTTTTTCGGCAAAAGGGTAAGCAAGCGAGGATTTACTGCAACAGGCTTGCGGCTTTCTTGGTCATAAGTATAAAATCCAGCCTGGCTTTTTTTGCCCAGCATATTAAGCTCCACCATTTTTTCTAATAACGGCGGCGGCTTAAAGCGCTCCCCATATTCTGCATAGTTAACACGGGCAACAGATAAACCAATATCCAAGCCGTTCATATCTCGCAATTGCAAAGGACCAATAGGCATAAGTAATTGGCAGGCTGCCTCATCTATTGTTGTTACATCAGCTAGCCCATGCTGTAAGACCCAGATGGCTTCATTCATATAGCGTCCAAGCAGACGATTAATAAGAAAAGAAGCACAGTCTTTTACCTTGACCGGCATTTTGCCTAATCGCCTGGCAAAGTCTAGAGAAAAATTCACAATCTCAGGATCAGTATTCAATCCTGGTATCACTTCCACAAGTTGCATCAAATGAGCCGGGTTAAAAAAATGCAGACCAATTACTTGTTTGTCTCTTTTAGTAAATGAAGCTAACTGAGTAATTGAAAAGCTAGAGGTGTTGGAAGCAAAAATGGCATCAGCTGAGCAAATCTCATCCAGTTTTTCCAGCACTGCTTTTTTAACTTGAATGTCTTCATTAACGGCTTCAATAACAAAATCAACATCACTAAAATCCTGATATGTTTCCACCGGCTTAATAAGAGAACGGCGCAACTTCAGTGTTTCCAGTAGGGCTTTGTCTTCTTCGGCTTTGTGCTCCAATTTGCCAAAAAATCCATCGATTCGCCTCAGCCCGTCTTCCAATACAGCCCAGCTGGTATCAATTAATTTAACCGGCACACCAAGAGCACTAGCTGCCACGGCTATAGATGAGCCCATATTACCAGCACCAACGATTCCTATTTTGGATACATGATGGGAAGAAAATTTGCCAGTCATTAGTCTAGGTAGTCTGCTTGCTTGATATCAGCCGCGCTAATCCTCTTAAACCGAGCAGGTAGCTGTCTACACCGAAGCCAGTAATGACTGCATCAGCTACTCCGGCAGTATATGAAAATTGCCTGAACTCTTCTCGTTTATAAAGATTGGAAATATGGACTTCAACAATACTTTTTTTTACGCTACTGAGTACATCTCTTAATGCAACTGAAACATGTCCCAGCCCACCTGGATTAATAAGAATGCCATCTATGCTTGGTATTGCTTCTTGTATCTTATCTATAATAAAGCCTTCGTGATTAGACTGAAAGATTTCTATATCTACCTGCAGCGCTTTGCCTAATTCATTCAATTTATCATTTAATTCAGCCAATGTTACTCGCCCATATATCTCCGGCTCGCGTAAACCCAGCATATTTAAATTAGGACCATGGATGACAAGTATTTTTTGTTTCATTATATTTTTAATAAAGCAATCTAGCGAATCTCTGAGAACATCGGCTGACTTAGCGGGATTGTCATAGTGGTTGTATCAGCTAGCTTTCTTCCTACTGCTGCAGCAATCCCCTGCAGACTATCAATTAGAGCAAGCATATCTTGCAAAGACAATGCTTGACGAGCATCTGAAACAGAAAGTTCTGGTTGAGGGTGACATTCAATCATTAATCCGTCAGCGCCACAAGCTATAGCGGCTCTGGCCAAATCGGGCACTAATTCTCTCTTGCCGACTGCATGACTGGGATCAACAATAACCGGTAAATGAGTTATCTGGCGCAAAGCAACCACGGCTCCCAGATCCAGCACATTGCGTGTGTAGTTATCATAGCTGCGTATGCCCCGTTCGCAAAGAATGACATTGGCATTGCCCTGATTAAGAATATATTCAGCAGCAAAAATAAATTCTTCAATTGTTGCCGACAATCCACGTTTGAGCAGTACAGGTTTATTTGCCTGTCCAACTGTTTTCAATAATTCAAAGTTTTGCATGTTACGGCTGCCGATCTGTAAAAGATCGACATGATCAATAGTGGCCGCTATCTGCTCGCAGGACATCACTTCCGTAACTATGGGCAAGCCGCTGGTTTTCTTTATTTGGGCAAGAATAGCCAACCCTTCACCAGCCAATCCTTGAAACGAATAGGGTGAAGTTCTAGGCTTATAAACACAGCCTCTTAATGCCTGAATTGTGCCGAGTGGCAGAGTTTTTACCACTGCTTCCATCTGATCGAGGCTTTCTACAGCGCACGGACCGGCAATTATAAATAAGTCTTTGCCACCGCATTCAATACCGTTACCAAACTTCACTACTGTGCGTTCGTCTTTTGTTTTCTTTAGAGCCAAGCGGGCGTTAAACATATATCGTCTCCTATCAACGGGCTCAGTAAACCTCGCCCCTACAATCGTTTGTACAAACAAAAAAACCGCAGATAAAAAATCCGCGGTTCATCTTGGCCAGCACTAAAGCTAATTCACCTCAGATGAACCTCACAGAAAAACCAATAATAATAAAAGCCGGTCAACATATTAAAACTCCAAAATGAATAGCTGCATCATCTTAGCCCTAAGCTTTAAGGCTAGTCAAGCATTTGTTACAGATATTTTGTTGCCCTGCTTGCCATTGTTTTCCACTAGGGTCGGCTTAATCAATAGAAAAGTCGTATAGTTTTCATCTCCGTCTTGTAAATTCTCGGCGACGATATTAAGTCCATTTATTTTTGCAATAGCGGCGCTGCCTGCTATAGCTATATTTGGTGGTAATTTTTTATGGGTAAGAAGCTCCGCCACTTTTGCCGGATCGATAAGTTCTCCTTCACCTGAGACCAGTTTCAGGTGACAATAGCGTTTTTGCAAATTGTGCCGGCATTGGCGCAACACTTGGGGATGGGTCATAATCGTATCAATATCAGAAAGCTCCGCTCCAGGAGCAATCATCAAGGCATGTGCAACTTTGATTTTATAGCGTGTGACAATATCAAATTTATGCCCATTCATCGCTGCCAAACTTTCTTCAACATCGCCACCCAATGTGTTGTGGAT
>CAWKBA010000035.1:0-347050 GCA_963847765.1 Candidatus Melainabacteria bacterium | reverse complement strand
GCAAGCTGTTTCAGTCCATCTGTAATTGTTTGTTTGACTATAAGAGCCGGGGCATTTTGAGAGAGGGCTACTGGCGCCAGTGCTCCTGTAGACACTGTTTGAGCTGGAATAGGATCAATATTATTTGAACTGGCTAGCTGTGCTTCTATCGGGCGCATGCGGATCAACGAATCTTTGAGGCTGGCAGGGGCAGGTTTCATACCGTGATATGAAGCTGAGAAAAGATTGCGGTATGGACTGATTGGCGAAGTGGATGCCTTTGTAGGAGAAGGTGGAGATTTGGCTCCTGTATCGAGCATAGAAAGCATATTATCTATAAGTTCTATGTCAACACAGTTATGAGACCAGACCAGCTGATGCTGGCGGCCATTGTCTTCCCATAGTTTCCAGTTGGCGTCATTTTTTTCGGGCTCAACTTTAGCAATCAAGCTGAATTGTTTGGTAGCTGTGCCTTCAGTCCAGTCTACTGCTATTTCGTGCCCTCTGTATTGAAATGCCTGATCAAGTATAAACTGTAAATATTCCGGGCCTGGTGACGCTGTACGCTTGGGTAGGCGAACTTTTTTTTGCTCTGGATCTTGCTTTGACTTTAACATAGCCAACAACCTGAATATTGAGGAAAGATTGAACTTTCCACCCCTTTGCCTGCTGATTTGAATATACCCAAAAAATAAATATTTGCCCCAGCTTTAAGGGGTAGAGATTAAATATTAAGCAAGGTTGATATGAGAGGGCAGGGGTATGATCAAATCAACCCGAAAAAAGAGAGATTAGGATTTCATGTTGTGAATGTCACAGTTAATGCAGACAGCCCGGTGCCTGTCCGCGATCAATTAGTTGAACAAATAGGTTTGCAAATTGCTTCCGGAATTCTGCCAGGCAATGAGAAATTGCCAAGCATCAGGGCATTGGCACAAAAACTTGGCATCCATCACGGTATTGTTAATGCTGCCTACAACAGGCTAGCCGAAAGTGGCATGCTGGAAATTCGCCACGGCAGTGGCGTGCGTGTTGTGCCAAGAATTGGCTTGGGGCAGAATCAAGAACAAGCGGATGTATATTCACTTTTTGTGCAATTTGTTGAACAGGCTAATCGGCTTGGCTATAGCAAAGACGACATAGCCAGATGCTATGAGCGTTTTATCAAAAGAGAAAAAATAACCAAAATTGTGGTTGTGGATCGCAATCCCGATTTTCATGCAGTCATTCTTGCTGAACTGCAGAATAACTTTTCTGTACCGGTAATGGCTTGTACTGCCGAGCAACTGCATAAAGATCATTCCATACTCAAAGACTCTCTGGTGATTACCAGCCTTTATCATTTTCTGTCCGTGCATAAATTGCCCATCGATCCGACTCGATTTCTCATTTGTAATATACAACCACCTGAAACATTGCTCAAAATGATCAAAGAATTGCCGGATGCCAGCATTATTTTACTTATTTCGGTCAGCCCGACTTTGCTTAAAATCGGCAGCAATATAGCCGCTGCTTTGCGAGGTGAATCAATAGTGGTGAGAACCATAGATGCTGATGATGAGACAGAAATTGCTTATATGATGAAGCATGCCCAGGCGGTTATTTGCGATCTACCCAGTAAGGAAAAGGTAACTCGCCTGGCCGGCAAAAACCGTATCCATGTCTTTAATCTTTATTCGGATAAAACAATCGAACTGATAAAAGATCACATCACTAAAGACAAACACTAATAGTATTGGCCCCTACGATCACTTTATCAAGTGTTTCGAGACCTATCTATTTTATTGGCTTCTTGATTATTCTGGTTATTGTCAGGATGAACTGACGAAGCAGATAATTTTGTTATGCTTAGCAAAGACTGAGATGGTTGAGGCCAAGGAAAATGGACAATGAAGAACTACGCAACGAGGTTATAGGCATTAGAGGGGCGCTGACTGCTCTGGAAAACCGATTGTTGCTAGTAGAAAAATCACTGACACCGACGGCAAAAGATCTTTCTAAAGAGCCGGTGCTGGTCTCTAAACCGTTGCCATTGACTAAACCGATGTTAGAAAATATGGTTGGACCAGAGCCAGCTCTAGAGGTAAAACAGCCAATAATCTCGAGCAACAATTTAGAAACACGTATTGGCCAATACTGGTTGAATAAACTTGGTGTCATCAGCCTGGTTATAGGTGTTGTTTTTCTTATTCTCTATTCATTTCAGTATTTCGGTGCGCCTCTGAAGCTTCTTACTGGTGTAGCCATTGCTTCTTTCTTGATTATTTTAGGAGAAAGAATGGCCAGGGACGAGTGCAGGAAATGGTATGGACATGGTCTCATGGGTGGCGGCTGGGCGCTTGTTTATTTCATTGTCTATGCCATGTATTTCATCCCTGATTTAAAAATGATCGATTTCTATCCGCTCGAATTCGGGCTGCTCATTTCTGTGTGTGGAGCTGCCATGCTGCAAGCGATTTATCGTCGGGCTGAAATGATCAGCATTCTTGCGGTTACGTTAGCCAATCTCTCCATTGGACTGAGCGGACCATCAATGATTAGCAATGTGCCCATTCTTGTTATAGCCGTCCTTGGGTCATTAGTGGCTTTGCGGAATAATTGGTATGTATTGTTTGCGTGGCTTGTTGCCGCTTCTTATATTGGGCATAGTTTTGCCGGTGGCGAAGCTTATACATATAGCGCTTCTACCAGCATGAGCATTGGCTGGGCCGCGGCTGCCTATTTGTCTAGCCTATGGTTCATTATCAATATAGCCATGCTTTTTGCTAAAGAAGATACTACCTTGCAGCGCAAGACAATTATTATTGTTAGTTGCATTAATGCCCTGGCCTTTGGCATGTGTATGTTCGCTTTGGCGAATGATTATTTTATTCAGCAAAGAAGCTGGATAATAGGTTTAGCGGGGGCATTGTATTTAATTCTGGCGCCGCTTGTAGGGGTGTGTCAGCTCAATCGTCTGAAAACGGCAAATATATTAATTGGCTTGTCTTTTGTCAACATAGCCATATGGATGAAATTTACCGGTGCACCAGTAGCAATATTTAATTTGTTTGAAATGGGATTGCTGACGGCAATGGGCCTGCATTTTGATATTAAAGCCTTTCGCTGGTTCGCTCTTTATTTATCCATATGTTTTTTCCCATTGTGGCTACTCCTATGGGTAAAAGATTCGTATTCTCAATTTACGGGCACTCATTCCGACAAATTTATACTGGTCGGTGCGCTAGCGACCGCTGTATTTGCTGTTATTTGTTGGCTTTACCGTAGACAAAAATATTTAGCAATGCAAGGCAGTGGCGAAAGGCGATCCTATAAGCAGATTTATTTTTGTCTGGCTAATTTTACAGCGTGGCTGACACCTTTTGCTCTGGATGAGGTAATGAACGCTGTCGTATTGTGGTCATTGCAGCCTATCGTCAGTTCAATTTTTAGTATTGAGGGTCCTGAATTTTTCTATGGACAGATTGCCATGTTGCAAGTCATCTATGCTTGCCTGGCTTTGTTATTTAATATTGTCAGTTGGCAATGGCTGCCGGCAATGTTTATTGTGCTGGCTTGCTTTGCATTTTATGCCTATGTTCGGCAAAAGGAGCGAGTATCCGATCGTCCCTTCATCAAGAATGCCAAACAACTTAGCATCATCATTAGTACTGCCGTGTTAACAATCTTGTTTTTGCAAAAACTTTCCAGTTTCTGGCTGTCAACCGGTTTGGCTCTCGAAGGCTTGGGTCTTGTAGCGGTGGGGTTTATTTTAAGGGATCGTTTGTTTAGAATCCCAGGTTTGCTTGTGCTGGCATTGCTAGTATTGAAATTACTATTTGTTGATCTGGCAAAGGCTGATACTCCACAAAGAATAGTTTCTTTTATTGCCGCCGGTATTGTCTTTCTAATTGCTTCTTATACCTATTCTAAGTTCGCCGAAAAATTTGCTGATTCGGAATTTAATCGTTGACAGGAAAGCCCGAGATTTCACTTCATCGCCAGCGCAGCTCGCGCGAACGTCATGACATATCAGATTATTTTGCCGTCCCATAATTGTTCAAGGAAGGTTGTTACCGGCATGATATCTATTGCCAGATCGTTATATCTTGTTCGGCGTGCTCTTGGCACCATGCAAATAAGATAGGCTGATTTGGGATGGTGTTCCTCACAAAATGCCGTCAGTCCTCTCAAATCACTTTTATCTGGTTGTTGTTCCAATTTTACTTCAATAGCAATTCGTCCTTTGTCAAGAATAAAATCAACTTCCAGTCCAGTTTTAGTACGCCAGTAATTAATTTCAAAATCTTTTTCTCTCAATTCTCTATATGCAATTAATTCAAGCAAAATATAATGCTCCAGAGCTTTGCCCGCTTGCTGTCCATTCAGCTCAGTAATTTGGTATCGCTGTAAATAATTGGCCACACCAACATCAAACAAATAAAATTTTGGTGTTTCTGAAATAATCTGCCTGCCAACATGTTTTTTAAAAGGATAAATCAGATACCCCATTAAAGTATCAACAAGAATAGAAAAATATGCGCTTACTGTTTTAGCGTCTATATGAGCTTCACGGGCTATATTTGAATAATTCAACATCTCCGCATGAGAAAATCTTATTGCATCAGCAAATCGAACAAACGCGGACAGGTTTCGTACAAGTCCTTCAGATTGAATTTCTAAAGTAATATAATCCTCCCAGTAGGCCTTCAATGCTTTGTTCGGCGCGGACGAATCATAATGGGAGGGTAAGGTGCCTCGCTGGAATATTCTCAGAAGATCAAATTCAGGCAATTCCGGATAAGCTAATGGGAAAAAATGATATTTCCAGGCCCGCCCACCAAGCATGTTTACATCGTGACGTTTGAGCTTTCTAGCACTAGAACCACATAGAATAAATCGCAGCGAAGTGTTTTCGATAAGCCAGTGAATCTCGTCAAGCAACGCGGGGATTTTTTGTACTTCATCGATAATAACTAATTGACCGGAATTATTAGCTCTTTCTAGTTCTTCGCGGAGGATATGAGGTGCACCAGAAAGACTCAACAAATTGTCTGATTTCAACAGATCATAGTAAATAGCCTCTGGAAAGGAATGCTTTAAAAACGTCGATTTGCCTGTTTTCCTTGCACCCCATAGAAAATATGTAAATATCGCTTGTAATATGTCATAACTTTTAGGGAGCTTGCCCCGGATAGGTTTAACCTATTAGGAGTATACTCCGCAAAAGTTAGGCGGTCAAGATGAGTTCTAACCGCGTCGTTCAAGTGACAGGCTGCAATTCCAGATGAACAATCTCTTTCATGTAATAGTCGAGCATTTCTTTTGGCTTGCCGCTGGCAACGATGACACCTTTATGCAAAACAATAACCCGGTTACAGAGATCTTGAATCTGTTTAGGCATGTGAGAAACTAATATGGTTATTTGTGAGTTGTTGAGGATTTCGTGCAATCGAGTTGAAGCCTTGTGAACAAAATGCGCGTCACCAGCGGCAAAGATTTCATCCATTAATAAGATTTCCGGATCAACAATAGAACCAATAGAAAAGCCAGCCGGCTGAGCATGCCGGAAGAATAATACTTAATAGGCAGGTCAATCATTTCTTCCAGTTCAGAAAAATCAATAACTGCTTGCTCAAGATTTTTCATTTGCTTATAAGAGCGTCCCAGCAAAGCACCATTTAAGTAGATGTTTTCCCGTCCACTTAATTCATAATCAAAACCGGTACCAAGCTCAATTAAAGGTGTGATCTTGCCTTGCACATGAATGCGTCCGGACACAGGTGGATAAATACCGACAATCATTTTTAGCAAGGTGGACTTACCGGCACCATTCAGGCCGATTATACCGAGACGATCGCCGCCTTTTAAGGAGATGTTGATGTTTTTCAAGGCATCAAATTCCGTTGTCGTTTGGGCGCGGTGCTTTTTAGAGAAGGATCTGATCACCGCTTCTTTAAGCCCTGGTGACGGGTTTCGGTAAATGCGGAATCGCAGAGATGCATTTTCAATTGTGATTTCTGATGTCATTGTTATAGCCTGAAAATAATATCCTTCTCTTTTTGCTTAAGGATAAAGAAGCCAAAGTATAGGGCAAATCCAGAAAGAGCAAGCGAGATCAACCATTCTTGAGCAGTGGGTGCAGTGCCATAACAAATGATGTCACGAAACAAATTAATAAACTGAGTGAAGGGATTGAGTTGAAAAAATGTTTGATATTCCCGTGGAACACGATCTAGTGGATAAAAGATAGGTATCAAATAAAAGAAACAAGAAAGAATAACTCTTACAAAATGGGCAATATCACGGAAATAAACTGTACCAACTGCCAGCGCTAAAGTAAGGCCAAAGGTAAAAAGAAAAGTGACAAACATTGCTGCTGGTAAAAGCAGCAGAGTCCAGTGCAAATGCAGACCAATAAACAATCCCAGAGCCATCATGCTTAACAAACTCAGCCCGAAGTTAATTAGCTCAGTGGAGACAGCGACAAGTGGAAAGAAAATTTTGGGAATATAGACTTTTTTTAAAAAATTTTCAGCGGCAGTGATTGATAAACAACCGCCGGCAATGCTTTCGGAAATAAATGTCCAGGGTAACATACCGGTAAATATAAAAATGCCGAATGTTTTAGGATCGCGCTTGAAAATTAGAGAGAAAACAGCCGTCAATACAATCATCATCAAAAGAGGATTAAGAAGGCTCCAGGCAAAACCAAGCATTGAGCGTTGATAGCGCCGGCGTAAATTATTGATGACAAAACTACCCAGGGCAAATTTGACAAATCTCAATTCACCGACAGTGCGCAAAGTAAAAGCAATAAATGATTCTTTCGCCGGCGGCGTTATAATCTCGTTTTGATTTTGAGTTATTTGACTGGTTAGTTCCGAGACCGATTGTAAATCAGCCACCACTACTGATTTTTCAGCAGAAATAGTAGGTATTTCTTTAAGGGGGGTTTTTGTTTCTGACTTAGGCATTCTGGTGATTATTCCATATTTTCGGTTTGAATTTTTACTTTTTAAGCAGTTGTAAGCACTTTTTGCTTTTTAAAAGTTAATTCTTCACCATTAGAATCAATAACAATGCGATCACCGTCAATGAACTCTGCTTGCAAGAGTTTTAAGGCTAATGGATTTTCAATGTCCTTTTGGATTAAGCGCTTGAGAGGGCGAGCACCAAAGACAGGATCATAACCGGTGCGAGCCAGGTAGTCTCGTGCTGCTTCGCTTGGCACCAGTACTATATTGCGTTCTGCCAGCCGACGATTTAAACAATCCAGTTGAATGTCTACAATCTTTTTCAATTGTTCGGCAGTCAGAGCATGGAAGACCACAGTTTCATCAATACGATTAAGAAATTCAGGACGGAAATGTTCACGCAAAGCCGCAAGTACCTTTTCTTTCATTTGCGGATAGCCTTTGTCTCCATCAACAGCGGCTTTGACTTGATAATCAAGAATAAATTGACTGCCGACATTTGAAGTCATAATCAAAACAGTATTTTTGAAGTCGACTGTGCGCCCTTTAGAGTCGGTAAGATGCCCTTCGTCCAAAACTTGCAATAAAACATTAAAGACATCGCTATGTGCTTTTTCAATTTCATCAAAAAGCACGCAAGAATAAGCACGCCTGCGGACTGCTTCAGTTAGCTGCCCGCCTTCATCGTAACCAATATAGCCAGGCGGCGCCCCAATCAATCTTGCGACTGTATGCCTTTCTTGATATTCAGACATATCAATACGGATCATGGCTTGATCGTCATCGAATAAAAATTCGGCCAGGGCTTTAGCCAGCTCTGTTTTGCCAACACCGGTAGGGCCAAGGAATAAAAAGCTGCCTATAGGGCGTTTGGGATCTTTCAAGCCAGCCCGTGCTCTGCGCACTGCACTTGATACCACTTCTATAGCCTCATCTTGCCCAACCACGCGTTTATGCAAATGTTCTTCTAAGTGTAGCAGTTTTTGCACTTCACCTTCGAGCAGTTTGGTTACCGGAATATGTGTCCATTTAGAAACAATTTCAGCTATATCTTCTTCGTCAATTTCTTCTTTGATCAGGCGTGCCGCATTTTTATTGCCATTCTTACCTAGAAATTTTTCTTCTTCTTTTTTGAGTTTCTTTTCCAATTCAATCAATTTGCCATATTTAAGCTCGGCCGCTTTCTGCAAATCCGTAGCCCGCTCAGCTTGTTCTATTTGATGTTTCGTAGCTTCAATTTCAGCTTTAATAGCTTGAACATGATGGAGAGCTTCTTTCTCTGACTGCCATTGGCTGCGTAAAGTGTCAGCTTTTTCTTTCATGTCAGCAAGTTCGCGCTCCAAGCGCTTTAAGCGATCGCGCGAAGCAGCATCCGCTTCTTTTTTTAATGCCTCTCTTTCTATTTCTAATTGAATGCGGCGGCGCTCCAGCTCATCTAATTCAGTAGGCATAGAATCAATTTCTATGCGCATTTTTGCTGCCGCCTCATCAACAAGATCAATGGCTTTATCCGGCAATGATCGATCAGTAATGTAGCGATGCGACAACACGGCTGCGCTAACCAGAGCCGAGTCTTTTATACGCACACCATGATGCACCTCATATCTTTCTTTCAAGCCGCGTAAAATAGATATTGTGTCTTCAACAGTAGGCTCATCAACCAGTACTGTCTGAAAGCGGCGTTCAAGCGCAGGATCTTTTTCAATATGCTTGCGGTATTCATCAAGTGTGGTAGCGCCGATACAATGTAATTCACCACGAGCCAGAGGCGGTTTAAGCAAATTGCCTGCGTCCATAGATCCATCCCCGCCGGAGCCGGCACCGACAACCGTGTGCAACTCATCAATAAACAGAATAATTTTTCCTTGAGCTTCAATAACTTCTTTAATTACTGCTTTCAGGCGCTCTTCAAACTCACCGCGATACTTGGCGCCGGCAATTAAGGAGCCCATATCCAGAGTGATGATACGCTTTTCCTTTAATCCTTCCGGTACATCGCCGCGGGTTATACGCGAAGCCAATCCCTCGACAATAGCTGTTTTGCCGACACCAGGCTCTCCTACCAAAACAGGATTGTTTTTTGTTCGCCTGGACAAAACCTGCATTACTCGCCTTATTTCGTCGTCGCGGCCAATGACTGGATCTAATTTACCCTGTCTGGCTAATTCAGTTAAATCTCTGCCGTAACGCGCCAGGGCCTCATAAGTAGCTTCTGGATCTTGACTGGTGACTCGCTGATTGCCTCTTATGGCTGTCAGAGCTTGTAAAATGCGCTCGTGGGTAACACCTGCTTGTTTAAGAATAGTGCCGGCCTGGCTGTGGCTCTCATCGCATAGAGCAAGCATTAAATGCTCTACACTTACGTATTGATCTTTCAACCTATCTGCTTCTTTTTTGGCTGAGTCGAAAGTAGTCATTAGCCGGCTGGAAACAAGAATTTCATCTCGATTTTCAGTAACGCTTGAACTTTTAGGTTGTTTCTGCAAATAACGCTCTGTTTCTTCAATAATCGGTCGTGGATCGACATCCAGGCGTTTGAGAATGCGTCCAGCCATACCGTCGTTTTGTTCAAGCAAAGCCAACAGCAAATGCTCGGCTGCAACTTCTCTTTGTCCAAAACGAGAAGTAATAGCCCGGCAGGTAGTTATAGCCTCTTGAGCACGACTTGTGAAATTTTCAAGGTTCATTATATAAGCGCTGCCTCGCTCTCATTGTGTTCGGCTCGACGCGCGTATCCACGCTCTGCTGCCGATTGCTCCTCGCAATCGTTCGCTCCGCTAAATCTTGTATCATCCCTCATTCATTAATTATCCGCATTAATCTTTATAACTGCCTAATTTTTGCATAATTTATTTATACCTAAGTTACAAAGAGAAGGCATTTGCGAGTCTAAGAGCTGATTTGCTAGATAATGCTCAATGAACATTACATAGATATGGAAGTTATTTGCAAGAAGATTATGCCTATCCGCAAACAAGCATTGGTCGCTTCTCTTTTCTTTATTTTTGCTCCGCCCGTGCTATCTTCACAAACGGATAGCGCTGATACGGTTCGTGCTGAGGCAAAGACAAAGCGATTACAAGGTTCTGTGTCTGAGACAGTTAAACCCTCGCCTTTTCTTTACGGTTCTATCTCCGAAATACCGCCAGGCGTAAAACTCAAGCTTTCCATGATGGGCAATCTCAATTCTCAATTAAGCAAGCCTGGCGATGAAATTCTTGCTCGTCTTTCCTATGACGTCGATTCAGGCGAGAAGGTGCTTTTGCCCGGGGGCTGGTTCATCCACGGACATGTGACTGATACATCTTCTCAGAAAAGGCTGGGGCGTGACGGCTATGTCAAAGTACAATTTGACCATTTGCTCAGTCCCGATGGTGAAATTGAGCTGCCTTTTAATGCTGAATTTTCCACCAAAGACAATGAATTAAAAGCAGTAGCCAAGACAGTCTTAATTGACAGCGGCTATGTTAGCCTGGGAGCGCTGGGCGGCAGTATTCTTTCTGTGCAGCTAACCGGCGTGCCTGTAGCTATTGCTACTCATGGTATATCTGTTGGTGCTGGTGCTGCTGTTGGTGGTGGGTTGGGTCTAATTGGTGCTCTCAAACGGAAGGGCAAAATTGCTTCCTTTTTCCCTGGTGATGAAATCACTATTGCCACCAGTGAAGCTATTACTTTGCCTGGTTTTGATCCACGTTTTATTCCCTCTGCCCACAAGCCGGCAAGTATTCCGCATTTACGCTTAATCATCAACCGCTATATATTCAAGAAAGGATCCTCTTGGTGACAAGCTTTCCAGGCAGCTAACTTTATCTGTCACTATCGATAATGAAACCAGCAGAGAAATAAGTTTCTTTGATCTAGCTGTTCTCTCTGATGCTGGTGAACGCTATTATCCAACTCTCTGTGCCGGCGTACAGGCGCTGAAAACCAAAGCCGCACCATATAATACAATCACTGCCAATCTGGCATTTAATGTTGGTAGTCCCCGGCATAAATATTGGCTTGTTCTTCTGGATAGGCTTAATCGCGCTGAAATAGCCCGTTGCCAGATAAATTAAACTTGCGGATATCCCCACCAAATACCTAGTATTAAATGCTTTTTGGCGTTAATATACTGTTCAAATCAGGGTGACATTTTAAGATTTGTCGTCAAAAAGCCAGGAGTGTTAATGAAGGCCCATTTAGCTCATGTTTTGGAAACTATCCATGGCCAAAGCCGTAACCGGCAAAACGAAGTGCATTTGCGCACTTTGCAAAGTGAAAACTTGCAGTTGCAGCGGACCTTGCAAGGGAAAGAAATTGAAATAACACAATTGCGCTGCAAAATAGAAAACCTTGAAGCGCAATTGCAGGAAATGATGGCCATAGACAGCCTGACTGGTTTGCCAAATCGGCAATCTTTTGAACAGCACTTGCTTCATTCAATAAAACGCGCTTTGCGTCTTGGTTATTCTCTTTCCTTACTAGTACTGGATGTGGATCATCTTCAAGAAATCAATGACAATCATGGTTATGAAACAGGCAATTTGATTTTAACCAAAATAGCGGCAATTCTGCGCAATTCAGTGCGCGAAGTGGATATGGCAGCACGCTGGGGTGGTGAAGAATTAGTGGCGGTCTTGCATGAAACAGATGCTGATGGGGCAACTATGGTTGCCGAGCGCATTAGAAAAAGGTGTTGGGCCTGGGTGTGACTGATCCAAAATCAGGACAACCTGTACCGGTCAGTGTGACGTTAGCTGTTCTAGGCTATCTACCTCACAATGGCGAAGCCCATGATTTAATTGAAAATGCTTACCAGGCTCTTGCTGTTGCCAAAATAAAAGGCTGCAACCGCGTCGTTATTGCTACCGCGTAACACGCAAAAATTGTAGGGCCGAGGAGCGATGAGCCCGGACGGGCTGATACAATCAGCCCGTGTTCGCTTTATTTGTATATGAAATAGGTAGAATTAATCCCAGCACAATGCCGGTGACAAGGCCGCCTATGTGGGCAAAAGCATCAATATGTGGAATTATCTGGTCGACAATAAGCTGAAATATAAGCAGTCCAATCATTAGTTTTAGTTGTCTGCTCCGGATTGATGCCGGTAAAAAGTCCCTCAGTCGAAAGATGCCGGCACCAATAGCACCAAAGACGCCCATGATAGCACCGGAGGCGCCCACTGCCGGCAACGATGGGCAAAAGACGACAGAGACAATGCCGCTCAATATTCCGGATGCAAAATATACAATTAGAAACGATGGTGTACCGTAAATTTTTTCGCACATGCGACCTAGCCAGAAGAGCGCCAGTATATTTACCAGCGCGTGCACCAGATGTGCATGCAGGAAAAGAAAAGTAATCAGCCGCCAGTATTCACCGGCTAAAACATTTGCCGGTACAAGTATGCCATAGTTCATACAGCTCATTTCAATCATATAGGTGATTCGATTTGGGAAAAATGAATAACTGTTGGCGATAAAAAATACCAACAGAATTACTGCTATCAAAATAGTAACGGCTGACGACTTGCGTTTTGGGCGAAGCAACTCCTGGACACGCATAGATTTTTCCAGCATTTGTCTGGCCTTTTCCACAGACAATGCCGGTTCCTCAGCGGCTAATGCTGTAGCTATTGGCCCGTACGCGTTGCCGAATCCGGTTTTTGTCAGTGAATTCTCTTGCAGGATTTTTGTCTGTTCTTCAATGCGTTTTTGCCAGGCAGGCGATTTATGAGCCGATTGAGAAGCAAGAGCAAATAAAGTTTTTGCTTTGTCTGTTTCCGCTCGTGCTAAAGATAGTCTGCCCAGCCAGTAATTTTTGGCTAACTGAGGCAGATTATATTGATAATAGGCAAGGATATTTAACAGTTCGTTAGCCCTCCTATCGTCTCCAGTCAGGCAATAGAATTGTAATAAAACTAAAGCCAAATAATAAAGTTCATTTGCTGATCGGGGTGATTGAACATGTTGCAGGCATTGTGCGCACTCATTGAATTTTCCGCACTCGATATAAGCCCGCCCGGCTGTTAAATAAAGAAGATTGCCTATTGGTGTTCCTTTTCCCCGGGCGCTGTCGTATTCTTCGATAATGCGCGGCCAATCACGAGCAAATGCATAACCTTGCAGGCGAGTATCATAAAATTGGTTTTGTGTTTTCTGTCCAGTGTCTTCTTTAAGCCATCGGTTTAGCAGCTCGTCAGCCTTGTTGTTCTCGCCATCGAGAGAATAGCAAAGTGCTTTTACCGAATCGTATAAGCATTGTCCTGATTTACCCCAGTTAAAAATTTGCAATATGCGTGCGTATCTGATTAATTGATCGCTATTCATCTCAACCATGGCCTGGTTCAATTTTTTGAACAATATAATTGGTGTTACATACAATATTAGAAAGAGTGACCAACCAATTATGGCTAAAATTGATTTTGGTCCTGTAGTCAGTGCAAAAATGGCGACAAGAGCAATCGATGTGGCTTTTGTATAGATAGGCCAGCTCCAGGACAATTTCATGCTCCGGGTTGCTGCTATCCACATCAGGCAGAAAATAAGCAAGAGATATATGGAAAGATCAGAATCCAGTCCTATGAAATTTAGGCTGCCCAGATACACAGTTTGTGCGTGCATAAAATAACTTCTGCTATAACCTATCGGTCACCGGCAATTGGCTCTGCTTTAGACCAGGGATCGCTATAGAGTGGGCGCAGGCTGTTTAATGCGCAGACAATTGCTGAGCCATTGTTAAGCAGAGTGGCACCGGCCGGTCCTACCATACCAAAGGCCGCCAGTCCTAAACCAGCGCCATTAGGTATCACAGCCAGAGTAAGGTTGGCTTTGACTAAACTGATTGTGCCACGGGCAATGCGAATTGCTTCCGGCAGCCGCCTGAGATCGCCGTCAGTCAGCACAATGTCAGCTCCTTCGCGAGCCGCTTCCGTACAGCCATGCAATGAAAAGGCAATATCGGCATGAGCCAGTGCCGGTGAATCGTTGATGCCGTCACCGATGACTGCCACCGTATGTCCTTTTTCCTTCAGCTGTTTGACCAATTCAGCTTTCTGCTCCGGAAAAGCTTTGGACATATATTCTGTAATGCCGCAAACGCCGGCAATTTGTTTGGCAACAATTTCTCCGTCTCCTGTAGCCATGACAATAGTCTTAAGCCCCAGTTTTCGAAGCTGAAAGACAGCTTGTGCTGCCTCAGGGCGAATGTGATCACTGTAAGCTATCAGTCCTACTAAGTTGCCATCAACGGCTACATAAGCAATTGATTCACCGGCCTGGGCAATTTGATCTTCATAAGCAACGGCAGCAATTGTACTAATGCCTTCACTTTCCATAAGCCGCCTGCTGCCAACCACCACCAGACGATCTTCAATTGTTGCCTTCACACCCATTCCTCGTACCTGGCAAGACTGACTGCGTTCGCCAATTGCAATCTGTTTGTGAGCAGCATATCTGACAATGGCATGAGATGCCGGATGATGGTGGCGCTGTTCAACTGCAGCTGCCATAGCTACTATCTCATTGACTGAATAGGATTTATTATTATCAGCAGACAGCTCTATAATTTGAGTAACGCGCGGCTCGCCCAATGTGAGCGTACCTGTTTTATCAAAAACGACAGCAGTCACTTCCGCCAGGCGCTCTAAGCACGCTCCATTTTTTACAAGAATGCCTTTGCGTCCGGCGTTGTACATAGAAGATAAGACTGCAGTTGGCGCAGCAATTCTAATGCCTGTACTGAAATCAAAAATAAGAATGCTGATCATTCTCATTAAATTACGGGTAACGGCAAAGCAGAAAGCGGCTCCCAGTATAATAGGCAGAACCAGTTTATCTGCCGTCAAAGCAGCATAATTTTGAATGCGTGTTTCGTAAATGGGCGCCAATTTTAAAGATTGCAAGATTGCACCGGCTTTAGTATCATTGCCAACGGACAGGCAGCGCATATAAACTTTTCCTTCCAGCAACATTGTGGTGGCATAAAGTTTGTCCCCGCTGCTAACCTCAATAGGTATTGACTCGCCGGTTAATTTGGACTGGTCAATGGATGCTTGTCCATCAATAGCTACACCGTCAACTGGTACCAATTCACCCGGATAAACTACAAGTATGTCGCCTACTTTTACCTGATCTACCGGCACATATACTCGCTTGCGCCCTTTCACAAGCCAGGCTGAACGTCCGGAAAGACTAAGTAAATCGTCAACCATCTTGCGACAATGTTGTGCTGTCCGTTCGCGAATATATTCGCCCAACCCTATTAAAGCGGCCATGAAGCAAGCTTCTTTCAATTTACCACTCTTAATCATGAGACCTGCTGCTATGCCATCTAAGGCATCTACTCCAATTCTTCCTTCAAGCAAAAAGGTATCTGCTGCCCGCAGACCAATGGGTAGGACAGAAATAATCAATAATGGTCTGGTTAAAGCCAGGGGCGCTTCTAAAATTGCACAGGCCAGTGTAATGCCGCTGAGCACAATTTGTACTGTAGGAGAAAGAAGTCGTTCCAGAAATTTAAGCAGTGGAGAAACAAAATTATAGATACTTTGCAGTATTTGCGGTCTGGTAATAATAGCCGGTGCATCAATAGGTGAATTATCTCGAGCAAGCACCATTTTGCCAAGAAAAACCATCAACTGCTCTCTGGTTAATTGAGCGGGATCAAACTCTACAATAAGAGCTGCACACCAGGTATTAACACGTACATTCTTAATGCCTGCCAGCTTGGCTAACTGCTGGCATAATACGCTTGCCAGTTTGATTTCGTCTTGCAATGCCTGACAGTGAAAGCGGATGCGACCAGTCGTTTCATGCCGGACAATAAATTGTCCTAAAACATATAGACTGCTTGAGGACTGTGCAGGTTCTTCTTTATCAGGAGAGGCTGATTTGTTGGAGATTAGACTGATTGCTAAATTTGAATTCACAGTATTATCAACGAGACCTAAGAAGTAAGACCGTTCTGTCCATTGCCTGGTATGTGAGATTGAGCATAACCGACACCAGGACCATGGAATTTTATATACGAGTCAAAGGCATAATAGAAAAGCACCCATGCCGGCATTTGCCTCCACCAGGTGCGATTTTGAAAGACTTGATAAATACCGGCTCCTAGAAATAACACAGGCAGAAGTGTTTTTAAATCAAGGTAATTGTGAGTCCGCTGTGCAATATAGTGATTAATATTGGCAAGTCGTGATTTGATTGCATTAGCTACTACTGGTACTCCGGAGACAACTAACATCTCCTCCCCGGCCAGCGCTTCAACACACAAATCAATGGCTATGCCATCCAGCGTTTTTCCCAAAAGAGAAAGTATGTTCGGCTCTTCCTCATGATGAATTAGTACGCTGCCGGTACGCTCATTCAATTCTACGTTTTTTACGCCCGGCAAAGCTGTTATAGAATTCTGTATTTGTTTGAAGGTGGCAGGATCACGATGCCGGCGAGCCAAGCGATAACGGGTTCTATGAGGCAAATGATGAGTTGCTCCACAGGTATGGTGATTAGTTTTGGGTAGTTGTTTCTTTTCCATATCAAATAGCCAACCTTTCTTCACTACTCGTGAAACTGCCTGTCAAATGCATTTGATGCATTTTCAGTTACTTTGGTTTCGCAATTAAGCTCGTATAGATAGACTGAAGACAGTTTTTCAATTAGCTTTTTTGCAAAGCATGTTTTTCGTTTTGTTTACGTTCCGCTTTGACTTCGGCCACCATGTCGCTTGCTTCTTCTTTGACTTCAGCCAGCAAGTCCTTAGCACTTTCCGAAAGAACCAATCCGGCACGTATGGCTTCTTTAGCGACAGACTTTACTGCTTTGCGGCCATCTGGAATGGCCAATAGAACAACGGCAGCTAAACCCCATGGACCTGTGGCTGCTTCCCAAATCTTTCCAAACATCTAGCACTTCTCCTTCTTGCCTTTTTGGCAATCATTTACTCGGATAATAAGAACTGACAATATTTTCCCCCAACTGTAGGGGTACAGCAGAAATTCTGCCGGCAAATCATTGTCTACGATTTCTTCATACCAAGAAAACGCACTCTTATATCATATCAACGATATATATGGATGACATTAGACAAGAACAGTAATCTGCTCCCTTGAAAACAATAATTTACTGTAATTAATCCTATTTAATTGCCAAGAGCTCGACATCAAAAATCAGCTTGGCATTAGGAGGAATTGGACCACCGGGTGTACCGGTAGCGCCGTAACCCAGGTCAGGTGGAATGAATAATTTCCGCTTCCCGCCTACTTTCATACTGGCAATTCCTTCGTCCCAACCAGGAATTACCTTTCCAACACCGAGAACAAATTCAATGGGTGTTCTTCCGGGCTTAAGCGAACTGTCAAAAACCGTTCCATCGGTTAGTCGGCCCGTGTATTGGACAACCACAGTTTGCCCAGGCCTTGGTGAGGGCCCATTGCCTACTTTTTCATCTATGTAAGACAACCCGCTTGGTGTAGTAATTGTCTGTTCAGCCATTTTTGCTTGTGCTCCTACGCCGGTAAAAGTAATGGATATGAAATTAAGCAACAAAAGTGCCGCGCTGCTAAAAATCACCGTATAGCGATCCGATTTTTTCATCTTTATTTCCCTCAGATGGGTTTAACAGACAGGATTATAACTGCTTGACAGGGCATAAACTAAAGCAGCAAGGTATTCACGAATAGTTCGCGAACAGTTATATTGAGAGAATGATCCGTGTTTTAGTTGTTGATGATCATGCACCCACACGCCAGGAAATTATCAAGGAGCTTAAAACAGGCAACTTGATTACTGTCACTGGCGAGGCAGAAACATCGGATGAAGCATATACATTGGCAGAGAAACTATTGCCGGATGTGGTCTTTCTCGATTTGCATTTGCCGGGACTTTTAACACCTTTCAATCTCATTCAAAAGTTGACAGCGCTGCGCAATGTAAAAGTGCTTGTTGCTGCAGCGGTTGGTGTTGGCGCTGATGTGCAGAATTTGTTGGAGTCGGGCGCATCGGGCTATATTTTAAAATCTGATCCGCCGGCTTTATTGCGCATGGCGATTGTTATGGTAGCCAGAGGTTCGAACGATATTATTTCCCCAGAGTTGCCGCGGCAAATAACTCATTTGACGCCGGAAGAAAGGACTATGTTAAAACAAGTCAGCGCCAGCAATAAACTGGATAAGGCGGCTGCACAGCTTGGTATCAGCGAAAGTCGGCTGACCACAACACTGTCTCATTTGGCGCAAAAACTAGACCTGGGCACAGTCGCCAATTTAAGAAAATGGGCCAAAAAGAATGGATTTTAAATCTGTTATAATTTACTGATTAAAGCTGTAATCAGTCGTAGTGCAGGCGCTCGCGCCGTTGTTCTAATTGAGGTAAGGCACATGGTTAATTCTGTTGTTCTCGTTGGCAGAGCTGGACGCGATCCGGAGATGAGATATTTTGAGTCCGGTCGTGTGAAAACCAGTTTTTCTGTAGCTGTTAACCGCCCCACTAAAGAAAAAGAAACAGACTGGTTTGATATTGAATTATGGGGACGTCCGGCTGAAATTGCCGGCGAATATGTGCGCAAAGGCAGCCTCGTTGGTATTGAAGGGCGGTTGGAATTTAGTCGCTGGACAGGGGACGACGGCAATAAAAATGTTCGCCCCATTATCGCTGCCAGTAATCTAAGACTATTGGGCAGTCGCAAAGATAGCGGTGGCGGTGGTGATATGCCTGCCGGTGACGATCCTATTTCTGCTTAAACATGCCTCAACACTGGCATGGGAAAAGATTATTGGGATTTCAGCAAGACCTTTAAAAATTTTGCTGGTGTAATAATTTTTATGCCCTCATATTCTCCAAGGCTTAATAAATCAGGGTAACCACTGACGATAAAGTCTACCTTGGCAATTTTGGCACAGAGTAAGATACATGTCGTCATTGGGATCTCTGGAAATTGTTTGCAATACTGATGGAAGCTGAATAACTGTAGCCTTATCTTTTATCAGCCTGACGAGACGATCTCGTTTTTGTGGTTGAATTTTTTGATGGAACTTTGGTCTTGAGGCAACTTCTTTTAACTCTGTGAGAAGTGGTTCTGCGAAAAATAGCCGGTAGCGATTTTCTTTGAGTTTTTGCTGTATCTCGCGTGGTTTGCCAGGATTAAGGAGTGCTGCGATCCAGACATTAGCGTCAACGATTACTTTGAGCACGCTTTATCTTTCGCTCTGACCGATGTTTTGTAAACTCTGCATATATTTCTTTTTCAGAGAGAGGGGGCAAGTCTTTATTATCTTCTGCTACGTCAGCGACCAATTGATCCCACTCCACTCCCCATACTTTAGCGGTTAGCTTCTCTTGCAATTTTTTCTGTTGAACCGGTGTAAACTTGTCGATCAGAGTAAAAACCTGATCGAAGGTAATTTTTTCATCTGATGATTTTTGCATAGCCATAGCCTATGTGCCCCTCGTATCGATGATTCAAGTGTAACTCCTAGTTGAATGTTTTAATAGGGGTTGCTGCAATGATTTAATGTGTCCACGATAATTTGTGCCTCAGTGCGGCAACGATCCCCAATCCGGGAATAGCTTGGAGAATTGGATCATTCGACTGCCTGCTGAGATCTCTTTCTCAAAAAGAACTCTATCTTCACCGGCACCGTCGTAATCTTTAAAGACGGAAATATCGTTTATTTCGTGGACGGCACTTTTGGGGCGAAATCCCATTTTTAGGTGAAACGCGACAGAGCGTTCGTTTAGTGGCAAGGTCACTGCTGAAATCTTTCGGCATCCCTTTGCTTTTGCAGAGCTACAAAACTCCTGATAAAGAGATCTTCCGATCTCCTGTTTTCTCCAATCTGGGTGAACACCAACAAAATGAATGTATGCTTCTTCTGGAAAACTCTGCGAAACGAAACCACAAAGGAAACCAATAATTTTGTTTTCATCCTCAATTACAAAAGAGGTGTCTTTGAAGTGAGTGAAGAACAACTTGGGCAGCATGTCTCTCATTTGACGACCACCCTACCAGTCATTAATGACTGAAGAGATGTAGGGAAAGTCATCTGGAGATATTGAGCGAAGTGTCTGGGTTTGTTTATGCATTGCTAAGAAGTATCCTTGCAGTCGGCTCATTAATGAACATTTGCCAATTAGCACGAGCTGCCAAGGCAGGTGAGCCGGATGCGCATAACGGACACGAGTTTGCGTCCCATGTGTTCATTTTAGTTGTTATCAAAGAGACAATTTCAAGACCTTCAAATTTTGTTTGGCCGCTCAGATTGGCTATTACTAGAACAGGATCGATGATCTTAGCTTGCTTTGCGGTAGTGGCATTGAGTACTTTGCGCAAACTGTTGCCGCTTATCAAATCATCTGCACACAGCAGAATATTTTCACCTGATGTTACGCCAAATTGCAACTCTGGTTCTTGCAATGACTTGATGTAACCAAACTTAGTTTTAAGCAATTCGGCCAAACAAAAGCCAATATTTAAGCCATAGGGCGGATAGGTAATGATCCAGTTAGGTTTAACCTTGATTTTGCTTTCGATATTCTTGACGAGAGCTGAACAGACCTCTTTTAGCAGTGCTGGATTACAAACCAGATAATCACTGTTGAAGTAAAAATCCGAATGCTGGTTGGTTAGAATATGAGCAGCATGAAAACCATGGCCGGGATATTGCCAGATTACTCCCTCAGCTATTAATCGTTCATCCCAATTCATTGGTTCAACTACCTTGGCAAATCTGCAAATAATAATTGCGCACTTCGACTGTGCGCGGATGAATTGTTTTGTGGCTTTCTAGAAGAATTTGCAAATTGCTATTGCAAGCTACCAGGATTGCTTGATCAAGAGATTGATCCATTGCCTGTTTAATTGGATCGGCATAATCCGCTGGTCGAGATGGTTCAATTGCATCGGCTAGAAAAACAATTTTGGATAAAAGAGACATGTTTATTGCGCCCAGTGTGTGTTCGGAAATAGAATTCAGCAAATCCTCATTCTTAACACCAAATTCTTTTTTTACTAATTGAGCAGCTACCGGTCCATGCAATAAATGTCCATTGGCTTCTTCAATGGGATTTAATTTTAAGTCATATTCTTTTGCTTGTTGAACAAGAATATCGTCTTTAGTTTCTTTGCAGGCATCATGCAACCAGCCGGCCAGTTCTGCTAGTTGAACAATCTCTGGATCATCGCTGAATTTCTGGGCTAATTGTTTGCCCGTTTGAGCAACGCCGGCAATATGTCCAAACCGTTTGGCAGAAACTCTGGGTTTTACCCAGTCTTTAACAAACTGCAAATCATCCAGTGGCGGAGGTATTTTATTTGCTTTGCTCATTGACGAAAATCTTTTCTTTTACTATTAACTGCCAGACAGATTCAGGCACAAGATAGCGGGCTGATTTGCCTGCTTTTAAGCATTGTCTTATATAGGTACTGGAAATATCAATCAAGGGAAATTCAATGAAGGCATGATCTGTTTTGCGGAGAATGGCTTGTTCTTCAGCTGAAAATAAATGTGCACCTGCTGCTGTGTGCAGAGCGGGCTCAGTGAACCTCGCCCCTACAACACCTACACGATCCGCCCAGCGAGGAGCAATCAATAATTTGGCAAGAGAAATAATTTCGTCAAATTTATGCCAGCTGGGCAAATGAATAATATTGTCTCCACCCAATAACAAATTTATTTTGACTGTCTTGCCGGTGCTATTCTGTAAATATTCCTGGAAATACTTGATGGTATCAATGGTATATGAAGGTCCTGATCTTTCCAGTTCCACTGCCGAAGGGATGAATTTGTCATTACTTGCCACTGCTGACAATACCATTTTATGCCTGAGTTCTGCCGATAAAAGTACATCATTTCGATGAGGTGGGCGAGGGCTGGTGACAAAATAAACTTGCTGCAATTGAAGTTGTTCGCAGGCACATTGCGCTAAAAGCAAATGAGCATTATGAATAGGATTGAAAGTGCCGCAAAAAAGTCCAATTGGCAAAATATCGCTCAAAGCTATTTCCCTTCTATGTGTTTTGGCATTGATCTTCTCGTGTAAATACGGGGCAGGCGCATATGTAGCCGGCAGGACAACTCGCGCACCAGTGTACCAAGCTTGTCGGCCCAATCAGCCAAATATAGGCAGCTTGTAGGGGCGCATTGCATGCGCCCGTGTTCAAATTCATCGCTGCCAATGATAGTTATTATGTCTCCTTCCCTGGCTTGCGAGATATCAGTAATATCAAACAGCATTTGATCCATACTGATTGTGCCGACTTGATTGATTAACTTTCCATGCAGCAGTCCCTGCATTTTATTGGCAAGCCGCCTGTCTACTCCGTCTGCGTAGCCTATGGGGATATTAGCCAGAGATGTTGGTCGGGTTGCTTTCCACGTTAAACCATAACCAATAGATTCACCCTTATCAATTGAATTTATTTGATTGATGCGCCCGCGCACCGATAAAATAGGCTGTAGGGGCGGGCGTAAGTCCGCCCGCTTCTCGTCTGTTGAAGTATTAGGCTCCATACCATATAGATACAAACCCACACGCACCATGTCATAGTAAGTAGTTGGGAAAATGTTTATTGCTTCTGAGCAAGCCAGATGATAAAAATCAGGACGAAGCCTATTGTTGTTAAAGATGGCTATAAAGCGATCAAAGTTTTCTTTTTGTATTTTTGTTGTCTGAGAATCAGAAGCTGTGGCCAGATGACTAAAAACACTAACCAGTTTAAACTTTTTGTTCTCTTTCAAGAGAGCAATTGCTTTTTTTATGTCTTCCATATTCATGCCCAGGCGGTGCATACCGGTGTCCACTTTCAAATGTATAGGCACAGTGCGTTGGTGTTTAGCTAATTGTTGATTTAATTCATGCAATTGATTGAGAGAACTGATGGTTAGATCGAGCCCGTGTTCTAAAGCACTAACAATTGCCCAGGGTGGGGTAGGCCCGAGAATAAGAATTGGCAATTTACAGCCGGCATTTCTCAATTCGCTGCCTTCATCGGCAGAGGCTACCCCCAACCATGAGACTCCGCAGGCGTACAGCACTTCTGATATAGCTACAGCTCCATGCCCGTAAGCAGCTGCTTTTACAACTGCCATAATTTGCGGCACATTTACTCCAGTTTGCTGGGCATTTTTTTTCAGCCATTTTTTTATTATCTGCATATTGCTTTCCAGCTGGTTCAAATCCACTTCCACCCAGGCTGCTCTCTGATTGGTAGCATTGCTGTTGCCACCATCTAAAACTGGACGAATGGAGGAATGTGAAGAAGTCATGATGATCTGTTAAAAGGCGCAAAATAGAATGCAGTCTAGTTTAAATGCTAGCATTATCCAGAATTAATTGCTTTTTGCTTTAAAAACTATACAAACATAAGCTAGATGCGCACAATATAGCGGCTCATACAGTTAAATATGTAGCAGGCTGGCTTAATCGGACCAGGGTGCTAATTGGTGTGCAGGTGGTGTTCAAGCAACAACTTGTTCCAAGGGACCGGCTTAAAGAAAGGTATCACGGCATCCGTCAAAATTGTCATATTTAGTTAAGGAGTGAAAGGTCTTGAATAAAGCTGAATTAGTTGAAGTTGTGGCCAAGGATACTGGCGCAACAAAAAAAGATGTTGAACACATAATCAATACAAGTATGGAAACAATCATCAAGCATGTTGCTTCTGGTGATAAAGTTACTCTGGTTGGCTTTGGTACGTTTGAAGCCAGACACCGCAAGGCTCGCACTGGTCGTAATCCTAAAACCAATCAACCTTTGCATATTCCAGCCAAGCGAGTACCTGGCTTTAGAGTAGGCAAAGAGTTCGGCGAAGCCGTAAACAAAAAGAAATAAGCAAAATTGTAGGGGCGAGGTTTACTGAGCCCGTTCGAAGCGGCGCGCTTAAATTGAGAGAAACGAAGTAGTAGCGAGCGTGAGGCGACATGCGCGGCGAACGTGAGCGGGAAATAAGCGTCGAGGCGAGGACAGCGGCCGGGTAGCGTATAATATACGCTGAACGGGTCTGCCGCTGATGTGTTAGCCGAGGCAGCGATTAAATAAAGAGGAACACTGTTGAAGTTACCAAAGGTAGCGGTTGTTGGTAGTGGTAACTGGGGCAAAAACCTGGTGCGTAATTTTGCGCAACTGGGATCCTTGGCTGCTGTGTGCGACACAAATGAGCAGCGCCTGGACAATGCCAGACAAGAGTATCGTGGTGTGAAAACAACCAGCGATTTGCAGGTGATACTTGACGATGCTCAGATATCAGCTGTGGTGATTGCCACGCCCAGTGACACACATTTTGAACTGGCTAAGCGTGCTTTGCTTGCCAATAAACATGTCTATGTGGAAAAACCGCTTGCCCGCGACGTCAATCATGCCCGCGAGCTTGATGCGCTTGCTAATGAGCGCAATTTAGTTTTGATGGTCGGCCATTTACTTCTTTACCATCCTGCAGTTAATTGCCTGAAGCAGTTAATTGCAACAGGTGAATTAGGAGAATTGCTGTTCATTCGCTCTGATCGTATGAATTTCAATACTTCCCGCCGAGACTGGAGTGTTCTCTGGGATTTAGCCCCGCATGACATTTCTATGATGAGTTATTTGTTGGATTGCGACAATGTGCAGATAAGCCGCGTTGGCGGTTGGGATACTTTACGTGATGGGCTCATTGATGTGGCCTATCTTGATCTTTCTTTCTCTGTGAATAATCGCAGTATTCCAGGACAAGTACGCAATAGCTGGATTGATCCGCAAAAACTTGTGCGCCTGACGGTAAACGGTTCTCTCAAAAGTGCCATTCTTAATGATGCGCAGGCAGAAAATAAACTGGCCTTGCACAGCCTGACAGAGGAAGGCCGCATGGTTGTTGAATATCCTAACTATCCGGCTTCCGAGCCATTACATTTAGAATGTGAGCATTTCCTGGAGTGTCTGGCAACGGGAGAACGCCCGCGTACTGATGCTAACAACGCCTATCATGTCGTTAGTATTCTTGCCGATGTTGAGCAACGTCTTACACGGCGCCCGGTAAGACCGGTGTGTATTTCTAAGTAATCAACTTGACTGTTATGAGGCGAATCTGCCATATTAAAAGGCAGGCTTTGCGGGAGTAATTCAGTGGTAGAATGCCTCCTTGCCAAGGAGGATGTCGCGAGTTCGAGCCTCGTCTCCCGCTCCATTTCTAATTAATTAATAGATTAAACCTTGCGTATAGAGCCAGGATATTGTGCTACCAGGGGATCTGAGGTCAGCAACATGACACCCTCAGCAAGGGACTGGGCTATGAGTATGCGATCGAATGGATCTTTGTGAATTGGAGGCAGAATATCGAAAGTCATGGTGTGTTCACCAGTAATGGCCAGCTCGCTATAGCCATTGTCTAATAAGCCACGGCGTAACAGTCTTGGCTCTACGCTAAAATCATGTCGCCCAAGCTGACGCTTGATTGTTATTTCCAAAAGGCTAGCCACACTGAACAACAGCTCGTTGTCTGAGTCAGCCAATAAAGCCCGAGCAACATTTGACAAACGTTTTTGCTGACCAGCTGCCCATAAAAGCAGGTGCGTATCCAATAGTAATTTCACGCACCCTCGCCAAATAATTGCTCAATTTCGGCACTGCCCATGCGATCAAAATCTCTGGGCACGCTTATTTGCCCATCCATAAATCCTAGCCTGCGAATATTCTTTGGTGCACTCAGCGCTATCACCTTGACCAGTGGCTTACCAGCCTTGGCGATTATAAATGATTCTCCTTGAGCCGCTTTTTCAACCAGTTTCGACAATTGAGTTTTTGCTTCGTGAATGTTGACTGTATTCATAGCCAATCCTCTAAACTAAGTCCTATTAGTTTAATCTATTTAGCCGCTATTGGCAAGTGGAGCATTGCGAGTCATAGTCTTGGCTGTCGCTCCATTTAATCTTTGATTTAAACGCAGCTGGTATAGTTACCTGTAGGGTTAGTAAAGACTAATCTTGCCACAGTTAAAAAATCCAAAATTTTAATGAGCGCAAAAGACAAATCAAAAACTAATGGGCCGCGCCGCAGTCAATGGCGATCAAGCTGGGATGCCCTGGTATATATCATCAGTGTCTCCAGACAGCCCGAGCTAAAAATCAGGGAGACTGATCGGATCACTGGCTTGGCTGTGCTGCTAGCCGCAGTGGCTACGATATTGTGCTTGCTTTTGCACAAATGGAGTGGTTTGGGTTTGCAGTTAACATTGCTGTGTGACTTCTTTCTTGGTCTTTCACTTATTATTTATGTTTTTAATCGCTTGGGTATTCTTACCGGCATGACACCCAGGCAAGCCATACTTACCTGGCAATTAATAAGAGCCTTTTGTTTTGTCGGTGTTTTTATTACTATCAATTTGGCACTCATTCTCTCTTTTACTCTTTCCATGGCGCCATTAAGCACATTTAGGGCATTCTCTTTTCATTGAGCATTTTCTGACATTGTCTGGTTGCAGATCGTCTGTATTTTGAGAAACACATATTCCAGCGGCAGGCTGATTTTCTTGTCTGGGTCTGTAACTTACTTGCGGCATGCTAATATTTAGTCCAGTATGTATATAGTTGTTTAATTGCCGGACGGTCTTTCCATGAGCGTTAGCTTCAGCCACACAAAGGAAATCACAATAAAATGAAAGTCACTCTTGATAGAGAAGGCAAAAATATAGTCAAACTGGGATTGGAAGTTGAATCGGACAGAGCCATGCGCGCTTATGAACAAGCCTGCCGCCAACTGAGCCATAAAGTTAATATACCTGGTTTTCGCCGGGGCAAGGCACCGCGTCATGTTTTGGAAAAGACTGTCGGAGTTGAATATATTAAGCAAGAAACATTGGAACGGCTGCTGCCGGAAATGTTGGGTGAAGCAATCGCTAATGAAAGTCTTGATGTGATTACGCAGCCTGAAGTGGATTCATACCAGTTTGATCTTGGTCAGCCCCTTAAATTGCAGGCCAAATTCGAGGTTCGCCCCCAAGTAACTCTAGGGAAATACAAAGATATTGTAGTGGAAGTTCCTCAATCCGAATTTAAAGAAAGTGCTGTGGATGATGCACTGACAAGAGTGGCTGCGTCTCGTTCTGAGTTGACTGTTATTGATCCTCGGCCAATTAAAATGGATGACACTGTTCTGCTTGATTTTGAGTGTTTTGTAGACAACAAACTTGTTGATGGTGGCAAAGCAGAAGGCCTGGTTTTAGAAATTAAAGCAGACAGTTTTTTGCCTGGGTTTTGCGAACAATTGGTAGGCAAAGAGCCCGGGAAAGAATTAGAAATCAAAACTTCTTTTCCGTCCGATTATCGCAACCAGCAATTGGCCGGCAAAGACGCCGTTTTCAAAACAAAAATACGTGAATTAAAGCAAAAAACCATTCCTGCTATTGATGATGCCCTGGCTCAAAAATTGGGGCAAGAATCTCTCGATAAATTAAAAACAACGCTAAAAGAGCGCTTGAAAGAAGAGTTTGATCTGGCTCATGAAACCAACAAACAAAAGCTGGTTATAGAGGCAATTGTCAAAAATGCTTCAGTTGACTTGCCTGAAACCATGGTTGAGCGTGAGCAAAAACTGCTTTTAGAGCAGATGAAACATTACCTGCAAAGCAACGGACAATCTTTTGATGATTTTGAAAAGTCGCCGGAATTTGAAGCGATTAAAACAGCCAAATACAATGAGGCCAAGCAACGTGTTTTAACCAGCCTTGTACTTGGTGAAATTATCAAGGAAGAAAAGGTTAGCGTAACAGAAGAAGAGCTGGGGACTCACTTGCAAGAATTTATATACCGTCATGGGCTGCCGGAAGATAAAGCCTATAGCAATGAAAACATACGCCGGCAGGCTCAAGAGGAATTGCTTACTGCCAAAGTGCTGGAAGTGCTTTTACAAAATGTTCAGATCAGCTATATAACCGAACCCGTTCCGGATAGCCAGCCGGACCAAACAGCCTTAGATGAAAAAAAGGAAGTATAGCGAGGAGAAAGAGCGGCGGCCCAGCCCTCTGCATCCGAGCGTCTATACGCCCGTCTGGACGAGCGGAGGCGCAGTGGCCGTGAGGCATATGTGTTATGCCGAGCGGGGTTGCCGCTGAAACAATAAGCATAAGAGGCCAGGCAGGGCAAATAAGAAGATTAAAGCAAGAATTAATATCTAAGCGCCATATTTAAGTAAGAATAGTATAGTAATTTTGCCTCTGATTGATTAGCCTATTATCTGCGTAAAACATGGAGTTCTAAATTGATGAATAGCTCGTCCAATCCCCCCAGCCGCCGAGAACTTTATGATATCTGGAGTATGAGCCCAATGGCTTCTCCGGATTTGTATTATCCGCCCACTGTTATAGAAACCACAGCCAGGGGCGAACGGGCGTTTGACATCTTTTCCCGCCTGCTAAGAGAACGCATTGTTTTTCTGGGCACACCGGTTGATGATACTGTTGCCAACATGGTAGTGGCTCAACTTCTTCTTCTGGAAGGAGAAGATCCGGAAAAGATATACGCTTATATATAAATACCCCTGGCGGCTCGGTGACGGCCGGGTTTGCCATTTATGACACCATTCAGCACATACGCTCTGATGTTTCGACCATTTGTTTAGGACAGGCAGCCAGTATGGGTGCTTTTATCCTTGCTGCCGGTAAAAAAGGCAAAAGGCTGGCTTTGCCGCATTCACGCATTCTCATACATCAACCGCTTGGTGGTGCTCAAGGTCAGGCAACCGATATTGAAATTCAAGCCCGTGAAATTTTGCGCATTAAAAGACAACTTAATGAATTGATGGCTGACCATACCGGCCAGTCGGTCAAGCAAATTGAGAAGGATACGGACAGAGACAATATAATGACTGCTGAAGAAGCGAAAGAATATGGTCTGGTAGACGAGGTAATTGTGCGTCTTGACCAACCACCAAGCCTGGCGGCCGTATAATGGATGTGAATCGGTAAACGGGCTCAGCATAGGGCTCAGCATAGGGCTCAGTAAACCTCGCCCCTACTAGAATAGGACAGACCAATGGTAAAACAAAACGATAATCGTCTCAAATGCTCTTTCTGTACCAAAAGTCAGGATCAAGTTAAGAAATTGATTGCTGGTCCAGGGGTGTATATTTGTGATGAATGTGTCGATCTTTGTAATGAAATCCTAGATGAAGAGCTTCTTGAAGGCGTGCCGCCTGGTACTCCTGCCGAATCAGCTGCGCCACGCTTTGCTGATATTCCTAAGCCGCATGAAATCAAAACTTTTCTTGATCAGCATATAGTTGGTCAAAATGTTGCCAAAAAAATTCTTTCTGTAGCTGTTTATAATCACTATAAACGTATTAGTCATAATGCTGAGCTAGCAGATAAAGTTGAAATACAAAAATCCAACATTTTACTAATTGGACCTACTGGCTGTGGCAAAACACTGCTAGCCCAAACACTGGCTCGCTTGCTTGATGTGCCTTTTGCAGTTGCTGATGCTACCACATTAACAGAAGCCGGCTATGTTGGTGAAGATGTGGAAAATATTTTGCTGCGCTTATATCAAGCATCGGATTATGATATTAAAAAAGCTGAGCGTGGGATTATTTATATAGATGAAATCGATAAAATTTCCCGCAAGTCGGAAAATACCAGCATCACCCGTGATGTCAGCGGAGAAGGCGTGCAGCAGGCCCTTCTAAAAATGATTGAAGGGACTCTGGCTAATGTGCCGCCGCAGGGCGGGCGGAAACATCCGCATCAGGAGTTTATTCAAATCAATACGGCCAACATTTTATTTATCTGTGGTGGCGCATTTGTTGGTCTGGATAAAATTGTGGAAGCGCGCGTTTCGTCCAACCGCAGAATTGGTTTTGGCAACGAACGTCCTCTGACTAATCATGAGCGCGATCTGAGGACAAGCCGTATATTAAAAGACACAGCTCCTGATGATCTGCTCAAATTTGGTCTTATTCCTGAATTTGTCGGGCGCATGCCTGTGGTGGCTGTGCTTGAGGCTCTGGATGTAGAAGCCCTGGTACGCATATTAGAAGAACCGAAGAATGCCATCATCAAACAGTACCAGCAGTTGCTTGCCTTTGATGGAGTAGAATTGCGCTTTGATGCGGCGGCCATAAAGGCTATTGCTGAGGAAGCAATTAAACGCAAAACCGGTGCGCGCGCCCTGCGCTCTATAGTTGAGGAAATAATGCTTGACATCATGTATGAAGTGCCATCGCGTTCTGACATTAAGGTCTGCCATATTACGGAAGAACTGGTAGCCAAACGTTCAACAGCGGAACTCTTACAATTGCCTACTCCTACCCAACTAAAGGGTGAAATTGCTTGAACCAGTCCGTAATGACAAATGTAAGCAACGCACAATTTCCTTTAATCCCCCTGCGTGATGTGGTTGTTTTCCCGCAGATCGGGCAGGCTTTAATTATTAGCCGGCCAAAATCTATTGCTGCTCTTGAACAAGCTTTGCTTCAAGATGATCGCCGTATTGTGGTTGTTGCTCAAAAAAGTTCTGAATGCGAAGATCCTCGCCAATCAGACATTTATCAAGTCGGGACATTGGCTGATGTCATGCAAATGCTCAAATGTCCGGATGGCACAGTGAGAGCACTAGTTGAGGGAGCCAGTAGAGTAGGCATTAATTACATAACCGAGCTGGATAACTGGTTTGAAGTTGGTGTTGCCGTTAAGGAGGACATTACTCGCGACGATATATTAACAAAAACGCTAATGCGCCTGGCTGTAGAAAAATTTGAACAATTTGTTAAAGCCAGCAAAAAAATCAATCCGGAAAGTTTGTTAGCGGTCTCAAGTGTTGATCAACCAGGGCGCCTGGCAGATATTATTGCTACTTATCTGGGATTGGATATGGCTGAACGCCAGCACTGCCTGGAGATTGCCGACAGTACTGAACGACTGGAGTATATCAGTCATCTTCTTTCGCGCGAATTGGAGTTGGTGCATCTGGAACAACAAATTCATGACCGTGTACGTTTCAATCTGGAGAAAACGCAGAAAGAATATTATTTACGAGAAAAAATGCGCATCATTCAAGATGAGCTTAATTCTGACGGTGAGCAAACTGGCGAAATAGCCGAATATAAGCAAAAAATTGCCGAGGCTAAAATAACCGGCATTGCTCTGGAAAAAGCTCAAAAAGAATTGCAGCGGCTTGGAAAAAATGATGCCGTTGAGCGCCGAAGCCGGTGTTATCAGGACTTATCTGGATACTTTAGTTTCTTTGCCCTGGGGCAAATCGTTCACGCGAGATTATTAATCTCGAGCGTGCCGAAAAAATTCTTGAGCAAGATCATTATGGCATCGAAAAAGTCAAAGAACGGATTCTGGAATATCTGGCTGTGCGCAAATTATCTAAAAAACCACTGGGCACAATTTTTGTCTGGTTGGACCGCCTGGTGTCGGTAAAACCAGTCTGGTTAAATCAATTGCCCGCTCGATGAATCGTAAATATGCCCGCATCAGTCTTGGTGGTGTCAATGATGAAGCCGAAATTCGCGGACACAGACGCACTTATATTGGCGCTATGCCCGGGCGCATTATTCAATCTAGTTAAACAAGTCGGCACAAAAAATCCAGTCATTCTTTTGGATGAAATCGAAAAAATGACAAGAAGCTATATGGGCGATCCTACGGCAGCCATGCTGGAAGTGCTTGATCCTGATCAAAACGAACATTTTACCGATCATTATCTTGATGCGCCATTCAGTTTGCGTGAAGTTATTTTTATTGCTACTGCTAATGCTCTGGATTATGTTCCGCGTCCGCTTTATGATCGACTGGAAGTTTTGAGAATATCCGGCTACACTGAAGAAGAAAAAATAGCTATTGCCGAACAGCATATTATTCCTAAAACTTTGATCAAACATGGAATAACGTCAAAACAACTGCATTTGCAAGCAGTCACATTGCGCAAAATTATTCAAGAATACACGCGTGAAGCCGGTGTTCGTTCACTGGAGCGTTCTGTTGCTGCTATTTGCCGCAAAGTAGCCAGTGAAATTGTCAAAAATCGCAGACACACTGTGCAGCTGACGCCAAATATGGTGAACAAGTATCTTGGCCCGGCGAAAATTTCGCGTGACACTGAAATTAAAGGACCACAAATAGGCGTGGTCACTGGTCTTGCCTGGACTGAAATGGGCGGCGAAACACTGGCTATTGAAGTTAACACCATGCCCGGCAAAGGCAAATTGCAATTGACCGGACAATTGGGCGACATAATGAAAGAGTCTGCTCAAGCTGCCTTTAGCTATATTAGAAGCCATGCGGCTCAATTTGGTATAAAAGCTAATTTTCAGGATAATCTCGATATCCATATTCATATTCCTGAAGGGGCTACGCCTAAAGATGGACCATCGGCTGGTGTTGCCTTAGCAATTGCTTTAATTTCTGCCATTACCAAACGCCCTGTGCTTGCCAGTTTGGCTATGACAGGTGAAATTACTTTGCGTGGCAATATTTTGCTTATCGGCGGCTTAAAAGAAAAAGTTTTGGCAGCATTGCGTGCCGGTATAAAAACTGTCATTTATCCACGCACCAATGAAAAAGATCTGCAAGAAATTCCTGATTATGTGCACAAGCGTCTGAAAATGATTCCAATCAGCCATCTTGATGAAGTGTTAAACATCGCTTTTAAAGCCAAGTCTAAAGCCAAAACCAGGCGTACCATCACCAGAAATACCGATCGCCAAGCCGCTAAGCGCAGCGCTTTGAATGGACGCTGAGCAATCAAAGGTTTTGGAAACAAGGTGTTGTATTGTCGGCGGTGGGCCAGCAGGCATGATGGCCGGCTGGCTTCTTGCTCGTGCCGGAATTGATGTTGTTGTTCTGGAAAAACATGCCGACTTTTTTAGAGATTTTCGCGGTGATACAGTCCATCCAAGTACATTAGAGTTGATGTACGAACTTGGTGTATTAGATGAATTCTTGAAAGTGCCGCATCAGCAGATGAAAGAGATGAGTGTACATTTTGACAAAAGCATTTACACTATTGCCGACTTTTCTCATTTACCGACCCAATGCAAATTTATGGCCTTAATGCCGCAATGGGATTTTTTAAACTTTGTTCGCAAACAGGCAAGCCAGTATTCTAACTTTCACCTCATGATGGAAAGCAAAGTTGTTGATCTTATTGAGGACAATCGTCGCATTGTTGGAGTGAAAGCTGAAACTTCCCATGGACTCCTGTCAGTACGGGCCGATTTAATAATTGGAGCAGATGGGCGAACGTCTTTGGTTAGAGATAAAGCTAATTTGCCGGTGACAGATCTGGGGGCACCAATGGATGTACTCTGGATGCGTTTATCTCGCCGCCCGGAGGATGGACTGCAAACCCTGGGAAATTTCACCGCTGGTAAGGGATTAATAGCCCTCAATAGAGACACTTATTGGCAGTTGGGCTTTGTTTTCCCGAAAAATAGTATTGAAGAGATTAAACGACGAGGGTTAGAGGCTCTTCAAGCTGATATTGTCACTTTTTTACCGTTTACATATGATCGTATAAACGAACTGAAATCATGGGACGATATCAAACTGCTGTCTGTGCAAGTAAATCGCCTCGAGCAATGGCATCGTCCTGGATTGTTGTGTATAGGAGATGCGGCGCACGCCATGTCCCCGATAGGCGGAGTAGGCATAAATTTGGCCATTCAAGATGCCGTGGCCGCTGCTAATGTCCTGGCCAAGCCACTTCTTGAAGGCGATACTACATGCAGTGATTTAGATAAAATACAGTGTCGGCGCACACTACCAACTAAACTCACCCAAGGGCTGCAGCTTTTTATCCAAGATCATTTGATCTTTCATTTCTTGCATGCCAAACAAAGCATATCCGCCCCCTGGTTCGTAAAACTAGTAGAAGGATTGCCAATTTTGCGACGCATACCGGCTTACGTCATTGGCGTCGGCTTTCGATCGGAGCATATAAAATCCGACAACTACTCAAAATAACCAACAGCTGATAATTAACTATTATGTTTCATTTCCTTTTTTATTAGGCATAAACCATAACACACGTTATCTAACGCTTATTGTATACGCTCTTGAGATATCACTGTTGTCGGTTGCTTATTACCCTGTCAATTACATATCCAGCCAGCGAGCCCACAATGCCCCAGAAGAGCATCACTAAGGCGTAACCAAAGGAGTTGAGATAGGTGTATCCGAACGCTGTATTAAGAGCAGTTGATTCCACGCCTCCGATTGGTAGCCTTAGTACGCTGCCTACAACATGAAATGGTAACTCTAAAAGGCCACCAACACATCCCGCCAAGAAACCTAAAAGTGCTAAAGGTGATTGTACACTTATCGTGCTTATGCAACAGATTTTCAGGGCCGGCGAAAGCAGTAAACCAATAAGTCCGCCGACCAGAATCCAAGAAAGAGAAATGGGATGACGATTTGCTGTCATAGTGCAGTTTTACCTTGGGTTATCAGGGACGCTATAACCAAAGTCTATACCCTGAACTAAAAGCACCTTGTTTAAATCAAACACTTCGTGAAGTGTTTGAAGCAAATCAATCATAACTATCGTTATCGGACACAACTAACTCTGTGATCTACTCTTTTGACATTAATTTCCTAAATTCCTAAAATAGTGCTATAATATATTCCTAACTAACTTTAGAGGTGTATATGAGTATAGAACCGCTGGAGATAAAAACATCCGTTAAGGTTATTGGAATAAATGGGCAGATTTCTCTGGGTAAGGAATTTGCCGGTAAGCAAGTACTCGTGGAGGAGCAGGCGCCGGGAGTTTGGCTAATTCGGACAGCCATGGTTATCCCGGAGAATGAACTTTGGGTCCATAGGCCAAAAGCCAAGCAAGATTTACAACGTGCGATCAGTTGGGCAAGTCGACATGAGCCTAAGGAAAGCGATCCAATTAAATTGAGCGAGAAGCTGGAAAATGCCCACAAGCGCAAATGATCAGCTGGTTAGGCTGGATCTTAACAATCCTGTCTTCCAAGAGAGTTGGCTCAATCTGGATAAAACTGAACGTGAGCGAGTTACAAATACACTTTCTAAAATCAGAAAATTGAGTTGGGAACAACTTTATCGCGATATAGGTTTAAAGTGGGAAAAAATTTCCAGTATTAGGCCGCCCGAAGGTATTGATGCCATTTATTCATTGCGCATTACTCAGTCACGGCGTGCCACTGCCTATCGAGAGGGTGCATTCATGAGGTTTCTCACGATTGCTGGCGATCATGATGCAACCTATGGTAAGAAATAGCCAGGCTTGCAAAGATACGTGTAAAGATCTCAATAGGTTGGTATGATTACTATAGGCGACGCTATTCTGAGGTCGTTTTATGTTTGCCAGAAAAGAAAAAAAAGTTTCCATTCAATGCAATAGCGATATGGCGCGGCATTATCTTGATCTGGACGCACTTTTGTTAATCAGGTCTTGCATCGCTACACTAAAATAGTGGCTGCCCGCGTGCCAAGGGCTCTTATATTTACGATGTAAGTGGCGATGCTTATTTAGACTTTGCTGGCGGTATTGCTGTTAATAGCGTCGGGCATTGCCATCCTAAAGTAGTGGCAGCAGTTCAGAAGCAAGTGTCTGAACTTATGCATACTTCGGTGATTACCTACCATACACGTTACATAGAACTGGCTGAAAAATTAGCTTCAATTACTCCACCCAGTTTAAATTCTGTTTTTCTTGCCAATAGCGGTGCTGAGGCTGTAGAAGGGGCAATTAAATTAGCTCGCTATGTCACTCAACGACCAGCAATCATCAATTTTCGTGGTTCTTTCCATGGACGTACTATGATGGCGGTTGCGCTCACTACCTCAAAACTTTTATTTCGGGAACGGCTTGAGCCATTGCCTGGCCCTATCTATACTGCTCCCTTTCCTTATGTTTATAGATCGCATTACCGCGAAAACCCTGATGAATGTGTAAAAGACTGTCTGCACAGATTGCGCATTCTATTTCATCAATTTGTTCAACCAACGCAGGTAGCAGCAATGATTGTTGAGCCAATTCAAGGTGAAGGTGGTTATATAGTGCCACCCCCTGGCTTTATGTCAGAATTAAGGGAAATTGCTACTGCCCACGGCATTATGCTTATAGCTGACGAAATTCAGTCTGGCTTTTGTCGCACTGGCAAAATGTTTGCATTTGAACATGAAAATATTGTGCCGGATATTATGCTTATGGCAAAAGCTATTGCTAGCGGTATGCCGCTTTCTGCTTTTGTTGCTTCTCGCGAAATCACTTCACAGTGGGAGCCTGGTAGGCATGGCACTACCTTTGGTGGCAATCCCGTTTCTTGCGCTGCTGCTCTGGCCACAATTGAAGTATTGCAGGAAGAAAAATTAGCCGAACGGGCCGATAGGCTGGGCAAAGAAATCATGACACGCTTGCAACGTTTTGCTCAGGGGCGCAAGCATATTGGCGAAATAAGAGGACGTGGCTTAATGATAGGTATTGAATTTAATAGACGCGATGGGCAGCCAGGTGGACGTGTAGCCAAGCGCGTAATGGAGCGCTGTCTGGAGCGCAAACTGATAGTGGTAAACTGTGGTGATCACGGCCAGGTTATCAGGCTTATGTCGCCTTTAAATATATCTGATGCCGAGGCGCAAAAAGCTTGCGAAATTCTTGAAGAAAGCATGGACATGACAGAAGGAGATGTGCCGCATGAGTAGTATCAGCAGCAAAACCCATGATAAAGCAGAACAAAAATCAGGTACATTAGGCAAAGATAAGGCGCAAGTTTACGGTAATTATATTGGCGGACATTGGCAACCAGCCTCTGATGGAGCCACCTTTGCCAGTCTTAACCCTGCCAATAATGAAGAAGTAATTGGTCATTTTGCTGCGTCTACCGAAGCTGATGTAGCGAAAGCGGTCGAGGCAGCAGCTAAGGCATATCCAGCTTGGAAAAAAATGCCGGCCCCCCATCGAGCGGACATTATCCTGAAAGCTGCCTATCTTTTAGAAGAGCGCAAAGAAGAGTTGGCTACTCTTATGGTGCGCGAAATGGGCAAAGTTATTAAAGAAGCGCGTGGTGACGTTCAGGAAGCAATCGACATGGCTAAATATATGGCCGGTGAAGGCCGACGCTTATTAGGACATACTGTGCCTTCAGAACTGCCGAATAAATTTGCTATGGCAGTGCGGGCGCCTATTGGTGTAATTGGTTTGATTACACCCTGGAATTTTCCTATGGCTATTCCCAGCTGGAAACTATTCCCTGCTTTAGTGTGTGGTAATACAGTAGTGCTAAAACCAGCTTCAGACACACCACTTTGTGCGCTGAAATTAGTTGAAATTGTTGTTGAAGCCGGTATTCCACCTGGAGTAGTTAATCTCATCACCGGTCCGGGTGGAAAAATCGGCATGAGCCTGGTTGAACATCCATTAGTGCGCGCTATCAGTATCACCGGCTCAACACCAGTTGGTAAGAAGGTAGCTGGACGCTGTGGCGAATTAATGAAACGCATTTCTTGTGAATTAGGTGGCAAAAATGCTATTTGTGTTATGGATGATGCCAATCTTGAACTGGCTGTAGATGGTGCAGTCTGGGGAGCTTTTGGCACAGCTGGGCAACGTTGTACAGCTGCCAGTCGCATTATTGTTCATAAAAAGCGCTATGAAGAATTCAAAGAAGCTTTTCTAGAAAAAACAAAGTCTCTTAAATTAGGCAATGGCTTAGACCCTTCTGTACAAGTCGGTCCAGTAATAAATAAATCACAATTAGCCAGCATCAATAATTATGTTGAGATTGGCCAAAAAGAAGGAGCTAAATTGCTTTGCGGCGGCAAAATAGTTGAATCAAACGGCTTAAACAATGGCTGTTTCCACGAACCAACTATATTTGCTGATGTAAATCCTAAAATGCGAATTGCTCAGGAAGAAATATTTGGTCCAGTCACTGCCATTATTCCGGTTAATAGTTTTGCCGAAGCAATTGCGGTTGCTAATGGCACTGATTATGGCTTATCGCTGTCAATGTATACACAAGATGTTAATCAAGCCTTTAGAGCCATGGATGATTTAGAATCAGGTATTGTTTATATCAATGCACCCACTATAGGTGCTGAAATACAATTGCCCTTTGGTGGTATAAAGCAAACCGGCAATGGTCATCGTGAAGCCGGTATAACCGCTATTGATCAATTCAGCGAATGGAAGAGCATTTTTGTGGACTATTCCGGAAAGTTGCAGAAAGCCCAAATCGATAAACCTAATGAATAAATTGTAGGGGCGGGGCTTGTCTCCGCCCATTCGAAGCGACAAGATAAGGAAGGAATGTAGGGGCGAAATTTATGAGCCCGCTAAGAAATGAAGGATATGTTTATAAATGGATTTTGATTTTACTCCAGATCAAATTGCTTTTCGCGAACATGTGCGCGCATTTGCTGAGCGTGAAATTGTTCCAAAAGTAGCTGCTAATGACAGAGCCTGCAAATTTGACTGGGATATTGCCAAAAAAATATTTAAAGAAGGATTATTAGGCTGTCCGATTCCGGAGAAATATGGCGGCTTAGGGCAAGACTATATTACTTATGGATTGCTCACCGAAGAAATAAACCGTGTTTGCTCGTCCACTAGAACTTTATTTTCTGTGCAGACCTCTTTAGTTGCCCTAACTATTTTGCGCTGGGGAACGGAAGAGCAGAAGCAGGCATATTTATCTAAACTATGTAATGGTGAAATTATCGGTTGTTATGGATTGACAGAACCAGAAGCAGGTAGCGATGCCGGTAATCAGCAAACATTGGCTAAAAAAGACGGCAACGATTATCTTTTAAGTGGACAAAAAATCTGGATATCTTGTGGTTCTATTGCTACACATGCCATTATTTTTGCAACAGTCGATCCTGCTTTAAAGCATAAAGGTATTACTTGTTTTATAGTCGATACCAAAACAGCGGGCTTTTCAGCACAGCCAATTAAAGGCAAGCTCGGTCTGCGGGCGTCTGATACAGCGGCTTTGTTTTTAGAAAATGTGCGTGTACCGGCAAGCAATATATTAGGACAAGTCGGCGAAGGCTTTAAAATTGCCATGTCAGCTTTAGACAATGGACGTTTTTCAGTTGCCGCAGGTTCTGTGGGATTAGTGCAGGCTTGCATTGATGCTTCTGTGCAATATGCTATGCAAAGAAAAACTTTTGGCAAAGTTATTGGTGAACATCAACAGGTGCAGGCAATGATAGCGGATATGGTGGCAGACTGTGAAGCCGGACGCTTGTTATATTTACGCTCAGCTTATTTAAAAAATAAAGATGTGCGCAATACGCGTGAAACATCAATAGCTAAATTATTTTGTGCTGAAGCCGCCAACCGCGCCGCTCATAATGCTGTACAAATTTATGGCGGTTATGGATACTCAGATGAATATCCAGTTGAGCGTTACTTCCGCGATGCTAAAGTTTTAAATATATACGAAGGTACACGTGAAATCCAACGTCTAATTATTGCTCAGGATGCACTGGGTATTCGCAAAGCCAACGGATAAATTGTTATAGTTATTTCTTTACAGCAAAAAATAGCCAGCCGTCATAATAATATGCCAGTCGATTATCAGCTGTAATTTCCATAATAAACATAGGATCTTTGCCACAGCTTGCTTTAATATTCATAGGTGGATTTTTGCAAGGAATGCCATACCAACCTAATGAACCTTTTCATATGGATTCTGCCCTTCTTTGTCGGTTTTTCTGTGCATACTGCCCAATTCAACTTTATATGCCGGATGTTCACAGTTATGTCCCATCCAGCTTAGTTGGGGATCGAAGCTGATTGAGTCTTTAAGTATAATGAATGTTTTGCCCACAGCCGTTTTATCCAAATGCGCATCTTGAGATGAATGTCCACCTTCAGCATCGACTTTATTGATTGTCCAGCTGCCAAAGACAAACTTAGGGAGATTCTTAGGTACGGCAGCAGAATTATCCTTAGCCAGAGATGCTGTCATATTAAGGAATAGACATGCAACCAAAATTATAGATAGATTGTGCAAATTTCTTTTGATCATAAAACCTCATCCTAATATTTAGGTACCAAATATCCTATCGCCGGCGTCGCCCAAGCCGGGTACTATATAGCCATGTTCATTTAATTGCTCATCCACTGATGCGGTAATGATACTAACTTGCGGAAAGGCTTTCTGCACTTTGGCGACTCCTTCCGGCGAAGCAACAAAAGAAACTAGCTTTATTGTTTTTACTTTCAAGCCGGCAAATAAAGTAATTGCGGCTACGGCTGAGCCGCCGGTAGCCAGCATGGGGTCTAAAATAAATACACAGCTATCGGCAGGTAACACATCAGGTAGTTTGGAATAATATGATTTAGCTTGTAAGGTTTCTTCGTCTCTTTTCAGTCCAATGTGATAAATGCGCGCATTAGGCAGCACATCCTGAGCTGCGTC
Source organism: Candidatus Melainabacteria bacterium (assembly GCA_963847765.1). Taxonomy (GTDB): domain Bacteria; phylum Cyanobacteriota; class Vampirovibrionia; order Obscuribacterales; family Obscuribacteraceae; genus CAWKBA01. The sequence continues at coordinate 306,759 of CAWKBA010000035.1, read as the reverse complement.
GGCGATAATTAATCCTGCTCGCAATATTGGGGCCAGAATTATATAATCGCTTAAGGCAATGCCTTTAGCTGGACCAATAGGTGTTTCAACGCCTGTTTGTCTGCCGTGTAAATCACTGGCGGCTTCATAGACCAGAAAGCGGCTTAATTGCAAGGATTTTTGTCTAAATTCACTGACAGGTGTTTGATAATCCCTCAGCCGCGTTAACAGGCTTTGCACCAGAGGGTGCTTTACGACTTTAACGGGCCAGATTTATTGGTGACGTTGATGTTTGTGTGATCATGATGATATTAAACCATAGCTGCTAAAACTGATAAAGCCTCTTGCCGTGCCCATTGATCAGCTGTCAGTATATCATCTAGCGATGGTTTGGAAACTGAATGATGTTTATCTAGTACTTGCTGCAAGTGATCTGGAATGTCTCTGAACTGTATTTTGTCATTAAGAAAAGCTTCTACAATCACTTCGTTAGCGGCATTAAGAACGCTGGCTAAAGTCGATTCTTCCCGGGCTACCGCCTGAGCAATTTTCAAGCAAGGGAAGCGTTTATAATCAGGCTCTTCAAACGTAAGAGCGTTCATTTTGCAAAGATCCAGCTTGGGACCGTCTTCAAATTCTATCCGCTCCGGATAGAAAAGTGCGTAGTGAATTGGCAATCTCATATCTGGCACACCAAATTGTCCAATAATTGAACCGTCATTAAACTCTACTGCCGAATGTAAGATCTGTTGTGGTTGAATAACCACTTTGATGCTACGGGGATCAAAATCAAATAACCAACGCGCTTCAATTATTTCTAAGCCCTTGTTCATCAAAGTAGCCGAATCAACAGTAATTTTTTTCCCCATACTCCAATTAGGATGTTGTAAGGCGTCCTTTATGGTTGCGTTATCGATTTGGTTTTGATTCCAGGTCCGAAACGGTCCACCTGAGCCGGTAAGCCAAATATGGCGAACATTCGAAATTTCATAACCGCATAAACACTGATGAATAGCCGAATGCTCGCTATCAACAGGAATAATTTGAGCGCCACATTCTTTTGCCAGAGGCATAATGACGCAGCCTGCTGCTACTAAAGTTTCTTTGTTGGCGAGTGCGATGGTTTTACCCTTTTTAATGGCAGCTATAGTTGGTTTAACTCCGGCAAAACCAACTATAGCTGTTAATACAATGTCTGTCCCAGGGTGAGTAGCTACGGCAATAAGTCCTTCTTCACCGATAAGAATTTCAGGGATCTTTGTAGGGGCAGGCTTCGCCTCGCCCGATTCCATCGACCCGCTGAGCAGAGAGCGTAGTTCGGTTGCCGCTTCAACATCAGGAACTGCCACCAATTCTGGTGTATATCGATGTACTTGCTGTGCCAGCTCCTCTAGATGCTTTTTGCCTGCTGCCAGAGCAGCTATTTTTATGCGCTCTTCATGAACCGAAGCTACTGCAAGTGCCTGTTGCCCAATTGAACCGGTAGATCCAATCACAGATAAAGTTTTTATTTTTGACATTGGCATTTGCTATATATTCGTTTCTAGCGGGCGGACTTACGCCCGCCCCTACAATCTCGCCCCTACACAACTTTACTTTCTAGGTTATCTAAGACGCGTCTGGCAGTTTCGTCTTTCACTTGAGCAATAAATTGATCTACAGGCATGGACCCTAAATCACCCAGGCGCCTGTGTCTGATAGAAAGCGTATTGTTTTCAACTTCTTTGTCACCAATTACCACCATGTAAGGAATTTGTTCCTCTTGTGCTTCACGAATACGATATTTAATTGTTTCCGAGCGCCCGTCCAGTTTTACTCTTATTGATTGTTCTTTAAGCAAAGATTCCAATTTGCTTGCCATTTCTTGATGCCGATCAGAAATCGGAATGACCGCCACTTGTATTGGGGCAAGCCAAACCGGGAAGGCGCCAGCATAGTGCTCTACTAGACCACCGATAAATCTTTCCAATGAGCCTAAAATAGCACGGTGAACCATTATGGCTCGATGGCGATTACCATCTTCGCCAATATAGTTGATATCAAAACGCTCAGGCAAGTTCATATCCACCTGGATTGTCGGGCACTGCCAGCTTCTGCCTATTGCATCGGAAATTTTAATGTCAATTTTGGGAGCATAAAACGCGCCACCACCCTCTTCTACCTCATATTCCAGATTTAGCTCTTCCAGAGCTTGTCTAAGCGCCTCCGTAGCTTGATCCCATTCAGCTTCTGTACCTATATATTTCTCGGGGCGTGTGGACAAAAATGCTTTACAGGAATATCCAAAAGTAGACATGATAAAACTTGTTAACTTAAGAACACCTAGAATCTCACCTTTGAGTTGTTCGGGCGTGCAAAATATATGTGTATCATCTTGCGTGAAACCACGTACTCGGAACATGCCTTGCAGTGTGCCTGAACGTTCATAGCGATATACGGTACCTAATTCAGCCAATCTAATTGGCAAATCACGATAGCTATGCAACTTCGACTTGTAAATCATTATATGACCGGGACAATTCATTGGTTTAACGCGATATGGTTGTCCATCGACATCCATCGCCGAGAACATACTCTCGCTATAATTTTCCAAATGCCCACTAATGGCAAAAAGTTGTTCGCTGAGTATATGTGGTGTGTAAACAAATTGGTAACCACGCTTGCGGTGTTCTTCTCGCCAGAAATCTTCAATAACGGCACGCACAGTGGCAAGATTGGGATGCCAAAAGATAAGTCCGGGGCCTGCCTCCTCGTGTACAGAAAATAAGTCAAGTTGTTTTGATAAGCGTCTGTGATCTCGCCGTTCCGCTTCTTCTAATTGATGAAGATGAGCGTCAAGGTCTTTTTGGGACCAGAAAGATGTGGCGTATACGCGCTGCAGTTGCTCGCGTTTTTCATCACCACGCCAGTAGGCACCAGATAATTTAAGCAGCTTAAAACATTTGATCAAATCAGTTGATGGCAAGTGTGGCCCGCGGCATAAGTCATTCCAAATTATTTTGCCTTCTTTATCTTTCATCAAATAAAGAGTGGGGCAATCATTTCTGTGCTCTTGTAAAAGTTCTGCCTTGAATTTTTCTCCCTGTTTTTTAAAATCAGCAATTTGTGCATCGACATCAGGTATTACATAGCGCACAATTTTTTGTCCCGATTGCGCGATTTTTGTCATCTCTTCTTCGATTTTGGATAAATCCTCTGGGGTAAGGGTATGATCGTTGATTTCAAAGTCATAATAAAAGCCATCTTCAATTGTTGGGCCAATGGCAATCTTTGCCCGAGGAAATAATTTTTGTACTGCTTGGGCCATAACGTGTGCGCTGGAATGTCGCAGCAATTCTAGAGATTCTGGATTACGCTCGGTCAGAATTTTTACCTGATCACCATCTTCTAGTGGCATATGAAGATCGGAAAGTTGTCCGTTTACCATAGCGCCGACAGCATTTTTGGCTAATGAGGAAGAAATTGCCTGCGCCAGATCAGCACAAGTGGCTCCGACATATAAAGTCTTATTTGATCCATCTGGTAGCTTTACTGAAATTTGTGCTGGTTCGGCTGACATAAAAATTACCTCAATAAATGGCATCTACAAACTGCCATTGCTTGTCATTATCTTAGATTGGTTGCTGGTAGGCAAGACATATTCGTCTCTTATTTACCTAAGCAGAAATTAGCAAATACTGAAGTAATCACTTCTTCAGACACTGCCACCCCTGCAATGTCTGAAAGGCAGTCCAGTGCTAGTTTTAAGTCAGTAGTTAAACAGTCGTGCGGTAATGCATCTGCCAATGTTTTTTTTGCTAATTGCAAAGCTTGAATGGCATGTTGACACAAAGCGGCTTGACGAGTATTCAAAGATGCTCCGACTTCTTGCGGTTTGCCCTGGTTAAATACCCATTCTTCAATTTTTTTGGACAATTCATCAATACCTTGTCCGGTCTTGGCAGAAAGTGAACAAGAAGCAACAGCCTGATGAGAGCGATGTAGGGGCGAGTCTTGTGTAGGGGCGAGGTTTACTGAGCCCGCATCCCGTGTTCTCAGTCCGCCTTCCAACTCTTTATCTTTCACCAAATCGATTTTGTTCCATAACAAAAACCATGGTTTGTCTCCAAGGGCAGCGACAATCTCGTCTTCTTCTTTTTGCCAGCCGCAAGTGAGGTCGGCTACCAGTAGAATTAACTCAGAATCAGCTAATACTTTCCTGGTTCTTTCAATGCCTATTTTTTCCAATACGTCCTCAGTGGAGCGCATTCCGGCTGTGTCTACGAGGGTGATGGGAATGCCATTGATTTCAAGATTTTCTTCCAGAGAATCGCGGGTTGTCCCAGGAATGTCGGTAACAATGGCCCGTTCGACTTTAAGTAGACGATTAAGGAGACTGGATTTGCCGGCATTAGGTCTGCCGACGATAGCTAGTTTTAATCCCTCGCGCAGATATTTTCCGCTGGCAGCTGTAGCAGCAAGATCGCTGAGCTGGATTAAGTTTTGTTCAACAACACTTTCAATTTCTCGTTCAGGCAATTGTTCTACTTCGTCGGGAAAGTCAATTGAAGCCACAATCTTGGTTAGCAGCTGTTTGAGTTCTTCCCGAATTAGGTTTATTTGTCTACCGAGATCGCCATTTAACGCAGACAGGGCAACCTGGCTACTTCTGCTGGTTTTAGCCTGAATAAGATCTAATACCGCCTCTGCTTGAGTTAGATCCAGCTTGCCGGCTAAAAATGCTCGCTGTGTAAATTCACCCGGTTGCGCCAGGCGTGCTCCTTGTTGAAGACATAGAGCCAAAATACGGCGGGCAATCAAAGGATTGCCATGACAACTGATTTCAACCATATCTTCACTGGTGTATGAATCAGGGCTGGCATAGGGGATTACCACTACTTCATCTATTACTTCATTTTCAGCGCGTATATGACCGTGCCGGGCATAATGAGACTTTAACCCTTGCTTTGAAACTGCTTTCGCTGTGCTTTTAAAAATAGTGTTTGTAATTTCGAAAGCTTTCGAACCGGATAAACGAACAATGGCCAATGCTCCCACACCGGGTGCAGTGGAGATAGCAGCGATTGTTTGATCAAAATCCATTGTTTTAGCCTACCTCGTTTTCAGCTTTTAAAGGGGTTTTTGATTATCTTTTGATACTTGCACGGATATATAAGTAGTGATAGTATCACTCGATTAATTTAAGTCATATACTTGTACTGTCTTTGGGAATCCTGTTTATCACTGCCATTTAGAAAAGACTAGGAAGGAAGAAAATGAATAAAGCAGAATTAGTTACAGCCATTGCTCAAGCAACCGGGCAAAGCAAAATACAGGTTCACAACGCCGTTGCTGCCACTCTGCATACCGTCACAGGGGCTTTAACCAAAGGGGAGCGCATTACCTTGATTGGTTTCGGCACTTTTGAACGCCGGCAAAGACAAGCTCGCGTTGGTGTTAACCCTCAAAATCCGAAGGAAAAGCTACGCATACCGGCGGCTCGTGTTCCTGCCTTCCGGGCCGGACAAGAGCTTAAGGATATCGTAGACGGTCGAGCCAAGTTGCCAACGCTACAATTGCCATCGCCCAAGAAGAAAAAAGCACACAAGCCGGCGAAAAAGAAAAGCCACAAGCCTTCCAAAAAGGGCAAAGGCAAAAAAAAGCGCTGATCAATTACTGATTGCTTGAACGATTAAAATTACGGGTTGTTTGGTATACAAACAGCCCGTTTTCATTTGGAGCCTGGATGCAAAGCAGAAGCTTGAACACTAATATTCATAGGCTATGGCTAACAGTGAAAGTGCAATCAAACCTAAGCTGCCATAAATTACATTAACGCGCGCTGAGGCTGCTCCCAGTGTCGGCAAACAAGCCAGGGTGATGACAATGGCTAAGGTTGCAGATCCCAGTATGATGGAACCTGGATAAGCAGCTTGTGCGAAAGTATAACCAGCCCATAAGCAAAAAACGAGCTTACCAGCAGTAATCCAGCTTATGGCACGGGCAATCAAGCGCCAGCATAAAATGGTACTGATAATAATGCCGGATATCCAGATAAGCTGTTGAGCGTAAGGAATAAGCTTAACCCCGCCACCAAAACAGAAATGGTAATGGGAAGCAAAAATCAAAGCTGCCCAAATAGCGCAAGCAGCACCATTACGATTGCCTGCCGATCTGCCAATTGCCAAGGTTATCAACGCCACTAATGAACAAGAAGCAAAATACAGAGTAAAATCGGAAAAAAGATCGACAAGATCAAAATTCTTTAGTTGCCGGAAAGAAATAAAATTGACCAGACAAAGACAAAATATTGCCAGCAAACCGATTATCATTTGAGTACGTAATCCAGACCAGTCTATATGTACCGGCTCGAATTGATAATCATTTTGCATAGATCGATCCTTCAACCACTCACACCATTCTTTCATGAATGTCTTTATATAATACTGAAAAATTACTGGACAAAAAATAAACTTACAGGTTCTGAGAAATAGTGAAAACTGATCGAGAAAGCAACTCTACTGATAGCAAACTGGTTTTTCCCAAGGATTTTCTCTGGGGAGCTGCTACTTCGCATTTTCAGATTGAAGGCAATCCATTTGAAATTGACAATAGGCTTTCCGACTGGTCTAAATGGACACAAGATCCATCTCATATTGCTGATCAAACGTCGGCCGATCAGGCATGCGAATTTTACCAACGCTTCTCATCAGATATAGAACTGGTCAGCCAGTTGAATCTAAATGCCTTTCGCATTGGCCTCAATTGGGCTGCGATTTGTCCGGAAGTACCTGACGGTAGCGGAGAGGTCAAGATCAACAAAGAGATGATCAAATATTACCGTCAGGTGCTCAAAACAGCAAAAGACAAAAATATAAAAACGTTTGTCACTCTCTTCCATTTTTCTTTGCCCAACTGGTTGGTTGAAATAGGTGGTTGGTTAAACGATAAAGCGATTTTTGAGTTTAGTAAATTTGCTGAATTAGCTTGCCGCGAATTGGGTGATTTGGTTGATTTCTGGCAAACAATAAACGAACCCATGGTCTATGCTTATCATGGTTATATAACTGGTTCTTGGCCGCCAGGATTGAAGCATGAATATCTGCAATGTTTTCAGGTTGTTCGCAATTTGTTAACCGGACATGCGGCTGCGTATCAAGCTATCCATGCGCTGCATCACGAAGCTCAAGTCAGCTATACTATGCACTGGCAGGCTTTTACGCCAAAGAACAGATTCAATCCCTTAGATCTTTTTATTGCTTATAATCGTAATGTGGTTTTCAATCATCTATTTCCGCGGGCTGTACAAACTGGTTCTATACAAATGCCATTTCCCTTCAATCAATTTCAAGATTTGCAAAAGCTTGCTGGACCAGTAGCAGGATTAAAAGATAGTTCCGATTATATAGGCATTAATTACTATACTCGCGATATTAGTGAATTTTCGCTGACGGCACCATTTCTATTTTTGGGCGTTCGCTCTACCGGGCATAGGCTGCCGGTAAATGCACTTAATTGGGAAATTTTTCCGGATGGTCTTTATAAACTGCTGACTGCCGATACTGCTGCCTATCATAAAAATAGTCAGGGTCAAGCAAGACCAATTTATATTACTGAAAACGGCTATGCTTCAAACTTTGCAGCCAATTATTCTATAGCCGATGGTGATTGGTCACTTGATGATGATGATAGGTCCGCTTTCTTAGTAGCACATTTGCAGGCAATCTATAAAGCCATTAAAGCCGGTATAAATATTAAAGGCTATCTGCACTGGTCATTGCTCGATAATTTTGAATGGGCAGAAGGATTGCGAATCCGGTTTGGTTTAATTCGTATAGCCTATCCAGGACAGGAAAGAACACTTAGAGCCAGCGCTAAACTTTATGCAAAAATAGCCAAATCTAATACCTTGCCGCCATACGATTGATAAACTGTAATTATGAAAAATAGAATTTCAATTTTACGGTTATTTGTCGGGTTCCTTGCTTTTGTGGCTGCCTGGTTCATTTGGGCAACCTCTGAGAGTGTTCAAGCAAGCAATGATTCCGAAGATGTCCATGTCAAAGCCGTGCTGATTGCGAACACTAAGACAGTAGTGCCAGGCAAGCCTTTTCGGCTAGGGGTGCAATTAACTATGAGCCCGGGCTGGCATACTTATTATAAAGAGCCAGGCGATGCTGGTATGGCTACAAAAATTGTCTGGGATCTTCCACCAGGCTTTAGTAGCAGCCCACTGCTCTGGGAGAAGCCTAAAAAATTTAGCGAAGCCGATATTATTACATATGGTTATACGGGCAAAACTCTTATTGCAGCCAAAATAATTCCACCAAATACATTACCAGCCGGTAAAAATCTTACTTTTGCTGCGCAGGTTGAATGGCTTTCTTGCAAGGATCTTTGTGTACCAGGAAAAACGAAAGTTGGCTTAACTCTGAATATAGGCAATGTCAAAACTGCTGTGAACGAAAAGCTGTTTGCCGAAGCCAATTTTGCTGGACCAATTGCTGAGATATATGGCGGCGGATCTAAGTTTGATGTTTTACAAAGCAATCTTGGTGCCAAAGCCGGCAATGACAATTTGCTGATTTATTACCTGCTTGCCTTTTTAGGCGGAATCATTCTTAATTTTATGCCCTGCGTATTGCCTGTGGTGGCAATTAAAGTCTTAAGCTTGCTTGAGCAAACCAGTCAGGAAAGTACTCGTTCTTCAACAATTGCTTTTGCTTCGGGTATATTTTCCTCATTTTTATTTTTAGGTTTCCTGGTTATTGCCTTACAGGCGGCAGGGCATCAGATAGGCTGGGGATTTCAATTTCAGCAACCACTCTTTCTAATGGTTATGTCCGGACTGGTTTTACTTTTTGCGCTGGGGTTGTTTGGTTTGTTTGATTTCTCACTTTCTTTTGGACAAAAAGCTGTTGATCAACTTGCTCAAAAACAAGGACTGATGGGAGACTTTTTTAAAGGTGTTCTGGCCACGATTTTGTCGACACCATGCACAGCTCCATTTTTGGGGACTGCTCTTGGTTTTGCTTTTGTTGAACCATGGTTTGTTACTTTAACTATCTTTGCTGCTGTTGGTGCAGGCATGTGTTTGCCGTACATTATTCTTATTATTGCTCCCAGCTATATACGCTTTCTGCCCAAACCTGGCGTCTGGATGGAGAAACTCAAAGAAGCTTTTGGCTTTATTTTGCTGGCTACAACAATCTGGCTGCTGAGTATTTTGGCTGGTGAAGTACCCAATGAACAATTGACTGGTTTTGTTTATTTTCTGTTGGCTGTGTCGTTTGCCGTGTGGTTAATGAATCGTTTTGTCAACTTAGCTAGCTCAAGCAAGCGCATAATAGTTGTTCGTTCAATTGCTGCTGTCATTGTTGTTTGTGCCGCTTATTTCTGCTTGAGTAAGATAGTGCCCGTAACTGGTACTAATGCTGCTGCAATTTCTGCTGATGACAGCACCTTTGATATAGCTCATTTAAATAGTGAATTGAGCAGCGGTAAAACTGTTTTGCTCGATTTTAATGCACGCTGGTGCTTAACCTGCCAGGTAAATGAGAGCACTGCCATCAATACCACGGCTGTTCAGGAAAAACTGAAAGAACTGCATGCTGTATTGATTAAAGCCGATTGGACTAGGCAAGATCCTACTATAACGGCATTGCTGAAAAAATTCGGACGCTCGGGCGTGCCTTGTTATGTTATCTTTCCAGGCAAAAATCCTGACAAGCCCATACTTCTGCCGGAAATAATCACTCAGCAAATGATTCTCGACAAACTAGACGAAGCCGGACCAAGCCGGGATCATATGTAATCATCCACGAGCGATGGTGCTGATTTGTTCTAAGAGTTGATCGAGAGCAACGACTAACTGTGTATCCACAAACACTGCCAGAGCTCCCACGTCCAAATCAGTAAGAATGGTTGTTACTTGTCGGCTGCCGGTGTTTTCGGTTATATAACTGACCATGATCATTTGCTCCAATTCGCCTAAATCAAGCCGCAGCATGGCTAAATTGGAATTGCCCAACATTCCATGTGCTAAAACTCCAGTACTGTCACGATCGCCGCCAGTCGTATAAGTTGAGGCAATTACTAAACCATCTTCGCCAACCAGCATGCTGCCGGCTATGCCCTGATAATTGTCAATGCTTTCCAGAAGGGCCTGAATTCCTTCTCCGCGTACGGCGCTGATTACACGCGCTGAAGGCAAATTAACAGTTATGTTTCCTAATTCGGCCTTTTTAATTATGTTATCAACATCCCGAGAATCGATTAAAAGTTTGCCAATAGTTTTCATTGTCCCCACAGGAGTCGATGGTTGAGTACTTGCGCTTCCTTTGACAGACAAGCGGCCAAAGTCTTTCAGTTCCTGAGCGATGGCGCGTTGTTCAGCCAGTGCCGCTAAATCGGCATTTTGTTCACTGGGCGGTTTTGCATCTGGGGCGGACACATTAAAGAACCCAGCTTCATTTTGTGGTTTGATCTTATTGGCGGCAGAATTGCTGACGTCTCTTTGTGCTTGTGCCGGAGCAATTTCAGAAAACAATTCTTCTATCTGATCGTCTACCTTTCCCTGAAATAATTTTGCTTCACCAACAGGTGGTATTGTAGATGCGGCAGCTGGTGCACTTATAGGTACAACTGATGGTGATGCTGCAGCCATCGGGGGAGCTGTCGGTGCGGCACTGGCGGCAGAATCGCTGACTGCTCTTTGTGCTTGTGCCGGAGCAATTTCGGAAAACAATTCTTCTACCTGATCGTCTACCTTTCCTTGAAATAATTTTGCTTCACCGGCGGGTGATGCTGCAGCTGTCGGTGCGGCATTGATCTTACTGACGGCAGAATTGCTGACGTCTCTTTGTGCTTGTGCTGGAGCAATTTCAGAAAACAATTCTTCCACCTGATCATCTACCTTTCCCTGAAATAATTTTGCTTCACCGGCAGGAGCTGTAATTGGTGGGATGGTTGTCGGCGCGGTGTTGATGCTAGTTATTTCTTTCTGTGCCTCAACTGGCGCAATTTTGGCGAATAAAACATCCATTTCCTTATCAACTGGTTGCCTGAATACGGATGTTTCATTTGTTGGCGGCGGCGGAACGGGCGGTATTGTAGGGGCGAGATTCATTGAGCCCGTAGGCAGCTGTGTATCTAAACTTTGTTCTTGGTTTGGAGTGTCCAGACGGTCCAAGACAGATCTTAGACCAGGTTCTGTAGTTTGATTGGAGTTAGGAGGGCTGATTGCATCAGGAGTTGTAGCAGGGTGATGTACGCTGCCAATACCACTGGCTGATAAGGCTTGCAACTTCGTTATTGTGCTGTTTGTCCTTTTGTTGGGATCCGATACTTTACCTGCTGATTTGCCGGCAGTTACAGAAGGCAAGCGTCTTATTTCTGCAGGTAAGTTGTCCCGGACAGGCTTTTTTGTATCTATTCTTGCTATATCTGCTTTTTCTATATCTGCAGCTGTTTGTTGTGGCAGCCCCGCTTCTTCTGCCGGTCTTGTTACTTCCAAAGACGGGATATTATCTGGCATGGCAACTGCTTCTTGAATTATATTTACGGGAGGGGAGGCAAATGGTGTTTCTGTTGACTGAGGCGGTTTTTTAGAAAAAAAGCCTATCTTATTGCGTGTTGTTTTAGGTATATCAGAATGCTTGATTCGTGTACTTGTAACGCGCTGCAAGTTTAATGCCTGGCTGGAGGCTTCATCTTGACTGTGGCTATGGATGCGTTCAATAATCATAATTGATACTAAAATGCCTAAACTCATCACGATCAACTGTCCTACGCCAATTGATACTGCCCAATTGGTGCTTGTTTGTGCTGCAGGGCTAAAAACGATAGCTATGGCACTAGTAAAAAATATGAGAGCCAGGGCAAAACATGCCGGCTCAATTCTTAAATTAGAGAAAGATTGGCGTAGACTGGCAAATTGTGCAATCAATGAAACGATAAAAGCAAACAGCCACCCGCCTAAAACAATTAGCCATAAAGGCAATGAACAAGATTGGTCAGGAAAGCGCGGCAAAATCAAAAGCATTGTGCCCAGACAAACAGCTGCCACCCAGGCTAATGTCCAATATTGGGACCTGATCAGCCTCTCCATAAAATTTAACCGCCAATCTTAAAAAAAAGCATTTATGATTTTACTAAAAACACAGCCATCCCACTTAAGTTATACCCGCCCGGCTATCTATTTTACCTGATGACAAGCTGGAAATTCATAGGAAATTATTTGAAGAGCTTACCAGGGATAATTATCTACGTTAAGCAAATACCACTTGTTGTCGTTGGCTATAATATGCTGTTTGGCCTGTAATTGCGGGATATTCAGACAATTTTTGGTGGCAAGAAGTAAATGGGGGCTTTTTCCCATCCGGCAAAATTGCGCTAGCTCCGGCAAAGATTTAATCTCGGGCACCGGTTTTTGCATAGAAAAAACTACTGAGGGTATGCAAGAGAACAGAGTGGCAATATTGGCGTCCTGGTTTTTGGCTATAGCAACCAGTTTATTAATACCAACTTGCTGTATCTGGTAGAACCAGAGAAATGAGTAAGGCACTAAAATTGAACAAATCAATACTGAAGTTATGACTAAACTCAAAATAGCTTGATCAAATTTTTTACGCCAGAATAACCAACAGGGCACAAGCATTAAAGCAGCAGCAAGCCCGAAAAAACCAGAACATGACATCTTTTCGGCAAATAATATTGGCAGCAGCCATAAAGCAAACAAACTGCCGGCACAGGCTAGCGCAGGAGGCAGGGAAAAAATAGTTATGGTCGTACCGGATTCAAGTCTTGACTGTCCTGTATTGACGGATCTCTTAGAAAGGCGTATTAGCATATCTAAGTATGTGCCAACTAGAATAGCCAGGGCCGGGCTAAGCGGCAGTATATAAGTGGGCAGTTTGGTCGGTACAAGCGTAAAAAGAAGCAATACCGATAATAGCCAACAGAAGCAAAAAATAATCAATTTTTGCCGTTGCGTTAAGCTGTAACGCCTGGACAAAAACCGCTTTAACCAGGGAAAGCTCATCAATGCATATAAAATCCAGGGAAAATAGCCACCCAAAAGAACGGGCAGGTAAAACCAAATAGGCTCTTGATGATTAACTGTACCCAGCATACGTCCTAAATTTTGTCGTACAAAAAACTGCGCAGTAAAAGCACCACCGGTGGTGATATGAGCCAAATAAAAATATGGTAGGCACAGCACAAACAGGCATCCAATACCCATTAAAGGTCTTAATTGTCCAAATTCCCTGATTGCGGTGGTTGCAGAAGAACAGGTGATGAGCAGATAAAAGACAGTTGTACCAAAGGCTAGAATCAAAGGGATTGGCCCCTTGGTCAGGATTGCCAGAGCTAAGAAAATGTAAGCGACTATACTTATCTTCTGCTTTTGTCCGGCTAAAGTGGTACCGGCATAGAGCATAAATATACTAAAGAGCATGCCTAACAATTCATCAGGCAAGGCAACGTGCCCTGTAAGCAAAAATAATGGACTGCTGCAAAGAACAATGGCCGAAAAAACCGCGGCACGCCTTCCGAGAAGAGAAACTGTAAAAACATATGTTGCCCAAACTGTGGCTATGCCACTTAAAGCTGCTGGCAACCGAGCCGCCCAGGTATTTAAGCCAAACAATTTACAAGCGAGGATTATAGGCAAAAATGACAATATTGGCTTATCAAGCCAATCAATATAATTATATAAAGCAGTAATATAATGGTGTTGCTCCATCATCTCGCGAGCCGCTTCAATAAAAAAGCTGTCAGTTGGATCAAGCATGCCAAAATTACCCAATGCCGGTAAAAAACAAACAGCACCGATTAGCACAATTGCCAATGCACAGGCTAATTCTTTACAGTTCCACGGTGGCTTGCCAGAATCCGGTACCCTGGTAAAATTCTTGCATAGACCAAATTGTTCCATAAGAAGAGAAAATCTTTGTTGGTAGTTAAAGGACAATAATGACAGTTTACCAGGTGAAAAATTCAAAAACGACAGGTTTTATCTTTTTGCTGCTTATTAGCATGGGCATTCTTGCTATGCCTGTTGTTGAAGCAGACCTCCTTCAAGACAGCAAATGGCAAAAGCTCATTGATAGTGGTACTGAAGCATACAAACAAAATGATTATGCTACTGCTGAAAAATGCTTCACTGATGCTGTCGAAGAAAGCCACTCCGGTGCAACAACCAATAATGCCCACTTAGGAACAAGCCTGAATAATCTGGGATTGGTTCTGGAAGCAGAAGGGAAAAATAGTGAGGCGGGTGATACCTTCAAGAAGGCTTTGAGCGCAAAAGAAAATGCGGCTGGGGCAGACAGCATAGAATTAGTGCCGACCCTGAATAATCTTGCTGTTCTCTACCGCCAGGTGCCTGATTGGCCGCAAGCAGAAGTATGTTATCGCCGTGCCCTATCAATAACGGAAAAAAGCAATGGCGCCAATCATCCAGCAACAGCTGTTTGCCTGAATAATTTGGCTATTGTTTTGAAACAAGAAAGAAAACTGACAGAAGTGGAAGCATTACTGAAACTAGCTTTGAATATAATTGAATCTAATTATGGTCAAAATAGTTCAGCTGCATCCGTGACGCTAAATAATCTGGCGGAAGTTTATCAACAAGAAGGAAAAATAGAAGAAGCGAATAAATCATATGAACAATCGCTAGCCATTCGAGAAAAAATACCAGATAAAAACAGTCAAGACATAGCAGACAGTTTAAATAAAATGGCAGCGCTATACAGAAGTCAGGGCAAATCCCAGGAAGCCCAGGCATTGCTTATAAAAGAAGTAAAAATCATGGAAGTAGCCAAGGTTACTGCTCCCGGGCAAGTAATTGTCAGCCTCAATAATCTGGCCATAGTTGATCGAGAATTACAACAATATGATGCCGCTGAACCTCTCTATCAGCGCAGCATCACCATAGCTGAAAAAGCGTTTGGTATGGACAGCAAGGAGCGTGCTGATTGCCTTGATAATGCCGGCGACCTTTATCTGGAGGAGCAAAAATTTTCTGCAGCAGAACAGTCTTACCAGGAAGCTCTCAGAATACGTAAAAAAGTATTTGGTGAGATGAGTAAAGAATTTTCTGTCAGCCTTAGTAAACTAATGGAGCTGAATAGACAACAGGGTAAATTCGATGTAGCGGAAAATTTGGCCAAACAGGTCATTGATATTCTGCGCCAGAGTCCAGAGCAAAATAAAAGTGGTCTGGTGTCGAGCTTGAATAACCTGGCGGTTTTATACGAAGAAGAAGGCAAAAATAAAGATGCAGAGCCATTATTTAAGCAAACCATTGAAACAGCAGAGTCGAATTCATCAGGAGTTAGTAACGAAGACCTGGCCAATAATTTAAATAATCTAGCCAGGCTGTACCGCGAGCAGGGAAATTATAGTCAATCAGAAGAGTGCTATAAGCGTTCTCTTGATCTACGCCGAAAACTGTTTGGTGCCAACGATCCCAGTGTAGCAGCTAGCATGCGAAACTATGCCGATCTTTTGCGTAAAGTCAATAGAGACAAAGAAGCAGACAAACTGGATAAAGAAGCCGCACTCATTGAATCAAAAAACAATGAATAAGCAGGGCTTAATTAATAATTAGGCAATTGACATAAGTTACACCGCGGACGAGAAGATCCATTCTTCTGCCACCTTCTTTAGATAGATCCATGACGCGAGTATGTACATATGGACCACGATCGTTAACTTTGACAATAGTTGATTTGCCGGTTTTTGGATCTTCCACTAGCACGCGTGTCCCAAATGGTAAGGTCAAATGTGCTGCTGTTGGTTTATTCATATTGAAAATTTCTCCAGAAGCTGTTTTTTTGCCGTTAAAACCTGGTCCATACCAGGAGACGTTACCGGAGAAGCTATGTTTTTTCTTTTCTGAAGTGGGAGTCCGAACGGGCGTATCGATCTTATTGGCGGGGGGAACAACATCAACAGCCGGGCTGACCTTATTGTCAGAGGGAATAGCATTAACAGGCGAACTGATCTTATTAACTGGCTGAACAACATCAACAGCCCATGTGGCTTGCTGACAAGACAAAAAAATTGTTAGAGTCAAATTAGCAATCCACAAACGCTGCTGATATCGTAATGTGTTCGGGCAAAGATTGACCATGTGTAATACCTCACTATGTCTCTGACATACTTAGCCATTTACTTGGTGGCGGTACCTCGAACTTATTCAAGCGCTCGATTAAACTCTGTGGTTCCGGGTCGGCCACAATCAATTGTCTGTCGACAGGAGTGATAAAACCTTCTTTTACAGCGTGATCACACATGTTAAGCAGAAAATCATAATAGCCGTTTACATTCAGCAATCCGCAAGGTTTGCGATGAACCCCTAATTGTGACCAGGTAACCACTTCCATGAATTCCTCTAGAGTACCAAAACCGCCAGGCATAGCAATAAAGCCATCGGCAAGATCAGCCATTAGAGCCTTTCGTTCATGCATTGAACCAACTACACATAATCGGGGGATTGCTTTATTGGCCACTTCTATATCGAGCAAATCCTTGGTAATAATGCCAATGACTTCAGCGCCCGACCTCTGACCTGCTTCGGCAACTGCGCCCATCAAGCCTATGGTGCCGCCACCATAAACAATTCCGATGCCGCGGGCAGCCAAAAGCTCTCCAACTTCTCTGGCCTTGTCACGATAAATTGGATTTGCTCCGGCACTGGTTCCGCAAAAAATACAAACTCGCTTAAGCATTCTGATTACAACTCACTCAATAAACAACCAGCCATATTAGATTGGGCAAAAACTTTATTATGCCGGTCAAGCTGTTCCATTTTATCAAAATTAAGCTCAGTTTAATAATACAAATTTCACCAGACTTCTTCAAGTAGGTGCATTTCCTGTAGAGTAGTAATCATTCTTACCAGCCGCCGCCGTCCTTATAAAGATGTCGAAACAGATGCAAAAGTTATCCATTTTAATGCCTGTTTATAATGAAAAGCAGACAATTATGCCAATCCTGGATCAAGTGCTTCAAGCGCAGACGCCGGGGCTAGAGAAAGAATTGATTATTGTTGATGATGGCTCTACAGACGGTACCCGCGAGCTCTTGCAGGCTTTAGATGCGTCGAAATACAATGCCAAAGTCATCTTTCATGATCAAAATATGGGCAAGGGGGCAGCAGTGCGGACAGCCCAACAGAATGCTACTGGCGACATCATACTTATTCAAGACGCCGATCTTGAATATGATCCCAATGAATATGCTGAAATGTTAGCGCCAATCATGCGAGGCAAAGCTGATGTTGTTTATGGTTCCCGCATAAGCGGCGGTAAAATCACCCGAGCATTTAAATTCAGGCATCTATTGGGAAATAGAATCTTAAGCCTGCTTACAAACATTCTCTACGACAGCACAATAAGTGATATGGAGACCGGCTATAAGGTTTTTAAGGCTGAATTTTTTAAACGCATCAAGATAAACTCCAATGGCTTTGACTTTGAGCCGGAGATTACTGCCAAAGTATTAAAGCAGCATGTGCGCCTTTATGAGATGCCCATTTCTTATTTTGGCCGTGAATATTCAGAGGGAAAAAAAATAACCTGGCGTGATGGAATGATTGCTATTTGGGTATTGCTTTGGTATCGTTTTTTTGATTAATATGAAACATTCTGTAGATTATTGCCAGAGCAAGAGCTACTAGTTCTAGAAACAATACATTGATTTTTCCCCCATGCAAGAGATAGCCATAGTGGAGGTTGATCGCTACGGGAAGCATGAAAGGAATGCCGGCAAAAATAAGTATCAGCTTAAACAATGAACTGAACGGCAATATACAATCAGTAAAAATCACTAGTAGCGATGGCACAAGCAACAGCAGATCATATTCATGGCAATACAATGAAGTAACCAACCCGATGGGAATAATACAGAGCACACCTCTTAAGATAGCGTCTGATTTCTCTCTTGTTTGCGTTCCATATAAATATGAAAAGGCAAGTACAATTACAAAAATAACAGCTGAGACAGCAAATATAATATCGGCATTCATTGGCAGCAAGCGTAAGAGTTGCCCACGTAGGGTCGGATGTAATTCCGGTTGCATGCACATGATACTTTCTGGCGAGCGCATAAGCGCAAAATAATTTTGAAAACCCGCGATGCCAATTTCCCCAAAAGCAATGAATGTGAACAGAACAAACATGCTTGCCAGCACTGCCAGTGGGCGCCAACGACGAAGTCCGGCTAGATAAGCTAGAAAAGGTAGACTATATTGGGGTTTAAGCATCATCATTAGTGATAAAAATAATCCTGCTGGAATGTCTTTATTCTTTCGCAAAAAATAAATGGTGGCAGAAAAGGACAAAAGTAAAATCGTGGTTAATTGGTCCAGTCTGAGCGCCTCATAGCATGGATGAGACAGGCAGATCCCTGCGATCAAATAGCAAGTTTGTTTGTATTGCAGAGAGAAAATCTTTTTAAGAAAGAGAACAGCTATTATAAGACAGCCGGCGAGAAATGCTTTCCATGTAATTATTGCCATCGTTACTTTTAACGTACCAATGGGAGAAATAAGTGCCAAACCTTGTGGTGGCACAAAAAGTGGCACCACGCGATTTCCCATTCCCGAAAACACTTTGGGCTGTTCCTCGGCTAATTGAGCTATAACATAGCCATTACTGCCATTGCCATCGACAATCATTTTGGCCGGCACGTAACATTCTGGAAAATCACTGATTTTACCCATCAAACCTGACGACTGAGAAATTAAAAATACGAGCGTATAGATACATACAACGGCAATTATTGTTGAACTAATTAAACTTATGCGATTAATAAAATTTTTCATCTAGTTGTTTGAATCTAAGCTACAAAGTACAGTGTAATGGAATCATAGTTGATCATTAATGGCAATTATAGGGGTACACTGTTGGATTAAGCCTATCTTCGGGTAAGAATTTAGTGGTTGCAGGCATAACGTCTGCCAGAGGCTAAAAGTGCTTCAGAATCGATGATTAAGAGAAAATTGGTTTTATATAAACAATCTGTTTTGGCTGTCGGCTTAGTGGTGATTAGTCTTGGCAGCCAGTTGACTGCTGCAGGCAGAGTCAATGACCATACCTCTATAGAAACGGTGTCTTCTTCGGATGATTCTATAGCACCGACTGTAGGTCCTGTTGCCGACAAAAATAAATCGATTATATTGCATGGCAAAGCAGAGATTGTTGAAGATCACAACAATGCTTTGCATGCCTTAGAAGCTTCCCGGATGTATCAAAGGGGAGTGCTTTGCCTATCTACCAAAAGATTTGGTGTGGCTGCAGATTGTTTTAAATCAGCTGGTGATCAATTCGCCTTATCGACAGGCAATGAAAAGTTTCTAGCGGAAGCAAGATTTGCTGAGGCGCAATCTCGCCGGATGCTAGGACAAAGGCAGGCAGCAACGCAACTCTATCAAGAAGCAGTTGACTTGTTTCGGCAATATGATCCCCTCAGTCCCTATTTGAAAGCAGCTATGGATAATTTAAATTCTTCTGTACCGGGCTTAAACGGACGAGCGTCGCTGGTGCAAGCAAGGCTTAATGCCCTTAATGCAGCAACCAGTATTCAATCTGTAGAAAGAGATGTTTATTTAAAGGGCGGTGTGAGCGAAGCAGGCACGCAATTGAAGGGCAGTTCCGATGTTAAGCTTGCAACTATCAAGAAAACAGTGCTACAAGCATTTGTCAAAATGACTTGCTTGGAAACGGCTGAATTAGGCTCGAATTATTACACTGCCGCTGATCGTTATTTACCATTGAAAGCTAATGGCAAAGCGTTGATTCTTTCAGCGACATCAGGATTTTTGGTGCCTGCGATCAGGATAAGGCTTAATGGACGCTTCTATAATGTTGGCGTTGATTTGCCCGATCTGGGCAGCAGTCATAGAACTGTTTATCTGGTTACAGATGGCAGAAATGTGCTGGCCATTGATCCGGCAACGTATGATGTCTGGAAATTATATGCTCAATTCAAAAAGCCTAATGCTGAGTTTGAGTGGAAAAAATTGACGCACACTAAGGACACGCAGCGTCGTATTCAATTCTAGCTTTGGCGGCGCCAGCGATAAAAACCATAAATTGGTATGCCGGCCAGCATAACAATTAAACCGGCTATTTGATTACCGATACTTATACAACCAAAGGCTGCATATCCCCATGTAAGAATAGTAGCAACGGCCAGGAACCAAATTAAGGCATTACCTTTTCCGCCAACGCGAAAAGGTCGAGGCATATCCGGATCTGTGTAGCGCAGGCTGACTGCACAGAAACCATATAAAAGAGCAATAAAGGCATACATAAATCCGAATGTCTCAGCTAAAAATGTGTAAGCATCGGCAAAAACCCCGGTGCGGCACAGTAAATTAGCGGCAATGCCTATAATGCAGGCACACCAGAACTGAAACATCAAAGAGAATTTTGGTGCTTTTGTTTGCTCATCCAACTGTGCAAATTGAGGCGGAAATAAACCGGTTTTGGCCATGGAATAACCAAGGCGAGCATTACTTAGTAGAAAGACAAATCCGCAACCAACTATCGAAGCAACTACGCAAGAAGTAAAAATAATCCCACAAATAGGACCACCGATATAACCAGCTAGCGAAGGACAGGTGCCGACAATACTTGTTCCGGGAATAATCACAGTTGATTTATCGGCATTGAGGACATAAGGAGCAGCAACTGACACGGCTGCGCACATGGCGGCATAAATACATGCCACCGCAATTAGTGTCATAAAGATTGACTTTGGCACACTTTTGCGGGCATCAGCTGTCTCGGAAGCAACACAGCCGGCTAGTTCTATACCGCCAAACCCTGTTAAGGCCAACATAAATACCGACATAATGTTTTTAAAAAAATTAGTGCAGCCGCCCGGGCTTACAGATTGTAAAACTCGAGGTATTGAAAGGGTTGGTGAAAACAAAACCAGGATCACAAAAGCTATTGCCATAGCAAATTTTAAAAGAGTAAAAATATTATTGATGCCTGCTGCTTGTTGAACAGGCTTGAAATTAAGAACTGTTGTGGTGATAAACAAACCGGCAATAATCAGCGGGCCAAACCAGAGAGGACTGGCATTAGCACTGCCCCAGATACTGGTGCTCAACATATTGACCAGTCCGTTGGACATGCAAGCCATACCGACAATCATAGCCATCCAGAAAAGCCAACCAGTCAGAAACCCTATCAATTCACCTAATCCGGGCAATAATCTTTTAAAGGCATAGTATTTATAAACATATGGACCGCCGGCAGCTGGAAACATCGACGATAATTCCATGACAATCAGGACCATGGGCAGCATACAGATTGATGCCAATAACCAGGCGGTTACTGACGCTAAAGTACCTGCCCTGGCAATCATTGGCCCGTTAAACAACCAGGCCATTGAGCCTATAATAGAGCCTACACCAAGCATCCAGGAAGCAAAAGAAGAAATGCCTACTTGCATTTCCGAGCCAATTGTCTGTACCTGTGTTGTTGATGATGTCCGGTCCATGACAGATGTTTCTTGTTCTTGCGACAATAGACTCATGCCAGATTCTCCATGAATTTGTTTGCCCGTCTGTGTATATACTTGGACAGATGGACGAATTATACAGGAATATTGCAACTAAAAAAGGAGCCTGATTTTAGATCAGACCCCCTTTTGTTTTAAATGCGATTCAGTTCAATTAAGGCTTGGCAAAACTAATTGCACAAGCATCGCCTTCAAATTTTACTGTGGCATTCAGGCCAAGCTCTTGAGCAAGACTTTGCATGCAGCTTTGGAAACCACCTGCCATTTGTTGTTCTTGTTCAGGAGTCATTGGGTTCAGCTTTTTCATTGCTTCCCACATGGCGCACTGATTATATGTCAAGGTGGCGGTTTTTTCGTCACCACTGATATCAATCTTGCTGCCGAATAGATTGACTTCCATCTCTGCCAAAGCTGTGGCCAATTGCAGAGCATTGCTTACACCTAAGCTCTTTAAATGGGCAACTTTAAATTTTCTGGCAGTGGCTTGGTAGTCACTAAATACTTCCTCTCCTGCTTTTTTAGTGGCTTGCGAAGCAGCTAGACAACCGCTGGCCATAGCACGTGCAGTTTCTTCTTGTATTTTGGTTGTGCTCCAGGTTGGTGTTACTGGTGTTTTGGTTAAAGTAGTCATGTTTATTTATTTCTCCATGTCGGGGGACCGTATGATCATAAAGCGATTAATTGCTTAATCTGCTTGTTGATAAGAGTTAATTTTCAATTTCTCTTTTCAACTCCTATCGCCGCGGTCAAAAATTTTGCTGAATATGATACCAAATACGAAACCACCAACATGAGCCCAGAAAGCCACGCCGCCGTTATCCTGGCTCATTCCGGCAGCCAGAGGCACTATGCCGGTAAAAAGCTGTATAACAAACCATAGACCCAAGAAAAATACGGCGGGCACTTCTATTGTCCGCGAGTAATAGCCCATTGGCAGCAAGGTTAAAACTCGGGCAGCAGGATAAAAGAGCAAATAAGCTCCCAGCACGCCGGAAATAGCGCCGCTGGCGCCAACCATGGCAATATGTGAGTCTGGACTGATAAACATTTGTGCTAAGGCGGCAGCCAGTCCGGCTAACAGATAAAAGAAAAGATAGCGAAAATGTCCCATGCGATCTTCAACATTGTCGCCAAAAATAAAAAGAAACCACATATTGCCGAGGAGATGCCCCCAGCCGGCATGTAAAAACATTGAAGAAAGTATATGCAGTCCTTCATTTGCTCCCAGATGAGCAAAAAAATCGGCCGGAATAAGTCCATAAGTTTGCAAAAAGGATTCGATATTATCAGGACCTACGGACAATTCAATTAAAAAGACAAGTACATTCAAGGCGATAATAAGCCAGGTTATAACTGGCAAGCTTTGTGACTCAACATTATCTTTTAATGGAAACATATCGTTTTAGCTTAGTTAAACTGACAATGATAGTAAAACATAATTTTGATCAATTAACGAATTTTAGTGTAGAGAAGTGCGGTGAGGAGCCTGAGCACGTATATTCAATTCAAAACGCAGCCCAGGCAGCACCAAAAATGTAGATTAAAAAAGGCAATATGTGGGTATAGCTCCACTGGCGGTTTATTGGCAGGTGGCTATGAAAAGTTTACTGATTTTACGGCTGCTGGCATTGTTATTATTTATGCCTTACCCTTGTTTTCCACAGGGAATGGCTGACTTCGGAGCCACACATGCTATGTCAGCTGGACTGGGTGCTGGTCTGGCTGCAAGTCTGGGTAATAATAGCAAAATGATTAAACGTTCTTATGAGTCTATTGCTAAGGCACAGCAGTCGGCCTTGATTCAAACCAAGGCCATTGAGCAATATATGCAATTAGGCTGCCAGCTTGAAGCCAAACAAAAATGGACTGATGCAGAACGATCTTTCAAATATGTTTTACAAGTAGTCTCTCGACGAGATGGTCCAGGCAGTGCAAAAAGTATTCCTGCTCTTGAACATCTTGTTTCAGTGACTAAAGCCCAAAATAAATTAAATGATGCCATAGGCTTTCAGGAAACAGTAGTGGCTTTTAAAAAGGCAGCGACTGTGCCAAACTTTAACGAAGTAGTTAAGGCACAAAATACGCTCTCGCAACTATTGATACAAAATAATGACTATGCTAATGCAGAGCCGGTGCTCAGTCAGGCTGTAGCACAGTGCAATGCTCATCCAACCCTGCCGCAACAACAACGGCATGATACACGTGTTTTGTATGCTCAGGTATTGCGTAAATTACACAAAGATGCTGAAGCAGATTCAATTGATGCAGAAAAAGTCGATGATCAAAAGATAGAAAAATCATCGCCACCTATTGAGGCGATCCCAAAATAAATTTATGGATGCAGATTGCAAATTGCAGCAGACAGAGCCATTGGAAAACCCTGAGGGTGATTTAAATTGGCTTTTGTCTGAGCTGCCGCCACAATATGAATTGCTCGGAAAGGTAAACAAAGGGGGGATGGGCAGTGTTTTTAAGGCCCGGAACCGTTACACAGCGGCGGATGTGGCAATTAAAATTATCCGAGCTGAATCTACACAAAATACAGTTGCGATACAGCGCTTTTTTCTTGAGGCCAAAGCCGCCAGTCTTCTTAAACATCCCAATATTTGCCGTGTGCTTGATTTTGGAGTAAGTAAAAGCGGAATGCCTTATCTGGTGATGGATTGGATAGCCGGCATTGATTTGGAAAAAAAAGTTACTCAGGAAAACAGACTTTCTGTTTCCGAGGCTTTATTTATATTCAAGCACGTGGCTGAAGCTCTTGAGCACGCTCACAGCAAAAAAATCATCCATCGTGATCTCAAACCGGAAAATGTTATGATTAGCCAAAGCGCTGATGGGCACAAGGAAATTCACCTGGTTGATTTTGGCATTGCAAAAATATTGGGCAATGCGGAAAATGCAGTACCACCCAGTTCAGTTACACGAGTAGGTGTGACTGTAGGGACACCGGCTTATATGAGCCCTGAACAAGTAACGGGCTCAGCTATGGATGGGCGAACAGATATTTATTCACTGGGCTGCTTGATGTATTTTGCGCTCAATGGCAAAACACCGTTTGTCGGTAATAATCCAAGACAGATTTTGGAAAAACAGCTGCGCGAACCGCCTCCGAAAATGGACCCTGCTTTGAATATTCCGGCAGCATTGCAGGCAGTTATTTTTAAGGCGATGAATAAAAAACCAGCTGATCGCTATGCTGATATGGCTGAACTATTAGCAAATCTGGAAAAATTACAAAGACCATCACAACAAACAAGCCCGCCAGCAGAGGTTCCGGTTAGACCAATTAGAAGCAAGGTTCTTTTGATCTTATCGTTTGTCGTTAGCTTTGTTATTGCTTATGCTATTGGATTTGTTATATATCGTTTTTCTGAGGCGCCTGTCCCAAGCAAGCATACCAAGTCGACTGTGCTCCGTCCGCATAGAAGTGCAGCTCCGAGCAAGTTACACCAGGATCATAGGCTGTGAATTTAGTGAGAGTTGGTAATGAGTTTCATGAGCTCATTTCTTTTTACTTTTCTAGTGGCCGTTTTTGGTAGATCAATATCCATGACAATTATTCTTGTCGGACGTTTGTATGATGACAGCTGTTGGCTTAACGTTCCCAATTCAACAGTTAGTGCTTTTTCCATTTCAGTGCGATCCGAAAAAGTGTTTTTGAGCGAGTCGCTTGGCACCACTACAGCACAAACTTCTTCCGTGCCTTCCTTGGAGCCGGATTTTGCTACCAAACCGAGGATGCATATCTCTTTTACATGAGGGCTGGCTGCTAAAATGCTTTCTACTTCTTCCGGGTGAACTTTTTTGCCGCCGCCCAAAACAATCAAATTTTTGATTCTTCCGATTACGTATAGAAAACCGTCTTTGTCTATCTTGCCGATGTCCCCGGTGTGAAACCAGCCTTCTTTGTCTATGGTTGAGGCTGTCAGGTTATCTTGCTTAAAATAACCTTTCATGATGTGAGGTCCGCGGGTAAGAATTTCTCCTTCATGGTCATTACTGCCATTGGTTTCGATTTTTACCTCTACTCCCGGTATAGGCGGACCGACAGAACCTAAACGATTAGCATAAGGAGTATTACAGGTGATAACCGGGCTGGTTTCAGTCAAGCCATAACCTTGCAGAATAGAAATACCAATCAAGTCAAAAAATTGAGCTGATGAAAATTCTAATGGTGCACCGCCAGAAATGAGTATACGCAATCGATTACCTAAACGCATCAGCAGCGGAGCAAAAAGGAATCTTCTCAGACGTTGAGCTTTTATTATGCCAGCGATCGTACTGGCCGTATGCCACCATATTTTTGTCAACATGCCGCCTTTGCTAGTTTCTCGCTCGATGCCATTTTTAAGAGTTCGGTAAAATAGAGGTACAGCAATCATGCCGGTAATACGCTTTTCTTTCATCAAAGCGATAATATCTTTAGGATAAAGGCTCTGACTATAATAAATAGTGCCGCCGGCATGTAAAACTCCCAGAAAGCCATGAGTCAATTCCAGAAGATGGTTGAGAGGCAATATGGATAAAAAACGATCGCCTTCTTTAGGATTCACCAATTTTTCAAACTGGGTTGCCTGAAAAAGCAAATTAGCAACAGTGGTCATTACCCCTTTAGGACTGCCGGTGGTGCCGGAAGTATAAATAAGCACAGCTACTTCTTCCAGAGAGCGCTCCCTGGAAGGTAATCTTTTGGAGGCGTGGAGACTGGACATCGATTTATATGATGATGATTGTGCATCATGATCAATTAAAAAGCATTGCATGTTGCTGTCTAAAGACTCTTTGATCTCTTCAAAGACTTTAAGCGAGTGACTTGAAATAAAAAGAACTTTGGGAACACAATCTTTAAGTAGTGTCCCAAGTTCATGACTGGTTAACTTTATATCCAGAGGCACAATACTGGCACCGGATCTCACGCAGCCAAAGAAACAAACAGCAAATTCCGGACGAGACTCTGACAAAATGGCAATATGATCACCATGATTGATACCTGATTCAATTAAATAAGAAGATAACTTAATTGCCTGACGGGAAAGCTCTGCATAGCTAAGTTCATACCAGCCATTCTTTGTTTTTATGCTTACAGCCGGGCGAGCCGAAAATACATCGGATTTTGCTTGCAATAAAGATAAAAAGCTTGTTTCTCTTTCCTGTTGAGAATGATATCGGCGTTCAAGCGAGGCTTTCATAAAGCCCACCATATCTTCTAATTCACGAGTAGTTTCATTGAGAGTGGAATCAATTTTTGACAGAGGCACACCAAAATGTACAGCTATTTTGTGCAGGCGCGGCAAAGGGCGATTATATGGCCAGGCTTCGTAACCTCCGTATATGGCAAAAGGGATGATAGGACAGCCACTTTCTTTGTGTAATTTGGCGACACCACTGTGAAATTGGGACAGGTTTCCGTCTGTTGAAAGAAGTCCTTCCGGGAAAATGCAAACATCTTCTCCCCGCTTGAGGCATTTAACGGCTTCGTCAAGGGCTTGAGTGCCTTTGCCCGGGCAAACCGGGATGCCGCCTAAAGCAACAATGAATGGACCCATTATCGGCCATTTGGTTACCCATTCTGCGGTTAGAAAACGTATTCTGCGATTGCAGGCGCAGCCAAGAGCCAGCGTATCCAACCAACCGGTATGATTGCCGGCGAGAATTACTGCTCCTGACTGCTCTTTGACATAATGCAAACCATCAACTTCAAGCGAAAAGAAAACACGCATTATAAATCGTGCCAGTCGTCTTATAAAAAAGTAGATAAATGTTGAAATATCCATATTAATAGCTTACTGGACAAGGCCAACTGCCAGGGGATGGAACAGACAGTTAATTTTCTGTCTTGCCTCAGCTAATAAATGGTGCATTTGAAAAGTTATGGCACAGGGGGGAATCGAACCCCCGACCCCGCGGTTATGAGTCGCGTGCTCTAACCACCTGAGCTACCGTGCCGTTAGGGTAATTATCCGCAGCGCCAACTAGCTGTGTCAACAATGATAAAAGAAACTCTTGACTTTTGGTAATAGCAAGAAAGTTTACGCGGTGTATTTTGATCTTAATAAACTGGGCAGATTAAAATTAGCGCAAGAGTAGCAAATCGGTTACTTTTAAGATGGTAAGGGGAAAAGCAAAGACCTAAACTTTAGGCAGCCAAGGGTAATCAATGTTAGATAATTTGTTGCAGGAAGCAGCGCAGGCCAGGAGCGCCGGTGACAACAAGCAGGCGGCGTTACTCTATGAACAGGTGGCTAAAATCTGTGCAGAAGATCAAAGTCAATCTGAGCATACTGGCCTTTTGTTTGCAGGAATTGGCAACAATATATACGGAACAAGGCTTATATGACCGGGCAATACCTATTTATAAGAAATTGATTGTCTTGGGCAGTAAAGTACTTGGTGAAAATCACTCTGATGTGATTAATACTGCTGTATGTCTGGCCAGGGCTCTGGAAGCTAATAAACAATTTGCGCAAGCAGATGAAATATTCAAATTAGCGGCCAGCCGAGCTGAGCGCGCGCTGGGGCTCTCTCATCCTTTGGCTCAAGAGATCAGGCAGGAATACTTTGATCTGTTAAGCAACCGGGAAGGTAACGATCAAGATGAGGCTTTAAAACTTGGACTGGTACCTCTACCGGCTGGTAAAAGTGGTCCTGCAACCATAAATAAATCAAGCCGCGAACTAAATGCGCCGACCACTGGTTCTCCGGTAAAGACGAAAGCACCGGTTCCTGTTAAGAAACTTGCCAGTCAACCGAAAAAAATAAAAAATTTACGCTATGGTGCTGAATCGGCTCAAGAAGAAGCTGGTAATTTGCTAAATATTCATGTCTTGCGCCATCGCTGGCGGAGCTTACTATATGTGGCTAGTGTCATTCTTGGCATTGCGGCCATAACCATTTCTTTATCCAAACTGCTTGTGCCTGTCCATGTATCTGCCGCTAATTTAATTGGTGAGCAATTAATAGTGAAAGGTCTTTTCCAGTCTGTGGACAGCAATCGTGGTGTGCAATTTATTGATAACAGATTTGCCATGCTTACTACTGATGTGCAGCATCGCAAAATCCCTTATTTCTTGCTTAAAGGCAGCCTGGGCGATGCCTGGGCAGTGCTGTTAAGTACTGTAGTCACCAAAGAGAACTGGTACCAGTTTGTAGGAGATGAATTAATAAGTGAAGACGGCAGCGTTTTTTATAGCAATGGTTCTCCTGAATTTGTGGTGGCAAAAAAAATGCGTTTCTTTGCCGATGTTGCTAAGCGTTACTATGATTCTCACGGTTGTTATCCTGACAAAATTGAAAAACTGGGTGCTGCCTCTGGACTTACTTATATCAATCCGTTTAGCAGCAAAGCGGAGATGCCCTTAATCAAAAGGGTTAATGGCAGTTTTGGTCGCGACAATATTTTCCCGGGAGTGAAACCAGAAGCCACTGTTATTGATTGCTATAACTGTTTAAGATCTGGTGGCAGCTGGCATGAAGATCCTTTCCCAGGCAAAATCAGCGCTCTGGCACTTTATACCTCTCAGCGTTGTGCTGATGGTTACAAGATAAATGAATTTTATATACATGGCTATGATCGTTATTCTCAATTGCTTACTTCAGGAAACCCCCAGACGACCTACCTAATAGGCTTGTTCAACGGTAAAAGTCTGAGCAATGATAACAACGAACGGATGGAAGAAATTGAGCAAACCAGCGTCCATACTCCCAGGCGAATTTATATTGTGCCCGGTAATTCGACTGACCTGCAATTTATGCATCAATTAGGGACCAATTTATTGACTGGACTGGTTGTATTAAGTGGGTTGGGCTGGGTAGTTTTTGGCTTGCGCCCGCGCATGCAGCAGCCTGATATGGACATCCAGGTCATTGATATTGTTTTTGGCTTGAGCCTTATTCTTTGGCTAATTAGTTTTATAATTCACCTGTTTGGATGAGGATTACGCTGTTAAATGGCGGCGTTTGGGCTTCTTATTTTCAGTACCGTCGATTATTTTACGCAAAGAAGACAATGCAGTCAGATGCGGCCAAATCACTTCTTTCATTTCTTCCAGCTGATAGAGCCCGATTTCATGGCGTTCATAGCGGCGGCACACGTCTTCCCATAGCAAAAAAAGTTTTTTTGGACAGACTGTTTCTCGAGCTTTTTGCTGAAATTCTAGTAAATCAAATGATTGATCGGAAGATTCGATGGCGCATCCCTCCTCATTCTTATACTAAAAAGCATGCGCTTAAATTGTCAGTCTGTCAAGTTAATACGTTTGACGATTGTTATTTTTGCTCGGTAATAACACCGCGCGATAGTATCACTCGTTCGCGCCCATGCCGAGCTTGATCACAGGCCTTCTTTGCTGATTGCAGCAGCTTATCCATTTCCTGACAATCCTCAGGTACGGTGGCGACACCAAAAGCGAGCGACAAACTGCGGGTGTCAATATCCGATGTTAAAGGTGCTTCTCCCAGAACATCAACCAGCCGTTCGGCCAGGGCACCAGCAGCGGAGGCATTACTATTGGGTAAGATCATGGCAAAATCATTTTGTTCAAAATGACCAAGCATGTCTACAGGCCGTTTAACCTGGGAAATTCTTTGCATGGCACGCCGCACAGCCAGTGTAGGTAGAATTTCTACGGGTTTAAACTCACCCTTTTTTAGACCGAGACTGAAAATGATTACAGAGAAAGGGAAATTAAAATATTGATAGCGTAAATATTCTTGATCAAGAAAATAAATGAAGGCTGGATAGCTTAATACGCCAGTTTCGGAGCGAATCAAGTGTTTGGCTACGTTTTGCAATTCATTTTCGTCCACGCCAAAGGACTTCAAGCTGGCCAGGCGACTTTGTTGTGAAACCTGGTCACTAATTTGTACCAGGGCTGAGCTGACCAGATTAAAAATTATCGGTATCCACTGTGCTTTAGCCACAGGTCTTTTGGCTAACAATTCAAAAATGGTGCTGTGATTATCTACCAGTTCGTAAAAGTCAATTTGTTGTTCGATATCAGCTGGAACACCTTTGCCTAAGCGAATGCGCAATTCCTGTTCAGACATCATGGCGTTTTTTCTAATCAGACAAGACTCCAGATGGAAGCCATTAGCTTCCAGGTAGCTAAATTGTTCCAGTAAAGCCAGCCCTGACTTAAGCAAGTCATCAAATGGCAAAGTGATAGTTTGGGCCAGTGTTTTCTGTCCACTGTAGAAATGATAATCTCCCTCGTGCCAGGTAATCAATTCTTGCAAAGCCAGATCGCCGCCGGTTTCTTTCAATAAACAATGCACAGGTATTCCTTCGTTGAAATAAACTTCTGCACTTTCTTTTTTATCTTGCAAGGCCAATTTTCCGGTCAAACCTTGCTGGTTAATTGTTTTCAGTAAAACAGGCACAGGTGTAACTTTTAAATTGCCTTCTGCCAGGGCCCGGGCATCGGCTGGGGCGGCGTCAAGAATGGCAGCAATGCCGGTAGTAAATTTCTGCGTGGCTACTTGGCTGGGATCATTATTCATGACTGCAGTTTTGTTTTGGGCAGGCTGTCCCACATTGGCTTTGACGGTATCAACAGCGTCTTTAACTAAATTAGAAACCAGAGTAATGTCAGCGGTGATATGTTGCCATAACGTTTTTTCACCGTTAGCTTTTATATGATTAAGCGACCAAACCGGCTCGTTGTCGACAGAAGTATAAAGAACATTGAGTACAAAATCTTGCTCCCGGTCTTGACTAAGGGAGAAAGGTAGTTCAATCAGTCGTCCAATGATTTTACGGCCTTCTTCAACTACGAATTCCAGGTCGCCGGCAGAAGGCATTGCCATTTGCTTGGGCAAGCGTAAAAGGCGTGCAGAGGCTAGAGATTTGCTGATTTGGAACATCTAAGCAACTATAAATAACCATAAAGGAAAACAAACAATATGTATCCCTTAGCTCTGTTCCCCACTTAAGGTATTAATTAGCGCTGCTTGACTTCTCTAATAAAATTCTTAAGGATATAAACCACGCAAGCGCTTAGCTTCAGCCAGCCGGCTAATACCGATATGTAAAGCAGCCATACGCAATCTAATCTTATTTTTACGGCTGAACTCAAAAACTTGCTTGCAGGCGCGTCCCATCATTTCTTCAAGGCGCTGGTTGACCTCTTCTTCCGTCCAGAA
Source organism: Candidatus Melainabacteria bacterium (assembly GCA_963847765.1). Taxonomy (GTDB): domain Bacteria; phylum Cyanobacteriota; class Vampirovibrionia; order Obscuribacterales; family Obscuribacteraceae; genus CAWKBA01. Next base: position 275,112 of record CAWKBA010000035.1, on the reverse strand, counting down.
TAGATGCATTAAACCCTGCACCCATTCAAAGTAGCTGACTGTTACTCCCCCGGCATTAGCTAAAATATCGGGCACAACCATTATTTTATGTGCTTCCAGATATTCATCGGCTTCAGGAGTTATTGGACCATTAGCAGCCTCAACGATAATTTTACAATTGAGTGTGTCTACATTATCTTTTTTAATTTGATTGCCCAGCGCTGCCGGTATAAGTACATCACAGGGTGTGGCCAGTAATTGTTCGTTAGTGATCGGGCTACCGCCGGAAAATTCTCTGACTTTGCCCATTTCAGAAATATGGGCGGAAAGGCGTGGCACATCGATACCGTCAGGATTGTAGATGCCGCCTTCGACGTCTGAAATAGCAACTACTTTAAACCCATACTGGTGCAATAACTTTGCTGTCACTGCGCCAACATTGCCAAAACCCTGGATAGCTACAGTAGGGTGCTTGGTGGACAGATCAGCATACTCAACTGCTTGTTTGGCGCAATAGGCCACGCCGCGACCAGTAGCTTCTTGGCGTCCCAATGAGCCACCCAGTGATACCGGCTTACCGGTAACCACACTGGGCACCGTATAGCCAATATTAACGCTGTAAGTATCCATCATCCAGGCCATAGTCTGCTCGTTGGTGTACATATCAGGAGCAGGAATATCTTTATCCGGACCAATAAAGTTGATAATTTCAGCCGTATAACGCCTGGTTAGTCGTTCCAGTTCTCCGGCGGAAAGACGCCATGGTTCGCAGCGAATGCCCCCTTTAGCACCACCAAAAGGCAAGCCCATCAGGGCGCATTTCCAGGTCATCAGCATGGCTAAGCCGGCTACTTCGCCCAAATTTACTTCAGGATGAAAACGAATGCCCCCCTTAGCTGGTCCAAGGGAGACATCGTGATGAACTCTATAACCGGTAAATGTTTTTAACTGTCCATTATCCATCCGAATAGGTACGGTGACAATTAATGATCTTTTGGGGAAGCGCAGACGCTCATGTAGCTCATTGTCCAGTCCCATCTCACGGGCACTTTCATCCAATTGTCGTTGTGCCATCAAAAAATGTTCGGTTTCGCACTCCAACGGATCGCTCTTTACAGACTTAACGGCTACCATTAATGCCTCCTAAGGATTCCCAAGCTACCTGGCTGACACAAGTTACAGTATGTTACCTCTTGCTGCTGGCTGTAAATGTAGTAAATACGTACTTTTTTAAGAATTTAAACTAATTTTTTGTGGACATTTTAACCGACCAGGAAGCACTTGGATTGTTTAAGTGTCTTCAGGTAGTTTAATAATTGTTGGTTTTGGGGCTGGGAAGTATCAGACCAATCACTAATAATGGCAGTATTAATTTCTGCTCAACGGTATTGGAATCATGAAATTAAACTCCAGCATATATCTGTGTCTTATTTTTGTGCCCCTGCCAATACTGGGCAAAATGCTGGCATTGCCCGATGTATTTATATTTATTACTGCTTGTTTAGGCATTATTCCGTTGGCAGCGGTTATGGGTGCAGCTACTGAATCTATTGCCGAACAAGTGGGCACGGGTCTGAGCAGTCTGGTTAATGCTACTTTTGGCAATGCCTGCGAATTCATTCTAGCGGTGGTGGCTCTAAAGGCCGGCTATATAGATGTGGTTAAAGCTTCCATTACCGGTTCTATCATTGGCAATATTTTGCTTGTGCTTGGCGGCAGCATGCTTGCCGGTGGTTTAAAATACAAAAAGCAAATTTTCGACAAACGAGCAGCAGCAGCGGCAGCTACTTTGCTGGCGTTGGCAGCCATTAGTTTAACAGTGCCGACTGTTTTTCATTATGTCTATTGCCCACCGCCGGCAGCTGTTGCTTTAAGTAGCAAAGCGCCACTGACGCAGGAAATAAAATTGGCCCTGGCGATTGCTGCTTTGCAAATAATCACTTATTTTCTTGGTGTTTTTTACAGCCTGCAGTTACAATCTAAACGCTCCGTTCGCTCATCCTTCACTCACTCCGCGTCACCATCGCTCACTACGTACGGCTCCTCGCCGCACTTCTTTCGCTTAGATTTCGCTTCTTTCAGGCGGAAATGGTCTTCCTGGAAACCAGTGATTAAGCCATTGTTGTATCTGCTTACCGCTTCCATTTTTGTAGCCATTTTAAGTGAACACCTGGTGAAAGCGTTAGCTGATGCGGCTCAGGTTCTAGCGATGAATAAAATTTTTATTGGTGTGATTCTGGTGGCCATCATTGGTAATGCTGCTGAACATAGCACCGCTATTATGATGGCCTGGAAAAATAAAATGGATCTGGCTATGGGCATTGCCCTTGGTTCGGGGGCTCAGATTGCTTTGTTTGTTGCCCCAGTGATTATTTTTATCGGCTACTGTATTGGGCAACCTATGGATTTGCGTTTTACTGAATTGGAGCTGCTGTCAATAATTGTCTCCGTAATTATTCTTGCCTTTGTGGCTACTGATGGTGAATGTAATTGGTTGGAAGGAGTACAGCTTCTTACTGTGTATGCTATTTTGGGCGCCGGTTTTTACTTTGCTGGTTAATGGAAAATCATGCCTGAATTGCCGGAAGTAGAAACAGTCAGAAAAGGATTATTGTCCACTATAGTTGGCCAAGAGATTGCCAAAGTGGATGTCTATCGCACGCAATCAGTGGCTTATCCTGATGCAAAAAAATTCGCCTCATTGCTGCCTGGTTATAAATTTACCGATGTGAGCCGGCGCGCTAAATATCTGCTCTTGCATCTAAAAAAGAAAAACCAGCCGCCGGCATTTCTTGTCATTCATTTGCGTATGTCCGGGCGATTATTGCTTGTAAAAAATAAAAAGGGAAATAAAAAAGCAAGCAAATTTTTACGTCTGCATTTGGAATTTACCAGCGGTAAACAGCTTTTATTCGAAGATATGCGCGTTTTTGGCCGCTTCTGGTTTATTGCCGACAGCAAACGATTATTTAATATTGTCCCGACTCTGGCTAAGCTTGGGCCCGAGCCATTGTCCGGACTAACAACAAATCAGCTTAAAAAAATCTTTGCCGGGCGGCGCCAGCCTATTAAAGCCGCCCTGCTTAATCAAAATCTGCTGGCTGGAGTAGGTAATATCTATGCTGATGAAATTCTTTTTCAAGCTGGTATTCATCCATTGACACCAGCCGGACAACTGACATTGAAACAAAATGGATTGCTAAGCAAAATAATTCCTGCCGTTCTGGAGCGTGCCATTGCCCAGGGTGGTTCTAGTATCAAAGATTTTAAAGATAGTGATGGAGTAAATGGTAATTACCAGGACAATGCTTTTGTATATGGCCGAACGCGCCAACCCTGCCGAATTTGTGGGGCATTGATAAAAAAGGTCAAAATTATCGGTCGTTCCGCCCACTATTGTCCTAATTGCCAGCCTTAGAGAATGCAGGCTGTAAGGGCGAGGTTCACTGAGCCCGCGCCTTAACTTGATTGATTAAATCATTAGTGGCTTGAGTTTCCGCGAGATGGTCATTGGCAGACAATGATGAGGAAAGATCAATCAGTGCAGGCAACAAAACAGACGTATCGGTTTCCTGGGCAAGTAAATAGGTGCTCTGTAATTTTTCAAAATAGCGCTCAAATCCTTTTATATCTGATGCCAATATATGTACATTGGCCAATTTAGCCATCAAGCAAGTAAGAAGCAAAGAATGTTCCTGTTTTGATCCACAGATGCCCCATGCCTTCTCATACCATCGTCCGGCTAAATCATAGCGCCCCTCGCTGACATAACTGTCACCCATATGCGTCAAAAGTTGAATTATGCGGGCTTGATTTTCGATTGTATCTACCTCAGGCAGTGCTTTCAGCCTGTTGATTGATTTGCGAAACATCAGCCGAGCAGTAGGAAAATCTCCTTTTCTGCTAGCCTCCAAGCCGATCTCCGTGCGGGAAGGAATTTTGGATTGGAAAACGGAAGATGATTCAAGACAGGGCATAAATCCCCCTTCTTAATCCGGTTCAGCTCACACTCATGTAGGGGCGAGGCTTGCTGAGCCCGTCCTTTCAAACGCACTTAGCAGCCTGGTCATGCCACTCTATGAGCTGGCTGGACTTGATTAAGACTTCTATTAGTTTAATTTTTATCTGTGGCGCCCCTGTGCCACCGCACCTAATATGGTATCAAAAAGCACCGCCAATTTCGAGGTAGATATATTTAATCTATATGTGTGCAATGCCGCTATTCATGAGCAATTGCGCAATAGCAGTAATTATTCATCGACATTAAAATCAGGCGGTTTATTAGTGTCATAATTGGCTGACTTGTTTGCGATAACCTTGACAATGTCCAGCTTGATACCATCTAGAGTTTGCAAATATAAAGCTAGCTTTTTGAATTTATAAATGATAAGCTTAGATTTGCAAGCATGGCCTGGGAAAGTAATCTATGTCTATCATTGAGCGCAATATAAAGCCCAATATTTTAGAAGCTCTCAAGCGTATGCCGGTTGTTTTTCTTAATGGACCCCGCCAAGCCGGTAAGAGCACATTGGCACAAATGCTTATTAGCAACAGTTGGCCTGCAACTTATATAACTTTGGATGAACCCACACAAATGGGAGCTGCACAGGCAAATCCAAAAATATTTTTGCAAGCCCATGACGGACCCCTCATCATCGATGAGGTGCAAATGGCTCCAGAATTGTTTTACACCATAAAAATGATTGTTGATGATTTGCGGTATAAGGCTTTGCATTCCAAAAAGGAACCCAGTGCAGATGGACGTTTTCTGCTCACAGGATCAACCAGCCTTATGTCTTTGCCAACATTGACCGATGCTCTAGTTGGGCGAATGGCAATTATTACTCTTTACCCATTATCGGTAACTGAAGTGAGCAAAAGCAAGGCTAATTTTCTTGAGACCTTGTTTGCCAATAGTTTTCGCTCCACCAAAAAAGAAAATGATTACGATCTCGTTAGTATGATGTCGCGTGCTACTTTTCCTGAAATTGCTAATGAACCCGACAACGCTCGCCGGCAATGGTTTGAGAGCTACATCATGTCCATACTACAAAGAGACGTGCGCCAAATAGCACATATAGAAAAACTAGGTGTATTGCCCAATCTACTTAAAGTATTAGCAAGTCGAGCCGGCAGCTTGCTCAACGAAGCAGATATTGCCCGAGCGATAAAACAAAATGCCGTCACTACAAAAAATTATCGCACTCTTTTGCAAATGATATTTTTGGTTTTTGATGTATACCCTTGGTTTAGCAATATTGGTAAACGTCTAGTTAAAGCTCCCAAAGGCTATATTATAGACACATCCTTGCTTTGCCATTTGCAACAAATTGACTTAAAAGCAATTGCTCAAAAAGATGCTTCGACGTTTGGTCACGTCCTGGAAAATTTTGTCGCTACTGAATTGCTGAAACAGCTTACAATCTTTGATGCAGACTTATTTCATTTTCGAACCAGTGACGGCAAAGAAGTTGATTTTGTTTTGCAAAAACGAGGCGGTCCATTGGCTGGGATTGAAGTGAAAGCAAACGACAACGTGAAGGCTGATGATTTTAGAGGACTAAAAGAATTGCAGCAAAGCACAAGCAAATCTTTTGCATGCGGCATTGTTCTTTATCGGGGCAAAAAAACTATAGCCTTTGCTGAAAAATTATGGGCTGTCCCCATATCAGCATTGTGGCAGGCTGCCTGAAAAAAGATACAAAAAACAAGAAAGTCTCGGAGCCGGTGGGGTGCCGGTTCCGAGAACTTCTGAACTCGATCACTACCCCGCGCGGCAGTCAAGGCAGAGCACGAACTCCCTTACGCAATCTTCCATGCAAGGTTTGGGCAGCTCCACGCCGCACTCATTGCAGATCACGGTCTCGTGCCCCAAGACCAGTGCATGTGTAGCCCAGAAGTCTTGGGAACGGCGGACAGCCTCGATCCCGCCACGGGACAGTGCTCGCTCATCCCAAGGCTCTGGTTCTGGCTTGTTGCCGATGAAGGCAGTCACCAAAACATAAGCCCCGAAATCTGGCGCGTCAGCGGACTTGAGGATCACGACCATCGACCGGCATGGCTCCGGTTGCCGGTTGACGACAAAGCGGGTCAGTCCACTCCGCTTGGGCCGCTGAGCGAAGACGATACGGTCAGCAGCGCCGGTGACGACACAGACCGTATTGCCGACGGTCTGGTCGAATCGGATCTCCTCGATCAGAAAGTTCCGCCTGCTGGAATTGATCCGGCTAAGCGCGGTAACGAGCAATTCCGTGCTCAACGAATGTGACTGCAAATGGCTGTTGAAGCGGTCAACGACCGCTTCCCCGGATGCCAATTGTCCGAGGAGTGTAGTGGTGGCCATAATGGTCACGCTCCTTTCCTGTGAGCAAGCCCGCTGTGTGGTGAAAGAAGCGCGCGAACGGGCACGCACGACTTCTTATGTTTCCCCCAGTCAGGTTTGAATCCTGATCCTGACCAGCACTAGACCGCACCATGTACGATGGCGCGACCTAGCCTCACCGCAACCTTGCGGTTAGGGGATTTAGATGGTAGGGTTCCCTTAGCCTCCTACCGAACTACGAGCGGAGCCAGGCCCGCTTGCTGGGGGAGAACTCAGTTGTTGCAACCCGCGATCCCCTCAAGCTGTTTGAGGTCATCGGGGTCGTCGTCGAAGCAGTACTCGTCCTCCCAGCAGCGCCGGTGAATGTCGGTGAGGGGTCCGAAAATGACCCCCTGTTCGTCGAGCAGCAGCCGCACAGCATCGTCGAAGCTGTACGGTTTGCTGGTAAACGTCCAGGAAGCCGCGTGCTCACGCACGCTCGGCCCACCGAATCCACCCGACCATCCATGCACCATGGCTGCGACGGAGTTTGCAAACGCGGCGTGCTTCTGAGGGCTCGCTTGCGGTCGCTCTTTCCGTGCAGTGTCCATAGCACTATGGAGATCGCTGTCGAATTGGGTACGATCCAGATCCGACATGGCTTCTCACCTCCTTTCTTGGTGAAGGGTTCTTGCTCATTTATTTAGAGCAAGCGAAGGGTCACCAAGCCACTTCAATTGTGAGATTGGGAATTGGAAGACCCCCGGTTTGGCTCGTTGTCACGCCGTGTTGTTGACTGAAAGTGTGAGGGTATAGGCGGCGTGGGTAACTCCATTCCAGGGGACACTATCGGCGGTATCATCGTGCATGAGTTGACCCCGACACCTGGAATTACTTCCATTAAGTGTCGGGGGCGGCCTCCCTTTTATATTCCCGGTAGGAGCCATTTAACCGGGTGTGCTACTTTGTTCGCCTTGCGGCTATTGACGGTGGACGAGGCAGCACCACCGGATTACTTTTAGCGAGGCAATCACCCTCGAACTACTTTTAACGAGGCAGTCACCCTCGGGCCAGCTCAAACCAGGTTAACTTCATCCTGGTTTACGGTGGACCATCCGGCTCTGCTCCAAGGTCTAATCGTGTGGGACCAGGGAGCTTTGAAATTATTGGTGTGACCAATTACTTCTAGGTGCGCTTTCCAAACCAGAGCAAAGCTTGCGCCAGACTTTGCAGTCGGCGGGCTTGCTCAACGGTAACTACTCCGACGGTAGGTTGTTTAGACCTACACATGCCAGAGATAGCCCTTGGGTCTGTCCCAACGAGGTTAGGAAAGTTGGGTTTGAATTCCCCATACGCATACACCTCCTGCTTCATTCCATAACGGGGCATAGCAGGGATTCCCCGGACGGTCTTGAGTGAAAGAGCACTGCCGTCACTCTCCAGCCAGGTTTACGAACCAGGCGGGCCTCGCACGAACACCATGTCCGTTCCTTTCTGTGTTAGAGATTTCCGATGCCAACGCCGCCTGACTTGACGGCCAAGTCGGTAAGCGCGCCGTTGGTTTTCTCGACGACGAAGGCGTGTAGCCGGGTACCGTTCAGATCTTCCGGCTTCTGGCGCACCGAGTCATCGCCGTCAGTGACGACGACAAGCTCCGGTCGGTGCGTTCCCCCTCCGCGCATGATCTCCTCGATGCGCGTCAGGGCCGCCTTGGAACAGTTGTCTATGGCAGTACCGCCCCCGCTGAAGTTGGCGTTGGAGACGTGCTCCATTGCCGCTTTCGCTTCGGTAGCGTTCGACACGAAATGCTCTTCGTAGAGCCTCGTGTCGAAGAAGCGGTAATACAGCACCGCATCGCCCTTCATCACCGCTTTGAGGCGGTTCATCAGGACGCCACAAGCTTTGGCGACCCTCTGTCCGTCTTTCATCGACCCGGAACAGTCGATGATGACGTACAGGAGCTGCTTCCGCTCGACGCGGATACCGCGCTCCCGCACCGGCAGCTGGCCGCTCACGACTTGATACCAGAAGAGGGTGCGGCTCTTCTGGTAAGTTGCCCAAGCCGGTTTGACGACTTTGGACAACTCCCCGAGGTTGCGGATAGGACGGTTGCGAACGTCGTCTCCCTCGGGGTCAACCTGGAACTTCTGCTCGCGCTGGACGCGCATGCGCGAGAGCTTGTCCAACTGCCGAGCGATGCGCAGCATCTCACGCTTGCCACGATCACCCAGCATGTCCTCCGCGATCTTCATCTTGCGGAGCGACTCGCCGGACCCGTTGCCCACGCCCTCAGACGAGTTCTTGTCTTTGGGATCAAGAAGTTCCTGCTCCTCCTTGTCGAGGCTTTCTACCTCTTCAAGGACTTCATTCATCTCGCGGGCAACCAAGTCACCCGCTTGATTCTGGAAGATCGGCAGGCTCTCTCCATCCCCTCCCGGCTGCCCCCCTTGCTTTGCGGCAAGGAGCTTGAGAAGTTCCGCCGCTTTCTCAAGCGGGGTAATGCCGGGCACTGACGACAGGTCGGCTTGCTGCAAGAAGTCGCAGCAGGAAGTATGGTACTTCACTGCCGCTTCTGTTGCTGCCGCCGCCGCTTCCGAATAGGACTGCGTGGAGTTCCCGTTCGGAAGACGGTACCATCCGTTTTTGTCGGGGTGGCATCCTGCCTCGGCTTTACGCGCGACCTCATCGCGCCAAGCCGAAGGCGGATTCACCGAACCGCCCGCTCCGAGATTGGCCAGGTCAGCCAAGAAGCTCGGTGAGAACTTCTTGAGGCCGACCTTCTCTGCCACCACCCGCATTTCTTCCCGTGAGGGAGTGAGGTAATGCGGGGGTGGAGAGGTTCTGAAGCTACTCATGATCCTCTCCTTTCTCCCGCATTAGACGCGGGTGGTGTCCTCGGCCTTCTGGCGGGCCTCCCCGATCTTCGCGCCCACCGCCTGGCGCGCCGTGTTCCGGCGCTCGACCAGCTCGTCGGGGACGGCCAGTTTCGCCACCTCGTCCTCCAGCGCCTTGTAGCGCTTCACGCACTGGAGGCACTTGATCGGCGTCTCCGCCGTCTCCAGTTCGGTGTTGAGCGCCGCGAGACGCTTCTCCACCACCTCCAAGTTGTGAGAGGCCTCGGCGCGTTTGAGGGCTGCCTCAACCTCGGCGGCGATGGTTTCGCCGATGGTTTCAAGGCCGGGCAGGAAACGGAGCGACGTGAGGTGCTCCTTCGACACCTCTGATGCGCCGCGCGCCTCCGCCGCCGCGACCACGATGTCGAGGGCGTGGACGGCGGTACGGGGGCTGACGAAATTGCCATCGGCGGTCGCTTTGGCAATCACCTCTGCGAGAACGGGCGCGAACCCGTTGACGCGCCGGTTGTTGACTTTCTCGAAGAGGGACTTATAGTCAGCCGCCTTGTAGGACGGCCAAGCGACCCGCAGTTGCAGCGGGAATCGCTCGACGAGGGCTTGCGCGGCCGGGCCCATGTCGGCGATCTCCGCCGGTTCCCGATTGGTGCAGGCGATGATCGTCTGCGTTTTCATCGGGAACCGCTGCTGTCCCTTGCGCAGCTCCTTGGCTGTGAGGGTGTCCTTGAGGGACAGCAGGACTGACGCCGGGGCGTCGAACAGCTCCTCGAAGACGGCGACCTTGGAGGCGAGAAACGACTGCGCCGGGTAGTATTGGAGCACCTTTTCGGCGTCCAACTTGGCGAAGTCGAGTCCGCCCCAAAGGGTGGCCTCGTCCATGCCCTCGCCGAACGACATGAAGAAGGACTCGTCCTTGAGTTCCATTCCCTCGATGATGGCGTTGACCATGGCGGACTTGGCGTGTCCGCCAGGACCCAGAGAATCACGTTCTTCTTGGCGGTCAGGGCAACCGCCAGGGCCTCGGCGACGTCGTCGCAGTAAACGAACTGGTAGGACAGCACCGACTTGATCCGGTTCAACATGACTGATCGTCCTTTCTTGTTTCCTCTTGAGCGCCGCAAAGCACCCTTCAGTTATAGGGGTGCGTGCGCCTAGCGAGGCTCCCGAATTGGCTCGGGAATCACCTTGAGTCGAAGCACCTGCATACTTCCGCTCGTCGATCAATTGAGACCTGACACAGGCAGGTTAAAGTCGTTGCTCATATATAAACACCAGAGAACACGCCAGGTTTGTCAGCTGAATCTGCTGCCAATGACGCAGCCTATTCGGAGGAATATTACAGAGCAGATCCATTCCCCCATCATGATGGATAGATTTTGGGGCTTATTCTGTTCTTGTAATATTGCCTTGCTGGCTTTCTCGTGCGCTCCCTGATGGGATATGGAAATCGATACCCAACCTTGCCAGAATTGATCTAACTAAAACAAATTTTTTCCTAGTAACACCAAAAAGCTTGAAATGCTTGCAAATATTGATGATTAGCCATTTTTGCACTAACAGCAAAATACTTTCGCCCCGATTTTTTACGTGATCGCCGCAAAAATTCTCGGTATCGCGGTACGTTTTTTGTAGTAACAAAAATTAGAAATCTTTTTTCTTGACAGACTTGAAAACTTAGCGATATAACTTGGCGCATGCGCAAGTGGCGACTTTAAGTTCGGGGGCACTCAAACGGGCGGATGCAATCTGCCCCTACAGGCACATTTTAGGCGGGGAATTGTGAATATAACTTCGTGGGCTCAGAGAAAAACTCAACTTCAAGAAAAATATGGCCCCGGAAGCATAATGGCGAAAACTGCCGCCATATAATTGCCAAAATCAAAAGGGCCTTAACCCAAAATCAATTGTCGGGCATAACAACGGCTGTACGCCATTTGCATAACAATCGAGAACAAATACCGTCAGTAGTAAACCAATTAAACGCCTTAATCGGCCATCGTCATCTTTTGTTCCGGTGGCTTCCAGATGATCACGGTGAACCGGCGGCATTGCTTTTAAGAAATGCATCAATAGGACTTTTGGTTAAAACTGATCCCAACTCTGCGCCTGACGGTATGATGTTAACACCGGTTGAAACAGGAGCGATTGCTTCCTTAACGCCTGAAGCTGCATTGTCGGCATTGTTATTGTAAGCTTTGGCTTAGAGCTGTGCACCTTCGTCAAAGGTTGCCGCTTCGAGCGTGTTGTAGGGGCGAGGCTTGCTGAGCCCGTGTTCTCCTCGCCCCTACAGCTATTGCCGCAAGGTATTGCAGTTAGGTATCGCAACAAAATATTGCAGTCAGATATTGTATTAATGAATGTTTGTGTGCTTGCAAATTGTCAATTGAATTGACAATTTGTCAAAGTACTTACAGCTTTTAATATTAGAGTAAGATATTTGAGTCTGGTATTAGGGCAAGCTAGCAGCGGCCGGTGCAATTGATAGCGCACCACCATATCTTTTAATTGTAGCTTTGCTTATATAACCGCCAAACTTTGATACCAGCTCATCTTTACTAAGCTCTTCATTTGCTCTTGTTAGCCAGGTCCGTCTGATTGTTTCAACAGAGACTACTAATTTGGCCTGCAACCGAGCCGCTCAATTACGCCGGCGATGCCGGCAGTCTGCAGGCGTTGGCCTTGTTTTGTTAGCCATAGTCCGGATTCAGCTAAGACATTGGCTAATTTTTGCCGCTCTTGCAGCCACTGCCTTAGGGCGAACATAGTTTGTTGATTCAAAAATATTTTTGTGGCGGCATTAAGAGAAATAGAAGCAGCTCCTGCACCAATGTTTTCTGTATTTAATCTGGCGCAGTCACCAATACGAAGCCCAGTGTAAAACAATACAAGAGCCAGCGCCTTGTCTCTAACTGAGGCACGCATTTCAATAGCTTGAAGAAATCTTTCTTGCTCGTCCAGTGTTAATACTTTTGTGCTTTTGTCGTAGCAGCGTTCCCGTTTAAGCACTGCTTCTCCTATACCTAAAAACTGAGAGAAGTTTTTCAAAGCATTAACATTGGCATTAATAGTACCATTGCCCTTTTGTGATTGTTTTAGAAAATCGAGATACTGGCTTATGGCTTTGTTCAGTCCAGGCAGATCATTAAGAGGCGTGTCGCCTTGGCTAGCGTATTCAATAAAAACGAGAAATTGCTTGATACGAGAATAATATGCTCGTGATGTGCTGGATGCAACAGGCTGCTTGTCCAGCCAGTCTCTGTATGAGCTAAGGTAAATGTAATTAGATCCACCGGGTTGATGATATTTGACGGGCAGCCTCATAAACAATCTTAAGCCACTATTTCTAATTTGTTTTCTTCTTCCAGTTGCTTAATCTGTACAATCAGCTTGTTAACCGGTTGCACTTCTTCAATGTGCTTCTTTATGCACAGCGCCCAGGAAAGATCTGTCAGAGGATCGAGCAACACCGAGATGTTTTCTTCTAAAGTGAGCAGATAAATATGCTGTACACTTTCAAAGTATTTTTTAAACTCGGACATATTTGACTGCAAGACATGCAGTTGAGCTAATTTTGCCATCAGGCAGGCTGCTGGCAATGTATTCATACCCTGCAATATTTCGCAGCGTTTGAGGGCCTTCATATACCACTGCTTTGCTAAATCATAATTACCTTCATTCAGGTAAGTGTCGGCAATGAATGTAATCAGCTCAACTAAACGCGGCTGTTTATCATCGTGATTATCCAGTTGCTCCAGAGCAGAATGCAACATTTGCCGTGCTAATTGGAAATTTCCTTTTTTACTTGCCTGTATGCCAATTTCTATACTTGAGATTGGCGCAGTACTTTGTATGTCCTGCAATTCCATATCTCCATAGGACACAGAACAGGGCATCTGCATATTTTGTGGAGTGAGTTCAGTAGCCATAACTTATTCCTCTTTATGAATTTACTGGGTTGCCATAGCTTGGCATTTTCAATTGAGCGAAGTCAAGAAGCTGCGATTAATGCAATAAAAAATCGCGATATCAGCAGTAAATATCAGCAGCGGGTATCATCAGTTAGTATCAACAGCACAGACAAATTTCAATACTGGTTCAATCTGCCCTAACGATTAGCTGTATTAGATAACCAGGTGCGCCTCAAAATTTCGGCGGAAACAATAACCTGTACTTGCCAGCCGATGCGCTTGATTACAAAGGCTATGCCGGAGATGGACAAACGGCGCCCAGATCGCGTTAACCAAAGAGCAGTATGTTCAGATTTTGTACGGCGTGCAATTATTTTTGCGCGCTCTACTAACCACTGCCGCATCGCTAGTTGAGTTTGCTTATTCAGCGACAGGTCGACATCATCGCTCAATTTAATATTAATCAAAGCATCGTTATACGTATCATCAATTGTTCCGGTTTCTATAGAATTGTTAGGCAAAATGTTTTCTACACTTAAACAAGCACACTCACCTATGCGCAGTCCCGTGTAGAAAAGCACTAGTGCCAGCGCCCTATCTCTAGCTGATTTCTGCCGTTCGACTGCGCGCAGAAATTTATCTTGTTCTTCGGCGCTCAATACTTGCGCAGGTTTATAGTAAATGCGTTCTCGTTTAAGTTGTACGTCGTCTAAGCCTAAAAAAATAGAAAAATTGTTTAAAGCATTGACATTAGCATTAACCGATCTCGCTGCTCCTTTTGACTGTTTAAGGAAGTCTAAATAGAAAGCCATGCCTTCAGGTATTTTGCTTAAATCAGTCAATGACTCACTGCCGGGATAAGTGTATTCCAAAAAAGCAAAAATTGCCGGATGCGCGAATGGTAAACCCGCAGCGTATTGCCTGTTACGCCCTGCTTTTCCAGCCATTCTTTGTAAGCCAAAAGACAGGCATCGCCAGCGGTATCGCGCGGATAAATTGTTACAGGTACTCTCATGTATACAACCCTTATTCAACATAGCAATTTTAACGCCGAATGGAAACAAATACTGTTTGCAAGACATCATTATTTGAAACGATTCGCAGGTATCAACAATAAGTATCAGCGGTAGGTATCAATAGCAAGTATCAATAGCAAGTATCAACAGTGGGTATCAATAGTAAGTATCAATGCTTACTTTTACGGCTGCGACACAAGAGCAGGTTTTGCGTGGGCACCGCCAGCGGTATTATCTATACCGCAAGCAAATCTATATCAGTTCATTTTTGGCCAAGCCGGTTATTTAAATCGGACAGCCAAGTACGTCTTAGTCTTTCAGCAGAAACCGTAACCTGTACTTGCAATCCAATATGTCGAAGTACAAACGACATACTTGAAATTGATAAACGCTGCCCAGATTTAGTTAACCAAAAGGCAGTATCGTCAGAGTTTGTACAGCGTGCAACTAGTTTTGCCCGCTCGAGCAACCAGTCTCGCATAGCTAACTGAGTTGGACTATTTAAGGGGATGCGAGCACAGGTATCATAAATCGTTTTGGTTTCTAACATATTGTTGGGTAAAACATCTGCTACGTTTAAACGAGTACAATCACCTATGCGCAGTCCAGTATAGAAAAGAACCAGGGCTAATGCTCTATCTCTGGCAAATGTCTGCTGTTCAACCGAGCGCAGAAATTTATCTTGTTCTTCTAAGTTCAGGACATATGCAGGTTTGAAATAGATGCGTTCTCGCTTAAGATGCATGTTATCCATGCCTAAAAAATGCGAAAAATTGATTAAAGCATTGACGTTAGCATTAATTGATCTTGCCGCTCCTTTTGACTGCTTAAGGAAGTCCAGATAGAAAGCCATGCGTTCACGTACATTGCTTAAATCAGCCAAAGGTTCACTGGCTGGAAAGGCATATTCTAAAAAAAGCAAAAACTGCCTGATGCGGGAATAATAAACCCTAAGTGTGTTGCCCGTTATCCCTTGCTTTTTCAGCCATTCCTCGTAAGCAAAAAGGTAGGTTTTGCCAGCGTTATTTCGCGGATGGTTTGGGACAGGCGATCTCATGGACATCATCTCTATTCGCACATATTAATCCTAGTGCTGGACAGCAACAAATACTGTTGGCTGTATATCATAATGTGAACTGTTTAATATGAAGCCGGATATGTCAAGAGACTCATAGTAGCTAATTGTCAGAAGGTTTCCGCAAGTTCTGCCAGAGGAAACAGGCAAGGGCGGTGACGGCAATGACAATCACGAAAGCAAAGGCGTGCAAAACAGTGGCAACAGTCAGGGCAAGATTTTGATTTACTCCACCCAGGAGAATCAGGCATTGGCTCACTAAAAGATGAAAACCGCCTATACAGCCAGGCGTAGGCACAAGCGCACCAACTGAAGCTATAGTAAAGGCAATTAGCTCCTTGCTTAATGTAAACGTTCGATCTAGAGCAAAAGCAGCTAAAGCAAAATGAAAATTCAACCAGTAAAAAAACCAGATTGCCAGGCTCAATAAAGCAATGAGAGGGTAAGTGAGTGGGTTAGTCAAAGAGGCAGTGCCCAGCTGAAATTGGTCGAGCAGGTTTTTAATCTTGGGCAATAGATCAGGTGGAATCAGCTTCTTCAGCCAGGGAATGTTAATTATGAAAGTAACTATGGGAGACAATACCGGCAAGGCTAAAAATAAAACTACTGTGCTTACAGTTAACGAAATGCCGCATGGATACAGCCAGGGCAGGCTGGCAAGTTGGGCTGAGGGGAGGGATATGAGTGTAAAACCAAGCAATAAAGCCAGTGTCACCAGGTCAAGCAAGCGATCAATGAGCAAAGTCGGCAAAACCCCTGCCCATGACAAATTTTCACTTTTGCAGATAACAATCAATCTTACTATTTCACCACCTCTGGGGATAATGATATTGACCGCATAGCCGTAAATGACGGCACAAAAAGAGTGCCAGAGGCTGATTTTCTTGCCTGCCAGGGGGCGCATAAGAATTAACCAGCGCCAGGCCCTCAATACATGACTGAAAAGCACGGAAAGACAGAGCAAACCAAGATAAGTTACATTAGCGGAACGCGCATAGAACATTACCTGCGATAAATTAGCTCCTCGGAAAGAAAGCCAGGCTAATACAGCCACGGCCAGTACTGCTATTATCTGCCTGGTAATTTTGGGACCACTTCCCAGGATAGAAGTAGTAGGGGGAGAAGGGAAAGAATTAGATGACACGATGCTTTAAAGAATTAGATCTGGATACTTTTTGGGCAAATAATAGATATACAAGCACAATTAATGTTTAATGCCTGGCTAACTTAACTTAGCATAGGTCGGTTTACTTAATCCAGCGGGAACATGTTTAATGTCCACTAAAACCTTAGAGCCAGGCAATAGGGATAAACTAGCGCAAAAGTCCTAATTAAGCTATAAGATAAAAGCGAGATTAATTCCGGGTGATAAAGATGTCCGAAAAGAAAGCAAGCGTGTTGTTGATAGAGGACAATTCAGAACTTCCACTTGCTTTGAGCAAATTAATGCACTCTCTGGTCAATTCTGATTTTAATCTGGAAACGACTAATTTACTGAGCAAAGGTTTGTCAAGACTCGAATCGGGAAATATAGACCTGGTTTTGCTGGATTTACCTTTGGCAAATCAGCAAGGACTGGAGGCGGTGCGTTCTATTCGGGAACGGGGCTCAGCCGTACCGGTTTTTGTGGTAGATAGCTCCAACAATGAAAAACTAGGGGCACAAGTGCGTGCCTCTGGGGCTAGTGAATATGTTAAACGTAGCGAACTGGACAGCAGGCAATTTTTGCAATCTATGCGGCATGCTCTTGAACTGAAACGCTTACAGTCTGAGCTAAAGACTACGGCGAAAAAGTTAGAGGTGGTAGAACAAAAACTGCAGTCAATAACTGATATCGATAGTTTGACGGAGGTGCTCAACAGAGCCGGATTGGAGCGAGCTTTTGAAGAGGAATTGCAACGCGCCAAACGGAGTGGATGGTTTCTGACGGTGGTGCTTATTGATTGTGATAACTTTGCCCGTGTTAACCAGTCTTTTGGTCATGGTGTTGGCGATGTTGTCCTGAAAGAGTTAGTCGGCCGCATCAAAGACACACTCAGACCTACCGATCTTGTCGCTCGCATCGGTGGTGATGAGTTTTTGTTACTTTTGCCTGAGACCCGCTTTGCTGAAGGTGTGCTGGTGGCGGAAAAAATCAGGCTGGCAGTGGCAGAATCACCCCTGCGCCTGGCTTCTGAAACGGTGCGCATAACAGCCAGCCTTGGTGTGCAAGTTTTGCCGCATAATCTTTGCTCTGTTGAAGAAGCACTTTCCCTGGTCAGGCTGTCTTTGCAAGAAAGCAAAATGTTGGGCAAAAATCGAGTCACTTCAGGCGAGAAATACAGAGCTTTACCTCAAGAACATGTTGAAGACATTTCTTCCATTACGGAAGTATTGAAGCAAGG
This sequence comes from Candidatus Melainabacteria bacterium, assembly GCA_963847765.1. GTDB lineage: Bacteria > Cyanobacteriota > Vampirovibrionia > Obscuribacterales > Obscuribacteraceae > CAWKBA01. The sequence goes on along the minus strand of CAWKBA010000035.1, from coordinate 257,597 downwards.
AGATTGCTTCCGGGCAGTTTCCATGCCGGTTTTCGATTTACGTGACGAGTCGATTGTAGGCTATGAAATTTTGACTCGTGGTCCAGCCGGGCCTTTCGAAATGCCCGATGATTTGTTTCGGGTTAGCGCTGAGCAGAATTTGCTGACGGCGGTTGATTTGCGCTGCCTGAAAACCTGTTTGCAGGCTATAGAAAGACCGGAATTTCATTATAAGGAAAATAAAAAATTGCGTTTCCATGTCAATTTATTTCCTTCGACAATTATTGATACATCCATTGAGCATCTATTACAGCTTTTTCCTGAAGGTATCAAACCGGATCGGCTTTGTGTAGAAATAAGCGAACAACAATTTATTGGCGATCCTGCCTATTTGAAAGACGATGTAATGGCTTTGCGCGAGCGTGGCATTCAGATAGCTATCGACGACGTTGGTTTTGGACGCAGCTCATTAGAGAGTTTGATTATTCTGGAACCAGATGTCGTCAAAATAGATCGTAAATATGTTTCCGGCATTTCTACAGATGCATCCAAAGTGCGCTCTCTTAAACGGCTGGTGAAAGTAGTAAAAGCATTAGGCGCAGAACTTATGGCGGAAGGCATTGAAGAGAAAGCAGAAATACCGGTGCTGCTTGATCTGGGTGTACATTACGGGCAAGGGTGGTACTGGGGAAAACCTAAATAAGCGCTGTGTACGAGACTTCAGTGAAGTGAACAGCTGCAAGGAGCAGGTGGAAGCGGAACGTCGTGAGCGCAGGGCTTATTTAGGTATCAAGATCTAATGTCCCCAGATCAAAGCCTTCCAGCCAGCCGTTGGTATTAATAATTGTCTGGCGCAGCGCGCTGGGGTCAGCATCGTTTTGAGTCATGTCATGATAAATAGCCAGTAAATTAGCTGCCGTCAGCAAGCAAACATTTTTGTTTTTTATAAAGTCAGCCAATTCGGCTTTAGCTTCTGGATCAAGATCAAGTATATTTTTCTTGTCTTCATTTTCACCCGCCAGCCGGCTGATGATAAAAATGCCTTTTGGCTCCAGCCCCTGCTCACACCACAACCTGGTTTGGGCTATAAATAATTTTCCCAGATGAGATCGATCAGGTTTAGCATCTGTCCAGGTAATGTGGGCAATTAAAGTTTGATTGTCTGCTGTAAGCTGCAAATCTTGTCTATCTTCTCCCGTTATTTCTGATTGCCAACCCAGTTGCGACAGTATTTTTTGGCAGCTTTCCACTAAAGTATTGCCGGACCCGCCAATCAAACCCTTAATCAATTCATGAGTTAAGGTAATTTCGCCGGCAATTTCTTGCTGGCGTTTATTGGCTTGTTCGATTTGAAGCTCAAGTTGACTTTGTAACTTTGCTAGTTTGGAGAGGTGTTCGGCTAATGACTGACGATTTGTGGGGACAACAGGAGTTATAGGAGAAATGGGAGTTACGGGGGAGGTTATCGCTTGAACCTCAGGTAATTGTGTTGCCACAGCGCTTGCCGGGACAACAGGGCTGCCTGCATTATTGAGGGGAGTATTTACAGCTGGTATCTTTACTGATGATATTGACGATAATATACCGTCCAGAGCCGGTATCTGTTGTTGTGTAGGAGTAGCCGGGGCAGCGGTCTGGACACTTGATGAAGCTTTAAGCATTCCTGGCTGCAATTGAGATTGAACAAATAAATCAGTATTTTCAAAACTGCGCGCTTTTAATCTCAAGCGGTCCAATAAAACTTCCTCGTTGGTCATTATCGGAATATCGGTTGCCGTCGAAGTTGAGGGGTCGGATACTCCTGAAGAAAATTCCGGTGTGACACTGACATGCTGTGGTTCTGCCGCAACACTACTGCCCCCTGCTTTGGATAGCGCTCCGGCAGCAGAATCTAGAGAAGAGGCATCTTCAACACCACTGCCATTTGTTTCGGCAACAAACCAGAACAAGGAAACACCAATTTTAATTACATCGCCATCCTTGATTAATGCTTTTTCACTCAACTGGTTACCGTTAATGAAGGTACCATGGCGGCTTTTAGCGTCTTCAACAAAAAATTGCTCGCCTTCTTTTAGAATCATCAGATGCTGGCGAGAAATTGCCTGATCACCACTGATGACAATATCATTGGATTCATCCCTGCCGACTTTACAGGCAGGAACGGGGATGAGAATCTTATGATTGGAGACCAGATCTACCAGATAAGCAGTTTTGAGGGCAGTTTTATCTTCGGGAGAAGCAGAGAAGCTGCTGCCGGAAGCATTGCCGCATGAAGGGCATAACTCTTCGGCATAAGTTATATGACAAATGCCGCAGGTTTTTTCCATTGAGGGGCCACCATTTGCCTGAGCGAATCTAAAAAACGCTTTGGTTTTGTCACTTGTATAAATCCTGTTGTGGGGCTGCCAACTGTCACATATGTTCCCCAGCAATTGGAATATAAACCTTTATGTATATGCCAATTTACTTTTCTGGCGCCGGTTGAAGGTAAATTGAAGGCAAACAACCGATTAACCGGGGAGATATTGTGGCAATTAATCTCTTGTGGCAATGGGTAGCACCAGTTTTAATCTAGAGGCAGGTAAATATGCATTACCAGAGCGAACCTGTTAGTTGTGAACAATTCCTTGAATACCTGGACAAACTGCCCTGGTGCAAGCAGGGTGAAAGCAAGCTTGTTGCTGTTCATCATTGTTCTGCGGAAGTAATCGAAATATTAAGGCACCACGAGCATGATTTAAAAGTCTATCCTGGTGCTGTGTCTATCAAACTAAACAAATCCACCCTGTCCATGTTAGAAAATAAACTTTCGGCAGGGGAACCAGTGCCGCTCCTTCTAATTTGGCTGGGGGAGGGCATAGAAATATCTTTTCGTACCCATAAAAGTATGGATTTCCCATACGACATGTGGCAAAATCCAGCCGCTGCTGCTTATGAACGTGAAACCATGTTTATACGAGCCAGTGAGCTAGGCGGGCAATTCTCAGCTTGCTATAAAAAACATCTTTCTGGGGCAAAAGCCTGCCCAACTTCTATACCGACGCTTTAAGTTTTTTCAACTGATCGCGAACATATTTTGCCGAATTCAAAGCTCTTTCAGCATCCTGCGCCTGGGTAATTAAATGCCCCATTTTTCGCCCGGTACGCGCTTGTTCTTTGCCATAAATAATTAAACTGACCAATTCGTTAGAATCAGCCAGGTTAGCCAGATTAAGCCCATCACCTTTTTGAGTGCCTTGTTCAAGCCAGATGTCACCGAGTAAATTCGCCATGCAAAAATATCCAGGAGCAATTGCTTTCGGTTGAGAAGGCGGCAAATCAAGCAATATTCTAGCCAGTACATCAAACTGGCTGAAAGTGCATGCGGACATAGTGACGTGTCCTGAATTATGCGGGCGCGGTGCAAACTCGTTAATATACAAATCGAATCCATCTACCGAAATAGGCCGAAGCAATCGTATCTTTTTTGCGCGCTATGAAAAACTCCGTGCAAAGAAGCCCGAACACATTCAGGTTATCCGCCGCCTGGGCTGTTAGTTTGCGCACAGCATCAGCTAAATTTTCAGATATACGAGCGGGCATCAATGTGCGGTCAAGAATATGATTGTGATGCAGATTTTCGAAAACAGGAAAAGCAATCTCTGTGCCGTTACTGTTACGTCCAATAATACAGCTAACCTCCATATGCAAATCGACAGCTCGTTCTGCAACTACGGGAAATGGTAATTTCTGAGCGGATTTTTCCAGTTCTGCTTTCGAATTGAAATAGCTTTGTCCTTTGCCATCGTAACCGCCGGTGGTGCTTTTAATTATTAAAGGAAAAGAGATCCAATCCAGCCCGCTTCTTAACTGTTCCCAATCTTTGGCAATAATAAAAGGAACATGTGGCAAGTTGTTAAAGCGCAAAAATTCTTTTTCTTTTATCCGATTTTGTGTGATTTTAAGCACATCAAGGGAAGGAAATACAGGAATTTTTTGATTTAGTTCTGCCAAAGATTGATAAGGCACATTTTCAAATTCATAGGTGACTCGATCGCAACTGGAGATAAAAGAGCTTAAAGCTTTCTTGTCGTGCCAGCCGGCATTGACGGAATGCCCGACAGCTCTGCAAGCCGGGGCTTCCGGATCTGGATCGTACACACAGGCTTCTGCCCCCAGCCTGACTATACTTTGTGCTAAAAGCATACCCAACTGGCCGCCGCCAAGTATGCCAATTTTTTTCATTTCTTTTTTCTGCTCTTAATACGACTTTGCACAAGTTTATTTCCCGAAAGTGCTTTTTCTTTATTGCGATGTCGGTGATCGGAAAGTTTTTTGGACAAGGCGGGATTTTGTAAAGCTAGAATCTGCAAAGCAAATAGCCCGGCATTGGTGGCACCAGCAACACCTATAGCAAATGTAGCTGTCGGCACACCAGCGGGCATTTGCACAATAGATAATAAGCTGTCCAATCCTTTCAGTGATTTACTTTCTACCGGTACGCCCAGGACCGGCAAGGTGGTTAACGCCGAAATCATTCCTGGTAGATGAGCAGAGCCTCCGGCTCCGGCAATGATTACTTTGATGCCCTTGCCAGACGCTTTTTCGGCAAATTCGTACATCCAATCTGGAGTACGATGGGCGCTTACTACTTGTATCTCATAACTAATACCAAAATCAATCATCACTTGTTCAGTATGTTTGAGAGTTTCGTAGTCCGACTGGCTCCCCATTACTATGCTAACAATTGGTTGATTCGATTTTTTGCTCATTATGCTAGTGTTTGAAACAGCGTTGACCAGTAAACAGCATTTTTATTCCAGCTTGCTCGCAAGCTTTGATAACTTCTTTGTCCTTCAGGCTGCCGCCAGGTTGAATGATTAGACCGATGCCTGCTTCGGCAGCTTTTTCAATATTGTCAGTGGCTGGGAAAAAAGCATCACTGGCCATTACAGCTCCGGCAGCTTTAGCACCGGCTTGTTTGAGAGCAATTTCAACACTGGCGACTCGACTTGTTTGCCCGATACCAAAACCAAGAGACACGCCGTGTCTGGCAATAAAAATGGCATTGGAAGTCAAATGTTTCACTACTGCCCAGGCAAAAGAAGCGTCCAAACGCAATTCTTCCGGCAGGGCTTCGCCTGTTATACACTCAAATTTGGATATATCTATCGGCGGTTCTATCTCTTTTTCCAGGATCCAACCAAAATCCTGCAAATCACGGGCATGCCAGGTGTCGACAACAGGATTATCAACTAATGATCCGGACAATTTGAGTACACGCATATTTTTTTTGTTATTAAATATATGCAAAGCTGTCTGCTCAAAATCCGGTGCGGCTACAATTTCTACAAAACCCTGACATATTTTCTCCGCTAAACCGGCGGTGACAGTTCTGTTGAAACCGTATATGCCACCAAACGCTGATAAAGGATCGGTATTGTAAGCATTATCAAAAGCTGTTTCGATACTGCTGCCAATGGCTACGCCACAAGGATTGTTGTGTTTGATGATACAGGCAGCAGGCTGATCCAAGCTTTGTCCGATTTCTCTAATGATTTTGACCAGACAGTATGTATCCGTAATATTATTAGAGGACAGATCTTTACCTTGAATCTGCTCAAAAGGCGGGAAGGTATTGCCATGATTGCCGTTGGCATACCAGACAGCTGCCTGATGTGGGTTTTCCCCGTAACGCAACTGTTGATACTGAGCTAAATTGATTATTGTCGATACGGGTAATGGTTGTCTGTCAATATTTTCGTGCTCATTGCTTTGTCCAAATAAATAAGATGAAATTGCCTGATCATAAGCAAATGTGCGCTCGAAGGCAGCACGAGCAAGCTGGCGGCGCACAGCTTCGCCGATTTGTCCTTTATTCTTCAACATAGATTCAATTACTTTGGTGTATTGGTCAGGGTTATTGAGAACCATAACACTGGGAAAGTTTTTTGCGGCTGCCCGGAGCAGGCTTACTCCGCCAATGTCAATATATTCGAGCATCTCCGTTTCCGAAAGTTTTTCCTTAAGCTTACTTTCAAACGGATAGAGATTGACAATGACCATATCAATTTGAGACAGGTTCATATCAGCCAGGCATTTTTTATCGGTTTCTGTCGAACGGGCTAAAATGCCGGCAAATACCTTTGGGTGTAAGGTCTTCACTCGTCCGCCTAAAATTTCCGGAAAGCCGGTTAAGTCTTCGACTTTCTCGCATCTGAAACCATTGTCTTCCAAAGCTTTGGCAGTGCTTGTAGTGGCGATCAAACGTAATTCATGCAGTGACTTGAGTTGTTTTAAAAACTCAATCAACCCTGTTTTATCGTAAACACTTATTAAAGCTGTAATCATAAAACCCTTTCAATAAGCACTGTCCAAGCCCGATCAGATTGATTATGGTTGCTTGGAAGTAAAGGCATACATACCTTATGGATTATAGCTAACCTGCATATACTCAGATAGCTTTTGCAGGCAATTGCAAACAAAATATATCTTAGCCCTGCGCCAGGCTCAGTTATTCCCATATTCTCTAGTTTATTTCAGGGCATTGAAGGCATTCTGAAATAAGACTAAACCGTCCGGGACGGATTTAGTTTTGTGACTTGTCCAGGCAGGATGTTGTGAGGCACGTACGAATGCTTCCGGGTGAGGCATCATGCCAAAGACATTCCCTTTTTTATTTATAAGTGCAGCAATACGATCAAAGCTGCCATTTACATTTTCTTCATAACGCCAGCACACAAACTGGTCTATAGAGTTGGCAATCTCTCTCTTGACTATTAACTGTCCCTCACCATGCCGGATGGGCAAAGTCATTGTTTTCAATCCCGTCAACAAAGGGCTTTTGATGTTTTCGTTGGCAACTAGTTTTACCCAACGGTCTATAAACTGACCCGATTCATTGGCAACCAGCGCTGCCGCATGTGGTCCAAATAAAGAATAATCGGGCAGTAAACCAAGCATGGTTAAAACCTGAAAACCATTACAAACACCAAACAAAAACCTACCCTTTTCAATGAAATCACTGAGCTGATCAAATATCTTTTCTTTTAATTTCAAAGCCAATACCTTACCGCTTCTGATTTCATCAGCAAAAGCAAAACCACCGGGTATGATAAGCAGCCGGCAGTCCTGCAGGCAATTGTTTGTATTGAGCAGATCGGTAATATGCAATTGGGCAGCAGAAAATCCGGCAGTGTTTAAAGCGAAGACCACCTCATCTTCGCAGTTAACCCCATCTCCACATAGTACTAGTGCTTTTGGTTGCATTTTTTCCTCAGGCGAATGGTAAAGGTGTATTCCAGGCAGTAAACAATTCGTCAAAAGACCATTGTATTGTCTTACCAGAATCACCAGTAATTTTTAACTGATTATCGCTGATAACTGATCCTAGGGACAGCACGTCACAACCCCCCATGCCGTCCAGAAATTTTTGTTTATGTGTGGGTGATACACTGACTATTATATGAGCCGGGCCTTCAGCAAATAGGGCTATATCTACGCCCGCATTTATAGAAGCACCTAACCCGCTGCCGATAATTGATTCCGCTAAAGCGATTGCCAGTCCCCCGTCGCTGAGATCATGGGCAGAGCTAATCCAATCATTCATAATAGATTCATGAAGTTTGTGATATAGCAGCCGTGCTTTTCTTAGGTCTAAAGTGCATAACTCGGTTGAGCCGGAATATATTGTCGAAAAAATTGAACCAGCTAACCCCAAGCTACCGGCTGAACATAAGAAAATTTCATCTCCGGCATTTTTAAAATAGGAAGTGATGCAGCGATTTATGTCCGGGATTTTCCCCATTGCTGAAATCAGCAGTGTCGGTGGAACAGATAGGCGAACCACGCCGTCGTCAAAGTCATTTTTCATGCTGTCTTTGCCGGAAATCAGAGGCGTGCCCATGAACACTGTAGCGTCATAAAGCCCCTGGCAGGCTTTAACCAGCATGCCCAAATATTTCTTGCCGTTTGGATTGTTCTTTGAGACAACTGAATCTGGCCAACAAAAATTATCCAAAACAGAAATCGTGGTCGGATCTGCCCCAACACAAACGGCATTGCGAATGGCTTCATCTAGAGCAGCCTGAGCCATAAGGTAAGGATCCAATTCACTCAATTGTGGGCACAGACCATTGGAGATAACTAGCCCGGTAGACTCACCCAGGACAGGCGTTAGCACTGCAGCATCACAAGGAGACGATTGTTTCTCTCCCATTAAAGGTTTGATGACGCTTGTACCCTGGACTTCATGATCGTACCGGCGAATAACCGATTCGCGGCTGCAAACATTAGGATGAGCAAGTACTTTTAATAACAGCGTCTTTATATCGAATTGTGCTGCTTGTTTTTCGTAGGGGCGGGGCAAAGCTCCGCCAGTTTTATCCGTCCGTGTTTGCCATTCGGCTTCAAGACAAAGTTCCGGCACACCATCGTGTAAAAATTCAAGATCAAGAGCGGCAACCAATTTACCTTTGTGCATAATCTCAAATTTACCGGACTGGTTAAATACGCCAATATTACTTATTTCAACACTGTATTTTTTGGCTAGATTTTGTAACGCGGAAAAATTGTTGGTGGAAATAGTCATGCGTTCTTGTGATTCAGAAACTACAATTTCCCAGGCTGCCAAGCCGGGATATTTAGTAGGTACATGATCCAGATCTATTTTTGCGCCACCGGTTAATGTAGCCATTTCACCGACTGAAGAGGAAAGCCCGCCGGCACCATTGTCGGTAATGCCGGTGATTAGTCCTGCATCTCTGGCGGCCAGAACAAAATCAAGCAGCCTTTTTTGTGTAAAAGGATCACCTATTTGTACTGCTGTGACCGGCGAACCTTCGTGCAAAGCTTCTGAAGAGAAAGTGGCTCCATGTATACCGTCTTTACCGACGCGTCCGCCAGCCATAACTACAGTATCGCCAGATTTCGTATGTTTTTCATAAGCGGAATAATTGTTTATTTTTAAAGGCAAAATACCACCTGTGCCGCAGAATATCAAAGGCTTAGCCCTATAGCCTGGATGAAAAACAATTCCGCCATTAACAGTAGGAATGCCGCTTTTATTGCCGCCGTCCTGAATGCCTTTTCTTACCCCATTCATTATTACTTCCGGTGGCAATAGTTTTGGACGTTTGGGCAGATTTTCTGATGGATAGGCGAAGCAAAGAATATCAGTGTTGAAAATTGGCTTAGCACCCAGACCGGTGCCTAAGACATCACGGTTTACACCGAGAATTCCTGTAAGTGAACCACCATATGGCTCCAGTGCCGAAGGAGAATTATGTGTTTCCACTTTAAAGCAAACAGCGTAGCGGTCATTCCATTTAACAATGCCTGAATTATCTTTAAATACAGATAATAAATCCGGACGTTTAGGTTGCAACTCCCTCGTTGCTTTTTGGATATAAGATTTATACAAACTTTTAATGGTGTTGGTTTGAGTATTACCGGAAGACTCTGTTTCCTGCATTTTTATAGTGGCATTAAAAATCTTATGCTTACAATGCTCGCTCCAGGTTTGAGCAATAATTTCCAGCTCAATATCGGTTGGCCAAGCAGGCAAAGCCAGTGTTTTTCTTTGTTGTTTTGTTTGCGGAAGTTCATAATAATTTTTCACTGCCTGCATTTCTTCAAGGCTGAGGGCAAGAATGCCTTTATTGCTAATATTCAGCAATTCTTGATTGCTTACATCCAGATCAACAATTGCTGCCGGCGGTGGCTCACTTAGAACTACTTCTGGAAATGTAAAACATTTTTTTTGGTTTGCCGATTGCAAATCATGAATTTGAAAATGTTCTACTAATGGGTGAAATAATCTATATTCAGTATTCTCAAAAACATTTTTACTGCGGGCTAAATAAATTTTGCCTGAAGCAACCCTAAATGATAAAGGTGGATTTTGCATGGACAGGGCTTCCTGAACAATGTGAGCTAAATTATCCGTCACGCCCGGCAAAAACTGTTTTTCTGCCCAACAAGAAAAACCAGCCTCTTGCCATTGTTTTTGCCAGGCCGTCAAACTATCTATAGAAGATATCCACAGTTCTTCCAACAAAGATTCAGTAAGAACTTCTTCCAGAGCTTGTTTTATTGATAGCGAGAGTTCCGTCTTTGGATCAAGGGGTATCAACCAGTAAGCTGGTAAAACAAGAGGTGCTTCTGTGCCGTTTGTGAATTCTATTTTGGGTACGACAACGGTAATAAATGGTGTTTGTGTCGCTGATAATTTCTTTTCTTTGCTGATATCTGGTGCCGCCTTGGTCATATTTATTTCCTGCTCGACAAAGTGCCTTTTGATTTAAGAATGTCTTGGCGATAATCCAGATCTTTAAAATTGATATTGGGTAAATAATTATAAATACGATCGGCTGCTGTTTGGAGATCAGCTGCCAGAGCCGTAACCACTAATATACGCCCACCAGCAGTTACCAACTTGTTGTCGGCTATTTTGGTGCCGGCATGGAAGACGATAACGTCATTGTTCGGCGAACTACCGTTTTTACTTAGGCTGATTAATTCTCCCGTAGAAGCGCTAACTGGATAATCTTTATTTACGGCCACTACACAACAGCAGGCTTCATCTTTCCATTCAAATTTAATTTCACCCAGCTTGCCCTCAGTGCATGCCCATAGTGCTGGCAACAAATCCGACTCAAGGCGTGGCAAAACTACCTCTATTTCAGGATCGCCGAAACGAGAATTGAACTCGACGATCTTTGGTCGAATGGAGCCCGTTTGTTTGTCCTGGTCTAAGAGAAGACCAATATAGAGAACACCTTTAAAATCAATATTTTCTTTTTTTAAAGCGGCAAGCACAGGATCTATAATTGTTTCTTGGATTATTTGTTTGTGATTATCATAAACAGGCGGTGGTGATATAGCGCCCATACCGCCGGTATTAGGTCCTTTATCATTATCGAAGCGCCGCTTATTATCCTGGCTAGGCGCCATGAGCAAAAAGGTTTTACCATCACAAAGGAGGAATAGAGAGATTTCTTCACCATTCATTTTTTCTTCCAGGACGATCGTTTCACCGGATTTCCCAAATCGTTTGTCTTGGAAAATTTCTTTTAGTGCCTGTTGAGCTTCAGCGTCACTATTGCAGACATAGACACCTTTGCCGGAAGCCAGTCCATCTGCTTTGATTACTTTAGCCCAAGGTTCAGTTTTTAGAACTTCTTGTGCCTCTTCATAGCTGGAGCAGATTTTAAATTTGGCTGTGGGTATATTATTTCTACCCATGATTTTTTTAGCATAAGACTTACTCCATTCAAGACGAGCAGCTTCTTTTGTTGGTCCAAATATTCTTAAATTTTTAGCCGCGAAGTAATTGACAATACCTTCAGCCAGAATATTTTCTGGACCCACCACTGTTAAATCGATTTTTTCATTCTGGCAAAATTCGGCTAGTTTTGGAAAATCGTGACTATCAATATCGAGGTTTTTCGTTTTGTGTTCTGTAGCAGTGCCGCCGTTACCCGGAGCACAAAAAATTTGTTCCACAAGCGGACTTTGAGCCAGTTTCCAGCATAAAGCATGTTCGCGCCCACCGCTGCCTATCACTAATACTTTCAGCGGGTGTTTAGGGAGATCAAGCATGTACCTGTCCTTTAGTATAGCGAGACAGAGTTTCTTTTAAAGCTGAAGTATATGACTCTATGTCCGGATGATTAGGAAAGGCTTGATGGTCTAAGAGTTGATTGGCTATTACCCCATAGAGTTGATTAACAAGCTGTTTCATGTCATCTTTTAGCGGATCTGGTTTCTGTTTGAGTTTATTTTTACATACGTCTTGCCAATCTTCTTGCCCGTTTTGACGAGCAATGTTTTGGGCTTCAGCAAGTGATTGCGCCCAGGCAGTGGGGCGATAATATAGGCGCAATACTTCTTTGGAAAGTTGAACACCATGATGAAGCAAACGCAATTCATCAGGGCCAACGCTATCGGCTAAAAAAGCTGGCCACCAGCTTGTGATCCATCAAAAATAAATTCCAGCTTGCCGTCCCAGAGTTCTAATTTGCTTTCTGCAAATAATACGTGCAGCCCCAGAGCAATGTCTAAAGATGTTTCGATCAATGATTCAAATTGATTAGCAGGCAGATTAGCTAATAAAGAAGCTTCCTGCCAACTTAAGAGCCTGTCTTTTGGCTCAAGTTTGGTGGTAAACTCAAGCACTGGTTGGGGAAACCATTCATTCATTTGCGGCACACTTTTTAACCCTAGCGAGTTGGCATAGGCAGGATTAGCATCCAGTTTTTTCTTTAGCGCACTGCCTTCTAACATGCCGAAGCGAAAAACTACTTCTAGGGGGATCAACCGGCGCTCGGTTGCTGTTGCCGGCGGCGAGTAAAAATAAATACTTTCGTCAAGAATAGTCTTGTGTTCCGGCCAATTAACTTTTGCCGCTAAAACTTGCATGACCAGCTGATCAGTAGTGGTCATTTTGCTGGTGTTCATATCAATACGTTCAAGATTTTGCCACTTTCCTGATTTTAGAGTCCCTTTATATAGATCCTGGAAATGTGATTTTAACCCTGTGTGCGCAAGGCCGGTTCGCCCGCTGAATGCCGGATGAGAAAAGCGTTTTGCCAAATAATCGCCGTCGAATTTTTGCAAGTGCGCTGATTGTGGCAAATTTTGCCAAAATATAGGATCAGAAAGTCTTTGAAATAAATGCACCCCCATAAGAGCTAAAGCATTACCTTTATTGGTAATCAAATCAGGCATTTTGCCCCAATCGAAAACAGAATATTGATCGGTAAAGGCAAACCACAAATGCTGTGGATCTTGTGTATTGGAGAACACATTTTTTACTGAACCTTCGTACTGTAAGGTTAAAGTGGAAGCATCAACCATCTTATTTAATCGCTCCGTTCGTTCTGGTACACGGGCTCAACGAATCTCGCCCCGACAATCCATTTATTAGCATTTGTTCTTTGCTTTTGCATGTGAATCCCTGTCCTGGACGCGCCTGGAAGTAAAGTCACCGCCACTGGTTATGTCTGTTGGATAAGTGCCTGTTAAACAACCATGACATATGGTTTCCTTGCCGATAGCAGCCTTAAGTCCCTCAAAATTTTGAAAGACAACAACGTCAGCGCCGATAACTTCAGCAACTTCTTGCGGTGAACGATTGTAAGAGATTAATTCGCTTGGGCTGGGAAAATCAATGCCGTAATAACAAGGATTGGTGATTGGCGGGCAGGTAGAAACCACAGTAATTTTGCGTGCTCCGGCCGATCTAACCAGTTTGACAATCTGAGAAGCAGTATTACCTCTGACTATACTATCGTCGACAATCAAACAATCTTTGCCGGCAATTTCCTCGGCAATAGGAAAAAGTTTTTGTCTGATTGCTTCCTGACGAGAGGCTTGATCATCAAGAATAAAAGTACGATTTATATAGCGATTCTTGATGAGCAGCTCTCTAAACGGCTTGCCAAGACATTCGGCAAGGGCAATGGCAGCTATACGGCTTGTCTCGGGCACGGGTATGACCAAATCAGCAGTTATGCCGGCTGTCCTCAATTGATCAGCAAGAAGTTTTCCCAGTCTGAATCTGGCTGCATAAACGCTTGTGTCTTCCCACTTTGACTCAACCCGGGAAAAATATACCCATTCAAACATGCAGGGCGAATGACTGTGCTGGGAAATTATTTTGCGCGTCAGCTTGCTTTTGCGATCAATGTATACGGCTTCACCAGGCTGAATATCTTCAAGATCGCTAAAGCCAAGAAAACTTAAAGCGACCGTTTCACTAGCCAGACCATAGACCGTGTTGCCATTTTCATGCTGCCGTTTTCCCAGCACAAGTGGACGGATGCCGTCAGGATCACGGAAGCCAAAAATATCGCCATTTTGCGTCAATCCAACAATCGAATAACTGCCTACCAATTTTTTCATACAGGTTTCTATTGCCGAAAATAGGGTCGGACAATCTACTTTTTGTCCATTTAATGAGCTGGCGAGCAAACTAAGAATTAAAGCTGAATCTGATTCAGCTACAAGATTGTGGCCCTGTTTGAGAGTATCATCACGTAGAGAGTAAAAGTTAACTATATTGCCGTTGTGCCCCAGACCAATGCCGGCATTATAGTCTAGAAAGGGCTGAAGCCCGTTTGGGTCATTATGCCCGATCGTAGAGTATCGGCTGTGTCCAATAGCAGCTGGAGTATTGAGATTATGTAAATTGCGCCCAGAAAAAATAGATTCAATCAGGCCGCTACCCTTTTGGAGATGGAAGTGTTCCTGACCATTCTGAGCAATGGCAAGAATACCAGCACCATCTTGTCCACGATGCTGCAGATTCATCAAGCCATAAAATACTTCATAGGCTGCATCGGAGGATCCAGAAATAGCAATTAAACCGCACATCGCAAGCTTACCGTGCTGACAGAATCATTATCGCTCAAGTAACGAGTAGAGCATCAATGATCGAGGTAATTTGTTAACTTTATGTAGAATGGATATGGGAATTTTTGAGCCGGAAAAACCGCCGGCAGCCACTTGGCGACCCGCAGGACTAAGCATTTTAGGGATCAATTAAGAGAAACAGTTCATTAACTGATTTAAGTAGAGCCTGTGGGTGAGTTTTTTCGCCGGGAGCAACATATCTGTTGGTAATACTCCTGTTGATCAAAGTAGACTTAAAGTAAATTATCTTGATGCGATTTGCCTGTACTTATCTGCTATCTTAGACCCCTGCTCAACCAAGGCTATTCTAGAGATAATGCTTGTTTGGATTATTCAGGTAACTTATAAGTCGTTATGTCATTGACCGGAGATCTGATCTCGCCGCCACTTCTGGCGATTGTTGCTAGTTTGATTGTCTGGACCATCGGTGCCCTGCTATCTTTTGTCATTAGAGGCAGGCTAAGTCATAATTTCTTTTCTGCCCTACTTTTTACTGGAGCTTTTCTGCTTGGAATAGCAATTCTACTGTTCTTTCAGCAGAACGGTTTGGCTTTGAATTTAGCGTCTGGTTGTTATTTTGCTTTAGCTCCGCTCAGTCTGCATCTTGATGCATTGACTTGTTTTTTTCTTGGGATACTTTCAGTCAGTGTATGTCTTCTTTCTATATCCTCACCGGCATATTTGAATCATTATAAGGAGCGCCTCCACCCGGGTATTTACTGGCATTGTATCTTTGTTTTTCTTGTGGCTCTTGTTCTTACCTTACTGAGCGTTAATGCTATTTGCTTTTTGATTTTCTGGGAAACCATGGCTTTAAGTATCATGGCTTTAATAGCTTCTGATCCTACAAAACAGAGAGCCAAACATGCTGCCCTTATTTATTTAGCTATGACTATCATTTCCTCTGTACTGATAACAGCGGCTTTTCTCTGGTATTACTATCGCTACCATAGCTGGAATTTTTCGGACTGGGCTGGAACTGGTTCTTTAATTGTGCCGGCTTTACTTCTATTTTTTGGGCTAGGTATTAAATGTGGTATTTGGCCATTCCATATCTGGATGGCTCATGCGCAGTCGGAAGCACCGGCTCCGGTTACTGCCCTAATGAGCGCTATTATGAAAAAAGTCAGCCTTTATGCGCTCATCAGGTTGCTGATCATTAATAATGACAATGGCATTATCTTGGCTTATGTAGTAATGGCTTTTGGAACTATTTCAGTAGTGTGGGGTTCTTTGTTCGCATTACTGGAGCGAGATTTGAAACGCTTGCTTTCTTTCAGCTCGATTGAGAACATCGGTTTGATTTTAATTGCCCTCGCTCTTTGTCTAATCGGAAGATCTCTCCATTATTGGGATTTGGCTAATTTAGCTTTGACAGCGGCTTTATTCCATAGCTTGAACCATGCCTTATCCAAAACGGGTTTGTTCATTGGAGCCGGCAGCATTGAAGCAGTTACTCATACTCGCGATTTGTCTTTTCTTGGCGGGTTGGCAGCAAGAATGCCCTGGACCACGACTTGTTTCCTAATCAATAGTATGTCCATAATCGCTTTGCCTCCGGCAAATGGATTTGCCAGTAAATGGATGATCTATCAAAGTCTTATTCAGCTGGCGACCTCACATGCTCAAGTGGTAGACAGAGCAATTGCTTTGATCATTGTCGGCATACTGTCCTTTGCCGGAGCTCTGGCATTGGCTTGTTATACTAAAGCTATTGGCATATGTTTTCTTGGGCGTCCTCGTTCCGAAGCCATCGGCCATGCCATTGAACTCTCACGCTCTTCTATCGTGGGGCAAATGGTCTGTGCCGGTGCTTGTCTGTGCCTGGGGCTATCGGCACCATATGTAGTGTCGCTACTGCAGCCGGTTTGTCAGATAGTACTTCCCAAAGTAATCGATATGCATAATTTAGTTGCTCTGCCGGTAATAGTGGTTGCTTTGTTGACCGGGTTATTGGCTTGCTCAATTATGGTTTTGCTGAACCGAGCATCGTCCGGGCCAGGTACTAGTTTGAAAAAATACATAACTTGGGATTGTGGTTATGGTGATTTACCTACCCGAGCAGAAGAAACGGGCACAAGTTTTTCAGAATCTATCGCTCGCATATTTGCTCCAATTTTACGTTATCGCACCATTACACAGATTCAGGGTAAAGATAGGCGTCATTTCCCTGAAGCAATCAAATTTGAGACGGTAACGTCCCCTCTGTTAGAAGAAGGTCTTTATCGTCCGGCTATGAAAATCATACAGATTCTAAGCCGAGGTATTGCCGGACTGCAAACTGGTAGTATTCATTTATATCTCGTTTACGTATTTATCACTTTGATAGTGTTGGTTAGTATAGGCATAAGACTGTGAGCGATATTACGACAGCCATTTATCAATGGTTCTTATTTAGCTTGTTTATATTCACTTTACCGCCGCTGATAATCGGCATTTTGAGGAAATGCAAAGCTCGTTTGCAAAATCGTCTTGGAGCTTCCGTCTTGCAGCCTTTCTATGATCTCAACAAATTTTGGCATAAAGGTGAAACGATTAGCCAAACAACAAGCTGGATTTTCCGCAGTACTGCCGCCATTAATTGTGCTGCAATGCTGGTAATTGCAATGCTTGTACCCTGGCTTTCTTTTAAGCCGGCCTTTGCGCAGGCTGATCTTATTTTGGTCATTTATATGTTTGCTCTAACTAGATTTTTCTCGGTGCTGGCTGCACTTGATGCCGGTTCTGCTTTTGGCGGCTTCGGCGCCAGCAGAGAAGTGACTCTAGCTATGCTGGTTGAGCCGGCAATTATGCTTTGCCTGGCTTCTCTTGGCTGTGTGTATGGCAGCACGGATTTAAATACCATATTCTCTTTTACGAGTGTTGGTGCAGAGCACTACAATGCCCTCTGGCTTCTGGCCGGCACAGGATTATTTCTGTCTTCTCTGGTTGAATTATCGCGCATGCCTGTTGATGATCCTACTACTCATCTGGAGCTAACAATGGTTCACGAAGCCATGATTTTAGAAAATTCCGGGCCTAATCTGGCTTTGACTGAATTCACGCACTATTTAAAAATGGCGGTAATGTGGGGGCTGTCTGCACAGTGTTTTCTTCATTCTGTCTCTTATTTGTGGAGCGTCAGCGCTCTTGAGCGCGGCATAGCCAGTTTAGTTGCTCTACTGCTGATTGTTCTGGGAGTTGCTCTCATTGAAGGTAGTGCCGTCAAATTGAATTGGAAAAAGGTGCCTGAGTTTATCGCTTTTGCCATAGCCATGGGCTTATTATGTGTATTCGTTGTCATCGCCAAAAGTTAGAAAAATGAATCTCGATACTTTTACTATTCTTGCTGTGTCCTCCGCCATATCGGCGATTCTTATGTTGGGCACCACCCATTTGCGTATTAATTTGTATTTCTATCGTATCCATACGCTGGCTATTGCGCTTGAAACGGCTTGGCTGGCTCAGAGATTGCACGATACGCATCTCTATTGGATAGCCTTTTTTATTGTTGTCCTAAAAGTGATGGCTATTCCACGTTATTTGCAGTGGGTAATGACTAAGATTGATGTTGAGGCTGACGTGGGCGCTTTTATTTCTGCTCCTCTTTCCATGACCATTGGTGTCGGCATGTTGGGCCTGAGTTATTTGCTGTCGTTGCAATTCAGCAGCTTATGGACTGATGTAGATAGCCGTATGGGTGCGATGGCAGCGATATCGGTATTTTTTACAGGCGTCTTACTGATGGTGGCGCGCAAAATAGCAATCAGTCAGATTATCGGTTTTCTTGTTCTAGAAAATGGCATTTATTTGTTCGCTCTTACGCAAACTCACGGCATGCCTCTCATTATTGAGATGGGGTTACTTCTGGAATTATTGGCCATCGTTATGTTATCTGGGTTGCTGGCCTTTAGAATCAAGAAAAGTTTTGAACATATTGATGTTTCTCGTTTGACTGAACTAAGAGAGTAAATTATTTTATGTTGCCCACACCTATCTTTCTTGATCTCGTTGCCATTATTGGTCTGCCTATTCTTTTGGCTATATTTACCTATATCAATCCTTCAGTGGTGTTTACGCGTAAAATAACTGCCATTGCTTATTGGCTGGAACTGGCAACACTAACAAATGTTCTTTGGCCTATACTATCCGGACAGACAGATCAACTTGTTATCAATGAATATTTTTTAGTAGATCGGCTCGCCGCATTTTTTCTGATCATCACGGCGTTGGTTATGGCCACTGCGCTCACACATGCTCAATATTTTTTTGATCATGAAGATGCAGGCGATCATGGAGCACTGAAACGTACTCGCTTGCGTACTTTCTACTTCTTTATCAATTTATTTTTTCTTTCTATGTGCGCAGTATTTATTTCCAATAATTTAGGCTGCTTATGGATGAGCATTGAAGCAACTACATTATTTTCAGCACCACTGGTGTATTTTGAACGCAGTAAGAATGCTCTGGAAGCTACCTGGAAATATTTGATTATCTGTAGTGTGGGCATTGCCCTTGCCCTGCTTGGCACGGTCTTTTTCTTCGCATCCAGCCAACATGGACATCTTACCGAAGGCACGCTTAATTTAACCGATTTGATGGCACAGGCGACAAATTTAAATTATCCACTGATGCGCTTGGGCTTTATTTTTTGTTTGCTCGGTTATGGTACAAAAGCAGGCGTTTTCCCGTTGCATAGTTGGTTGCCGGATGCGCATTCTGAAGCGCCCGCCCCAGCTTCTGCAATACTTTCCGGTGCCCTGCTCAACACGGCATTATTCGGGCTGTGGCGTGTCACGCAGATTATCATTGCTTCGCACAGTCATCATCTGATCATGCAAATGCTGTTGGGTATGGGAGTAATAACTGTTTTGGCAGCGTCTCTTTTTCTCATTCGTCAACATGGACTAAAAAGAATGTGGGCTTATTCCAGCGTTGAAAATGTCGGCATGATGATAGTGGCTATTGGACTTGGCTCAGCCCCATTATTTTTATTGCAAGCGATCAATCATAGCCTGGTAAAAGTGGCTCTATTTTTACTCAGTGGCAATATAGTGCAAGCCGGAGGTTCAAAAAGACTTTTCAGTCTGCATGGCATAATAAAATCTTGTCCGGCCTGGGGTTTCTTATTAACTTTTGCAACCCTTGCCATCACTGGCGCCCCGCCTTTTGGCACATTTTTGAGCAAGCTTTCAATTCTTGCTGCCTTAGCTGGTCGTGGTAACTGGTTTTTGGTGAGTATGTTGCTTTTTTCCACTTCTTTAGCTTTTGTAGCCATAAGTGTTCATATTGGACGCGTTTTATTTGGTGCGCCAAAAGCCGGTTTCAAACCATTCCATCCTTTACAAACTAGTTTAATGCCTACCTTTTTGCTTGCCTGTTCCCTGATTATGGGTTTAGTAATTTATCCGGCATTCTGGAGTTTTATAAAATGAGACCTGTTATTAAAGAAGTGAATATACATGGATTAACCAATACAGTTAAAGACTGGCTTGATCAACGTACAGGTTCTAGATTCGGCTTGCTAACCTCAATTGATGGCAGACAATTAGTTACCCTTCTTCTTGATCCATCGAAAAGCCGTGCTGAGTGCTGGTTAAGTGATGTGAGTGACAATTCCTATCATAGTCTAACTTCGTTGATACCACAAAGTCATTGGTTTGAGCGAGCAGTTTATGATCTCTTTGGACTTATACCAGAGCATCACCCCCGGTTTAAACATCTTTTGTTGCACGATGAATACGAACCTTCTTTCCATCCCCTGAGGTGGGGGACAAATAATGGTGTCAATCACGCTACTAAATTGGCCGCAACCAAAATCCCGACGGAAAATTTGGCAAAAACTGGCGCCAAACGCGAGTATAAATTTATGCAAGTACGTGGCGAAGGCATTTATGAATTACCTGTTGGCCCTATTCATGCTGGTGTAATTGAACCAGGACACTTTCGCTTCAGTTGTTTTGGCGAAACAATATTGAATCTCGAGATTCGTCTTGGTTATGTACACAGAGGTGTGGAAAAAAGATTGACCGAAGTACCATGGCAGAAAGCCAGATTCGTTGCTGAAGCTGCTGCCAGTGATACTGCCTGCGCCAATGCCCTTGCCCACGCTATAGCTATTGAATCTCTATTTGAGATTGAGGTACCACCACTTGCCCAATCTTTGCGCACATTGGCATTAGAAATTGAACGCCTTGCCGTGCACATTATTGACATAGGTGGCTTGAGCGCTGATTTTGGCTTCTTGTCGATTGCTGCTTCTGCTGGAAGATTGCGCGGCAAGGCCCTGGGGTTGGCACAAATGCTTTCCGGGTCACGTTTTTTGCGAGGCTATATTATTCCTGGGGGTGTGCGCAAGTTTTCGCCTGAGTATATTTCTACTATGCAGTCGCAGGTTAAACAGTTGCGGAAAGAAATACGTACCATTCTTGAAATACTAAGGGAAAATCAGGTCGCCAGAGAACGTGTAGAAAAAATAGGAGTCATTTCGCCATCTCTCGCTAAAGAATTCGGATTTGTCGGCGTAGCGGCACGAGCCTGCGGTATCGCATATGATTGTAGACAGCACTTTCCGCATGGATTGTACCCGCAATTAGCACCACGCATAGTGACACAGCAAGGCGGGGATATTCTGGCGCGTGCAAGAGTGCGAACAGGAGAAATCGAAACTAGTTGCGATATTATAGAAAAAATCCTTGATCAATTGCCTGATGGGGCGCTGTCAGTTAATTTGCCTGATACTTTGCCGGCCAATCAAATGGGGCTGGCTATAGTAGAAGCTTTCCGTGGTGAGTTGATTCATTTGATTTTTACTGACGAGCATGGACAAATTAAGCGTTACGCTATTAAAGATCCCAGCTTCAACAATTGGACAGCTGTTTCTATCGCTATTCGCAATGGATTAATTGCTGATTTTCCACTGTGCAACAAAAGCCTTGCCCTATCATATAGCGGCAATGATCTGTAAAAAGAGGTTTATATATGCTTAAACTACTTTCTTATATCGCAAGAACCGGCATTGCCACTGTTCCAAAGCCATGCCCACCCCTGGACGAGAGCGCCAACGGATTACCGACTTTAACAAATAGTCCGTGCTCGAGCACAGAATGTAATGCGTGTGCACAGGTCTGTCCTACTGATGCTATAGAAGTGACTGATGGAACAGCAGGTGGAAAAGTTGCCCTTGATCTAGGCAGCTGCATAAGTTGTCAACTCTGTATCGACGTATGTCCAACCGGTACTATTGTTAGCGATCGCTCTACTACTGTGGCTAGAAAAAATCGCAGTGATCTCGTTTTGCATAATAGTCAATCTGATCTGCCTAAACCAGTGCAAATTGCACCTAAACGTTTTAGCATGACCGAACAATTAACAGTTCTCTTCCCTAATAATAAATCCGATGGAAAGACAGGCAATAATTTGTTTCGCCATTCGGTGCATGCGCGTGTGGTATCCACAGGCTGCAGCGCTTGTGATATGGAAATTGGTGCATGCACAAACCCGGTGTTTGATTTAGAACGATTTGGTGTGCATATTGTTGCTTCGCCACGTTTTGCTGATGCGCTTTTTGTCACGGGGCCGGTAAGCAAAGGCATGCGTGATTCACTTCTTCGCTGTTATGCTCAAATGGCTGAGCCTAAAATTGTAATTGCTGTCGGCACCTGCGCTATTTCAGGCGGTGTGCATAAAAATGGTTATACTGAAGCTAACGGCGTCGACAAATTTTTGCCAGTTGATATTTATATTCCCGGCTGTCCACCTCATCCTTGGAGCATCATCTACGGCATTCTTTTAGCTATGGGTAAAGCTAAAGCAGAATGCTGACACATGAGATGCAGAATTAAGAGTCTGAACGGCCGGCTGCAGTAGCTTGTTTTGTTTTCTTTGCCGTCAACCTGTATCCGGTGGCGTGGAGTCCATATCTAAGAGCTTGCCCATATGAAATCGTGGTTTCACCGCGATATTTGAAGCCTTGTCCAGCCGGTAATGTTCCGCCATAGGTATAAAGGGGACCATCAACTTCTTTGCCGTAGAGTGAATCTCGTACTGTAAAAACCTTTTTCGGGTCGTCGAAACCAGTAATGACTGCGGCATGATAAATCCATGCGGGCGGTCTATAAACGAATAATACGGGCGATTCCTGACTGGAAAGATATTCTTTGATCTTCTTTAAGTCGTAATAATTCATTAGCCCAACTGGTTGTTGTTCAATAGGTTTTGTACCTGAGCTAAATAAAATGTTTTTCTCTATTTTCGGTAAGTCGTGATGTATGTAGCCCTCACCTATAGAAACGGGTCTTTCCCATGAAACAAATGGCAGGTGCCTATCTTCAACATAACCATCTCTACAGAAACGTTCAACTGCATCTGTAAAAGGATTCGGTAATGGAAAGCGTTTGCTTAAATACATAGCATATTGTTCAGAGAGATCGGTTGGTCCACCTAGGGAAGGATTTAACTTGCGGCGATCTTGATTAAGAAGATATTCTAATAACACTGTTGATGCCCCTTGCAGGCAACTTCCAGCATCGCGTTGATATGGTACGGGAAGAAAATAGTTGGGTAGCTGATAAGATGTTGGCGTAAGTTTCGTCTCTAAGTAAAAGTGAGCTGTTGTTGTGTCGGTGTGTGCTCTGCCTCTTGTTTCGCTAAGCAGACTGTTATCTTTGTCGAATACCCTCGTCCCAAAAATATTATCAAGGTTAACATTAGGATGTTGTCCTGGTTCAGCAGTATAACTTGTGCGTGTCTGCGTAGTTTCGTTAGTGGCAGAATTGGCAGTTACTATTTCAGCGTAGAGATGATACCCTTTTTGCGGGAAAGCCATTTTTTCAGGTGGCTCGGTTGCCGCCCAATGTAGATCCACTGTCACCGGCTGGCTGCCGGGCTGAAGGACGACATTCGAGTAATGAGTAAAACCAGCGATTGCCCCATCAAACTTTTCATTCCAGTAGGCAACAGCATTACCATCATTAGGGAATACTTCCATGTGATCATATTGCTCACCGTAAGGATCAGCATATTTTGGCTGCTGACCCACAAGCTCCATAGGTACCGATGTTGTTTCAACAGGAGATGTAAATTCAGGTGAACTAAGCGGTGAAGCGTTGCGAGGAATAAGCGGTTTTAGTTTTGCTAGCACAGGCGGTTGAGCATCGAAAGGAAAAAGTAGTGCTGGTGGTGTAGTCCCGGGCGCAGAGCGGGTTGGTAGTTGAGCATCGGCAGGGGAAAGTGGTTTATGCCCTTTTAGAACAACCGGTTTGACATCGGGCCCGGTGATCTTATTTGTTGCTGGATTGGCAACTTTTTCTTTGTCGACAACAATCTTGTTATTGTAGTTGCCTTCGTTGAACTCCTTCTGTCTTTTTTCTAGCTTGTTAGTAATTAAGGTTTGCACTTTAGGGAATGCCTTTATCAGCGTTGCTCTATCGTCTTCGTTCATCGATCCGCCGAGGCAAAGAGCAATCATATCTCCGCACGTCTCTATTCTGCCTACCAACCTCCCCTCTTTATCGAGCTCCGTCTGTAGGTGGTAATTGAGTCGGCTGCGATCTTTGGGATTAAGACCAAGGGAAGCAATAGCGGCAATGTCGGCATTATACGCATCGATAAATTCTTTGCTATCACAAAAGCGTTTGCCATTTGTGCCCCAGGATACATCAAGAGCATGACTAAATTCATGTCGCAAAATACTTTCTGGATGTGGATTGTTAATAAGCGAGCTCCCATTCATGGTGAACTCTGCAACTACAGCCCATTTTTTTTCATCGTCTTCCATTCCTTCAACATTGGCAAAGGTGGCACCGTCAGGCCAACCACTTGGATGCTTCCCTTCTAACTCGGGAAAAAGATCTTTTTGAGTAAGATGGTGTCCAAAAATAATTTTATATCCGGTACGCCTCACATCTTCGCGGGCATATTCTGGGAAACTTTTATATGCTTCTATCATTCTATTAGTAAAAGCTTTGGAGGCCATTCTGATTTCGACTTCGGGTACGTCCTGATTTAAAGGCGGGAGGGTTCTTTCAGAGTTGGCATCTTGTTGCTTAACTATACTTTCTTCAGGCTTAGATACCGAAGACGCTAGTTGTTTTGATCTTCCGGAGCGTTGGCGTCCCAGTTCTGCTTCACGATCATTTATTTCTTTAATTACTCTTTGTAGTTTTTCTTGGCCTTCTTTACTGAGATCAATCTTGGATACAAGCTCGCCGTTCCATGCTCTAATATAATTTGGCCCATTCTGAGCTTGATCATCTTCTACTGCTGCTTGATAAACATCGGTTTTTAGAAACAGGTAATCTCGGTTTTTTCCGCCCAGAACTAGATCTGTTCCAGCTTCAGTGCAAGCATGTTCTTGTGTAAGGTAAGGTGAAGACGGGATAATGGCAAGATGTTCTATGACTTGGTCTCGACTGAGAAAGATCGGTTGACCAGTATTTGGATCGATATAGGCAGATCCATCTAAGTTGAGCCTTTGGTAAAGAACGGAAGCATCTGCCCCTTCTGATTTCACATCGAGCAATGGCGCCCCATCTGGATTGATATTCACTGAACAGGTATAAAGATTGCCTTTGTTTATTTCCACTGCTTTATACAAACTATCCCATTGCCCTGCCGGTAGATCCGGTGATTCTTTTCCTCTTAAACAGGCAATTTGTGTATTTCCAGGACCGGAAAGCCAATCGACGCCATAGCGATTTATAAGTTGTCGGCCGGATGCTTCACTCAGAAATGGATTTTCTTTAATGTGTTTCCCTTCATGGGCAAGGGTAGCTTCTAGGCTATTAGCTGCAAATCCAGGCACAGAGCGATAAGCTAAGCCAGTGTCAGCTTGCCAACAACTTTGAAGTTTAGAAGCTTGAGGGTAAACAAAAATAGTTCTACCTTGATACATGGCATTGGTGTTACTATCATTGTCTTTTAAAAGACAAAGTTCAGGTTTGCTTTTTGATCAGGAGGGTGCAGTCGCTTTGCCAGCGACTGCACAAGTTCAAGCTGTGCCCGGTTTGGCGTATTAGTGTTTGAGTCATGGCCAAAACTGATGCCCTGACTTTCCAGTTTTTGTTGAAGGGCTGCTCTTTGTGTCTCGTACTGATCTCCCAGCTTCGTCCTATATTGAAAGTCTAAAGCATCAGCTGATTTATTTTCTACAATCTTATTGTTATCGAAAGAGCCGATATGACCAACACCAGCCGCATCATTAAACTGCCAATTATGTCGCTTTAAATCAAATGCTAGGTTATAACAGGTTTCCGGCATACCAGAGTTGGCCGCTCCGACTGTCTGCCACTTTTGATTTCCTTTATCATCTTTTCCTTTATACTTCCAAGATTTGCTAATCATCTCATCTGACTTGGTTGGAGCTGGGAAGGTTAGTGTGATCATTCGACCATCTTGAGCATAATTGATTTTGCCTTCAAGACGATTCTGATCATTGAGCATAGTAACTTCCTGCACCTGTCCAGCTTGATCGAAATTCGCAACCACTGCGCGGCTTCCAAGCTGATAGCGACGAGTCTCACCGGGTTTAGTTTCTTGAACTACCGCTCTGTCATCAGCGCGTGCTTTCCCTTTTGTTTCGCGAAGCAGCCTGTTATCTTTATCGAATACTCTCGTTCCCAAAATATTATCAAGATCAATATTAGGATGTTTCCCTGGTTCAGCGGTATAGCTTGTGCGTGTGTGCGTAGTTTCGCTAGTGGCAGGGTTGGCAGTCACTATTTCAGCGTAAAGAGGTTGACCTGTTTGTGGGAAAGCAATTTGTTCGGGTGGATCGGTCGTCGTCCAATGTAGATCCACTGTGACCGGCTGACTGCCCGGCTGAAGGACGACATTAGAGTAATGAGTAAAACCAGTTATTTTTTCTCCAGGCTTTCCATTCCAATAGGCAACAGCATTACCGTCATTAGGGAATACTTTCATGTGATCATATTGCTTACCATAAGGATCGGCATATTTTGGCTGCTTAACCGCAGATTCTTTAGGCGTGGATGTTGTTTCAACAGTAGATCTAAATTCAGGTGGACTAAGCGGTGGAACGTTGAGAGGACTAAGCGGTTTTAGTTTTGCTAGCGCAGGCGGTTGAGCATCAACAGGAAAAAATGGTGCTGGTGGTGTAGCCCCGGGCGCAGAGCGGGTTGGTAGTTGAGCATCGGCAGGGGAAAATGGTTTCCGTTCTTTTGAAACAACCGGTTTGACATCGACAAGAGGAGCTGGTTTAGGAGCAGGCGGAATAGTGGGCGTAGATTTAGGTGGAGCTGGCGGACTAACATCAGTTGAAATTATTGCTGTGTTATCTTTGCGAAAAGCAGTGGTCTTACTGGCACCGTTGACATCGAAAGTAGTTACCTCATAACTGCCGTCCTTATGGATTACCTTTGTTTCCTCAATGTTATTGTGAAGCGCTGTCCAATCATAACTACCAATGCGCGTATATGTTGTGTCTTTGGTGGTTGCATCAGTGCTAATTTTTATCGCGTGTTGTCTATGCTGTCCAGTTTGGTCCCATTGCCAATGCAACTCGATGGTTTCTCCAGCACTGTTTGGCTGATCGAAACGAGTCATACCGGTTTTTGATCCATCTTTGTTATTATTCCAATATAAAGTGGCGTTAGTAAACGAAGGAGCATTGGGCATCGGTTTATCTTTGCCGCCTTTATCGGTAGAGTCATAAAGTTTGCCATCTGGCCCGGTGATCTTATTTGTTGCTGCACTAGCAACTTTTTCTTTGTCGACAACGATTGTGCTGCCGTCCTTTTGGGATACTACTTTTATTTCTTTGACGTCGTCGTGAAGTATGGTTCCCCCGGATTTGGTAAAATGATAACTACCAAAACGTGTGTATGTGGTATCACCAGTAATTCGATCAGTGGCAATTTTCATTGCGTAGCTCGGATGTTGTCCGTCTTTGTCCCAGTCCCAATGCAATTCGAAAATTTCGCCTGTCTCGGTTGGCTGGTTGAAACGAGTCATACCGGTTTTTGATCCATCTTGATTGTTATTCCAATATAAAGTGGCATTAGTAAACGAGGGGGCATTTGGTGCCGGCTTATCCTTGCCATTTTGGTCACTAGAGTCATAAAGTTTGCCGTCTGGAGCAGGCACTTTACCCGCTGATGATCGTCCATCTTCCAGTGTTACAGTTGGCACAGCGTCGCTGACGGTTGGTCGCATTTTGGCCATTTCTTTTGGAGACAGCGCGGACGTCCCTTCTTGCGCTGCCTGAGGCGAGACAGTGTTTGACTCAGGGTTGTTTTTGCCCGGTTTTTCCTGTAAACCTTTTGGTGGTGTCATGAATCAATCTCAAGAGCTTTTGGCCAGCCGTAATTATCGGTAAAAATAGTCTAGTTAATTGATGTGAGAAAATTGTGAGGTTGAAGTAGGCAGCGGATTAATCTCGCATTAATAAATTCTCATCTAATCCAAATGCTCGTTCCACCTAGCTCAATAGGCGGGATCAAACCAATCTGAGCTTTTCTACACGAGAATTCCACGTTTCTTTTCTATAGTCAATTTAGTGCCGGATCGGCATTGGCTAAAAAAGAGGCGAGAAGGCGATGCGTACACTTATATTGAAATCTTTGCTTGTCTTGCCTGTATGGCTAACAAACGTTAATTGTGCAGCTCTGGCGCATGTGAAATGGTTTCTCAGTCGTCCGGAAAGCGAAATACTGAAGCAACCGAAGCCACCTTTATTCATGCATTTAAGCTTTGATAATTTGCTGCCGATTTTATTTGCTATCGGATTAATGTTGATTGCTTTTGCTCTCAGTATTAAATGGAATCGCTGGTCTATCAATGGGCGACTTTTAGTCTGGGCACAAATTCATGAACCAGCCATCAATTTATTTATGGCCATTATGCTCGGTGTTTCTTTAATTTATTCTGGACTAACTCGCACATTATTAGTGCCCAATTTTATTATTTGTTCGCATTGCCCGCAGTGGTTACCGGGAGCTGAAATACTAGCCGGGAGTATGATCACAATTGGGCTCTTTAGCCGCTGCTGCGCAGTATCAATTCTGTATTTGATGTTCATGGCTTTTTGTAAGCATGGACTTGATGATAGTGTGGATTTATTGCCGCTTTTGGGTTTTACCATTTATTTTCTTTTTGCAGGAAGGAATTGTTTGTCGCTAGATTATGTTTTGGGAATCGACAGATTATTTATTCCTTCTTTAACTGAGTTTGGTCATCTGTTTATACGCTGGACTATGAGTATGGGATTGATCATCCTTGCCCTCAATGAAAAGTTGTTATATCCACAATTAGCGATGGATATTTTACAACATGCACCAACTTTGAATTTGATGCGCAACTTAGGTATCAGTAACGAAGTGTTTATTCTCTTCAGCGGATTAACAGAACTGTTACTCGGGTTCTGTCTTCTTACAGGCAGTTTCCCGCGCTTAGCGGTCATAATCTTACTGGCAATTTTTACAGGAACCACAGTAGTTTTTGGGCTGCCGGAATTATTTGGACATGCTTCTTGCT
This sequence comes from Candidatus Melainabacteria bacterium, assembly GCA_963847765.1. GTDB lineage: Bacteria > Cyanobacteriota > Vampirovibrionia > Obscuribacterales > Obscuribacteraceae > CAWKBA01. Next base: position 228,752 of record CAWKBA010000035.1, on the reverse strand, counting down.
ATGGCATTATTCTATCTATTCTTTTGCGCGGCACCGGCATAGAAAATGTTTCGTCTTTGTTTTGTCAAATACGCAAAGATCTTATTGGATCTATAAAATGCCGTGGTGGTTTTGTGGCGGACAGCCACTAGATTGCTTCAGTCAAGACGACAGCGAGTCAAGTGTGTCTCGAATACTGCTATAAACAAGATCAAGTTGATCGCTGGTTATGCAATAGGGTGGCATCAAATAAATAGTATTGCCCAGTGGACGAATTAACAAGCCATGATCTAAAAACTTTTGTCTAAGCACAATGCTGATTTGAGCAAAATAATCATGTCCATTATTTGAAGCGACATCAAAGGCGGCAATTGTGCCACAAAAGCGATGGTTAACAAGTTTGTTTATTCCCTGTAAATGGTTACTTGCCATTTGCCTGTGCGATGTTTCCATATTTTGAAAGCTTTGCGGATTTTTCTCTAGTAAATTCATAGAGGCTATGGCTGCTGCACAGGCAAGCGGATTGGCAGCATATGAATGACTGTGAAAGAACATTTTATTCATTTCATTACTGTAAAATGCCGCGTATATTTCATCTGTGGCAATGGTTACAGCCAGAGGTAAAAATCCGCCACTTATACCTTTTGATAAACAAATGATATCCGGCGTAGTTGCAGATTTTGTGCAGGCAAACCAATCGCCAGTGCGGCCAAATCCAGTCATTACTTCATCATAAATAAGAAGAATACCCGCTTGTTTTGCCACCTGTTTGTAATTTTTGCAAAAATTGCGGACGGCAAATTCGCATACCGGCAACACCCTGAATTAAAGGCTCGATGATGATAGCAGCATATCTATCATTATTGTTTCTGATCAATTGTTCTAATGCTTGTTATCGATTGTTCTTCTTTTCGTTCGAAATCGGGATCGTTGTCAAATGTAAATGGAAAAGGAATATGTCAACATCGAACAGTATGACTTAAACGCTTGCCAAAATGGGGCGCTGCGTCCAGCGGACATTGCTCCTAGAGTATCGCCATGATAACCACCTTCAAAAGCAATAAAACGTTTTTTCTCTTTGCCTTTGTTATGCCAATATTGATAAGCCATTTTCAGAGCAACTTCTACCGAAGTTGAGCCATTATCGGAATAAAAAATACGGGTAAGATTTTTAGGTAAATGATCAAGCAATTTGCTTGCCAATTGTTCTGCCGGTTCATGGGTAAAGCCGGCAAAAATTACTTGTTCCAGTTTTTTAGCCTGCTTATAAATTGCCTCAGCAATAGCTGGATTGCGCATGTCCATGTAAATTAACCCACCAGCTGGAAATGCAGTCTATAATTCGGCGCCCGTCTTCAAGTTCTAAATACACGCCATCGCCACTTTTGACTTTAAGCGGTGGCGGCGCCGTTTTCATTTGTGTGAACGGCTGCCAGATTGGAGATGCAACACCAGTTGTGCGTGGCGTCATATATTAACCGCGGAAAGAAGCTGAAAGTTTTTCTTTTAATTGCTTGCGAATATTATTCATTATTTGTTCGATTTCTTCACTCTTGAATGTCTCAGCTTCGTTCTGGAAGACGAGACGATAAGAGAGACTTTTTAAGCCATTATTGAGTGGGAATAGACTGACCAGGTCCAGATCTTTAAGATATTTAGCTGCTTCTTTTATACAGCCGATGACGGCTATATTTTCTGTATGCTCCGGTACGTCAACAGTTAAATCACGCCACACCGGAGGTTGGGTTGGTATGGCAGTAAAAGTAGGCTTCGTGCGAATTTGTTCTAAAGTTTCTACATCCAGTTCGAATAAATAAGTTAATGGATCAAGATCCCAATTTTGAGCGTGTTGTGGATGTAACTGTCCCAGCCAACCTAGAGTAGTTGTATTGTCAAAAACAATTCTTGCTTTTTGCCCAGGATGCAATAGCCATGAATCTTTTGATGCCGGCTCAGCGCCAATATATTTAATATGATCCGGCGGTATAGCCAGGGACATAAAAAGATTTTGCAATGCCCCTTTCGCCGTATAAAAATCAGTTTGTGTTTCTGTTGTTTGCCAGAGCGTCAATTGAGGATTACCAACCATCGCTCCACCCAATGTCTGTTTTTCATCGGCTGGACAAGGATTCTTTTGTTTAGATGCTTTTGGTGTACCGGTTAGTTTGAAATATGCATAACCAAGTTCAAACAACCAGACATCTTTTATAGAACGATCACGATTATATTTTAGCGCTTGAATAAGACCGGGTAACAAACTTTGTCTCATTACCTGATGTTCTTCAGAGAGCGGATTACGCATTTCTATTAGTCGTGATGTATCTAGCGGTTGAAAAATACCGTTAAAATCTTTAGCTAAGTCCGTGATTCTTTTAAACGTGGGAGTAGGCTGCTAGTGTATGCTTCACAAAATCCCTGTCCAATAAAAGCATGGCGAATAGTTACCGCTATATTATTCGGCATTTGTGGCACAGCAAAAAATGCCGGAGATTCGTCTTTGATATTGTCGTAGCCATAAAGTCGGCAAATTTCTTCAATCAGGTCAATTTCTCTTTGTACGTCTTTTCGTCGAAAAGAAGGCACTGAAAAGGTTATCTTGTCGGATGTGTTGGCAACGGATGAAAATCCAAGACGAGAGAGTAAATTGGTTATTTCTTTAGCGGAGAGAGTCCAGATTTAAATAACGTTTGACTTGATTTAACCGTAAATCAACATTTAAAGGTGGATGTTCGCCCTTACCGCCGAAAACAAATGTGCCTACTTTTACAGGACCATTGGCTCCGCAGTATTTTGCTATTAAATAAGCGGCACGATCTGAAGCCTGTTTTGTGGTTGCTGAATCAACACCACGTTCAAAACGCAGTCCTGATTCACTACTTAAGCCAAGTAATCTGCTTGTACGACGTACTTGGGCTGGATTGAAACTGGCTGCTTCTAGAGCAATATCGGTTGTGTCTCGCGAATCTCGGTATTGGCTCCGCCCATCACAGGCATACCAATTACTTTTTCTGGGTCGGCGACTATCAGTGTTTCTTCTGTAAGAATGCGTTCTTTGCCATCGAGAGTTATATATTTTTCGCCTTTTTGCCCGCGCCGGTGATAGAATTTGCCATCTTTAACATAACGAGCATCATAAGCATGCATAGGTTGCCCCCATTCATGCATCACATAGTTGGTTATGTCCACCAGATTATTGATTGCTCGTGTTCCCACCGCTGCCAAACGCCTGACCAATAAATGACGGTGAGGGAGCCACTTTGATATTGACTAAACCACGTATAGAAAAATATTCGCAATCTTTTAGATCATCAATTTGTACTGTAAATGGACTTTTGCTTTCTTCGTGTTTCAATCAATTGCCATTCGGGTTCACGCATGGGGCGGTCAAAAAGAGCAGCGACTTCGCTGGCCATGCCTCGAACACAAACAGCATCGCCACGATTGGAGCGACTGCCTACGATGTAAAACATAATCTTTTTCTAGGCATAAAAGCCTATAGGCATCTTCACCTAGTCGATTGGCTAGAGTGGGATCGAGAACTAATATGCCATCTTCTTCTGCACCATAAGTAATACCAAGTTCAGACGGCGGCGCAAATCATGCCATTGGAACGCACGCCTCGTTTTTCCATACGATAATCGGAAAAGCTGTGCCATCGTGGCGATTGATTACTACCGATCCGGGTAAGAGCCACCGGCACTCTTTGCCCAACAGCTATGTTATGAGCGCCGCAAACAATTTCCAAAGGTTCTTGTTTGTCGTCAACTTTTACTTTAGTCAGGCGCATTTTGGTGACTTTAGGATCCGGATGCGCTTGAATATCAACAATTTCACCAACGACAACGGGACCAGTTATATCAGCACCAAAAGATTCTATGCCTTCTACTTCAAAAGCACTCATAGTCAATTTGTTCGGCAAGTAGTTTGGGCGTGATCCCGGAAAGATCAACGTAATCTGTTAACCAATTAAAAGATAATTTCATAGTTCAGCAATACCTAAAACTGTTCAAGAAAGCGCATATCATTATTGTAAAAATGGCGAATATCAGTGACACCATATTTCAGCATTGCTAGTCGCTCTACGCCCATGCCAAAGGCAAAGCCGTTCCAAATTTCTGGATCGATATTTAATCCTTTAAGAACGTTAGGGATCTACTGTACCGCAACCAAGTAATTCAAGCCAGCCTTTATTCCCGCAAGTGCGACAGCCTGAGCCATTGCAGAAAGGACATTCACTATCCAACTCGGCGCTTGGTTCGGTAAAAGGGAAAAAATCAGGACGGAAGCGAGTTTTAAGTGGCTTGCCAAAATATAAGCGAATAAAATGATTTAAAGTTCCTTTCAATTGACCAAAAGTGACATTGCGATCAATAAGCAATCCTTCCACTTGGTGGAACATTGCGGATATTTGCGAGCATTTATTTCTTCATTTCGATAAACCCGCCCAGGAAATGTAGCTCTAATCGGGGGTGTTAGTTTTTCCATGGCCCGCACTTGGACACTGGAAGTATGACAGCGTAAAACAACAGCTGGACCAGTGTCTCAATATTTGTGTAAAAGGTATCCTGTTCATCACGTGAGGGATGATCCGGTGGAAAATTTAAAGGCATCAAAATTGTAATATTCAGTTTCCACTTCAGGACCCTCAAACGGATGAAACCCATGGTCAGAAAAATTTGTTCGATTTCCATCAGGTTTGCGACAGCGGATGCATATGTCCAAGCTTTTTACCGCGACCAGGCAAAGTGACATCGATTTTTTCGGTCTTTAATTTATGTAGAAGATCTTTTTGTTCGAGAGCTGTTTTTTGTTCAGCATAAAGTGCCTCGAGTTCGATTTTTAACTCATTTGCATTGCGTCCGAAATAGGCTCGTTGCTCCGGATCGGATTCTTGCCCTAGTCCACGTAATATGCTAGTTACGACCCCTTTTTGACCTAAATATTTTTGTCGCTCAGACTCTAGTTCACCGAGAGAAGCAGCCTGAGAAAAGCTTGCTTAGCCAATATTTCCGTCGCCCGAAAGCGCTCATTGATTGATTTATTCTCGGTCATGTCTTTACGTTCCATAGCTGTCTTGCTTTTGGCTATCCCAATTATGTTATTTTAGAGTAATAAGTCGAGAAAGTTTGCAGATGTCACAAAAAAAATCAAAGAAGAAGCGCCGAAACCTGGTTACTATCAGGGTATCAGTGCTTATAGTAGAAAATGAGAAAATCCTACTGGTTAAGCACCGCAAAAATGACCGTGAATACTGGGTATTGCCTGGCGGCAGGCTTGAGTATGGCGAAACTTTTGTGGATTGTGCCATTCGTGAAATGAAAGAAGAAACCGGGCTGGACATACAGCCGCAGGAATTTCTTTTTCTTTCAGAAGCTATTGCTCCTGATCTGTCTCGGCACATTGTCAATGTCTATCTAAAAGCATCCGTAATTGGCGGCACAATGCGTTTAGGTAACGAGCCAATTTTGGCGGGGCTTGACTACCTACCGCTGGCTGAGCTTGATAAAACTACTTTGTTTCCACCAATCGGCAAAATTATATGTGACACGTTTAACGGGCATTCACAAAGAACAGGTGAGTCAGAAATAAGATATCTTGGCAATTTATGGGTTTGAAATATATTGGAGGAAAAATGGCACAACAGAAGGGAATGAAAAGAGCAATTAAAGTGGCTGCTCGTAAGAAAAAACAAAAAGAGCACGCTAAAGTTGTTCTGGCTCGCCGGGCTGTGCGCCAGGCGGAAGTAAAAGCCAAAGAGGCAAAAGAAAAGCCCGAAGAATAAATTGTAGGGGTGAGGTTTAATGAGCCTGGTGACCTTAGTACAGATCCTCACCGAAAGAAAAAATCATAGGGCCGATCTGCACATGGTCGCCGACCTGGATATTTTGTTTGTTTAGCTCGTCTATAACACCTATTGAGCGCAGTACTTTGCTTAAGTGTTGAATTGATTCGGGATCTGTGTAGTTAACAACTTGAGCATGTCTGAGCACACGATCACCGGTGACATAAAAGCTACCTTTGTTACGAGTAACTTGAAAATCACTGCCAGGGTGGGTAGTTGCTTTATCATCAGCCGGTAATAATTTTCCCTCACTCTGGGGCTGTTCTGAAACGGATTCAGCAATTGGTTTTGTGGATAAACGCTCTTTGAGTAAAGCGAGCAATTCTTTAATGCCTTGTCGTGTCACACCGGACATGGCAATAACTTTTCGTTGTCCGGCTATTTTTTGGAGCTGTTTTTCTATATTCTCTATTTCTTCCGATGGCAATAGATCAATTTTATTCAAAGCAATAATTTGATCTTTGCTGGATAAATCGACATTGAATTTTTTCAGCTCTTTATCTATAGTTTTAATATCAGTGACTAGATCAGCGCTGGTTGCATCAACCAGATGTACAAGCAAACGGGTACGTTCGATATGTCGCAAAAAATCATGCCCTAAACCCACTCCCTCACTGGCTCCTTCAATTAGTCCTGGAATATCGGCAATGACGAAAGATTGTCCTGCGTCAGCAACTACTGTGCCCAGATTTGGTTCTAGAGTAGAAAAAGGATAATCAGCAATTTTTGGTTTGGCTCGTGTTAGTGCTGCTAACAAAGTTGACTTGCCTGCATTAGGCAAACCAATTAAACCAACATCAGCCAACAATTTCAGCTCTAAAATAAGCTGGCGCTGGATGCCGCCTTCACCAGGCTCACAAAAAGATGGTGCCCGCAAAGTTGGTGTAGCAAAATGAGCATTGCCACGCCCACCGCGACCACCGGCTGCCACCAGGATGCGATCACCGGCATGCTCCAAGTCGGCTACGACTGAACCCGATTGAGCGTCTTTGATTACTGTTCCCGATGGTACTCTAAGCACCAGATCTACGCCGCTTTTACCGTCCTTCCTGCCGCTGCCACCGCGCTGTCCATTAGCAGCTATAAACTTATTCTGGTATTTAAATTCAGATAGTGTGCTTAGATGGACACTGGTTTCAATATAAATGCTGCCGCCGCGCCCACCATTGCCACCGGCGGGACCACCCATTGGTTCATATTTCTCTCGCCGCCAGGCAATAGCGCCATTGCCTCCGTCCCCGGAGGTGATTTCAATTTGAGCATAATCAATAAATTGAGTCATAGAGTCCGTCAATTAATGTCGAATTAATATACCACGTTGAACTTATGACCACCGTGTTTCGTCTATATAAATAACCACATTGGTATTTAAATGCACAGTAATTCAAACGGGGAAATGATAAAGAATGCCTAAATATGCCTATATCGATGAATCGGGAATAAACTATCATGAAATCGTTATGACAGTGAGCATATTTATTTTAGAAGGCTCGCGCTCTGCAAGATCAGTGCAAATGATTGCACTGAAATCTCTATTTGGTAGACAGTTGCTAAATCAGATTGATAAGTTATCAAAAAAACATAGACTGCACTTTTCAGACATGAGTAACCAGGATAAACTAACAGTTGGTGGATATTTCCGACAAGCGAATATTGCATGTTACGCTAGCTGCTACTGGCATAAGGGCGGTGTTAAAAATCACGAGACTAGGTTCGCAATTTATAAGGCACTTGTAAAACTCTGCTTATGTAGGGCGTTAGAGGATCATAAAGATCTTATAGTGGCAGTTGCTAAACAAGGTGGCTGGCAAAGTTATAAACATTCGTTTCTTGGAGAGCTTAAAGAGATACCAGAGTTTGTCAGAAAGGATGACACATTTTGCAAAGCTAAATTTGAGTTAGCGTCTGCAGCGAATCCTGGTGTACAAATAGCAGATTTTTATGCTGGGACAATTCGCCATTTTTTAAAATCAGGGCAAATTATAAAATGTGCTCCTGCTTATGATCTGATCAAACACCAGATAGTTTGTATTGAAACATGGGACTAACAAAAAAAGGGCGGTCCAATGACCGCCCTTTTTTTAATAGATGTCGCCGGCTCTGTCGTCTGTCCCGCTTTACCGGGGGCATCGCTAATACCGCGATGCAGCGACAGTAGTCTTACGACGACTCTTTAATTATAACAAAACAAATAATTTTGGCCAGCAAAAACACCAAAATTTAATATCTGTATCGATGCCAAAGAAGCAGACATTTTCCTAAACGTGATTTTGTCAGCTTAACTGAAGCTGAGTAACTTAATACTCCCTCGCCGCTACACCGCAGCGGACTCCAGAATAAGGCTTACGACAATCAATTTATACCATAATCATGCCGAAATTTCAATAATTTATGTCGCCTGCTCTACCGACTGTCTCGCTTTACCGAGGGCATTACTAATTCTGCAATGCAGCGAAAATAGCCTTACGGCGACTGATTAATGCTATGGCAGTATTTATAGGATTTAAACAGAGAACCATCAAAACTTTTAACCTATCGATTACCGTAATTTCAACCCTCTTTCAAACTGAACAATCGGTAGTATCATCTTAGGCATGGTTAATGCTGAACTACTAACAAGCCAAGCAAGTCTAAAGCCACCGTTAAAATGGGCAGGCGGCAAAAGATGGTTGCTGCCTCATTTGAGTTTGATCTGGCAGGAACATAAGCACAGGCGGTTAGTTGAACCATTTTGCGGTGGACTAGCAATAGCACTTGGTGTAAAACCTGATCAGGCATTACTGAATGATATCAATAATCACGCTATCAACTTTTATCTTTGGCTGCAAAAAGGACTGCAGATTACACACGATATGCGCAACGAGCCTGATTTTTATTATTTATGTCGCGATCATTTCAATGAACTGACAGCGTCTGGATGGGAGCAAAGTAAAGAAGCAGCAGAGCTTTTTTATTTTCTCAATCGTACTGGTTACAACGGCTTGTGTCGTTTCAATGGCAGCGGCGAATTTAACGTGCCTTTCGGCCGCTATAAATCAATCAATTACAGACGTGATTTCAGGGCATATAAAAATATCATGTCCAACTGGCAATTTGCTAATGGCGATTTTCAATCAATCAAAACACGCAAAGACGACTTCATTTATGCAGATCCTCCCTACGATGTTGAATTCACGCAATATGCTAAAGAAGATTTTACCTGGTCGGATCAAGAGAGGCTGGCACAATGGCTGTCTAAGCATCAAGGACCGGTAGTCTTGTCTAATCAAGCTACAGCAAGGATAATTGCTCTTTATCAAGAGCTTGACTTCAAGCTTCAATTTTTGGAAGCACCGCGCATGATTAGTTGTACCGGCGATCGCAGCAAAGCAAGAGAGGTACTGGCTACGAGAGGGATATAATTTACTGGTATATTACTGAGGAAAGGTCAAGAATCTAATTTTGCTGGAGGTGTACCTTGGAAGAAAAAATTGCTATTCATCAGAAACCGCGTGGAGAAACAATCTACGCTTATATTAGCGAATATAAAGATGTTCAATATCTGCACATTCGCCAATGGTATACCGATCAAGCTGGGGAAGAAAAGCCGACCCAGAAAGGTATTGCCTTGCCACTGGATAAAATAGAAGCTTTGAAGCAGGCTTTAGAGAAAATGCTTGCGGAAGTTCAGCCAGCGAAATAAGGGCATTGATGTTGTTCAAGTATCTGCCTCGGCAATATTTGGCTTTATATGTTGCTCTGTTGTTAAACCTTAGTTGTTTGATGCAGCCAGCATGGTCTGCCATTACCTTATCGAATTCAACTCCGATGCAAGGAGAAACAATTGAAGTAACTTTTGATCCAAGTGATTTAGGCAAAAATCTAGATTACGAAACAAGCCCGTTTGTTACCTTTAACAATCACAACTACAAATTGTTTCCAGGAGAATCAGGGGTTCTCCATTGTCTGTTCGCTATTCCGGCAGACCTTAGTCCGGGCAAATATGCAGTTATTTTTGGAGATGAGCATTGCTCTATCACAATTAAAGATGCCAAATTTCCTGTTCAGCATCTAAGTCTGCCGAAAACGAAGGACAACTTTATTATGTCGCCGGGAGAAGAGAAAGCTATGAATGCTGCTAAAGCAACGCTTTCTAATGAGCGCTTGTGGGATGGACATTTCATTAAACCATGCTCGGCTAGAATTTCGTCTGTATTTGGTATACGACGTGTGGTCAATGGCAGGTTATTGAAAGACTATTACCATTCCGGTGTTGATTTTGCCGGCTCTATGGGGGCGCCTGTTAAAGCATGTGCCGATGGCAAAATTGTGCTTGCCCATCGCAATTTCAAACTGCATGGCAATGTTATTGCTGTGGATCATGGGCAAGGGGTAGTGACCATTTATATCCACTTGCAGAAAATTATGGTTAAAGAAGGAGATTGTGTCAAAGCTGGTCAGCAAATAGGAGCTGTGGGGGCAACCGGGCGTGCCAATGGTCCACATTTGCATCTTAGCCTATACGTAAATCAAGTGGCGGCCAATCCACTGCCCTGGTTTAATAAAGCCTTTTAAATAGCAACGATTGTTGGTTCGGTTGATGTTTGAGCTTCTGACTTTTTATGCCCTGTTAAATCAACTAAAGTCTCCAGCAGGCAATTATATTTATCAACCAGTTTTCGCTTCACTTGTGAAACAGGGTGCGAAGAAAGCTGCCAGAGCATTTCGGCGGTGGTATTAGGATTGCCTGCTACTAGCATGCGAATGTGCCAATCAGCAGAACAGGGTGGTTGTACGATAAGTCTATGAGTAAAGCTAGCACTATTTGCAGCTGTTTTAAGAAACTCTCTTTCGTATTTGAGCATGTCTTTCCTATTGTCTGTATTTTGGGGATGAGTTATGGACACCGGTTTCTTAGACTTCATGTCCAATTGATAATAAATGCTTCTTGCCTTTGTTGATATGCAAAGGCTTCTGTCGCCAGACAATTTTATAGCCAGTTCCTTGTTAATTCTGGTATTGTCCAGCACAGCACTTCTTACATTATCGCTGTGATCTTGTGCTAGAAGATCTAAGGTTTCATCGTCAGTATTTTCGTTCTGGGCTACTGCTGTGCGAATCTCAGCACTATGATGGGCAGCGAGCCATTTTAATGTGCTGGTAGGTGTTTCCTTGTTTCTTGCTATCATAATTAAGGCTGGTTGCGAAAAACGTACAAAGGCATCTTTGCTTTTGTGTGTGCTGCTGTCTTCTTGATCATTGCTGAAAACGCACGGACGTCCTTGCGATCTGCCCAACCTAAATCTGGATTTTCTTTTCTCGGTTACTAAGGAAGTGCAAGGGCTCCAGAAATAAATCGAAGCAGTGCCTTCATTTTTGGCACTAGTATTGTCGTCATGTTCGGTTTGGGCAATACGAGCAGCAATGAGTTCTCTAATTGAAGTAGTTTGAGCATCTTGGTCAGCATGATTGTCTACGAGGCGGCCCAATGTAATCAATTCAGATTGCATTTGTTGCAACCTGCGCAGCCGGGTGCAGGTGGTCACACTACCACTGCGTTCATTGGCCGGCTTTTGGTCAAGACATGGCCTGGACAGTAATTTTTCCATCCGCTTAACTATTGTATTGCTCATTCTTTTAGCTCTTTTTGTACGCAGCAAATTGCTGGTTAATAGCCACACTGTGACTAATGGGGTTTCTTAAATTCATTTTAGACAGCCTGAGAGAGATGCCTCTACCAGCGAACCTATACTCTTCTATAGGGTAGCCCTAGAAATTGCCAGAATATAAGCCAGGTGGGTTGATTGGCGACTTTCTGGCTAAGATTAAATGGTAATGGTTAAAGACTGATTGACGCAACAATCTGTCATGGCATTCATTTATTTAGGCAATTGATAGGGTAATGCTACCCGATAAATTTCGTGAGGCGCCTTTTCATACTTACTAATAATCTTATCCATAGCCCCACTATTAATTACTTCGTCAAGAACTGTGTCCAGCATGGCTTTAAATTCAAATTCGCCGCGGCGATACATATAACTGTCGGCAAAAATGCGAATTGGCCTATCAGGGTTAACGCTTTCAATGGTATCTGGATTATTACGCATATAACGATTGGCTATAGTTGATTCTACAAAAGCGACATCAGATTTATGCGTCGCTACATTCAATAAAAATTGAGCGACATCGGTTGTTTCAGGCATGGACAAGCGAGTAGCTTGAGGAAAATCTTCCCGGGCAATAATCTCTACCGTACCACCGTCTATGGTCGATATATTCACCTTTGGATCATTAATTAGCTCCCAATGGTTTTTAAATCGATGATCACCTTTACGTGCGAAAATAAAAACGGAACTATAGTACAGAGGATTGCTGAAAAGAATTTTTTTGGCGCGGTTGGGATTGGTCCATATGGGCGTGGCTATCATATCGTAGCGACCTGTTTCAAGTCCCTCTAACATTGTGCCCCACAAAACTTCTTCTGTCCATTCGACTTCCAATCCCAATTTTTTGGCAATCAATTCAATTGCATCAATTCCCATCCCAGATAATTTTCCTGTGTTGGGATCTTTCACGCAACCTGGCGGATAAATAAGGTAACCACAGCGAATTTTTCCTGATTGAATTATCCGATCATATGTTGATTGCCTTCCTGATGTTTGCACGCTGCTGGATGAAGGCATGCAAGAACACAGAGAAACAGTCGAGAGCAGCAACATTGCAGCTAAAAAAATATTTTTAATCATTTTGGCAATTGATAGGGTAAAGCGACACGATAAATTTCACCTGGGTGTTTTTCATATTTGTTGACGATTTTATCCATAGCGCCGCTGTTAATTACTTCATCTAAAACTGTATCCAGCATGGCTTTGAATTCAAATTCACTGCGATTAAACATATAACAATTAGCAAATACCCGAATAGGCTTACCTGGACTAATGTTTTCAATCGTACCTGGATTATTGTGCATATAGCCATTAGCAATAATCGGTTCCACTAAAGCCACGTCTGCTTTGCCGGTAGCTACGCTTAATAACAATTGGCTATAGTCGGTCATCTGGGGCATCGACAGTCGACTTGATAAAGGAAAATCTGCATCTGCTATCACTTGCGCGGTTTCACCATCAATAGTGGCTATTTTGGCTTTAGGTGAATTCAGCTTTTCCAGTTGTCCTCTATATCTATGATCTCCGTGACGGCCATAAACATAAATAGGGCTGAAGACCAATGGTTTACTGAAGGCCATTAACTTGGCACGATTAGCGTTGGTCCATACTAGAGAGGCAACTACGTCATATCTTCCGGTTTGCAATCCCTCCAGCATTGTTCCCCAGCCGACTTCTTCAGTCCATTCAGGAGTTAGCCCTAATTTTTTGCAGATTAGTTCTAATGTTTCTATACCGATACCCGACAATTTGCCGGTATTAGGATCTTTAATGCAATCCGGTGGATAAATAACATATCCGCAGCGAATTTTGCCTGTACGCAGGACGCGACTGTATAAAGACTCTTTCTGTACTACTCCATGATCTGGCGACGTGCGCACACCCGAAGACAAGACAGGCCGCAAGCAGAAGCGTTAATGTCTGCTGAATGCTGGTTGATAATTCTCATTTGATGTACTTTCATTTTCATTAGTAAGGATAATCTATAACTGTTCAGCTAGAATTAGCTGACTTTAACTCACCGCTTTAACAACAGAAAGAAATTGGCTAAGGCGTTCACTTTTGGCTGGGCAAGCACTTCCGAACCGCCTTCTTCAAGAATTTGCCCGGCGGCCATAAAGGCTATCTTATCGGCAGCATCATGGGCAAATTGTAAAAGGTGAGTGATAATCAGGATGCCAATACCTTGACTACTTAACTTTTTCAATTGCGAAAGAATAATTGCAGTTTGTTCAATATCCAAAGAAGAAGTAATTTCATCCAGCAGAAGATATTCCGGCTCCAGCAATAATGCTCTTACCAGAGCTGCTCGTTGCCGCTGCCCTAAGGACGCTTCATTAGGGTAGCGATAAACAAAGTGATTCATATCAAAAATTTTAAGCAGCTCTTGCAAGCGCGGAGGATTATCATCCTTGCCTTGAGCTGATAAAGGCAGAGTAATATTTTGCAAAAGAGTAAGATGCGGCCATAAGAAAAGTTGCTGAAAAACTACAGTCACCTTAGGCCAGGGTGGCTGAACCTTATGCGAATTAGTAAGAGGAAATTTATAAGTAATCTCATCTATAGTGACTTCGCCGGCATCAGGCTGTTCGAGAAAAGCAAGTACTTTCAATAAAGTTGTTTTGCCAGAACCGCTTGGCCCAATAAGAGCGCATATTTTGCCTTTTTCAATTGACAAATCAACACCTTGCAAGATTTGCAGGTCACCAAATGATTTTTTTATGTCTTTTGCAATGAGCATGAAATATTTCCTTAAATCACTTTTCCGAATAATCTCTTGTATAATCGCTTGCGCAGCCAGAGAGCCAGTCCATTCATGGGTAAGCATACTGCTAAAAAGAGAAGTCCAAGAGCTGTGTAAATTTCGACCGGTTTATAAACAATAGAATTGATTTGTTGGGCAACACGAAAAATTTCATTGACTGAAATCAAACTGGCAAAGAGAGTTGCATGCAGCATCGCTACTTGAATCATCAACAAACCAGGCAAAGTTTGTCTGAATATAATCGGTAACTGAATATAAAGCACAGTGTGAAACGTAGACAACCCGCAGACTTTAGCAGCAACAATATATTGCTGCGGAAAATCAATCAAAGCAATTCTTACCACTTCAGCAACAGAAAAAATATTGATAATAGTAATTGTAAGCAACTGCTGTTATGAAAGGATCAACAACAATTCCCAGTATAGACTGCAATGGATAATGAAGCCAAAATAAGAAATACCAAGCATAGGCATGCCGGAAAGAATAAAGCCAATTACTCTGGCCGGTATTCCGATTACCACTCGCCATTTAGCGGCCAATATTCCCAGCAAAGAGCCAAGAAAAAGCCCGGCAGACCAAATGATCAAAGCACATTTCACAGGTGACCAATAGCCCACCGGCAAATGCTTGTTGATATTTAACTAAAATATCGAATACATTCATCTTGAATAAGTTTCCAACAGTTATATTGTTGAGGGCAATGAGTATATCAAACAAACAAGCTATTCTGAGAAGAACCATCCTCTTGTCATTTGTCCTGTGGCCAATTGTTCTGACGATTAGTGCATGTAGCTATAGGCAAACTGGAATACAAGCAACAGGTGCTGGCGGTTATGACCGTGTTATGAAAACGGGCATAATTCGCTGCGGCTATGTTCTTTATCCGCCGTATTGTATGAAAGATCCCAATACCGGCAAGCTGACGGGAATTTTTGTGGAAATCGTAGAGAAGGTTGGGCAGAAACTTGGGTTCAAAGTCATTTGGCCGGAAGAAGTAGGTTATGAATCGCTGTTTGAAGGCTTGCGGTCGAACCGCTACGATATATTTGCTGGTGGCATTTGGCCCAATGCCGACCGAGCGAAAGCTGGCGACTTTAGCATTCCTATGTTTTACAGTGCTCTTAATGCCTACTGTAGAAGTAGCGATAATCGCTTTTCTAACAAATTGAATGCTGCTAATTCGTCTGACATAAAAATCGCAGTTATTGATGGAGCTATGGACGACCTGATTGCTAAATCGGACTTCCCGTTAGCTAAAAGAGTTTCGCTTCCTGCGTTAAGCGCTTGGTCACAAAATCTGCTCAATATTACTACTAAGAAAGCCGATATAACATTTGCTGAACCAGGGATAATAAGCTTGTTTCTCAAAAACAATCCAGGTACTTTAAAACAAGTGCATATTGATCATCCGGTGCGAATATTTGGCAATGTTTATGTTTTTAAAACTGGTGATTTAGAATTAAAAAATATGATCGACACAGTGTTGGAAGAATTATTAAACAGTGGCGAAGTTGATAAGCTTATAAAAAAATACGAGGCAACCCCTGGAGCATTTTATCCAGTAGCGCTTCCTTACAGAATAAATTGAGGTTTAAAACAAATTGTGAATCGTGGTTATTTGGGGATGTTTATATTAGTATTGCCGGCCATTATGTTATTGACTGGTTGCAATGCATATTCAAATAATTCTTCTATTACTGAAGCAGATTCTGTGTATAAGCGAGTATTGCGAGCAGGAAAAATTCGTGCTGCTTATGCCATTTATCCGCCTTATTGTATGAAAGATCCCAATACCGGCGCAATGTCTGGCATAGGTGTGGAAGCGCTTGAACTTGTCGCTAAAAAATTAGGTTTGACAGTTCAGTATACGGAAGAAGTCGGTTGGGGTAGCTTGATTGAGGGACTGGAAAGCAATCGTTACGACATGATTGCTATGCCTGTATGGACTAATCCTAGTCGAGCAAAAGCAGCTTGGTTTGCGAAGCCATTATGTTTTAATCCGGTTTTTGCATATGTTCGCAAAGGTGATCAACGCTTCAAAAATTTAGCTAATGCCAATTCACCTGACGTTATTACCTCTGGTATTGATGGGACAACTGAAGATCTTATTGCTCAGACAGATTGTCCCAAAGCCAAACATTTGACGATGCCGCAGTTGACAGATATCTCGCAAAATTTTTTAAATATCACTTCTAAGAAGGCAGACATTGTATTTGCCGAACCCGGTTTTGCTACTAGATTTATGAAAGCCAACCCTAATTTAATTGAAAATATTACCCCCAATCATCCCGTAAGAATATATTCGACCTGTTGGCTGCTTAAGAGAGGGGAAGCCGAATTTAAAGCTATGATTGATACGGTTCTTGACGAAATTCAAAACAGCGGTGAGATGGAACGTATTGTTCATAAGTACGAAAAAGCAAAACTTGCTGTTTTCTTAGTAGCAGAACCTTATCAGACAACACACTAATGATGGAGGCTTATCTTAAGTGCTACCAATTACTTCTTGAGAGCGTTCCATAGAACGCAGCACCTCAAGGTATAAATCTTCAACAAGCTTTTTTTGTTGCTCTCCAATGGAGGCATAATGATCAAGTCCGGGTGCAGAATTGACTTCGATAATCCAGTGGCGTGTTGTTGCAGGAGCTGCTGAAAGCTCTCCATTGACGATCAAATCCACGCCCGCCAGGCGCAGCCCCATATCACGTGTAGTATTAACGGCAAGTTTACGAAAACCAGAATGTATTGCGTCAGTTACATCAATTGAATCTCCACCGCTGGTTAAATTAGCGTTGTCTAAAAGCTGAATGTTTTGACCGGCAGAAAGAACGGTATCAAAATCAAGATGTTGGTTGTGAAGGTTTGCCAGTAATCTGAAATCGCAGCGATCTATGGTTGTCTTTCGTTTCTGTGAAGATAACTTTTGCTGTTTTTTATCCAGCAATTTAGCGATTGTAGAACGACCATCACCGACAATATGGAGCGGAATGCGTTCATATGCAGAAATAACCTGCCCATCAAGCACAACTATTCTATAGTCACGCCCGGTAATAGCTTGTTCCACAAGAATAACTCTGTCTAAGCGAAAAGCGGCTCGAGCCGCTTTGTAGAATTCAGCTTTTGTGCGTGCTTTAGAAACGGCTGTGCCGCAGCTGAGTGTATTTGGTTTGACAAACACAGGCAAGCCAATGGATTTAGCATAAGCGTATGCATCATCAAGTCCGCGTCCCGGGATACCGAGTAATTGCACGAAATCTTTGCGAAAAAAGGTTCGGCCTATGGGAACTATATAGCCCATGCTTTGCAGAAAAAATTTTGTATAGTCTTTATCGCAAGCAATGGCAGCCGCTCCCATTGTGTTGAGATCAAGCGTGGTCAAGCGAAAATAACGCCTGACACCACTCTTGTATGTTATCTGGCCAACGACTCCCCATTCCGGTTCAACTAAAACAGTGGCTCCTATTTTTGCTGCTGCCTGTTGAATAATTGAAACAACCAGAGGCGGAGTATTTTGCTTATCCGATTTTTTCATTTGAGATAACTAACTTTGACCTTGGCGGAAATTAAGGCATCGGAAAGAAGTTTGCAAAGCTCATCTCCCCCATTTTCATTTAGATGTACTGTGTCCCTAAAAAACCGTTTTGGAAATTTTTCTGAGCGCTGTAAATCCAGTAACGAGATACCAGGACATTGACCGGACTCGGCAATCATTTTTTGATATTCTACAAAGGCAGGAGCCGGAATTAAGTCAAGATTGTCTTTTGTTATAGGCATATTTACAAGCAGTACGTTTATTCCTTTTTGCTGTGATTCCCGGCAAAAGTCCTGAAAGTATTCTTTTTGTTTGTTGAATTGAATATAACTGCAATTTCTGTAGCGCTTCCGATATTCTTCGATGCTTTTCTGCCAGGTATCGCTTGAATCAGAACACAACTTCAAACCGTCGGCTGTTACTACATAGTTGTTCGATTGTTTGGTGCCCGTTGGTAACACAGGTGTTATGAGGCGGGAACAGAAATGCATAAGTATGAGCTGTACATCCTCTTTTTGATCATATAAATAACAAAACTTTTCTATGAGCATGTCTAACTTTTCGCTTAGTGTCATACTAAAGCCGTCCTGGGCTGACCATAGATCATTAATGGTAAATAAACGCTCAAAAACTGCTGTTCTAGTTTCTTGGGTAAAAAGATTATCAACAAAGTCGCGTGGACCGACTCCATAGATGATCCACTCAGGAATTTTAGTGCCTTGCAGAAGCTTTCTATTAATTAAACATATATCTGATGCCATTGCTCCATCAATAGAAAGATTGAAGACGGTAGCGTTCGGGAAACCTTTTGCATGTAAAAGATTATGCAGTGTTCTACTCCAAGAATAATATTCATACTGAGGGTGATTCTTTACGTACTTTAGGTCAGATAAATAAAACGGCATTCTCATCAAAGAAGAACCAAGCAGTACTACATTGGGTGGTGACTTTTTGGATTTGAATTTGCTGATAATGTAATCGCAGCTTTTAAAGCCGCCTCTATTTCGCTCATAAACTTTTTTCATGAAGCAACAGCCCAGGTTAATGAAAATGAACAAAATTACTGCTGCTGCAAATACAGAATGCCTGACTGATTTAAATGGTTGATTAGATAAAGAAGCTGCAAGAGGCTTTGCTAGTAGAGAGGTTTTCATAATTATGACCCTACTAATTGCTTGCTTTTGATTTGTTGTAATAAACTGCACATATCATCATAGCGGCCAAAAGATGGTACCAGGTAAATACCCTGGCAAAGATGGCGCACTTCTTTAATTAATACCAGAGCCAATTCCAGCCCGACAACGGCTCCTTGATCTTTTGCCTTCTCCATTTGTTTTCTTATATGTTCCGGTATAGAAATACCAGGTACTTCATTATGTAGATATTCTGCATGCCTGAAGCTATTAAGAGGCATGATGCCGACTATTACTGGTGCTGAGCATTCACCAAATTTTTCTAGAAAATCAGTTAAATCGGCGGCCTGATAGATAGGCTGTGTCATAACGAAATCAGCGCCTGCATCCAGTTTGCGTTTAAAGCGTTCAATTTCTTGCTTCCAATCTTGAGCATTAGCATTCAAGGCACAGGCTATAGAAAGATTAGTGGGCGAGCCAATAGAATTGCCGGCTATATCAACACCATTATTGAGTTGTTTGATTATTTTAATTAAGCCGACCGAGTCAACATCATATACTGCCGTGGCGTGTACATAATTGCCTAAAGCAGGTGGGTCGCCTGTGAGAGCGAGAATATTGTTAATTCCCAAAGCCTGACAGCCCAATAAGTCTGCCTGTATGCCCATCAAGTTGCGGTCGCGAGTGGTGAAATGAATAATAGTCTCTACATTTACTGCTTGTGTAATTAACTGGCAAGCGGCAAGCGATGACATGCGTACCCGTGCCATAGGGCTATCGCCAACATTAATGGCATCAGCTCCTGCATGAACAAGCTGCTCAGCGGCTTTCAAGATTTTTTTTGTGACAGTACCTTTGGGTGGATCCAGCTCAACGCTGACAAAGAAATCACCGCCGGCATTTTTATTGTCTGTTTTAAGTTGTTTTAGCTTTTGGGCAAGAGTGAATTTCTTTTCCAGATCACCCGTTTGTTGTTCGGTGGTTCCGGAAACAAAAATAGGTTGATATGAACGCTCTATATCATGCACATTCTTCTTCTCATGGGCTAAATAAGCATCCAGCGCTTTGCGCATGGCTTTAATATGTTCCGGTGTTGTGCCGCAACAGCCGCCAATTAAGCGAGCCCCGGCATGGAGATAAGGCTCTACATAAGAAGCGCAATATTCCGGCTGGCTTGAAAATTGATAACGCCCACCTGTCAGAGTTGCCTGTCCGGCATTGGGTAAGCAAGAGAAAGCTAACTGATCAGGAGGGATGTCTTTTGACTTGGCTGCCTCAATCATTCTCAGTAAACTGTCAAACACAGGGCCTGGACCAGCACCACAATTGATACCAATCACATCCGGCTTGAGGTTTTTGAGATCAATCACCAGCTTGATAACATCTTCCGGAGTAACGCCGAATAGAGTATGCCCTTCCACCGAAAAACTAAATTCAGCCACTACAGGCAGTTTGGATATTGATCGAGCCGCGTCAATAGCCAGTTTCATTTCTTCAAGCGAAGACATTGTTTCAATAATAAATAAATCCACACCACCGGCTAAAAGTGCTTCCATTTGCTCCTTAAAAGCCTCAAACACTTTTTGGGCCGGCGTTTCACCCAGAGGTGCCAGAAGTTGTCCTGTTGGACCGACAGCGCCGGCAATAAAAGCAGGTTGGCCAACAATTTCCCGAGCATTGCGGGCAATTTTGGCTGCGGCAATATTCAACTTCTCAACCCGATCGCCCAGACCATAATTGGCCAGACGAAAACGGTTGCCGGAAAAAGAATTGGTTTCAATGACCTCGGCGCCGGCATTTAAATAATCAATGTGGACCTGCAAGACCAGATCACTGCGGACTTCATTTAACTGCTCAAAGACACCTTCTGTGGAAGCGCCGCGTGCATAGAGCACTGTGCCCATACCGCCGTCGGCCAATAAGGGTTTGCTATGTATTGCTTGTAAAAATGGATGAGTCATTATGTATCAAGAACATATGCAACAGTTTGGCTTCCGTCCTGCTGCCTGGTAATATACCAGAGTGCAGCCCTTGCCGCTGATTTTTCATTTGCGTATAAATTCTGGCATGACAGATACCAGTAATAAATTAGATCCACAATATATCCGTAATTTTTCCATTATCGCCCATATCGATCATGGTAAATCTACTCTGGCCGATCGGCTATTGGAAACTACGGCAACCCTCTCTAAGCGGGAAATGCAGGAGCAGGTTCTGGACACAATGGATCTGGAGCGCGAGCGCGGCATTACTATTAAAGCTCAGCCGGCTCGTATGGAATATCGAGGCAGGGATGGGCATCAATATGTACTTAATCTCATTGATACTCCTGGACATGTAGATTTTGGCTATGAAGTATCGCGCAGTTTGGCTGCTTGTGAAGGAGCTTTGCTAGTGTTGACGCCACTCAGGGTGTTGAAGCGCAAACATTAGCCAATGTGCATCTGGCTGTAGAAAATAATCTGGAAATTGTGCCGGTTATAAACAAAATTGATTTGCCCAGCGCTGATCCTGAGCGTATGCGTCATGAAATTGAAGAATTAATCGGCATTGATGCCAGCCAGGCAGTCCTTACCAGCGCTAAAAATAACATTGGCATTAATGATGTTCTGGAAGCTATTGTGCAGCTTGATTCCCCCGCCTGCCAATACCGAAGATAAACCGTTGCGCGCACTAGTTTTTGATAGTTTTTTTGAAAGCTATCGAGGCATTATTGTTTATTTTCGGATTAAAGATGGGCGCATAAAAGTGGGCGACAAAATAAGATTCATGGCTAATGAAAAGAATTTTGAAGTTACCGAATTAGGCGTTTTGCGCCCGCAGCAAGTTAAAGTTGACAACCTTGGTCCAGGTGAAGTCGGCTATTTGGCAGCAGCTATTAAAGACGTAGCAACGCTTGTTGGCGACACGATTACCAATGCCGACAACCCCGCTAATGAAGCTTTGCCTGGTTATCGACCAGCTAAACCCATGGTTTATGCCGGCATATATCCAGTTGATAATGATCAATATCCGGATTTACGTGAAGCCCTGGAAAAACTAAAGCTAAATGATTCTTCTTTGTTTTTTGAGCCGGAAACTTCCGAAGCGCTTGGTTTTGGTTTTCGTTGTGGTTTCCTTGGTCTTTTGCATATGGAAATTATTCAAGAAAGACTGGAGCGCGAATACAATCTTACTTTGATTACTACTGCACCATCTGTGGTGTATCGAGTAACTAAAACAGACGGCAAAGTAATTATGGTGGAAAACCCCGCTAAATTACCGGAGCCTAATTATCGAGAAATTATGGAAGAACCTTATGTTGATGCCCATATTATGGTACCTAATGAATATGTTGGACCAATGATGGAACTTTGCCAGGGACGCAGAGGGATTTTTCTGGATATGAAATATCTTGATCCCCGCCGCGCTATGCTTCATTATGAATTACCATTAGCTGAAATTATCACTGACTTTTTTGATCAATTAAAGTCGCGCTCTAAAGGATATGCCAGTCTTGATTATCATTTTAAAGAATATCGTGCCTCTAAACTGGTGAAACTGGATATATTAATTGCTGGCGAAGCTTGTGATGCGCTTTCGGCAATTGTGCATCAAGATAAAGCTCCAAGTTATGGACGCAGTCTGGCGGAAAAACTAAAAGGCGTTATTCCGCGCCAGATGTTCGAAGTGCCGATTCAGGCGGCTATTGGCGGTAAAATTGTTGCCCGCGAAACCATTTCCGCTCAACGTAAAAATGTTCTCTCTAAATGTTATGGGGGCGACATTAGCCGCAAAAGAAAGTTGTTAGAAAAGCAAAAAGAGGGAAAGAAGAGAATGAAGTCCGTTGGTAAAATAGATATACCTCAAGAAGCCTTCATGGCCATTTTGAAAATCGAATCATAATTAATAAGGGATGCCGCTGTGCCTGCTTTAACATGATGACATACGAAGAGCCCGTAGGGGCGGCTTTAGCCTGTCGCTGGTCGATGCAATCGACGCCCTACAGCAACGAAGGGGATAAAAATTATGGCGAACCGCCGGAAACTTAAACAATGCCAAAAAACAAAAAGCATAATACCCATACTAACTCGCGAAAACCAAAACCGCGCCAAAGCGCGCGAAAGCGAAATCGCAGAAAACAAGCGATACATATTCCTATAACAAAGAATTGCTCTTGAGCAGCTGGAATGCCCGGGACGAACTTTATCGAAAGCTGTTCGGGCAGTCATGCTTCAGTCATCACCGGCAAGACTATGCTCCGTCCGAAAAGTAAAACTGAGGATCAGCAATTAGCGGTTTTAGCCTACGCCCCAGATCCATTACGACCATATTGGACTTATGTTACAGCCGGGCTCAGTACTCCCTGGTTGCAAGATCAGCCTCTAGAAGTTTCAGGCTTTGGTCTGGAATTGATAGTCAAGTCACCAACTGAAGCAGAATGGCCGGCGCAAATATTGCGGACCATGGCTTATTACATTTTTAATCATATGGGCACATTCAGTCCGGATGTTCGTCTAGCTCTTAATTCGCCAATTGTTGCCAGCAGCGATTCACTTTTGCGCAATATGCTTATCTGGTATGCGGATGAAGCGCCGGATTGCTGGTATCAATTGCCGTCGGGTGGATTTGGATTATTTATGGCTATTGGGATCACGGATGACGAAATGAAATTGACTGAATCAATTCATGAAGAATATGGCACCTGGTGCATGCTGCAAATTCTGCGACAAATAGGCTTGGGTCAAATTACTGATCCTTCTCGATCCAGTGTGATGGATCGGCAAGACATCAATTCAGTAATTTCGTCAGTAAAAAATTTCGCCGAACAATTTCATCACGATTTTCCGGATGCCAATCGCCGCAATCCCTGCGGCATGGACGAATTGAATTGACTAGCTAAAAATCTTAACCTTCATAGATCTAACTATTAACGCAACTAGATCGGTGAAGCAAGCAGATTTAACTGTCGTTCGATAAACTGAAGTCAGTTTAGGTGAACTAGCAATGTATCTGCTGCGATTTCTTAAGCTACGAACTATATTGATCGCTCTTACAATGGTGATGAGCCAATATGTTCTTGCAGCGGTTGGCTACAACACAGTTCGTTTGGATAATAACTCTGATTGGTGGTCATTAATAAATCCAAGTAGTCCAAATGATCTTCCTAACGATATAAAACCCCTGAAACGAAAAATTTCTGACTCAAATTGCCAGATTCTTGGCGTCAAGCTCGGCGTTAAAGATGATCAACCTATGTACAATAGAATTATGGCAAAGTTAGGTAGAGCAACCGTTGTTGCGCGAGGGGATGCACACTATTCACGGGCTCAAGTTAGTTATGTCTCAACCAAAAATAAGGACAATGTCTACTTGGTTTTTGAAGAAGGTGAGATGGATACATCATTCTATGTATTTACAGGTGAACGGAGCTGGAAAGGTAGTAACTATGCAGCTAGTTCTGCCCTGATTTCTGGAACTATGGCGACCGCATCTGGTTTGCATCTGGGACAAAGTCCAGAACAAATTATAGCAATTCTTGGAAAACCAAACTTTCGCAATAAAAGTGAACTTTATTACTCATTTCTATCTAAAGTGAAAATACCGGAAAAAGATCTGAAAAAGTCTTGGCAGAAATATAGAACATATAACCAAAACATGAGCTATGAACAGTATCGTCAATTTTATGAATTCGAAAGTCATAGCGTGGTAATTCTTACCCGATTCGATGCCTCGAAGCTAATATACTTGGCGGTGTCTAGATCAGACTGGAAAGGCGAATAGAGTAATAAAAAAACTCACGGCTGTCAGTTTGATCTTTTTGATTTCGGTTTAAGAATTTCGCTCACTAATTTTCCGTTGCGAATTACGACGAATGGAGTTCCTGTTTGCTCGGCTAATTTTCTAGCACGTTGGGCTGCCCGCACTAGGGCTTTTGGTGCGTTTTGCATGTCTTTATCAGGGAGCTTGGAGACAGGTATCTTCACGTATTGTTGCCCTCGTCTATTAATTTAAGTATATCACCGCTATTGTCATACAAATGCCAGAAATTAACTTCAAAACGATAGATTGTTTGAAAATTCTGAAGTCCTGTAAAAAATCGCCTACGCACCACATCGTCAGGCACATTATGCCCGCCCTGAATCACTCTAGCTCTGACGCGAGTGATCGCCTCTTCAGGATTTTTAAGTGACAAATAAAATAGCTTTACTTGATATCCTTGTTTTCGCCACTCTCGAATCATTTTTACATAAGTACGACCAGATAAAGTTGTCTCGAAGGCAAAGCTATTGCGTTGTTGAGCGTGAGTTTTAATTTCTTCTAGCATTAAACGCCCGGCTCTAATCAAAGCGCCTTCGGATTGAGAGGATGAGAGTCCAGCGGCGATTAAATCGGCATTAACAAATACTGAGCAATCAGCTTCGTTAGGCAGAAACTCCTGAGCAAAGGTGGTTTTTCCTGCTCCGTTTGGTCCGGCAATGATTAGAATTTTCTTTTGGTCCATACTTTAGACAGATCAAACCTCAGTATTTAAAGTATAGTCTAAGTCAAACACGGCTGAATCAATAACTTTTATCGAGGAGAAAGCTATGGACTTACACGATCTTAAGCAACTCTATATAAATGGTGTCTATGAGACTAAAGCATTATTGATTCGTGAAGAGCCTTTCACTTTGCAGTCTGGAAGACAAAGTCATATTTATTTGAATCACCGAAATTTTTTAGCCAAAGACGAATATTTGGTGCTAGTTGCTAGAATTTACATGCAACTAATTGAAGAAGTGGTTCCAGACTGTAAACTTGCTGTAGTTGATTCAGTTATGAGTCCAATTATAGTTGGTGCAATGTGTGCGCTGGCTAACAAAGATTTAGTAGTGATCAAATCGGCAAAACTTGAGCACGGTACTAAAGAAGATATTTACGGCGATTGCAGTGGCGAGATCGTTATTATTGATGATATGACTTCTACGGGTGGAACAATCATCGAATCGACACATAAGATTCGCAAAGCTGGTGGGTCTATAAACTATGCTGTCGTGAGTGCCTGCAGAGACCGTACCGCTAATGATAATTTAGCTAAGGAAAACATCAAGCTTTTGAGTATTGCCAGTTTTGACGAGGTGATTTCCGGATTAGGTTCCCAGTTAACCGGCAAAGAAAAAGAATTAGTGAAAAAGGAACACGCTTTATCACTGTAATCTCGTAACAGTTTTAGATGATTATTGTGGGCGAAACTGATTTATTTGATCGCGTGTTTGTTGAGCAGCTGTTCTAGCGGCGGAAGCAAAATCCTTGCCTTTGCTGGCATAAATTATCGTCCGGCTGGCATTGATAATTAAGCCGGCTCCATCGCTGTTAATACCACTACGTACCGTTGCTTCTATGTCCCCTCCCTGAGCACCGACGCCAGGCACAAGAAAAGTCATATCACCGGCCATGGCTCTCATTTCGGCAAGTTCTTTGGGATAAGTGGCCCCGATAATCAACAACACATTGCCATTTGGGTTCCATTCATTGATTGCTATATGTGCGATATGCCAATAAAAGGGCTTGCCCTCTAATTTCAAATCTTGCAAATCTCTAGCTCCAGGATTTGAGGTGCGGCAGAGAATCATAACGCCTTTATCCCGATATGCTAAAAATGGCTCTATACTGTCAAAACCCATGAAAGGACTGACTGTTGCGGAATCAGCCTTATAGCGTTCAAAAGCTTCTTTGGCATAACATACAGCGGTATTGGCTATATCATTGCGCTTACCGTCAAAAATGACTGGTATTTCTGGGTAATGCTCATGAATATAATCTATTGTTTGTGTTAATTCGTGCTCTTTGGCGAAGGCAGAATAAAAAGCAATTTGTACTTTATAGGCGCATACTAAATCGTGAGTGGCGTCTATTATGCCGCGATTAAAAGCAAAGACAGGTGCTTTTTCAGACTGCAAATGCGCCGGCATTTTTTCTAAATCTGGGTCTAGACCAACGCACAATAAGCTGTTGTTTTTTTTAGTTATTTCGGTTAATTGATCAAGGAATTTCATTTATAGTGAGTTTTTTGTTTTGTAGGGGCGAGGCTTGCTGAGCCCGTGTTCTTTGTGCATGCTCGGGACCTGGGCTCACATGAAGCTCGCCCCTACACAGGAGCGGCGACGACATTTGTCAGAGAACTTACCGGTAGCGGCGAATATTTCATCGGCCAGTAGTGATGTCCATGCTGGGAATAATATTCAATTGTTCTGGTCAAGCCATCTTCTAAAGATATTGTTGGTTGCCAGCCAGTGAATTTTTTGATTTTGGAAATGTCTAAATAAGAATCCCCTGGTTCCTGCGCTTTACGTTCTAGCGAAAATTCAGCAAATTCCCAGCTGCCTTGCTTTGCTATTTTGATTATTGTTTTAGCCAGATCAACAAAGTTTACTGGAATATCTGAGCCAACATTGAAGATTTCACCGTAAGCTTTTGGAGTTAAAGCTAATTTGAGAATAGCATCCACGCAATCATCTACATAACAAAAATCGCGCAGTATACTGCCATCACCATAAACTTGAATTTTTTCATTATCCATAGCCAAACGAATAAACCAATTGCAGACCCCGAAGCGTGAATGCATCATTTGACTACGCGGGCCATAAATATTGGTCAGCCGCAGCAATACCGATTTTATGCCATGGGCATCGTTATAAACTTTGATTATTTTTTCAGCAGTTAAATTGGATATTTCGTAAATGCCCTTAGGGTTTGTCGGCGCTTCCTCGTTTACTGGTAGCTTTACCGATGGACCATATTGACCACGGGTGCCAGTGTAAACTACGGTTGCCGTAGGATTGTATTTACGACAAGCTTCCATCAATACTGCCGTGCCGGTAATGTTCATTTCTATATCCGGGAAAGGATTAGACAAACTCATCAAATGGCAAACTTGCCCGGCAAGATGGAAAATAAAATCCTTTTCCTTTACGAGATAATTTACAGCGGTTTCATCGCGAATGTCGCAATAGTTGACCCGCAATTGATTGGCTGCTGGGATAATATTAAATTCGTTGCCGCCGTAATCTGGAATCATGGCATCCAGTATGGTTACTTTTGCCCCGGATGCAGCCAGACAAAGGGCAAGGTTGGAGCCAATAAACCCCATGCCACCTGTAACTAGTACGGATTTGCCAGCAAATTCTTTGTATGTCATTTGATTAACAGCCTTTAAGCAGGCGCCACGATGTTTAAGTGTATCAGTTTTCAATGTATTATGGGCATCTAATGAAAGTACCTTTTGCCGATTTCAAAAAACATTACAAGCAATATCAAACTGAAATTGATCAAGCGGTTTCACGCGTGCTCAACAGCGGCTATTTTATTCTTGGTCCTGAGCTTACACAATTTGAGCAGGATTTTGCTGGTTTCCTTGGACAGAATTATGTTATTGGCTGTGCCTCAGGGACAGAGGCTATTTATTTGGCTTTAGCGGCTTGCTCGGTTGGTCAAGGTGACGAAGTCATTGTTGTTGCGCATACGGCAGTGCCAACAATCAATGCCATTTCTATGACCGGGGCTAAGCCTGTTTTTGTTGATATTGATCCAAATACTTATGTGATGGATGTTAATCAAGTTGAGAATTTGATTACACCCAAGACCAAGGCTATCATTCCAGTGCATTTGTATGGGCAGATGGTGGATATGCAATCACTTTTAAAACTGGCGGCTAAGCATCGTCTATTTGTTGTAGAAGATGTTGCCCAGGCTACAGGAGCTACATACAAGGGCGCAATAGCGGGAACGCTAGGAGATTTTGGTACTTTTAGTTTTTATCCCAGCAAAAATATTGGAGCTTTTGGTGACGCTGGTGCGGTGTCTACCACAAACAAGGAGCATTTTGATAAGTTGCTTATGTTGCGCAATTATGGTCAATCGAAGCGCTATTATCACGATATAATTGGCATCAACAGTCGTCTTGACGAAATGCAGGCGGCAATTTTAACTTGCCGGCTGCCGTATTTAAAAGAATGGAATAACAGGCGGCGTGAAATTGCTTGTCTTTATAACGAAGGGCTAGCGAATTTAGCGGACGTTTTGAAAACACCGGTTATTGGTGTTGATAATGAGCATGTTTTTCATTTATATGTAATTCAAGTAGAAGAGCGCGATCGTTTGCAAGCTTATTTACTTGAGCAAGGTATTCAGACTTTAATTCATTATCCAATTCCAGCTCATTTGCAAAAGGCGTATGCATATCTTGGTTATACAAAAGGCAGTCTGCCTGTTTCAGAACATATAAGTAATCGTATTTTGAGCTTACCTATTTATCCAGAACTGACAAACGAACAAGTAGATTTTGTGGTTGCTTGTGTGCATTCTTTCTTTAAAGAAAGAAAAACCAAGCTCAGCACACCGGTGCAGGTCGTTCAAGGTACTCCCACAATGGCGGGCATTTAGGAAATATAAAAATAGAAATTATGCCTAGCCATCACCCTTTATTGAGCTCAGTGTCTTTGGTTATTCCTACCTATAACGATGAGACAACTGTGGGCAGATTAATTGCGGATGGGGCGAAACTCTTAGAAGATGTTTGTCCTGATTACGAAATCATTCTTGTTAATGATGGTAGCAAGGATAATACCTGGTCTGTTTTGCAACAGGCTGCACAAACTAACAATCGTGTTCGCCTTATCAATCATGAAGTGAATCAAGGCTATGGACCAACGATCAAAGAACTATATTATGCCGCCCAAAAAAATCTAGTCTTTTCTTTACCTGGTGATTATCAATATGCTCCCAAAGAATTGCTCAAAATGGCAGAGGGCTTAGCTAAATACGATTTCGTAATTGGCTTACGTGTAAAACGAAATGATCCGGCGCGCCGCAAATTACAATCTGCTATCTACAATTTTATGCTGCGTGTACTATATGGGCTGAAACACAAAGATGTTAATTCAATCAAACTGTTTAGGCGAGAGATACTTAATCATATCCAACTGCAATCTCCCACGGCCTTTGTTGATGCCGAATTATGCATTCGCGCTGAAAAATCTGGCTATCATATTGTCGAAATTCCAATCGAGCACCTGCCACGCTTATCACAAGGAGCTTCCGGCGGCAAATTTTCAGTAATCGCCCAAACTTTTGGTGATTTACTTAGTATGCGTTCAACGTTTTAGATAACGATGAATATAAGTCAGACTTATAGTACGCACTCGGAAACATGTACCAAGTTCTATGACTTGGTATCCGATCCGACAGAAGTAGCTCAGTTTGTTTTAAGTAAGGTTGAGCCATTTCAGCCTAAACAAGGGCTGTTTGTAGGAGGATTTTTTCTTGTTGCCAAAGAACTAATCAAACACGGTCTCAATTTGACGGTATGTGATTATAGCGATGAGATGGTGGCTCAAGGGCGGTCCAGGTTACCTGCCACAAAAGTGATCAAAGCCGATCTTAAGTGTTTGCCTTTCGAGAACCAGTTCGATTCGATCTTTGTTATTGGACGTGTATTCACTCACATGCTGGCAAACGACGATGCAAAATCAGCTATATGCAGTCTTGAAAAGAGTCTAAAAACTGGGGGCATAGTGTTATTTGATAATTATGAGAATTCTAAGATAAGAAAAACGGACTACTTTAATGGGCAGGTTATTGTAGATGATGCTAGAAGTAGAATCGTTCGAGACTCTTTTACTACCCTAGTTTCAGAGGAACCGTACATAATAAATTGGAAAGCTAACTATCTCTCTTCAGAGAATGGTGTGGTAAGCCGTTTCCAAGATCAGATGCTGCATAGGGCTTTCTCACGAAACGAAGTAGAACAGTTTTGTGAGGCTTGCGGACTTGAAGTCGTTGATCAAGGTGATAACTTTGACGAGACCAGCTTCTATACTTTAGCCGTCAAATCTTAGTGATGAGCAGTAATTTGATAAATGAAGCTGTCTATATTAGTAGTAGGGTCGATCTTTGAACCAATCAATATGGCACCGATTTTTTCAACAGCTTTTTGTGAACGTAAATTTTGTCTTCCAATTAGGAAAATAACACTGTCTACATATTTAAAAGCATGATCTAACATCAGCTGTTTCATTTCAGCGTTATAGATCCCGCCCCAGTGAGATCGTGCCAAAAATGACCAACCAATTTCAATTTCGCTTTTCTCTTTGTGATATCCATAAAAACGAGAAGAGCCGATTACTCGTCCATCTTTAGTATCAATAGCAATCAATGCACCTTTTGATTCCATTGCCTTACGAAAGAATTCCTGAAAGACTTCTTTTTTATAGCGATCATTATTCGGATGTTGTTCCCAAATTAACGGATCGCAAGCTACAGCATAAAGATCGTCAAAATCTTCTGTTCTGAGAGGTCTCAGCTCGAGTAGCTTACCTTTCAAAATAGGTTGGAGATCAACTAGCATTTTTGATTTACGCGTTTAGTTATGGGTTTTCAGCATCGTTACCTGAAAGAGACTTGGCAATTTCCGTACCTTTTTGGTTGGGCTTCGGATTCAATGGCACTGGGGCAGTCGGTGGCTCGTCATCATTATCACTGGAATAATGAATAGCAATAACTGTTGTGTTATCTGGCGCACCACCTTCGTGGGTTTGTTCAATCAAGTCTTTGCAAGCCTTTTGGGGATCGGATGTTTTATGTATTATTTGTGCTATCTGCTCGTCGAGCAGTACCATCGACAAACCATCTGTGCATAAGATAATCCAGTCTTTATTTGAGAGCTTAATTGTTGTGTGATCTATAGAAACCTGTGCAGCCTGTCCCAGGCAGCGTGTAATCATGTTTCTATATGGATTATGTCCCGCCCCTGAACCTGCTTGAATTTCGGAATGATCTTCTGTAAGCATAAAGGATTCAAATTCACCCTCCGGCTTTTTCCGAAATAAATATGCGCGAGAATCTCCCACATGCCCAATCTCAATTGATCTATTTGGAGATTGAACAGCTAACACAATAGTTGTGCCCATGCCGTGTGACGCCGGATCTTCCTTTGCACTTATATGTATTGCCTCATTAGCTGAAGATATTGTAGTTGTTATCCAATCGCGAATAGCGGTCATATCGGTGGAGTGCGGAGGTTTTGTCTGCCAGGTGCTCTCAACCGTTGCAACTGCCAATTGAGATGCGCGGCTGCCGCTTAATTTACTGCCCATACCATCGCAAACTGCAAACACACGATTATCTGGACTTATATAAAAACCATCTTGATTGTCAGTGCGCTGGCAGCCTGGGTCTGTCATTGCAGCCACATGCCATTGAAACATATTAATTCTCCTTGCTCAATTATTGTCGAATATTTTGGCAAAAGCTTCCGCACATACTTCAATCGTGTAGTCGATTTCTTCGATTGTATGGGCGGAGGAAATGAAGCATTGATCTACTGATGAGGGCGTCATATAAATTCCTCTATCTAATAAATAGTGGAAAAATTTAGCGTATTGCCCGCTATTTATTTTTAGCGAATCCTGGAAATTGATTACTGGATTGGCGGTAAAAGCAATGCCAAACATTGCCCCGACTCTTTGTAATTGTACTGGTACGCTTAAACGGTCAATTTCATTTTGTAACCCGGTAAAAAGGCGAGAGCTTAGTTTTTCCAGGTCTGCAAATATTTTAGGGTTGGACAGTAATTTAATTGTGGCAATACCGCCAGCCATAGTCACAGGATTGCCGGAGAAAGTACCACCTTGATACACTTTACCGTTCGGCGATAATTCACTCATCAAATCTTTTCGGCCGCCATAAGCACCAACTGGCATACCGCCACCTAAAGATTTACCAAAACAAGTAAGATCAGGGCGAATTCCATAAAGGCCTTGAGCGCCTGCCAGAGATAAGCGAAAACCGGTGAGCACTTCATCGAATATGAGCAGTGTATCGTGTTTTGTACACAGCCCGCGGATTTCTTGAAGATAACCAGGTTGTGGCGGCACAACACTCATAGTGCCGGCCACCGGCTCTACTAAAACGGCTGCTATTTTATTTTTGAAAGCCGATAGACATTGTTCAAGGGCATCGAGATCATTATATTCGACAACAAGAGTGTCTTGAGCATTGCCGCTGGTTATTCCGGAACTAGCTGGAGGTGTGCGCGAAGCCATGACAGAATCACTGTGTCCGTGATAGCTGCCGGCAAAAATAATTATTTTGTCTTTGCCTGTAACTCCGCGTGCTAAACGAACGGCACTCATTACTGCTTCTGTTCCTGAATTGACAAAGCGTATTTGTTCAATACTGGGAACAGCTTTAATGACAGATTCGGCCATTTCAATTTCTAATTCGTGAGGTGTACCGAACACCGGACCACGAACAATAGCATCCTGGCAGGCTTTGATAATTTCCGGATGAGAATGTCCAAGCACTGCCGGTCCCCAGGCACCAAGATAATCAATGTATGTATTGCCATCTATATCAAATACTTTTGAGCCAAGAGCATGACTTAAAAAAATAGTATGTCCGCCCACTTCAACAAATGAGCGAAAGGCACTGTTTACACCACCGGGTGTAAGTTCAGCCAGTTTTTGTGAGCATTGCTCAGAACGCACCGTCGGATTTATCGATAAAGAACCAGGCGAGGACACGGGCGGACTTACGCCCGCCCCTACATCGGGCGCCCCTGCAATTGAATTCGGTTGTGTTATTTTCAAATCACTTACCTTTTGTTTGGGGCAAATATATCTTCAAATAAAGATATAGTTTCAGCTGGTGTTAAACCATAGCCTAAGTATTTGCCATCTAACCATATTTCGAAGTGCAAGTGAGGATAAGGTGTGTGCCCAGGTAGATTTTCCCCTGTACCGGAGATACCTACATAGCCAATGGTCTCACCTTGTTTAACTTAGATCGTCAATATGCAATTTTTTATTAACTGTATTCAAATGAGCATATTTGGTGACTAAACCATTCTCGCTATCAATCCAAACCTGGCAGCCGCGGAATAAGTCTTCATTTTTTGCTGATGTCTGATGCATTTGCCAGCACTCTTTCATTACCTTGTTGAATTGAGCATAACTCATATCTTTATAATTTGAATCAAGTCTTATAATTTTTCCTGAGCAAGCAGCTCTGATTGGTGTACCGGTAACTATTTTTACTTTGGCTCCAGGTTGATTGAAAAGATCTAGCCCCTCGTGCACACCGTATCGATATAAACGCCGGGCACCAGGATAAACACCAGGGTGTCCTGGTAAGCACTGTCCGACGATTGGTAATATTAATTCTTTCAGCCTTGGGTCAATTGCATACGGGTTAACTTTTGCTGACAATGCTTCTTGTTGATCCTGATTTCTGTATATAAAATGATCACCGCTTATTATCCAAAACCCCTTACCGGAAGCCACCAGTCCTCCCAAATTATTGTTAATCGAAAAGATGAATGTATCGCAGGGTTTGCCGGCAGCCGATATTCTTAATACGCGATTGTTTTCTCGTTCTACTATATAGAAACCATCGCTGCCGGCGTCATAGAAACGTGAAGGACGGATACGCGCTGGTTTTTTGAAATATAAATGTCCCAGACTGTAGAGAAAAGTATTGGCACCGAATCTAATACCATATTGACCTATGTCCCCATTTCTTCTGAGCAAATAAATTCTTTCTTTCAAGTAATTTATTGCGATAGTATCGGTTATATGGATATCATGCGTTTTTAATTTCCAGGCCAATATGCTCGGTAAAAGCCCCCGAAGCTTGGTTTTGTTTGGAGAATTAATTTCTAAAAGCCAAATTTGATTGCGTTCGGGATCGAGCAATAAAATATTATTGTCCATTGCACACAAAGAAACATAGTCCGGATCAGGTTGCCCAAACTTGTTGATATTGGCTCGTAATACTTGCCAGCGATTATTTGTAGAATTGCTTTCCAGAGTATAAGCAAATAAATCACCGGATTTATCTAACACGATCAAAGATCGTTTTATCGGGCAATAAGTAAAGTCATTAAATTCCTGACAAGGAATTGGTAGTTCATTTTTACTTGGAGCATCTATTTTCTTGAGAATAAGGACATCTTCACCGGCAGCTGTTGTTTTGCTACCGGCACACCACCATAAACAATCCGGACCAAGAAAATAAAGGTCATTCCCTAATCGCAGTACAGATTTAGGGGCGACTGTTTGCCCTTGTTCATCGGTCAACTTATAATCGTTATGATTGCGGATGCACGGACTTATTGTATCTGCCGGTAGTGCTGCTGGACAGGTGAATATTATTATGGCAAGGAAAAGCGCTAACATGTTTTAATGTTTTGGTTTGGCGCCGGGCTTACTTGCCGAGTTTTTTGGTCCTGGTTTTATCAGTGCTGAATCAGTAATTAACCAATGTTGTCCAATTTTTTCAATTGTGTAATTTACTTTATAGGTGTCATCGGTTTCTTTTAGTTGTTGCTTGGTAGATTCATCCATATATTTGCTCTTTTCTTTGACCTCGGCAAAAACAGCATATTTTTTCCCGGTAATAAGCGAATCAACATGTTCTATAGTTGCTCCTTGCGATAGCATTTCATAATATTTATGATTGCTTGCCAGCCACTTAATAGCATCAGATTGTCGTATTAGCGCCTTGCTTGCTAATGCCTGGTTTAATTCGTCAGTTTGATGCTGCCGTACGGCTGTCTTTTTAATGCGTTGCCAGCTGACAATAAGATCAAGAAATTCTTTCTTAAGTGTTTCGTCTGCGCTTAAAGTCTTCGGTTGGCTGGTTTTGGTTGGCAGTGCGCCGGATTCAGTGCCCGGATTGTTAACAGTTGGACCCGGCGAAAAAGTGATGACACCAGACTCGTCTATTTTTGGACCAGATTTGTTTTTGGATCCAGTTTTTTCAGTGTCTGCCCCTTCAGTCTTATTGGCGATTGGCTCCGGTACATTGGCAGTATCAACTTCCTCTGTTTTATTATTAACAGAGTTGGTTTTGCTGCTTGACTCCTCTGCTGTTGCTGTCTTGTCATAAAGCTTCGGTTGATTGAGGATAACTACTCTGAATAATGGATTAGCAGTGCCCTCCTTCTTGCCCAGATTCTGAAAAGTCACCGTCAGTGGTGCAATTATTATCGATACCGGATTGTAATTGTTTCCGGTCAATAACTTATTTTTTTTACTCAATTCCATATTAACAATATGAATTTGGCTTGGTTTAACGCCCAGCCCTTCCAGCAAAAAATCCGTGCCCATTTGTAAATTGAGCAAGCCCTGAGCTTCGCCGATACTATTGTGTAATTCTAATTCGCAGGAATCTATTGCATTGCCGGCTGTTGTGCAGCTGAGCTGGTTATGGGCAGGATCATCCAATTTGATTGTTTTATGGTCGTCTTCTGCTTCAGTAGCGTTGTGGGCTGTAATATCAAATGGACCAATGCCAGGCCAGACACTGGTGCGAATGAAATCACTCTTTAATAAAGTATTGGTAGAACAAAAACTTACTTCTTCCTCAGCTTTTTCTGGCACTGCTGCAGGCTCGGTACCAGCGGCTGCCGTGGTCTCCTTGGCAGGTACTTTTTCTGCTGATGCACAGACGGCCGTGGCAAGCACAGGCGCGAAAAATAAAGCCAGGAAAATAACAACAAACTGTTTTGAATACATAGAAATTTTATAGTATCATCATTCGCCCAAGACCTCTACCCCGACTGCCCGCAGCATTTTTACCAGGATAGGCATGGGCAAGCCAATCACATTGGTATAACAACCGTCAATTTTGGTAACTAAACAGGCTCCTATTCCCTGCAATGCGTAAGCGCCGGCCTTATCCATCGGTTCACCGGTTGCTACATAAGCATCTATTTCTGGTTGACTATATTGGCGCATGCTGACCAGTGAATTTTCACTTTCGGTAAGACATTCAATGGACGAGCGTGCTAAGTCAAAGCGCAATAATGCTACACCGGTATATACCTGATGAATTTTACCGCAAAGTGATTGCAGAATGAACTTTGCCTCACTGTCAGAAGCTGGTTTGCCATATATTTTATTATCCAGAACTACAATAGTATCGGCAGCAATTATAATCAGCTCGTCATTTGATTTGTTATTTGTTTGTAACCGCTGACAAACTGCAAAAGCCTTCTGGCGAGCAAGTTCAGTGGCAATCTGGGCTGGACTGCTTTGACTACTTATAGGCGGCACTATTTCGTCAATATTGCTGGCTATAACGTCATATTGAAGACCAAGCTGGTCTAAGAGCTGTTTGCGCCTGGGGGATTGGGATGCAAGAATAATACGTTTTGGCATTTAGTTATCAGCAAAAAATATCAACTCTGTTTTGCCGAAGGTTAGCTTATCACCAGTAGATAGCTTGCTGCGTTCTTTAACGGGCTTGCCATTCAATAAAGTGGCGTTGGTGCTGCCAAGATCTTCTAACCAGAAGCTTCCTTGAGCCTGCAAAATCCAGGCGTGATGGCGTGAAACATATTTATCTTCAAAAAAAGCAATCTTGTTGCTGCGATCACGTCCAATCCTGGTTACGTCATTGGATACTTCATAACGTTCAGCAGTGGTTTGATTTAACAAAAATGCTCGGCGTGGTGGCTTTTTTCTTGCCAATATCTGGCCTTGCACTGGCTTATTTTCAGCTGTGGAAGCATTGTCCTTTTTTTCTGCCTGAGGCTTCTTGCCTTTGACATTCTTGTTATGGCCGCAGTCAGGACATTGACCATCTGCAGTCAAAGGTGAATTGCATATCCGACATCGTTCAGTGCCGCGGGCAGCCATTACTGTCACTTAGAACCATTGTCTGATCCCAGATAATGAATCACTACAACCGTCACATTATCCGGAGCGCCGCCATCTATAGTTTGTTTGACCAATTCATCGCAAACCAGCTTGGGTTCATCTGTTTTACTTACGATGTCGCTGATTTGATCATCTAACAACACAGTGGACAACCCGTCCGAACAAAGAATAACCCAGTCTTTTGCTTTCAACTCAACTGGTATTTGATCAATTTCCACCTTTTTTTCATGCCCAAGACATCTTGTGATTAAATTTTTATAAGGATTTGTTCTGGCCTGTGCTTCTGTCAAGCGGCCAGCTCTGACCATTTCCTGAACTACCGAATGGTCACTGGTTAATAATTCTGATTTGCCATCGCGCAACAAATAGGCTCTTGAATCACCGACATGAGCAATCTCCAGCATATTGTCGTCAGTTTGAGCACCAACAACTACTGTTGTGCCCATACCCTTAACTAAGGCGCTGGACTCCCTTTCATCAAAAATAGCTTCATTTGCCTTGTTGACAGCATACATTAGCCATTTGCGAATGATTTCACAACCAAAACCGGTAGGTGGGCTGTCTTCCCATTCACGTTCCAAAATTTCCACTGCCAGCTTGCTTGCCTTGGCGCCGCCGGCTGCCCCGCCCATACCATCGGCAACGACAAATAGCCGCTCATCTGGGCTTACATAGTAATTATCTTCATTACGCTGTCGCTGGCAACCCGCATCGGTTTTAGCAGCCACGTGCCATTTCAGCATCGTTGATCTCCGTTGCCCCCGGTTGTGATTATCAATTGATTTAAGCTCGATACCACCAGGTGTTTATAGAAAGTGTTTAGTCAAAGTATCGGGCCACACCAAGCGCCATATTAATATTGCCACTATCAGACAATTTTCAATCTAAAAAATGCTTGCAAAGCCAATATTTGGAATTAAGTGTTGAGCTTGAAAGCATAGCAAATAGTCCAAAAAGTGCACAACTGCTGACCATATAATCAATAAGAAGCATTGAGCTGGTACAGAATAAGCTTAATTGTTGTTAAATTTGGCATGAATCATGCCTCTTATTACCATTGGTTTGAAATATGGCTTGGCTGCCCGGACAAAGTTAAATTCAGGGTTGAGCCGGCGCACAAATCCTTCCAGAGAGACGGCAGTGCGAATTAAATAAGCCAGATTGGCAGGCAGATGCAATGATTGTTTTTTAACCAGGCTATCCATTTCTTGCTCCAGTTCAGACAGATTTATTCCGGCTGCTGAAGATGTCTGGCAAAAAGCCAAAAAAGGCTTAATTGTTCTTTCAAGAGACTCTTTGCTTTCGGCAGAAATCGCAGCAATGATGCCCAGTTCTTCCATGGCGGTAATAAGAGAGGGGCTATCGTTATTGACTATGCTGGTGATGGCGTTGACCAGGCCCTGACGCTGGCTACTGGTCAAATAGCTGACCATACCAAAATCGTAAATGATTAGTTGCCCATTTTTTGTCACAGCAAAATTACCGGCGTGAGGATCAGCATGAAAGTAGCCATGAATGAATATCTGTTGCAAATAGGCGTCAACAAGCTGGACAGAAAGGCGCTTTAAATCAATTTCTTTCAGGCTAAGGGTATTGCCATTGTCAATTTTTTCGCCCTGGCAAAGTTCTTCGGTTAGTACTTTTTTGTTGTTTGTGCCCAGATTATCCTGGGGATGATGATGACCGGCATAGAGCGCAATATTTTACGCAGGCGGTCAGCATGGCGACCCTCCTGTATATAATCCATTTCTGCAAAAAGGCTGTGTTCAAACTCATCGGTCAGTTCAAGCCAACCCTGCCAATCGCCTTGCCAGTGAAGGGCTTTACCCAGGCGAGCGATAAGGCGCATGAAACCCAGATCTTCATAAATGATTTTTGCCAGTCCAGGACGCTGTACTTTAACGGCTACGGCAAGGCCGTTTTTAAGGGTCGCTTTATGCACCTGACCAATGCTGGCGGAAGCAATTGGCTCTGGGTCAAAGGAGTCAAAAACTTCTGTCAAGTTTTTCCCCAATTCGCGTTCAGCAATAGCTTTCACTTGCGCAAAAGCAAATGGCGGCACTTGATCTTGCAGCAGTGACAATTCTTCTGTCAGTTCCGGCGGTAGGATATCCGGGCGCATGGAAAGAAATTGACCAAGCTTGATGAATGTAGCACCCAGAGCTATGAGCGACTTTCTAATCCGGGCGGCAGCAGCCTTACTGTCGCCAGAGACTTCTTTTATTCTTGCCTGTCTTAAGCTGAAAGAAACAAGAGTCCAGATTGTGTATAGAATGAATAAAGAGCGGCAAATCAAGACCTAAACGGCTATACGCGCGGATTTAATTTCAGCAATTTCCGCCCGCAAAGTGGCAATTTCTGCTCGCAGTTCGTTAATTTCGGTAGTGTCTCCCAGTGCGCCCAGAGAGAAATCAGCAATTTGTCTGCGAATTTTTTCTTTCATCTCATTTTCAAGAGATTCGGAGCGTTGCCACACTTTTTGCGACAGTTCACCAGCAATGTCCTTTACATATGATTTGAATTCATCAACGCGATCGTTGCCGCTTGTCTTGTATTCATCGGCATGGGCAGTAAAGGTGTCCAGATAATCCTCAACCCGTTCTTTGCCAACTTCTAAGGCTGCCTGAGCAAGGAAGAAAAATTTGATCATTGGCCCACACACTTGATTAACCTCCATATTCAACTGCCATCCTTTACCGTAATCGGCAAAATCTTGAGATTTGATATAAACAACCATTATACCGACGTTTTATTGCCTACTAGACAAGAATATTTTTCGATACTATACTTACGTATGTATAGAAGGTTTTGCAATCTTAGAAAAAAACAATGCCAGTAGTATCTATTAGCGATTTGCCAACCAGACAAAGGGATGTTTTACGTCTCATTGTCGAATTAACGGAAGAGCATGGCTATCCGCCCACGTTAGCAGAATTAGCCAAAGCCCTGGGCTTGAAGAACAGAATGACTGTTCATCAACATGTTGTGGCTTTGAAGAAAAAGGTCTTGTGCAATGGGAGCCAGGCTTAAACCGTTCTTTGCGAGTGTTGGAAAATCTGCAAACACATGCAGACGGCTCAGCAACAAGAACAAGGGCAAAACATAGTCTGACAAGCAGCATGGGCATACCGTTAGCTGGGGCCATTGCGGCTGGGCAGCCAATTGATGTTGTCTCTAGTCAAGATCAATTGGAAATAGATCAACGATATATTGATTCTGGTTGTTATGCCTTAAAAGTGAAAGGCGAATCTATGTTGGAAGAGGGAATACATGATGGTGATTATGTAATTATCAAACCGAATCCATCGCCGCGTAATGGAGAATTAATAGTTGCTCTATTAAGCGATGGTTCTGCTACATTGAAGAGGTTTTATAAAGAAAAAGGTCAATTCCGTCTTCAACCAGCTAATAAAGATTATGGTCCAATTTATGTATCTGGTAATGAAGATTTACAAGTGCAGGGTGTGGTTGTAGCTCTTTATCGGCAATTTGAGTAACAAAAACATTATTTTGGAATAAGAATCCTTTGATCAGGCATCAACAAGGCAATCTCTTTGTTGTCAGCGGACCATCAGGCGTTGGCAAAGGCACTGTCATTGGCCTGCTTTTAAAAAAAGTGACAGGAATAAAAAAATCAATATCGGCTACCACCCGCAAACCGAGGCAGGGAGAGCAAAACAGCATAGAGTACTTCTTCAAATCAGTAGCCGAATTCCGGCAAATGATTGCACAGGGAGAATTTATGGAATGGGCTGAATATGCCGGCAATCTGTACGGCACGCCTATTATGTGGGTACAAAAAGAGCTTAAAGAAGGCGTTGATGTGATTTTGGAAATCGACATTCAAGGTGCTAAACAGATTCATAGCCAGTACCCCCAGGCCACCTTAATCTTCATATCGCCGCCATCGCTGGCAGTTTTGGGAGAACGTTTGAAAAACCGGGCTACCGAATCAATGGAGAAAGTAGCCTGGCGGCTGGACAAGGCAAAAGAAGAAATAAGGGAAAAACACATTTTTCAATGTGAAATTGTTAACGACAGTCTTGATGAGGCTGTAAACAATTTGGAGCGTATAGTGTATGCTGAAAGAGCAAAGCATGCCTCAGGGATATCTTCCTCGTCAGAGGCAAGATAAGTTCCCGGAAAGCCGAGTGGATAACTAAAAAAATATGAACACAACTAGAATTCTTGATCAACTTCTCGATAAAGAAACCAACCGCTACGAGCTTGTGCTCAAGGTTGCCCAGAAAGCCAAGCAAATCAAAAACGAAACTTCAGAAGCCCATAAAACCACCAATGCCGTAATTCAGGCTTTGCAGATGGTTGCTGCTGAGGGTGATGGCACCATTTTGATTTCGCCTTCTGCTTATTACAACTATTAATGCCGTTTTAATTTAATCCAAAAACAGCCTGAAATCAAGGCTGGGCACTGTAACCGTGTATTTACGGTTGCTAAAACAATCATTTTGTCTTAATCTATAGAAAAGAAAGCTAGGAGGCTCCAAAACAGTGGATTTCTGGTCAGTATTGTTAATAGCTACTTTTATGGCCGGCATGATGGGTTGGCTAATGATTCCCGTGACCAATTGCGTTCTCTGGTATTGCGATTGGAAGGAAGGGAAGGACATTAACTGGGCTGAAAACATTGGTTATGTTATTGCTGCTCCCTTTGTCTGGCTCTTTGCCATTTTCGAAATTGTTATGCTCTACAGCAAGTAAAAAGCTTTTTTGACCTTCTTTACCACTTACTTTTTCAGCTAATTCAGACAAAATAGTCAGCATTTCCTGCTGATTATTGATTTGGGTTAACCTGGCTCTATATGGGGCACTGCCTGGAATGCCTTTTGTATAGTGAGTTAGATGGCGCCTGGATTCATTAGTACCGATGCGCAAGCCTTTATACTTGATCAAACCCAAAGCGTGCTTGTAAGCGCAAATCAGTCGTTCTATATCAGTGGGCGGATCCATTAATTGGCCTGTTTCCAGATAATGACTGATGCGGCTTATTAACCAGGGATTACCCAATGTGCCTCGAGCGACGGCAACACCATCACAACCTGTTTCTTCAAGTAGACGCGCCGCATCTTCCGGCTCAAATACATCGCCATTGCCTAATACCGGAATAGAAAGAGCTTGCTTCACTCGAGCAATAAAGCTCCAATCAGCTTTGCCTGAATATAATTGTTGTCTGGTTCTGCCATGCACAGTCACCATGCTTGCCCCTGCTTTTTCAAGCATCAAGCCAAAATCAACAGCATTGCGCGAATTATCATCCCAGCCCAGGCGAAACTTGACTGTAACCGGAATCGATACTGCTGCTTTTACTGTTTGCACAATTTCTTTAGCTAAATCAGGCTCGCGCATTAAGGCGCAGCCATCTTTGCCTTTAGTAATTTTAGGCACCGGGCAACCCATGTTGATGTCTACCCAATTAGCGCCCTTAGCTTCAGCCATTTGAGCAGCATTAGCCATTACATCCGGCTCATGTCCAAATATCTGAATGGCAATGGGATCTTCACCCGGTACCAGATCCATTTTGTTTGTGTCCGGTTTATGCAGCAATGCCTTTGAAGAAACCATCTCTGTTGCTAAAAGACAATTGGGATCAATATCACGAATAATTTTGCGAAAGACAATATCAGTGACACCAGCCATGGGTGGCACATAAACGCGGGTATTAACTGTGAGATTACCTATTTTGATCGGCATAACAGCGAATAATGGGAACTATGAGAATGCTATTTTACGGCATAGTGGGCAAATGAACTCATTTAATCCACAAAAGATCCACAATTATTTGGTTGAATAAGCCATAACTTAGTCTCTTTTTCTTAGGGGAGCCGCAAACCATGAACCCATATTTGGGTAAAGCCCTATTTATTGGTTTATTTTTGATCTTAGTCTACCCCAGCGTGTCTTTAGCAACTGATGCTATTGATCCTGGAGTGCTCCTGTATAAAGCGAGGCATTTGGAGCAGGCCAAACAATATTATGAGGCTGAAATTGCCGCTGCTCCTAAAAATGCGCAGGCTCATTATATGCTGGCAAATATTCTTCTTGATCTAAACCAGTCTGACGAGGCTAAAAAGCAGTATCAAATTTGTATCACATTGGACCGTTATGGTTCAGCAGGAAAATATAGCCGACTGGCATTAATACGCATAGATGGAAACTCTTCTGTCGCGACTTCAATATTTCAATCTGACCGACAGCAAAAAATAAAGGATTCTGTAGGGAAAATGTCTTCAGAGATCAGCGAAGAAGAAAACAAACAACAAGCTGAATGTGATGCCAAAGTAAAAGAAATCTATGCAGAGACTGATGCTAAAGTCACACAATTGGAAAACGAAATGCAAAATCTTATTGCTAGTAATGGGCACATTCTGCGTACCATCCGCGGAATATATTATGATCCAGAACCCGCAAATGAGATGATCAGGCAAGAGTATTACCCTCGGATAGATCAAATCAAAGAGAGGGCACGTTACGATGCAAATAACGTAATTGAAACGTATAAGACAAAGGCAATGGCTTTGGAAGACTGCGCATTAAGTCTCGAGAAATCTTATATCAATGACAAGCATTCCGAGACTGTGATAGTGAAACCGGAAGAAACCAATATTTATATTCGCAGCTATCAAACGGCAGATACTCCCTCTGGCAAGCCGGTGCCCGTTATGGCCGCTCCCCCAAAATTGCTTCCAGGTATTAAACCTGGCGATAAACCTACTCATCAAGGCTACATGCTATGGATATCTACTGCAAACAAAATGGAAAATATGTATTTTTGATTTTAGTGCTGTCCTTTGTGTCACTAACATCATGGTTTATATGTATTAATCAAAAGACGGAAGCCGCGAACAACACAAATGTAAAAAGTGCGGTAGGTATTGAGCTTCTTCACGGTGGCGTTTCACAGAATGAGCTTATCGACAATTTAGAAAGACTGGGAATAAAATGTATTATTCATGAAGGCGCCGGTGCCTCTGGGGTAAGGACGCTAAGCATAGACAAAGTTCGTCTTGGCAGTAGTGCATTTTATGGAGGGATGCTTGCTGGGGATTTAATTAAAGACCTACACAAATTAAATGCTAATGCCTTTAGCTTGTCTA
Source organism: Candidatus Melainabacteria bacterium (assembly GCA_963847765.1). GTDB lineage: Bacteria > Cyanobacteriota > Vampirovibrionia > Obscuribacterales > Obscuribacteraceae > CAWKBA01. The sequence goes on along the minus strand of CAWKBA010000035.1, from coordinate 184,062 downwards.
TCGAACGCTCAGGCAAATTTTATCGAGTCAATCTTGAAGTCAATGTAAATAATGGCGATTTATCAACGCAAACGAATGAAAAAAAAACGAACGTGGATATTGGAATTCAAAAACTTATCATTCCTGGCTCCGTTAGCAAGCAAGACAGTACGCCCGCAAAAAAGCTTTTGCCATACGACATTGAATTAATTATCGATGTATCAGGTTCAATGAAAGATGTAGATGGAACAGGTGACTTAACAAAATTTGGGTGGTGTTATGAGCAAGTAAGGACATTGGCTAAACAATTAGCTGGTTATCGCAAGACCTTTACTATTACAACCTTTAATAATACCTATCAAACAATAAAAAGGTGTGAGCCGGAAACGGTCGGGCAAATTTATGGAACAGTTTATCCTTGTGGAGGGACCGATCTTCTTGATCCATTGATGGATAGGCTCAATAACACGTTGGAGACGTATAGAAGAGATGGCAATCCTGTTTTAATTGTTGTGATTACTGATGGGTTGCCCAATATTCCATCGGATCCTCGTGTTGTCAAGAAAGCCTTGATAGACTTCTCGCAAAAATTGAATAAACCTGATCAAGTTATCGTGACGTTGTTGCAAATCGGCGACACTTTTGATGGTCGAGAATTTTGTATTGATCTTGATGATAATTTGGTCAAAGAAGGTGCTAAATACGATATTGTCGATACTAAAACCTTTGCTCAGCTAAAGCAAGAAGGGTTAGTAAATGCCATGGTTGACGCCATTACGGAGGCACGAAATAACAGAAATCTTTCTAGGCAAGAAAAACACTTTAAGTACCTTATGAAAAGTTTGCCAGCACCCAGTCAAAAAATAGACGACTATGATCATGAATTGAAAAAGCGGCAGTCCGAACGACATGAAATTGAGCGACAAATCCTTGGCCAATAACATACGTCAGTCAAACAAGTATATACATACCGATAATTACTTTTCGTGGATCAATGATATGACGTTCTCGCGTTGAAATCTGATAGAAATTACTTCTTGCGACGTATTAAGCCTTCGGCTCAGTCGGATTGCTAATACTGATTCAAGAGCTTCTGTATTAAGAGCAAATTCTAAAGCTTTGGCTTTTTCTTGATTAATTAACTCAATCAATCGCTCGCGCGGAACCATCAGTCGTCCGGCAAACTCATTTGCCTGAATTTCAAGCTGATCGTTATTGTCCAATTCTGAAATATATTTGATCCACTCATCTTCGCCAGCAAAAGAAATCTGCTTGAGAATCTCCTTCAGCCATAAGCTCGACATCATTGTCGCCGTGCTTTGAAAAACGACTTCTAAACTCCTCGGCTTTGTTCTGAATAGTTTCAAAGCTCAAGAATGGGACTTTGATCTTTGGTTTGCTCACTATTTTCGGATATGTCTTATCTTGTCTGCCAAGTTTTTTAGATCGCTTTCAGTTGGTTTATTGAATCTAAGCGTACGAAATACAAGTGGTAAGCACTCTACCAGTTCTTTGTCACTGAGCAGACTTCCAGGCAACTTTCCAGCACCTAAGGCAGCTCTTTCTTTTAACTCATTCCAGTCTTCTGAACCTTTCGATATGTTTAATACTTTTGCAATTTCTTTAAGCTTTTCTTCACTTTGAGGTGGTGCTATAACTTCTCGCTCAACTTTACTCCAATAACTTGGATCCACTTCAGCCTTAATGCAAAATTCCCGTAGCCCTAATTCTTTCTTTAAGCGTAAATCCCTGATGAAAGTTCCAAACATGCAACCCACCTCCTTTCTATGCTGTGGACAAAAAACCTTCCACACCTATTAAATCACATATATCTAGCCTATAGATCATGTTTTTAATATTAGATTATTGGGTTTGGGTCCTAGACAGCTATTTTTATCGGGCAGCAATCAATTGCACAAAAATTGTTGCTTAATTGAATTTGTTCTTCAACCAGCTCATGGATCATATCGATAAATTGAGGGTGGCAGCCGGCTGTTTTAGCGCGAGTATAATTAATGCCTAGTGTTTGGCAAAGCTTTCTGGCTTCTGTGTCCAGGTCATAAATAATTTCCATATGATCCGAAACAAAACCTATAGGAGCAATGACAAAATCTTTAATGTCTTGCTGTGCCAGTTGTTTGATGCAGTCGTTAATATCTGGTTCCAACCAGGGCTGGCTTGGCGAACCGCTGCGGCTTTGATAAGCTAATTGCCATGGATTGGTAATTTTTGCTTCAGTTGTAATTAATTGAGCGACTTCATTTAATTGTTGAGCATACATACAGCCTTCAGCCATAGTCATTGGAATACTGTGAGCTGTAAAAATGATTTGGGCTTTTTCTTTGCGCTCACCAGATAAATTATTTAGTGCAGAAAGCAGACGATCAGTATTTGCAGTAATGAAACCAGGATGATTATAAAAAGGGCGAATTTTATCTATTTGTGGAGCGCCCGCCCCTACGGACAGTCTTGCTTGTTCGATATTTTCTAAATACTGGCGACAACTGGAATAAGAGCTATAGCCAGCAGTGACGAAAGCAATTGCTTTTTTGACACCGTCAGCGGCCATTTGTCGAACCGTGTCTTCTAAAAGGGGATGCCAGTTGCGATTGCCCCAGTAAATAGGTAATTTAGGTCCAGCTACTTCGATTTTAGGTTTAAGTGCGGCAATAAGCTGGCGATTTTGCTCATTGATTGGGCTTATCCCGTTAAATAATTCATAGTGATGAGCAACAGCCTGCATGCGTTCTATGGGCACGTTTTTACCGCGCAGAACATTTTGTAAGAATGGCATAACATCTGGCATTCCTTCCGGCCCGCCAAAGGAGACAAGCAGAAAAGCATCATATTTAGTTGAATGCGGCATTGATTTCTGTTTCTAATTTGGCGAAATAATTGTGAAAGCGAAAACGTTGAGCGACAAGTAAAGCATTGAGTTGACCATCTTTTAAGCGCTGTTGTTCATTGTCCATATATTCTTCTATTGCTTGAACAAGAGCAAGCATATCTCCATAAGGCACTAATTTTGCTCCGCCACCTTCAACCATTTCCGGCCCACCGCCGGCATTACGAAAACTGATTATCGGTAATTCTGCAGCCATGGCGTTGTGGACGACAATAGGGAAGGCATCCTGGCGGGAAGGAAGCACAAAAATATCAGATCCGCGAAAAGCTGAGCGCAAATCTTTTTTAGGTGCTAACAAATGAATTTGTGATTGCAAATTTTCTTGTCTGAGATCCCAATCGATATAATAATGGGCTGACCAGGGCTCAATTTTGCCGGCACCAATCCAGACAAAATGCACCGGCTGTTTGGAAAATTTATCAGGCTCTTGCTGCCTTTTAGTGATAATAATTCTTGCGGCTGTGACAAAATAATCAATTCCTTTTCTCATATCAGGTGATCCACAAGCCAGCACAACAAGTGAGTCTTGAGGAGCTTCAATCTCTTGCCTTAAAAGAGTGCGGGCATTGTCACGATCGTATTTGCCGAAATCTTCTTCTAAAAGAGCATTGGGAATAATTAGCTCCCGAGCAGATTTTAGCCCCGTGCCTGCCTTCTTATGAAAAAAATCCTGCACAAATTTAGCCGGAAAGATCATTGATTGACTGCGATTGAAAACATCTTGAAGAAACCCCGGGGCGTAACTGTCTACTATTTCATGCACAAGGCTAATTATTTTTATATCCTGTTCATCAACTGCTTTTGCGTAATGCCCGCCTTCAAGACTGTTGATTAAGCATACATCCGGTTTGTTTAGTTTAAGATCGTCAAAGAGCAAAGATAAATACTGTGCGCATTTTTTATGCCTGTCCAGTTTGTACTGCAAATTAATTATATGAGCAAATTCGCTGAATTCTTCTTCCAGCACACCACCTTGTTCAAGCAGGAGGAGGCACTCAAAACCCTGCCCCGACAATGCTCTAGCTATTTGCAGAAGCAGCATAGGAGAACCTGTGTAAGTCGCTTGATGCGAAACAAGTAGGATAGTAGATTGACTGCGCATAAATCCTTGGTTGCTCTTTTTAAGAGTAAAAGACTCTATGAATTCTTTAAGCAGAGGCAATTTATCTGCAGATAATCGAACTTTATTAATTTGATTAGCAAAGCTTGCAAATTTAAACGGCACTCCTTGCAAGTTTGTTAGATCACGCGGAACAATGCGGCAAAATCCATCTGGTTTGGGACGAACGTCGTAGAGCAATTCAAAACTGGCAAATGGTAAAAAGCCGAGTTGCAATCCTTGACTGAGAAAATGCAGGAGTGGATTTTCAACTTCCTCAATAAGTGGTGAAATCTTTTCCAATCGATAACTTTTAAACCAATCCAAAACACCAAGTTGTTTGCCAAAACTTAAATATGGAGCTAAATATGCCGGTAAAGAAGAAGTGTCTTTGATTCTGGTTGTTTTCAGCCGGCGAGAAAAGCCAATATTTTTGCCGGCAGCAAACCGGTTAGCAAAATATTGGCGCAAAGCCAGATCATGCACCTTTTTTTTATAAGCAATAGTGTCAAAAAATTCGCAGGGACGGCGATGTTCACCGGCGCCAAAAAGAATAAAGTGTTGCAGCGGATTAATTTTGGCTTTGGCGACATCCTTGTATTCAGCTAGATAATATTGAACATCAAATAATGGATGTGGATTTCTGCCTTCCTGCCAGCCGGCAGTGATGAAATGTGTTAAAGGATTGGTAGCGGTGAAATCAATGTCTGTATTAGTCTTGATATAAAAAGTGGTGTCAAATAAAGGGTGAGGATCCAGTTTATTTTCAGCACCAATGTTTAAATAATCTAAGATAGCCTGCTTACGATTTAAGCGTGGCTTATTGAGCTGCTGATTATAGAAATCAGTATCGAAAATTTCGCTTTCCAGGATAATCGCTAAACTTTCCTGTAAGTCTTGACTATTGGTCAAGGTCTTAATCAAGGGTAAATGCTCCAAGAACTGATTACTAACTGCCAAGTTTACAATGCATTGGGCTGACAATAAGAACATGTTAACGAACAGCAGGTACTGATTTGAGAGAATTAAGTTTCACTGTGAAAAACATAGACGTTTTAATTTATGCAGAAGACCCCGGTGCAGCTAATTATGTTGCGCAAATTCCTGCTGCTTTGCAGTCCAACAATTTCAAATCAATCCTTTTAACTGACGGACTGGCCACCAATTATTTGAAAGATCGTGGTGTCACAGGTGAACATATTCAAGCTGGACAAACTGCCGATCAAATTCTTGATTGTTATAAGCCAAGATTGGTCATAATCGGGACATCTGAAAATAGAGATACTCTTGGACTTAAGCTTATTGAAGCAGCTAAGTTATCTGGAGTCGAAAGCGCGGCAGTAGTTGACTTACCGGTAAATGCAGACAGACGTTTTTGTGGAAAGAGCGATAATCCATTGGAGTATATCCCAGATTGGTTGCTGGTTCCAGATCTTGCTACCAAATCATCATATGAGCAATTAGGGTTTAAGTCGGACAAAGTCATTACTTGTGGTCATCCGCACTATGACAATATTCGCAGTCGTGCTGAGATTTTGCGTCAAGAAAACCGCGCCACCCGGCGCCAAAAAGTTTTACCTGAGGCGCCGGAGAACAGACCGATTGTTGTTTTTATTGCCGAACCGCCAAGCAAATTAAATCCTGCTCTGAGTACCAGGCATTCTGGCTATACCATGTTGGGGCATGGTGATAGTGGTTGGAAAACAGAAATTATTTTGCAAGAATTTCTAGATGCGTTTGCTTCCTGCAATCCCAAGCCTTATATAGTCTTGCGTTTGCACCCTAAAAACAACCAAGATGAATTTCAAGCCTATGAGGATAAAGTTAATTTTGTTAGCAGCAGTGGTGATCCGCTTGAACTTCTCTCAATTGCTGATCTGTCCGTAGGCATGTCATCAATGCTTCTGCAAGAAGCGGTTTTATTGGGTGTGCCGACGCTATCTATTTTACCTTGTGCTAGCGAAAAATCATTATTGTCTTCAACGGCTTCCGGACTGACTCCATCAGTATTTACTCGCCCGGATCTACAAGAATTTGTCTCACAATGGATTGTAAACCCAATCGCTACAAAATCAAAACTGCCAGATACAACTGGTATTTTTCCGCCCGGCTCTCTAGAAAGAGTGGTCAATTTTATTATCGGGCTAACTAATAATGTCAGTGTGTAATTTTAAGCACGCTAAATTCTAACGCTGAGCAGATCTTCGAGACGAACTGGCTTGCCGTTATTGTGAGCAGATTGAAGAATTGCTTCGACTACAGAGGCAGTTTCCAGAGCTGATTCGATGGGACTTAGAAGAGCTTCTTTGCCTGCTAAAGTGTTAGCCAAATTGGTATAGATTTCGTAAATGGCTGTACCGATTGTAGGTTCTAGAATACGTGGTTTGTCTACAGCAACTTCGTATTCTTTGCTTATCAATCTATTTTTCTTCCGCGGATATGAAAGTACTGTCATGCCGCCATGCATATAACTGAGGCGACCATCGTTGCCCCATAAATCAAGACAATTTTCACGGTAATAATCAAAACTTACCGGTTGCAGGGTTATGACTATATCGTTTTCTAAAATCAAATTAAAAGCAATGTTAATATCTCCCGAAATGGGACCTTGTGCGAAAGATGGTCCATCAGCAATCGCTTGAACAGAAGTTATTTCTCCAGTTAGCATGCGGACCAGATCAATCATATGTGTGCCGTTGTTTAGCAATCCATTACCATAAATACCAAATCCAGCTTGCATAGTGCCAATTGTTTTTTTCAGTCTGCTGCCTGCGAGTTTGCGTGTTAAACGATCAGCACGGCGGACAAGATTTACCTGGGCCAAAATTTTACGCTTGCGGCAAGTCTCAGCTAATCGAATAGATGTTTGCAAATCCATTGCCAGTGGTTTTTCAATTATGATTGCTCGTAAATTAGGAAAAGCATCCAATATATAGCCGCGATCTTCAGGTGGTGTGGCAATAACAGCAATTTCTATTTCATCAGCACAGGTAAGTTGTTGCGGATGTTCGGCAATGTTTTTAATTCCCCAGCGACTTTGTGCTTCTTTGCGTGCCGGCGCAGATGGATCAACAACAGCTAGCCAGTTGAATTGAGGATGTTGAGATAAAACTTGAGCGTGTGTGGCGTAACGAAAATGACGCGCCATAATCGGGTCTTTAGAATAACCCTGAGCGATACGGCCAAAACCAATTAATGCGGTCTTTAATTTTGCTTTTTTCATTGATTATTTAATTACATACCGCTTGTTTTTGCCTTGGAATATTTTCTACACAGTGTTGATTTATTTTGACGAGTTCTGGTTTTTCATTTAGCAGAGACATAATTTCTTCTATGCCAAAAGTGCCCCCATATTTTGGTTCTAATGATTTGTATACGTTATCGATAAATTCTAAGTCTTCAGGGTAGTCTAATTGCCAGCGATAATGGGGAGCGTACCAGCGTTGCGGCGGCAGCAGGTGAATTATTTTGTATAGTTCTGGATGCTCGTAAAAATATAGAGACACATGTTCTCTTACTGGTGGATCCATTATTTCTTTTTCTACTTTTTCTAAAGCTGATAGTCTAAAAACTTGCACTGCCATACCCATAGGGTAGCCTTTCTGGCGGCAAGTACTGACCACATCACAGTCATTTTCAAGAAAAGTTTCTATTGCCATATCAACAATTTCGGGATCGATTAATACGCAGTCACCGCATATTTCAACAACTATGTCACTGCCGGTTTGTTGCTGTGCTTTTACCACACGGTTTAAAACATCTTCTTCGCTGCCGCGAAAGTATGGCAATTTTTCTTTATTTGCCCAATCCACTAAAGCATCATCAGCAGCTAATGTTGTTGTAGCTAGAATAATACTGTCCAGTTTTTTGCATTGCCTTAGTCTTCTCAATAGACGTGTTAATGCCGGCTGCCCGGCAATGTCTTTTAAAACTTTTCCCGGCAAACGTGATGAACCCATGCGGGCTTCAATACTGGCGACAATTTTCGGTTCAGGCACCGGCAACACCTGCTGTTTCAAGAGGACGTCCCACATTGGTTAATTCATGTCGATGAGTGTGTACTTTTTTTATAGCCTCAACCAGCATGTCGGCTTGATTGGCGCTGACATCGTAAACGGAATTGGGAAACCAGAAAAATTCCTTTTCGTGCATACGCTCAACAACAGGACAAAGTCCTTTGTTGTAAGTTACTGAAGATAAAGAAAATGGAAAACCATCACGGCCTACAGCAATACGTTTTTGGAATAAAGGCAAAAGATACAGTGGTTTCACATAACCGGTATAATTAGGAAAACCTTCGGCAACAAGAGCTTTACTAAAAATATTGCGCGGCACGCCCATTTGTTTTTCATCATAGCGCATTGCTAATACATAAAAGACATGGCGACAATTATCACGCACTGCTGGCGGTGTTAAGCCGGGAAGCTCAGCAATAGCTTCCGATAATTGTTTCGCCAGAACTTCGCGTTTGTTGACATGATAATCTACTTTAGATAATTGAGCTGTGCCAACAGCTGCACTTAGTTCTGTCATTCTGTAATTAAAACCAACTAAATTAGTAAGATCGCTGACATTAGCGGGTTCAACAGCATTTTCACCATGATTGCGAATCATGCGCAGCCTCAGGGCAAGATTGTCGTCTTCGGTGACGATAACGCCACCTTCGCCAGTATGAATATGCTTATGGAAATTAAGACTAAAAATACCAATATGACCAATGGTGCCGGCATATTTGCCGAATTCTTCCGCTAAGGGTGATTGAGCATTATCTTCGATTAGATATATGCCATGTTTGTCGGCAATAGCTTTTAATTCGGATAATTTAGCCGGATGTCCGAATAAATTGACGGCAATAATAGCTTTGGTGCGGGGACTTATTTTTGTTTTTACTTGTTCTACATCAAGACAAAATGTTTGCTCTTCGATATCAGCAAACACAGGAATGCCACCATAAATAAGTGGTGCCATAACAGTGGCGGACATTGTGTAAGGCGGCACAATAACTTCATCTCCTGGACTGATACCAATAGCACCCATAGCAGCAAATAATCCTGAAGTGGCTGAATTAACTGTAATGGCATGCGGTACTTTAAATTGTTTAGCCCAGACCTCTTCGAATTCTTTTATAAATGGGCCACCGTTAAAATCTTCACCCCAGGCGCCTACGAATTGTGACAGGCAGCCTGATGCTATAACCTGATTAACAGCCGCGCCTTCTTCTTCGCTTATTGAATTGTATGCAGATAATGGTTGTTTAATAACCGGAGTGCCGCCATTAATTGCTAACTGTGCCATTTTGACTCCTTGCGATTATGCAGATATTGTGCAGATTTGATTTTGTTTGAGCAAAGCTAAGACCTGGTTTAAACTATTTACTACAATTGTCGCTCCTGCTTCAATAAATATTTTGTCTTTGTCGTTGTTAGTATTAATAGCTATAACAGGAATTTGGGCTGCGTGAGCAGACATAATGCCATTTACTGAATCTTCTATTGCGAATGCCTCAGTTGGATGACTGCCGGTTTTTTCTAAAGCAGCTAAGTATACATCCGGATGTGGTTTTGATAAAGGTACATCATCGGCACTAACAATGTGGCTGAAATACTCTGTCCATTGATGAGATTGGGCACAAACCTGGACAAGTTTACGCGGTGCCGATGTAACCACGGCAGTGATTATGTTTTTACTGGCAGCAAATTCAAGTAATGGCTGAGCCCCTGGACAAGGTAAAATTGAATTTTTGTATAATTCAATCAATGTTTTTGAATAAGATTCGTAGAGTTCATCTGCTTCTCTTTGCAGATCATGTTTTAGTTTTAGCCGGTGCATGATTTCTAATAAACTGGCGCCCATGAGTTCGGCAAATCCCTGCGGAGATCCGCAAGCATTGTTTTCGGCAAGAAGCCGATAATAGGCTTGTTCTAAAGCGGGCATACTATCGACCAGAGTGCCATCAAAATCAAGAAGTAACGTTTTGGGAATTTTAGTCATTGAGAAAGTCGCCATGCTGAATACCTTCACCAATTGTTATTTTTCTAGTGGCTCGTTTATTATTTATTTGTTCAATATGAAGAGGGTGTATGCCCCGTTTTTGTTTGCCCGGACGTAATGTGTCAAAGTTGCCACCTTCGACCAATAAGTCACCAACATTGATATCACTGGTGGCCTGTAAAGCGCGCCTGGCAAATAAATGCAACTCTTCTTCTTCAGGCAATATGTGCTTAACACCGGTTCCCACCACTTCTTGAGTAGAGCGAATGGCAGAAACCATATCTTTTAGTTCTTTTGGTGTTAAAGCAAAAGCATGATCCGGCCCGGGCAGGCGATTATCGAGAGTAAAATGTTTTTCAATCAAATTAGCTCCCAGAGCAACCGCAGCAGATGGAGCAGTGATTGGATCGCGGCTATGATCGGATAAACCAACCGGTATGCCGAATATATTTTTTAAAATTGGTATAACAGATAAATTCATGGCACTCAGCGGGGCTGGATATTTAGCCGTACATTGCATAAGGCATATAGGTGCCTGACTGCGTGATTTAAAAAATTCAATTGCCCAGGCAATGTCTTTTAGATTGCTGGCACCGCTAGAAAGAATAAGTGGTTTTCCGGTTTCTGCAACAGCTTCAAGCAAGCGCAAATGCGAGATTTCATATGATGCGATTTTATGGATTTGTACAAATGGGTCAACACTTTTAAGATCGGCAATCGAAAAAGGCGAAGACATAAAAAGAATATTGCGGCTCTGACAATACTTCGCCAGGAGAGGAATCATTTCGTAAGGCATAGACAGATCGGCAAATAATTTGTTGATTGATTCATTGATACCATTATGAGATAAGTAATCGCTGGCACCGGCATTGGGCACGTAGGTGCTTTCCGGGCGATAGGTTTGGAATTTTACAGCATCGGCACCAGCTTCCACAGCCACATCTATTAGTGCTTCAGCCATTTTTAAGTCTCTTTCCGGGCTGCCCACGCGCCAATTGGAGCCGGCTTCGGCAATGATAAAACATTTATTGCCTGGAGCGATAATATGCTCATTGTTTATGGCGACTGGTGTGATCAGATCATGAATCATTCGTTTAACTAAAAACTTTTTGCCGGTATCAACTACCAAATGATCTATTTCATCAATTATTTGAAAGCCGGCTTTGGCAAATGTATCTATAGAGCCTTTGTTATCTATTTTCACTTCTGCTAAGACAGTTTCTATTCCCCGCGAACGTAGCAGGGGTAGTACCGATTGAATGATTTTGCTGCCCAGCCCGCGCCCGCGATATTGCGGAGCGACGTTAATAGAAATATCGCAAGCTTTGAGCATGCGCTCTTGTGGATCAACAATGCGGCAAAATCTCAGAAAGCCTATTCTTTGTCCATTTAAAATTGCAAAAAGACAGGGCAAAGTAGGGTCGGCACAATATTCGATCTTGAATTGATTAAAAAAATCAGGACATTGCACTGGGGTGTCATGGAAAGAATTGCGGCGGGTATCCTGGTCATTACGCCATTCCATAATTAACCTGATGTCTTCAGGACTTTCAGGAACAATTGCAAATGAAATGATATCTGCCTGTGCCGGTGCAGAAATATTAGTGATGACGGTACTCTCCGGCTTGATGAGATTGGTCACATCTACGCTGTCCATAATCAGCCTTTTGTTGCCCTTAACAACTAGATAGATTATCCACTTAATTGTCTAATTTTACAAACGTCTAACCAGCTGAAAGTTGAGTTTTTATCATAGAGCCGAGAATAAACAGATTGGGCAAATGCAAAATCAGAAGCAGTGTCTACTGCCCAGCGCAGTGCCGAGAGATTTTCAGAATGGGTCACATTGTCAATTTTAAACAAATGTGGATTTTGGTGCACATATTGAGTGACGTGCTCGCGTAATTGAAGATCTACAGTCAATCTGTCAATGCGCATGAGAACATCAATTGAGAAAACTTCAACGGCTGTGCCGTAAGGAAATGTTGGTGGCAATATATTGCATACCAGATCAACCTTGCGGCAATTATCCAGATAACGTTGAATACAAGCATCAACAATGGCGGCATCATGCAAAGGTGAGTCGGCACAGAGCCTGACTATGATGTCTGTCTTGTATTTTTTTGCTGCTTCTAAGAAGCGTCCCAACACATCGTTTTCACTGCCGCAAAAAAAATGACAGCTACACTTTTGTGCTTCTTCGGCAATAGCACGATCGGCACTATTGTCTGATGTGGCAACAATTATTTCTGTTGCTAATTGACTGCGCTTGATGCGCTCGAGCATACAAGACAACAGGCTGCGCCCGGGCAATAATTCTTTAAGCACTTTACCAGGCAGACGTGACGACCCCGTCCGGGCTTGAATAATTATGCTTATATTGGTGGTACTCACCAGGCTGTCCAACCACCGTCTATGACAAGGTTGTGTCCGGTGACATAAGAAGAAGCTTGCGTAGTCAGAAAAGCCAGTGCTCCTTTTATTTCCCAAGGAGTTCCAATGCGTCCTAAAGGAGTTTTAGCTGCCAGTCTGGAAATAAATGCTTTGTCTTCTTGTACGGGCTGGGCTGGAAACGGACCCAGTGAGAGCGAATTGACACGTATATTATGTTGTGCCAGCGAACAGGCCGCATAGCGTGTCAGTTGTATAACACCGGCTTTGGCGGCGCCGTAAGCAGGTGAGCTGGTAAATTGTGTGTCTTCATAAACAGCAAAGTCAGGTGAGACCAGCCCATACATTGAGGCTACATTTACAATCACACCACCACCTGTGTTTTGCATGCAGAAAGCAGCTGCTTTCATAGTAGTAAAACAACCAGTCAGTCCCACATCTATAATTTTTTTCCATTCATTTATGCTGGTTTGTGCAAATGAGTGACTGGAGCCGGAATAGGCATTGTTGACAAGTATGTCTATGCGTCCGGTGCGATCGACTATTTTGGCAAAACAATTTTTTATTGATTCTTCGCTGGCTATATCAAGCTCTACTGACTCAAGATTAGATTGATGGAGGGAAGCAATGTTATTTTTGACATGGGCATGTTTAGAGGGATCTCTGCTGGCTATAAAAATCGTTGCTCCCAGCTCTGCCAGTGTTTCGCAAATAGATGTGCCCAACCAGCCGGCTCCTCCTGTGACAATAGCCACTTTGCCTTGCAAATTCATCAGGGAAGATAATGTGGGCTGAGAAATATCTAACGTTTTTGCCATAATGATGGATTAATTAGCTGCTCCGTACAGCTTTCCGATATAGGCGCCATCAAGCTTAGCAATTCATCAAGCTGAGGCAAAGGCATATTTAATAAGGCAATATTTTCTTTAATTTGAGCTGCTGATTCTGCTCCAATAATCAGCGGAAAAGGACTGGCCAATTGTTTGGCTATTTGCACAGCCGCCGTTTTAGGTGGCACGGATAGATCCTGGCATACCTGCCACCATTTTTTCAAGGTGGGGCGGGCAAATTCCACTTGTGGCGGTAAGCCATTGTTGGGGTTTATCAATAAAAGTCCTTGCAAAAATATGCTGCGAAATAATAGCAATTTATTTTGTTTTTCGGCTTTGCTAATTAATTGTGCTTTTACTGGTCTTAAATCGAAAGCATTAAGAGGCATTTGAATCAGGTCAAAATGGCTGCTTTCCAGAGCCAATAAAGCCTCTTCGGGAGAATAAACAGATATGCCTGTGAAAAGCACTTTGCCTGTGTTTTTTATGGCTTTAAACAAACGACCAATTCGCTCTATTTCTTTTAACATTGCTGATGAATGTGCCAGTAAGGCAAAAAGGCGATCGCATTTTAGTATCGCTAAGCAATTGTCTGTATCGGCTAGCAGAGTGGCTTCGTTAGTAAAAGAATGAACAGAGAGCTTGGTAATTATGAGAGCTTCTTTAGATTGATTTTGCAAACATTTGCCTAATATTTGTTCACTGCTACCATATTCTTTGGCTGTATCGAAAGACCTTATCCCCAGTTTCCAGGCTGTGTCTATAATTTCTTTGGCTTTATCATAAGCAGGTTGCCCAGTTTGGTTGGCAATACCATATGGCAACCCGAGCTGAGCTGTGCCCAGCACGAATGGACCAAAATTGTATTGATGCCAGTTTTTCATCTTTGCAACTATTCGTTTCAATTATGACTCTATAAATAGAGATAGTAATGATTATCTGCGAAAATTAATACCATTTCTTTGAGGAATACTGTCAATGATTTTAGTAACAGGCGGCGCAGGTTATGTAGGCAGTCACTTTGTGAGAAGATATCGCGCCCTCAATCCAAAAGGTGAAGTAATTGTTGTAGACAATCTTTCCGAAGGGCAGCAACAAGCATTGGCTGGTTTATCTTCTCTTGTTTTTATAAAGGAAGATATAGGCAACTATGAGGTAATGAAGCAACTGTTTTCCCAATATCCAGTTGATTGTGTAGTTCATTTTGCAGCAAGCTCAGTTGCAGGTGAATCGCAAAAAAAACCAAACGAGTATTTTTACAACAATGTAGTCAACACACTGGCTCTCTTTCGGGCGATGGAAGAATGTAATGTGCGAAAAATTGTTTTTTCTTCAACTTGTGCTACATACGGAAATCCGCAATATTTGCCAATTGATGAGATGCATCCTCAAGAGCCAATAAACGTCTATGGCTTGACTAAAATGATGGTTGAAAAAGCACTGGCCGGTTATGCCGATACATGTGGTTGGTCCTATGTGGCATTGCGATATTTTAATGCTGCCGGTGCCGACGAGAGCGGCCTTATAGGGGAAAGCCATGATCCTGAAACACATCTTATTCCGCTTGTCTTGATGGCGGCTTCCGGAAGGCTAAAGGTTTTAGAAATTTATGGTGATGATTACGATACCCCGGACGGTACTTGTATTCGCGATTATATTCATGTCACCGATCTTGCCGATGCACACTGGCAAGCACTGGAGTTGCTGAAAAATCAAAAAGGTGGCTATGTTATTAATCTTGGCACTACATACGGTGTGTCTGTAAAAGAAATCATAAATATCTGTGAAGAGGTCACAGGATCAAAGATCCCCTGGCGTGTTGCGCCAAGAAGAGCTGGCGATCCACCGCGCCTGGTTGCCGACGCCACAAAAGCAGAACTAAAGCTTGGCTGGAAGCCAAAATATGATCTGAAGCGGACGATAGAAACTGCCTGGCACTGGGAGAAAAACCATCAGTCTCAATATCTTAAATCGGCAAGCGATTTGTATGTCGGTTCTCTTAGCACTATTGAGGCTTCCCCTTTTTAGCGCGGCAGTGTTGCCGGACTCAATGTTACTTGCAGGGCTTCCTTACTGACAGGAATAATAGCCCTGGTGTTCCACCAGTCTCTTTGCCCGCCTTCTACGGATAAATGTGAATGTATGTCGGTTTTATCAGTTTTATAAATAACCACGCCGATGTTTGCCCATCCTTTGCGTTCACAGGCTGGTATGTATACAGTGTTCGACCATGATTGATCGGGGGCTACTGATTGGCAGAGCAGGTCCTGGCGATAATCATGTTGGGCTAGTATATTATTGTGCGCATCAAGCAAGTAAACACCTATGTTACGCTTGAGACGCTGTTTAATCAAACTTTTCCAATTCAGCTTGATTTTTGATCCATCAATGGCGCTGGCTACGTAAACTTTTTCCAGTGCGAATCTATTTTCAAAATGAATGTTTCTGGCACTATTAAGATCGACAAATTGAAATCGTGTTTGTGATTTGTTTATATACGCGGCTGTGGCTGCTAATAAACTAATAGTTAATAATATTGCTGCAATTGTTGAACGAAAATTTATGCCAAACAAACTAAACATGCGGTGATGGAGGCTTGATGGTGAAGGAAAAGCTTTTACTAGTTTCCGGCAAGGACTTTCAACCAGAGCAAAATTTATATAAGCAATAAGAATGACCAGAGCTGAATATATAAAGAACCCCAGCCAGCAATTGAGCTTGAAAAATTCAGGCATGTAGCAGACAAAACATTGTATGAGCAACCAATGCACCATGTATATGGAATAACTTATTTCGCCCAGCCAGACGAGAACAGGATTAGCTAATGCCTGGGACAGATAACCATTTTGGGCGGCAAAAACGAAAATCAACAAAGCAAATAACGGAGCAATACCGCTGTGCATTATCCATAAAGCCAGAGGCAAAGACACATATTCTTTCAGGGCAGGGAAAATCCCAGGCAATACGTTATTTCCCGGAGTTATCTCGATTAGCACTGCAGCAACAACTACTAATTCCAGAACAGTTGCCGACCACTTATGGAGAGGTATCTGGTGGCCAAAACGCAACCATAGTTTGGCAGTGACCATGCCTAAAATAAACTCAGCCAGGCGTGCCAGTGGATTTATACCAAGCAGATAATATTCGTTCAAGTCATAGGGCTGTTTCGTACCAGAGGAGGCAATCAGGTGGGCAACAAAACAAGAAAGTAGAACCAGTCCAAATCCCAGGGCAATTTTGCCAATCCAGCCGGATTGCCACGGCCTTATTAGCCAGATAAAACATACGTAAAAGAACAATTCATCAGAAATGCTCCAGGCAACAGGATTCAATGAAAAGTAATAGTGTTCATCGGGTATCCACGATTGCAACAGTAATAAATTTGTCCATAATATATTTGCCGTAGGACACATATAAGGCAACAGCCATAATGTCAGGCAAGCAGTAACCAGATGGCTTGGCCAGATGCGACCCAGCCTGGCCAATAAAAACTGTTTTATGCTGCTCAGGTTATCCAGGCGGGGATAGACATAAGTGAGAATAAATCCGGATAAAATAAAAAGAATAAAACTCCTTGACCAAGTTGCCAGGTTTTTGCCAAACTACTGCCGACGAAAAAATGGGCTGTGGCATGATGAAGGACAATCATTGCTGCAGCAAAAAACCTCAGTGAGGTTAATGCATCCAGTTGAGGCTTGGGAGCAAAATCAACAGGTGTTGCCGGTTGAGAGATTGCAGAAGCAGATTTATTAAGTGTTGCCGAGCTCAGCAAGCGTATTCACTCTCAAGTTTGTCTAAAGCAGCAAGCACACTGCTTAGATCAGCATCAGACATTGCAGGGAATATAGGCAGGCTGAACACCCGACTGTAAAATTCTTCAGTAAGCGGACATCTATTTAGCCACTGTTCGCTATTTGTAAACTGGCGATAATATGGATGTTTATAGGTAGGAATATAGAGCACTTGTACACCAATATTTTCAGCATGTAATTTTTCTATTGCTGCCTTTCTTTCTAATTTGGTTTTGTCGATTAAAACCGGGAAAAGATGATAAGCAGATTTAGCAAAAGATTTTTCTTCAAGACAGGTAAATAATTGACTATGTTGAAGATGTTTTCGATAAGTGTCGGCAATTTGGCGTCTTCTTTGAATAAATTCAGGCAATCGGCTTAATTGGCTTATGCCAAGTGCTGCTTGTATATCAGTTAACCGATAATTGTAGCCAAGCAATTGCATTTCGTGAAACCATGGGCCTTCGCATTCAGTAAGACATGCTGGATCTTTTTCAATGCCATGAGTGCGAAACAATTTTAGTTTACGATAAAATTCTTCTCGATCGGTTACAACCATGCCGCCTTCGCCTGTGGTAATAGTTTTTACTGGATGGAAACTAAAAGTCGTCATGTCTGCTAACGAGCCAACCGGACGTTGTTTATATGTTGCCCCTAGTGAATGAGCGCTATCTATAATCAATGTCAAATTGTTGCTGCGAGCAAGAGTTCGCAATTGATCTGTGTCGCAGGGGTGGCCGGCATAGTCAACACCAACAATAGCTTTAGTTTTTTTATTAATTAGCCCAGGTACTAAACCTGGGTCAATTAGTCCTGTTGATAGATCGATATCGGCAAATTGGGGCATGGCACCTAAATATAAGGCGGCGTTTGATGTTGCAGCAAAAGTCATGGCAGTGGTTACAATTTCGTCACCAGCGCCAATGCCTGCAGCATAATAGGCGGCATGTAAGGCAGCCGTACCGCTGCTAAAAGCGACTGCATATTGAGCGCCGCAAAAGCCGGCGATCTGTTTTTCAAATTCTGGGACTGTAGGACCTTGGGTTAGCCAGGGCGAACGAAGAACATCAATTACTGCACTAATGTCGGATTCGGAAATTGATTGTTTGCCGTAGGGTAACCAGCTGTCCCGCTTGAGACCAGGTTTACTGGGATCGAAGTTAAATTTTGCTCTGGTTCCGACACTGTTATTAGTTTGCATAATTCCTCACCACTGAGCCACTGGTCATTTAAATCACTGCGATACCTAAAGCTGTCAGTTACTCGTTTCCCGCCTGATTTAGCTAATTTATCCGAATCCCACCAGGATTGATTTGGTTCAATTACATAATAATTAGGAAATTCAATACACCAGGGAGACTCATCCCTGGGAATTAAAGTCTCATGTAATTTTTCACCGGGTCTAATGCCGGTAAATTCAAACCGACATTTTGGACCAATGGTTTTTGCCAGATCCATAAGTTTCATACTGGGAATCTTGGGTACGAATATTTCGCCGCCATGCATTTCTTCAAGGCTATTTAAGACAAAATTTACCCCTTGTTCTAAGGTCAGCCAGAACCTGGTCATACGTTCGTCGGTCAGGTGCAATACACCAGTTTCACGCATCTTTAAGAACAGTGGTATTACACTGCCCCGGCTACCAACAACATTGCCATAACGCACAATACTGAAACTGGTTTGATCTGATTGGCTGACATATGCATTTGCCGTCACAAAAACCTTGTCTGAACATAGTTTTGTTGCACCATAAAGATTAATAGGGTTAGCGGCTTTATCGGTGCTTAAGGCAATGACTTTACTAACACCCCTGTCGATGGCAGCGTCGACAATATTGGCGGCTCCGATAACATTAGTCTTAATAAATTCAAGCGGATTATATTCAGCTGCCGGTACTTGCTTTAAAGCAGCAGCGTGAACAACAATATCGACATCGCGGAAGGCTCTATAAAGACGATCTCTATCTCTTACATCACCCAGGAAAAACCTCAGCCGTCGATCGTCGCCTAAGGCATTTCTCATTTCATATTGCTTGCATTCATCACGACTGAATATGATAAGTTTCTTAGCCGGCCGGGTGGCTAAAACTTTGCGTACAAAAGCCTGGCCGAATGACCCTGTGCCGCCTGTGATTAAGACCGTTGCTTCGGACCAATTAATCATTTTTGTATACGCTCCGTCGCCTTCATCCTTACGGCTCCTCCGCTTACAGCCGTTTCGCTTTGCACGGCTCCTCGCCGCGCGCCGCTCCACTGCTATTTCGTTTCAAGTAATTATAAAGCCCTGCCTCACTCTCACTCATGCTTTTCAAGAATGTCTTAGGTTAGCACGAAGACAAGCAGCTACTAACCGATAATTTACGATCTTTAATAAGTCGTTTCCTGGCAAGGCAAAGGACTTCAATAATAAGTAACTGGTGATAAATTCTTTACCAGGAAAATGCTATGTGATACAGTCGGATGTCTATATGCTGTCCCTTGAATTCCTTCTTAATTGAGTGTTTATAATTGATTCACCACATATTAGCAAAAGCGAAACAAATGTGGTCGTTTTTATCTGCCTCCTCGTCTGAGCAAAACTCGGTTGTAACTACACAGCCTGCGCAACCCAGGACAGCCAAAGTTTCGGAGGCGGTGAATTTAGAAGACGGCTGGAGCTGGATACCTCATTGGCCCGATATTTTTAATGGGCAGTATGATCAATGGCTGCAGTATGTAGAGTCGGCTAAAAAAGGACCAAAAGTTCTTATTGCTACTTGTGTCGGCGGCAATTCGGCTATGACTCCAATTGAATCAATGTTTGCTGTAGCTCTTACTTTACGTGGGGCGGCAGTTGAGATTTTACTGTGTGATAAAGCTATACCGGCTTGTTCAAATGCATTAGCGGTGTATGTTAATGAGCAAGAAAAATTTCTTAATGAGGGACCGACAAAATGTGGATGGTGTTTTGAATCAGGGTTTAGAACATATAAAGACCTGGGGCTGCCGATTCGCTTGCTCAGTGAACATATCGAGGGGGCGGACAGACAACAGGCGCGTGAAATAGCTCAACAAATATCGTTTGACGAAATACCGCATTATTGTGACGACGGCATTATTGTTGGAGAACATGCTATTGCCGGGGCCTTGCGTTATTTTGCCAGAGGGGACTTTAATGATGAGCCATATGCGCAGTCTATAGTCAGGCGTTATTTAGAGTCAGGAATTATTTCCAGCCGAGCAATCGACAGGCTGTACACAAAGCATGGCTATGAAGCAACTTTAGTCAATCATGGTATTTATGTGCCGCAAGGGCTGGTGATTGGAGCGGCTAAAAAGCATCAATCATCCATAGCGCTATGGTATCCCAATTATCGCAACAAATGTATCAGCGTTTGCAGTGTAAAAGAAGATCTGGAAACAGCATTGCTGACCGCAAATAATGCTTCATGGGAAACAATGCCCTGGACAGATGAGATGGAAAAAGATATTGTTGAATATTTGCACAGCCGATCCAAAGGCACATTCGATTGGATAAAAGCACAGGCTGAGGCTGGTCCTACCGATCTTGATGAAATAAGCCGCGAAATCGGCATTGACTACAGCAAGCCGACCATTGGTTTATTGACCAATGTTGCCTGGGATGCACAGGTCTTTTATCCCAGCAATGCTTTACCGAGCATGCTGGATTGGTTAATTAAGACCATAAAATATTTCGAATCCAGGCCCGAGCTGCAGCTTCTTATTCGTGTTCACCCGGGTGAATTGACAGGATTTGTTATTTCACGACAGCTGGCTGTAGACGAAATTAAGCGCGCTTTTCCCGCATTGCCGCCTAATGTGTTCATTATTCCACCAGATAGCCCAATTAATACATATCCGGCTATGAAGCCATGCAAAGCCATTCTCATTTATGCCACCACGGCTGGATTAGAATTTGCCTCTATGGGATTTCCTGTGATAGTCTCCGGCGAAGCTACCATACGCAATAAAGGCTTCAGTTATGATGCTTCAACCGAGGTTGAATATTTTGCTTTGCTCGATCAACTGCCGTTTGCTCAGGATAGACTGAGCCCTGAAAAAATTCGAAGAGCGCGCCAATTTGCTTATCATGCCTTTTTCCGTAAGATGATTCCATTAGAGATGCTTGAGCCGGAAGACTCAAAATATGTGCCTTACACAATAAAGAAGGTCGGTGTTGATGGGTTGTTGCCCGGGCAAGATCCTGGACTTGATGTAATATGCGACGGCATTCTCAAAGGACAAGACTTTATTTATCCATACGAGATTTATCGGCAATCCGGCATCGGCATAAAACCAGATGGATCAGACGGCAGCAGCGTCTATCAACACACTCAAGTCATTCGACAAACGGCTGGTAATGCAGCTGATCGCAATTAATTTCTGGCGATGAGATTCTATGCCGGTGTCTGCCAATTGGTTATATTGTAGCTTTTGGGCTCAACATTGAAACTTATTTTATAATCGCCGCGGTTGGGAGAATTTATCCCAACAAAATCAAAATACTGAAGCCCTTTTTCTCTAAAAGCATTAATCATATGGAAAAGAAGCAATGTTGATGCAAAAGTCTTTCTGAAGTCCGGATGATTAGCGGCAATAAGATAATAAGCACACCGGTGGTCATATAAACATAAAATGGCTGATGCTATTTCACCGGCGGCAGTTCTGGCAATTTTTAGTTTGCCGAAATTTTTTGCTAAAGATTGTTTGGCTATTGAGCGAAGCAGCCTGGTCTCTGCGGTAGAACGATCAATAGATTGACGTTTAAAAGTCAATTCATGAAGCTGATCAAGCAGATTAATGTCATCTGAATCTTCTATGGTCACTCCTTCTTTGATAGCGCGGGTATATTCCTGCCGTCTTACAGTGCGTACCATAGTCATGTATTGTTCATCGCTGGTGATATTGTGCAGATCTAAAATACCCGTATACCGCAAATCAATTTTAAATTGTCCCTGAGAGGGTTCATGATAATTGAACCAGAGAAAGGCGCGCAGATCTTCAAAATGAGGGTGAAGGCAAAAAGAAATTGTTTTATATTTACCGGATAATTCCCCGAGAATATACTCCATTATTTTCAATCTATGTGGTGTTTTGCGGTGTGGCGGCAAATTTTCAATTTCAGAACCAAGCATAATGCCTTGATAGCAAGTAAAAGGATACGGTGCCGGCAATGGACGATCATGTTGCATCAGTAGAACAAAGGCGGCTACAGGATGATCCTGTTCCGTAATAAAATACAATTCATATGTTTCACCAAGCGTTTCTAAAAAATCAGTGTGGCAGAAAATACTTCCCTGCGGGGAATCATTGACAAACTTGTTCCAGGTGTTTGCATCTGAGCATGGTGATAAAGAAAACGACATATAGCCCCGTAGCCTTATGGGAAGAGTTTTTGCATAATGATCTGTGTTGTTGGTACTAAACATTTTGCATTTGTTTTGACAAAATTTGTAGATTGAGAAAGTGGTACAGAAAAAATTTCGTCATACTCATTTGTGCGCAAGCCGTTTTCAGAACCTATGGAGAAATTTGATGACAATGTGATTCGACAGCAAATATCCCATGTCTGTTCCTCAACATCAAATACTAAAAATAATGGATCTATTTCGGAAATAAAAGCGTGGTTTATACCAACTTCCTCTGCCAGTTCTTCAATTAATTGTTGACGAAAATCAACCATACCACTGGGCTTCACCAGATCGGCGTTAATTGATCCCGACGGCAAAAGTTCAATATGCCCTGGGTATTGGGTAGTGAATTGACTCCGGCGTCCTAAATAAAGTGATTGGTTATGCAAAATTATTCCACTTACCGCCACTGCTTTAATTTGCAAGGCTTCGCGAATAATATTGGATTGGCGCTGGGCATAAAAAAAACGATAGGGTACGGCTGAACACGTGAGGGCGGTTGGACTGACAGCGGTGACAGATAGTATTTTGCCGTCAAATAGTTTAGAGCCGGGTTGTTCAATTGCTGCCTGCCAAATGGTCTCAATAGCTTTTATTATATGATCCGGAGCGGATAATTCCATTGACGAAACTATCACTTGAAAGTCATTATGGATAGGTATTATTTCAACGCCCTGAAGCTGCATTGCTTTCAGCCTTTAATAGTTGATGGTAGCGCAAGGCATCTTGCTTTAATTCTATTTCTTCTTGAAGCTTTTTAAGCCTTGCCGGCACTTGTTGCTTGCCTAGTATTTTGTAGAAAAGGCTTGCCCCCATCATGTAAGCCTTGGCGACAAAGAGCTTTGGGCGCCGCCGCAGATTATACCAGTGGCGCAGGCGAAATAACCAGGAATGGAGATAAAGAAAATTACCAATGGCGTTGTTGAATGTATAAAGAAAGGCTTCGGCATCGGGCAAGACTTGTTCAGATGGTTTGAGATACAGTGTAGAGCCCTGGCGAGCAGAAAAAGAATTTATGGCCAACTTATAAACTTCTGCAGTTTGGTTAGCTATTTCAATACGATTAAATTTCTCCAGTACCCGGCTGCGTGCATTTCCTCCCAACAAAAGTCGTTGTCGGGTATCGGTGAGCAGCTCTATGATTGTTTGAGACAATGCCGCCGCATCTCGCGGAGCAACAAGCCTGCCGGATTGCCCGTCTGTGATATAGTCGGGCATACCGCCACCAGTAGTGCCAATTACCGGCCGTGCGCAAGACATGGCCTCCAGGCAAGTGTAAGGGGAATTGTCGTACACTGACGGTACTACGCATATATCGGCTGAGCGGTAATAAGCAGGCAGATCTTTCAACGGTACGCGATCAATCCAGATGACATGATCCTGGCAGGCAGAAGCATGGATGGATTGCTGCAATTGAGCTAGAACCGATGTATAACCAGCCCCGGTTTTAGTATCATCGCCAATAATGACAAAACGCACATTTGGGTAAGACTTAATTACCGAGGGAATAGCTTCGATTAGATAGTGAATACCTTTTCGTTCTTCCAGGCGGCCAACAAACAAAACAGTTAAACGCCCATCAGGAGCAATTGCTTTATTGCCGGCAGGAGAAACCTGGTCGGAATCAATGGGGTTGCAGATTATGTGAATTTGATCTTGCTTTATGTTCAAATCGTCGGCAACATATCGTGCCAGATCATGACTGGGCGCGGTGAGAGCATCAGCTGATAACATGGCCATGCGCTCGACAGCGGCAATCAGTTCATGATCAAAAGAGGGACTTACATTATGAAACTGTTCGGCAATAAACTTAGAGTGTGGCGTGTAAAGCCTGATTGTCAAAGGAGCAATGTTTGTTAGAGCAGGGTAAATACCCTGTGCTAAGAGTTCTGGTGCGTCTATAACATCGAAATGGTTGTCTTTATGCAGCTGAAGTAGTTTGTTCCAGAGCGCGCTTGCAGTTCTTAATATGTTGCGGCTATAGGGCATGCACATATTGACGATATCGAGTCCACCGACAAAGTCATATGGCAAAACACGGTGTACTTTTATCCCTTCTTGAATAATATCTTTGTTGCGATCAACGGCTAATGAAACCACCTCTACATCATGACCAAGCTCTTTTAATCCGTGAGAAAGGTGATAGGCAAAAGTACCTATTCCGCCCCAACCGGTGTCCGGCGGATATTCATGCGAGATAAGCCCGACCCTCATTTAAAACACCCCAGCTCAAGCTTTACCAGTAGTTCTCGTTCGTTTTCCTTATCCTTTATCTGTTTTTCCAATCCGGCGATGAGAGCAGATTGAGAAGCTCGAGAACCCAGAACTTTGTTAGAAGCAGAGGCAACAAGTTTGGCAAAAAGAAGATTTCGCCTGCAGGCAAGAAGTTTTAGCCAGTGCTGAATGCGAAACCGCCATGAATGTACGTAAAGCAGATTGTAAAGCATAGTTTGATAAGCGTAAAACATGTTGTTGGCGTCAGCAAGCGACTGAGAAGCGCAATGGCGATAAATTGCCTTTTCTTTTTTGATGTTAAAGCGCTCCATTGCCAGTTTATAGATTGCTTCGTTTTCTCTGGCAATCTCGGTGCGATGGATCTTCTCCAGAATATACTGTCGGGCATTTTCTCCAAGACGCAGGCGTTCCTCTTTATTTTTCAATAACCGTGTCACTGCACTGACGATCGCGCCGGTGTCAGCAGCTGGAATAACAAGACCTGATTCACCATCAGTTATATACTCGGGCATGCCACCAGCATTAGTGCCAATAAGCGGGCGCCCGCAGGACATAGCTTCCAGGCATGTATATGGAGCATTGTCATATAAAGAAGGGGCTATGCAAATATCGGCGCTGCGATAATAAGCAGGCATGTCGGACAGAGGAACATGGGGAAGAAAAATTACATTGCCTGCACAGCCTGATTTGCTGAGCGCCTGTTCAAGTTGAGGCAGGACCGGCTGATGCCCGGCTGCTGTTGCTGTGTCGCTGCCAATAATGACAAAACGAACGGATAAATGATCATCAGCCATGCCGGCAAGAATATGAGGAATAGATTCAATTAGATAATGGATTCCTTTGCGCTCTTCGAGCCTGCCCACATACAAAACAGTCAGGTGCCCATCAGCAGATATTGCCCTGTGCCCCTCAGGCATGAATTTATTGGCGTCAATGGGATTTTTGACAACTTTAATTTCACTGAGCGGGTAATTCATATCTTGAAAAAGATATCTGGCCAGATCATGGCTGGGTGATATGACAGTATCAGCTGAAACTATTGCCAGTCGCTCAAGCATGGCAATAAGCTGATGATCAAAGGCAGCAGTTGTGTTATGAAATTTCTCGGCAATAAATTTAGAATAGGGCGTATGCAATTTAATTACAACGGGTAGCCATTTTGCTACTGCCGGGATAAGTCCTTCTGCCAGATGTTCAGGAGTTTCCAAAACATCAAATGGTCGTAGGCTATGAATTGCCAGCAATTTATTCCATAAGAGGAGATTAGTTTTAAACATAAAATGACTGACAGGCGCAGTTATACGCATGCCGCTATGTTTATCCATATGTCCCTGCCAGGGTACGCGATGAACAATAATTCCATCCTCTTCATGCACAGGCCGTTGAGATGAATTACTTAAATTACTATTGGAGGACAGCGGGACTTCAGATTTGGCCAGAGCAATAACTTCAACCTCGTGACCGATTTCTTTAAGACCATGAGCAATTTGATAATTATACGTGCCAATACCGCCCCAGCCGGTGTCAGGCGGATATTCTTTGGATAATAGACAAATTCTCATATAATTTGCTGTACCTGAGGTTTTTCAGTACAAGGAGCCTGCAAATGCAAAGGCTGTACTTGATCATCATAAAAAGTAACGGTATTGTTTATCATTTTTTCGATCGAAAAGTGTTCTTTTGCATACTTTTGCCCAGCTTCCCCAAACAATCGTCTCAATTCGGCATCGCCAAGAAGGGTACAGCATGCTTCAGCCAACCCCTCAAGATCATCTTTTGCCAGAATATATCCAGTTTTGCCGTGTTCTACAACTTCAGCTACTCCGCCCACCCCAGTGCATACAACTGGCTTTGCTAACCATTGCGCTTCCATCAAAACATTTGGCGTGCCTTCTTCGCTGGAAGTTAATAAAACAAGATCGCTGGCAGACATAATTAAGGGCACATCTTGCCTCCTTCCTAGAAAAGTCACCCAATTGTCGATGCCCATGTCTTGGGCTTTTTTGTGCACCGCTTTTTCCATTTTGCCTATGCCGGCTATGAGAACTCTTAATCTGGGCACCCTTTCTTTGATTTTTTTGACCACTTCTAAGAAAGTAAAAGGTCTTTTCTCAATATCGAGTCTAAAAATCCCGGTTATAACAGGAGTGCCGTTCTCTATATTGAGGGAGTTCCGAAAATCTTTAATTTCTGCCAGGCTGCTCGGTTTGATGACCGAATCATCAACACCGTTTTTAACTAGACTAAAATGAGAACGAGGCATATTTAACCAGTCGGAGTAGTCATGAATACCGGCTTCAGAATTGCCGATAAGTTTGACGTTGGGTAAGCGAGATAAGTATTGATACCATTTTTGGTACCAGGGATAGTAGAGATGAGGAAAATGAGTAGGATTAAGACTACGGGTCGACAAAATAATTTGTGGCACTCCGGCTAGCCAACCTGCCATGGCACCAATCAAATTCGGGTAGTCCAGCCAGCAATGTAAAACTTTAGGTTTTATCATCATCAAATGCGTGTAAAGATTCCAAACATATTCACTCATATAGTCAGGCATTGCCAGAAACAACGATAAGGTTTTTTTCCCTCCCGGTTGTGTAAATAAAGATTCTTCAGGAAAATGGATATTAGGATGAGTTATGGATTGAATCTTGACAGTGGCTGTCGGTGGAAGAATAGGAAAGTAGTGTAACGCAGTTTCAGATAACGGCTCGCAAGTGAAAATGTGCACTTCTTTACCGGCATTAGATAAATGTTTAGCTACATAAGCAAGTTGTCTTTCGGTGCCACCGGGGCCCAGACTGCCTGAGAATAAACAAATTGCCTTTGAGTGGTCAGGTCGAATATTTTCCAGATTGCTGAGTTTGAAATTCCATTTATAACTCTGAGTGATCAAGCTTTGCATTTCCACTTCAAAGTCTACTGGCGGCAAGCTTGTTTCCGGCAGGTTCTGACTTAAAGAGTAAAAAAAACAATTTAACTTTTTAAAAGGACCTTTTAAATCAACGAATCTATAAGTTCTTTTATTCCAACGAGGGTCGGAGCTGTCACTGGCAGAAAAAAATAAATCCAGGCCTTGCTGGCAAAATCTACCTTTTCCATTAGCAATAATTTCGGTAATGAGAGTATTTGGTTGATCAAGGCGACAATCATTTTCGAATAATAATATATCCGAACAATGATTTTTAATACTCATATCCTGGGTAGTGTTGTTAGGTAATCTAATTTTATAACCGTAACCATTAGCACTGATAGAGCTTGCATGTTGGGCTATGTTGATTTTTTTTCCCAATAAAAAAAGCAAAACCTTTCTAATAGTACGAAATCTTTTTAACCAGGAAGTAAATCCAGATCTTGACTGAGATGCATCAATTCTTTTCCACCGACTGTCTTCACGATAAATAAATTCACTACAGCCACATTTTTCTAATGCTTCAATCAGTTGTAGTGGAACTTGTTCTATGCAAAAAAAGAAAACCGCTCTTTTAAGTGACAGAGTTTTCAGTTCAGCTAAAACAGCTTGTGTCCATGGTTGGAATGGTTTCCAATCAAGATTGTATATGTAACAGTTGTTGTTTCCTTCCGCGATGTTCTTAGAGTACTGATTTGCTGAAAATATAAATGTGGCTTTGTGGCTGCTGATATCGATAAGAATTCCTGATTGGTGCGGATCCTGAACAAAGCTTACGAAAGGTGTATTATCGCCAATTAAATACTCATATAGCGATGACCAGAGATGAATCAGATTGCGAAAACCACTCATCGAGTGAAAGCCCCCGCTAAACGTGAGATAAATTTTGGGACAACAAAACCTGTTGGCGAAAAGTCAAACATTTCACCGTCAGAGAGAGTAAACTTTTTACCTGAACGACATACGGCTGATTCTTTGACAGTGGAGTCAACTGGTTTGCTGGCATAGATACGTCCACTTAAAATTGATAAATCTTCTTCTGCGTAAGCCATTCCATTCTTTGCCATACGCTCTTTTGTTGTCACTAAATATTCATGCGCGGCAAACATATTGTGTTCAACGGCATCAATTAGAAAGCCGGCATTTTTGAAAAAACTTACAAATTCACGAGCCCTATAACGATTGCCGCATTCACCATTGCGTTCTTTAAACATCTGAGCAAAATCATTATTTTCTACAAACAAATATTCAAGTGGCTGCTCATAATCTCGATGATCTCGGTAATCTATTTGATGAATATTCCAACCGCCACCTTTTGTAACACGATATATTTCATTTAAAGATGCTGCCGGATTGACTACATGTTCCAATACGGCATTAGAAAGCACGACGTCAAAATAATTGGCAGGAAGAGATGATAGATCTTCTGAGGGTGACGATATTTGTTGTATGACATCAGGATGATATTTATTTTGTTGTAGAAGTTTTTTTATTGGTGAGATATCAGCCTTAGGAAATTTCCGTTCAATTACTTGTCCCAGGGCGGAATAAAAAATTGGATGAGTGTTCTCATCCCAGTTAGATAAGTATTTATCGGCTACGGTGCAATGGGCGCCAAAACATGACAGAAAAATTGTGCTGCCATAATTTTTGCCTGGACCCAGTTCAAGAATGCAAGAGCCTTTGACTGGAATGCCCATGCGGTCTAAAAATCCCAGATACAGATTCCCTATGCTGATTGCATAGGCTACATCTTCCCGGGGATCATACTTGGTTGTCGACATTGCCAATTCAAATTAACGATATATGCTGGACTGAGGGACGGAGATTCTTCCTGGGGGAGAAACAACCGACAAACCATTTTCTCATATCAGACAAATAATTAGGGCTGTTTATGCTTTGATAAATTGCCAATTTTACCATGCTGCCAAGAGGTCCTCATTTTGAATTATAGAGCTTTAATTTCCATTAATTCGACTTGAAGAATGTTTCGATTTCCCCGACTATCGTGTCAATAGTCTCATCCGGCAGGTCTGCCCACAAGGGTAGTCTAATTAATCTTGTGCTGATATCGTCGGTTGTTTTTAGAGAGCCATGACACCGCCCATAGTGGCTACCGGCAGGTGATGAATGAAGCGGTATGTAGTGAAATACTGCACCTATATTATTTGTATTTAGATAGGCAAGCAGTCGGTTTCGTATCTGCTCAGACTGCACCAAAATATAATATATATGACCATTGCGTTGGGCATAAGCAGCTTCGACCGGTCTCATCAATTTGCCTTTATCCTCAAGTTCCTTGAGGCGACTATGATACCTTTGCCAGGCGCGGATACGCTGATTAGTGATTGTATGTATTTCTGTGATTTGGGCCCAGAGGAAGGCAGCTGTTATTTCACTGGGCGGAAAGGATGATCCAAGCATTTGCCATGTATATTTATCTGTTGCTCCGAGCCCAAACTCTCGTCTGTTTGTGCCTTTTTCCCAAATTAAGTGTGCCTTTTCCATTAATTCTTCCTGGTTGATTAGCAAAGCGCCACCTTCGCCGGCTGTGATGTTCTTTGTTTCATGGAAACTTAGCGCCGCTAAATGTCCCAGGCTTCCGACCGGGCGGTTTTTGTATGTAGATAAAAGTGCATGGGCGGCGTCCTCGATCACATATATATTTTGTGGAGTTGCCAATTCTACTATCCTGTCCATTTCGCAGCTCAGTCCGGCATAATGAACAGGTACGATTGCTTTAGTTTTTTTGGTGATGGCAGCTTCGACCGCGGTTTCATCGAGGTTTAGAGTATCCGGGCGAATATCTACAAAAACAGGAATGGCTCCCCTGAGAACGAAGGCTGAGGCAGTTGTTACAAATGTAAAAGAGGGAACAATCACTTCATCTCCAGGGCTAATGTCGATGAGCAAGGCAGCCATCTCTAACGCTCCTGTGCCGGAATGAGTCAAAAATACTGCCTGTGTATTAGTGAGATTTTGTAAAGCTTCCTGGCATTTTTGGGTAAATGAACCATTGCCTGACAGGTGAGCATTGTCTATGGCTTGTTGAATGTAGCTAAGCTCTTTGCCTGTCACGTGTGATTTATTGAACGGCACAAGCTGGTCCAGAGGCTGGGGAATTGTATTATTCTCCAGCGCTTGCTTGTCTAGTGAAAAAGAATGGGTGTCCTGGGTACGCATCTTTTGACTCTATTGTTGGAGAATAATCATGTCATATTTGCCGGAATGACTTCATGAACTGATGAGCATTTGGGCCTTCATTGACGATTAAATCGAGTACGCTTACTTTGTGATCGAAAGGTGGATAAAGTTGAGTATATTGCGGGTATACGGAATAATCAGCCCATTCGACTTTTATGCCTTCCTTCTCGAAACAAGATATGTCAAGATAATCCTTGGCTGCTGGCCCTGACAAGTAAATGGTAGCACCAAGCTGCTTAGATATTTCCAGCAGTCGCTCATTCTTGCCTTCAGCAAGTTGAAACTCATGAGACCATCTCAATGGTGTTTGGATATTCAACCATTTGCATATTTGCGTCAGGAATAGATGATTTACTTCGCTCAACATTTGCAGCGAAGCAGCCTGTGAGTAAAGTTCTTCCAACTCAGACGCATAATCCTGATAGTAACGTGCCTTTCGATAATTATGTTTGATAGTTTGAAAATGTTTATTGGCCCAGTCTCGATCTAAAATTTCGGTCTGACAGATTTTTTGTAAATATCTTCCTTTGACTTTAACCGGGATGCTTAGCCAACACGGTCCGTGTTCTGTTTTGATGATATTACGATTGCGCCAATCTCGTTTGGTGTACTGGACATCGTCATACAGCACAAAATGATCACAAGAATTTATCTGGTCAAAATAACCTTTCCAGGGAATATAGCTTGATTGGAGAATAGCTACCTTAACCGTCATAAATTATTTTGCTCATAGATTGGCCGCAGGAGTTATATTTTTATCAGCGCAGGACTGATTGCTGCTCTTTCTGTGGCGGGTGCTGCATATAATCCGTTGGGCTCGGTGTCCGCCATAATAATTGTGCCGGCACCAATAACACAACGATCACCAATTTTAATATGGTCACGCACGGTGGAGTTAATGCCAAGGAAACATTGCTCACCAATTTCTGTACCACCACCAATTACTACATGGGAAGCAATAAAAGTGTGGTCTTTAATTGTTGTGTGATGTCCAACATGACTGGCGCTCCAGATAAAAACATTGTTGCCTATATTAACGAATGGCTGAATGACTACACTTTCAAGAATCATAGTGTTGTCGCCAATCGGATTGGTGCCCCAATAAAATGTCTTAGAACAAACGTAAGACACCAGTTTATAATCCAGGGCTTTCGCTTCTAGATATTTCTTCTTGCGATTTTCATTGATTTTGCTGTAACTGATTGCAACAAACATATTGAAGCTTGTTGGCGGAAAATGCTTTTGTATTTCTTCAAACGCTATGACAGGTAAACCCAGGAACGAAGAATTATCTAAATATTTACCGTCAACAGTAAATGCTTTTACTCGATGCTCGGAATCACGAGTAAAGAAAAAATGTGCTACTTCGGCAATTTCTCCAGCACCAAATATAACTAGATTAGCCATAATTGAGGATTCTCCCAACCTTGCTCCAAAAACCATTGTAACAACTATGGAATGTCAAGCGGGAGCTAGTTCAGCCAAGCCAAAGCCTGTTTTTCCGTAATCGTTGCCACTGTATAATAAATATTGCTGCCCCTTATGCGTAAAAACGCATGGGTACTCAATCATGTCTGAATCCCATCCAGATTTAGATATATCAATTCCAGGGCACTGCCCAAGCCGTTCCCAATTGATTCCATCTGCAGACCTTGCCGAATGGATTCGGTACTTATCACCACGGCTGCAAAACCACATCAAATATTCATTGTCATTTTTAAGAACACACGGTTTGCAAATAGCGTATTCATTTGGAGAAACAGAATCTATGACTATTTGATTCTCCCGCTTCCACTCAATACCATCAGATGATTCTGCATATTTGATGACATGCAGCATATCCTTTTTTTCGTGCCCCCATTTTAAGTTGGAACCATACCACATTCGAAAACGACCCCCATCTAGACTTACCCAGGGATATGAAATCGTATAGGGATCAGTTTCATTCAGGGGGACGACAGGAAAAGTAGAGTGCCGCACAAATGGCTGATCGTAGGATTTGCTGATCGCCAGGCCAATTGTGTTTTTCCAGGGCACAGTTACTGCTAGATTCCATCCCATGTAATATAAGTAGCGAGCGTTGCCTACGCGCACAATACAGCTAATTGAAGCTCCGCAGTCATCAAACATTCCTAGATTGCCAGGAGCGAGTACTGGATCTTGTGCTTCCTCAAGTATCTTCTTTGGATTACTTATGTCAATAACGATATATCCTATGCTTGATCGATTTTGTTCATCCCTTGCACTAAAGTAGATTCGAAATAAATCATCATGAATGTATTCGGCAACTGGATTGGCAGCATGCGAACGAGCCCAGGAGAGCTTGCCGGACGGCTCATATATCTTGCCTAATTTTTTCCAGCCCATATAGATTCCTGCTAGACTAAATCTTTCCGTGCGGCATTACGCACCGCCTGGTCAAGCCAGTCGTGGAGACTGAGCCCTTTCTTTTTTGCGGATTCATGAGCTAAGCTTTTAGCTTCAGGAGTAATACCTTCTATCTGTCCGTAATATCGTGTTCTCATTGTGCCACCACGATTTCCTTTATGGGGAAGATCAAGATTTAGCAATGGTGCCCCATTGCCAATTTTGTAGTCAATCACATAAAAACAATTGCCAAGCAGCCACCTTACAGTTACTTCTCGTGCATTTTCAGGCAAATGTGAAAGAGGCACTTTGTGTCTGAAAAGAGGATTATTGATACATACAATTTCGGCAAATGTTGTTCCTTCTAGCCAGGGTGGGATTGACTCATCCCCAATAACAACTCTTCCCTCATTTTTTACTACTCGAGAAAATTCGTTTAGTGTTCCTCTGGGATCTTCAAAATTATTGAAACCACCAAAATGGAAAACTGCATCAAAGTATTTATCTGGGAAAGGAAGGCTCCTTGCCGAGGACACGAAAAAATTCAGCGTGCAAGACAGTCCTAGTTTGTCATAATCTTTGCTGAGTTTATTCCGTGTAATATTAACCATTGACTCAGAGAGATCCTGAAGAAAAAGCACACCCTTACTATTAAGACGTTTGGCAATCCGGAATGAATCACGTCCAGTGCCACAGCCAATTTCGAGCACTTTGAAATCAGGTTTCAATTGGAGTATATCGACCAGCGATTCACGAATGGAATCTTCATCTTCACAGAAGCTTTTGAAAAGCCATTCAATTGCGTTATCGTAAAACTCCTCGGTGTAGTATTCTTCATATTGCTGTTTAATTTCTAGTTCTAGTGCTGAAAGCTGCCCTGGAGCAATGAAATTGGGAATACCATTTTTAAGTGTGTATGCTGTATTAGCTGCAGATACTAAAAAGCCTTCGCTGATTTCGCCTTGATCTCTATTATTCTCGCAACGAAATATCAACGGTGTTTTGTCGGCAGGGCAGATGTAGGTGTTCAACAATGATTTGTTCATAAGAGGTTAGAATGGCTCATCTTTTTTTGCATACTACTGTCCATACTTTCTGGCGAATACCGAAGAAATTATCATCACAAAATCCGATACGAATGTCCTCAAACTGCCTATCAAAAGTATTTAAAATATCATCAGAACTCTTGAATGCACGAAAGATTGTTCCATTGCGGTAATTATACGGATCATGCATTATACGATAATAACCGTCTGCAAGCTGTTGGGCGCCTTCTAGAATATAAGTGTCATGCATTGGCAGTGAGCATATAAAGATCCCTTGAGAATCAAGTATTCTATAGATCTCATTCAAGCTGTTCTCAAAAGTGGTGTCCTTGTCTATGTAATAGCAAGAGTGGCACGCTAGAACATACTGAAAAAAGCAATCGTCAAAAGGTATTAGTGCATTGCGCCCTTTTTTAAGAGTTGCTGTAACTCCCAGATTCTTTAAACGAGAAGTAGCAAGCTCATTGATTTCATCCGAGATTTCTATACCGTATACCTCAAAGCCAAGGTCGAATAGCAGCGGCATATTTCTTCCGTCACCATAACCAAGGTCGAGGATGCGACTGCCGGCGAACCTTGTTTTATCGAGGTGTAAGTTAGGATAGCTGCCAAAGAACGTCCTAACAACGAATTCTACCGGATAGACATGATGTGGGTTGCGGGCGGCATAGAATTGATTAGTTGCAGCTACAGTCTTTTCCATCAACATTAACTCTTTCATAAGCTCTTATTCAAAATTAGAGCGAACTTATCGCTTGTGAATGCGGCTTTTTCCGTTTGTCCTACTAAATATACATCTTTGCTAGTAGTATTCTTAGTGATTAAAGCATTTGCCCCAATAAAATTTTCTTCGCCTATCGTTACATCGTTAGATATAGAGGCATTGATACCAACAA
Source organism: Candidatus Melainabacteria bacterium (assembly GCA_963847765.1). GTDB lineage: Bacteria > Cyanobacteriota > Vampirovibrionia > Obscuribacterales > Obscuribacteraceae > CAWKBA01. Next base: position 149,007 of record CAWKBA010000035.1, on the reverse strand, counting down.
ATGTGAATGGCTTGATAATTACATCGCTGGCAATACTGACATTTGATGATATCCAACAATTATCCGAAATTACTGAGCGATCACCTATCTGATTAGCGCTCCAAATTGTGACGTTATTGCCGATTTTTACATCGAAATTAATTGAGTTGTTTTCTAATACAAAACAGTTTTCACCAATGGCTAGCTCGTCTTTGAATTGGATTGTTGAGCTGACATAACTGATGCATGTATATCCTTTATTTTTGCAGTTTTTGTATTTCTCATATCTGAGTTTATTCATGTTTTGGCTGCCCAGAGGAATAAAAAACTGAAATTGATCTGGGGGATACTCATTCTCTATCTGATCAAAATCGATTACCGGTAAATCCTTAAATTCATTGGCACTAAGATAATTTTTCTCGACAGCAAATGCACATACTTTATGATCGCTATCTTTGGCAAGATAACGATGAGCTACGCTAGCTCCTTTGCCTGTGCCAAATATAACCACATTAGCCATTTAATTGTTGCCTCACATAATCCGATTTTAATTTCAGTCGGTCTAATTTGCCATTGGCATTTTTGGGTAAAGAATCTACAAATTGAAACCGTGTTGGAATCATGTAATTGGGAATCATCTCCTGCAACTGTGCTCTAAGGCTATCTTCGCTCGGTTTGCCATTAGCACTTTCGATGAATGCGGCTATTTGGCTTATCCCTTCTATTTCACAATGAAGGACTGCACTTCTTTTTACTGAGTCGATGCAATGAAAAGCATTTTCGATTTCTTCCAGTTCAATTCTATAGCCCATATGTTTGATTTGATTGTCGCGCCTGCCAACAATATGGAGTTTTCCGTCTGTTGGCTTGACATAAACGAGATCCCCTGTCCGATAGACCAGCTCACTAAATGCATTATGAGTGGGATTTTGAATAAAACTTAGTTGTGTTCTTTCGCTATCGTTGTAGTAACCCATGCCGACATTAGGTCCGCGAAGAATCAATTCTCCAACCTGTCCTGGTTTTACTGGTTGTAATTCTTCATCGACAATTAGAAAACAAAAATTGGGAGCTAGTTGACCTAAGGGAAGTAACCCGCTTAGATCAGCAAAGTCATTCTCAGAAACTTTATAAGATGAACAAATACAAGTGCATTCTGTTGGCCCGTATACATTGTGAAAAGCGATTCGAGATGAATAAATATCAAAGAGTTCTTTTAGTTTCGCTTTGGGATAACCTTCGCCGCCAAATATAATTTTTTTGATATGCGACATAGTTTCTGAACTAAAGGCACGCATAGTTTGCAAAAAAATTAGCATTGATGGCACGGAAAACCAGCAAGTGCACTTATGTTTATTAATAAGCTGCATTAATTTTGCTGGATTGCGAACAGTTTCATTGTCAAATAAAACCAGTGCTGCTCCAGAAAATAATGCTGAGTAGATGTCAAAAACAGAATTATCAAAAAACAATGGATTAACATTGGTCAGAATATCTGCTGCTGTAATTGCAAATGTCTGCTGGCTCCAGGCAATTAAGTTCAATACATTCTGGTGGCTCATTATGGCACCTTTTGGGAATCCGGTGGAGCCAGAAGTAAACATAATGTAGGCAGCATCACTCCCGGTAATTTGTTGCGCTGCTACTGGACTTTGAGGTTTGATATTTGAATCAGCAGTAATCACAGGGAAATTAATTGCATTGAATCCAGTAGCTTTTATATCTGAAATTAAGTCACCTGAGCAAAGAACTAGTTTTGGTTTGCATTGACTAAAGATTTTTGTTAAACGTTCTACCGGGCTTGCTGGATCAAATACACTGTATACAGCGCCCGATTTTAGCGCACCAATAATGCAAATGATTGTAGTTATACGCTTTTCACCGGCAATGCAAATGACGTCCCTCGGCCCAATTCCGCTAGATAGAAAATAGAGTGCAAGTAAGTCAGATTGCTTGTCCAATTCACCATAACTAATTGAAGCATCTTCAGTTATGACAGCAGCAGAGTCCGAGAACTCATTTGCTATTAGCTTAAACTTTTGGGCAAGGTTGCAAATATATCTCAAATAACTAACCCGCCATCTATTTCTAATATTTTGCCATTCAAGAAATCGTTTTTAATCCCAGCCACGATAAAGGCAGCAATTTCTTGCGTGGTACCTAATCTTTTTAGCGGCACGTGGTTAATTGTTTCTTGGAGTACCGGTTTGCTAATTGCTGTATGTGTTGATTCGGTGTCGCAAAATCCAGGAGCAATGGCAAAACATCTAATACCCATAGGGGAGAGTTCTTTTGCCCATACTTTCGTTAAAGCCTCTAGCCCGGCTTTAGCAGCCGAGTAGGCAGATTGTCCGGCGTTTCCTTTTGCGGATATGGAGCTGATATTCACAATGACGCCCTTGGTCCGCTTTTTCAGCATATCTTCTACCACATGCTTAGTCATATAAAATGCTGATGATAAATTTGTAGCAATTACTTTTTCCCACATTTTAGAATCATGCTTCTGTATGCCTGAAGGGACAAGAGCAATAAGTGGCGCACTGAAAAGAATGCCGACATTGTTTATTAAAATATCGATTTTTCCTAGTTTCTCGCATACTTGTGTAATAGATTGCTGAACTTGATCTTCGTCTGTAACATCACAAGGGTATGAGGTTACGTCATGCCCATTGGTATTGAACCGTTTTGAATCGATATCAAACACAGCTACAGTTGCTTGTTCAGCTAATAGTTGATTTGTGATTTCCAGCCCAAGCCCACTGGCGCCACCAGTTACAACGCAAACTTTTCCTTCTAGTGATGGCATTTTTATAATCTTGTCTTTTCAGTGACAATTTTGCGAATCTCCCCAATGTTTTGCATTCTGGAGATATCGTCAAAGCTGAGCTCGATGCCAAAATTTTTCTCGATACTTACAATCAATGTCATATGACATAACGAATCCCACCGCTCTATATCTGCCATTGTCATTTCATTCTTAAGCAGTGTTGAATCAAGCTTAAAAAGTTCTTGGAAAATCTGATCAAGCTTATCTAAGTGTATATCCGAGGCTATGTAGGTTTTGGCAAGATTTGAAGGTGCTTGCATGGCGACACCGCTGTAATAGTTTATAAGAACTTTATTATACAGTACTGATTAACTGATAATTTTAGACGGTTATTATATCTTAAGCTTAGCTCCTCGCTATAAATGATTTGGCATAATGTCAATAGTCAAACTTTCGATCGTAACCACTTTATTCAATTCGGCTCCTTATATTGAGGAGTTCCATAGGCGTATTAGCGCTGAGGCTAAAAGAATCACGGAAGATTACGAGATCATCATGGTTGATGATGGTTCTCCGGATAATTCTTTAGAAAAGGCCATAGAGCTATTAAAAAATGATCCACGTCTAAAAATTATAGAGTTATCACGCAATTTTGGTCATCACAAAGCAATGATGACTGGAATTGAGCAAGCGTGTGGAGAAAATGTTTTTTTGATAGATGTCGATTTGGAAGAGCCGCCGGAGTTGCTTGGGGAATTTTATACACAATTATCTAAAGATGATTGGGATGTTATTTATGGCTGCCAGGAAAAACGTAACGGCGAAATGTTCAAAAAATGGGGCGGGGCAATTTCATGGTGGCTCATGGACATGCTATTGCCGACAAAGATACCCAGTAATCACAGTACAGTGAGATTGATGAAAAGCAACTACGTGCGGGCGCTTGTTCGTCATAGAGAACACAAAACAGCAATAGGTGGTTTATGGGTTGAGACGGGATTTAAGCAGAAAGCAATACAGTTCAATAAACTTTTTACCCCCACGACAGGTTATCATTTGAAACTGCGTGTTGGGGCACTCTTGGACAGTGTTACATCATTTAGCGAACGACCACTTTATATAATTTTCTTTGTTGGGTTAGCGATTTTATTTTTATCAACGATTGTATTTATAGTATTGTTAGCATTATGGTGTTCAGGGAAAACACCACCAGGCTGGATTTCAGTCCTAGAATCTGTTTGGTTTTTAGGTGGGCTAGCAATTTTTTGTATAGGAGTAATTGGATTGTATCTGTCGCGCATTTTCATTGAGACTAAGATGCGCCCTTATACCATAGTTCGCCAAATTTATAGTAATGGCGATTTACAGCGCTAGGAAGTAAATTAGCAAATATGAATGACTATGCAAACAATAAGTTGTTTTATGCAAGCTGCATTTTATGCGGGCAGCCAGAATTCAAAAGCATTCCATCCTACTGGGAACATTCAATGACTACTGCAGGCAAGCTTGTAGCTGAGCCGCTTGCCAAGGCTCAGTGTATGTCATGCGGGCTAATGCAGCGGGTCGAAATTCGTCAACTTGGGCAGACTGATTTTTATGAAAAGCACTATGGCTTTTATGAACGCCCTGGAGCAGCTGTGTATGATCAGCCACGGTATGGAGCAATGGCCAAGTGGATCAAGGATGCATTGAACGGATTTACCCCTTCAACAATATTAGATGCAGGCTGCGGACGTGGCTGGATGATGCAAGCAATGTTTGATCAATTTTCTACTTCCTCATTTCTTGGAATTGAGCCATCAGAACAGGAAAGCATTAATGCTAGAGAAAATGGTTTGGATGTAATTGAGGGAAGGATTGGGCAGCACCTAGTTTTGGATAAATGCTTTGATCTTATCTATTCAACCAATGTTGTTGAACACACTACTAACCCGATTGACTTTCTTGGGGCGCTGAAACAACTATTGAACGAAGAAGGCCGCATAGTTCTTACTTGTCCTGATTCTTCGATTCCGAGCGCCGAATTTATGTTCAGTGATCAAAACTATTCATTCACTCCACATCAACTGATGCAGATTGCCGAAAAAGCAGGGTTGTATGTTACAGCATGGAAAACCGCTCCTGATAATCCATCTTTACGTCATAAACAGCTGATAATATTGTCCCAAAAAGGGACCAATGTTACCAAAGATAATCTCCCAAGCACATTTCCGATTGAAGAATTGTACTATAAGCGTTGTGAATATGTACAAAGCTATGTTGCTTGTGACGAGTTTTTGCAGCAGCAGATCCAGGATTTTAAAAACATATACAATTTCGGCACCAGCACATGGAGCCTTTTACTGAGTGCCTATTGTCCAAACTATTGGCAAAAAGTCACTGCATGCACAATTGATAAGGTCAAAGAACGAACCAGTTTTCAAGGAAAACCGGTTCGAAGTTTAAATGAGTTAAATACCGGAAGCGAAGATGCATTTATGCTCGGTGTCAATCCGGAAACCCAATCTGAATTCCAAAAAAAATTAGCTGCAAATGGATTAAATTGCATACGCTGGGATCATGTTATATCGGGATAATCCATCCCAGCTGCGTACTTTCAATTATGAAAACATGTCTTGCTTGTTATAATTATTTCACCGCTAGTGGCTGGCAATGCCCGGTATGTGCATTTACCCCTGAATATAAAAATGGTTTTGCTTGTCTAGCACCAAATGTTTATGAAGGACACACAGAACTTGATGAAGAAAGTTTCTATTTACTTGCCCATTTAGAATCAAAAAGTTTTTGGTTCCGCGCGCGCAACAAAATCATCATGTGGGCAATAAAAAAGAATTTTCCACAAGCAAAATCATTGTTGGAAATAGGCTGCGGGACAGGCTTTGTTTTAAATGGAATTGCTCAAGAAATTCCTCATCTTTCTATATTTGGCAGTGAGCTTTCAATAGATGGGCTTAAGCACGCTGCCGGCAGAGTTTCGCGAGCCGAACTATTTCAAATGGACGCGCTTAAAATACCATTTTCTGCTGAATTTGATGTGATTGGTGCATTTGATGTTCTTGAACATATTGAGTCGGATCACGTGGTATTAAGTCAAATGTATAAAGCAATAAAACCAGGCGGAGGTATTATTGTCACTGTACCTCAGCATAAATATCTTTGGAGCTATTTTGATGAAGCGTCAAGACATTTTAGAAGATATAGTAAGCAAGAATTACAGTCAAAACTGGAAGAAGCAGGATTTAAAGTGATTATGTCTACGAGCTTTGTTTCACTACTTTTGCCGGCAGTTATGGCTTCCAGATTGTTGGTAAAACAACAGTCGAATGAAGAAATAACCAACAACCTTCAGGCTGATGGACTAGCAAATGCTTTCTTGGATTGTATTATGGATTTCGAGTATAGACTTATTAAGTCAGGATTGCGATTCCCATTTGGCAGTTCACTGCTGATGGTAGGTTATCGGACGTAGTGCAACACTGTTCACCGTAATTTACTGTTAATGCCGTCTCTTCTTAATGCTAATACTTCTCGTTGCTTCCATTGGACTGCAGACCAATAAGGATGATGCGATATTACATTATACCCCGGCTCTTCAGAAAAACTAATCATATAGTCTTCCCCATTAACTGCCCAGAAGCGCTGGTTAGCCAATGGCTGGTGTCCGCGCGCGCTAAGCGGGAAGCCACATTGATCGCGATCGATAATAAATTGTTTCGATAGTCCTTCATTGGCAAGAGCATTATATTGCCAGCCGCCTTCTATGTCGAAAGGCTTGATTCCTTGTTGTTCCAGAGAGCGGATGGCAGACCATTGGGCACGGTAAGCGTTCATACTGTCTTGTATGGCTGCAATTGAATATATTCCAATGACTAGAGTCAGTGGCAAAGCAGTTATTAATTGTGTTGATAGATTGAAATGCCGTAGCGCTATTGCAATAGATAACAAAATTGGAGCCAGGCACAAGATGTAGTAACGATCTAAATCACGCAAGGCAATTTGCAGTGTCACAAGCCCCATAGTACATAAAGCACAGAGAAAGAAGTATGAAAGCAGATAGTCTTGTTGATTTAATGCTTCATCAGAGTTTTTTGCCTGGTGCCAATGCTGATAGCTCTTTAGCGCCAACCAACCCAGTGTGGTAAGTATTGATAATAAACAGAACGCAGCTACAAAAGAGACAGCAGTGAACCATTCAAAAAAAGAATGCGGAATTGGAGTTGGTGGCTTCCCTATGATAGCCGGTATGCAGAACCATGGAAGTGCTAAAAGATTACCGTTGAAGGGCATCAGTCTGCCTTGAATAAATACAAGATCTATTACTGAAAAGGCGACCAAAAAAGAAGACAAGATCCAGATTGTCTTGGGCAGGCGAAAACTGTGACAAAACCATCCGCAAAAAAAGGAAGGCAACAGAGGAGAAACCATCAATCCCAAATAACATGAAAGTTGTCCAAGCCCTGATATTAGCTGAGAAATTCCCTTGATGGGATGATGCTTGAGGATACTAAGAAAATGATGTCCGTACCATTGCTCAATTTGAATGGCAATTCGGGACTGAGGGTCAGTAGCTGTCATAAGGCAGGGAAGAGCAATGAAAAGGCATATAGGAACCAATACCAATGCAAAAGTTGCTAGAGCAAGCTTTTGCCTGTCAGTCCTGAGCGTCCAGAGTACAACTAGATTAGGTAGGATATATGCTATAGCAGTTTGCCGCACTGCCAGGGAAGCCAATAATATCAGCGAGACTCCAATCAGCTGTGAATATCTCTGAAATTTCAATGTACGGACAATAAAGTAGAAATACCAGTTATTCAGGCTGAGGGCAGTTATGTCAGTCATAAATGTGAATCCGAGATTAAGTATCCATGGGTTTAACACATAAATACAGGTGAAGACGAAAGAGGCGGCTCGCGACAACCCAATTTCAATCAGTGTTAAATAAAGGGCGATGGCCCCAGAAGTGCTAATGACTAACTCGCCAATACGCAATGCAGTGTATGAAAAACCTGTCAACGAACATATAGTTGCTCCAATTAAAATGTGGAGATAACAGGAAGCAGCACTGCCATGGAGTGTCAGATTATGAGTATTCATAAAGAGTTTCACTGCTCTTGTATAAATCCAATCATCGTTAACAGGAAATTCACCCTGTACTCCTATGATTGAAGCTGCTAGCACATAAATTGCTACGATGCCAAAAACCGGGAGCCACCGCGATACAACAGGAGCAGTAGGGCTCACGAAAGTACACCATGAACACAAGTAGAATTTATACTAGGCAATACTTGAATAGGGGTATTGAGAAGGAACATTGGAAACATTTAGATATTGAGCAAAATAAGTATTAGATAGGCTATTATATCATTGTCAATTGTTGCAGGAAAGCCGAACAATGTGCGGCATAGCCGGATTTATAAATCTTAAGGGAAATTATTCAGCTGAGCAGATGTCAGCGGTAGTATCTAACATGGCTGCTTGCATGAGCCATCGCGGGCCCGACGATTTTGGTGTTTGGATAGACCCCGATAATTATTGTGCTTTATCTCATCGGCGGCTCAGCATTATTGATCTTTCTGTTGGCGGGCATCAACCTATGGAAAGTGCGGATGGAAAAGCAGCAATTACATATAATGGCGAATTCTATAACTATCAAGATATAAAAAAAGAGCTTTTATCCCAGGGCTGCCAGCTGAAAACAGAAGCAGACACAGAAGTTTTGTTGCAGAAATTGCTCAGAGATGGTGAGCGTACTCTCACCAGTATTGATGGCATGTTTGCTTTTGGATTTTTTAGCGGGCATAGCGGGGAATTGTTGTTAGTCCGCGATCCATTTGGTGAAAAACCTCTGTATTTTATGTCTGGAAAAGATTTTTTTGCTTTTGCTTCCGAATTAACTGCATTAAGCGTAGTGCCTGGTTTTGATGCCACAATTTGTCCTGAAGCCATAGAACAATATCTGTTGTTTCAATATGTTCAGAGTCCTAAAACAATCTATCGTGGCGTTTCTAAATTGTCTCCTGGACATTTCTTGAAGTTGTCACGGCAAGGACAGATTGAAATACAAAAATATTTTCAATTTGTACCGCAAGCAAACAAATTTACTGTTGCAAAGATTGAAGATCTAGCCGATGAGCTTGAAGAAATTCTAGTTCGCTCTATAAAAAGAAGGCTGATTAGTGATGTGCCTTTAGGGGCTTTTTTATCAGGCGGAGTTGATTCATCAACAGTCGTTGCTCTGTGTATGAAAAAGCTGGGACGAGATATTAAAACTTTTTCTATGGGATTTAAAGATACCGATGAAACTGAGCATCTTTATGCGCGGGCAATGGCTGCACATTTAGGCACTGAGCATCACGAGAAGCTTATTGAACCGGATATGAGTGCCATGGCTTTGTTGATAGGGCGTTTATTGGATGAACCAAACGGCGATACTTCCTGCCCGCCAACGTACCTTCTTTCTCAGTTTGCCAGAGAGCAGGTTACTGTCTCACTATCTGGTGATGGTGGAGACGAAATGTTTGGTGGCTACGGCAGATATTTTACTACTATTGAGGAGGAGGCACAGCACGCCGGTGTTAACCAGTCACAGAGCTGGCAGGCAGGGGCTACCTATCTGGATCAGCGAATATTGATTTTCCCTCCTTCTAGTGGTTACAAACTTTGCGGAGACATGTCGCCAGCAGTGAGCGCATTGCTTTCATCTTATAAAAGCAAATTGGATCGAGACAACATGCCCCTTATAGATAAGTTGCGAGAGCTTGATGCCGGTACTTATTTGCCAGGGGCAGTGCTTTCTAAAGTTGATCGCATGAGCATGCAGCATTCTCTGGAAGTAAGAACACCATTTCTCAATGTCGAGCTGGCAAGATTTGCGGAAAAAATAGCGCCGCAGCATCTATATGCTCAGGGGCAGGGAAAACTAGTGTTAAAAAAACTGGCCAGCAAATATATACCATTAGAATGGTTGCAGCGTAAAAAAATGGGCTTTGGACTGCCGGCAGCGTATCCGGGAAAAGATAGGGTGTTGAATATGGCCAACGAGCTAATATTGGCGCCGGATGGCATGATGCAAGAATGGTTGGACAAACAAGAATTGCAAAAGCTATTGGCAGTTAATGGCAAACAATTGTCCATTTATCAACTTTGGCCGCTTGTGATTTTAGAAATTTGGTTGCGCAACCATAAAGTATCTTTGCAGAGCAGAAGGCAGAGTTATTTCTCCGGCATACGAACCAATATAAGCAATAGTTTAACGCACATTAAGTCTTTGATAGCATCGAAAGGATAACGAGAACAATTACTTCTGGCGATAAAGTGACAGGACTGTTCCGTCCGGCAATAACTTTTCACCAACCAGATAAAAATGGCCGCTGCCGCGAACAAAGTTAATAAGCTGGTTATAGGCAAGTTTTGAAGCAGCATCTTTGAATTGAAAATCAGTGTCGCTACTGTTCAATAGATACCATTGACAGTAGAGAGCCTTAGTTGGTGAAAATTCCATACAATCGCCAACAATAGTCCAGCGTCTTGGAGTAGTTGGTTTTACGTTACTACCCAGTCGGGCTGCTACAAATTCAAAAGTGTGGACATTTATTTCAGCCGAATTGGACAGCACATTAAGCCAGACAGGCTGTTTCTTGTCTATACGATCAATTTCTTTTATGACCCACTCTTGTCCCCAGTCTTCTTGCGGGGCGGGATGGTTGCAATAAGCATTGGACAGGTGTTTAGACAGAGATGCTGCAGGACCGCTAACTGAGATGGGGTAAGGAGTAAAATTAGCAAGAAAAAATTGTAAAAGAGCAAAAGTTAATAAGCCGGCGGCGATTGGCTTTAACCAGTTAGATTTTCCCTGAAGCATGATGCTTACAGCAGCAGCCGAGTAAATGGCGCTTGCCACTAAACAAGGTGCTAAATATCTCTCTTTGGGAAACTGCCAGGCAGTGGTGCTGACCAATATAATGCCGCTTAATGCCGATAATCCTACAGGCAATAAGCGCTGCCTGTTGCCAGTTATCAGCAGAGAAAGCAAAAAGAGCAGGAGCAGAGGCAAAGACATCATATGCGGCAAAGAAGATAAATACCAGGTAAGGTTACTGAAAAAATCCGGAGGGGAAGCGACTGTACTGATATCAGAACCAAATTCATGGGCAAACTTATTTTCAGCGCCGGCATTAAGACATAGCCAGGGCAGGCAATAAAGTAAAACGATAAGACCAATAATAATTAACTGGACTGTTTCATGCAGTTTATGTTTGTGCCAATCTGATTTTACTGCCTGGGCAAAATATAAAAATAAAGGCAAAGCCAGATAGCAAGCGGCAATTTGTTTAGTCATGCAAACGGCGCCGATAGCAATACCGCCAATCAATGCCCGCTTTGCCGAAGGAGCTTGCTTCCACCAGATCAATGTCAATAATCCCAGGCTGATCATGGCTACGAGTGGATAATCAAGCAGGTATTGATGGCTGAGAAAGTTGAGATTGGGGTAAGTGTTGACAAAAATCACAGCTAAAATACCAGCCAGTGATGAGCCTGTAAGCAGCCGGCAAATGCTAAATGTTGATATTGACAAAATCAGATTAAAAATTGTTAGAGAAATAATATCGGCCTGGTTGCCGCGCCCAACAAGCAATCTAATCACTCCATTGAAAACATAGACTGCCGGCGGATAAAATTGATTAACGGTTAGAAATTTATACAACCATGCTCTTTGCCAGAATTGGGGGTGCCTGAGTAAATCTGCATAGGTATAGCTGTTTAAAATATGACCGGCTTCATCAGCAGCCGGCAGGCGATGATCAAGAATAAGCCAGACCATAAGCAAAATTGCAAAACAAGCAATAGGGGCAAAAACAACCAGGCGTTCCAGTTGATGCCTTTGGTTAATTGAATGGTTAGGTTGCCGCATCTGCTCTTTAGTGGACTTTTAGCTACAGGTCTTGAATCCATCAATAATAGCATTTTATAAACCGTAAAATCATTGATGCATTGCCTGCTATTATATTGATCAACACAGGCGATTAAAGCCGCAATTAGTAAACGACTATTTAAACGATGAAACTGATAAAAGAAATATTGTTTAGCGGGGAGCACAAGTCTTTGCTAATTCTTTTGGCAATGATTAGCTTTATCGTTATTATTTTTGGAAAAACAATTTTTTTGGGAATGTCTATCTCAAAATTATATCTTTTGTCGCAAATTGATTCTTTATATAATCCCCTGCTCAAAACAACAGAAATGCGCTCCTGGTATGAGCCGACGATTTATTTGGCAACAATTCCATTTGAAAGATTGGTGGCATCAATATTGAGCAGTGGCCATCTACCGCTCTGGAACCCGTATAATTACTGCGGGTCTCCACTAATCGGAGAGCCCGAATATTTTATTTTCTCTCCTTTTCCAAAAATATTTTCGGTTTTCTCGCCGTATTTATACAATCTCGGCATTGTGTTCAACGATATTTGCGTTGTCATATTTACTTATTTAATTGCCAGGCATTTAGGACTGAGCCGTCTATCCTCATCATTTAGTGCTTTGACATATGCCCTTTGCCCATTTGTTGTCTGGCAACTTGAAATGCATCTCATTACCTGGTTAATTCCGGCAATAGTTTTTACTGTTCTAAAATTAGCTACCGGCAATACAATGCGAACGCGTATATTGCTGGGGGTGGCTTGCTCCTTGCTTCTGGTTTCTATGCATGTCGAGTCTTTTTTTATAGGTATTTTTATTGGTGTATTACTTGCCATATCCAGGATACTTATAGCCAATGAGAACACGGCGAAAGAAAAAACAACAAACTTAGTTAACCTGGTTCTGACGCTGATTGCAGGCGGAATAATTTGTTGCTTATTGACTGCACCATTATTATTTCCTTTTGCTGAATATTTGCATTTTGGTAACTGTTATAAATATGAACGGGCAGCTATTGAAAGTAGTAGCTGGGAACCGCTCAGAGTTCCATGGCAAACAGTTCTCTATAACTTGATCAATCCTGGATTCAGTGGACAAAGCCCTTTTCTGGGTATAGTGACCGCGTTGCTTTTGCCATTTGCTTTGTATAGCAGGAAGCCAGGCAGACGAGTTGTACTGCCTGTAATTATTGTTATTTTCTGCTTGCTTACAGCTCCGCCAGGATTTGCTTTTCTTGGGCACAAGCCATTTTCTTTTATTATAGCTAGATACTGGCTTAATCCTTTGCTTATGCTTTTCTCTCTCTTTGCCGGTTTTGGAGTTGAGGAGATTAAAGAGTCAATTTCAAAGCCATTCAATTGGCGGCATATTTCGCTTGTGATATTTGCAGCACTCATTAGCCTTATGCCATGGTTGTTATACAAGTTGCATGTTTCATTATCGACTTACAGCTGGGATGGGGGTATGGACTTAATGTCAGCTAGTCTTTCAGCTGCGCGCAGAGATTGTAAGATTATTATAGCGGCTCTTATAGCTATCTTTGGCTTGAGGTGGTTACGTATAAAACCTGTTTGGATTTGTATTGCGCTTATATGTTTGAGTCTGGTAAGTGAAATAGCAGTTGCACGGGCAACTTTACCCAAGCAACCAACCTTTGATTATCCGGTTATAGATCCGATACCGTGGCTCCAAGAGCGTAGAGAGCGGATCATAACCCTAGGACGGCATTTCTTTTTGACTAACTTGAGCGTAGCTTATGGCATTGCCGATTTCCATGGCTTCGGGGCGATGGATCCGCCTCGCTATAATAAGCTTTCTAGTTTTGTACATGAGGCGGGAGACTGCACTTTAAACTCAGCTGCAGATCTAGCAAGTGTAAGGTATATAGTCAGTCGTTCACCTGTTGTTTCTGTTCCTGAAAAACAAGTGCAACAGATATCCGTGATTGTGCCGCATAGAGATAAAGTGATTATAAAGCCCGGGCTTACAATCATCGACGGGTCGATTTTATATCAGCCTGAAAACGCACAAATAATTGGACATCTAACTTGGAATGCTAAACCCGATGTCTCCAAAGATTATTCTTGTCAGTTTGTGTTATTAGATACTCAGGGAAAAGAGTTATGGTCAGGTGATCATTATTTTGTTGATAGTAATAGTCGCAATGGGAATATAGTCAAACAGGACTTCGTACTGGCTGTGCCTTTAAATGTATCCAGTAGCTCGAAAATATCTGTATGTGTGAGAATTATTTGGGCGTGGTCAGGAGCAAATATTTGGCCGGATAAATGCACTTTGCCACAGAAAGGATCAATGATTCTTCTAAAAAACTTTATAGTGCAAGGTCAATCTCATCATTTTTCAAAGCACCATTTAAAACTTGCTCTTGAGACACCATCACAAATACGGGTATATGAAAATTTAGGCGCATTACCGGCAAGTTATATTGTGCACGATGTTTTATATGCCAAAGGAGAAAACGAAGCTGAGCAAAAGATTCATTCAAAGGTATTCAATCCCTATGCTCAAGTAGTTCTGGAGGACGCGTCCAATATTTCTACAGGTAAAGCTCAATCTCAATTAAATCCTATTGAACGGGTGACTCTGGCAAGGCCAAACAATAATAAAGTTGTACTCGATGCTAACTGCGCGGACAGCGGTATATTAGTTTTAACTGATACTTTTTATCCTGGTTGGAATGCCACGGTAGACGGTATTGCTACGCCAATTTATCGAGCCAACATGTGCTTTCGGGCTATCCCAATCACCAAAGGTAAGCATCATATAGAATTTGAATACCGGCCATTATCTTTCTGGATAGGAGTTGTTTTATCAGGACTTTGTATGATTGTAATATCATATTTTTTGGCTAGGACTAATAAGTCTGATGATGAATGAATGGCAATCCATTTTTCCGGACTGGGTACTAGAACGAACATTTGCTTAAATGGATAGCTTGCACATAGATATGCTTGAAACCGATCTTCCAGGGCGGCAGGAGTAATTACCAGGCGATCGCTCAGAACACCACCATTGATATCGGATCTGTTCAGAACCACTCTTAATTCTGATTGAAAATCCCATACGCCATCGAAAACCGGTGCCCACATAGTATACCGAGGGATACCGGCCAAAATTATGGTATCGCCACTATGAATTTGGGCAGCCCTCTTTTTTATCAGTGTCATTATTTGTTGCTGTGATTTCCAAGAAACTACCCAAGGACCAGCAAATTGCCAATTGGCGAGGACAAATAGTAATACCAATGGTATGAACAAACAAGCTAGGACGACAGACTGAGTTTGCTTGAGTGACGTCTTTATGAAGCTGGATAACCAACCTAACAATCCGGTAGTGATCAAGGCTGCTCCAATTGAGCTGGCAGCATTGACCCTATTAATGCCTGTATCCAATACGGGCATATAGTCCGGAGTCAATCCAAAAATCACATATGCGCTAACAAGCAGCAAAACACCGAGCCCAATAGCTAATTGACTTGCTGATCGACGTGAGCGCTGGGTGTTGCTCTCAGCTAAAATCCAGCCAGCACTGATCAATGTTCCAGTCACAAATAGCAAGACTATAAAATGGAAAACATTGAAATCACCACTAAGAAAGTTCTGGGCCAGTTTGGAAAAAAATGATAAAGCATAAGGCGAAACAGATACTTTAATTCCGTTATTAATAACATGGACGAAATTGGCTGCATCAAAGATCGTTCTATATTTTAATCCCAAACCCAGTGCCGGCAGCAGATAAGCACGATAAAAGACTATCAGGCATACTGCAATTAATGACGGCAATGTGTAGATAGCAGAACGAGCCAGAACTTTAGCTGGCGTATAACTTTGCCACTGCAGGATTGCTGCTACTGCTGTAAAAATAATGACCAACGGCAGACAGAGTTCATATGTAAGCAAGCTCAGTAAAAGAAAAATCCTGAAAGCCATGTTTGTTTATAATTTTTTCGTTCCACAGACTGGACAAATTGCCACAAACTAAGATTATAAAAAGCAATAGACAGCGAAATAGGGTGAGAAGAAATCGAATAATGAGTGAGATCATGAGTCGGATAGATCAAAAAAAGTGCCGCTGCAAAAAAAGATAAAACCCTATCTTTTAAGATCTGTACTAAGGCCAGATACAGAAAGAAAGCACCAGCCAGTTCGCTGGCTCGATTGATGAGATGGTAACCGAAAGGACTTTCATGAAAGAAATAGTAGAGAGTGGCCAGATAAGGTGCGTAAATGGGACGAACTATAATACGGTTATCAAAAAATGCACATTTTAATAAATCGGGCCATGATTGATGGCAGAAGTGAAACTGCTGGAAATAAATCCATTCATCCAAATATATGCCCATCTGTCTGAGCACGGGACCAAAAACACAGAGCTCTAGAACAAGAAGTAAAAAGAATGAAACCAACAAATGACGCGCAGTCAGTGACGATTTAAGTGCGGTCCATTTCGTTAATGTAATCATCAAGCAGCTGCCGTCAGTCGAGTATAATTCTTGTCTGTCAAACTTTGACTGAGATTAACATAATAAGTGCCCGAATCTAATCATTATTGGTGATTTTGTGTATGTTGAGTAATTAGCAACGCTTAATAATATAGGATATTTATTATGGTTCATGCGCCTGTTAAAACAACGAAATGGGTAAAACAAGGGCTAATTTATTGTCCTGATGGATCGCTGTCCTGGGCAAAACAATATGCCTGTCTGCCTATCCCAACCCTTGTTAATGCTGATCGATTGCGAATTTTTCTCGCTTTTTGTGATGAGAATATGATTGGACGGGTTGGCTATGTAGATGTTGACCCTGATAATCCCAAAAATATACTGAACATTTCACGCCAACCAGTTTTAGATATTGGTAAACCAGGTCGATTTGACGAAAATGGACTTGTACCTACAAATATCTTGTCAGTTAATGACAAGTTGTACATGTATTATGCCGGCTATCAGCTTGGACAGAAAATCCGCTACTATCAATTTACTGGCTTGGCAGTGAGTGCTGACGGTGGCAACAGTTTTCAGAGGATGCAAGAGGCTGCTGTTCTAGATCGCAGCCTAAAAGAGCCTCTTAATCGCACTGCGGCCTTTGTTATTTTCGAAGATGGAAGATTTCGTATGTGGTATGTGGCTGGCAGTACTTGGACAGTGGTGAATGGCAAAACATTACCCACTTATAATATGCGTTATATTGAGTCTGAAGATGGCATTCACTGGCCAAACCAGGGCACAATCTGCCTGGATTATCAGGACGAAAATGAATATGTTGTTGGGCGTCCATGGGTTTTTAAGGCAGGCGGTTTGTATAAAATGTTTTTGTCATCACGTACCCGGGACAAAGGCTATAGAATTGGCTACGCAGAATCAAAAGATGGTATTGTCTGGAACAGACTTGATCATATGGCGGGGATTGATGTATCCGCCAGTGGTTGGGATAGCGAGATGATTGCTTATGCCAGCATATTCAGTTGGAAAGAAAGAACTTATATGTTTTATAACGGCAATGATTGTGGTCGCAGCGGTTTTGGTTATGCAATGCTTGAGCACTAAATATGGTGATTTGTGAAAAAAATCGAATTGGCTTATATAAACAAATTTGAAAACTTGAATTATGAAAAATTCAAGCAAATGGCCCTTGATCCTTCTTTGCTGCCGCATGAAAAGGTTGGGTTTCCTGATACATATAGACAAGGAAAAGAGCCCTTAATCTGGCAAGATATATGCAGTAAGATGACTAATTTAGCTCAGCCGAATAAGCTTATACTGGACATAGGCGCTGGCTGCAGCGCCCTGCCTTTACTTTTATTGAATCAAGCACAGGGAAACAATTCTAAAGTAATTTTGTGTGACTCTCAGGAAATGCTTGCACAGTTACCTGATGGAGAGCAAATTGAAAAAGTGAAAGGACCATTTCCCAGCTGCTGGCCGGATCTCAGCCAGTATGCGGGTATAATCGATACTATTATTGTTTATAGTGTTTTTCATTATGTCTTTGGAGAAGAGGAACAATATCTATTTTTTGATCATTGCCTGGATTTACTTGCTCATGGTGGGCAGTTGTTGATTGGCGATTTGCCTAATGATTCAAAACGAGTCAGATTTTTCCAATCGCCGGCCGGTATAGAATTTCATCAAAAATTTACCGCGGGTGCCGAAATGTCAACTCTTGCCGATAACACGATCAGCAAAAACAAATTGGACGACTTACTGATTGTTGAACTGATTAAACGCGCTCGTCAGCGCGGATTTGATGCTTATGTTCTACCGCAAGCAGATGATCTTCCCATGGCTAACCGCCGAGAAGATATATTAGTTGTGAGGCCATAAAATAATGCCTAATCGAAAACTAGTTATCGTTGGCGACAGTGCTTTCGCACAAATTGCATACCATTATTTCAGTGACGATACCAAGTATGAGGTGGTTGGTTTTTCTGTAGAAAAAGAGTTTCTAAAAAATCCTGAATTCCTAGGACTACCGGTTGTGCCCTTTGAGCAATTATCAGAAATCTTTCCACCTGAGGGATATAGTGTGTTTGTGGCTATTACATATGGTCACTTGAATCGCTTACGTTCTAGATTATTAAACAAAGCTCGTGATTTAGGTTATGCATTGGCTTCATATATAAGTCCCCGTGCGTATGTTTCCAAACAAGCAAAACTGGGCGAACATTGTTTTATTTTCGAGAATAATGTCATTCAACCCTATGCTCAGATGGGCGATAATGTGATTCTCTGGAGTGGTAATCACATTGGTCATCATAGCAGAATTGGTGCACACTGCTTTATTTCATCGCATGCAGTTATTTCTGGATTTGCCACCGTTGGACAATATTGTTTTTTAGGAGTTAATGCCAGTATTGCTAATAACATTAATGTGGCTGACGATTGTTGGATTGGTCCCGGCATAGTGATTACGAAAGACACAAAACCAGGCGATCTCTTTCCACCGGTTGAAAGCGAACCTTCGCCTGTAAGCACCTACAAGTTTTTTAAAATCAATGAATTCGCTACGACTAAAGGTTGAATTATGTTAGTCGAGTCCAAAGAATTGCTAGTCGACACCAATCGCTTCGAGTTGGTTAGATATACCGAAGCCCAAAAAGATCTCTGGGAAAAAATGGTTGCTGACTCTGTCAATGGCACTTTTTTACATACGCGCAAATTTCTTTCTTATCACGGCAATAAGTTTAACGATCAGTCATTACTTGTATACGATCAGGACAATAATCTTAGGGCTGTATTTCCGGCAGCATGCCATCCCCAGGATACTCGGGTCGTAATTAGCCATCCCGGTCTTACTTATGGCGGTTTAGTGCATGATGGTTGGTTACGTGGACAGCGTTGTCTTGATGCCTTAATTCAAGTACGCGACTTTTATGCTGCAGCTGGAATTAAAGAAATTATATACAAAGCTGTGCCGTGGATTTATCATCGATCATCTGCACAAGAGGACATCTATGCCCTTTTTCGTCTTGGTGCAGATCGTTATCGAATGGACTTATCGGCGACCATTGATTTACAAAACCGCAAGCCTCTTTCAGATAGAAGAAACAGAGCCTTGAAGAAAGCAGAAAAGGCAAATTTGCAAATAAGTAATAATTTTGATCATATAGCTGCGTACTGGCAGATACTAGCCGAAAATTTAAAAACCAGACATGACAAAACTCCTATACATTCTGTCCAAGAATTGAATTCGCTTAGGGAAAAATTTCCGGAGCAAATAGAACTTGTTACTGCTATCTTTGGTAACGATGTGATTGCCGGTTCTCTGTTATTTCATTGTCCTACCCTTACCCATGCTCAATATTTTGCTTCTAGCGCAGAGGGCAGGGAAATAAGCGCGCTTGATTTAGTGATCGAACATTGTGTTGAGAAGGCAGCGCAATCTGGAAAGCGCTATTTCGATTTCGGCATAAGTACCGAGCAGCAAGGCATGCACCTAAACGACAGCCTGCACACTTTTAAATCCGAATTCGGTGCCGGTTCCTCAGTATACGAGTTTTATAAGATCGGACTTGAATAACGTAATTTCAATCTTGCCAAAGTGCTTTTAGAAATGAGGTTATGCGGCGGGTACGGTTGAAAAATTTGGTAACATATTTTGGTATTGGAGCAAGCCGATGATGGGCTTCTGCAAAAGCGGAATTAACAGTTTGCAACTCGTATTTCATTGCTTCGAGTCGAGCTTTTAAATCTTTGTTTTCATTAAGGACGGCAAAGTCCATGATCACCGGTTGTGTGCCGGCTAATTTAAAGAAATCTGCGTAAGTAAAATTACACTGTGTTTTAAGATAAGCAGCCATTGTTTCATCTTTTAGCATTTGATAAATCTGATGCAGCCCATAGAGGCGATGAGAAGGATAATTAAACGACAGACATATTTGTGCCAAATGAAAAACAATCAAATTTTCTTCAAGTGGACAGGGATACTCATCAACTTCAGGGAAGATTTTTCGCAATAGATCCACAGAAGTAATATTTTCTTTGTATAGATCAATGATTTCAAAAAGTTCAAAATCTAAGCGGGCATCGTTTTCGGGTGTGCGTGAGCTGATATTACCGTTATTGGCCTGCCAACGATAACGTAAAATTTTGTCGGGTAGTATGGGCATAGATCCATGAAAAAGCATCTTTATATAATGCGCCATATCATCTGTTTGTTTTAAATAAAGCGGGAAATAACCTAACTGTTCCAGGGTTTCTCTTCGAAACATGCCTGCTATAGAACAGAAGGGATGTTGTAGTTTAAATAATTGCTGCAAATGTGTAAAACGATCTTGTCCTACACCGACATCAGTCCAAGAGTCAGAAAGTAAATTGCCACTTTCATCTATACAATTGGCAGATCCAAAAACAGCCATGGCTTCTGGATGCTTATCTAGATAATTAACCAATGTTTCGATCATGGTTGGTTCGCAAATATCATCAGTAGCCATAGTTATTATGTATTCGCCACTGCATTGTTGCCAGCAACGTTTTGATGTTGCCGTTGAGCCGAGATTATGTTCGTTGCGAAGCAAGGTCAGGCGCTTATCTTGGAATTTTGAGATCTTCTCTACGGTACTGTCTGTGGAAGCGTCATCGGCAACGATAAGTTCAAAATCCTGAAATGTCTGATTGAAAACACTCTGAATGGCTTCGGTGACATATTTTTCGTGATTATATGTTGGTGATAAGATGCTAACCTTGGGCATATTAAAAAGTCATCACCTTCTCAATTAACAGGTTGACCAACAGTAGTTTTTCTGGCTATGTCAGCGGCTGCCAGAAATTGCTCATAATCACGGTAATAGCTGGATTCATCGTATCGATCACTAGCCAGGGCTAAGCAGACAGCACCGGGTGAAAAATTATCGAGGGTACGCCAAATCATGGGTGTAAGGATTAGCCCCTCTTCAGAATGATTGAGCGTAACATTGCGTTGCGCCACCCCATCATCGAGATGAATCACGAAACTACCGGAAATAGCGATCAATAGCTGAAATAAGTTTTTGTGGGCATGCCCGGCTCTCTGAGCATCGGCAGGAACATCATAAATATAATAAACTCTACGGATAGCAAAGGGGACATGATTTTGCCCCTCTAAGTAAGTTAGATTACCGCGGTCACTACCGATTTTTGTTAATTGGATGAGCTGGCAATCAGTTATGGTATAAATTGCTGACATCTGCACCACTATACCAAAATGCCAAAAACTGGGCTATTGAAAACCGAAATTAAAGACAATTCGAAACTAAGTGAAGAGCATTGCGAGCAGTTGTTGGCCAACGCTGAGCAGGCATTGTTTGACGCTGACTTTTATCTGGCCAATAATCTCGATGTAAAAAAAAGCAAGTTAGATCCGTTTGTGCATTTTTTAGAATATGGTGCAAAAGAAGGGCGCTCTCCGCACCCGCTCTTTGACAGCTCGTATTATTTTGATATGGCGCCTGATCGAGATGTGATTGGAGACAATCCATTGCTCCATTTTCTTAAGTATGGTTACCGCCAGGGATTCAATCCCCATCCACTTTTTGATATTGCCTATTACCGTCAACAAGCAGGTGAATTGTTAGGAGAAGAAAATCCTCTTGTACATTTTTTGATTTATGGTAAAAATTTGCGTCTCAATCCCCATCCATTATTTGATACTGCCTTTTATCTGAAAAACAATGTGGATGCACAAAAGAGTGAACTTAATCCGCTGCTGCATTTTTTGCGCTATGGAAAATCACATTACCTGACGCCACATCC
Organism: Candidatus Melainabacteria bacterium; assembly: GCA_963847765.1. GTDB lineage: Bacteria > Cyanobacteriota > Vampirovibrionia > Obscuribacterales > Obscuribacteraceae > CAWKBA01. Next base: position 127,096 of record CAWKBA010000035.1, on the reverse strand, counting down.
TCTTTTTGATATGCGCTTTTATTTGTCCAAATATCCGGATATAAAAAACTTGCCTATAAACCCACTTGTTCATTTTGCCTGGCGCGGCGCCCGGGAGCGTCGATCACCGAATGCAAAATTTGATAGCAAGTATTACTCGGAAATAATTTTTCCAACTGTGGTTGATAATCCACTTTTGCATTATTTAGAAATTGGACGCAACGGGCAATTACCTACAATCTCATTACCGGACAATAGTTGGTGGTGTCCGGAAAGTATACAAAAATTATGTCGGGCAATTGTTTATTCAGTGTTTTGTTTTTTTTATGGTTTTGGACGTTCTGCCATAAATACAACAACAAACTATGATCATCAATTTTCAACTTTTAAGTTTTGGTATATTGCCATGCTCAGATTCTGGCAAGCGGGCGGAGCAAAAGTAAAGTTTACTGTACCAACTTATTTGACGCAGCTAAAAAAATTAGAACCACCGCAGCCATATGCCCATCGTGTTTATAGAGCACCATTAGCTTGCGGCTATTTATACCTGGCCAATGTTTTTAAAATTCAAGGGTTTTTTGCTGATGCCGAGAACATTTTAGGTAAGTTGGAGGGACATGATAAGGTGCGCGATCTTGCCCTTTGCAGTCTTGGTGACTTATTCCTTGTACAAGCAACCTGGGCCCATGAGTTTAAAAACTATGCAGAGGAGGGCATAGTGTTGAATCTATTTCCGCAATGGAAGAAGTCCGCCGGCAAGCATACATGGCATAGCCGCACTTTTGAACAAGCTCTCACAGTTATAAGAAAAGCACTTGAAGTAAACGAAAAGCATCTTTATGCGCAATGGTTATTATGTTATGGATTACTAACAGCGAGGAAGCATGCTGATGCTTCAGCAGTTTTAAAAAAATATTCAGGAAGAACTTGTTTAACTATAGAGAGAAACATTTTAGAAGCGCGAGCCAGCTATGGATTGCAGCCAAAGGAAGGCATTGCCGTCCTGCGCAAATGTTGGGGAACCAATAATCAAAATTTGAATATAATCGATGTTGAATTGATAGATATTGCTAAAGTCCCCCTTTCAGTCGTGCAGGAACATACTCGCGTGCTGGAGTCAGTAAAGCTGCCCATTGAATCTAATATCGTGCGCAATCTTGAATTAATTTCTTGCCGGAACGTACTTGAGTTTGGCCCAAGCTATTTGTCACGATTCAAGACAGCAGAAATTTTTCCGGAATACGGCATTGTTATTGCAGACAAAAATCTGTTTATAAAAGAATCATGCCATGTGAAACTTTGCCATGCGCCCTTGTTTAATTCGTGCCTTCAAGAAATCACTGATCGCGGCGCTTTATTGTCTACTAGCCGTTCGGCGTTATTTAGCGAAGAAAATTGTCTTTACATAGGATGCAATAATAATTATTATCATTGGCTGATTGATGAATTGCCGCGCTTAAGCCTTGTTGAAGCAAATGAACAATTCGCAGAGGCACCTGTACTGGTAAACAAAACGATAGCAAGCTGGCAATACGATCTTCTGGCAATGCTTGGTATAAAAAAAGATCGTTTGCGCAAGATTGATTTCAAGCAACCGCTTGCTTTTACCAATTTGATCGTACCAACACATTTGTCTAGAGATATGGTTGCTCATCCGCAGGCGGTTTCATTCATGCGCAGAAAGCTTCTCGATGATGTTGATGGTAGAGATAGTACAAAAGGAAAACGAATTTATGTTACACGTTCAGCGCATACAACTGCCGCACGAATAATGCTCAATGAACGCCTTATCATTGACAAGTTTAGGAGAGCCAATTTTCAAATCATCGATCCCGCACAATTATCTATCAAGGAGCAAATCGAGCTATTTAGCGATGCTGAGGTTATAGCCGGACCAGCTGGAGCAGGTTTGACCAATATACTCTTTGCACCCAAGAAAGCGCGTGTGCTTGTGCTGGGAGCCGGCCAAGCTATCTATGAAACATACACCAGCCTTGCCTGTGCTATCGGGCAAGCAAGCTGGTCAGTAAGAGGCATTAGTTATGCCAGGCCCTATCCCTATTGGATCTGGACTAATTTTGATTATGAAATTGATGAAAAAGATATTGATTTATGTTTTGACCATATTCTTTAGGTCATTCCTGTTAATATAATTGGCTATAACATCCTCCTGGCTTTGCCATAAAGGTCACCATAATGACAAATATTGCTTCACTAACACCACACACCAGGGCATCTGAAAAACAGAAAGCTTCTCGGCAACAGCTTTATAAACTTTGGGCCGAACGGCCCATGCCCGACGATCAATTACTGGCAAATCTTGGCATGTATATGCGCAGTTCCGTACTGGCCAAGCTCTTTTTTTTGCAAGAGATTTATTTGCAAATATTAGAAATTCCTGGGTATGTGATGACTTTTGGTACCTGGTGGGGACAAGATGTAATAGCCTTCGAAAGTTTACGAGCTATCTACGAACCGTACAATTACACGCGGCGTGTCATTGGATTCGATACTTTTAGCGGGTACACTATTCCCTCAGAAAAAGACAAAGCGTCCAGCGTTATTACTGAAGGCAATTATGATACACCGGAAAATTACGAAAAATATTTGAGCGCATTAATGGACTACCATGAGTCAGAGAATGCCATGTCTCATATAAAAAAGCACGAAATAATCAAAGGCGATGCCGCCACAACTACTGCTGAATTTTTGACGAAGAATCCAGAAACTCTAGTGGCATTAGCATATTTTGATATGGCTCTGTATGAACCTACCAAGGCTGCTTTGGCTGCCATTAAACCAAGACTGATTAAAGGTTCAATATTGGCTTTTGACGAGTTAAACGCTGGTGAATATCCGGGCGAGACTCTAGCTGTTTTGGAAACTCTAGATCTAAAAAATTATTCAGTCAAACGCTCCAAAATATTGCCGGATAGAAGCTATGTTTTTTTTGCTTAGAGCAGCTTATTTAGATAATGCACTGGCATAAACTTGGACTTATTTATAAACCACATGGTGAGATGCCGTGGGCGCAGAGTCATGCATTTGTGCCTACCCCGCTACTAATAGACAAAGAAACCATCAGAGTTTTCATGGCTTTCTGGGACAAAGAACAAGTCGGGCGCATTGGTTATGTTGATGTATTTGCCAATAATCCCACCAAAATAAAAAAAATATCTCGCCAACCGGTTTTGAATATTGGTGAGCCAGGTATGTTTGACGAAAATGGGGTTACGCCCACGACAGCCTTATGGGATGGGTCAAATATTCTTTTGTTTTATTCAGGCTGGCAATTAGGGATGAAAACCAGACACTACATATTTGCTGGCGTGGCTATCAGCAAAGACAAAGGTGAAAGCTTTACCAGATTATCTTGTGTGCCGATTCTTGATCGCACTAACGAAGAAGCATTTGCTCGATCTGGTGTTTATGCCGTAAAGCAAGAGCATCTCTGGAAGTTCTGGTACAATGCCGGCGATAACTGGGCAAATGTAGACGGAAAATTGCGTGCTTCTTGCGATATAAGATATCTAGAATCACCTGATTTTTTTCATTGGCAGTCTCAAGGGGCAGTCTGTTTCAAGCCTAATATGAATATAGAGTTCAGCTTGAGTATGCCGGACGTTTGGCAAACAGATGGGCTACAGCACATGATTTATTCTGTTCGCTCGGCAGATAAAGGATACCGTCTTGGCTATGCTGAATCAGAAAATGGTATTGACTGGTTGCGCAAAGATGATCAAATCGGCATTGATGTTTCGCAATCCGGATGGGATTCTGAAATGATTTGTTTTGGCAAAACACTTGCTACTGCCTATGGAACTTATCTGTTTTATAGCGGCAATAATCTTGGCGAGGCTGGCTTTGGAGTAGCTATTTTGGAAAAAGATTGATTCCATTCTATGGTTTTCAAAAACCCATCCTTAAATGAATGTTTTGGCTGCCAGTTAAGGTCTTTGCTAATCTTAGAAATATTAGCTATCCAGACAGAGGTGTCCCATTTACGGTTAGGCATTGAACCCCAGGTTGGTTCTTCGCGTATGTCAAATATTTGTCGAGCTAAATCAACAACTTCGCGTATGGTAGTTTGAAGTCCTGTGCCGACATTGTATATATTCCCAGGTGCGTGATTTTTAGATGCAGCGGCAGCAATAAAAGCAGAAACAACATCATCAATGTATATAAAATCGCGAGCAATTTCCGGATCAACCAGTGGTGGCAATTTTTTCTGCAACCCTTTATCAATAATTGTGGAAATAAGCCGGTCTTTGTCTTCATAGGGTCCATAGGCTGAATAAAGCCTCAATACGGCTGTGTTTAAGCCATGTTTATGGGCAAAGAAGCGGCAAAAGTGAGTGGCAGCTGCTTTGGTTACTGCATATTCACTGTTTGGATCTAGCCACTCATTTTCAGCAGGAGCGTGATCTTTATATCCATACTCTGACGATGAGCCGGCAGCAATGAAAGCCTGGCAATTTGTATTAATCAAGCAGGTAAGCAAATTAGCTGTGCCCAAAATATTAGTTGAAATAATGCGAGCAAGATCATTTTGCCAGGAATAGGCACCATGGGCAGCCATGTGAAAAACCCATTCCGGTTTGATCTTATTGAGACGCACAGACAAAGCATCTTTATCGGACAAAGACTGGTGATGTGTCTCAATGTCCTGGCTAATTTCATGTAAGCGCCAGTAGTCACTCTCCGGTCGGCAGAGCACATGCACCTGGTGACCGTCAGCAAGCAGGCGTCGAACTAAATTAGCTCCAACAAAACCAGTTGCTCCGGTAACTAGTGCTCGCTTCATACACGGACTGGTACATTGCTCAAAATAGATTCGTAGTTAAAGGCTTTGAGATACTGGTGAGCGAGCAACTGAATTTCCAGCTGTTCGTCAGCTGACAATTCTTGTGCTGTAGCTAAATTAGCTTGAGTTGTTGCTTTACGGATAGTACCCCAGGGGTAAACTTCTTCCAGCGGCTGTCCATTCCAGCTAGGCACATCCAGTGAATCAGCTGCCTCCAGACCCAATTTTTGGCATAATTCGCCTAAAGTCTTTTTAGAATTTTCCATCACATCTTCTGTACGCACAATGTGAAAACGATCGGGATATTTTTCTTTAAAGACAAGAGCATAATACTGATTCATTGTCCAACCGAGCATGTAATTTTGCAGTGACATCGGTACTGGGCGTTTTTTAGTATCAGCATATGCGGACCAGGGGTTTCTTACTATGTGCAAGAAATGTGCGTCCGGCAGATCGTCGAGGATTTTATTGGCATCAACAGTGATAATGGGGCTATAGCCAACATACATTACTTCTTTTCCTGTGCGTTTGTAGTCTTTCCAGGCTTCAAAAGTAGCCTTGAAAAAGCGGCCATATTATTGGCACGGCTGCGCCCTGTTCGTTTAACATGAGCGATGTATTTATCCATGCGGTCATCATCAGAGAAGTCAAAAGGCATATGGCGGAATTTGCTCACATTAGGAGTGCGGGCACGCACTTTACCTTCTTCATCGATAATTGCTTTATAATCTTGCTGAGGTGTTGCTTCCAGAGCAAATGTCGGCCAACGATATTTAAGTGGAAACATTGAACTCAAATGATCGTTTACATATTTTGTGCCAGGTTGAGATTCGAATGGATAAACAAAGAGTTGCGGGTGACCATCTAAAAAGCGATGACTGGTGTTACCACCGTTTTCGTACATTGCGCCCAGCATTAACAGGCGGAAATTGTCAGTCATTAGATGTCTTTGCTCCTATGGTAGTTCGGAAGTTATTAATGAAAAGCGCCGTTTTTTGCCGGCTACTTTATAGAAAAACTATAAAAAAGGTTTTGTTTTTGTCCTTTGGAAAGTCTGGATTTGTAAACAAAAGGAAAACCAGCACTGAATTGCTGTGGAATTGCTTCTATAGCAAAAATCTGATTGCCTGAAGGCCAAATCAGACTGCCTAATATTTTACCTGTTTTGACGTCAATCGCATATATACCGCATTTACTTTTATCAACATCCAGTCCTGGGGCGTATTGGCTAAACCTAGGAATTACTCGCGAAATGCCAACAAAGGCAGCTTGAGGAGTAAAGCATAGCCCCCGTGTCCATCCAGGCAGTCTGGCAACGGTTTTGAAAGATCCGTCTTCAGCATAACCCAGCTCACCATAGCCGCTATTGTCAACCCAGACTAAATTATTATGAAAGCGAGCCGAATGAGGGCGAGTTAATCCGCGCACAACGGGCTCTCTAGTTTTACCCGAAAAAATTACACCACGCTTATCTACTGGAAAATTTTTGTGCCCCGGGCGCCGGGCAGAAATTTGCTGGCATGAGGCAGAAAAATAAGATTCACTAATATTTTTGCCGGCAGCAATGGAATTAAGTTGAATGTGATTTTGCCCAAATAGAGGACCAATAGGTGTATCAATACAGGCTGGCCACCAGACGCGTTCGTATTTCCCTTCTGCATTGAGTTTAATAACAGCATTTTGACCGACAGCATTAGCATGTAATTCTTTACCGATCATAGCTAAATCGTGCATATATAAACAACCAGGAAAAAAACGTGAGCGAATAGGAATTAAAGGTTGTCCACTGGGTTGGTGTTGATCTACATCTAATCTTGCTAATAATTTATCGACTGGCGCTAAATCATAAATCTGATTGGGGTTTCTGGTGCTGGCTATATAAATCAATTCCCGTTCTTTGTCAAAAGCGATGCCTGATGGGTGAGGCATACTGAAATAACTTATTTGGGGGCTATCGTCAACTAAAGAGAGAGCAATCAACATATGCTCGTACTCGCGGCTGATGATTAAAGTCATGCCTTGCAGAGCAGGCCAAAATTCTCCGCGCACAGTGAATTGCAACAAAGACAAATCAATTGCTGCGGCTTGCTGCCACTGGCTGGTTATTTGCTCGGGGTGACGCCACTGCCCGTGGTGATGCTTCCATAGATTGGAAAGATCTTGACTGCTACTAACTTGCTTAGAATTTTTTGTTCGAGTTAAGCTGGTTCTGCTTTTTTGAATTGTTGCCAAAGCCGATATGCTCCTATATACATTTTTAAAGCAGAATTATAATTTGTGGTCGATTTGCCGCTGTGCCGCTTGGTTGAAAGTACCGGCACTTCTAAAATAGGGTAATCTTGTTTTCTGCACACAGCAATAAATTCAGCATCAATAAGATCGTCTTCGCGGCGTAGATTTAACAGAGGTGTAAACCGACGAGGAAATATTTTGGGCGTGCCGTTAATGTCCCAGACTGGCGAATCGAATAACATTCGACATTCAAGGTTATATAAAAGTGAACCAAAGCGGCGGCGCAGGCCATCTCTAATCTTGCGGTTAGCTTTTACCACCACATTGGGGACAGCCAAGCTATATCCTAAGATATTATGCAATATTTGTGGGCTGGTGCGAGCCGAATTGGTATAACAAATCAAATCACCACTGGCTGCTTGCAGACCTAATCTGACTGCATGCCCCCAACCGGCTTTGTCTGTCGGCACAACTTTTATTTTGTCATTAGCCTGTGCCAGAGTTTGACAAATTTCTAGTGAATTGTCTGAGCAGGCATTAGGTACAAGAATAAACTCATAATTGTCTATCAGCCCGGGCATGACATCGAGGTAACCCTGCATTATTTCCCTGATATGATCGGCTTGATTGTGAACCGGCAGTATAATTGATATTAACACGCGGCCAACACTCTCTTGCAAATTGCTTCAGCGGACAAGCCATAACGATGATGGAGAAAAGCCAGATCGCCGCTTACATTATCTGGAGTTCTGTTCACACCCAATCTGGTCAGCCGGCACTTTAAACCACGTTCAGCAATTAATTCAGCAACCAGTGAGCCGATCCCCCCGGATAGATAATGAGTTTCTACAGTGTAGACCATGGGAAAGCGGGACAGCAAATCGATGAAACTTTCATCCGGCGGGGGGTTAATAGTAGCCAGAACAGCATGAGCGCATGATAATCCGCCTTCTGATAGTTTAGCTATTGCTGCGGAGGTCTCGTAGCTGATAGCGCCCATACTGATTAACAAACAGTCTTTACCGTCTTTGATTAATTGCACTTTCTCAGGTGTAAAGCTACCCTCTAAGCCAGGCACAATTGTGCGATCGTCTTTGCCTAAGCGATAATAAACAGGTCCTTTTAAATTCCAGGTTGAGCGTAATATAGTTTCTGTCTGGCGAGCATCTGCCGGTGCAAATACAGACAGTCCTGGCTGGGTGCGCATAACCGCAATGTCCTCAATGCCAAAGTGAGTCAGCCCATTATGGCTATATTCCATACCGCCACCAACACCAACTATGCGTACCGGCAAATTATGTGCAATCGGACCATTCCTAATAAATTCATAGGGTCTCAATGTGGCAAAAGTAATAATAGAATAAGCAAAGGGCATGAATCCTGCTTCTGCTAAACCGGTAGCAATACCAATCATGTTTTGCTCAGCCACGCCAACATTTATGAAACGATCAGGAAATTGTTCCGCAAATGGTTCCAGAGCATTATAACCAAGATCAGCAGTAAGTAAGACAATGCGATCATCTTTTGGCCAGATTAGTTAAGGTTTTAATAAATGTTGATCTCATATGCTCCGGCTCACTTCCAGTAGTGCTTGCTGTAACTCTGATTCTGAAAGAGGACTATAATGCCACTTGATCTGACTTTCCATAAACGATACACCTTTGCCGCATACGGTATGAGCAAGAATTACATGTGGACGCCCGTCTATAAAGTTAAGTTCCGACATGGTCTTTGTCAGTTCGTTTATACTGTGCCCGTTAACTTCGTGCACATCCCAATTAAAGCTTTGCCAGACTTCTTTCAGTCTTGGAATATCAATGATATCTTTAGTATAACCAAAAGCCTGCTGTTTATTTAGATCAACTATTGCGCAAAGATTAGCTAGTTTATGGTGAGCAGCAAACATGACCGCTTCCCAGGAAGAGCCTTCATTGCATTCGGCATCACTCATTAATACAAACATGCGTCTTTTTGATTTTTGCCAGCGGGCGGCCAGTGCTGCTCCACAGGCATAAGAAAGCCCCTGACCCAGGGAGCCTGTACCAAAATCAATTCCAGGAGCACCGGGCTCGGGATGTACACCAAGGGTGGTGTCATTGCTGCAAAATGTAGAAAGCTGTTCGGCACTGAGCAATCCTTTGAAATAAAGAGCAACATAAAGGGCAAGGGCAGCATGTCCCTTGGCAAGTATGAAACGATCGCGATTTAAGTCTTTTGGCGAATCGATTTGCAAAATCTGAGAATAAAGAGCCTCTAAAATCTCGACTACGCTTAAAGCTGAGCCTATGTGACCAACATGAGCACGAAAAGATTCTTTCAAAATCAGCTCTCTCATAGCTCTGGATGATCCAGACCATGTTTGGCCAGGACTGATAGCAGATGCCGATACTACTTGTGGACTGGCTGTGTTGAGCAATGCTTTAGCCTTGGATGGGGTTTTAAATCAGTGAATTATATTGTATCCAGCCCCTGAGGGTTGGATGTCAACTTCTCAGCTTAGAATAGCAAAGTCCTGGTTTACTTCTGCTGTTGATTATTTAAAGTTTATTCATTGTTTGAAGAAAGTAATTCTTTTTGCCAGCGGCTAATGGTGCTGTTCGTTAAACCAAATCCCATACCGTGCAGCTGGACTGCCGTAATGAATTCATCAGCGCAGTGAATTTCTATCCATTGTTCCGGATTGGGGATAAAGACAACCAGGTGTGAAAACGGATAAGTTCCGCATAAAAACCCCATAGAAATATCTTTGACAGCATCTTTAGAAAGAGTCATGCGATCTGAGACCACTCCGCCTTTAATATGAGGAGCATTGAGATACATACGCAACATGGCCTGAAAATCCCAGATACCATCAAACAATGGGCTCCACATAACATAACGCGGAGTGTGGGCAAGAATTATCGAGTCTCGATCACTAAAGCGTCCTGCCCGTTCTTTAACCAGATGCACCACATATTTTTGAAACGTCCATGATTGAATCCAGGGTATTGACCAGCCCCAATCAGCCAGGATAAAAAATATGATCACTGGCGAGACTAGAATTGTCAGCAATGCCCAATTAGCAGCCCGCCTTTTTTTATATTGGTCCAATAACAGGCAAAAGAGTCCGGATATAACAATAGAAGCACCGGCTGCAGCTCCTATGTTTATGCGGTTCATAATTGACTCGAGTTGCGGCATATATTCAGGTGAGGCGCCATAAACTACATAAGACAAAATCATCATTAAAATCCCCAGTCCAATAAATATATGGGGACGGAAATGTTTGTTGTCATTTTTGCCAATAACGAAGAGTGTGAAGGCAATGATGGCTACAAGCAGAGCCAATATGCAGCCTTTGCCGACACTTAAGTCGGTAATAGCGTCGTGTGCTCTTAAAACAAAGGCATAAAATCCGGCAGGGAAAAGTGTCTGTGAAAAGCCTTCTTTGACTACATCCAGGGAATGCGGCGCTGAAAAGGCGATGGGATGATGGAAGCCTTTTTGCATTTGATAAAGGAACACGCGCTGATAATAATAAATGCACAAGATAGAAATAAAAGAAGGACTTAGAGCCACTGTTGATTTTAACCAACTGTCACGCCAATTGTATTGTTTCTTGTAAAGACTGAGCAGGCAGATTGCTGTAATAAAAACCAATGGTAGAAAAGCTTCATATGTAAGTAGGCTGCCTAAAAATGCCAGCGTAGAAAACAACAAGCAAATTGGTTTTTTGTCCTGAACGGCTTTGATTGCTTGCCATAAGCTAAGCAAGTATAGAGCCAAGCTCAAGGTAATAGTATTGGCAGTAATCCAGTAATGAGTGGCATCATGGCTGGGATAGACGAGCATAAGCAGACCGGCTGCAAATGAAAAAGCACGGTTACCGGAAAGTCGGCAAAGTACAAGGTAGAGAAAGAAGGAGACCAGCACTTCAAAGATGCAATTGAGGAAATGATGTCCCCAGGGCTGATCATGAAAGGCCAACCAGGAGCCCACATAAACCAGTGCTTCAAGAGGGCGAGTAATAATTCTTGGGTCATTCAAAGAAATTTGTAATAATGACGGCCAGTTTTGCTGACCATTACACAAGTTGGAATAAGTGACCCAATCGTCCAGATACAAGCCGACTTTACCAATAATTGGTCCAAACCAGATTGTTTGACAGATTGTCAATGCCAGCAGCACTGTTAGATTTGGCAGCCAATGGCGGTTTAGAAATCTTTTCATTACTGGCAGAACCTAGATTGCGACAAATTGCTTATGGTTAGACCGACTAATTTTCACATATATTGTTTCTAGTTGATCAACCATATCAGCAATGGTGCGTTCCGGCTTGATATTGGTTACCAGCTGCAAAAGGAGGGATTTATCCTCTATTAATCTAAGCAGTTGATTAGACAGTGACGTGGCATTATCCGGCTCAAACAACAGTCCATTAAATTCATGCTTGATTAATTCCGACAACCCCCCTAAATCAGTGGCTATCACCGGGGTTTTGGCGGCAAGTGCTGATTGAATAACCAGTGGTGTATTTTCATACCAACGAGAAGGCACAACTAAAACATCAATATGTTTAAAAACTTCGCCAATCTGTTCATTGCCAAATGTGCCGGCAAAAGAAATTTTTTCTCCCAGGGGCGAGCTGGAGCCGGCAAGAGCATGCAGGTATTGAGCATAGCTGGGAAATTGATCCGGATCACCATAAATTTGCAAAGACGCAGCCGCCGTAGAAGGCAGTTGCAAAAAGGCTTCAATTAATAGATCGGGACCTTTATGAGCAGCAAGAGTGCCGATAAAGGCAATGCGCAGTTCAGCACTGGCTATTTTTTGCTGGCCTGTTTTGAGTGGTTCAGTATCAATGCCATAAGGAACATAATGCATTAGTTCGGCATGCAGTCCATTGCGAACAAAGAACTCTCGCATAAGTTTTGTTGGTACCGTAATGGCAGCCAGCTTGTTGACAAAATGCCTCAAAACATCAGGTCGTTCCATTGTAGCCGTCATGGCTGAGGATAATTTGCTTGCCTTGTAGGCCAGATACAGGCTGTTGTCTGCAATTTTATTCAATGGTGCCGGCAAACGAGAAATATTATTGCTTAGTTGAGCGTATTTAGCCGCTAATGCTTGAGTAAACTCTGCTTGTTCAGGGAAAAGTTGAGGTGTATAACAAGTCAGGCAGTTGACCGCCAAGCGGGGCCGGTCCGCAACAATTGCTGCCATCGGGACGTCTTAACTGCACAACTGGGCAGATAAGCCAGAAATCTGTAGCCGAATAAATTACCGGGATATTTCTGACAGTTGCTTCTTCGATCAAGCTGGCAGAAAGATTTTGCAGATGGAAGCAATGCACTATATCTGGTGCCAGATCATCTAACAGTGTCCGGAAATATTTTTTTAATTGGGGGTTGTAATGCTCGTGAGAAAATTGATTTTGCTCCAGGCGTGCGCTTTCACTCAGGCAATAAACAGTTAAGCCGGCATAATCGTATTTAAACAATGGTGAATTGAAATCGGGGTCCACCGACTTTTTCTTTGCCGATAAATGGGGAGGATTAGCTGTTAAAATGGTCACTTGGTAACCACGCTTTTGCAGCTCTTGAGCAGTTTTAAGCGTCAATACTTCTGTGCCGGCGCCATGGTCGGGAAAAAATTTATGTACTGTAAGTAGAATTCGCTTCATGACAAGCCTGGCGATTTTATTAAGAAGTCTTTCAACTTTGTTGATTGGATGAGCATCGTAGAGTCGGCGCCAGCATTATAGAATGAGCAAGAGGAAAAGTTATGGAAAAGGCGCTGCGCGTTTGTCTGATTTCTCGTGAATATCCCCCTGATACTGGGTTCGGCGGGATAGCCACACTTACCAATCATTTAGCTCACGGGTTAATAAGTCTGGGACATCAAGTGCATGTGGTGACGTTGGCTAAGGATAAACGTAGATCATATACCGAAGATGGCATACATGTGCATAGAGTCGAGCCATATTTTGACGAGCGGACTCTCACTGTTATTGAGCGTGCCATGCCATACAGCAAATATGTTATCAGCGCTGCCTCAGCTCTTTGGGAAAAATTTTTTGAATTACATAACCAAACCCCGTTTGATGTAGTTGACACACCGGAATTGCTGGCGGAAGGTTTTTATCCGGCGCTTACCGGGGTAGCGCCTCTGGTAATCAGGCTCTACACTCCACATTCAAAATTTATAGTTGAGGGCTGGCATAATGTCACACCCTCTTTTGATCATCAATTTGTGGCCATGATTGAACGAATGACTATGAGATGTGCGGATGTCATCACTTCTCCGAGCAAGGATCTGGCTCAATTTGTGGCCGACGACTTAAATTATCCTCTGGAGCGAATTCAGATCATTCCTAATCCAATCGATGCTGATTTATTTATCCCACAGGGAAGCCGGGCTATTAAAGATAATGATTGTTTGAAAGTCCTTTTTGTTGGACGGTTAGAGGGGCGAAAGGGGATCAAGTATTTGATTCAGTCCTGGCAGGAAATTATAGCTTCGGTACCGAAGTCCCATCTATATGTCATTGGCGATGATACCAAAACGGCCAGAGGGCAAACATCGGTATTAGCAGAGCTGAAACAATACATAAGGGAAAATAAACAGACTGAAAGCATTACTTTTATTGATAGAGTTCCGTTAAGCGAACTGCCGGCATATTATCGCTCGGCCGATATTTGTGTGGTGCCGTCACTGTATGATAATTCTCCTTATACTTGCCTGGAAGCGATGTCTTGCGGCAAAGCGGTTATCGGCACTGCAGCCGGTGGCACAAAAGAATATATAGTTGACGGGGACTCAGGTATTATTATTGAGGCGGGAAATGCGGCAAGCATTTCTCAAGCTGTGATTAGTCTTTTGCGCAATGAGGAAGAGCGCCGGCGTTTAGGCAACAATGCCCGTAATCGCGTGCTCATGAATTTTCAAAGACAGGAGATTGCCAGGCAAACAGCACAGCTTTATAGGCAGGCTATTGACTTATTTTTTGCCAGGCGCAGCCAATCATTGAATAGCCCAATTTATACTCTGCCGCCGCAGAATATACTGTCTGACATGGAAGAAGTGGCCTCTGGCGTTAATGAAATGGCGCACTTGCTTCTTTGCCGGTGGTCAATTGATTATCGGATAAAAACATGGTTTCGCCAATTGCGATCCAGACCTAAACTTTATCTTTCCAAAATTTTACTCAGGCTGACAAAAGCTTTGTGTTTTTGGTCTGCCGGCGACGACAGTAAATTGCCCGCCTTTTATAATAAGCTTGAAAAGGCAGTGGCACAAAAACAGGGCGCAGCAAATAAAAGAGTTCGATTAAAAAGATATTCAGCTTCAGAAACTGAGAGCGTGAATTGCCAAAAACAATGCGTTTAAATGCAGCAAAGAATTTGTCTTGGCCGGTTATATTGGCCTTGATTTTTATGTTTTCTTTGATCTTGAGAATCTGGTTTAATTTTTTTACCGATCATAATAATGCCCATGCCGCTTTTGCTTGTGATGCGTCCGAATATCTGCGCGATGCACAGGGGCTGGCTTCCAGCCTGACCAAGCTATGTGATCAATCTAAATCGGTAAGTGCAAGTATCCAGGTTTTGTCCGGGCACGCCACCGCGAATGAAATCGCTATGCTTAAAGACATATTTGCTCCTATACAAGAAATGTCTATATCCGGACCGGTTTTTCCTGTGTTTTTGCTTATCTGTTATAAAATTTCGGGGCAAGATCCTTCTTTTGCCGCCTGGATGATACCAATAGGGATACAGTGCGTATTATCGGCTTTGACCGCTGTTTTAATAGCTTCTCTAGGTAATGCTTGTTGGGGAAAACCCACAGGCATAATAGCTGGCGTACTGGCTGCTCTTTACCCTGGATTCATAGTCAATAGCGGCAGACTCTATAGTGAAAGCTTTGCTTGTTTTCTTATTTGTCTTGCCCTCTGGCTTATTATTGGCTATCTGATAAAAGGTAGAACGCACTATAAGTGGGGCTTTCTTTTAGGCATATGTTTGTTTTCTCTGCAAAGTACACGTTCTATTATGGCGATACTGTCGCTTACTGTTCTTGGATTCATAGTTATTTCTGCGTTTCTTGCCACACAAAGAAAAATATCCATAATCAAATATATGCTGGCGATGATTGCCGCTTTTCTTATCTGTTTATTGCCATGGCTAACTATACAAAAACTGGCTTTCGGCAAAGCGTCTTTAGTTGTCGATCGTGTTAGCAATTACAATTTTTTTATGGGCAACAATGTAGACACACTGGGTTGGTTAAGTGTTCCTTATCCGGACAGCACCGGCATGGAAAAAGCAAGTCACTGGCAGCTTTTGAAACAAGCAATACATCGTAGCCCGGAGCGCTGGTTCAAGCTGATGCTCGATAAACCAGTCAGGCTTTTAAAATTACCCTGGAATGATTTTAAAGTCTGGATTGGACCAGTTTCTCCTTTTGGGCAGGCAATTTTTCATCAATTGATTTTAGTTTTTGCTGCTATCGGAGTAATCTTTATTTGCAATTATCAGGACATAAAATACAAACGTCCCAAAATTTTAGCTACATCGCTAATCTTATTTACTTTTTACTGCATTTTATTTATTTGGCATTTATCACTGTGCCTCGCTATAACTTAACAGCTATGCCTGAATTGATCATTTTTGCCGGTTGCGGATTAGCGTTCATAGTTCACGCATTTCAATCAAAACAATCTACATTAATTACACTCAGGCTTTTGCTGGTTATCAGTGCACTTATGCTGCTGGCACACTCGGATTTTATATCGGACTTTGCTGGTAGATCTTCGACTCCAACAGCTACGCTAACCCAAGGAACATTATTAATGAGCATAATACTCAAAACCTTCGTCTTATTTGTATTTTTCTTGAGTTGTTGGCGATTAGCAAAAAATATGACTTCCTTTCGTTATCACCAGTATGCTTTGACATCCATTTTTCTTCTTGTTTTATTCACTTTACCTGCTTATTGCTTGCCCTTGCGAGCACATGGGCGCTGGTATGAATGGTCGCAAGATTTAAGGTATAGCGGTGAACAGGTGAGCCGACTTCTCTATTTAAGCAAAGAACGATGCGATAAATTAGGACGGGGTGAGGTTTATCTAGCTATAAATCTTACTGATGGTACTCATTTACCTGGCGACTATGATTTGTACGTTAACAATATTAAACTAACCGGTCCATTTATTCCGGCCATGTCCATGGCCCAGGATCTCAACCTGGTTCATTTAAATAAGAACTCCACTTACACTATTGAGCAGGAATTAATTCTCAAAATTCTTTGTGATCATTGTGCCGTTAGTCCACTGGATCTCAGGCAATGGTATTTAATACCCATTTCCACCAAGCAAGGAACAGAAATTTTAAAACACTTAGATCAAACACAGTTGAATAAAAAAAGTGCAATATTACCAATTGTAGTCCGTAAGCATAGTGACGGATCGGGCATTATATATGGTGCCTATAATATCGATCACCATTTTTCTATAGCACCAAGCCTCTTTCGATTTTCCTGGGAGAAAGCATTTTATGGTGTAGAAAATGAATGTGAGTTGAATGATCCGGCTTATGATCAAAAAATTCCACTTCACCAGGCCAGCAACAATGCCTATATAAAGTTATTAATTCCTGATATACCAACATTGAACGATAAACCAGTGGCGGATAATCTCCATCTGGCTCAACAAGAATGCAAACAAGAGAATTTTACTGGTCGTGATCTAGTATTATCATTTGAGCCAAAAACTGGTTTAATTTCATCAATCCACAAAAATAGCTACTGGCTAATAAGATTGTTTGGAGAGGTAGAAAGACATGGTATGCAGAAGACAAAACTGGAGGCCAGCTTGAATTTTTCCAAAAATATTTCTTATATAACACCATGGGTGCCGGATTATCTGGGATCTAATTCTGCAACAGTTTCGACTAAATTTGATATTTGTTATCCTTTGATGATTAATGCTTTTCCCTCTCAATTAAAGCAGATAGAACTACATTTAACTAAAGAGCCCAGTTGCGTAAACAAAAATCAATTAGTGAAATGCAGTCTGCAGGTTTATCAAATAAACACGCTGCCCTCAGGAGTGCATTATGAAATTTTCTAAGCTATTCTTCGGTATACTTGCGCCTTTACTTATTATCGTAGTGATTGCATTGACTGCTTTTGGCAGAACTCTGGGCAGCTACTTTTTAGAGGATGATTTTGGCGAAGTTGTGTATGTGTCTGAAATCTTCTCTGGTGATTGGCAGAAGCTAATCAGTAATTTTACCGGTAATTACATGCAAATACCGACTATGCAGGTATACAGACCTTGTTTATTGTTGTCGATAATGTCCGATTATGCATTATGGAAAACAAATGCTTGTGGTTATTTTGTCACCAATATTGTCTTCTTGATTGCTGCGGCAATGATGCTGTATATAGTATTGAGACAATTAACCCGATCCTGGAGTCCCTCCAGAGCCATCCCATTTTCGCTTTTAAGCGCATCTTTATTTGTTGCCAGTCCACTACATTGCGAATCGGTGTCTTTGATGGTTGGCCGTGTCGATATTATCTGCTCATTTTTTTATTTTCTAGCTTTGTGGGCGTTTATACGCAGAGGCAACAGCTCCAGTGCGGGATTGTTAGTGCTGGGACTGATATCATTCTGGATTGCTTTGTTGACTAAGGAGATGGCTGTCGTATTGCCTGTGGTGTTGATGGCGATCTGTTTTTTCTTTCCTGAAAGCGTGACAAAACAGACGCAGATAATAGAAGGTTTTTCCGGCGAGGAAAAAAAAGAAAATTTCTACGGCAGATTGAAAATAGCCTTGCTAATCACTTATCCTGCCTGGATAAGTTTGTTGCTGTATTTTATCTTGCGTCGTCTGGCCCTGGGCACATTCATTGGCGGTTATGTCGGCAGTATAGGAGCGGCACAATCTAAACATATTTTCGAGAAATGGACTGATCCCGACACTATTGCCAGAATCATTTTCCCTTTAAATCAAGCTGTGTTTGGAAATCATGGTACTTATCACTCGCTTTTGTTCTTCATTTATATTGTTCTATTGGCATTGATTATTTTTAGAATAATTGTTTTGGGGATACCGCGGAGTTGGCTGGCTTTATTGAGTGTTTGGGGGATAACGGCGCTGCTGCCCATTTATCAACTGTGGGGATTGGGCTATAATCTGGAAGGAGCGAGATTTTTATTTTTTTTGACAATTCCATTATCTATTCTGATGCCGGCGCTGCTTTTTGCTCCAGTTGAGAGCGAGACCAGACCTGTAGATTCCTTTGCTGGTGGGTTGCAAGGCCAGCGACAATTGCCCATTGCTGTAACAGCGACAGTGATTCTGTCATTGCTGATTATTCTGCAAGTAAAAGTGGCGGCAAAAAATAATATTCCCTGGGTGCA
Source organism: Candidatus Melainabacteria bacterium (assembly GCA_963847765.1). Classification (GTDB taxonomy): domain Bacteria; phylum Cyanobacteriota; class Vampirovibrionia; order Obscuribacterales; family Obscuribacteraceae; genus CAWKBA01. The sequence continues at coordinate 108,674 of CAWKBA010000035.1, read as the reverse complement.
TGCCGGCAGGCAAAGCAGAGCTTTACTTAAAGAAGGACAGAAGCTTGCTCAAGAGCTTGGCCCGAAGCAAAAAGCGATAGTATTGGGCATACCGGCGCAAATAGATGGAGCGCACGTTATTTATAATGGACTGACTTTCAATTTTCTTCTGGCACCCCCATTTGCTAAAGAGGATTTGACCGACCGCATTATGACTTTTGCCCCTATTTTCTTTGGCAACACTGATCTGATTAATACGCAAAGATTTAAACAGGAATTATTACGTACAAATTTACTTGGTTGTTATATATGGCGGCAAGATAAACTTACTTTTGAACAAATAGTGAACTTAAGAAATAGCTCCTTAACTGAGGCAACTGCGCCGTTTATAGTCCCGTTACCTCAACAAAAAGAAATTCTTTTTCCCTTTGACGGACAACGTGGGCTATGGGATGCAACCAGGGATGGTGTGAGTATTGCCCGGTGTGAAAAGGGAACCGGCTTTGTTATTGGCCCAATAGAGATAAATCCTCTCGCTTATGATTTTTTAGATATAACGGCAACCATCGATCCACCTGATGCAACTAGACCAATTACATTGTTCTGGCAAGGAACGTCTACTAGTGATAAGCAGTGGCCGAAAATCAAAGTAGCAGGGGCTCAAGCTCTCAACCTCCCATTACCGAATTGCTCTTTCTCGATATTGGCGCTGGTTTACTGAAGGTACGATAAAGCGAATTGGTATTGAAATACCTCCGGTAGAATCCATCATTATTAACAATATTAGCATTCAGTCTGCTTCTCACATAACGCCCAAACTGACAATAGTTGATCAGCAGGCAGATAGTACGGGCATATATTTAATAGGAAAAAAGGGTTTGCTGCTGCAGGTGGACGCTAATCAGGTTGATAATTGTGCCAGGGTCAAATTAGAGTTTTCCAAACCTAATTATTTCTTTGACAATTTTGCTACAGCAAGCCATGATGTTGTATTGACGAGTATGATTGTTGATGGGACTTCAGGCAAAAATGTTATCAACAGTCAATTATTTCCAGTTTCAGGTTATTATCAAATCAGGGCAATTGCACTTAATAAAGATGGCATCAACACAGGGGAATGGTCTGATCCGATGACTATCAAATTTGATGCCGCCAACTCGTGATTGGCAATACGCACTATGTGTTAAACTGGAGAATTATTATTTTTGGCAGAATAATAAGGGTTATGAAAGCATTAGTTATTGGCGGCAACGGTTTTATCGGCACTAACCTTGTTGCTGCCTAAAAGCACAGGGTGTTCAGATCAGGGTTTTTGATCGTTATCCCAGCAAATTGGCTCGTCCTGACGATAATATTGAATACATCATAGGCGATCTTGGCAATCATGGAGCACTTGATGAAATTGTGCAAGGCATGGATTGGGTTTTTCACCTTGCTTATACTACGCTGCCTAAAACATCCAACGACGATCCTATTTATGATGTGCGCTCTAATCTTGTTGACACAATCCAGCTATTGCAGGAGTGTTGTAAAGTCGGTATAAAAAAATTTGTTTTTATCTCTTCCGGAGGCACCATATATGGAGTGCCACAAAGCATTCCCATTAAAGAAAACCATCCTACTGAACCGATATGCTCTTATGGTATTACTAAACTGGCGATTGAAAAATATCTCCATCTTTTTTATCATCTTTATAATCTTGACTATGTTGTTTTAAGATTGTCTAACCCTTATGGTGAATGGCAAAATCCTCACGCTAAGCAAGGAGCAATTGGAGTTTTCCTGGGGCGTGTGGCACAAGGGGAAGCCATTAATATCTGGGGCGATGGTGAAGTGGTCAGGGACTATATTTATATTAAGGATGCAGTGCAAGCTCTTGTTCAGGGAGCCAAATATAAAGCGCATGATGATGAGCCGCGCATTTTTAATATCGGATCCGGGCAAGGCTGTTCGCTCAATGAACTCGTCAGAGTTATTCGTGATACTGTAGATGTTCCTGTCAAGGTTGAATATTTAACTGCTCGCGATCTTGATGTACCTGCCAATGTTTTGGACATATCTCTAGCTAAAAAGAAACTTGGCTGGCAACCGGCAACTGATTTATCTGAAGGTATTGCAGCCAGCTGGCAATGGATTAGATCGCTTGATTTGACTAAACAGGAAACAACACCGGCCCGTTAATTATCTTCACAGCGCAGAGATATTGAGTTCATCTTGAAGATTTTCAAATCCATCTGCCACCAGAGTGTATTGCAAGCAATCGTTGCTGCTGCAGTTGTTTTTGTTATTATGGCGCTATTTCTAGTAAAAGACCATTACTCATTGTTTGGCTGTACCAAAAGTCAAAATGTGTTTGTTTATTTAGCCTGGTCATTCCTGCAAGGGAAATTAAACCTGGATGGTCCAACCATATGTGACATGAGCCAATTTCACGGCAAAATATACGCGTACTGGCCGCCGCTGTGTGCTTTTTTGTTTATGCCGTTTGTTTATTTCCGCGGACCATATTTAGGAGACAAATGGCTTGATGTATTTTTAATAGCCGTCAGTGCGGCTGCCGGTTGGCTAATAATAGAGACTCTGGCTCGCAGACAACGTTGGCCGGTATCATTTTGGTACAAAAGCTTGCTGGTTATCTTCCTCAGTTTTGGTACTGCATTTCCTGTTCTTTCTTTGCTTGGCTCCCACTATTACCTGGCTCAGGTTGCTGCAGCAACCATGCTATTGTTAGCCTTATTTTTTCTTTTTGCTATCAATTCCAGCCCCTGGCAATATTCACTTGCAGGAACTTTCTGGGCGCTGGGATTTTTATCACGCATTCATCTTATTTTAGCTGCTCCCATTTTTTTGTATGGGGCGCTATTCGGCATGACTGCCCAGCCAAATATTGAAAGCTACAGAAAAGAAACAAAAAGAAAAATGCAAAATATTGCCTGGCTTATGGCTCCCCTTGTGGCGGCAATATCATTTATTGCCTGGTACAACTGGGCACGCTTTGGCTCTATTTTTGACACTGGTATTGCCTATCATCATATGGCTCCCCGATTTCTGCCCGACTTTAAACAGTACGGTTATATAAATCCGCATTATTTCTTTTATAATGGTTACTACACACTGCTCAGGATTCCATTATTCGAGCATTTGTCCTGGTTTCATGAACCTAACCCGGAGGCTGATTGGCGAGAAGGCTATAGTATTTTCTTTCAATCACCGGCACTTTTTTATGCATTGATTTCGCTCAGATCAATCAAAAAAGATGCATTAGTGGCTGCTCTCTGGTTATCTGTAATATTTCCGAGCGCAATCATTTTATCGTTGATGGGAACTGGCTGGATCCAATTTGGCGCTCGTTATCTTTTGATCTTATGCCATTTCTCTTTTCTCTTACTATTATTGGGACTGGTGGAAAAATAACACCATTGTTAGTTATTCTGGTTGTCGCCTCTATTGTCGTCAATCTCTGGGGGCTCTCCCTGGTTGGCATTATTTAGTCTGGAATAGAGGCAGATGAATGAGACGGCGAGACGGGGCGTAATAAATGCCTTTAAAGTTAAGAGATATATATTGCGGGCAAGGTAAACTACTATTGATTAAGAGCAATTTATCATAATTATCTTGCTTGCCATCTTGGAATCCAGGATGATAGTAAACCGTTGATTGGACAAAAACTCAAATACCAATGAGTGCTAAATGATGATGAAAACAACAGAATCTTCCCAAGCAAAACTTTCCATAGTAGTGGCTGTCTATAATGAAAGCACTTATAATTTGCATGCTCTGGTAGAGCGGCTGGAAAAAGCGCTTTCTCCTTTGAGAACAGCTTATGAAATTGTTTTTGTTAATGACGGCAGCAAAGAAGGCACTAGCGCTTGCTTGAAAGAACTGGTCCAGCAGCTTGATTATGCTAAGCTTATTAATTTGTCTCGCAATTTCGGGCAGCAAGCCGCTATTTCCGCGGGCATTAATTTTGCTTCCGGGCGGGCAATAGTTACTATGGATTCTGACCTGCAAGATCCGCCGGAGTTGATACCGGATATGGTGAATCTCTGGCAGCGTGGCTACGATGTGGTTTATGCTAAAAGATCGTCACGCAAAGATCGCCTGGCCAAAAGACTGACTGCCTTTCTTTTTATCGCATGATGTCCTCTCTATCTTCAATAGAAATACCGCGAGATACCGGTGATTTTAGACTGATAGATAGGCGCGTGGCGAATTGTCTTATGGAATTGCCTGAGCGTACGCGCTATATACGTGGCTTAATTCCCTGGTTAGGATTTAAGCAAACCACAATTCCAGTTGATCGTCAGGCCAGGCAACATGGAGAAAGCGGCTATAATTTGAGAAAATTGATCGCGCTTGCATTTGACGGGCTAATATATTTCAGTCATGCGCCACTGTACGTGCTTTCGGTCATCGGCTTAGCTACTATTGCGGCTTCATTGGTAATTGCTGTCCTGTCGCTTGCATTTTTGCATCATCAATTATTGTCAGCGCTTATAGTCAGTGGTTTTGTTTTTCTGGCAGGCCTGCAATTTTTGCTGCTGGGTGTGGTTGGTTTATATATAGCCAAAATTTTCGATGAAGTCAGGGCCAGGCGATGTACATAGTTTCTGATATCTCAGGACGTATGATAGATTTGGGCAAGCAGAAGAAAAATGCCCAAGGAGATGAGTTGGTGGCGGCTCTAGCCGAGGAGCATATGTTTGCGCCCACTCCGATAATGCCTGATTTTCGCAACCGCCCTCATTTCATAATCGAGCAAAATAGCGATCGGGTTTTATAAAATATCCACATACCTATCTTGATGATTGTTTGTGATGTTTGATAAAAAACACTGATATAGTTGCGATTGTGATCAGGAAAATTGTTGCTGCGATAATGAAACTGAATGGCCGGTATTCAAACAATATCTGGTGTTTGCCGGCAGGGATGATCACTGCTCGAAAGAGACGATCGGCACGAAAAACGGGCCATTCTTTGCCGTCTAAAAATGCTTTCCAGCCAGGATAATAAAGATCAGAATCCACGAGCAAAGCTGGATTTTTAACTGCAATCTCTAAACCAGACGCCGATGAAGTACTGAGCTTCTTGATGCTTGCCGATGTGTCAAAAAATGTTGTTGAAGACAATTGCATTTTGCTAAGAAAATCTTCAAATTGTTTTTTTTGTGTCTCTTCCATTACGGCTACATTTCTGGCTGCACTGCCGTAATGTTTTATAAAATCCAGCGCTCCCTGGCGATCTTTTACCCAGGTAATTTTGTTTACCAAAAAATATTTGTTAAGCGCACTTAGATTTTTATATGTAATTATGCCCTGATAATTAGATACTGACTGAAAACGCTTATTAACAATGTTGGCAAAAAGCCCAGGTTTGTCAGCTATGATCCATGAGCCGTTAGAATCAATACTGCCCAGCGTTGTCCTGGTGGGGCGAATGAGATGCATGTCTTTATCAGACAATAGCCTCAATGAAAGAATCCAATTTTTTTTACCTGGCGGCAAAAATCCGGAAAAAACAATAGCCTGGTGCGGACGCCAGCCTGCGATGTGCTGCTGGTCTCTCAGTACGTAGCCAGTGCTATCGGATGCTTTGATGTCCAAAAATAGGCTGCAATTTTCGTTGGCGGCCATATAGGGCTGGGCGAGTAAAGAACAAAAAATAAACCCGGCTTTAGAGTCACGAAAAAGCTTAATATCACTAAGCGTCAATTGATTTGTATAAGTAATAGTTCCTTTTCCAGGCTGTGTGGCGGCTGCCGATCCATCCAGTAATGGTTGTTCTGAAATGATGGTATCAGTGCCAGTGAGATCTATACTTGGGCTGATCATTGGTGAAAAAATTTGGGAAAAACGATCGTTAGTCTGAGCACCACAAGCTTCCATAAAGTCCACAAAATCATTCGGCAGAAGTGGCCCATATACTTGTACATTACTCAATCCATAGACAAGATTAGTATTGTGCCTGAATACGCGACTGCCTACAGTCAGAAAACGCGAATCATTTTCAGTGCATACTTTTATTTGTAAAGTCCTGGGATAATCAAAAGATGGCCTGATTGGTAAAGAACCATGATTGATAAAAAATAAATTCCCAATAGCCAGGACAGGCAAGCCTATAAAACCTGCTATTTTCAGGTGTCGCTTTCTAGTCAAGCTCCAGGCGATAAGCATACCGGCAAGGCAGGAGGCATTAATAGACCAGAACTTCCAATTAAACTGGACAAAGTCAGAGGCTTGATCGGTGCGAAGATGAGAATCAGCCGGCCGCCAGAATGCCAGTGATGCCGATATTGCTGCCGGTGCTAGTGCTAAAGAAATAAATATTGCCAGTTTTTTCCAGTCAATATTTTTGGCATAGTTGATTAAACTGCTAGTTCCCAGTCCGCTCAGGATGGCAATAAAGGCTATATATTCCGGTAAACAATACAGTGATTCCACATATGACAATGGGGCGATCTTAAACAAAACGCTCAGAGGAAATAATTTAGTTGTAGCAAGAATGCTCAGCGGCAAACATATGAGTATGCACAAAGCAAATCGCAAACGCTTGATGGGGAGAAATATAAGACCAGCCAACCCAAGCCAGGACAATGGTCCCCAGAACACATTCCCCTCTGTATGAAAAGGATAGAGATAATTGGCCAGCAAAGCTTGCCAGCTGATATTGGCTGGTGCCACTTCAGTTAGTTTATATGTGTAGCCGTTGGCAACAAATTCTTTAAAAGGAATAAGCAGCGGTGCTGACAGCCCGAAAGCAATTAAGCCGGCTAAAATAATTTGCCTACAAATCTTCCAGGAATTAAAATTCGATGGACTGTTTCTGCAAGCGATTAAGAACATAAGCAAAGTTGCAAATGCAATTGATACAAAAGCCATTTCCGGATGTGAAGCTAAAATATCTATGGCTGCAGCAATGCCGGCTAGTACTGTAAACCAGAGGGAACGTTTTTTGGCTGCTCTGGCGAAAAATAAAAAAACAAATGGGGTGAGGCAAATTCCAGGGCCAAGGAGTTCACTTTGCCACTGAATCCAGGGAGAAAATGCAAATAATAAAGCGGCACTAAATGCTGCTATAAAACCAAATTCTAATTCAAGGCAGAGCAGATAAGTACAAATTGCACCAATAGCCAGCTCGATAATAATAATTTGATTCCACATATACATTGTGGGAAATAAATAAAATAGAGCATAGAGCGGAGAAAGGGTGAAGGATTGGGGATCTGCCAGCAGCGGCATACCAAAGCCTGATAAGTTATTCCATAGCGGAATGCCATGACGCCAGCATTGAGCTACAAAAAATCTATAGGGTGTATGCAGCAACAGCAATGATCCATCTATGCCAAAATTTGGTCGGATCTCAGAGCAGAAAAACATGGATCCCAATGACCAAGCAAGAAAAGCTTAGATATGGATTTTCCAAAAACAATAGTGCGAAAAAAGCGAATAAATAAAATTGCTAAAATGGCTGCTATGCCCAGACCGGACCTCATTTATTCTCCTGTTGTTTCTGTGGTAATTTCTTGCATAATTGTTTGAGCGCGAGCAAGTAGCGCTGATTTTCTTTCTGGTGCCACTGCATCTAAATAAGTTTCCAGGGCAGCAATTGGTGTTGCTGCCACGCTTTCATTTAAGTCTGGGATGCGGGCGCGATTTTGATTTATTTCAATGATCGGCTGCAGGCGCAGGCTAAGAGCACTGGCGGCAGCTTGTTTAATTGCTTTTTCATCCAACTGAGCCAGTTGATCTTGATTGATTGTGTAGCGAATGCGCAGCACGCAACCGGGAATAAGGCAGCGGGCAAGAGCATCGAGCATAGCTTTATTGGGGTCGATTGCCTGGGTGAGATTAAGATTGCAAGTGACAAATGGCCTGGGATTAATTGACTGAAACGTATAGCGTGTGTTGCGGCGAGATAGATGCACATGCACAAAACCTTTATCTTCTTTTTCTTCGCCAAAATCAACTCTTTCCAGGCTGCCGGCATAAACAACAGCCGGATTGCTGCGTCTTATGACCTGGTGTTTGTGTACGTGCCCAAGAGCAACATAATCAATTTTGTCATTGACAAAAATATCATCAGGAAATGTAAGCGTGTAGCCCACCAGCAATTCTTGCTCTATGCCGGCAACGGCTCGATCAACTGTCATGTGGGCAGTGACTGCTGTAGGCAGGCTGGGGTCTAATTTAGAATAATAATCATTGAGTGTGTCAGTGACCTGTTTTACTAAATGCCGATCGATGTCTGCTGCGCCAAATTGTCTGTATTTTTCCATAGTCATTAATTGATGCCGGGTAATATGAGGTAGCCCGATAAGTTGAAATTGGCCCCGCTTTGTTTCAATAGTCATTGCCATCGGCTTATCAATAGTGATTACTCCAGGGATAGACAGACTTTGAAAAACAGACATAGAGTGGCTGTCTGTGGCACGCAATATTTGATCATGATTGCCAACCAGCAAAATGGTCTTGATACCGCTATCTGAGAGGCGCTTTAACTGCGCCGCAAACATTTTCTGGTAAATTGGCTCCGGATTGGCAGTTTTATAAGCATCCCCTGAAAACAGAAAAACATCAGCCTCGATATCTATGGCATACTGGACTGTTTTATGCAAAGCAGCCACAAAATCTTCAAAACGAATATTCAAACCGGTTTGAGGGTTGATAGAGCCATGCCCTTCACCGGAGCCAAAGTGAATGTCGGAAACATGTATTAATTGTAGAGGTTCAGTCATATTCTTATTAACAGGCAATAAATTCTGGGCAGATGACCTAGCATTATGGCGCAGGTATTAATATCTATACGAAAATTAGGCTGAATAAGTTCAAAGTATGTAGAAAATTTCATGTTGGTAAAAGGAAAACAAGTTGAATTAACCATTGAATCACTTGCTCCAGGCGGAGAGGGGGTGAGCAAAGATTTTGACATACCTGTTTTTATTAACAAAGCTGCCCCTGGCGATCGCCTGCTGGTAGAGATATACGACAATCGGCGCACTTTTGCCAAAGGAAAGCTCTTAAAAGTAATTGAACCGGGCAAAGAACGGGTGGAATCCCCATGCAAACTTTTTAAAGTATGCGGCGGCTGCCAGTGGCTGCATTTAAGCTATGAGGGGCAGCTGAACTACAAAAAAGCAATTATTGAGCAAGCTTTGCGCCATATCGCCGGGCAAGAAATCAGTGATTTATGCAGTCACAATATTGCCGCCACAGTCCCTTCTCCACAGCAGCTGCATTATCGCAATAAAGTTAATTTGCCGGTGCGTCATCCTCAAGAATCAAAACGCTTGCTGGCCGGCTATTTTGAAACTAATTCTCACAATCTAGTCAATATAAAACATTGTCCTATTCAGCCTTTATTGCTAGATACAGTCCTAGAAGCGATAAAGGAGCTTGCCGAAAAATGTGACATTGTTGCTTATGATGAAAAAACAGGCAAAGGACTGTTGCGCTATATACAGATGCGCTTTAGTGAAGCGCAGCAGAATGTTTTAGTTACTTTGGTTGTGAATTGTCGAGCCAATAGTATAGAAAACCATTTAAAAAAGTTGGCTAGTGAATTAATGGTGCAGATACCTTCTGTAGTGGGAGTTTGTGCTAATTGCAATCAAGAAAAAGGCAATCGCATTTTAGGTGAAGAAACAGTTTGTTTAGCTGGACAATCTTATATAGAAGAAATTTTGCGCACTGAAAAGGCGGACTTCCCAGTCCCTTTAAAAGAAGGGCTTAAATTTCAACTTTCACCAACAAGTTTTTTCCAGGTTAATACTGGACAGGCAGTCACATTGCTAGACCTTATCGGGCAGGAAGTAAAAGATTTTATAGAAGCGGGCCGTAGGGGCGGGCTTTGCCCCGCCCTCCCCCCTACAATCAATTTATTGGATGCGTATGCGGGCGTGGGCAGCATTGCTCTTTGGCTGGCGCCATTTGTGGATAAAGTGTTGGCTGTGGAAGAGAATGCGGCTGCAGTCAAGGATGGCGAAAATAATCTCAAGCTGAATAAAATCAATAATGTTCAATTTCATCCGGCCAAAGTAGAAGATTTTTTGCCATCTTTATTAAAAGAAGGCACAGCTGTGTCGATTGCTGTTCTTGATCCACCTAGGCAGGGATTAAATCCAGCCGTGATTGAGACAATAATAAAATTGGCGCCGCCAATGATTATTTATGTAAGCTGCAATCCGGCTACATTAGCTCGTGATTTACGTATGATTTTGCCATTTCATGGGTATAAAGTGGAGAAGATTATCCCTATTGATTTATTTCCACAAACGTATCATATTGAGTCTATAACTGTCCTGAAAAAAGATGCTTGAGTTGTTTGCAATGGTTGATCTAAGACGGTTTCATCGCCAATCAAATGTAGTCGATACCCAGGGGCATCCAATGCCCGGGATTGAAATCAAGCATGATAAAAATATTTCGCCTTTTGCTGTGCAAGACATTTGTGAGTCGGTGGGTTGGAATCGGCGCGAAACAGATTTAATTGCTATGGCTCTGGAAAATAGCATGATAGTCGTTTCAATTTGGGACAATGAATATTTAGTTGGTTTTGCCAGAGCCACCGGTGATAAAATTTTTAATGCCACTATTTGGGATCTGGCTGTGCGTCCAACTCATCAAAAGCGTGGTCTTGGCAAGCTGCTTATGAAAGAACTATTAAGAGCTTTAGATAATTACCGTATCCCGCTGGTTACGCTTTATGCCGACCCAGGCACAGAGAGCTTTTACCAGAGATATGGTTTTTTAAGCGATCCTACAGGCGCGCGCGGTATGTTTCGCGAGAAATGCTTCTAACATGGTAAATTAATACATTCGGGGCGAGGTTTACTGAGCCCGTTCGAAACGATATTATCCGTAGGATTTGTAGGGGCGAAGCTTGCGAGCCCGTGTTCTAGGAGTCTATATGAAAATTATTTTGCAAGAAAATGTACTTAAGCTAGGTAAAGCCGGCGATGTAGTGGAAGCAGCTGCCGGCTATTTTCGCAATTTTCTTCAGCCGCGTAATCTGGCAGTGCCGGCTACGCCGGGGGCTTTAAAAAAGCGTGAAGAAGAAGTAGAAGTTTTGCGTAAAAAAGCAGACAAAGTACATCAAGAAAATCTTGCCTTGATGGCAAAAATTGATGAGGTGTCTGCAATCACCATCACCGTAAAATCTGGTGAAGGCGGCAAACTTTATGGACGCGTAACCAATAAAGAAATTGCCGAGCATTTGGGCAAGGCTTTGGGCATGGAAATTGATAAAAGACTGGTCAAGCCGCACGGCGACATTGCTTTGCTTGGTTCGTATAAAGCTGTCATTAAATTCTCAGCCGAAGTGCATACTGAAATTACAGTAACAGTAGTGCCGGAAAACACAAACGCTCCCGCTACTAAATAGATATAATTTATTTGCAAAAATCTATAAAAGCTTCAAGCTATGCATTACTGGCAGCATTATTGTTTGGTGCCAGCACTCCCGCTGCTAAGGTAATTTTAAATGAAATCCCACCGCAGCTACTGGCGGGGATACTATATCTTGGTTCCGGCCTGGGGTTGGCTTGTTTATTTATTGGGCGAACAATAGTGCTTAAAGCTTCTCAAAGAGAAGCTTCAATTAAGGGCAACGAATTACCATGGTTAATTGGAGCGATAGTAACGGGCGGAATTATAGCTCCTGTCCTGCTCATGGTTGGGCTTTCTATTACACCGGCATCAAGCGCATCGCTCATTCTTAATCTTGAGGGCGTGTTCACAGCTTTACTGGCCTGGTTTATATTCAAAGAAAATTTTGACAGACGTATTGTACTGGGGATGATTCTTATTTTGCTAGGAGGGGGAATTCTATCCTGGCAAGGGCAAGCGTTTTTAGGACATTATTCCGGCGGATTTCTGATAGCGGCTGCCTGTTTTCTCTGGGCAATTGATAATAATCTGACTCGCAAAATATCAGCTGCCGATCCTCTACAAATTGCTATGTTTAAAGGATTAGCCGCTGGTTTTGTAAATGTGACTCTGTTCAGTATGATTACACCCATCAAAATTTCTTTTCCCAGTTTTGCGATTGGATGCTTGATAGGTTTCTTTGGTTACGGACTGAGCTTAACGCTTTTTATTATGAGTTTGAGAAAACTTGGCACAGCTCGCACTACAGCTTATTTTTCGACAGCCCCATTTATTGGTGCGATTCTATCAATAATATTCTTGCACGATCATTTAACCAACGGCTTTTGGGTTGCCGGTATTTGTATGGTCATAGGGGTCTGGCTGCACCTTACCGAAAGACACGAGCATATGCACACGCATGAAGTAATGACGCACGAACATATGCATGTTCATGACGAACATCATCAGCATGACCATGATCCATCTATACCGCCAGGTGAGCCGCATAGTCATGTGCACACCCACGAACCAATTACACATTCACACCCGCATTATCCGGATATTCATCACCGACACACCCACGATGATGAATGAATTGAGATATGCCTCTGACCGAAATGTAAAAATGTGGGATATTTAAGTGACATATTGGACCGTTTGTGGTATGTTTATCAATGGAGGCCTTGGACTTGCGCAAGTGAGACATCGCCTTTTTTTATATAATATATTGTTCGCCTTTGGTGCGAAGATCTGAAATGACAGCAAAGCTCCAGATCTCGAAGTTTTCTATATTGCCAATATGGCGAACTGTTCTGTGGCGTAATCGACAGAGCCTCTTCACCATGGGTTCTAAATCATTGCGGGCAGGTTTAGTCAGATCTTTTGTCCGGAAGCCCCAGGAGAGCAAGTATGCAGCTAAGTCTGCCAATTGAATGCCTGTCGTTAATTCACTGTGCACGAAAAACGGTTCGGGTATTATTTGCCCGGCACGTTGTTGCCCTTTAGCAGTGAACTTAAAGTAGCTGTCCATTTGATGGACAAGTAGATGGCTTTTTGTCTTTTCCAGTTCATCGAAAACTATTATGCCGGAAGCGATCTGGTCAATATCCTCAAGAAAATAGAAAAATCGTTCAAATAAATATGCATAATCCTTGCGCAAATAATCTTGTGGACTCGAATTCGAACCGTGGTTTTTGATAATACTGGCAAAAATTTTACAGTGGAACCTGCTGCATATTTCTAAGGTATCATGTACATAAGCAAGCTTGGCTTGTGCTAATGCACACATTTGGCGGAAACCTGCTGACGATCCCGCAACCAAACATTGTTTTGCCGATTGTTGCCGATCATCTTCAGGAATAGGACCGGTTTTGGCTGCCTGTCTAAATACTTTTGCCTTCAAAATCTTCTTTGCTTTTAGTTCCCTAGGTCCAAGTGTATAGCGCATGCCAAAATGCCGTACTTCCAGATCTTGCAGTGATTTTACAAGGTTCCAAAGATCACGATCTTGTACAGCCACCCCGGCAAGAACTTCATACGATTGTTCTTGAAATGAGCGTCCACTTTCGTCAATAAAAAGGAAGTATGCCATAGCCCGAGAGCTTACTAAATCTTTGTGGCAAAATTATGACAATGTCGGCAAGGTCAACGCTTATCTATATGAACGTATAGTATTTTATTTTTTGCATCTAATAAAGCGGCAATGTCTATTGCTTTTCTCATGTTATTACCGATGTTTTTTATTATTTGTTTTTGAAAAAACTCCATTGTGCCGATAGATCGTGGCAACCAGGACGGTCTTTTCTCATTGAAATGCGGCAACAGATCATCAACAGTAACACGATCAGTGTTATACAACTCTGTTTGTGTTAAACCATTAGCCTTAAACCACGAACGTAGTGCGGCGGTATCGGTGTATTGACAGCGATAGCAGATCCAACCACCATCCCAAGCCATATCATCTGCTGATTCAACTGTAGTGAAATTACTATCTAAATCACAGCCTTCAGTATCGTCTTTAAAAGATATTCTATTTCTACCAACATCATATAGGTCTCCTGTATTAAAAGGAAAAAGAGCTGGTCCGAGGATAAAATACACCATAGCTAACATATTCGTGACAAGGGCAGCCACAATAATCCGTCGATTATTTTTTATTTTTATTAGAACAACTACGGAAATAACAATAAATAGTGGGCCCAAGAGGAAGAAACCAGCCATATTCAACCACTCCAGATTGCCCACGAGATCGTTTGTTATCCAAGTGGGCCTCTGTTTTGCGCATAAAACAGTGAGTAAATATTGTAGTGTTGAAGATAAGATAGCTGCTAAAGCCGGTATAAATAGAAAATAGTTTTTCAGTTTTGATAAATTGAATGCCATCTAGCTTATTCGTCGTCGTTACTGATTGATTTGATTGAAATTTCAGTGAACGTTTCTACAGTCAGTCCACCAGCGGAGCGCTTTAAGATTTCTACTTTTTGTTCAGTAGCAGAAAGAAATTTTTCACATTCATTGCTTAGTTGCATGCCGCGCTCAAATAAAGCCAGAGCTTTTTCAATAGCAATATCACTTTCTAAATCAGCTACTACGTTTTCCAATTCACTAAGTTGTGCAGCAAAATCCTTTTCGACAGGCGCAGATATTGTTTCTTTTTTTGTCCTAGCCATTTACCTTATCCTCCCAACTGTAATTGATATCTTCTACTTTGACGGTCAATTTGCCTTGCGACAATAAAATCTCTAGAATTTCGCCGTTTGCACATTGATCTGCTTGCCTGACAATTGTGCTATTTTCTTTTCTAACCAGTGAAAAGCCTCTGCCTAATATATTTAGCGGACCAAGATTTTTTAGTTTTTCACGGTTATGCTCTAGTTTAAAGCGGTTTGAAACCAATCTTTTATCTATATTGGTAAGCAAGCGCTCTTGCATATTAAGGATGCGCAAGCGTTGATTTTGTAAACGATGTTGGTAATTGTCCAGAAAACGCAATGGGCTGGCTTTAAGAAGTCTATGTCTTAAAGCTAAGATTTTTTCTTTTATGCTTTGCTGAAGATGTTTATGCAAAGCTGTCCATTGGGCAGTTAATTCTTCAGCTCCTCTAGCAACCAGTTCTGCGGCTGCTGTGGGTGTAGGGGCGCGCATATCGGCAACCAGATCGCAAATAGTAATATCTGTTTCGTGGCCGACGCCGGAAATTACAGGCACACGGCAGGTTGCCACAGCGCGGGCTACTGTTTCTGTGTTGAACGCCCAGAGATCTTCAATAGAGCCGCCGCCGCGAGCCACCAGAATTACTTCAATATCTGGATATTTCTCTAAATCTTTAATAGCTTGTGTAATTTCATTTTCGCTACCTTCACCTTGCACGCGGCAGGGAGAAATCAATACACTGACATTGCGATTGCGGCGATGGAGAGCGCTTAAAATATCGCGCAGAGCAGCACCGGCGGAGCTGGTGACTACGCCAATTTTTTTAGGCAGCATGGGCATTGGGCGTTTGCGTTCTATCGCAAGCAA
Source organism: Candidatus Melainabacteria bacterium (assembly GCA_963847765.1). Lineage (GTDB taxonomy): Bacteria > Cyanobacteriota > Vampirovibrionia > Obscuribacterales > Obscuribacteraceae > CAWKBA01. The sequence goes on along the minus strand of CAWKBA010000035.1, from coordinate 93,312 downwards.
ACCTTCACTATCAAGTTTTGCTCTTAATTGCTCAAAAGCTAATTGCCAGTCGCCAATACCCACAGGTTCTAAAGCAGTGACAATCATTTGATAAGCGCCGCGTGGCGGGTAAACGCTTAAGCGACCATGGGCAACAACCATCAAGCCGTCTTCCAACCGGAACTTTATGGACTGGTTGATATTTTTAAAAGAAACACAGGGCAAAGTTGATTCTTTGTCCTTTAAAGAAAAATACCAGTGTCCGGAAGGATAAATTTTGGCATTGCTTATTTCACCAACCACATGGATGTCAATAAACTCGTCTTCCAAAACCAAGCGGATTTGTTCGGTTAATTGGGAAACGGTGAGTACTTGGTGAAGGGCAATATTTTCTTTAAGGCTGAACACGTAAGGGTCACCTGGGGAGAAGAAATGAATTTTCTCAGTCTGGCAGATTTTCGCTCAAATTTCATTTGACGAAAAAACAACCGATACTATATATTAGTATGACATACAAAAGTAGGGTATATCAAACAAGTAAGGGAAGTCAGATTTTTTCTGGCTGACTTGTCTTACCTATATATAAGAAAGGAATGTCATTATGCATCGGACCATGTACTCAACCACAATGATTGAAACGTTTCGGGCCTGTAAAAGAGCTTATGCGCTAACGTTTATGCAAAATAGGCCGGAGCCGGAAAGCCTCAGTTTTATCTGTAAGCAATTTCTGCTTAGAACCGTTGCCCAGATTAATAGAGGCAAAATTACTACAGTCAGCCAAATGCAAAAATATATAGGGCAATACTGGCCTGCTGACCGTCTGGGGCATAGATATAGCCGCGAAGATGTGACAAAAGCATTTTTGTCTGTTTATAAATCATCGTTGCATTATCTGGCTAAACCATACAGACCTGCTGGCAGCCGAATTGTTGGTGTGGCTTTGAATGTCAGAGCCCGTGTGCCGCATGTGCAGGTATATATTGAAGACGCTTTCGATTTGATTCTATGGTATCCGGCTGAGCGCAAACTAGAGCTTGTCGATTTCACCATTCAACCGTTGAAGGCTGCTGATCCATCCTGGCCGTGTACGGCTTTGTTGGTAAAAAAATATCTGGCCGAAAAGCTGCAAACACGCTGGCCATATAAAAAACTGGCCATAAATCGCCAGCGCTTAGGATTGCAGGATTATGCGCCTGACCTTGCCAGTCTTGATGAATCAATTAATCGTTTGCACTGGCCGGAAGTGGTTAAAGATTTAGAGCAAATGCGAGTTATGGAAGATAAAGAACTTGAAGATATTGAATTGCGGCAGCTTATCCAGCGTCCTCATGAGAAATGCCGGCATTGCCAAATGGCCTCTATACGCTTGCATCAATATCAATCCGGACAGGAAGAAGGGGTTTCTTTAATAGCCTAAACGGGCGGAGCTTCGCCCCGCCCCTACAAAAAAAATAGCGAAAAGGGCTTGCCTTAACAAAATGTTTAGTTATAATTCTATGGTGCCACCATCAGTGGGGGCCCCTGCTCTATACCATTTTGGAGGTTAAGTATTAATGCCTGAGGCTAAAAAAAGCAACGCACGATTGGCAAGTGATATCGGGTTGGAGGGGTTTGAGCAAATATTTGATGGTACAGCCGGTGCTGTCGAGATGGCCTCTGCCACTACTGCCGATATTGTCACCAATCCAGATCAGGTAGAGAAATTATTGACCCGACTGACAGAAGTAATTGCTTTTAGTGTTGATCAGCGTATGGAAAATGCCCGTATGGGAGAGCAACTGATTGAAAATCAACGGCAGCTGATTGCCACACAACAAATTCTTATTCGCTTGATGGAAAAATCCATTGAATTGACTCAGCACATAACGGCTATTGAAGAAAGACTGCCGGCTATTTTTGAATTGCCCAAACTAGTGCATAGTCTTAAAGACAGAATGGTGCAGATGGAAGGCATTGAACTGGATTGATTTCTTAACAAGAATTAATTCATTGTTATTTTGTCTTGCCGCTTGATTTCTGGCGATGGAGAGAAATGGCGGGAGTGTAATTGCTGCCTGGGTTTCAGGGCTTGGTAACGGTTTCGAATTGCTTTAACCCGAAGATAATCATTGTTCAAGTACGATTTAGGATTTTTTTATTGGACTACTAATTCTTATAACAGGTATTAATATTAATGGCTGTAAGGGGCTTTCAAGTGTAAGCAAGGTCCTGGGTGAAGAAAACAGCCGTAGGTAAGTAGTCATGAGTCATGATGGTGGTTCAACAGGTCATTCAGCAGGCCATACTGGCGATCAAGCCGCACATTTTGGTGATTTTTCCACTGCTGACATTCTAGGGTCTGATGTTGAGAATATCAGCTGGTCTACCCTTTTTCAGGGGTTAAAGGTCAATACCGGTATCCGCTTTTTCGTTGTTTTTACTGCTTTTGCTTCCTGGCTCTATGTCATTTACTGGATTCGCCATCACGAGCCATTTTCTAATCAAGTTATTGGAGTATCCGCTCCAAGATCGCGAACTACAGATGCTGACCGGACTATTCTTGCTGGTATCAAAAGAGTATTTCCCTTTCAAACTCCGGCAATTGCTTCTGGCTCCTTTTATACTCCTGTGCCCGGTAATACGGCTCCGCCGCCCAATAATAATGGCTTAGGACTATACAATAAAAGTTTTGGTGAAGCCATTCAGGAACAAGTACAGGCAACTATGCATGCTGCCCCTGGCCAGGCAATATCTGCTCCGCTTATAGGCTGTCCGGAACCAGAATTTGATCAGCGCTTTGGTAGTCCAGCTCATCATTACTAATAGTTTTTCAATGAATTTGCTCTTCAAGAATCGAAAATACTACTCAGTCAAGGGCAGTTGTTTAGTAGAATACGACTTTGATCGACTCGGGCGGTGGAGAAAGAGCGTTTAAATGGATTTGTTTGACATTGCAATCATAGGCGGTGGACCTACTGGCTTATTTGGTTGCTTTTATGCCGGTCTTCGCGGTTTAAAAACAAAAATCATTGATGTTTTACCGGAATTAGGCGGGCAGCTGACGGCACTTTACCCGGAGAAATATGTTTACGATGTGGCCGGGCATCCCAAAATTTTAGCCAAAGACCTGGCAAAAAATCTGGCCACTCAATCACAGCTTTTTAAACCGGCTATTTGTCTTGGTGAAAAGGTAAGCAGTATTGTGCGCACAAGTGATGATTCTGCCTGGCAGATTATTACAGACCAATCTTCTGAGCATTACAGCAAAGCAGTTCTTCTTGCTCTTGGTGCCGGCGCCTGTGTGCCCAAAAAACTCGATATTGAATTTAACCATGCCTTTGAGAATACCTGCCTGTTCTATGCAGTGAAGAACAAAGATTTTTTTCGTGGCAAAAACGTTTTAATTGTTGGTGGTGGGGACTCTGCGGTTGACTGGGCAAATGAATTTTCTGCCTACGCGAAAAGCGTTACCCTCATACACAGGCGAGATCAATTTAGAGCTGTGCAAACATCCGTGGAAGAGATGGCCAAGAATAAAGTGAACGTAAAAACATTTTATGAATTGAAGGAAATCAACGGCAGCGACAAGGTTGAGCAGGTAGTAATTTTTGATAATCGTACCGGCAAGGAAGAAACTATTCCGGTTGATGCCATATTGATTAATATTGGTTTTGTGATCAATCTTGATTTTTTAAAAAGCTGGGGTTTAAAGATGGATGTTAATGCCATCAGCGTCAATGAAAAAATGGAGACTAATTTACCAGGCATCTATGCTGCCGGCGATATTTGCGCTCATACTGCTAAATTAAAATTGATTGCTACCGGTGCTGCAGAAGCAGCAACGGCAGTCAATTTTGCTGTTACTTATATCAATCCTTCTGCCAAGGCTTTTCCAGGACATAGTTCAAATTTAAATCTAAGTATATAAGGTGCATCGCCCATGTCGATTTTAGTTGATTTTGAAATTAAGGCAGCGGTGAGCAATGGACAGCTGATTATTGAGCCATATGATCAAGCGCTGGTGCAGCCCAATTCATATGATGTTTGCCTCGATAATAAGTTTTCCTGGCATACGGCTGGCAATGAGGTAATCGATCCTTTTGAAGGTAAAACTATCCTCAATGGCTTGGAGAGCGTTACTGAGGATAGTTTTATTGTAAAACCCGGACAATTTATTCTTGGCGCCACCCTTGAGCGAGTTTGTCTGCCGGCTGATATTGTTGGACAGCTTACCGGCAAATCTTCACTGGCTCGCCTGGGTGTGATGGTGCATGTTACAGCTGGATTTATTGATGCTGGTTTCAGCCATCCGCCGGCGCAGATTACTCTTGAAATTGTTAATGTCGGCGTGCGCCCGGTCAAACTGCATGCCGGCATGCCCATAGCGCAGATGGTGTTCACCAGGACAGCTGTTTGTGAAGTGCCGTACAACGCCAAGCCTAATGCTAAATATAATGGACAAGATGCGGCTGCACACAGTCGCTATTATTTGAATACGCATGCGGCAACCCGATAGCCTTTATGTCAAAGGCGAAGATACTTAAGTACTGTATCTTTAGTCTTCTATATGGCTTTCTGGTTTTCGAAATTACATGGACTAGTGGCTTATTTGATCCCAGAGTTTTGATCTGGCCAAGCACCCCGGGTAGTTTAATTGGTGTGCGAATGTCGGGGAAATTTTTTGCCTCTTATGGCTACCAATATCAGGTGCAGGGCAAGATCATGGAAGGGTGGCAGATTCTGCCTTTATTCTATAAAGACAGTTTAAAGGACAGGCAAATGATTGCTGTACACTACGACACAAGCGATCCGGCTAAATCATTTGTTGAGCCGGGGTTTAATAAGGCAGTAGCCTTTGAAGTGCTATTTGTGATTTTTCTGGGAATTTTTCTGCTGGCCATTCCTGCTCTTCCCTGGCTATCTGCTTTTGCAGCCAAGAAAAATAAATTATAAAAAGTGTTTGCCGAATTGAACTATTAGGCAAGCAAAAGCGTCTTATTAAGACGTATATGAAAATACCTATTTATATTCCATGGTTGACTGTGACTGGCGCTGTGCTGGTCATTATCAGTGTTATTACCATCAATAGCGGTATGGCAGGAATGCCTGCAACAACAGCGGGCAATAATATAAGCGCTTATATCAATCGTCCTGTTGTTCTCATTGCCAGCTTGCCGGATAATGCTGACGATGTCTCAGCACCTGGCGCCAGGCGTTATCTAAAAATAGAGACGTTGCAGCTTGTTTTTCCGGACCCAAAAAGCTTTCTGGTTTGGCGCGGTTGTCGATTGTCGGCCGAGTAAACGATAATTCCCCTGATTATCAGGCGGGACAAATATTACAAATAAAAGGACAAGTTCGCGCCCTGGCTGATGAATACAGGCAGCCATGGTTATCGGGGCTGGCTGCAGCGCAGGCACGGCAGGGGATCTTCTGCCAGATACAGGCTTATAGCGATGATGTAATAGTGTTGGGCAGACGCACAACCGACAAGTCATTAGTTGAGATAGTAAGAGAGCGTATAATAAAATCCCATCTGCAATTTCTAGGCACGAAGGCAGGTGGATTGCTTGCCTCAATGGTATTGGGTGATCAGGCAGTATCACTTGATCAAGGACTGCTGGATGCATTTAGAAAAATAGGATTATCTCATATTGTAGCTGCCTCAGGTTTTAACCTGACTGTGGTAACTATGATCACATACTGGATTTTGCGAACGCTGTGCTGCGATAAGCGGCTGGTGACGCTGATTGTCGGCGGTAATGTATTGATTTACGCGGCTTTAGCCGGGCTTTCTGCTTCTATTGTGCGGGCGGCAATAACCTGCATACTTGTTCTCATCGCTACATATTTTCACCGGCGTTTACATGGACTGGCCACCCTTTCATTTGTTTTAATCGTTAATGTGATTGCCGACCCAACAGCTATTCTAGAGCCAGGAGGACAGCTTTCTTATGCGGCAACAGCGGGAATTATATGTGGTGCTGAAATTATGGCCGGCATCATATTATTTGGCAGCAACAATAAATTAGCAAAAATATTCTCTGCTACCCTGGCAGTAATACTAATGGCTCAATTGGCTGTGCTGCCAGTTCAGCTTTTTCATTTCCGGCAAATGGGGCTTTTATTTCTGCCGGCTAATTTACTTATAGATCCTTTTGTTACTCCGGTAACTATTGCCGGTTTTCTGGCATCGGTAGCGGCCATTATCAATTTACCAGGCTTGCCGCTGGGTGTGGTTGTTTGCCAGTGGTTGGATTGGCTGGCAGCAATTCCTTTGCAAATAATTATTTGTGTGACGGAAAAACTGGCTAGTTTTGATCTGACTGTGCTCAACACAGGGCGTCCTCTTGTGGTAGCAATTGTTTTTTACTATGCAATGTTTGCTGTCTGGTTGCTGTATTTGCAAAAAAAGCGTTTTCGTTTACTGGCGACAGTATTGTTTTTCTGCAGCTTAGCGGCTTTATTTTATCAACCTCCCCTCAAGCAACCGGTTATTGTTATTCTGTCGCGGTCAATTATCTGTATAAATGAGCAAAGGAAAGCATTTTGTTTTGGCAGCAGCAATCGTCAGACCAATAAAATATTGGCGTATTACGCAGCTAATAGAAGCGGAATCGTTTCACTACCGCTGCTTTTATCCAAAGAAGAAAAGATTACAGTGCAAGAAATAAAGGATAATGGTTTGATGCTTATTGTGAATAGGAATAATGCCCAACATTTATATGTAATCCTTTTTGCCAAGAAAAAAGGTGGCAAGCTCCTTTCGAAAAGCCAATTTATCAATGAGCTTCATGCTATTGATTTTAGAATATGTTGCCCGGGTAAAGCGATTAGCTTTTATTCTTTGGGAACAGGCAATTCTCTTAATTCGTCAGTGCTGTAATTGAACGTATAAACCAGATCGAGAAAACGTCCGGGATAGTCTGTTGGTAATTTGCCAAAGGGCGCGGCCTTGCTAACAGCGATTAAAGCTGAATTATCGGCGGCATTGTCTCCGGATGATGCTGCCAACTGCAGTGATACTATGCTGCCATCGGCAGCCAGACGAAATAAAACCTTAATATGATGCGCCGGCCCGGACGGTGGCGACCAACTGTGTTTTAATTTTTTGTGCAATTCTTTCAAATAATTTGCAAGTGTAGATGTGGTACCAAGCCCTTGGCTGGAACGCCCACCGTCCTGCCAGAGTTCTAAACTATTGTCACCATCATTGTCTTTTATTTCAGTCATCTCTAATGGACTCACTTCTTCCAGATCCAATTGAGTTGACGGTTGTTTTACTTGTCTATCTATCGAGTTTTCTGTTGTTGACTTCGCTTTTACTGGTAAGCGAGCTATTGAATTTATGGCATCAACGGTTGTTCGTCGTGGGCAGGAGATGGTATAGGTAAATTCTCTGTGCTGTGGCTGGTTTTGACTAGGATTAGCTTGTGCAGGAGGAGCCAGTGTTTCAGGAGTAACGGTAGTATTGTCCGGACTCACTCTTTTGCCCACACTTGGTCTGGGAATGGTCGAAGGCAGGAGATCTTGCTTATTTTGAAAATCAGCATTAGAAACGAATTCTATATCAATAAATTGCCTGGACCGGTCAGGCGCAATGGGAAAAAGCAATTGTCTATTGAAAAACAGATAGCCAAAAATGAGGGCAAAGAAAAGATAAGACCCGGCAAAATATGGCAATAAAGAAGGATCGTCGGCTAAAAAAGAAGCACAAATAAAAGGAAGGGAAGTACTATCAACCTTAGTCTTTACTGTTGCCTGTTTTCTGGATTCTTTCGTCTGGATCAAGAAAGGCGCCAATCTTAAGTCTCCAGCTATTAAGAAGCTTTGCCCATGGCAGCAAAATAGACTTTGCAGGCATGATCAAGATATTCTCTCGATAAACGTGGCTCTGTTTGCAGAAATGAACACAGATTGATAATCTGGTCAACGATGTCACGTGGATGACAGCAGCGCATTTCATACTTACCTGATCTGTATTGAGTTTCAATTAAATAATTGACTGCTTCTTCGTTATAAGGTACGCCCACACGTTGGCAATATTGCAAGAAAATCCATTTAAATTCATCTTCATTAGGATTGGTAATATGAATTTTATAGGGGATTCTTCTTAGAAAAGCTTCGTCAACAAGATCAGCCGGGTTCAAGTTGGTAGAGAAAACAATTAATTGTTCAAAAGGTATCTCCAGCTTTTTGCCGGTATGGAGAGTAAGGTAATCGATGCGTTTTTCCAGAGGAACAATCCAACGATTGAGCAGAGATTTATGATCAATTCTCTGCCGTCCAAAGTCATCAATGAGCAAAAGACCGCAATTAGACTTTAGCTGAATTGGTGCTTCATAGAGCTTGGAACCATAGTCGAATTGCAGTTCCAGCATATCGATAGTCAATTCACCGCCAACAACCACGCAAGGTCTTTGAATACGAACCCAACGGTGATCATAATCGCGAGGATAACTTGCCGGGGAAACGGCTTCGTGGTTATGAGAATCAAATACTCTGATAATCTGCCCATCAACTTCAACAGCATAAGGAATGAAAATTTGTCCCTTAAAAGAGCGGGCAATTCGTTCGGCTATAGAAGTCTTGCCATTGCCGGCCTCGCCAAACAGAAACATACCTCTGCCTGAGTTGATGGCTGGTCCAACAGAGTTTATAGTATGCCTGTTGACCATAATATCGGAAAATGCCACTTCCAGGTCGCGCGGTGTGCACGACTCGCGTCGGACAGTCTGGTATTTTAGAGAGTCAACATAACGGCTCCAGGGTACCGGGCAGGCACCGGAGTAAGAGTTGTGATCGAAAAAGGCGCGGGCACGATCCCTGCCTTTTTCGGTGGGTGTATATTCATAGTCGGCCAAACCACCGGAAGTCCGCACTTCAATTAAAAGCTGGCGTTTCAGGTATTCAAGAATCTCTTCCACGACTTTAAAAGGCAGATGTGTCCGAGCCGATATTTCCCGCCCAAGGGCAAAATTAGTCAGATAAATATCCTTAAGGATTAATTCTTCTAAAAACCCTTCTTTCAAGCCTGTATCAGCTATTGAGGCTGTGTATGGAGGGACAAATTCCTGCTGTACATGAGTACTGACAGTCCTCTTAACGCTTTGAACCATGATTATTCTCCATAGTGAATGATACAGAATATTCTAGAGCAATCTTTTCATACCCAAAAGATCAGATTTTTCCCTGTTTGAAGGAATAAGCCATATCTTTGCCGCAATATATTATATGCCCTGCCTGGTCTCACTCCGCTCGCCCAGACGGGCGACTCGGCGTTTCGCTTCCACCTGCTCCTCGCAGCTGTTCGCTCCACTGAATTTCCATGCTTAATCTGGGAATTTATCGCATAGATATGCAGCTGGTGGCTTGTCTGAGATGCGATTACCGGATAGATTGGTGGGGTATAAATTAGCTGGGTATTGTTTGGACATGCAGAAAGATTAAATGATCACAGGCAATCTAATTAAAAACCACATATCTTCCCAGCACAGAATCCCCCTTTTGATTGTTTTAGCCTGCCAGATTGCTTTTCTCCTAGCCTGTCTAAACCAAGAAGGCGCACTGGCTCTTGGTTTTATCAGCCACCACGCCAGTCATAAACTACCAGGGAAATGGCATAGCCGGATTTTCAAAGACGATATACATGCGGCCGGCTCAGGTAAAAGTGTAGCCAGCCGGCACAATAGGCTTAAGTTAATTGCCAGTGCCAACAAAAATTCAGTCAGGCAAAAGCAAAATTGCCACGCTAAAGCGACAAAACAGGCCAGACTGAATAGAGGTATGTCTGGTCCTGCATTAGAGAAACTGATCAGTAATTTGCAGTCCACGACAATAGCGCCAGGGGTCATTTACAAGAAATGCCGTGGTGGCTTGCGCGTTAACGCTTTGGATATTGACATAGTGCAGGCACCAGTTTTTATTAAACCACTGGTGGCTCCAGCAGGATCAACTCGTCTACAGACTATAAATAGTTTTGCCAGCGCCAACCATGCTCTGGCAGCCATTAACGCCAATTATTTCAAAAAAGATGGCACTCCTCTGGGCACCTTAGTAATTGATGGAGACTGGATAGCTGGGCCTATATATGATCGAGTGGCATTGGGTATCAGTAAAGCAGGCTTCCCGCGTATAGATAAAGTTAGTTTGGGAGGCATACTAAGCACTTCCAATCCGGAAGCACCCAAAATTTGGGTGAATAATATCAACCAACCACATCGTGTTTTTCCTTCCTTCATTAAGCATTTAGCTAATTTGTCTAAACGATTAAAAGCCTCATGACTTTCTGGAGACAAAGTTTTTTCAGTTATTGTTAAGGCATCAGTAAAATACGATTCTGCTTCTGCGAGATCTTTTTTCTGTAAGTAGAGAGTGCCCAGGCTGTCATAGCTGTTAGCCAAAGACAAATGATCTTTGCCGAAAATCATTGTTTTTACATCCAAACCAGCTTTGAAAAATCTGTCCGCCATTTGATAATTCTCGATCCTCAAATAATCATTGCCAACAGCATCACATGCTACTGCCCATTCAACAGCTGGAATCACCGCTACCGGCGCAGCACTGCCGAGCCAACCTTGTAAGGGTTGCCCCTTTTTAAAACTATTCTTGATACTGCCTTCTTTGGCTTGGTCCATTTTGCCTTCGACAAAATAAAGCATTTCAGCTGTTAGCGGCAGGGCTTGATCTTGCGTGCCATGCCAAAGATAAAAGCGAATCAATGATCCCATGGTGGGAATAAGTTTTGATTTGTCGTTTTCCCAGACAATTCTTTTGACTGATAATTCTTCTTCAAGATATGCCTCAGCTTCATCAAAACGCCCGCGGATAGTGCACAAGCGCCCCAATTCACCTAAAGTTTGCGCCAACCGTATGTCTGTTGGTTGAATCCTGGTTGCTTGTGCCAGTGCTTTTTTTAGCAATGGTTCAGCCCGCCAGTATTCATTGGCATCCAGCGCTGCTGACCCTTGCTGCTCAAGGTCTAACCAGATTGTTTGTTGTTTAGCAGTGGCAAATACCGGGACAGTTGAACCAACAAAAATAATTGCCGTCAAAAAACCAATAACGGTGAATGGTACTTGTATTGGGCACTTATTCATGATAGTAAAATTAATGTGACTGCTGATTCAGCTTAGTCTATTATTCCCAAAATTCAACTATAAAGTACAGCTGAATTTGTAGTCAGGAAAATTGCAAGTAACAGCAAAGACAAAGGGGATATAGCTCAGTTGGTAGAGCGCACGGATCGCACCCGTGAGGCCAGGGGTTCGAATCCCCTTATCTCCACATTATTTAAAGAAACCCCAGTCCATATTTATTGTTTTGCGGGTAGTAGAAATCCGGATAGGAGACTTAATATGAATAGATTTAGTAGTGTAATAATTTTGGCGCTTTTGGCATCGCAAACTAACGGTGCTTTTGCCACAGTTGGTGATGATGTTGATAAATTGGACGCTCAGAGAAACGAACTGGTAAAAGAAATTACTGTTGAGTTATCTAACGGCAAGTTGACTATCGAAGAGGCGCAACATCTAAAAAATGAATCTGATAATGCGCTTAAACTTGAATCGATAGCTAGAGAAGATGCAGCACATAATCCTGGTTGTTTGCAGAATATGAGTACCGCAATCCAAACAGCCTATACCAACTTCAGGAAAACTGTACATCCAACGCCAGTGTGGCTTGGCGTACACGGCTTTGATAAAACCTTACGGGAAGAAATCAGTGACGCATTGGCTGCTGGTCGCGTGAATAAGGAAGAAGCTGGCGGTTTAAAAAAAGAGGCTGAAGAATTATCTGCCCGAGGCTCTAATGCTGATCCAGGGCAAGGTTTCAAATTTGACGATGCAATGTCTCTTGCTGTAGATATTGAAACTTTTCAAAAAAAATTAGGCGGACTTGTTGCTGCTAAGTAGTTAAAACCTACCTGACAATTCTCTGCCCGACTGTATATGCCTTTAAATAAATATAGGCATATATTAGCCTGTAGCCAAGAATTGTGATATTTTTATTTGGTTGTTTGGTCCTCCGAGGGCTATTAGCTCAGGCGGTTAGAGCGCACCCCTGATAAGGGTGAGGTCCCTGGTTCGAGTCCAGGATGGCCCATATTTTTATGTTTATGAGAAAATGAATAGATATGGGGGCTTGGCTCAGTTGGTAGAGCGTCTCCTTTGCAATTCTTTGCCCCATGGGTTTTGGACCAAAATATATAGGGTATAGGGCTTTGGTATATACCTATAATTTTACTAATTTCGCCATTCTATGGACAATTTTACGCTTGACATTAATAAGCCCTCATTATCTTCCAGGGATTTTAAGAGATCATGGGGAGACAAAAGGGAGACAACGAGGGAGACAAAATCCCCTGTCAAGAGAAAAAAGCGGAGATATCATAGGGTGGAAAAGAAGCGCATATTTACGGAAGGATTTATTCAAACCCTAACACCATCAACAACCAGGCAACGCTATTACGATCAGAAAGTGCCGGGGTTACTTATTGAGGTCATGCCAGGTGGTTCTAAGATATTTAGATTTCGCAAAAAAGTCGACAAAACAGCCCAGTGGGCGACCATAGGGAAATATCCAACAACTGGTCTTGAAGATGCGCGTGGCAAAGCTATTTTACTCAATGCTGAATTGGTCAAAGGGGTTGACTTTATTGAGCAACGACAACAGTCTAAAGACGAACTTACTTTGCAGCAATTAGTTGATATTTACTTTAACCAATATGCAGAAGGGCGTCTAACAACTGCTAAAGAAATTCGTGCTGATATAACTCGTTGGTTTACTAAAGAGCTACCACTAAAATTATCTCAAGTTGACTGCTCGGCTTTGCAAGCATGCCTGAGTCGCTTAGCTGCTGATGGTAAGTTTCACTCAGCTAACAAAGCTCGTAATTACATACGAGCTATTATCAACTGGGGAGCAAAAAAATCATTATGCGGATCAAGCTGTACCGAAGCAGTAAAATCACTTGATGGATTTAAAGTACAGAGCAGAGAAAGATTTGTCCAATCTCATGAATTTGGTCCATTACTTACCGCCATCAATGATTATCCAGATGCCCGAATAAGAGATTTTTTCCTTATGTGTTTATGGACAGGTGCAAGAAGTGGCAATGTAATGGCTATGCGTTGGGATCAAATTGATTTTGATTTAGGTACTTGGCGCATAGAAAGAACTAAAAATGGAGATTCGCAAACTATTGGACTGTCTGATGCAGCCTTAGCCATTCTCAAAAGACGTCATAAAGAAAGATCAACACTGCCTTTCGTTTTTCCTGGCGGTAACCCACAAAATAAAATGCCTGTTTATAATCATTTGACAGAACCAAAGAAAGCTTGGAAGAAAATTGTTACTTCCGCCGAATTAACAGATCTTCGCATACATGATCTCAGGCGTACTGCTGGCAGCGTCATGGCTATTGCTGGTGTTAATACTGCCATTATTCAAAAAGCCTTAGGACATAAGTCGCTTACAGCAGCAGCTATTTATCAGCGTGTAAATAATGATCCTGTTAAGCGCAGTATGAATCAAGCAATAGAAACTATGCAAAAATATGCAAAGATGCAAAAAGTCCGAAAACTAAACGTTAACAAATCTGCTTAACTAACCTATTATTGGCACAACCACGCTTGATATGATAAAAGCTCAAGAGCAGCATATAAAACATTTTCTAGCAACAGGAGACTATGATTTCTCTCCTTCTGACTGGCCAGGCGGTTGGGCAGATGGTGCAAAATCAAATTATATGATGCAACAAGCACTAATTGCAGAAGTAAAACGACGAACCCAAGGATTGTATGTGCCAGCTATCCCTGTATTAGATCTACACTCCTTTACTCGTCATAAGGTTGCACCGATGGTAACCGGATTGTTTCCAGAAAATGAACGAGCAAATGTATTGAACATATTGGAAAAATCGGTTGTGTTTTTAACACCCGATAGTATAGCGGAAGCAATATGCAGCACAAGCTGGCTTCATACTTCATGGGCACTGGCAAACTTATATCTTTTGAGTATGGGCGTTGAATTATTAGGAGACACCGCTGAGCGTATTGTAGGGTTGAGTGCAGAGACAACTTGCTATGTGTCCTATGAATACTTTGCAAAACAAGATAAAGATCGTTTTGCTGATTTTGTTGTTCATGAGGCTGCGCACATTTTTCATAACTGCAAGCGCTATTCTCTAAGATTACCAGCAGGAATTCCGTTGATCTAGGCCCAGGTATCGAGTCTGCCATTTTTACTAGTGATACTGTAACTGGTGTCGTCTCTGCTGCTGAAAAGCGTTAACCGCCATTCTTTTTTTACAGCCGAGTGAAAAAGAATGAGAGCCGTCGCCTCTCTAGTTAAAACTGGATCCCATTTCCGGGGGCAGGTCAGAACCGACAAAAAGCCCATTAATGTAAAGGCTTTTTTATCGCCAGCCGCCCCCTAGTGCTCGATAGAGGTTAACTCTGGACCCGACCAGGTTCATTTTCACTTCAACCTGTTCTTTTTCGGCATTCAGTTTCTCTTCCTGGACGAGCAGCACTTCGAGGTAAGTCGCCTTGGCGTACTTAAACAGGCATGTTTGCCGTACCGATAGACTGCTCAAGCAATACGACTTCTCGATGTTTTTTATCAAAAGCCTGCTGCATATTTCTTATATTTGCCACCTGATTAAGAACGTCAGTGTAGGCTTTTAGTAAAGTCTGCTCATAAGTCAAAACCGTTTGGGTTTGGTAGGCATCGGCTATCTGTATTCGTGCAATGATTGCTTTTCGGTTGATCAATGGAACCGTAAAGTTACCCATCGCATTGTAGAACAACGACTGTGGGCTTTTAAACAGCAGTGCGGGGCTAAACCCCGAATAGCCAGTACCTGCCGTAATCGTCAAGTTGGGGTATAGCTCTTTCTTGACACTTTTTAAATCGAGCTTTGCCGCCTTAATCGCCGCTTCAGCCTGACGAATATCGGCTCTGTTTTCCAAAAGCTGAGCAGGCACACCCGTCTGCAATTCATCCACCGGCATCGTCATAAACTGGTCAGAGTGTCTCAATATTGGCGCTTCATCATAGATACCGGAGAGGAACTTCAGACGATTCTCTTTTTCAACAATGCTTTGACTGGTTTCAAACCGCTGGCTTTTAGTCTTGTTTAACTGGGCTTCAAACCGATTGACCGCTAACTGGTTCGCTTTGGCATAACGCTTCAAGGCCTGCATTTTAAGGAAAGCCGCTTCCTGGATGCTAATGTTTGCATCCAGTATCTTCAAAGACGTATCCAGAGCCATTAATTCATAATAGTTGCGTGCTATTTCAGTAACGAGCCTGGAAATAAGAAAATTGCGGACCTCGTATTGCGCTACCATACGCAGTCTGGCTGCCTCTTTGGCATTTCTCAATTTTTTCCAGATATCCACTTCCCAGCTCAGGGAAGGACCCAGATTCAGGTTAAAATCCGGGTTTCTATAAAAATTTCTCTCAATAATTTTATCCAACACGCCTTCCGGGGTGTTATCGGATGGCTTATTGTAACTTGCGCCAGACCCGCAAGCCGACTTGAGGCAAATACGCAGCTTGTTTTTCTTTCACTTCATTGGCAGCAATTTCAATATCCTGTATAGCAATATTGAATTCTTGGTTATTTGCCAGGGCTGTTTCAATCAGGGAGACAAGATCAGGATCAGAAAAAAAATGCCGCCAGTTAATGGAAGCCGCACTATCAACAGTCTCAACAGAGCCCTGTAGCTGCGGAGTGTCATACTTCTTTGGTACGTTGAATGTCGGCTTTTTTTCCAACAGTTTCAAACGGATGAAACCACGATTTTGCAAAAACAGGCGCTTGAAGGACTCCCATAAAAGCTATGAGTGTTAAAAGACTAACAATTTTTTTTCTGTCTATTCCGCTCATGGTTGACTGACTAATTCTTAGTCTTCATTTTTTTAATCAGTAATTTAAATCGTCCTTTTAGCTTTCTGTGTTTTTTCCAACGGTTCTTTTTGGTCCTCACAATGGATTCCGTGATACTGGTATGGACTTCATCTTTCAGCAGGTTTTTGCCATCAACCAGGGTGGCGAAAAGAAAGTAGAGCCCCGGAATAATCAACACGCCTATGATGGTGCCCGTAATCATCCCACCCATGGCAGATGAACCAAGGGTTCTATTCCCCACTGCGCCGGCGCCATGCGACAACACAAGGGGGATAAGCCCTGCGACAAAGGCAAAGGACGTCATCAGGATAGGTCGAAACCGCATCCTGGCGCCTTCCAGGGCAGCGTCTCGCAACGATAAGCCTTGATTCCGTTTTTGAACCGCAAACTCGACGATTAACACAGCATTTTTACCCAACAGTCCAAGCAGGGTAATAATAGCGATTTGTGCATACACATCGTTGGCCAGGCCCATCAGTTTGAGCATTAAGAAGGAGCCAAAAATACCGACGGGCAAGGAAAAGAGTACGGCCAAAGGCAGTACAAAGCTTTCGTACTGGGCCGCCAGCACTAAATAGACAAAAAGCACAACAATCAAAGAAATAACAACAAATTCATTACCTCGTTTCGCTTGGTCGTAGGACAGGTCTTCCCAGGCAATGTCGAACTCGCGGGACAGGGTGTTTTTAGCCACCTCGCGGATAGCCTGAATGGCGTCGCCAGTCGTATACCCTTTTGCCGGGAATCCCCGAATGGCGGCAGAGTTGTACATGTTATAGCGCGTAATTTCATTGGCCCCTTTTGTTTTTTCCAGGGTCATAAACGACGTGTAGGGCACCATTTCCCCTTGCTCATTTTTGACAAACAGGGTCTTCAAATCATCCAGATTTCTTCGGTATTCAGGGGCTGCCTGGGTAAAGACTTTAAAAAACCGGCCAAATTTAACAAAACCTTGCTCATAAGAGCCGCTGATTAGAACATCCAGGTTGTTCATAGCCGTTTTTATGGAAACCCCCTTCTGCATGGCCATCTGGTTATCGATCTTGATTTCATATTGCGGGTAGGACGCATTGTAGAAGGTAAACAGCCCTGAAATCTCTTTGCGTTTTCTCAGGTTTTGCATAAAGTCCTGAGTGGCCACTTCCAGCTCCTGATAGCGGAGATCGCCGGTTTTATCCAGTAATCGCAACGAAAATCCGCCAGAAGTGCCAAAGCCAGGAATGGCTGGCGGCTCAAAAAATTCAACCCTGCCTCCCAACCCAACAGTGTTATGCTCTAATTCCTCAATAATTTCATTGACGTTTTGTTTGCGTTCTTCCCAGGGTTTGAGGTTGATAAGACAGGTCCCCGCATTGGAGCCTCTGCCTTCTGTCATGATTTCGTAGCCCGCCATCGACGTCACCGAGTCGACCCCGTCAACCGCTTTGGTCATTTTTTCCAGCTGGCCCATCACTTTGTTTGTATACTCCAGCGAAGACCCCGGTGGTGTTTGAACAATAGCGTAGATGGTGCCCTGGTCTTCATTCGGGACAAAGCCGGAGGAAACCTTTTGGCTCATATAAACAATGCCGGCAGCAAATAACAGGATGACCCCCAGGCACATTATTTTATTGGTGACGATACGATTTAACAGCCACATGTAGCCACGGGTGAATACTTCGAAAAGGGCATTGAATAGACCAATAAACCATTGAAATACGTTGCGAGAGGGCTTGTGACCGGCATGGTTTTTAAGAAACATGGCGCATAAAACAGGCGTTAGCGTTAACGCCACCAACGCCGAAATCACAATGGCGCTTGACATCGTGATAGAAAACTGCCGGTAAAATACACCCACCGGGCCGGGAATGAAGGCTATTGGCACAAACACCGAAATCATCACCAGCGTGATGGCCAGAATAGCGCTTCCCAGTTCGCCCATGGCTTTTTGCGTCGCCGCATAAGGCGTTAGCGACGGGTCTTTCTCCATATTGCTGTGGACGGCTTCAATCACCACAATGGCATCATCCACCACAATGCCGACGGCCAGTACCAAAGCAAATAAGGTAATCAGGTTAATGGACATACCAAACATCGCGAGCACAAAAAAGGCCCCTATTAATGAAATAGGTACGGCAATGACAGGAATGACGGTGGAACGCCAGTCCCCCAGAAACAGAAAGACGACCAGGGTGACCAGAATAAACGCATCTCGGATGGTGTCGATGACCTGCTCAATCGAGGCGTCTAAAAACTTGGAGACATCGTAGCTGTACTGGACGTGTATACCGTCTGGAAACAACTTGGAGAGTTCGTTGATTTTGTCTTTGACCTTTTTGATGACTTCCCTGCCATTGCTATTGGGCGTCTGTTTCAGCACGATAGACGCAGAGGGCTTTCCATCCAGATTCGTGTAAATATCATAAAACTCACTGCCCAGCTCCACGGAGGCAATGTCTTTAAGCTTGACCATTTCACCAAACCCGGAGCTTTTGATAATAATATTTTCGTACTGCTCAGGCTCGGTATAGCGGCCGACATAATTAAGCACCGTATACAGTAGACTGGGCTTTTTTCCCCGAGCTGATGCCGAGCCTGGCCAGGGCGGGCAATAAGACTCTGGTTTTTAACGGCCTCGACCACTTCTTCAGTAGAGATATTGTAGGCTCGCATGCGATCAGGTTTAAGCCACAGCCTCATGGAATACGTTCTGCTACCCAATAAGGTTGCGTTCGCAACCCCTGGAATCCGTTGAATTTCCGGTATTAGCTTGGTATAGGCGTAATTAAACAGGTACTTCTGGTCAAAGGAGTCGGATTCAGAATATAAATTCACATACATCAGCATGGAGGGCTGTAGGGGCAGAATGATGACCCCCTCTCGCTGAACGAGATCAGGTAATGAGGTCATCATCTGATCCACCCGGATTTTGACGCTAACCACCGCCTGGTTGGGGTCGGTACCTGGTTCAAATACCACACGGATGGTGGCCTCACCGGCGCTGGTCGCATCAGAGGACATATAGCGCATGCCCGGCACCCCGTTAATGGCCGCTTCCAGTGGTACCAGCGTCGAGTCGGTAAGCACACTTGGCACTGGCACCGGGGTAGGCAATAAAGCAATTGACGACGGTTGGCGCAATTTTGGGGAACTGTGAAATAGGAAGCTGCACAATGGACAGGCAGCCGAGGAAAACGATTAAAACCGAGATAACAATCCCGAGTACCGGCCGTTTAAGAATGTTACGAAACATAGCTGACCGAACCTAAACTACTCTGCATACAGTTTTAAACTCTCAATAGCACGTTGGGGATCAATCAGCTTGTAACTGATTTTGTCGCCTTTATCTAGTTTGTTCTGCCGCTCAAGCAGGAACATCTCATCAGGGGTTATTCCAGAGGCGACAATGTAAATGTTGGGTTCCTCACGGGCCACTTTAATCTCACGTTCGTGAATCACCCCGGTTTTGTCGACAACAAAAATAAAGCGTTTATCTAAAATTTCAAACGTGGATTTTTGGGGCACAATGACCGCCTGGTTGATCTTCTTGGGCCATAGTATTTTGCCTGTTTCGCCCGTAACGCAGTAGGGCGTGTGGGTTACTAAAGCTCGCTCGAAAGGCAATATTGCCTGAGGTACTATTAAAGTCTGACTGAATGACTTCTATCGTTCCAGTTTCAGGATAAATTTCCTTGTTGGCGAGTTCCAGTTGGACGTTCTGAGAAACACCCTTTTGCCTGTTTTCCATGTAGTCCAGGTACTGAGCTTCGGGCACATTGAAGTACACCCAAAGTCGATGGGTATCGCTTAAGGTCGTCAGCAGTTCGTTTTCTTCCAGCAGGCTGCCCAGCCTAATATCACCAAAGCGGCCTATCAGCCCGTCAAACGGGGCTCGAATTTCAGTAAAGCCTAAATGCGTTTTGGCTAGCTCTAGTTCCGCTTTAACTTTAGCCAGCTTGGCGGCAGACATGGCGGCTTCAGTGGGGGAAATAATATCTTTGTCAACAAGTGCCTGGTTATTCTGCCAGCTCAATTTTGGAAAGCTCAACCTCTGCTTCTGATTTTTGAACATCGGCTTGGTAGACACTGGGCTTTATTTGAAAAAGCAATTGTCCCTGATGAACAGTTTCTCCTTCGTCTACCAGTACATTTTGCAGGTACCCCTTCTCTAATGAACGAATTTCAATATGCTGTATGGCTCTAATCTGGCAGACATATTCATCATTCAGCGTTAGGTCTTTGACAAGGGGTTTACTGACCTGGTAAGTCGTATGCGATGCTTCTTTGCTGTCAGGCGGTGTCTGATGAGCCTGATATAGCCTGACAGCCTGATATAGACAGTACGAGCAGTAAGGCGCTGCAACACAGTGCCAGTGTTTTAAACAGTTTCATCATCCATTGTTTGTTACTTTCACAGTAAACGTTAGTTTATAGGAAAGATTGTGACGGTTTCGTGAAGTGGTCGAAAAATAGTTTTGACTTTATTGTAGTGGTCGAAACATAGCTTGCTCACTGTGAAGTCGAGCGACGATTGTCTGATTGTTCTGTCACGATGTCACTTTCGCGCTCATGGCAGCACTCAGCTCGGTCGTGCGAGTCGAAAATGTTGCCACGCTGCTGGCACTTTGAGGCTGCGCTTTGCCGCTTGCCAGCATTGCATCGGTCAGGGCGAATTTTGCCAGCGGTTCACGGGAATACGGCTTGGAAGAACACCAGCTTGTGGCGGATTTTCGACGTTGACCTCATTGAGGGCTGAATTTGCCGCTTGCCAGCATGGCATCAGTCAGGTGAACACCAGCTTGTGGCGGGCTTTTGACGTTGTCCACGCTGAAGGTGATGTTGCTGTTGAGGTGACTGCTGGGCTTGATTTTGCTGAACCACATGCCCGTATCGCCAAGGGGAGAGGGGAAGAACAGGTTGCCCAGCTCGTCCTCCAGACCGATTTCAAACGTGGAGAACGTATTTTCGGTTTGATTCAGAATGTCCAGCGTCAGCGTAATTTCGGTCATTTCGCCGACGGGTGGCGGTCAATGCGCATGCCCGCCACCTTCACCTTCAGACCAGGGATGCTGTAATCTTCCGCCGTCTCATCGGGCATGGTCATGGTGGGCAGTTTCAGCGGCTCGCTGAGTTTGACGTGCATTTCAGCGCCGGGCTGGAGCATGACGCTTTTACCCTTCATCAGCATGGCGATTGTCAGCCCGGCAGCCCCACCAATGGCCGCTCCACCCGCCAGGGCGATCCCGTGGCTGGCCACCGCCGCCGCCAGACCGCCATATTGCAGCACCATCACTGTGCCCACCACGCCACCAAAGGCGGTATAGCCCGCCGCGCGCCCGACGACTTTGGCTGCGGCCTTGCCTTTGGAGTCCCGCGTGGTGCTGTTGCCCTCAATCGGGACTTTACGCCCGTCAGGCGTGATTAAATAATCAAAGCGCGTGTTGATGTAGCCATTGCGGCCAGCGCGCTTCGGCCCTTCCAGGGTGCTCAGCACCCCGTGCACCACCGTGCCCCTAGGGTATCACCACCCGGCCATCCACCAGCACGTCCTTGCTGATTTTGCCGAAGAACTCATCGCCTTCCACGGTCTCGCCGGCGGCAATCTCGGTCGAAAGAACCAGATCCAACGCCGTGCCGGGGGCCACCACACGCACATCCCCCGTGTTGACGGTCGGGCTTTGCGGACGGTTGCACTCGGTCTGGATAACGGTGCTGTGCAGCACCGGGGACTCGCCGCCTTCGGTCGGGGTGTCGGCGGACAAAACGGCCAGCGGGGCGCTGGCGCTCAGGCTCAGCACCAGACCCCAGGCGCACAGGGAACGGATGACGGGCAAGGGCACGCGGACAACTCCCGAAAGGCTTGCAAAGCGAGGCCCGCACGGGCACTTACCCTTTAGCGTAGCCGAAGCGTCGACGGGCTGCCATCCCCTGTGAACGGAAGCCTGGCGTTCAATCGCCTGGCGCTCCGTTGGGGTGACGTACACCTTCAACGGTCGCTTCCGGTCACGGGTCTCAAAGGTTTCTTCCATGGGTCTCCAAGGCGTCGAGCACGAAGTGCGAGTAAGCCGGCGTCCGTAATGAAGGAACAGAAGCGTCAGCTTGTGGGCCTACATTACACATCCTGCCTACAAAATCTTATTCCAACTTCCACAAAATTCAAGTAACTTCTACCAAGTGCGTAGCATTGCGAAAGATAGTCATAGTCGGCATTAGTTTGCAATAGTCGGTGGAAGATCGCACTAGTCTGCAATAGTTTGCATTAGTTGGTGGCACCGGCAGTCTTGTATCCAGGATTTTTTGACCATTTATTTTTCTAGCGGAGCATTTTATAACGGCGCTAGTTTCTATGTAAAATTCTGAATCTATTCCTGAATGCTCAGTAGAATATATTGCTGGAATCTTCTTTTGGAAGTATTACTTATATTGTTAATATTCCGATTAGGTAAAAGGCGAAAGCAACTTTGGAGAAACAGAGAAATAGTACCAGTCGTACACCATGGGGAGTGGGACGTGTCCAGTTCCGTGCCAATCTCTTAACCATTAAAGATCTGCTTGATGCAGGCTGGCCAATGAGCATTGTGTATCACCAAGTTAAAGGCTCGTTAGCTGGGGTCTCTTATAGACAGTTTACTAACTACGTTCGTAAGCACTTAAATTCAGTACGGAAGCCATCTAAAAAAAACCACGAAGCGATTAAACGATTGATTGAATCCACTGAAAGAGCATCAGCCGCTGAATCATTAAAAGCAAAAGGGTTCGCGAATGACGAAAAGTCAAAAACTAGAGGAATACCAGTCAAGTTTCAACCAGGGCCAATAGTGCCTGACCCTGGGCAACTTTACTGAATCAGCCAGCCAAAGCGGCAAATCGATGAAAAAAGTCCATATCACTCTGCAAGGGAAAGGCGGCATTGGTAAGAGCTTCGTTTCCATCATGATCGCTCAGTACATTAAACAGCAAGACTCTGGTCTGCTTTGCTTAGATACAGATCCAATCAATGCAACATTTTCCACTTTTCCTGCTCTGCATGTGCGCTCAATTGCACTTTTGGAGGGAAATAACATGATCAACGAGCGTGGCTTTGACGAAATGATGGAGCAGATTATAAACAGCGATTCCAACGTTGTCATTGATAATGGAGCCGCCTCTTATGTTCCTCTGTCCACCTATCTGATGGAGAACCAGGCCTTCGATATTATTCAAAGAGCAGGCAAGCAAGTCATTGTCCATTCCGTTATCGCAGGCGGTTTAGCTCAAGATAACATGGTAAGTGATTTTGCAGCTCTTACTTCACAGCTGCCAGAGGGGGTCGGTGTTGTGGTGTGGTTGAATGGATACCGGATGCCCAATATCCTGGTGAAGAATGGCCGCTAATACTTCGTCGTAGTGACGAAACAATTTTAGATGCTCACAAAGAATTTGGCGACAAGGTCTGGTATAACCGCCGCTTGTATTATCTTTACAATATCTCTATTGGAAAAGAAAAGCCTGCTCCTAAGAAAATAATGGACGAAGCTAAAAAGTCAGCTCGTCGCATAGAGCAAAAATACGGCAAAGAAAATCTTCAATGGACCGATTTTGAATGGGGTTTGTTGAGTGGACGCTATTCTGCTCTAGCCTGGGTGCTAGGCAGTGAGTGGGAAGAATCATTAGATACATAGAATTTGCGGCGGTAAAAATAAGATGAAGAATAACAAGCAGATCTTGAATTGTTGTTTCAGCCAATTAAGTGATAAAAGTGTTTTTGAGCTAATTGAGCCAAGCCTGGAAAGACTTTGCCGGCCATGCTTTGCTGTACTTACCCCAGGCTTTTCATGAGGCATTTGAGGCATTTGTGAGGCATTTATGAGGCATTTATGAGGCATTTATGAGGCATTTGCGCTAGCCACGGTATAAAAGATATTCCTTCCGGTGGAACTTGTTTCATCGTCTCGCTGGAGGCACCGATATTCTCGATCAAAAGCTGTAAGTTTTTTTGATATTTTTCAATTGTTGCTGAAACATTTGAGACGTTTGAGCCCTTTGAGCCGCAATGAGTCGAATGCTAAACTGTCCAATCCTGTAATTTCTTACAACCCTCACCAGTCTAGTGTTTTCAGGATTTTGTGATTTCGACTGTTTTGAGCCGCAATGAGTCGAATGCTAAATCGCCTCATCTTGTAATTCCCGCAAATCCTTATCAGTTCAGTGTTTTCGGCTTTTTTCAATTTCGGTTGTTTTGAGCCGCAATGAGCCGCAATTTACATTCCTAAGTTGACTCCGCTATCCTATATCTTACGAATTTACCTATACCTTCCCTGATAAGAAATCTTTTCCCGACGAGATCTCCAATATCTCTTGTAGCTGTTGCTTTGCTTGCCTCAAACAGAGTCTGATATTCTGCTACTGTCATAGTATTCTTAAGTCGCAGATAGTGAATGGCCCCGATTTGCCGATCATTCAATCCTAGCTCTTGTAACTGATTATCTGTATGCCCAGAGGCAAACATAATAACTTGGAATACATTTGGCGTGGAAACATCAAATTCAGGTCTTGGCTGTTGTTGATCTTCCAGATCTGTCACCATACGCAATGTTCCACCGCCCCAGCGTTCAATAACGCCAGTGTTGAAAAAACATGTGGCGATCAGACGATTGGGTGAATGAGAAAGGTGCTTTCGTAAAAGAGCTTCAGGAGGTAGATCTGGCGGTAAACTACCTGGGTTCCCGACTTCTATATATTTATCAAAAAGACGAACAGTTGTTGCGATACCTGATGTATAGTCACGGTGGCAAACGGCATTCGCCAATGCTTCTCTTAGAGCTGGCAATGGGTATTGCCATACCTCCTGACGTTCAAGAGGACTGCCACCAGAACTTTTCTTTCGTGAAGCTGTTGATGTATCAATAATAATTCTTCTCTCCAGCCTGCCCTGAAGCCAATTCATCGCATCATCCATTTGCTGGAAAAGAGTTCCATTAAACTCTCTATCATCTAGGATGGTGATAGCTGATTTAAATCTGCCAATTTTGACAAAAGCTGTTGGATAGAACCGGGTCGGATTTTTTCCAAGCAGAAGAATTGCTGCTCTTGTGGGCTGTCCTTTAACTGTTAAACCAAGCTTTTCTAATGTAGAGCTAAAAGGCTCATCTTCTGGCACTGGCCGACGGCCTGCTTTATTGAGTTTTTCAACAAACTGTTCAATAGCTCCTTCGGCTAAATCAGTTATAGTAGCATTTGCCTCAATCTGATTATCCCAGCTAATATCAGTGCCTACAAGTAATTTCTGTCTCGCTTCTTCGCGACTCATCACTTGGTTTATGCGCCCAACTCTTTTCAGATAGCGCCCATCAACGCAGATGCCGTCCGGGAAGCGATCAACAATAATTGCCACCACAGTACGTCCTTGATATTGATGTGGAACAATTGACGGTGAAATACGTGGTTGGATTTTTGATTGCATTTTTTGTGCCCATTCTTCAAGCGTAGTTTTGCCCAGTGTGATACCAGTTATGTGGCCATCATCACGTACACCGACCAAAATAGTACCGCCTTTAGTATTGGCGAACGCACCAATTGTTTCCAAGGTTCTGTTATCAAAAGACTCTTTTAATTCGAGCGTTTCTGATTCTGAATGTTCATCTAATTGTGAAAGATTTGGTTCCATCTATCTGTTATGTTTACCAAGCTGTCGGTGCATTGGATTTCCGATTTTGTTAGTATATCAAGGAGTGCAATTGCCAGCCCTCCAATTGAAGGACAGGTTATGGAATTGCAAAATAGTTAAGTGAGTATAGAGCGTTAGAGGCTGGTATATGTTGATTTCAGTCAGGGTGCCCTAAAAGTGCGTCTTCAAGTCCATCTGCAAGCAAAGACGCGTGCCCTTGTTTTATTATGTTGACTGGTAGTTTATTCGGAAAGGCATCATTGGGTGCATTGAGCCATATTTTTAGCCCTGGCTGCAACGAGCCGGTCATATGTTTAATGGCAGATGCAATTCGCTCGAATGCGTATAGTGGTTGTTGCAAACTTGCCGAGTCTGGCATTCTATGAATAGATGCGGTTGATCTATCAATGCTCTGTCCAAGTTCTGCTATAGATAATCCAAACGCTTTAGCTATGAAGACTGCATCCAGTCTGCCTGTCTTTTTATTGCGCAATTCTTTTAGCGTAAATACTTTTACCCTGGTTTTATATGGTCGTCTGGCAGTAGATTGGACAGGTGTCATAAGTGTGTGCGTCAACTAATATCAACTGTTGTCTAACCGGACTATAACTGAAAATACTTAGCTTTTTATCAATCATGTAGAATAAGATATTTACAAGGTTACTTTTCAATAGGCGGGTGGAAAAAGAATTTCAAGTGCTCACCAAAGGAAGACAAAAAGGGAGACAGAAGCACTTGGCAAAGTAAAAATGGGCGTGGGGGCTTGGCTCAGTTGGTAGAGCGTCTCCTTTGCAAGGAGAAGGTCAGGAGTTCGAATCTCCTAGCCTCCAATTTTTAATTATTGACAAGCGCATGAAAGCAAATATTTTTATTTTTCATGGAACCGAAGGATATCCGGAAGAAAATTGGTTTCCGTGGCTAAAAAATGAAATGGAGCAGAAAGGGCATAAAGTTTTTGTGCCGCAATTTCCTTCGCCCCCAGTTATCGCCGCAAAAATAGATGAATGGTTTGCTGTTCTCAAAGACTACAAACAATACATTGACGAAAATACAATAATAGCTGGACATAGTTTAGGTGGAGTTTTTGCTTTGCGAGTGCTGGAGAAACTAGATCATCCGGTAAAAGCAGTAGCTTTAGTGGGCGCGCCAATTGGACTTAAGCCTCTGGCCAACTTTGATCGTGATAATAGCTTCAGCGGGTTTGATTTTAATTGGCAGAAAATCAAAAACAATGCCAGGCATTTTATTGTTTTTCATTCAGACGATGATCCTTGGGTGGGGCTGGAAAATGGAAAAGCCCTGTCAAAAAATCTAGGTGTGGATCTTTCTTTCATTCCAAACGCCGGACATTTCAATAAAAAAGCCGGATACACGCAGTTTGAAGAATTGAAGAATAAGCTTCAATTACTTAGTAGTGCTTAAATCGGCAATTTTTTTATTTAATTGCTGAATGTCTCTGGAGATTGAGACGGCGTCATCAAACTCAAGTCCATGAGAAGCATCATTTACGGTTTCACGGTCGCGCAGGGTTTGTTCTTCTTGCCCCAGATTTTCAGCTTCTTCTTTGCTTAATTTGCCGGAGGCAAAAAGAGAGTCGATTTTTTTGCGGATAGTCATATTGTGACTATCAATACCCATCCAAACTTTATCAGCATGAGTTGCGGTACTGACATCTGTGCGGACTTTTTGTAATGCTTTGGAGATGGTCACCAGTTTGACTTGCCGCCTTCTTTCCATTTGGTCTCAAGGGTTACAACCTTATCCAGCTCGCCTTTTAATCGTTCAGCGTCCGCCAGTTTCATATGTCCATAAGATAATTCGTTGGTAATTTCTTTGAGAATGTCATTGCGCTGGGCGTCTAGTTTTATCAGGGCTTCGTCATTGGCGGCGAAAGAAACTGAACCGAACAGAACAAAACTAATTGCTAATACACTTGCTTTATAATTTATTTGCATTTGATGCCCCATACAGCAGATCTAATCTGTTATGATTATATATCCCGGATTTTGAATTTTCCTTTTCGTTTTGATCTGGAATTTTCGTGTCCGGTTATTTGTACCCTGAAAACTACATATTGAGGTCCGTATTCCACCAATTAAATTTGTCTGGAGGAACTTCTCTGCCGTCCTGGCTAAGAAGGAAATCTCAGACGTTGGTCAAGCTACAAAGAGC
Source organism: Candidatus Melainabacteria bacterium (assembly GCA_963847765.1). Lineage (GTDB taxonomy): Bacteria > Cyanobacteriota > Vampirovibrionia > Obscuribacterales > Obscuribacteraceae > CAWKBA01. The sequence goes on along the minus strand of CAWKBA010000035.1, from coordinate 65,638 downwards.
GCATGGTGGATACCTTGGCGCCAGCAGCCGATGAAGGACGCAGTAAACTGCGAAAAGCCACGAGAAGCCGTTATAGGCTACGATCCGTGGGTGTCCGAATGGGGCAACCCCGCTAGAGTAATGTCTGGTGACCGCAATTTGAATACATAGAGTTGCACGAGGTAAGCCGGAGAACTGAAACATCTTAGTACCCGGAGGAAAATAAAACAAACAGTGATTCCCTTAGTAGCGGCGAGTGAAAGGGGAACAGCCTAAACCTTATTGACGTAAGTCAGTAGGGGGTTGCGGGACTCCAACACGAGATGGGATGAGGTTAGTTGAAGTGTCTGGAAAGGCACACCATAGACGGTGACAGTCCGGTAAGCGAAAACCTCTGAACCTCAGGAGTATCCCAAGTAATGCGGGGCACGTGAAACCCTGTATGAATCTGCCGGGACCATCCGGTAAGGCTAAATACTGCCTGGCGACCGATAGTGAACAAGTACCGCGAGGGAAAGGTGAAAAGAACCCCGGTGAGGGGAGTGAAATAGAACATGAAACCGTGTGCTTACAAGCAATTGGAGGACTATTTAGATAGTGTGACAGTGTGCCTGTTGAAGAATGAGCCGGCGAGTTACCGTTACGTAGTTGGTTAAGCGGTTAATACGCGAAGCCAAAGGGAAACCGAGTCTGAATAGGGCGATTATAATTACGTGACGGTAGACCCGAACCCAGGTGATCTATGCATGGCCAGGATGAAGCGCGTGTAACAATGCGTAGAGGTCCGAACCAACTGATGTTGAAAAATCAGTGGATGAGCTGTGGTTAGGGGTGAAATGCCAATCGAACTCGGAGCTAGCTGGTTCTCCCCGAAATGCGTTGAGGCACAGCGTTGGATGTAGCTTACAGGGGGTAGAGCACTGGTTCGGTGCGGGCGGAGAAAATCCGTACCAAATCGAGTCAAACTCCGAATACCTGTAATGTTATATCCAGCAGTGAGACGGCGAGAGATAAGTTCCGTCGTCAAGAGGGAAACAGCCCAGACCACCGACTAAGGCCCCAAAGTACACGCTAAGTGATTAAGGAGGTGGAGTTGCATAGACAACCAGGATGTTTGCTTAGAAGCAGCCACCATTGAAAGAGTGCGTAATAGCTCACTGGTCAAGCGACTCTGCGCCGAAAATATACGGGACTAAGCGTGTCGCCGAAATCGTGGGATTATATTAATATGAGCGGTAGGGGAGCGTTCTGTTGTAGGGTGAAGCACGAGCGTAAGCACGTGTGGACGAAGCAGAAGTGAGAATGTCGGCTTAAGTAGCGAAAACATTGGTGAGAATCCAATGCACCGAAAGACTAAGGGTTCCCAGGCAGGTTCGTCCACGGGGGTTAGTCGGGGGCTAAGGCGAGGCCGAAAGGCGTAGTCGATGCACAACAGGTTAATATTCCTGTACCACCGTAAATCGTTATGAGTCAAGTCGGGACGCAGGAGGCTATATGGAGAGTCGCCCAATGGACATGGCGCTTCCAAAGGCGTAGCTAGTTCTGGTAGGCAAATCCGCCAGGACGTTATAAAGTAAGGCCGAGTAAGGAATGGCTCACGAGCCAAATTCCATAGATGCCACGCTGCCGAGAAAAGCGGCGTAACCAGATTGAAGGTGCCCGTACCCGAAACCGACACAGGTAGTCAGGTAGAGAATACCAAGGTGCGCGAGATAACTCTCTCTAAGGAACTCGGCAAAATAACCTCGTAACTTCGGGAGAAGAGGTGCCATGGTAGAGTGTAAGACTTCGCGTCTGAAGCTTGAGATGGTCGCAGCGACGAGGCTCAAGCGACTGTTTAACAAAAACACAGGTCTCTGCTAAACCGTAAGGTGATGTATAGGGGCTGACTCCTGCCCAGTGCCGGAAGGTTAAGTGGAGCTGGTTAGCCGCAAGGCGAAGCTGAGAAACAAAGCCCCGGTGAACGGCGGCCGTAACTATAACGGTCCTAAGGTAGCGAAATTCCTTGTCGGGTAAGTTCCGACCCGCACGAATGGAGTAACGATTTGAGCGCTGTCTCGGAGAGAGACTCGGCGAAATAGGATTGTCTGTGAAGATACGGACTAGGCGTGCCAGGACAGAAAGACCCTATGGAGCTTTACTGTAGGCTGAAATTGTCTGTCGGGCTTGATCTGCGCAGGATAGGTGGGAGCCTTTGAAGTCTGGATTTTGGTTCGGATGGAGGCAACGGTGAGATACCACTCTGATGTAGCTAGCATTCTAACTCGTGTTCCATGAATCTGGGCATGGGAACAGTTTCAGGTGGGCAGTTTGACTGGGGCGGTCGCCTCCTAAACAGTAACGGAGGCGCCCAATGGTTCCCTCAGGCTGGTCGGAAATCAGCCATCGAGCGTAAAGGTAGAAGGGAGCTTGACTGCAAGAGCGACATCGTCGAGCAGGGACGAAAGTCGGGCTTAGTGATCCCACGGCTTCCGCATGGAAGGGCCGTTGCTCATCGGACAAAAGTTACCATAGGGATAACAGGCTGATCTCCCCCAAGAGTCCACATCGACGGGGAGGTTTGGCACCTCGATGTCGGCTCATCGCATCCTGGAGCGGTAGTACGTTCCAAGGGTTGGGCTGTTCGCCCATTAAAGCGGTACGTGAGCTGGGTTCAGAACGTCGTGAGACAGTTCGGTCCATATCCGGCATGCCCGTAGGAGTTTTGAGAGGAGCCGTCCCTAGTACGAGAGGACCGGGACGGACGAACCGCCAGTATACCAGTTATCGCGCCAGCGGTAAACGCAGGGTAGCTGTGTTCGGAGCGGATAAGTGCTGAAAGCATATAAGTACGAAGCCCACCTCAAGATGAGAATTCCCATGGAGTTAAGCCAGTAAGGACCCAGGAAGACCACCTGGTTGATAGGACGCAGGTAGAAGTGCCCCGCAAGGTCAGTATGTAGCTGAGCGTTACTAATCGTCCGAGGGCTTGTCCAACTTAATTGGTTGTGAAAGCGGTTAATAGATAAATGCACTATAATGGTGCACACGCCTCAATATGTAGTTTTCAGGGTATGATGATACTGTCAAAACGATATCGATAGATAATTGGTATCGAATACGGTGCATCGACCCTAAAGAGTTCTTGGTGCCAGAGCGACCGGAACACACCCGTTCCCATCCCGAACACGAAGGTAAAGACGGTCAGCAGCGACAATACTTGGTGGGAGACCGCCTGGAAAGATAGCCCGGTGCCAGGATTTATAAAGCCCTCAGTTGAATAAGCTGGGGGCTTTTATTTTTTAGGGATTTGGTTGCTCAGTCTTCCTTGGAATCATAACCCAGTTGTTTGGATTTTTTTTCATCTTTCTCAGCAAGATCTTTCTTGCCAAGTTTTTTGTAGACAATAGACCGCAAATAATACGTTTTTGCAGCCCCATTTAATGACTGATCAAGTGCAATTGACTTGTTTAGATCTATCATCGCCGGTAATAAGTTACCTTTTCTGATGTAGGCTATCGCGCGATTTTTATAAGTTGCGGCAACATTGGGATCTATGTTAATTGCTTTGTTGCAATCTTCAACTGATTTATCAAAATCACCAATTTTATTACGAATCCAAGCACGATTGTTATAATACTGCGCTTGGTGTGGGCTGAGTTTAACGATAGCATCATAATCATCAAGTTCTTTTTTATACTCACGAAGTTTCTCATAGGCTTCCGCCCGTTCTAAATAAATTTCTGCTATATCAGGCTGTAGCTTCAAAGCATAGCTGAATCGCGCGATCGCTTGCGGGATGGCTGAAATTTGACAGAGAATTTGACCACATCGGAATTGCGTAAATGGATCGGTAGCAAACATAGAGGCAAACTGGAGAACACTCTGCTCAGCCAAATTCTGTTGACCGAGCTTGTGGTATGAAATGGCACGCATAAAATATAGATCAGCATCTGTACGACCTGATTCAATGCATTTCGTTAATTCTGCCACGCATTCAGTATATTTTTTAAATTGAAAATAGTCTGTAGCAAGAAGTATCCGGAGGTCTGGATTTTTTGGATGCTGTCGAATTCCTTCTGTTAGTACAGTTAGGGCTTCGGTAAATTTGCCGGCGTCTATTAAAAGGCGTGCCTCATCCTCGAGTTTCGCCTCAGGAGTGATAGCACGATCCTCTAAAAAAATCTCGGATTTACTAGGGTTTAAAGTTAGACGGAAGTTTTTTAAAAAATCGTATCCCAAGCTAGCGGTATTCTCCGCCTTGCCGCCCGACATATCTACATTGAACCAAAGATCTTGTAGCTTCAGCCCATCCAAACTTATTTGCGGCACTTTAACCCAACCGATATTTCTTACTTTCCCAGTTGCAGAGCCAGAGAAAGATACCCAGCCATTTTTACTTACGTCCAGGTTGAATTGTTCAGCAATCTTTTTGGGCAATTGATTTTGTTGTGCTCCAGTGTCAATGACAAAGTTTTGTTTTGCTCGGGTGCCTATTACACCAGAAACCATGGGTATTCTTTGCATAAAACATGGAATTTTATGAGACTCAGGAGAAACTTGTACTTTAGCAGGATTTTCAAAGGTAACAAAATGACTATTCTTGTCTAAAGAAATTGCGAAATGCTCAAGAATCATCTGGCCCAAAATTCCGTCTATACGGAATCCAGACTGACAAGATAGAGCATTTAGATCTTCAATTGTCACGGGTACGGAATGAAAAACTAACTTGCCCATTTTTAGTTCAGGAAGAATAGCCCATTGTAAGTCTCGTGTTTCATCGAAATATTCTGTTTTATGCGGGGGACAAAAAAGTATCCTTACTTCTTTTGCTAATGATTTATCAATGGAAAGATCCGTAGTACCAGTATCCAATAATAAATTTACAGGGGTCTTGCCGTTAATGACACCATGAACGAAAGTCCAGTGATTCCTATATTCAATGGGGATCTTTATCCCACCTTTTGGCATTTTTAGAACTTGTTGTGAGCCTTCCCAGGAAAACCTGCATATGTCAGGAATTGCAAATAGCCAACCTAACACGATAAGTAATAGGAGCAGGCAGAGACAAATTATTCCGGAGATCTTTAATGCTCTCATAAATCTTAAAAGGATAGTTATGCAAATTCCAAAAAATTTGGTGGTGCATAAAAACCGCGTTTGCGCAGTGGTTGTGGCGATTCGTTTTCACAAAGCGTTCGTAATCGCTTCATTTTATTTGCGGAAGGTACTAAATAAATCGGTTTCGGCAAAGCGCCAATCGCTGCTGTCCAAGCTGGTGGACTTTGTTTTGAGCGCTCAGCTAATAACTCTATTAAAGACGCGGCGGCCGCCAAAACTTGCTTATCATTTGTTTGTGGCCGCGGATATTCACTAAGTCGTCGTGATTCGTGAGCGAAATCTTGATAAAGACTTCTCAGGGCAAAATTATCTCCGCTTATTGCTGCTTCAGCTAATTCTTTAATCGTTGCCATGCGCTGTGTCCCATAAGTCTTCAAATGCGTATTGTGCTTTTAATTCATCTCCAGGCACTAGATAGGGACAGATCATTTGCCAAATTTCTTGTCTAGTCCCGGAAAGTTCTTTTAATAGCCGGCGTGCATCTATTATATCTAATTCATCCCGCCAGGCAGACAATTTCATCGCTAAAAGCTGGGCAAAGGACGGACGCTTGACAGTTATGCCGGGTGCCGAAAAAACGATATCTCCAGCGCTTAGTCCAATAAGATAGCCCTTTGCTGCATCATTAAGCCAATCTGCCGCCAACCGTGTTCTATTCCCACTTTTTGCGCCAATTGTCTTAGCTTTGTCGATTCTGTCGGGGCAATAATTAAAACGTCGAGATCGCGAGTAGATTGCCGTTCCCCAAAAAGAATCACCATTAAAGCTCCGCCCATCAGCACAAGCTCTATTTGCTCACCTTGGGCCAATGCTAGTTCCCCCAAATGCTTTAGGGCATTCAAAATCTCTTGCTTAGTAATACTAGCCATCGAACTAAAAGCCTCACGTCAAGATAGTAAAGATTTTCACTAACATTCTAGCGAAAGCAATCATATAAATCTGTTCCTTTATAAGAAAGTCGGGCTTAGTGATCCCACGGCTTCCGCATGGAAGGGCCGTTGCTCATCGGACAAAAGTTACCATAGGGATAACAGGCTGATCTCCTCCAATAGTCCACATAGACGAGGAGGTTTGGCACCTCGATGTCGGCTCATCGCATCCTGGAGCGGTAGTACGTTCCAAGGGTTGGGCTGTTCGCCCATTAAAGCGGTACGTGAGCTGGGTTCAGAACGTCGTGAGACAGTTCGGTCCATATCCGGCATGCCCGCAGGATTTTTGAAAGGAGTCGTCCCTAGTACGAGAGGACCGGGACGGACGAACCGCCAGTATATCTGTTATCGCGCCAGCGGTAAACGCAGAGTAGCTGTGTTCGGAGAGGATAAGTGCTGAAAGCATATAAGTACGAAGCCCACCTTAAGATGAGAAATCCCATGGAGTTAATCCAGTAAGGACCCAGGAAGACCACCTGGTTGATAGGACGCAGGTAGAAACACCCCGCAAGGTCAGTGTGTAGCCGAGCGTTACTAATCGTCCGAGGACTTGTCCAACTTAATTTGTTGGAAACGCGGTTAATGTTAAAAGCACCATAACTGGTGCACACGCCTCAATATGTAGTCTTCAGTGTATAACTGAAGTTTATTCGTAAATCACTGCGCCCATTCGAAGCGAATTGATCCGTTAGAATGTAGGGGCGAGGCTTCAGCGGCAAGCCCGCTCGGCATCACTCAGATGCCGTTCGGCCGCTGTGCCCGCGTTCTGTAGGGGCGAGGCTTGCTGAGCCCGTGTACTATACGCCCGCATTACGAAGGAGTGCTTATGCTATTTATTGTTCTCTTCGAAGACAATCCCGAAAAAGCTTCAATGCGCTTGCAGCATATGAAAGCGCATTTAGAATTTTTAGAAAAGAACAGCAAAAATATTCTTGGAGCTGGTCCCTTAAAGGAAGCTAATATAGAAGGCTTTTCAGGGGGTATGTGGCTTGTTGAAGCTGATAACGCTGAGCAAGCCAGAGAGTTGGTAGAAGCCGATCCTTTCTGGCCCACCGGCTTGCGTAAATCAGCCAAGGTATTGCAGTGGGCACAGGTCTTTGCAAATGGTAAAACATTGATTTAAAAAACATATCTTTAAGGCTATAATTGCTATTATAGAGTTCTTGGTGCCGCAGCAATCGGAACACACCCGTTCCCATCCCGAACACGAAGGTAAAGACGGTTAGCAGCGACAATACTTGGTGGGAGACCGCCTGGAAAGATAGCCCGGTGCCAGGATTTATAAATCCCTCAGTTGAATAAGCTGAGGGATTTTATTTTAGAGAGTGACTTCATTTGATCAGAATTCAGGCTCTTGAACTTGATCTGCTCCCCACCTCGAACACGGAAGTTTGCATAGCGACAATACTTGGGCGGAGACAATTTTTGTCGGACTAGTGCAATCACATTAATTGTTTTAGTATTCTGCATCCTGACTGAAAGCACGGTTTTGTAGCACTGGCCGTTGAGCTACCACTAGAGGGTGAGTTTTGACCGAACTGACTGGGGTATGATGAAAGTAGGGTAATTAGTTGGGCAGCACATCTTTACTGCCGAAAATATTTATGTGAGTATATGGGCGTGCAAGAGAGTCAAGAGAGTCAAGAGAGTTATGACGAAAAAATGAGGCGTCTCGGTAAGAGTTACTGGCATAACCCCGTAGTTGTCCGACGGGCAGACAATTCCGAAAAATTTGGACTTCATCCCTCAAAGAGTTGTTCAAAGCTAATCAAGAAACAGTATTCTTCTGAGCAAAATAAATCAAAGGTTGAATGTTTTGCTTCCTTTACGTTTGGCGCATTGAACAAAGAATTGATTAGTGATTATGTATCTCGAAATCCTCAGCCTAAGGAATGGAAGGCAAAAGTTAGAGTTTCTTGATCTTTAGTACAAAGTTAGATCAATTTAGCAACGACAATTGGTCATTATAGAATGTCGTTCAGAATAATGGTAATCTAAATATCGATTGAGTAAGTCGAAGGATTTTATTTTGACAATGGTTCATAGCCATAGATCGTTGCCGTTCTGAGCGCTGTGTAAATCATCAATTCAGTTGTCCTTTTGCATGTAAATGACCACTGATAGAAGCGCTATTCCATTGGATTGAACTGACTTAGCTAATCAGGTTGGTTGATCATAAAAGTTGCAAATTCTTCAAAATATTCTTTTAGCAAAGCCTTATAAGGTGCGAACTCAGGCACAGCATCTAGTGCTGCATTCATATTTACCATCCAGGCGTCCTTCTCTTTCACGCCAATTTTAAAAGGCATGTGCCGAGAGCGCATGCGTGGATGTCCCCGCTCTTCGCTATAAGCCTGTGCACCGCCGAAGCGCTGAATAAGAAACATTGCCAAATGCTTTTTGGGCTGTGTTAAATCAGCAGGATATAAGGGCCTTAAAATCGGATCGTTATCGACTTTAGAATAGAAAATATCAATCAATTTATAGAAAGGCTCGTCAGAACCAATTTCTTTGTGAATATTATCAATAGTGTCTACCATGAGTTATCCTGTCGACAGTATTCGCATAGATTGAAAAAGATTGGTGGGTGGTAAAATCTAAACTACGGGATTTAATTATATATAGAATTACTGACTTAAAACAATAATTTGAAGATTGAAAATTATCACTGCATTAAATCATTAAAGTTGCCTGCTGGGTGGGCGGAATGTAAAGCTGGCAGCGGATTTGCCACTAGAATTGTTCGTTCGTTTACGCCGCCGGGCAGCTCTGATGTAAAAATGGAATTTTTTTATCGAGGCTTACCTGTAAGCGATGCTGCCGGCAAGGCATTCAGGAAAGTACTCAAACAAGCTCCCAAAACTGTATTTGACCACAACAACTCTAATAAACCTACAAAGGCTGAAGTGCAATTGATATGTGATCTGGAAGAAGTTCTAGGCAATATCGGTAACAATCAGATTTCTAATACTGAAACCGGACCTTCCGGACCACCTTTTCTGCTGGAAAGATTAGATGCATTGCTCTGGAATGACAAGCCTTTGCTGGCCGGACGGGGCTGGTTTATTAATCCTGAAACAGGTGAGCGGCGTTATGCGTTCTGTGGATTTTTTATTGATGCTAATCCAAATCAAGCTGCATGCAGTGTGGAAGAAATATATCTGGAAGCAGACAAAGAAGATCTTTATGCACAGTGTATGCCCCAATTTGAAGAGTGCTTACGTTCAATTGAATGGCTTGCTAAATAGATTGGTTTTGAGATCGCCGTGTCATCTCTTCCAAAGCCAATAATTCTGTTTTTTCTCGTTCCTTCGCTTTAGCTGTTTCTTCTTCTTTTTCTTCTTGAGCTAGACGCTGTCTTTCTTCTTCTTTTGCAGCTTCTCTTTGAGCGTATATTGTGCCAGGATCACGATCGCCTGGTTTCCCAATTTTTAAATTCTCGTCGGCATCATTCCTAACTGTTCTGCCGCTGCCACGAGCGTCGGGCCGGTCAGAATAAAATATACGATCTCCACGTCGGCCATCTGGGTGACCTTCTGATGGCTTTTGCATCCAGTGGAAAAATTCGGCAGCAGTCTTAATACCCTCATGTGCTCCGCCCCAACTGCCGGCTACGGCAACGTCTTTACCATTGGCAGCTAATTCGACATCCAATGCATGAGCTCCCTGAGCTGTGCCGCTCAAGCCGTCAGGACCATTAAGATAATTAGCCACCAATGTGCATGCAGTCGCCTCCCAGCCAAGATTACGCAATGTTTGTAAATGGGCTACCATTTCTTCTTTATTCTTGAATGTCGTCATGTAAGGCTGCTTTCCGTAAGCTTCCTCACTGCTAATGATGGTTTGCCGACCGTAATCTCCATCTTTAGAAATTTTATTACCATACCAGACATTGGTAAGATTACTGAGAAGTTTGGCGGTTACACCTGCGCTTTGTACGATCTTTCCTGTTTCATCTCTGACGAAGTCGTGTGTTCTATTATCGAGAACTCTTTCGCCTGTATCGCTAATGATTTCGCCTTTTTTAGTAATTCTAGGGGCTATCTTTTCACCAAAATCGGTATAAGTATAATAATTTGTGCCACGGTCCCGAGGCAGGTTGGCATCGGCTGCCTCCTGCCGGCCTTTAATACCCTGAGCCCAGGATGATGTCCTTAAGTCTGCCATCTGACCAGCTAAGTCTCTATGATTGCCTCGGCCTGCAATTGCCGCTCGTGCTTGCCAATCTGGACGCATGCTTGGTTGATGAACTTTACAAATAAATTTACTGCCGTCTACATCTTCCGCCAAAAACTGTCCGGTTGTTATCATCTGAATAGTAGTATCAATATTTATACCGGCAACTGATTTTTCAGCGTCTTTACTCCGCGCCTTATTGAAGCAAGTATTAGCTTCGCCTTGATCGTTATTAGTTTTAGGTTTTTCTCCACTTTTAATGAAGCCCTTTAACATCTCGGTTATGTCACCGCGAGTAAATAGCGGTTTCCCAGCATCGTCCTTCAGTATGTCTGCTTGAGCAAGATCAGTTAATCTGTTAAGTCTTAAAGTGAATTGTTCTTGTTGATCAATTTCGCCGACGATTTTGCCGTTTTCTGTTATTTTGGTATGTTGGTTTAAAATGCGATCGCGCATTTTATCTAAGCGTTCTCTATACTCATTCATTTCTCTAGGGCTGAGTCGCTTTTCCAGTTCTTTTTCTAAATTTTTTCTCGCTGTTACATGGTCACGATCTATAGGTTTATCTTTCGAATCTTTTGTTTTAAGCCGATCACTTTGATCCGATTTATTTCTTCCGTTTCTTCCATCGCCGGTTTGTTGTTCGCCAGTTTGTCTTTGCTGATCGGATCTTTGTCCACGCATCAAACCGACGCTGCCACTGAGAGCTATCTCAGGATATGGGACCTTTTTGCCATCAGCGGTGTCGCTATTCCCATTACCATTCAGTCCTTTTTTTGCTGCTTTGGTGTAAGCGGCGTAGGCATCCTGATCCAAAGGTTTTCTTAAGCTGTTAGCATTTGTCTCTAGCTGCTTTTGGTTCCGCTCAAACTCTCTATCGCGGGCAGTTTCAGGTGGGCGGTCTTTTGATTTATCGCCTGGTCTGCTTGATGGAGCATTGGGGTTTGGATCACCCATAGTTTTATTAAATAGATACCCGAAAGCAAATGACTCTAATGTGTGGTGGTTAACTGAAAAGGTTACTAAAACAATGTGAGAAATTTGTGAGGTTGTCCCCACCTAATATTAAATCGGATTAATTTCTAGATAAAATCTATAAACTCTAGATTGGTAAAGGTTTTGCGCCCAGTAGGACTCGGACCACCCACGACCTCCTGGTCCGAAGTTAATGAGAGGCGCCAGGTGTAATACTGGTTGTTTGTACTAATGTACTGTCAGGCATATACCATTTGGTGGTGATTTTGCCTTTACCTTCAAGTAACTGTGATATTTGAGCAAAACTTGCGGTTGGGGACCAAAGAGTTGGAGCTTTTAGCGAATCTCGGAAGTACAAATAAGTAAGTAATTGAAACAAGTCTCTATATTTTTTATGCGATGACTGGAAGCATACGCATAGACAACCAAAGTTGGTTGGATTTTCTCCATCACAGTGCCCGGATCCTTTAACCACTATATCTTCATATTGAAACTGGAGGCGGCGTAAATATTTCAAAGCAATTCCATACTCATTACAAAGCCCTGGTTCGGATCTTAAAGACAAAACATCTACTGGTGCGATCGAAGACATATGATCCAGGGACTTATTCCAGGCGACTGTATCATTAGAAATAAATGTGTGAATAGGAATCTTTGCTTTTTGTGCTGCGAGCAATACTTCTATGCAGACAGCGCCACCGGAGCAGTGACCAAAAAGGCCCACCCGATTAGGATCTACCATGCCTTCAAGTGCACAGCCCGGAATTTTATTTTGTTCAGTTAACCAAGTTATTTCGTCCAAAACAGTTTGGACATTATGCATGCGATGTTTGTCGAATAATAGTATTCTAGATAAATTGGGGGTTATCACAATAAAGCCACGTTGTACTAAATATTCGGCGTTATTACGCATTTGGGCTCCACTGCGAAAAAATCCGGGAATGAGCACAGCTACTGGAAATGGTGGCTTAGGTAATGCTGGATCACTCTTGGGAACAAACAACGTATATGATCTATATGATCCTTTTAGATTGTTTGTACGAGATAATTCTTTGTGTTCCACTACATGGTTATAAAAAAGGTGTGTGCTTGATTCTTGCGCAGATGAATTCGCATTAGGACAACAAACATTTAGGCCACAAACAATTATCAATATAAAAGAAATTGTGTGCTTTATTATTCTTGGAAATTGTTGTCGCATAGATTTAGATTGATTTTATTTGTTTTGAATAAATGCACCCAGTAAGACTTGAACTCACAACCTCCTGGTTCGAAGTCTAAAAATTAATGTTTTTCTGTATTTTTCTCTTTCTTGCTCACTATTCTCAAACGCCTATGTGGTGCGGTTTTCGTGAATTTTTGATGTTTTGCAAATTTTGCCTTTTATGCTAAAGTTTTATCTTCAAGGGGCCACCAGGGGCCACCGGCAAAAATTTTTCAAGCAATTCTCAGGACATTTTCACGTTTCTGAGAGGAATGTTTTGCTCCTATTTTCATGAACAAAAACGATAATAACATATGGTAAATCAAAAACATAATTTCACTAAAAATCTCATAGAAAATTTGCCAGTGTCGGACAAGCGCACCAGCTATTTTGACCTTAGGGTCAGAGGACTTTATTTGGATGTCACCACTAAGGGCATGAAAACGTTTTACGTCAGGCGAAAAATACACGGACGTTCAGACAAACTTTGTATAGGAAGATTTCCAGAAGTATCAGTGGAACAAGCACGAACTAGGGCTATGTCATTTCATGCTGATCTGGCAGCCGGGCATAATCAAGCAGAAGAAAAGCGTGCCTTAAATACAGAGATGACTTTTGGCAATTTATTTGATCTATATCTTGAGCGGCATATGTTTAAGTCTCGTAAGACTGGCAGCATAATGCGCGATGATTTTGATAATTTATTTTCTCATTGGAAAAATAGAAAACTAAGTTCTATTACTAGAGAGTCTGTAGAGCTATTACATGCACAGTTAGGAAAAGAAAGAGGAAGATACCGCGCTAACCGTGCAATTCAGTTGATTAGTGCTATGTTTAACAAGGGCATATTGTGGAAAATTTGGAAACAAGATAATCCTGCTCGCGGTATAACCAAATTTGCTGAAATGGTGAGAGAACGGGTTTTGAGAGAAGACGAGATTGGCAAGTTTTTTAATTGTCTCGATCAAGAACCAAAGGATCAGTTTTATGATTTTGTGATGATGTTGATACTGACGGGACAACGTAAAGGCAATGTGCTTGCGATGCGCTGGAAGGATATCGACTTAGTTGGCAAAACTTGGACAATACCTGGCGAAGTGATGAAAAATGGGCAAAGCTTGACCATTGCTCTTACCGATAAAGAGATTGCCATATTAGAACGTAGACAGACAAAAAGAATAAATGATTTTGTTTTTCATTCTAAGAGAAAGAAAGGACATTATGTCGAGCCGAAGGTCAGATGGCGAGCTCTGCTTAGAAAAGCCGAAATCAAAGATTTTCGTATCCACGATTTGCGTAGAACTTTAGCTACTTATATGGCCAATAGTGGCGCGAATGTTGCAGTAATTCAAAGTGCACTAAATCATAAGGATTTGCGGACTACATTGAAAGTTTATACCAAAGTTGCCAGGCGTGCGGAGTTAGAAGCGCGCGAAAAAGCGCATGATCTTATGCTGTCGTCCTTGAAGACTGCCTAGTTCAGAACCAACAAATAGTTTAGAAATTAATCTGATTAACTGATTGATTAAATCGTCCCAAGCCGGATTCCAGAAGGGTTTAGCCATTTTTTAATCAAGAATGTATTCAACCTAACTACGTACTTCCCCCAATGACAGCCGCATAGGCCTTGGTAGACAATTTATAACCACAATTTGTTATTCGACGGAAAAAAATGTCATCAAAAGAAACATCGCCAGCATTAGCAGATAAGTTTCAATCAATCTCAGAGGGGCAAAATATAACACGCCCAATTTGCTCTATAGATGTTTTTGATCCCAAGGATGACAGACAAATTCTTCTTGCTCAAGCCGAAGTTTCTAGCCCCCCTGTTAGCATTACTGATCTAACCATTTCAGCAGACCCGCAAGAGCAGAAGGTTCCTGGTTTTACTGACCGAATCGAGGCTTATGTTGAACAAATGGCTAAAGGGATAGCAGAACGATTAGATCTAGGTACGCGTCATGATGAGATAGTGGCGGTGCTGCAAAAGGCAGAAGAAGGTATTAAGAGAACAGATCCAGTCAATGCTGCAGCTATTTACACGGAACTGATGAAAAGGATTGATAGTAAAGAAACGAAGTTCAAGGGAGAAGATCTGAACATAAAGATTGACCCTCGTACCCAAAAAACTAAATATGTATCATTCATCCCAGGCGACCTGAACAAACAAGCAAAGATAGTGGCTCAGCTATTAGATACTAATGATCAAACATCTGCATACGCGCTATTTAACGAAGCTATACGTAATAAACCAGAGGCGGAAGAATCAGTTTTTGCAATTGCCGTTGATGCTCATGAAAAAGATGAACCATTTGATGACATTACGATAAACTTTGACAAAAACAACCAAGCCATTGGATATAAGGTTAATGGACGTCCAACGGATCACGAGATGATGGCTGCAGAAGCTGCTAAAGAAGGCAAGAAGGCGCCAAAAGACGGTGAAGCAATTCCTTTAAAGGAACTTTTGACTGACTATAAAACCAGTTTTGGAGATGCTTATGCGCGATCAAAAATGGCAGCTGATGATGATCCAGCAAAATCTAAAACGCTTGAAGAAGCAATAAAAAGATTAGAGCGATCTATAAGCCCGATTAAAGTAGTATTTAGCAGCCAAGCCGAAGGCTCTTTCACTCCTAGTACAGGGGTTATAAGGATATACTCCAAAGAATCGGCAACCAAACAAATCGAATCTTTTGTCCATGAAGCGTATCACGCTACGCATCGAGGCTACAAAGCCCTATATATGGGAGATAAGATTTCCAAGGATGAGTTTGTAAGGCTCCAAGGAAATATTGAAACAGAATGCTATGAAGCTTCGATTAAAGTACATCAAGAACTTACAAGCAAAATGGGCTCTCCAGTTGTGTTATTCCCTTATAAAAAAGATGGACAAGATCATTATGTAGATTTAGTCGAGCTCTACGATAAAAAAGGAAAAGCAGGGCTGTTTAATTTTGTTATGGACACTAAATCAGAGCTAGCCGTTGATGGGAAGATGGTGCCGTTCAGTTATAGAGATCAATTTAGTTCCGAGTACGATCGTCAATACGCTAATAACGTTCTTTTTGACCGCAACGCGAAAAGTGTACGTGATGCATATAATAAGTATCCTCGTTGGCGCGAACTCATTGACGATGGATTTTAATGAGCTTGGGTTGTCATAAAATGACATCATCAGAAGAAACGCTATCCAGATTGATCAGGTAGCCTGCCTGGCTTTCCGGTAGCCTGGCTGTGTCCAGACTGTAACATCCATTGTGGGCTCGTGTGGCAAAGCTGCAGCATGAGCGCCCGGTCCATGAGAACAACTGCTTTCCAACTTCCGTATGCGTCGATTGTATTCTGCGTTAATTTCTATTAGAGAGGTTCCGAATGGGCCTGGTCTCTTATATCTCAGCCTTGTTATCATCTCATCCCGTTCTTTGAGCAAACTATCCTTTGTTTCCACGAGACCTTGCTGGGGGTCTTTTTTGCGCGATTTGCATATTTTCATGTATGCATCTTTCACTTTTGGCAGCATAGTAGAACGATAAAAATATAAATTAGTACCGGGATCTACGCCAATCAAATTGTATTCATACAGTTTGTGTCTATAGGCGAGCTGAACTTCTCTAAATGGTGTGTTTTCAGGGACATCAAGCAGGAAATAGCAATCAGCTATTGTTTCTACTGGAACTAGTGCCTTCTTTATTGCTGCGGCTAGAAGCGTCTCAAAAAGATATAGAGTTTCTAATTCGTCGTTCATGATTCACCTCCAATGATGAGGGCTTGATTATTCAATAGCTTTGTGGAAATTTTGTGATTACTGGCAACATCCATTTATCTTTCTTGCTGACTATAGTCTTATCCAAAAAATTTTGCCTACCAGTTTGTATATAGCGCTGTTATTTACCTGGCGCACCTCCCTGCGGTCCTAAATTTGATGCGAAACTAGCACAACTTTTCCAGATGGCAATGGCAAACCTTATGCAAGGCGCGCTGCGCGCGTCCATTGTCATCTGGAAAAAGCGCCTGCGGCGGTGTAACCACTTGCGCTCTTTGGGTTGCAACAAGGACCACAAGGAGGTACCAGATTATGAATAACAGCATCACAATAATTGGACATGTAGGCCAAAATCCTAAGGAGACGAATTTTCCTTCAGGCAGAAAAGTAGCTAACTTTTCAGTTGCCGTGAAAGAATATGGAACTTCGCAAGAACAACAGCCGCTATGGTTTGAAGTTCAAGCCTGGAATGGATTAGCAGATCGTGTCCTTTCCAACATAACCAAAGGCCGCGAAGTCGGAATCCAAGGCAGACTTGAATTTGTTCAATACAAGATCAAAAACAGCAATTCCACTAAAGTAAAGCCTACTATTATTCTCAGCGGCTATCATCTCTGTGGAAGAAAGCCAAGCTCTGGTGAAAAAGCAGAATAATATTCTAATTGAAGAATAAGCAAAGGGCAGGACCAAAAAATTCTGCCCTCATTTTTTGTCATTCGTTTTTAAAATCTTCAAGAACTGAGCCGGAGTAATAATTTCTGTTTCTTTGTATTTACCGAGGCAGAGCAGATGTTTTTCATCTCCTGTAACCAGAAAATCACATTGTGCTATATGAGCACAAGCAAGGTAAGGATTATCTTTTGAATCTTTGCTGTCAGGAATAGTATATTCAGGCGGAATAGAAACATGAATTGCTTTAAGTTCAAGCAATTTCAAGAGCATTGGGATATCTTCGGGTTGAATTTTATTCCTGAATTTTGGGCGCTGTAGAACGTCCTCTAGTTCAACCAATAGATACATTGGATAAATGGCAGTAAACAGATCTTGTTTAAATGCGTTCAGAACCGAACGACAAATTCCATTTGCAGCAATAGCGCCTATCCATACATTGGCGTCAATTACCGCTTTGAGCACGTTTTGCCTTTTGTTCTGAGCGGTGCGCCATCACTTCTTCCGCTATTTCATCATCGGTTAACGGGGGTAAATTTTTTGACTGTTCATCAATTTTTTGAACAAGTGCGGACCAGCGGTTAGCCCAAGATTCGCTGTTTAGATTTTGTCGTATTTGTTCTTGGTCATTAGGCGGCAACTGATGGACAAGTTCAAGCACTTGGTTTACAGATGGTTCTTTTTCTTGGGATAAAGCCATAATTTTTTACCGGTTTGCTACAGACTATTGACAATAATATCATACCCTGAACACTTAGCACATGCCTCTTAAAGGGCTACAGTTCACAGCCTTTAGATACAAGATGCTGCGGTTTTATAATCTTATATTTGGCACGCAAACAACCAGTCTTCAGCTGGTTGCCCCCTCCGAACCAAAAAATAAATGCCAGTCAATTAGGTATTGTGAGGAGGGGCAGGATAAGGCCGATTCTGCTCGAAACCGAAAAGGCAAACTGACAAAGCGTTTTAGGGGATACCGGTTGATTGTTCTCGCGAGATAAAAACCGGAAACGCTTGCCACACAGAGAGTTTAGTGGATACCAAAATTAATAGCCACAACTCTGCCACAAAAATTTAGTATCGTTCTTGCCGATCCAAAACCTTTGGACTCATCTTTCCAAATAACACTAAAAATAGCGAGGCTTATTATGCCAAATCTAGAATCAGAACAAAGCAATGTAAGAAATAGTCAGAAAGAATCACCTAATCTCGTCAGCGATGCTTACAATTTTGCAGACCACGTACGTCCTGATATTGAAGGCAGACTTCGCCAACTCAATTTAATTGGTTACGGTGCAGTAGCTGGTGGAATCAAAGATATTCCCAATGAGTTTTTCAATCATCCATGGGAAACAATTGGCAAAGTATCTACTGCTGGAGCAATTGGAGTTGGATTAGGAGCAGCGTTGGCAGCTGACTCACCCATAATTGTTGGTAGTGCCACGGCAGCTAGCATTGCTCTTAGTGCTGCTAGCTTATGGCATACGTCCGTTAAATTTTTCACCGACAAAAAGCTAATGCACAGTCTGGACGCTGTTTATAAATCGGGTGACAAACATACTATGGACAGCAGTCAGAAAGTGGCGGCGGATGTGATTGGTCCAGAAGCTTTTGATTACGGACTTGGAATTGCCGGGGGTTTCGCGGGACTTAAACTTTCTGAAAAGTTGCCTCTTAATTTTGTTAGCAGTAACCTCAAACCATTTATTCCGCTTGCGAAAACTTACACTGGTGATGCCGTCCATATGATTTTTACTGATGGGAGCGCTATTCATATACACGGTAACCAGGCGATTTATCAAAGTGGGGGCTGGGAGTACGATTTAAATATTAACAACAACGGTATTGATATGAACGCTCTTGGATCTATCACTGGGCATCAAGTATTGGAGGGGACCCGCCGCGGCCATGATGTCACCGGGAGCGGTAATAATTTCATAAAAGTTGAGGTGGATCCAGAAACAAAAACGAGCAGCGTATTGAGTGCAACCCCTGCCTCGTATATGCGTAAAGAGCATAGTTTTGATCAGCCGTTTGGATGGATCTGGTCATCGTGTAAACAGTGTCGCATTGAAGATGAGACGAGAGGGAATTCTGAGTCACACGCTAATTTTTGATGCTTGGCCACAAATTCACAAAAACGTCACAAAGATTGAGTACCGTTCGTGTCGGTCAAAAACTTCAAGACGGGGAGGCAAGTATGTCAAGAATCAAACCAAAACTTAATATCCCAATGATGCGTGATGTCAAAACAGTTAAGCCATTAATACTAACAAAACCAGAGCTAATTCAACTTCCGCACGAGGAAGTTTATGTTTTTGAACGCCAGATAACGCAGGCAGATAAAGAACATCAGGCGACTTCAGGAATTGAACCTATCTCTGTGCCTCAAGAAAGTGTGCTGTATATAACGGGACCGCGTCCGGTATATAAGAACATAGATTTCAATGATTATCGGTTTGTATTTAAATATGAAACTGGAAATCCGGAAATGTTGCATATTTATGCTAGACACCTAGTTACTGCTGAAGATGCCATTGGCATATTTTTCAGTTACGATCCGATTAGGAATGAACAATGGAACCGATTTGAGACCTATTCGGAAACCCATGGATTATATTGGCGCTGGTGCAAGAAAAGTGAGAATGAAAAGAAGAAGGTGGTCATGGTCATTTCCTGCTTTAAACGCGACTAGGCCATCGCTGACTAATCTTCTATTTCATTGTGTGCCGTTACGGCTTGTTTTGAAAAGTCATCCCAGAAATTTTCTTTTTCCGGCTTTTCAGATCTCTCAATATTGGTATTGGGATACCAGTTACGCTCTAACTCTAGATTATATTTGTCTTCCTCCGACACCTGGGTTTTGGCAGCCCAAAGCGGAGGGCTGTTAGTTTCTTTGCTTTCGTAAGAGCTTTCATCAATTTCAATAACCGGGCGCGGTGGTGGAGCAGAGTTCATTTGATCTTGATAAGCAATCCATGACTTAATCGGATCAAGCTTGATTGTTTCTGTGGCGGTTAAACAAATATATTTTTGTTCTTTTTCCAAGCGCATAAGTTCAGCAGCATCAATAAGTGGTCTTGGTATTTCTCGATTGGAGAGTTGACCCGACGCAGACACATCTTCTCTTTCTGTTTTTGTGCCCAGCATTTTAGATAGGCGCACAGCTACCAAGTCATCAGCAGGGGCAAAAAATATTTTGGTTCTCGGCTGTCCAAATAGAATACGCGCATCTTTTTCCCTATAAATTCGCTCTAACTGCACAGGATCTTGAAGATTTGCAAGCAAAGTACAAACGGATAGCCGAGCAATTCCTAGTTGCCAGTGCTGCTCTAGGCTAATGTTAGCGCGAACTAAATGTAGGAATATATTTGAGCTGGCACTTGCTGGTGGCTAATAACATTCGTTCTGTTTACTACTATCCTCCCGCGTAGCTTATAATTGTGTATAACACGGGAGGTTGGAGAACGCCGGTACCTCCAGCAAAAACGAATGAAAAGCTTTATGGTTAATTTCCCACCACTAAATGAGACCGATTTTGAGATTGATCTTTGGGTAGACGTTGGAAAAATCTGCGCATCCGAATTGCAGGCTATGGGTTACAAGCAAATCATTAGTACTGATCCAGAGGAACTTTGCACTCAGTATTTAAATGCGTTATTTCGTCGTGTCCACCCAAGACCTAGAAAATTTCATCAGTCCACGCAGCTTACTGTTCCTGCGAACCTTCAAGCTGGTTTCGATCTTCTTAAAGAGAAAATTGAGAAAGGTGATGATTTAACGCCGCACTTGAGCGGGCTGCTAGACAGGATTGACTTCAACGATCCATTGCTGAATGCATGGAAGATTCATCATTTTCACCTTGGGGTTAAACCTCACGATAAGAAGCCTGGTCTAGTTGAAAGGACTGGTCCAATTTTATTGGGTATGGTTCAAGAAAATGACTTCTATGCAATAGACATCATTGGACACGGTGCACAGGGCAATCCGGAGGTTTTTTACGAGCAGGTCCTTGTTGAGATTTTGCATAGAAACTGGCCGAGAATGATGGATCTTTATCGAATTAAGAACGGCAGAGCAGCCACTCCTAAGCCGACCAATGCCGAAGTAAAGATGGCGCGCGACGCCGGTATCACGTTGATTACCCAGACAGACGACGGAACACTATACTTGCCAACCGTGGGTTTTACATCCGTTGGTGGCACGACAAAAGACACGGGTGGTCAAATTGTTTTCGAGGTGATGAGAATTTCTCGCGCGGTAAAGTTGCTTCAGAAAACAATCGTAGAAAAGATTGCCGCCTTGGAACTGCCTTTTTCAAAAACCGGCGGCAACCGTCCATACAAGATTGTATTGACGAATTTTCTAAATGGCGTGGTAACGGCTCGTGAGGAGTCTTCCATGGTTGGTATACGAATCAGCCCATTCAAAGGTAAACCCGGCGAAGAGTGGCTAGACATTTGGCACGAAGTCAAACCGTTACCGTAAAAGCAGGAAGCTAAGTGTGTCCTGCGTTCATCGTTGATGGACTATGCATGGAAGAGGGACAAAATGTTTTTTTGTCTATTGTTATGACAACTTCCGCAAGGGCTTATCGTCAGGACTATTGTATTCAACAGTCAACCAGATGATTCAAAAGTAAGAATCATTTGCGAAAAGGTTCCATGTGGCATTTCTATTTGGATGTTGTTCTTTTGAAAACCGAAGCTAGTGTAAAAGTCTATAGCATTCTGTCGTGCCGTGCACCACAGGTAATCTGCCTTAGCTATAGAAGCCGCATAAATTATTGCTTTGATCAGTGCCGTACCAACACCTTTTCGTTGCATCGACGGATCAACTACCATAGCTCGCAATCTATATCCTACACCGGGACAGCCGATAAGGTTTTCGACAAACAATGAAGCAACTCCCACTAACTTTGTATCGACAAAAAAACCAAAATGAAAGGTGCTTGCGTCTTCATCCCCAGGCAAAATACTTGATTCAGTTGATTCTGCAAATCGGAGAACAGAATGCCTTATTTGCAGTGCATCTTTCAATGCGATTTCTTGTACTTGGTTATTACTGTGCACAACTGAGCTCGCGATCACAAGCTGTTCTGATTCAGGCTTGCATAAAACTCTTCGTCAGCAAAAACATGTGTCAGCCGAACAAGAGCATCGAAATTTATACGGGTCAAATCATCTATGGTCGTATGTCTTACTTCATTGGGGAAATCAGACAAAAACAAACACGGCACCCCAACTTTGTTAAAGCTGGCGTGATCACTAGTGCCAGATCGTGCAACTCTGTCGGGAACATTCCAATGCTGCCGTCGAAAAGCTTCTCTAATAAAAGTTATCATTGCTTCCGAAAGTTTGCCATAACGATCCGCAGTGTAAATATGTAGCTCGTTAATTCCTACCGAGTCAGGACATATCACACACTTTATTTCGTTTAGTTTATTTTCGGCTTCAAGCCATTTTACATAGTTGCGGGAACCCATATTATTTGCCTCTTCTCCGTCAAAAAATATGAATCTAGCAGTGTTTGTACGGTTCCAAATCGAAAGGGTAGCCAGCAAACAAGCCACACCGCTGGCATTATCATTTCCACCGGGCGAACAACGACGACTATCAAAATGCGTGATAAAACAAGGGTGTCCTGCCACATCACCAATGTCAACAATCAAGTTAGTAATGTTTATCGGAGATTTTGCAACTTCAATTTTTAAGTCTACAGACACATTAGGAGCCATCAGTTTTTGCATATCTTCAGACAAAATCGCAAAACCTGGAACTAATGGTTCAGTATCAAAACGCATACAGTTACCACTATAAAGACCATGATACCCTTCGCGGAACCATGCTACAGCAGCTGCAGGAGCGGATAAGCGGCACATATCTGATTCGTGCAATGCGCCAAGCTTAACTAAAATCAAAGTGTCTTTCGCGGGAGGATTATTCTCAAAATCTTGCTTTGTTTCGTAAACATTTGGCGACACCTTTATTCCCGATAAATCAGCAGGAAGAGTGCTCAGTCCGGGCAAAATTGATAGTGGCAGCAAACCGGAATTAGATTGAAGAACACAGTCCCAACTTATTGGTTTTCTAAGTGCCGTGCTCGACTGATGTTCAGAATAAGTCAAACCTAGCTTGGTAATTTCAGAAGCTATATAAGAGCGAGTACGATCATTTTCCGCAGTTCCTATCTCGCGAGAGCCTATTTCTCGTACAATTTGCCGCAAATGCTCTTCAATTAAGGGTTTTAATTGTTTTTCCTGCTTGGTTTTCATGACTAGTGGATCCCGATTAACACGATGGCCACATTGTTATTAGCCGGTCCTTAGTATTGTACATTACGATGCTTATGCATACTAACCACACTACCAACCTTTTATTTGCATTGATTATTGTTGCTCACTGTATCGGAAAAAGGGGCCACCAGTGGGCCACCGGCGAAAATTTAATCTTCAACAAAAAAGCGGCTATCTTTCGAAAACCGCTCTGTGTTTGGCTTTAAGTGGTGCGCCCAGTAAGACTTGAACTCACAACCTCCTGGTTCGAAGCCAGGCGCTCTATCCAGTTGAGCTATGGGCGCATGTCATTTATTGTGAATGATTTGTACTTGCAAACCTAATAATACCGGATTACAGTTAACAATTAAAGCTGTAAAAGTTGATTGATTGAGAAAAATGACCAATAGTCCTTACGAAGCCCTGCGCATTCCTGCTTTTCGTTTTTTTGTTGCCGCTCGATTGCTGGTTACTTTAGCAATAATGGTCCAAGTGGTAGCGGTAGGCTGGCAAATATATGCTCTTACAAAAGATCCGCTCTCATTGGGGCTAATAGGTTTGGCTGAGGCCTTACCGGCTTTGGGTATTTCTTTGTTCGCCGGACATGTGGCCGATGTTGTTGAGCGAAAATTTGCGGCAGCCGTAGCTATTTTGGCGATGCTTGCCGGTATGGTGATGCTGGCATTGTGTTCGTTTAGTATAGGTAAACCTGGCAATTCAGCTGCTGTGATTTTTATTTATGGCACAGTAATGATGGTTGGTTTAGGGCGAGGCTTTTATGCGCCGGCAATTTTTGGTTTATTGTCAGATATTGTCCCTCGCAAATTGTACGGCAATGCCATAGCTTGGAATACAAGCATATGGCAGCTATCAGCTATATTTGGACCTTGTTTGGGCGGATTTTTATATGTTGTTTTTGGGCCGGCAAAAACTTATATAAGTTGCGCATTGTTTTTATTGATTGCTCTTTTTCCTTCTTATTACTTAAATACAAAAGTGAGCACGAAGAAAAGTCTAAAACTAGTGCTTGGAAAAATATTCAAGAAGGACTGAATTTTACTTTCAAACATGAAATAGTATTGGCGGCCATGGCATTGGATCTATTCGGTGTTTTATTTGGTGGTGCCGTAGCCCTTTTACCGATGTTTACCGCAGACGTATTTCATTGTGGACCAGGAGTGCTTGGTATATTGCGGGCCGCACCTCCAATTGGTGCGCTGCTTACATCGATGATTTTAACTCATAGACCAATAGCAAATAATGCTGGTGTGGTATTGCTGGCAGCTGTAGCAGCTTTTGGCATATGCATGATTGCTTTTGGTTTATCAAGTAGCCTATACCTTTCTCTGTTTTTATTGGCTGCCAGCGGTGCTGTTGATGGCGTAAGCGTGTGGTTACGCAATACTATTATCCAGCTTGTAACTCCCAATAATATGAAGGGTCGTGTCGCTGCGGTAAATAGTATGTTTATTCAATGTTCAAATGAAATTGGCGGATTTGAATCCGGTGTAGCGGCAAAATTAATGGGATTAGTCCCTTCTGTAGTATTTGGCGGTGGTATGACGTTGCTTGTAGTTTTGGTCACTTATTTCAAAGCACCGAAGTTACGCAATCTTCATCTCCATACTTTGTATGACAAGGCCAGGGATTGAAAGTGAATTTCAAGTCAATACTTTGATTTGCTCTTGTATGTGGTCAATTTGAATTTGAGCTGACTGTAATTGCTCTTCCAGGGCGTTGACTTTTTCCGGAGGTGCTTTGGCTTTAAATTCGTCGTTTTCTAGAATTTGTTTGCTTTTTTGCCGTTCTTTTTCCAGAGATTGTTTACGCTGCATTAGTTTGTCGACTGTTTTTTGCACATCGATAATATCAGCGAGAGGAACATAAATAGTGGTCTGATCAATCGTACCACTAGCACAGCGGGCAGGCATCTTGATTGCAGAAGATTTCCCAATCAATTTTACACGCGCTATATTTTCGATGTAATGAATATTGTCTTTAATCAGTTTTGTTTCTTCGGCGGTGCCTTGAAAAATAACTTCAATTTGAGCCGAATGAGGCACATTATAGGTTTGACGGATATTGCGAATAGAGCGAATGAATTTAATTAAATAACCCATCTTTTGTTCGGCTTCAGTGTCAATAAAGACAGCATCTGTCTGCGGATAGGGTGCAAACATTATTGATTTTAAAGCCTTGCTGCTTTCAGTCGCCCCAGGAAGACCTTTGAGCTGATCCCAAAGCTCTTCAGTAACAAATGGCATTATAGGATGCAATGCCCTGAGCAGTCCTTCAAAAATATGATAAAGAACCTTGTTTGTTTCCGAACTGTTTTCAGTTTTAGATATTTCCAAATACCAATCACAAAAATAATCCCAGGTGAATTGATACAATTCACTGGCCAAAACTTGAAAATCATAATTTTCATAAGCTGTGTTGAGAGAGGCGAGAAGTTTATTATACGTGCTCATGATCCAGCGATCAGCCAGAGTAAAATGTTCTTTGACGAACTTAGTGTCTGTGTTTGCAGTCCCGCTTACCTTGCTGATTACAAACCGTCCGGCATTCCATAATTTATTGACGAATTTTTTGTATTCTTCCAGTTTGTCTTCACGAAAGCGCACATCTTGATCGCCTTTAATGCCGATGGAGGAAAACCAGAAGCGGCTGGCATCGGCTCCATATTTTTCAATCATGTCTAGAGGATCAATTGCATTGCCCTTGGATTTGGACATGCGTTTGCCATCTGCAGTCTGGATAACAGGATGAATAAGTACATATTTAAAGGGAATTTTATTTAGAATTTTCAGACTGAAAAAAGCCATGCGTGAAACCCAGAGATTGATAATATCTCGGGCTGTGACCAAAATATCGGTTGGGTAGAATTTCTCCATTTCTATTGTTTTTTCCGGCCAACCTAATGTGGCAAATGGCCATATGCCAGAGCTAAACCAGGTGTCTAACACGTCCGGATCTTGTTCCAGCTTTTCGTGAGCGCATTTATGGCATTTCGCAGGTGCTTCTTCGTACGCTGCCACTGCACCACATTTAGTGCAAGTGTAAACAGGTATGCGCTGTCCCCACCATAATTGCCTGCTTATGCACCAGTCTCTAATATTGTTCATCCAATCTAAATATGTGGATGCATAACGTTCAGGCACAAAAATAATTTGTTTGCTTTCAACTGCTTTTATAGCCGGCTTAACCAGTTCTTTCATGCTCATATACCATTGATCCGAAAGACGCGGCTCAAGCACCGTTCCGCAGCGCTCGCATATGCTAACAGCATTGTTGTGCTCTTTTGCTTCCACAAGAAAATTGTGTTCAGCTAAATCTTTTACAACCAATTCTCGTGCTGCAAAACGATCCATACCCTGATATTTTGCAGGCACGTGCGCATCGTCATTTAATTTGCCATGTTCGTCAATTACAATCGGCATGTCTAATTTATGTCTTTGCCCAATTTCAAAGTCATTAGGATCATGTGCTGGTGTAATTTTCAAAGCACCGGTGCCAAATTCTTTATCCACATATGTGTCGGCAATAACCGGCAATGCTCTGTTATTAACCGGATTAAGCACTTGTTTGCCGACAAATTTTTTATAACGCGCATCTTCCGGATGCACTGCCACAGCTGTGTCGGCAAACATTGTTTCCGGTCTGGTTGTAGCAATAGACAATCCACCAGATTTGTCTGCAAAAGGATAATTAATAATATAGATATATCCTTTTCTTTCTTCGTGTTGGACTTCTAAATCAGAAAGGCTGGTCAGGCAGCGCGGGCACCAGTTAACAACACGATTGCCGCGATAAATAAAGCCTTCATTGAATAATTGCACGAAAACTTTAATCACAGCTTTGACATAATTGTCATCCATTGTGAATGCCAGCCTGTCCCAGCTGAAACTTACACCCAGGCGTTTGTATTGGTTTAAAATGGCATTTCCATATTGATTGCGCCATTGTCAGGTAGCTTCAAGAAATTTTTCTCGGCCTAAATCAAAGCGTGATTTGCCTTGTTTTTTTAAATCTCTTTCTACCACCATCTGTGTGGAAATGCCGGCATGATCAGTGCCGGGCTGCCATAAAACATTGAAGCCCTTCATGCGTTTATAACGAAAAAGAATGTCTTGCAAGGTACCATTGAGAGCATGTCCCATATGCAAATTGCCGGTAATATTGGGTGGAGGTAGGGCGGCAGAATAATAATTGGCGCTACCGGTTTTGATATTCAGATCAAATAATTTGTTGGCAAACCAAAATGCCGTCCATTTGGACTCTATTTCTTTGGCGCTATAAGCTCCGCCACTAACGAATTGTGTTGAGCCGGCAGATATAGCCTGGCCACTGTCAGTATTATTAGACATCTTAACTTACGAAAGTCCCGATGATAACTAGATTAATGATAATGGCAAATTTAGCTTTGCGGCAATGTTTTGCCTGTCAATCTATTGAGTAATGAAACATTTGCTAAAATGCAGTCGATGGTTTAAAATGCTTCCAGGTTTTAGCCGATGCCCTTGGCTACCATTGTTTTTGTTTGTGCTGTTTAAATAAGGCTGTTCATGATTTCAAGTAATGATTTTCGACCGGGTGTAACAATCCAATACAACAATGGCATCTGGCAAATTGTTGAAGCCATGCATGTCAAGCCGGGCAAAGGTTCGGCTTTTGTGCGCACAAAACTTAAAAATGTTGAAACTGGTAATGTTCTTGAATCTACCTTCAGAGCAGGCGAGAAAATGCCGTCAGCTGTTGTTGAGAAGACTATCATGCAATATCTTTACAAAGCGGGTGATAAATTTGCCATGATGGATACAGCCAGCTACGAACAGATTGAACTTGATAAGGAGCGGATTGGTTCTGGTGTTGAATTTCTAAAAGAAGGATTGGAAAATATTAGTGTTCTTAAATATCAAGGACGAATTATTGGTGTTGAGCTGCCGAACACGGTAGAGTTAATTGTAACTGAAACTGC
Source organism: Candidatus Melainabacteria bacterium (assembly GCA_963847765.1). GTDB lineage: Bacteria > Cyanobacteriota > Vampirovibrionia > Obscuribacterales > Obscuribacteraceae > CAWKBA01. The sequence goes on along the minus strand of CAWKBA010000035.1, from coordinate 37,588 downwards.
TCCAGATGAAAGAGGCGATACCAGTTCTGGTGGCGGTAAGCCGGGTACTCTTGAAACCGGCGCTGTAATTACAATGCCATTTCATATTAAAGTTGGCGATAAAATACGTGTTGATACACGCACAAGAAAATATATAACCAGAGTTTAGTGAAGTTTGAGGAGCATCAGTGAATATAGATTTAGATCAAATAAAGCTCCTGCTGGAAATGGTCGGTGAAACAGATATTTCTGAACTCACCATTGAAGCTGAAGAAGAAAGAATTACCATCAAAAAAGGCTACATGCCTGGACCAGGTCATGCCCCCATGCACGCAGGATATGCTGGTAGTGAATTATCTTCACCGTCCGCCAGCAAAGAAAGCCATGTTTTCAATGTCAGTCCTCCGGCTCCTGCAGCTTCGCCTGCACATAACAATTCTGAGCCAGGAGAGTATACAGCTATTACGTCACCGATGGTGGGCACATTTTATAGATCGCCATCGCCGAGCGCTCCTTCTTTTGTTGAGGTGGGCGACAAGGTGGTAATTGGGCAAACAGTATGCATTATAGAAGCCATGAAATTGATGAATGATCTGCCTTCTGAAATTGCCGGTCGGGTAGTAAAAATTTGTGCTGAGAATGGCTCTACAGTTGAATATGGACAGCAGCTATTCTTAGTTGATGCCAAAGGATAAATTGATCCTGTTTGATCATCAGTTAATAGACAAAAGGGCTGTAATTTTGTTTGAAAAAATTCTGATTGCCAATCGTGGCGAAATTGCTTTGAGAGTTATTCGCGCCTGTCGCGAATTAAATATTCGCACGGTGGCTGTTTATTCGCAGGCAGATGCCGATTCTTTGCATGTAAAACTTGCTGATGAAGCTTATTGCATTGGGCCGCCACCAGGGCAACGCAGCTATTTGCATATTCCAGCCTTAATTAGTACTGCTGTTGTTACCGGTGCCGATGCTATTCATCCGGGTTATGGTTTTCTTTCTGAAAACGCTAATTTTGCCCAAATATGCCAGGACCACCGCATTAAATTTATTGGACCGTCTCCGCAAGCCATCGAATCGATGGGTGATAAATCTAAAGCCAGAGAAACTATGCGCAAAGCAAAAGTGCCTGTGGTGCCGGGAAGTAATGGATTAATAAGCGACGAAGCAGAAGCTTTTCGGCTTGCCGGCGAGATTGGTTTTCCAGTAATTATTAAAGCTACTGCCGGTGGTGGCGGACGCGGAATGCGTGTTGTTCATGATCCTGTGCAACTTGCTTCGGCTATAGCTGCTGCTCGTTCGGAAGCCGCCGCTGCTTTTGGCGATTCAGGCGTATATATTGAAAAATATTTAAAACCAATCAGGCATGTCGAGATTCAAATTATGGCTGATAGTCACGGTAATTGTATTCATCTGGGCGAGCGTGATTGTTCTATGCAACGACGCCATCAAAAGCTTATTGAAGAAGCACCCTCACCTGTTATGACAGCAGATTTGCGCAAACAAATGGGTGAAGCGGCTATACGTGTGGCCAAGCAAATTAAATATGAGGGAGCAGGTACTGTAGAATTTATTCTTGATAAAGACAAATTTTACTTTATGGAAATGAATACACGCATTCAGGTTGAGCATCCGGTGACTGAATTTATTACTGGCATTGATTTAGTAAAAGAACAAATTCGTGTGGCCGCAGGCAATCATTTGTCAGTCAAACAAAATGATATAAAATTTAATGGACATGCTATTGAATGTCGTATTAATGCTGAAGATGCTGAGCGTAATTTTTTGCCATCCCCAGGTCGCATTCAGGCTTATATAGCTCCGGGTGGTCCTGGTGTGCGTATTGATAGCCATGCTTATCCCGGTTATCTTATTCCTCCTTATTATGATTCATTGATTGGAAAATTGATTGTCTGGGGGCGAGATCGTAAAGAAGCTATTGAACGCATGCACAGAGCTCTTGATGAATATGCCATTACCGGCATTCACACCACTATTTCATTTCATCAACGTGTGCTTGCTCATCCGTTTTTCCAGCAAGGAGAGGTTTATACCGATTTTATTGAAAAATATATGAACCAGCTGCCATAAACAATTTGGCTCCGTAGCTCAATGGTGGAGCAAGCGACTCATAATCGCCTGGTTACTGGTTCGAATCCAGTCGGAGCCATTACTTTTTATCCGGAAAATGTTCATCACTGATTAGTGTTTCTTCGATATTGCTTTTTAGTTGAGCAAAGGCGTCTTCTAATTGTTGCTGTAAGTCTTCGGCTGTTTGGCGAGCCAGCGTCACTTTTAAACATGTACTTTGCATAAATCTGTCATCCGGTCTGTGTCTGTATTTGGCATAAGCTTTGTCGACAGCTTCTATCTGGTTAAATGCGCGCTCAAGATCTTGTGAGATTTCTTTGCTTATACGATGTGCTTCAACAATGTAATAACCGGCTGACATAGGGGCAGTTTTGAGATTCAATAGCATAATCTGATTGCGGTTCAGCTTACCTTTTGATAGCGCTTGCCCGCAGTGGTCAGGCGAGTAAATGTAAGTGCTAATTAAGACAAAAAACAGTACAATTAATTTGGCAGGTAGTTTAACGGATCGGTTAAGCATTAATAACTCCTATGGAAACAAGCACTGACAGCTTTAATCTGCAGCAAACGCTGGCGACAATCGGTCAAGCCATGCAGGCTGTATTCTCTCATATGTTATTTGATTTTGCTTTACATGGACTATTTTTAGTGGTTGTGCTTGCTATTTTGGGTTTTTGTCTGGCAAAGCGCCAACATCCTTATGGACCTCCCATCATTACTGTGGCTAAACGATTAGCTGTATTTTGCCTGTTGCTTACTATACCGGGAAGTCTGTCTTTAATCATCCAGCATCAGTTACCTAATGCCGGTGTTTTTAGTTTTAATTCTATAGGACTGCTTGGCTTCTGGAGCCTCATTTGTACACATTTAGTTGCGGAAGAAATCAACAATTCTATAATCAAGAAAGATCGGACAAAAACTTAAAAACAAATGATCGCTATATTGATAATTCAACTAGCAGTAGTAGCTAATACCAACAACAGTTTGATTGCTGCTGCACCAACTGGTGGTCCGGCCAGTCCGGTGATTTTGCCACCACGAGGTGAACCGGTTTATAATTACAATGGTGCGCCTGGCTATATCCCAAACCCTGGCACTTATTATGGCGGTTACCCTTATACAAACCCCTATTATCAAAATTATCCAGGCTATGCCAATTATCATTACTATAATCCTTATGCGCCAACTTATTTGGGACGTTACAATATTGGCGGCGTAATACAACCTGTCTTTGGTCCGCCGCAGATAATCAACGGCAACTGGTATGGTATCAATATTGGTGGCAATCCCTATACTTATTGGCAGGCACCATCAGGTTTCTATTATCCTTGGTCAAGCGGCTTTGCTTATACAGACCGCCCTATTCTAGTTACGCCGCCAAACGGCGGTAATCCTATGCAGACGCAACCACCAATTACCACAGTAATTTCTGATCTGAACAGCTATTTGAACAAAGCCAAAGCAGAGGGCAAAATCAGCACCGACAATTATAATGAATTACAGCAGAGGGCAAAATACCTGCTAAAGAAAGAACAATCTATGGCTCAAAGTAATGAAGGTGTGCTTGATCCTGATCAAGAAGTGGAATTGAGAAAGGATGTTGAAAGTCTGAGCGCTGAAGTTGCCTATCATGTAAGGCCATAAAACCACGGCGCAAGCGCCTGCACTACAGCGAAATATTTAAAAATTCACTTAAGGCTTTGCGCAATGCGGACTGTACGCTGGTAAATGATGCGCTGGCATCAATGATGCAGAAGCGTTCCGGTTCACTTTTAGCCAGTGCTAAATAACCCTCTCTCACCCGTTGGTGAAATTCAAGAGCTTCTCGCTCCAGACGATCATGGCTGCCCGGATGAAGGCGGGACAATCCGGCTTCGCTTTCCAGATCAAACAGCAAAGTAAGGTCCGGCTTTAGTCCTCCGGTTGATATTTCATTAAGCATGGCGATTGTCTTCAGGCACAGCCCTCGCCCATAACCTTGATAAGCAACAGTTGAATCAATGTAACGATCGCAAAAAACAAGCAATCCCTGCTCCAGAGCCGGGCGGATAACCTCGGCTACATTCTGGGCTCGATCGGCCTGATAAAGGAGCAACTCTGTTGTAGTAGAAAGAGCATATTGAGAATTGAGAAGGATGCGCCTTATCTGTTTTCCAACAGGGGTACCACCAGGGTCGCGAGTAATGATGTGTTGATAATTTTTTGCAGTTAATTCCTGGGCCACAATGCGCAATTGCGTGGTTTTACCGGCTCCATCAGGACCCTCCAAAGTGATGAAGTGGCCAGGATGCTCTTTTTAGGAGTAGGATTGGGGCTGGGCATTGTGGCAAAATTTTTAAAAGAATTTTCTTGTTCTGAAAGACTGTTAATTATCTCCTCTTGGCATGATTATGACCATGCTAAAATCATCTCCTGGCAAGTGGTGATTTGATGGATACCAAAATAATTGCTATTAGGCAATCTCAAATAAGGCATAGATGGCAATTAGTGCTTCTTGCCGCTGTTTGCCTGTTTACAAATGATATTGCTGTCCTGGCTGCGACAGACCCTGCCCAGGGCATCCCGGCAGCTGCGCCGACACTTATACCGGAGACTCCACTAACTGTCGATACCATCAAAGTAGAGGGCAATCGTCTTGTTGATACTGAAGATATTTTGCAGGTAGTGAAAACAAAACCTGGCGACAGATTTGATCGTGATGCTGTCATGCAGGATTTAAAGGCTATTAATAATCTGGGTTATTTTGATGAACGCAATTTACAAGTAGTGCCGGAGCTTAATGGTGGAGGTGTTTTGCTTAAAATTCGTGTGCAAGAAAATGCTCCAATAACCCAATTTGCTTTTTCAGGCAACAAAGTTATTGGTAGTGAAGAAATAGCCAAAACATTTATAGAACAACTTGGTAAACCACAAAATTTAAGTGCTCTTTCATCAGCAATTGATAAGGTTGAACAGACTTACCATGAGAGAGGTTATGTATTGGCACGCGTTACCGATGTCAAAAATGATCCGGATGGCACAATTGGATTAACTATTAATGAAGGCGAGATTGAGAAGGTAGAAATTGCCGGTAACAAAAAAACAAAAGACTTTATTATTCGCCAGGCAATAAAAATCAAACCAGGCATGGTCTATAACGAGCGCCAGTTAACTGCTGATCTGCGCAAGCTTTATGCTAATGGTTATTTTCAAGACATACGCCGCTCACTTATGCCGTCAACAGACAACCCGGATAAATATGTCTTGAAAGTGGAAGTGGACGAAAAGAGATCCGGCTCTGTTGGACTGGGTGGCGGCTTTGATACCATAGCCGGACCGTTTGGCTCCTTTAATATTGCCGACAATAATTTTCGCGGGCGCGGCGAAACTCTCTCTTTTAATTCGCAAGTAGGGACCGGCATGTTTGGCAGCATAAGCAATACTCTTAATAATGGTGGTACCGGCTTTGTTCCTAATCAGCGCACTTATCAAGTTCAAGCAGACTATATTGTGCCTAATTTAATGGGAACTGACACAAACATGACTGTATCCGGTTTTGGGCGTGACATGGGCAGTTTTATGATTCAACAATCCATGCAGCGCACACTGGGTGGCAGTGTCACTTTTACAAAGAAGCTTGGTCATCATTTCAATCTCAACCTGGGTTTGATTGGTGAAAATACCGGCTTGCGTGATGTGTCTGGTTTATTTGCCAGTCAGAACATAGTCGGCAGTATGATGAATCGCAGTCTAAGTGATGGACTGGCCTCCACTCCCCTGCAAGCCTATAATCTAGCTTCTGGTGTGCGGCAAACTCAACTTACTGGTGGCACTTTTGCTACAGTCAGTCCTTCAATTAGCTATGACACGCGTGATGCTTACATAGATCCAACAACAGGTACTTTGCTGCGTTTGTCAGCCAGTCCTTCTCTGGGTCTGGCTGCAGCCAGCTTTGCTAAATTTGGCGCCAGTGCCAGCAAATTTATCAAGATCAATGAATCAACTACTTTAGCTACCAATGTGCAGGCCGGAGCAGCTCTTGGTAATATGCCTCAATTTGCCCAATTTTATATGGGCGGCTGGAATGGTGTCAGAGGCTATCGTTCTTTTACTGATCTTGGCACCGGCACATCCATGTTAATGACAACAGCAGAAGTAAGAACAAGGCTGCCATTTTTGCATGGCTCAACAAACAAGGTAGCCAAGATGGTTGACCAGCATTTCAAGGCTGTATTTTTCTTTGATGCCGGACAGGTCAATGGCAACAGTCTCACCAATACGCTGCTTTCTCGCTCAATGCTTGGTGCTTCAGTTGGAGTAGGGATAAGAGTCAAGGTGCCCATGCTGGGGATGATTCGTTTGGACTATGGTTTTCCTTTGATAAGCTCTGTGCTGGGTGGGTATACACCCCGCCTGACAGTGGGTTTTGGCGAGAAATTTTAACTGCCGCTTGACAGTGGGGCAGTAGCAGAAAAACTCAATATTGTTGTAGACTGTTAAACTCAATGAGCTTCTGCCAATTTCACAGAAAATAGCAGTTAGTTGAGATTGGCTGAAACAAGATCTGGAGAATAGAAAATTGAAAGAAAAAACACTAAGTTGGCGAAATGGTTGTTTGTCATTACTGATGGCTGCTTCGTTTACTGCTGGTACTAGCAAGGTATTAGCCCAGGCGGCACATTGGAATATTGGTGTGGTGGACAGAGATAAGGTGGTTACCGGTTATTCCAAGGCTCAGCAAGCTGCCGAAGAACTAAAACGGCAAGAAGACAGAGTGCACAAGCTAATTGAAGAAAGCAATAAGCAGTATGAAGAGTCAAAAGCCGCCCATAAGCCGCCGGCGGAACTGGAAGGATTGCAAAAGCGCTTGCAAAACCAGATTGATGATGAAGTAAAAAAGGTGCAAGCAAGAGCGCAAGTTTTGGAAAGCCAGCTGGAAAGTGAAATTGATTCGGCAATCAAAGCAGAAGCAGAAACCAAAAAAGTGGATACAGTGTTGATGAAGCAGGCAGTATTAATCGGTGGCACTGATTTAACTGACGGTGTGATTAAACGGCTCGGTGGCGTGGCTAGTGCTACCCCAACCAAGAGCAGCTTGGACAGCAAGCATATTATAAAATAGTTGGCACAACATTATTTAGGTTCAACAATTTGCTGCTGGTATAGCTGCGTTTTTTACAGGCAGGTCTAAACAATGATCAAATTGCCTTCGCCTATGACTTTGGGCCAAATTGCTGGGGCTATCGGTGGACAGGTGCATGGACCTGCAGATCTTAAAATTGAAAATATTGCGCCTTCTCCTTTCAATGCCGGTGAAAAAGATCTGGCTTTATTGTTTGACAAGCAATTACTGAAAGATATTGATAAATGCAAAGCAGCAGCCGTAGTAATACCGCAAGGCACTACAGTGAATCGCCCGGCGATTTCGGTTGCTCGCCCTAATTTTGCCATCTACAAAATGTTGTCTGCTTTTCCGGCAAAGCGCTACTATCCGGAAACTGGTGTGCATGCCAGCGCAGTAATCGATCCCTCTTGCCAGATTGGTGAAGGCGTAGCCATTGGACCTCTGGTAGTTATTGGACCCAAGACAAAAATCGGTGCGCGCACGAAAATAATGGCTGGTACTGTACTTGGTGGCGAAATTGTAATTGGTGAAGATTGCTTAATCCACCCGGGCTGCCTGATAGCTGATTATGTGAGAATTGGCAACAAGGTTATTTTGCAACAAGGTGCTTCTTTAGGATCCGACGGATTTGGCTATGTAACTGAAAGACCTTCCAATATGGAACTGAGAATGGCCGGCATTAACGAACTTTCTGATGATGCCAATCCTTTGCTGAAAATTCCGCAAATTGGCACAGTGATTGTTGAAGATGATGTTGAAATTGGTGCTAATACAACTATTGATCGAGCCACGATTGGTGCAACTAAAATAGGACGTGGCAGTAAAATCGATAATCTGGTGATGATTGCGCATAATTGCCAGATCGGCAAAGAAGCTATTCTGGTGGCACAAGTGGGTGTTGCCGGCTCGTGCACAATAGGCGATCGTGTGATCATTGCCGGTCAAGCCGGATTAAAAGATCATATTGTCGTGGGCAAAGATGCTATTTTAGAAGGGCAGTGCGGCGTAATGAAGAATGTGGACGAAGGAGCTGTTCTAGTAGGCAGTCCCGCAATACCTGTGCGTGAATTTATGACCACGGTTGTTCTAAACCGCAAATTACCTCAGCTGTCCGAACAATTAAAAACAGCGCAAAAGAAAATTTCTGAGCTGGAAGCAAAGATCAACAACTTGCAAAAAGAGGAAAGTCTAAAAGTTTAATTGTAGGGGATGGGAGCGGAATCGGCGTAGCCGGTGGAGCGTTAATAAACAGGATGCGCCCGTGGAGGCGGCTTTGGCTATAGTTCAGTTGGAAAAACAATATCAACAAATTTATCCGGAAAGAAAACTTCTTTTCACACATGAGTCTGCTGGACTTACTTCTAAACAACAAATAAATGTTTCTGTTTATTTAACAGAACCAGGATCGGGTATAAAATTCATTATTCCTGCTACACAAAGCGAAAACACACAGCCTGTAATAGTGCCTGCTTTAGCAGCGAATGTAGTGAGCACTTTTCGCAATGTTGTTCTTGGCAAAGATGCGGCGCGCTTGTGTCTGGTTGAGCATTTTTTAGCAGCGGCTGCCTTTTGCAATATTTTTGATATGGATGTAGTGGTCGATGGGCCGGAATTGCCTATGGGAGATGGCGGTGCTGCTTTTTGGGTTGACTTATTTTCTCAAGCAGGAATTCGGCCTGCCGCGCCGACCAAAAAATATTTGCTTAAAGAGCCTGTAACAGTGACAAAAGGTGATAGAAAGCTAATTGCGGTGCCGGCAAATGCATTTACCATCACTTATCTTATGGATTGGCAACATCCTGCCATCGGCAAACGCTGGTATAGTTGGACAGCTGATCAATCTTATCTGGAAATAGCCCGGGCGCGCACTTTTGGCTGGCAAAAGGATCATGACTTAATGGGGCTTACGGATGAAGTAGTGAGTTTGACTGAAACCGGATTTAGTCAACCTTTGCTTTTTGAAGATGAGCCAGTGCGGCATAAAGTGCTTGATTTGCTAGGCGATTTGACTTTATTAGGTGTTAATCCAATTGCTGTGCAAGCACATTTTATTAGCATCAAAGGTGGACATGAAATGGATGTAGAATTGGTTAAACAACTAAAGGATAAGTTTATATGCGCATAAAAAAAACTTTTGCACTAACTGCCACGAGTTTATTTATTAGTAATTTGTTTTTGAGCGGTAGCTTATGTTATGCCGACGAAGCAATGGTGGTACAACAAGCGGGACTCACTGTCTATAATCAAAATCAGGCTTTGATCCGACAAAAATATCATACAGAATTGGAAAAAGGTATTAACCATTTATATTATGAAAGTGTAGCTAAAACCATTGATCCCAATTCGATTGATCTTCGCTCGGCTGATAAGAGCCAGTCAATTGTTGTTAAAGAACAAAGTTATGAGAGTAATTCCACCGAAAATTTGCTTTCCGCTTCTTATGGCAAAAATGTATCGGTCCGTAATTTTTTTGAAAATGGGCAATCGATGGTTCAATCCGGTCTTTTAGTCAAAGACGCATCGGGGACAGTTTTAAAAATAGGAGACCACTATATTATTCGCCCTCAAGGTCAAATAGAGATTAACGATTTACCTTCTAACTCAATGGGTTACCCAAAGATTGGATTTGTTGTTTATGCTGATAAAGGCGGCGGAGAAGATCTTAATCTTAGCTATCAGGCTAATAGTATTAATTGGCTGTGTAATTACACGGTTGTTCTGAATGAAAAGCAAAATAAGTTTGATTTTATTGGCTATGCCACTATAGAAAATCATTGCGGAATTTCTTTTCACGATGCCAATCTCAAACTCATGGCAGGAAATGTTCATAATCTAAGACGCATGCCTCGCTTTTTTAGAACTGCGAATGAGGGCGTCAATCTCCAAGGAGAACAAGCGTTTACCGAAAATCCTTTCGCTGATTACCACCTTTACGATTATGATCAGCCGGTGAATATAAATAACGAGGAGACAAAAAAGCTGTTGCTTATTTCTGGGGAAAGCATCCCGGTAGTGAAAAAGTATATTTTTGATGATCAGCGTTTTGATTTTTTGCCCTTTGGAGAAAAGCCAAAGTACAAGTTAAGCTAGAATTTCAAAACAACGCCAAAAATAATTTAGGCAAACCCTTCCCGGCAGGCGTTGTCAAAATCTATCAAGAAGATGCGCAGCGCGATTTACAATTTATAGGAGAAGATAATATAGATCACACGCCTCTAGAGGCAAAAATAAACTTAGGAATAGGTAGTGCTTTTGATGTAACGGCGCAAAGGGTTCATGTTAGCTCTGAAATAATAGATCATCGTCGTGTTGATAGATACACAATCACCCTTCAGAATCAATTGGATCACGACGTTATAGTTACAGCTATTGTGCATAGCAGATCCGATTTATTTAAAATCGTTTCCGATCAGCAGTTTAAGCAAATGGATAGTAATACCTATCAAAGTGAAATCGTTGTTCCATCTAAAGGAACTACAGTGATTAATTACCAAGATACAAAAGCATAAACTTAGCCTTATGGCATGTTATATAGCGCCAATATCAATAGGATTAGGAGATTTCACTGTGTCGTTGCCTGCTATTCAGGCGCTTGTTGATTCGGGTGAGGATACTTATTTAGTAGCACGGTCAGTCTTGCAGCGAAATTTGGCTTCGAGAATAGCCGGGCTGCGCGGAATAATCCTTGAGCAAGATTTTGATGCCAGCCTATTGGCTACAAGAGATAAATATTTCAATTTGCGTGATCATCCATTGCAGCTCAATTTCTGGTGGGGATCGCCGGAATTTGATAAGCTTTACCCTGGTTTTAAAATTAACGATATCCTAAAAATAATTTGTACTGATTTTGATATTAACGCTAATTTTGAAAATCTTCAACCGTTACCATTTATTGCACAAAGCGAAGCCAAAGACAAAATAGTATTTATACCTGGCTCGGACGGTACTTATAAATGCTGGCCGAAACAATATTGGCTATCTCTTGCTTCCTGGTTTAACGAGCAGGGAGTGGGAGTAATAGTTATTGGTGAACCGGATTCTTCGTTAGCCGTGCGTGAACTATTGCCACATTTAGTTTGGTTTCCTACTCCTGAAATAACGCATGCTCTCGATATTATTAGTAGTGCACAAGCGGTTGTCGCTGTGGACACAGGATTGATGCATCTGGCGGTGCATCAAGGAATGCCTACTGTTGCCCTCTATCGCAGCCATCCCATTTACCAAAGACCATATACTAATTGCTTCCCACTTACAGCCAGATCTTGCGATGCCCGATGTGTTCAAACAGCTCTTAGTGATACCTATTCTAGTTTGACCAATTTAGCTAATTTTAATTATCAGAGCTGGTATTGTCAGGCAGACAAAGATCAATTTTGCATGGGTAGCATTGCCTGTGAAAATGTGTCTGCCATTGCTCAAGCAAAACCGGAATTGTTTTTAGGCACGAAGAATAAGGTTTTATCAGCGGGGACTAGATCTTGAATTGGTCTGTTGAACACACTATGGTGGAAACAAATCCTGGTAATTCCGGCAATGGTTTGTCACCTGTAGGAATAGGGCATCTGGCTGCTTTTGACAAATATTTGTTTGTAAATAATATAGACCATAATTCTGAAATTTCCAGGCTTGAGCAATCGCTGCTCAATCCTGCCGCTATTTACAATCAAACCGTTTATCCTCATGATTTAGAAAATGCGGGATTTGACTTAGACATCCATGCGGTATTTTATGACAAAGAGCGACAGTCTTTATTGATGTTAAATCATTTCGGTCGATTACAGTTTTTTGATATCAGTTCGCTTAGCTCAACAAATGGAATTTCACAATTAAAATCATTTGCGGAAGTGTCATGGGTAGGCGATGTGGAGCAAACCTTGTTAGTAAGCGATTGTTTGATAAGCACTTCCCCGGGTGACTATCATGTGCCTGGTCCTGCTAAACCGGGATTATTTGTTTCATCTCCTTTGTCGTCCGTAAATATGATTCAAAAAGAGCAAAAACTGGATTATACGGTTTGTTTTGCTGAAAAGGGTAACGCTAGTGCAGTTGCTGTCAATAGTATCGAAAATCGGCTGGCTGTTGCATTCAGACGAAATATATTGTTGGTTGAAATGACCAAACAAACGAAGGAAGGAGTATCTTTAAACGGTATTGCCGGTCTATTAACAGTCAATTTTAATTGCCAGTATTTATCCTTTTGGGCAGACAAGTATTTGATTTGTGCGGGGCATGATATTGTTTTTGAAGATAATGTCTACGATCCCAGTAATTTGACGGGTGGCGGATTGGTAATTGTTGATATAGAAAATAATGAAATTTTGACCCATGTTCAATTTAATTGTGATCTTGCCTGGGGTAACGGTGGGCAGTGCTTAACGGTTTTTGATCCTGCCTCAATATCTTCTCTTTCAACTAAAGGTCCTGGTATTGAAATATGTATCGTCGGTGTTGATCGCCAGGCTAATTTATGGGCGTGGAATTGGCATTCACGCAAGACCAGGGCGCAGACGTTAACACCGGGAAGCTTGATCTGTAAGGTGCCCGCTAACGGAAATTCTGGATACGGAATTGCTCATCTTGTTAATATGGGAAGCCAATTGTTCTGTGGCTTTAATCGTGACGGCGCTCGCTTGCATAGGTACAATTTTGTTGCACTGTAATTCATAAAGAATTTTCATTCTGCCTTTGCCAGCTTGTCCAACAATAATCGGCCAGCTCCTATAAGACCGGCGGTGTTGCCGAATTCGGATTTGTATATTTTCAAATTTTCAGCAATTTTTGGTAAGGTTATGTCGCGCACTAATTCCAGAAGTAGATCAAGATTGACAAATTTAGCCAATCCGCCGCCAAGAACAAAACAGTCCGGGTTAAGCACGTGAGCCAGTGATGAAATACCTGTTGCCAGATGTTTATGCCAGATATTAATTATCTGGATAGCAATAAGGTCTTGATTGGTAAAGGCGGCAAAGATAGCTTCATTAGTCAAAGTTTTTAAATCATTTGATAGCACAGCTAATGGGGATTGATCGGCAGAAACATTAATCAGCATTTCTTTAGCTGTTACAAGCAGTCCGGTACCTGAGGCATAGGCTTCAAAGCAATCAAACAGTCCGCATGGACAAAGTCTCTGATTATTGAGAGACATTTTGATATGGCCGCAATGACCGGCACCGTAATGTTGTCCGCGGAATAATCGCCCATTGATCAATATTCCGCCACCAATACCGGTGCCAATAGTGAGAATGACGGCGCAAGCTTTTCTTTGAGTTTTCTTGTCTGTGCTTCCGCATAAGCGGCGGCATTGGCATCATTTTCTACGTGTACCGGCAGAAGGGTTTTGCTCTCAATAAATTGTTTAACCGCTGTGCCTGCCCATCCGGGAAGATTACCGGTGGCACCAATAATGGTGCCGGTATCCACATTAACAATTCCAGCAGTGGCTATGCCTATTCCAGCCAGGGTATTGTCTTGCTTGAATTGTTCTATCAGCTTAAGAACGGCACTGAGAATATTAGCCGGACCAATAGGAGTGGGAAGCTTTACAGGCTCACCAATAATCCCTTCATTATTTACCAGTGCAGCCATGATTTTGGTGCCGCCAATATCGATACCGACTGCCGGCATTTTCATTTTTAGAATATTGTCCAGGTTCTTAGTATTGGGAACAATTACTTTGCCGGTGCTCACTCAAATCCCACCTGCTGCTCCACCCAGTTGTCCCTGGTCAGGACCGCCCTTAAAGACAAGCTTATTATATTGTATGGGGTCCCCGTAAAGAAGATTGAATCCAAATCGATAGTTGTTCAAAATAAAATCTTTGCCCACAACAAATTTAACATCCGGTGGACCTATAGCAGCTACCAGTGTTTTGGCGTAATTTAGTTTAGCTGTCATGTTATAGCCGGTCATACCGCCAATAGTGAAGTATTTGCAGACTTTAACATCTCCTTGTAAGAAAACAGAACTTGTACCCTGAATGTATTCGTCGAACACAAATGGTGATTGTCCGCTGACACTTGATGTTGTATAGCCGGTTTGCAGGCGCAATCTGCTTAAATGCACATCAAGGATGGGACTGAGTTGTGTGATCAGATCGGCATTGCCGGTTGAATAGCCTCTAGCTGCTGCGCCGCCATAAATAAATGCCTTAACACCTACCCTGTCATCTCCTATATTAAAAAATGGATGAGTAGTGAACATGATTTGTTGCTGAGCCCTGTAGGCAGATGTTATTTTAGTTGAGGTAGGGTTGCCGTGCAATTGCGCATATGTGCTGCTGATATTAACCAACTGAGGATTGTCTTGAAACCAGCCGGCAGTAGTGCGAAAAGTAAGCGAGCTAAGATAAGGAATGCTGCCGATGCTTTGCTGATTGACAAGCTCGGTAGCCAGGCGTGCACGGGTTAAACCCAACATGCCATCGTTTAAAAAACGGTTAATACCGGCTTGCAACCTGATAGTGCGCCAGACTCTTGATTTAATATCTCCGACCAGGAGATTGCTGACCGATCCGTAAGCCAGGTGAGTTTGAAAGGAAGGACTGTAAAAAGCAACGCGACCCGATATGCCAATGCCGCCATTGCCACCACCGGTGCCACCGGCGCTTGTGCCACCAAGCTGAACCATGGGCGCCCATGAAATAGTAGACATTTTGCCAAGAGCGGTGTTAAATGATGGACCAATATTTATACCACCGGAATACATATTGTTGCCTATATATGGTGTTACCGGAAAAACTGCCTTCATTTCAGTCTTACCGACAGTGCAGGTAAATTTACCAACCGGAATGGAAAAATCGCCAATCTCGATTCGGCCGCCAAATACAGTGAAATTACCTTGTTCTCTGTAACGTTCATAAACCATTTTGTTGGCTTTGAACTTGAAGCTGGCATGTTCCGGCAAATATGCGTCAGGGTGGGTCTTCTGGGCCATAATATCTTCACGATAACTCATTGGACCGGCTTGAAAGTTTTTAGCCAGAAAAAATGGCACGGGCACAGACATGGTGCCGTCTTTAAAAGCCAAACCGTTTTTTGTGCCTATACTCTTGCGGGCAATTACTTGGGTTGCATCAACCATTGTTTCCGGTTGAGTGATTAAGTATTCGTCTGATGTGACGTTAAATTTAAAAGAACTGCCGGTAGTTAATTGGCCATTGCGAAGAATGCTCACGTTACCACGAGCATCAATCATCTGGCTGTTCTGGTCGTAAAGAATACTATCAGCCTGAAGCTTGGAATTTTGACCACCAATAAAAGCTATGGCATTACCGGTTCCCAGAAAAGTATTTTTATCTTGATCAAACTCAGTGTCATCAGCCACAATTTGAATCGTGCCTTTCAAAGTAGCCTTTTCGTTGATTTGCTCTGAGTCATCAGAAAAGCTATCTGAACTAACAGCCCCTTTTTCAGCCGCCACTGTCTGTAGTGCCGAGGGCGGCTGCTCATTATTACTGGCAGGATTGGCGGGAGTGGAATTATCTTGAGTCGAATCAGCTGAATGAGGTACATCAAGCTTAGGGCTTAAAGGCAAAAGCATGGTTCCGGACGGACTGTGCTCACTGGAATCATCAGCAGCCAGACAAGCAGCCATTGGGTAATTTGCTGCTGCCGAAAAAATCATAAGCAGAAAAATTGAGTGAAGGCGTTGATAATAAAGTCTATTCATAAAGGAAATCAATTAGATGTCAATACTCATCTAAGATACTATATGCAAAAATGCAGTTAGTCTACAAGCTAACGTTAATCAATAAGAAATTATAGTAGTCAATTACTTATCCATGTGAATAATTTGTTATTTTGTAATTAGAGAAGAGCCTATTCCGAGAAGAGGCAAAGGACATTCTTCTTTACAGGGGATTATGTTTGTATTCAAAGGCTTGCTGGAGCTGTTGTGAATCCATTTATTTTTCATGCTCCAACTAGAATTACATTTGGTGAGGGTGTGGCTGCTGGTGCTGGCGAGATTATTAAAGAGTCAGGCGGCAGCAATATTTTTCTAGTCACAGATGGGCGGTTAGTAGAAACAAAGACTGTATCATCCTTACTTGAACGGTGGCAGGCAGACAAAAGCTTGTCAATAACTGTTTTTGCAAATGTTCTGTCAGATGCTAATTTAACTGCTGTCAACCAGGCTATCGAGCTGGCCAGGCGGGCAAAGTGCAATGCTGTTATGGCTTTAGGAGGAGGCTCAGTCATTGACACTGCTAAAGTAGTCAATATAGCTCTTAAATTTGGGGGCGATATTCTTGACTACCAGGGAATTAATAATTTAAGCTCTTCGCTTTTGCCTTCTGTAGCTATACCGACAACTGCTGGTACAGGAGCGGAAGTTTCTCTGGTGGCAATGGTGAAGGATGAGAATGAGGGTAAAAAACTTCTTTTTGCCAGTCCTTTTCTAGCCATTGATCAAGCCTGCTTAGATCCGACACTTATATTGACGCTGCCACCGCGCCTGACTGCTGCTACTGGCATGGACGCAGTTACACATGCCATTGAAGCTTTTACAGTTGAGCACACCAATTCTCCTTTGACGGATATCCTTTCTCTTCAGTCTTTGCGTATGTTATTCACTTATTTGCCGCAGGCAACAAGAGATGGAAACAATATTGAAGCCCGCAGCCAGACACTGGTTGCCTCTACTATGGCCGGCATGTCATTTAGCAGCTGTGGAGTGGGTATTGTTCACGCTATTTCCCATGCCATAGGAGGACAATACGGCACTCACCATGGTATGACCAATGCCGTACTGCTGCCCTATGGTATGCAATTTAACCTGGGTTTTGCCATGTCGCGATATGCTCAGATGGCTCGCTATCTCAATCTTTCCCAAAGCAAAAGTGATCAATCTGCTGCCAATGCTCTTATTGAAGCCGTAAAAAAACTTACAGGCGATCTTGGACTGCCTGAAAAACTAAGAGATTTACCAGTACCGGAGTTTGATTCTAAACAACTGAATACTCTGGTTATTCTGGCAATGAGCGATCCGTCCATGATCTTTAATAGCCGGCAGGCTACAGAAAGAGATATCATAGAGATATTGGAAAAAGCCTATTGATGTCATGTCGGCCTTTAAAGATACTGAGGAATTAAATCAGGTTATGCTTGCTCTGTGGCAAGCTATTGAGATGGATGTGGATATATCCAGCCAGCTTTTGCAATCCAGGATTAGTATTAGATTTTATTATCGCGAGCCAGAAGGCAAATTATCTGTTGATTGCAGTAATGGAGAGCAGATGAAAATATATGTGGGTGATACAGATTTAAAGCCAACAGTTGAAATGTTTATGAAATCGGATTTTGCTCATGATTTTTGGCTTGGCAAAGTTAATGTGCCTCTGGCATTAATTTCTGGTCAAATCGCTTCTAAAGGACCGGTAAACAAGGCGCTTGCTCTGCTACCTGTAATCAAACCAGCATTTGCATTCTATCCTCATATTTATGAAAGCAATACCGGACGAGGGATCTCTGATTGTTAAGTGAGAAACAAGTATATGCTTTGTTTCATTTTGGCACGTTTGGGATTGTTATAGTGCTGGTCATTTTTTCTTTTGTATCCCTTATTTTTCTAGCTAAAGTTTTTAAATCAGACCTTGACCAGGAAGAAAAGGATGAATGACCGGATGGATTATTTAAGTTTAGTGTGATTTTTTCTTTTATGAGGCTTTTGGCCCTTTAAAAATTTGTCGCGGGAGTGTAGCCTTTCCAAGGCTCATTCAATTTAGGTATGAGCAATTTGCCAGCAACAGGTTGCTGGGTTTTCCCTGTTTTAATGTCTATTAAGGATTTGAAATGCCAAAAAAAGTACTTGTTGCTCTTCCAGCCGGTTTGCTTGAACAGGTCGATTTCGTTGCTCAAGTTGAGCATCGCAGCCGTTCTGATTTAATCAGAGAGGCATTGCGGCGATACATTGAAAACTTTAAACGTTCCCAGTCGCCTAAAATGTCTGTTAGCACAGTCGGTTCGCAGAAAATAGCACTGCTCAGCGAATCTGAGTAGAAGTACTAAGTTCGTACTTTTCCCATCCTTAACCTTGACTGGCTCGACTATCTTGATTAGCATAGCTGACAGAACAGGCAATCTGTTGGCTATTAGCAAGGCCATGCCGGGCAACAGCAAAGAAATATTATGCGATGGGACAATTTACTGATAGCAGAGATCATCTTTGTATTATTCGTCTTATATAGCTTGCGCTATGTCAAAATACCTCGTTTTCTAATGCGCCGGAAACTGTCCGGGCGCTTCCCCTGGGGTTACTATACTGATAAAGACACAGCGTTTGATCGCGGCTATACTCAAGATGGTGTAGATCTCGATTTCAGGTATGATTTGGGTACCCAGTTTGGCGGGATGGAAGGTTTTGGCGACTACGGCGAGTTTACCGGCTTTGGTGAACTGGGAGAATACGGCAATGGCTTCTTCGGTGGCGAAGGCGGTGAGTAATAATAGCTGTATGGCGCCATCGCGCAAACATTAAGAACATATTCTGGTTTGCATTATTTGTACTGATTGGGCTTGCTTTTTTAAAAGCATCTGCTTTTGGCAGCAGGCACAGCCGGTCTGCAGCCAGATCGGCAGCCGTTATAGCTTGCCATCGAGCTGAGCTAAGCTTGAAAGCTGCGGATGCTATCAATCTTTTGCAATTCTTGCCGTCTCCAGCCGGCGAAGAATTTACAAGTAAACTGAAAACAGGCAAATCTGGTTTGCTGTCCTTGGAAGCGGAACATATTCTAGAACAAGCCAATCAGGAAGATAAGCATAATGCAAACATATTAGCGAGAAAAATTATTCTGGAATTTGAGCTCGGCGAAAGCCCAATTGCAGATCTAAACCAGTTAATTGCAGCTGGCTCAACAACCGAAGAGAAAGTCGATTCTGCACAGGTGAAATTATTGGCTGAGACTTGCCAGGCACTATATGGAAGCAACCAAAACAAGAGCAATGTCAAGCGGCAGACTCGGTCCGGTGTTGGGCTTGAAAGTATGGCGGTTATTGAAAAAAGTTTGACCCCAGGTTGGTTTACGCAGCGCGCCTGGCTTAGATTTTATATGTTGAACCATCAGCCTGAGCATTATCAGGATTTACTGACCGTGATTAGAGACAAAACCTGGAATTTTGTTTTTAGATTGGCATTATTGAGCGTAGGCGGTGTTACTTTTGGGCTGGCTGGTTTGGTGGTTATAGCCTGGCAGCTTTTCTTTTAGAAAACAAACATCTAATGCGGGGGCGGGTAAAACTGCAGTGGCAGGCTCGTCTGCCCTTATAGCTCCGCACATGTCTCGAATCGGCGCCTCTGGTGCGAAATATGATTGGCAACTTGTGTTCTTTATATTTTATGCCTGGTTTTGCACTCAGCTCCTATTTGGCATATTCACTGCGTGGCTAAAGAAAATGGATGTGATTAACCTATCGGTTGGCTCAAATTCGTTAGCAACCGCATTGTCTATTGCTCTCATTTATCTGCTCAGTAATGGCCCTGTTCTGCTTTATATTTATTTCTTTGCTCTACGACCAAATAAATTGACATTTTGGCAGGGAATAAATTTTCGGCTAGGCGATAGTATTGGTGGACTGTTCAAACTCTTTGGTGTGGGAGTTTTGGCCTGGTTTGCTGCCATACCACTTGTGCTTTTTACTTATATGCTTTCAATCAAATTATTTAACTGCGCTGGTTCCAATAATCCAATAATAGCTATCATTATGGATGCAGCCAGGATAGATAATTTTGCTACTATCCTGCTTTTTTATTCAACCCTGGGTATGCTGGCACCATTTATTGAAGAAAGCCTTTTTAGAGGATTCTTCTATACTTTTTTACGCAGTCGCTATAGTGTTGTTTTTTCCAATCTACTCAGTAGCGGGCTCTTTGCTCTTGCCCATCTTGATCCTGGCGCAATATTGCCGCTTTTTTGCTTAGGCAGCATTTTTGCCTATCTGGTTGAAATTACCGACAGCACTGTGCCGGCAATAATTGCTCACGGCTTGTGGAATAGCTGTACTTTTACCCTGGTTTTAATTTTGTTCACTTAGCGCCGGGCAGGCAGCGCTATAATAAGCGCATACGAAATAGGGCGTAATTAATGGCGGCGCAGCGACCAATGGCATGCAGGAGCGAGGAGAACACGGGGCGATACAATCGCCCCCTACAGCCCGTGAAGAAACAGAAGAGCCGGTAGAATGTAAGGGCGCCTGTAGGCGCGGACTGTGTCCCGCGCGTACCGCCTGCGTAGAAACGAGGATATACCAAGGTGAGAGGAAAATGAATACAATTGCCAAAATAGGACTAATTGGCCTTGGTGTAATGGGGGAGAATTTAACCCTGAACATTGAGCGCCATGGCTTTCCCATTGCTGTTTTCAATCGCACCAAAGAGAAGACTGAAGCGTTTATGGCTGGGCAGGCTGCTGGTAAAAATATCATCGGCTGTCTGGATATAAAGGAGTTTATGGACAGCCTGGAAAAACCAAGAAAAATAATTTTATTGGTTAAAGCCGGAGAGGCTGTAGATCAAACTATCGAGAGCTTTAAGCCATATCTTCAGCCGGGTGACATTATTATTGATGCCGGTAATTCGTACTTTCAAGACACAATACGCCGGGAAAACACTTTTGCCAAGCAGGGCATACGTTTCATTGGTTCTGGTGTCTCAGGTGGTGAGGAAGGTGCCCTCAATGGACCATCGCTGATGCCAGGCGGTGACAAGCAGGCTTATGAAGAAATACGTCCTGTCTGGGAAGCCATTGCTGCCAAGGTGAATGATGGTCCCTGTGTTACTTATCTTGGTCCTGATGGGGCCGGGCATTATGTAAAAATGGTGCACAATGGTATTGAATATGGTGATATGCAGCTGATTGCAGAAGTTTATGATGTTCTGAGGCGAGGGTTAGGATTATCGGCAGAAGCCATTTCTCAAATATTTGCTCAATGGAATGAAGGCATCTTAGATTCATTCTTAATTGAAATCACCGCTAAAATATTAGCTGTTCGCGATCCTGAAACAGGCAAGGCGTTTGTAGATCAGATTGTTGATAAAGCCGGTCAAAAAGGTACAGGCAAGTGGACTGCCGAAGTAGCCCTGGAGTTGGGTATACCTACACCAACTATTGATGCTGCTTTGACCGCTCGCCAGCTTTCGGCTTTAAAAGAGGAGCGGGTTTCGGCTGCCGCTAAAATAAGTCATGTTGTGAGTAAAGCCGGTACACAAGATGCGCAGGCTGTGATTGCAGCTCTGCATGATGCTTTGTATTGCAGCAAAATTTGCAGTTATGCTCAGGGCATGGCTTTAATTGCGGCAGGCTCAAAAGAATATAATTGGAATATCAACTTAGCTGAAACAGCGCGCATCTGGAAAGGTGGCTGTATCATTCGAGCCCGCCTGCTGGAGCAAATTAGAAAAGCCTTTGCTCGAGATAATAAACTGGCTAATCTATTATTAGATCCGGAATTTTCTGAATTTCAACAAAAAGCTGATTCCAACTGGCGATCGGCTATATGTTTTGCTGTCGAGAAACATATTCCTGTGCCGGCTCTATCAGCCAGCCTTACTTATTATGATAGTTATTTGAGTGCGAATTTGCCGCAAAATTTAACTCAAGCTCAAAGAGATTATTTTGGTGCTCATACATTTGAAGTGGTTGGCAAGCCGGAACTGGGCTTTATTCATGCCGACTGGCATAAACTTATGCAAAGTCAGAAGATCGATCAACCAAAAGAAAAAGCAGCTACGAGATAATGAACAAATGCCGACTTATTCAGTTAATGCTATTAATGTCGGCAGCTTCAATCTGGGTGAATCAGACAAAATCATCACGTTATTTTCAGCTGAACGCGGACTGATTAGGGCGGTAGCTAAAGGAGCTAGAAAACCTGGCGCTAAAATTGGTGGGCGGGCAGAATTGTTGGCAGTCAATCGCTTGCTTTTAGCTAATGGGCGATCTCTAGATATTATCACGCAGGCAGAAAGCATAGAAACTTTTAAAGGACTGCGTAATGACCTGACCAGATTATCTTATGCTCTTTATTATGCTGAATTGACCAGCCATCTTGGTCAGGGTGTTAGTGGAGAAACAGAGCTTTATTTTGAATTGTTGGTGAATGCCTTGCGGCAATTATCCAGCCCGCAAAGCAACCCTGCTTATCTTTGTTTGATTTTTCAATTATCTTTATTACACCTGCTTGGCCTGAAGCCTGAACTTGATTCTTGCGTAATTTGCCGCAAACGGCTGGCAGAGTATGATCTCAGTGTTTTTCATCATGATTTAGGCGGGACAATTTGTGATCGCTGCTTTACCAGCGAGGACCGCAAGTCTTCATACTTTACTTATCTCACACCGTTAGTTTGGAAAAAATTGATCCTGGCTGGTAGTGCTTCCTTTACTGATAATCCTTTTGTCAGTGCTCAGAGCGAATTGATAGAAAAGACAATTATGGCTGCAAGGCATCTATTAGAAACATATATTGAACATCGCTGCGGCAGAAAAATGAATGCACTGGCACTGATTTGATCTAGCTTTCAATTAACTAACTCGCTAAAATATAAAGACAACGGTATCTGAGGAAAACAAGTGAGCAAGCTAGAGCAAACCGACAAAGCAATATATGACCTTATTCAAGGTGAATTGAAAAGGGAGCAAGACGGACTGGAGTTGATTCCTAGCGAAAATATTGTTAGTGAAGCGGTACTGGAAGCACAGGGCTCCGTCTTGACTAATAAATATGCGGAAGGATTGCCCGGCAAGAGATATTATGGTGGTTGCGAATATGTTGATGGTGTGGAGCAGCTGGCCATTGATCGAGTCAAAAAGCTGTTTAATGCTCCTCATGCTAATGTTCAACCACATAGTGGTGCTCAAGCCAATACGGCAGTCTATTACGCAATGCTGAATCCAGGCGATACCATTTTGGGCTTGCGCTTAGATCATGGCGGTCATTTAACGCATGGACATCCATTGAACATATCCGGCAAATGGTTCAATATTATTGCCTATCGAGTGGATTCGCAGACTGGTCTGATAGATTATGATGAAATGGCTGCTCTGGCTGAAAAGCATAAACCAAAGATGATTACTGCCGGTGCCAGCAATTATTCGCGTATTATTGACTTTGAACGATTCAGAAAAATTGCTGACAGAGTGGGGGCATTATTTCTAGCAGATATTGCTCATATTGCCGGACTGATAGTGGCTGGATTGCACCCGAATGCTTTCCCCCACGCCCATTTTGTTACTACAACCACTCATAAAACACTGCGTGGCCCTCGTGGTGGCGTAGTAATGTGTCAGCAAGAATTTGCTGATGCTCATAGATAAAGCTGTATTTCCGGGTATTCAAGGTGGACCGCTTATGCATGTGATTGCTGCTAAAGCAGTAGCGTTTCATGAAGCCATGCAACCTGCATTTATTCAGTATCAACGTAATATTCAAGCTAATGCTCGAGCTTTAGCTAACACATTACAAGCGAATGGACTGAAGATTGTTGCTGGTGGTACCGATAATCATTTACTTTGCGTTGATTTACGTTCAATAGGCATAACAGGAAAAAAAGCTAGTGCTTTACTGCAAGCAGTTGATATTACTGTTAATAAGAACACAATTCCAGATGATCCGGAAAAACCGTTTGTTGGCAGTGGTATTAGATTGGGATCACCAGCTGTTACCAGTCGTGGCATGGGCATTAAAGAGATGGAAATTATTGCTAATGCCATCACGAAAATTTTGAAAAATCCTGAGGATGAAAGCATAAAGAAAGAAGTTAAGCAAACCGTAACTCAGTTATGCAAACAATTTCCCATTTATGCTGGCTTAAATGAAAAATCCGCGGCTCTGAGGTAGATACTTTAATAAGGACAGCGCAGTGCTAATCAGACTTTTTCAAGTTCTTTTACTGGCTGTCGGTTTAGGTTGGGCGATTTTTATTTGTGGCGGACGGTTGGATGCTGCCCAGATCCCAGGCTTTTTGATTGCTTTAGCGATAAGCTGGTGGCTGACACCGGAAATACGCTCGCGGGCTTTAAGTCTTGGCCTGGTTGATAAGCCGGGGGAAGAAAGACGGATACATAAAACAGCGGTACCGCGTCTTGGCGGAGTAGCAATTTATATTAGTCTGATGATTACCCTGGCAATTCTGGTTGCGGCAACAGGACGTTTTCCGCATAATGCACGCGTTGGCGAAGGTGGCTTAATAGGTATCGCTCTTGGTGGCACGATAATTTTTCTGTTAGGGCTATTAGATGATCTGGAATCATTACCGGCCAAACTAAAACTATTAGTGCAAGTATTAGCGGCGTGCGCGGCTTATTCACTGGGAGTTAAAATAAAAACTATTCCAATGGCTGGTATAACATGCTTGCCATTTGTACATGCAGCTACAACCAGTACGGGAGCTAGTGCCGGCAACGTTATCGACTTAGGAATTTGGAGTTTGCCGGTTACCATTATCTGGCTTGTCGGTATGTCAAATGCTGTCAATTTAATTGATGGTATGGATGGACTGGCGGCCGGTGTTTCTGCCATTTCGGCGCTTA
Source organism: Candidatus Melainabacteria bacterium (assembly GCA_963847765.1). Taxonomy (GTDB): domain Bacteria; phylum Cyanobacteriota; class Vampirovibrionia; order Obscuribacterales; family Obscuribacteraceae; genus CAWKBA01. The sequence continues at coordinate 12,896 of CAWKBA010000035.1, read as the reverse complement.
CTATCTGGACAGTGGCCATGGCACATAGTATTGATCGCCCTTATGCTGCTTTAACAGCAGCGGTGCTTGCCGGCGCACTGCTTGGATTTTTACGCTGGAATTTTAACCCGGCTCGCATTTTTCTTGGCGATTCGGGAGCATATCTGACTGGTTTTATTCTTGGAGCGGTGTCGATTACCGGCGTCATAAAAGGAGCGGCAGCAGCCACGCTTATTGTGCCTACCTTTTTGCTTGTTCTGCTTATCTTATTCTTCCCCATCCTTGACACTACCTGGGCAATTATTCGCCGAGTCGCTCAAGGTAAGTCAATCTTTACTCCTGATTCTGAACATATCCACCACAGACTTTTGCAGGCAGGGTTATCGCAAAAATCGGTTGCCTATTTGCTTTATGGGCTGTCAGCCTTGCTTGGTTTTGTGGCGGCTGTTCTTGTGCACCAGCAAAATTATTTTTTAAAACTAGCCTGTGTAGTACTCTTAATGGCTGGATTTTTTGCCGAGGTCTTGAATAGACACCGGCAGCGGCATAAGGGGCAGGTAGAAAAGATCACTTAGAATTGCTGTTTCCCGTTTTCTTTTCATCTAACTTTTTTAAGATCTGGTTGTGTTTTGCTTCGGCCTCGGCTATCTCTTTTTGCCGGTTCTCTTTCTGCACTTTCACTGCCAGATCTGTCCAGCGCCGTTGTTCTTCTTCATGTTTGCGCTGTGTCCGAACGCGTTCTTCTCTTTTCGGCGCTCTTCCCGTTCGCGCTCTTCCTTAACATAAGCTTCTCTTTCTCTTTGTTTGCGTGTTTGTTCTACGTTAGCCATGACCTATAAATCCTTTAAAGTTGCAGAAGCTGAATAATTTAGAATTTCTATTAATGAATATTCCCAGAGGAGTTAAAAATCAATCTCCTAAAACTTACTCTTGAGAAGAAAGTTCGAGCATGCCTTCTTCCGGTTCACTGGTTCTGATTGGTTTGCGAGCCACACCGGTTTTAACGGCAGCCAGCGCTACTGCTTTAGAGACTGACTCCACTATTTTGGGATTAAACACACCCGGAATAATGTAGTCTTCATTTAACTCACTGTCACTTATTACTGAGGCAATGGCATGAGCAGCGGCTAATTTCATCTGTTCATTAATGTCACTAGCCTGGCAGTCGAGCGCACCACGGAAAATTCCAGGGAAGGCGAGAACATTGTTAATCTGGTTGGGGTAGTCTGAGCGTCCAGTAGCCATAATCCTCACATATGGTGCAGCATCTTCAGGCATTACTTCAGGCACTGGATTAGCCATGGCAAAAACAATAGCATCACGATTCATTTTCTTTAGAGCCTCAGCTTCTATGGTGCCAGGGCCAGACAGTCCCATGAATAGATCTGCTCCTGCCAGAGACTGAGCCAGGCTGCCTTTGAAAGATTCCGGATTAGTGTGTTCAGCAAACCAGTCTTTCATATAATTCATGTTTTCCTGGCGCCCACGGTAAATAGCACCAACTCTATCAAAACCAATTACATTGCGTACGCCTGCACTCATGAGGATCTTTGTGCAAGCAACACCAGCAGCTCCCACGCCGCTGACAATGACTTTTAAGTCCGCTAGATTCTTCTTTACTATTTTTACTGCATTGAAAAGAGCAGCGAGAACAACAACTGCTGTGCCATGTTGATCGTCATGAAATACGGGAATATCAAGCTCTTCTTTTAAACGTGATTCGATTTCAAAACAACGAGGAGCAGAAATGTCTTCAAGATTAATGCCACCAAATACAGGGGCAATATTCTTGACTGTTTTGATAATTTCTTCTGTATCTTGAGTAGCAAGGCATATGGGATAGGCATCAATTTTGCCGAATTCTTTGAAGAGCATGGCTTTGCCTTCCATGACCGGCAGCGCTGCTTCCGGTCCGATATTGCCCAGCCCCAGGACTGCTGAACCATCGCTGACTACGGCCACAGAATTGCGCTTAATGGTTAGCTTATAAACATCTTCCGGATTACTGTGAATTGCTAAGCAAACCCTTGCTACTCCTGGTGTATAAGCCATGGAGAGATCGTCTCGTGTGTGCAAAGGCACTTTGTTGGCTATTTTTATTTTGCCGCCCAAGTGCATCAAAAAAGTACGGTCAGACACATGAGCAACTTCAACATCTGTTAATTGCTTGAGTGCTGCCACTAGACTATCTCCGTGCACTGAATCCCGCACTTTGACAGTGAGGTCACGAATAATGCAGTTTTTCTCAAATCCGGCAATATCAATGGCTCCTATATCACCGCCAATTTGGCCAATAAGTGAAGTAACCTTGCCAAGCATTCCGGGAACATTTTTTATTTTTAACCGTAATGTAAGGCTGTAGCTGGCACTCGGCTTGCTTTTACTGTTACCTGCGTCATTTTTCATTTCTGAGCTGGTTGTTTTTTTGTCAGAAATAGAAAATTCAACTTTGTTAGTGGATTTAGTTGTGCTCATCATGCTCGTCCTCTAAAACTTGGAATAGACTTCCCGGTTAGCCAAGAAGATCTTGAAATCTCTTGCCCAGAACTAAACTATTATAAATATACCGATTAATAGTATCTTCCATATAATTTAGCAGAAATATTGCTAATGAGGAAATCAATTAATACTGGATGGGCAAAGCCTGGAAAATAGGGGGCTATTCGGTAATAAAAATAGAGCAAAATATCTATTATCAACCTCAATAACCTTATAGAAGTAGTAATTACGAGTAAGCCAAGATGTAATTACATGTTCGTCCATAAGGTGCTCTCTATCTCGATCAATTTTAAACTTTTTGGCTAAGTCTTTATTGTCGTCACAATAATAAATGAACATCGTTGGCGGATTGGCTATTAGTTGCAGAAGGACACGTGCAGACCACTTATTGCCGTACTCTCTATCATAAAGGGAATCATTGACCAACATACCGCTGGCTGGAAAACGCTTACTGTAAAAATACAGTCCAGTAGCATCTCCCCAAATCCATAGAGTTTCGTTAGGCAACAGCAAAGATTTTAGTTTTTCAGCCATCACTTTATGATCAATGAACACCGTATAATACTTGGTCTTTGACCACTCATCGGGGGGAAGCGAGAGTTCGTTAATGCGATCAAGAAAAAGTGGCATCATGGCTGCCAGCCACAAACATGTGTACAAACATGCATAATGGGTTGTAGTGAACGATTTTCTGAAAAAAGTAAGCAATCTTGTAAAGATCTTTGCCAGAGTATTTTGTACGGAATTCAATGCCCATGCAAAACCGATTGCAGCCATTGGCAGAGGTAACTGAAAATAATGAGAAAAAGGGTGATTCGGCAGAACAACAGCAACGACTGTACCGATACTATAAGCCAACCAATATATCCATAGTCTGGAAAGTGGATTTCTCAGTATTATTGTTATTATGCCGACGGCAGTTGCTATGCCTAGAATTGCTAGAAGATGTGGATCTAAGAGCATTCCCCATGAGAGACATTTCCAGTACTCTTCTAATGCGACTGTTCCTATCCCTGCATAGGTACTGTTGTAACGAAAGACGATTTGATAGAAATCTGTAAACGAACCTGCTTCAACAAACCACATTATTACAAGCAGCCAAACCAGGGCTACTATAATGCCGATATTTATAGCTTCCCAAAAATACGTTTTACGATTCTGCGAATCAGAAAAAATAATGCGTGCAGCCAGTAAACAAAATACTGGCGGTATTGCAATAGGCTTATATAATGAAGCCAAAGCCGTCAATAACCCGGCAAAAAACACTGTTTTTTTTCCCAGTTTTTTGCTATTTATCAAAATAGCGAAAATAGCAGCCAAACAACAATTGAGAAATACTTCACTGTTAGGTTGATTAGCTTGCAAGTTTAAACTAGGCGATAGTAATACCCAAGCCGTGCCGGCTATAAGACCGGTAACTGTGCCTCCTGAGTATCTTGTTCCAGCTATATAAACTGCAAACAGTGTAATAATGCAGACAACAACATTTATTCCATAGACTTCTCTATTGCCATAACCAAAAATCAATTCAGCTAGTGCAAAAGAGAGATAAACAGCTGGAGGTTTGTGATCCCAGAGATCAGAATACAAAGCTTTGCCAGTTATTAGTCCGTGTCCGATTATCGCGTATGTTGTTATGTCTCTTTCCAGAGGTTCGTTGTATGTGTGCAAACGAAAAACTGCAATCAAAATTGCTAGTATCAATAATCCAACTACTGGCACTATAACTGATTGAATATTTATTCTTTGGAGGTACAACATGGCTGATAAGTTTCCGGATCAATTAATAAATGTTAGTTCGTCTAATTTTCTGACCATGACATCCTTGTTGCCTCATCATGTCAGTCACAATATAGCTGAAGGAGTAAATTTAATCCAAAATTACTTTTCAAGGTGGCAACAATAATCATGTTCGTGGGCCTGCAATTTAAAGCAAGGAGAATTAAAAAGATGACTTATGCTGCTGCAAACAATGAAAATGAATTGAGCCGGCGGGATATATTGCTTGCTGGAGCAGTCACTGCTTCATCCCTATTGGCTTCAGTCCCTGCAAGTAAAGCTGCTTCGCAAACATCAATTGAAGCCGGCGCTAGTACGGAGCCATATACGGCTAGAGATTTTAGTACTCTGCTTAGTAAAAAAATAGATGGATTATCATCAAATCAACTGGGCCAACACATGAAGCTTTATCAAGGTTATGTGAAAAAGGCTAATGAGATTTACCGCAAATTAAAAGATGTTGACTTGGCTTCTGCAAACCCTACTTATTCGCCCCTGAGAGAATTGCTTGCTGAACAGAGCTATGCTCTTAATGGTGCTATTTATCATGAATATTATTTTGGCAATCTTGGCGGTAGTGGCGGTGAGCCGGCTGGGGATTTGCGGGCTGCAGTCGATGAACGTTTTGGCAGCTTAAGCAAATTTATGGACTATTTGCGTGCTTCTGGAAAATCTATGCGCGGCTGGGTAATTGTCGGCTATAACACTCGTATTAGCCGCCTGGATACCTTTGGTCTTGATCTGCATAATCTGCTTACACCGGCTAATGTTGTACCAGTGCTGGTGCTGGATGTTTATGAACATGCTTATATGATTGACTATGGCATTGACCGAGTCAAATACTTGGATGCCTTTACGCAAACCATTGATTGGGATGTGGTCAACAAGCGCTTTACAGCGGCTCTGAGACATCCATTCGGCATTGGTGCCGGGCTGGAAGCTACGACATAATTAACAACAATGAGCTGGTGTTTTGTCGCCTGTTCTTTGTTTGTTGATGCCGTCAAGTACTTTCCATAATGCTTGGGCAGTTGACTCAGTACTGTCCAAAGCCTGTTGTGCTTTTTCTTGATCATCATTAATTTCTTGATCAAGCACCCGGCGCCAAACATTGGCATGTTCAATATCAGCAACGCTATGTACTGAAAAATAACGGCATGTGGTGTCATCGGCACCATATAAATCTTTCAGCCACATTGCCTTTTCATCGGCAATACGAGGCACTTGAGATTCATAGGCATAAAAGGCAGCTAAAGCTTCAACAGTTTTGCCTTGTTCTGAGACCTTACGGAACTGAGAAATCAATTGCTTTACTTCCAGAATAGAGTCAAAGCTTTTGGTTGCTTCTCTATTGGCGCCTGTTCCTTCAGCAAAATCCAGCCACATGTCCGAATGAGACTGACCGTCAGAAGATTTGGAGCCGAGTTCGTCTTCGCGACTCTCTTTAATGGTAGAGCGCAAGCCTCCTTCAGGCAAACGCTTTTCAAGTGTTTCTAAATATTCCGGAAATGCTTCTACATGCTTGTAATACTGCATGGCATACATTTGCAAGTCATCTCTGTTCAGCTCCCCCTTGCTCCAGGCAATATAAAAAGGGTGTGTGAGCAAGTCGTATTTCTTTATCCGACCTTCGACTGCTGCCCAGAAAGATTCTATATCCATGTGATATCTCCCGTGTCAAATATACAAAGACAAGTCGCTGATAATCATAAATCAAAGAATAAGCAAGAGGACGCCTCTTGTCGAAACGTAATTAAAAAATTGAATCAAGGAAAGATCTGACTTTGAAAAACTTCAAACTGAGCCCCTTGCCGCCAGGCATCCGGAGATAAGCCTGCCTTTACGGATAATTGAGCTAAGGTCTGCTGTAAATCCCAGCCAAATTCAGATGCTACCTTAGGCAAAAAAACTGCTTGCCGGTCTCCTTTTTTTAAAACAATACCGTCCTCACCTAATTTTATATCTTGCCAGGAGGGGATCGGTGTTGGTTTGGTGAGTACATTTATTTCCAGGTCAAGATGATTGAGCTCGTCGGCAGTTACAGGAGAAAAGCGAGGATCGTTGGTGGCTGCATTAATGGCGTTTTCACAAACCCCTGCCAGCAGTGGCTCAACAGGATAAATATAACCAATGCAGCCCCGCAATTGCTTTGGCTTTTCATAAAGAGTGACAAAAATACCGGCTTTTTCTTTAAAGCGATCCAGTTGGTGCCGGCTGAGTAGTTTTTCATACTGCGAAAAATCTTTTCTATTACCAGATAAATAATCCTGCAAAGTCTGTCTGGCAATCTTTAGTAATGCCTTTCCATCAGCAGAAGAAAGAGGTTTATATTTACTTTCCTTACCAGACTCAATTCGCTTATGTGTTATCCAACCAGGAGCAGAAAAAGCAATAGCCATATAGCTTACGCTATTACCCTGATCGTCTTTCTCTACGTCGGCAGAAGTGCGATAATTGAGGAGTTTGGCCTGGGCACCGGCAGGCAGCAGAGAAAGAAGAATGGCACAAGGATAAATACCACATATGGTATCGTGGCTACGCTCATAAAATTCAAGCAATTCGTCACTGTCCAGTTTTTTTAAATAACTAAAAGCTTCTCTGTCTAATTCTGCAATTCTATTTTTTAGATCTGTCGTTTTGTCGCCGAAAGGCTGATAATCAAAACGTGGACCATAATGAGTAAAGTCGGAGCTGACAATAATTACATCTGTTGGGCGTAGTTCTTTTTTTATGGCATCAGCAATTTCAGCAATGGTCTCTCTGTTGACATTGCCAATAGCCATGGGTACGACTTTTGTTTTGCCCAGTGTTTTAAAGATCCAGGGCAATTGCAACTCTAATGAGTGCTCTATGTCAAACACTTGATCCACTTGTTGAAACCCAGGCGATGACAATAATTTGTCTACCGTTGCTCTATCTACATCTATATTGCCTATGGGAGTTTCCAAAACCGATTGCGACGGTAAAACTGCTCCAGCAAAGGCGACATGGTGACTGGGCCCCAAAAGAAAAACACGCTTGCATTTAGAACCTGATAAAGCTGCATAAACAAAAGCGGCCGTTTTTCCGGAATACATATAACCGGCATGAGGAGCAATTATTGCCAAGACATTTTTGTCTGGTCGCTCATTAGCCGGCAAGTTGGACAATTGAAACTTTGCTTCTTGCAAATAATTGCTGAGCATTGGATCAAGTGTATTGGCGGCGGCCGGATACCAGCTGCCGGCAAAGCGAGGCGAGCGGATCTGCTCATTAGCTTTACCAAACTGGGGAAAAAAATATTGCATGTTGACAAGAAACAAGAAGAAAAAAAGAACAATAAATTCCTGCTTTGATTTTACCCGCATAATTGTATTGTAGTGCAGGCGCTTGCGCCGTTGCCATTAATGATTAATCTGAGGTGCTACCATCTGAAAAGGATCGAGCAATTTATTGAGTTCTTCCTCAGACAGTTTTGTCTGCTGGCGTGCCACTTCTCTTATCGTTGCCCCAGTTTCGTAAGCCTCATGAGAAATTTGGGCAGCGAGATCATAGCCTATGGACGGCACTAAAGCTGTGCATAAAGCCAAACCCTGTTCAACCAGTTGCGGTCCACGTTTGGTGGACTTCAGACCGGAAATACATTGCCTGGCAAAATTAGCACTGGCGCTGGCAAGCAGTTCTATAGACTGCAAAAGATTATAAGCGGCAACAGGCATCATCACATTCAGTTCAAAATTGCCTGATTGACCGGCTATGGTAATAGTGGTGTCATTGCCGATTACCTGAGCCAACACCATTGTTAACGATTCGGCAATGACGGGATTGACTTTGCCGGGCATGATTGAGCTGCCTGGTTGCACTTCAGGCAAATCAATTTCGCCGATACCGGCACGCGGCCCACAACCCAGCCAGCGGATATCATTGGCTATTTTCATCAGGCTGACAGCAATTGTTTTGAGAATACCGGAGGCTTCTACTACTTCATCCAGCGTGCTCTGTGCCTGGAAATGATTAGTTGTTTCATAAATAGAAAAACCAACATGGCTGGAAAGCTTTTCTAAGACACGGCCGGCAAAATCAGATCTGGTATTAATGCCGGTACCAACAGCAGTGCCGCCGAGGGCTACGGAGGAGAGCCTGAGTTCAGCAGTTTTGAGTCGTTCAATTGCTCTTTCTATTTGTCCTGCATAACCAAGAAATTCCTGACCAAGTCTGATTGGCGTGGCATCTTGCAAGTGAGTGCGCCCGGTTTTAATGACAGGCATGAATGCCTGCGCTTTTTTATTGAGCTCTTCATGTAATAATTTCAGTGCTGGCGATAGCTTATCTTTGATTTCCAGTAAGGCACCAAGATGAATAGCTGTGGGGATGGCATCGTTGGAAGACATACCGTGATTGACATGATCGTTGGGATGGACAAGCTTGCGATCGCCTCGGTTGCCGCCTAAAATCTCAATGGCACGGTTAGCAATTACTTCATTTGCATTCATGTTGGTGGATGTGCCTGAGCCGGTTTGAAAAATGTCGACTACAAAATTTTCATCAAATTTTCCCTCTGCCACTTCTAGCGCTGCGCTCTTAATAGCCTCAGCCAGCTTTTTTTCCAGATCACCACACTCTTGATTAACTTCAGCAGAACAATATTTAATTAAAGCCAGGGCACGGATAAATGATCGCTGAAAACGAAGATTACTGATAGGGAAATTAAGAACGGCTCTTTGTGTGCTGGCCCCATAATAAGCATTGGCCGGTACATCCATCTCGCCCATAGAGTCGCGTTCTACTCTTGTTAATTCCTTTACTACCATTGTGCTCTCCTTGAACATTCAGTGCATGTTTTCTATGCTGTATTTTATAAAATATCTTTGCTGTCAAGCTAATATATAACTTTGCAAGTATATTAAATCATCTTTTACGTGCTCTGCAGGCTTGGGACGCCTGGTCTTCTCAAAGTGAGGCGATTTTTCGATTATCCGGCTTGCCAATACCTGTAGAAGTAATCTGTACATGCAGTCGCAGCTGACAATTGAAACGGGGTACAATTAAAAACCTGGAGTAAGGAAATATTGAGAAAACGTAAAGCATGAACAAAATAAGCACTATTTTTAAAGCACTATGTATTTTTTCTCTTTTTATTGCTAATTGTCATGTCTGCCATGCTAAGTCCCCGGTCGGCAAGAACAATACAAGGCAAGCACAATCTAAGCAGCACTTAGAAAAAGATATCGACCAAATCCCGCATGTGGGAGACTGGAGAAAGGCTTCTTATAATGCAGACAATCTTATCGATAGTGGAAAATATGATACAGCTGAAAATATACTCAACAGCCTATTGCCGCAAGCAAGAAAAGAAGCACCGAGCAGTGTTGATCTGGCCCTTGCTTTGTGCAGGTCGGGCTCAGCTCTTTATGCTCAAAAAGAATATCCATTAGCCCTGTCCAGATTTAATGAATCGCTGGATATTCTCAGCCATAGCCCAGGCAGCGCACGCCAGCGCAGCATTATGTGGCGCTCTATGGCAAGCAAAGCTGCTACGCTGATTGCATTGAAGAAAAATACTGAAGCGGAAGCATTGGCAAGAAAATCATTGGCTTATAGTATTGCCTTTCCTGAGATAGCTACCGCTCAGCAAGTTAAAATAGCCTATCAGCTCCTCGGTAAAGCTCTGGTAGCACAGGACAAATACGACCAGGCAACGAAGATTCACGAGATAATGAATAAGCAATGATGCGTTTGATCATCAATGTTTTTATTGCTATCCATCTTTTGCTCATTACAGCATGGCTTTTTCCTGTTAATCCCCAGATGCAGGCCATACAGCATTTTTTCAACCGCTACATTGTCTTTCTAGGATTGGATCAAAATTATTCGATGTTTGCTCCGACGGTGCGGAAAACCAATCGGCATATAATAGCTCTAATTACTTTTCAAGATCTTTCTACTGTCATCTGGACATATCCAAGGATGGAAAGATTGGGGCTTATAGAAGCAATGCAGAAGGAAAGGTATCGCAAATTTACTAACGATAATATTGTCATGCCTTGCTTTCAAATGTTTTTGCCTGATTTTGCCCGCTACATTGCTCGTACGCATGCCTGTGCGAATAATAAGCCTGAGCTTGTTTCTCTCTATCTTTCCGAAACAGATATTCCTGAACCAGGGCAGGAGTTAAGTGCTAGTACCATCGCTAATATTGCTTCATCAACAACAGGGCCGATTTGCCGATTGACCAATATTTTTACTTATCAGGTGGAAGCAAAAGATCTCCAATGAGTGGAAATTTCCTAAAACGCGCACTCGGTCCGCTCAGTAATGCCTGGGAGCGATTCTGGTTTGCCCCTGTTTCAGTGTCACCGCTGGCAGTCTTTCGCATTTTATTTGGGATGCTGCTTATTCAGTATGCCTTGCTTTTAATGCCCGATTTATATGTCTGGCTGGGTAAAGACGGCATTGTTCCCAGTACAGTTGTGAACGGCTGGCAGCATAATATTCGCCTCAATATTCTCAATTTATTTCCTGACAGTGATCTATGGCTAAACATAGTTTTTGCTCTTTTTATTATTAGTGCCATTGCACTTACCATAGGGTTCAAGACCAGACTAAGCTCTATACTGGTATTTATCTGTCTGGCGAGCCTGCATGCGCGCAATTATTTAATTCTCAATAGCGGGGATGTCTTTATGCGCATGCTTTGTTTCTGGCTTATTTTTTCTGCAGCCGGCATGAGCTTATCGGTTGATCGGGTGTTGAGTAAACGGCGCCGCAAAAAAGATAATGCCTTTACAGATGGGCAAGATGACATTGTTACAACCGCACCATGGGCGCAAAGACTTATGCAAATCAATATGAGCTTATTGTATTTGCAAGCATTTACAAAAAAAATTACTGGCAGTGATTGGCAAAGTGGTATGGCTGTATATTTCAGCTCCAGAATGGTAGAAATGCACCGGCTTCCTGTCTATTTTCTCTTTGATCATGTATGGATTTGCCGCTTATTGAGCTGGGCGGTCTTAGGCATTGAATTCAGTCTTGCCACTTTGATCTGGGTGAGACCACTCAGATACTATGTTCTCATTATGGGTGTGATTATGCACTTGTTCATTGATTGGACAATGAATATTCCCCAATTTGAATGGATTATGATGGTCAATTATCTTCTCTTTGTTGAGCCTGCCGATATGGATAAATTTCTGGACAGGATGCGGCAGTTGTTTTTAAAATTAGCGAAGAAATTTAATTTCAGTCAGGCATTGCTTTAGATTCTCACTAGTGTTGTCCAACAAACATTGATTTGAAGAATCAAGAGCTAACATTAAATGTTTGGCCTGAACAAAATAATCTTTGGCTGTCAGATAATATTTTTGCCGTTCTTTGAGATTAATAGTCTTTTCGGCCATTAAAAAATAAAGTACTGCTAGATTATTAAAATTAATCGCGGCATTATTAAGCTTGACTTCATTAAATTGGGGAGAGAAGGCAATTTGATGAAGATAATTGAGTGAGTGTTTATAATTAATCTTGGCTAGATCAAATTGGTTCATATCTCGGCTTAAATTAGCACTTTTCAAATAAATCTCAACCATGTCTTCTCCAGCAGGAGCAAGTTTGGCTTGAGCCAGCGGCAATGCTGCCAGCATATTTTTCTCAGCTGCCTGAAAATCGCCCAGGCATATTTCATTAATGCTCAGCATTTGATGAATTCTTATCAAGTCGCTAGACTGAGGATTTAATGAACTTACCTGACTAAGAGTTTTTTGCAGAGTAATTTTTTTAAGCGCCAGCTCACCGGCATAATCATATACGCTTAATGGCACCTGGGAAGAAGAAAGAAAATATAGATACATTACAGCCCAGCCGCATATTATTGTGGTTGCCGACCAGCCAATTATTTTGCCTGTAAAAACATCCGGTTTTGATTTTAAATCAACCAATCGGTACAACTCCTGTGGATTGTCTACAATGCCTGTTTGACAAGTTTTTACTGCTCATGCTAGGTTGACAATAGAGGCTGTATACTAAGCAATTTAGTTTAAGCTTTCTTGTGCATATATATTAATAGATAACGGTCTAGAATTCAGGGGCTAAAATCGAAACGAATGAAAAGGATTGCCTTCCAATCGCGAGATAATCGCGGCGCAGCAATGGTCGGTCTTTGCTTGACCCTTTTCTGGTGCTTTCAATGCTGGCTTTCTTTGTTTACGATATGAATCGTATGCAAATGGCACAAAGGCAATTGACGGCTATGTGCGATGCAGCAGCAATGTCTGGATCAGCTATGCTTAGCGCTCAAGATGTTAGTTACGAAGACAGCACCGAAGATGGATTGTATAATGCCCAGCAAGCAGCTGCCCAGTATGCCTATAATATGTTCTGCACCGGAGCCATTCTCGGGCAGCGCGCATACCATAGCGGTACAACTGGTAGTTCCGGCGTTTCCGTCGCTTTTGTTAGCAGTGCTTCAGCCCTAACTCCTGTTTCAGGCAATCAGATAAATGTCTTTATTCAGCTTGCCGACCCATCAAATAGCTATGCTAGTTATCAAACCGGCAATGCTCAAGGTAGAGCATTTGTTGTTAAGGCGGCATATGGTTATACTCCAACTCTGGCTGCGCTTGGCATAGCAAGCACTCTGGTTGTGAATGCGCAATCTACTGCTG
>CAWKBA010000034.1:0-10221 GCA_963847765.1 Candidatus Melainabacteria bacterium | reverse complement strand
GGCCTTCGCCCACGCCACGCCCAGGCTTCGGGCGGGGCGTTTCGGCGCCACCGCTGATCGCCCTTTCTGTGCCATTCTGGCACACTCCCTCCCCTGTTGTGCGCCCCCCTCGCCTCCCCTTGGCCGGCACCCGTCAAAAAACCGCTTTGCAACTGCCCGATCTTTACGCCACCAGAAACCGGTGACGCTGCGGAAGATGCGGATGTTTCGGCAATCCAACGGGAGATCCCTCATGGCACGATCCAGAGCAAGGCGGGCGAAAGCCCCTGAAACCAGCAACGACCCTTCAACCGAGCCATCCACCCCAGACGAGGTCACGGCGTTGGTGGTAGACTTCGGTCAAGGGATCTACCGCCGACGTCGCTGACCGGCTCCAGAAGCTAGGGCCTGCTGGGGAAGAGCAGAGGCACGAGGAGAGAAAGCCCATCCTCACCCCCGACCCGCGAGCCATTATGTCGGCCAGCATCGGCGAAGGGCGGGGCAGTCCCCGGATGCAGCTACTGCGTAGTCATAGATTTAAGCAAATGCAGATGCGATTTGACATCCAACCCGATGATCATCACCTGATGAAGCTCAAGGAAGCCGGCTGGCGGGACCGCACGCAAGACGAAGGGATATGGACCAAGCAGGTTGCGACGGGAGAATGGCAACCGGTGGCGGACGCTGAGCGACTGTTCAAGGAGATTGCAAACGCTATCCGCGAGGAAAAGGGCCTGGAGCCGGTGCTTCTGGGAGTCGCGATGGCCTGAGCCTACAAGTGGGATTGTTGACAAGCCGCCATGTGGAAACGTCGAACGGTGGAATCGTACACAGGTCGCCCTGTCGAAGCGTCGAACCGTGGAAGTGTCTACAGTCCCACCTGTATACAAGCCAACAGATAATTTTGGGTCTGAGACTCGGCCGAATTTGTTCGGGCAGTTTCCGAAAAACCACTTGCCTACGGTCGATTGATGCCCTACTGATACGACACGTACACACGTCACAGTTCGACATGAAGACAATCGCGATCATCTCTCAGAAAGGCGGGGCCGGCAAGACAACCCTGGCCCTCCACCTGGCCGTCGCGGCCGAGCAGGCCGGGAAGGCGGCCGCCGTCATCGATCTCGATCCGCAGGCCAGCGCCACCGGCTGGGGAGACCATCGCAGACGGCGAGAAGCCGGCCGTCGTTTCCGCCCAGGCGGCACGCCTCGCCCAGGTGCTCGACGCCGCCCGCGAAGGCGGGGCGCGCATCGCAATCATCGACACGGCTCCGCATTCCGAGAATGCCGCCCTGGCCGCCGCTCGGGCGGCCGACCTCATTCTTATCCCCTGCCGGCCGGCCATTCTCGACCTTCGGGCCATCCATTCCACCATCGACCTGGCCAAGCTCGCCGGCAAGCCGCCGCCGTCGTCCTGAATTCGGTGCCGCCGCGCGGCTCCCTCGGCGAGGATGCCGTCGACGCCCTCGAGGTCTACGGCGTCGATGTCTGCCCGGTCCGGATCGGCCAACGCGCCGTCTTCATCCACTCGCTGACCGAGGGCTGACCGCCCAGGAATACGAGCCGGAAGGGAAGGGGGCCGCACGAAATCCGACAGCTCTACAAGTGGGCCTGTCGACAGGTGGGACTGTAAACATGTCGAAGCGATCGAGCTTGAGCGAGCCCTCCGCCACGCCAGCGGCAAAGCCGAGCTGCCCAGCCCGAGACGTTCGCCGCGTCGCCGGCCGAGATCGCCATCACGCCGCCGAGCCGGCGCGGAAAGAAGACCATCGCCGGTTTCTTCGACCCCGCCGTTTCCCGCCAGCTCAAGCAAATCGCACTCGAAGAGGGATCGAACGTCCAGGAACTGCTCCGCGAGGCGATCAACGATCTTTCGAAAAACGCGGCAAGGCGAGGATCGCATGAAGCCACCCATCGGCAAAGACGCGCCGTCGCCACGGACGGGCTCATCACGCCGCCCCACATGCCGGATCATCGACGCGGCCGAAGCCATCTTGCAGGACCCCCATGTCAGCGACCAAGACCGCGCCTTTATCGCCCGGCAGGTCGTCCAAGTCACCCTGCCGCATGCCGACCCGGGCGACGTGCCGGTCTGGAAGCGGAGCAACGGCTACCTCACGCTCTCCATCCGGCCCGGCTGGGATCATGACAGACAACTGCCAGCGGGGATATCCCTATGGAACGCTGCCCCGGCTGCTCCTCTTCTGGCTGACCACCGAAGCCGTCCGCACCGGCGGCACGGCGGCTGGAACTCGGGGCAACGCTCGCCTCTTTCATGCGCGATCTGGGGCTTGACCCGGGGCGGGGGGGCAAACCGCAGCGACGCCTACCGTCTGCGTGAGCAGATGCAGCGGCTGTTCCGCTCAACGATCAGCTTCGAGCAGCCGCAGCATGATGGTCAGAAGACTGGGCAAGAAATGGCTCGACATGCAGATCGCACCCCAGGGAGAATTATGGTGGGACCCAGTCTCACCCGAGCAGCCCGCGCTGTGGGGAAGCTGGGTCGAGCTAGGTGAAGCCTTCCATGATGCGATCGTCGCCTCGCCGGTTCCCGTCGATCTTCGGGCGCTGCGTGCCCTGAAAAAGTCGCCACTGGCGTTGGATCTCTATGCCTGGGCCACCTACAAGACCTATTCGGTAAACCGGTCAGGCAAAGACGGCCAGCCGGTCCCGTGGAGCTCGTTGCAGAAGCAGCTCGGCTGCGATTACTCCAATCCCCGCCATTTCAAGGCGGCGGCAAAGATCGCGGTCCGCAAGGTTCAGACGGTGTTTCCCGGATTCCGAGTCGATGAGTATCCGGACGAGCATGGCGGGGGATTGATCGTCAAGCGGGGCACCACCTCGGTTGCTCGGCGAAAAACGGCGGCCGCTCTCACGTCAGATCAATAGGTTACGCCTCTCGACTACGCTGAAACGGTGACGCCTTGACCTCAGGAGTGGTAGGAACCTCGGGGCGGCCAGAGCGAGTCGATTCCTAGAAATGACAACCGCTTAGCAGATTCATCCACGCTGAAACGGTGACAGCCGGGCTCGTTGGCCCGAAAAGAAGTTATCCACGCTGAAACGGTGACGCAGCCGATCCCAGGGTTTTCAAGGCATCCGAGAGTTATCCACGCTGAAACGGCGACGGGCGGCATGCTGAAACGGTGACGTAATACCTATAGTAAGACCTATTTATTTCTTCCTATAGTTGATCAGCCAATTTTTGTGGACAACTTCATGCGAGAGGATAAACTGACATCAGTTCCCTTCATCAGCAAGAGGAACACGGAGCGTCGATATTCCATTCTCAGGTTGCCGGCCAAATCAGACCATCGCCTTCCGTATGGCCTTTAAATCGAAGAAGAGGGCATTCAGGGAAGTGTTTCGACCCACCCTGCTACCCCACTAGCCGAACTGGTGCTTTTCGCTTGTAGGGGCTTCTAAATGGCAACGTCGCATCTGCACGTAAATTACATTCGCTTATGTGATAGTGTTGAGAAACGCGGAGGAAGGGATGATTAGCTGGAGTAAGACGAATTGAGGAGAGTGAACAGTACAGGCGATTCCGCGGGCACATCGATGCGGTAGGCTCATATATAAGCAGAAAATTATGTAGAAACCGCCGTTGAACTCGGCTCGCCTTCGAGGGGTGAAGAACCGGCCAAAGCGGCCTGGGATGCATCGCTTCGGTCTTGGGCGTTGACGTGTTCCCAAACGCAACGGTTGTAGCTGGACACGTAATTGGCTACAAGGGAGGCCATAAACTTCATGGTGTCTAGCACGTCCGGGGCGAATTCGTCATCCTGATCCGAAGTGAGCACTAAGATCCCGAGGAACTGATCCGAGCAGGCCCACGGGAACGGAATGGCCGCATATCGGCGAAAATATATCTCTGGCCTCGGAACATCACCATCGAAGAAAACCTCTGGCTCGTCCGCAATGTGGTGCTTAGAGGCCGCCCCGCGTGCCGATCCGAGGTTTGCAGGCGAACCATGCTGGAGGGCCCCCGGCGCGTCTGTGACACTTGAGGGCTATAGTAAAACTCCAAGCACAACCCCGCAAATCCGACGCAAGGAACAGTCATCCCGCATCTTCGATCGACGGATTCCGAATTCAGGTGGACTTCGATCGTGTATTGGTTCGATGTGACGCCTAGAGTCACTCCGATATCTTTTGTGAAGCGGGCAATAACCGGTTTCAGCCCCCCCTCAAAACCGTCGTTGCACCAAGGGTCGATGGCACAGGTCCGACGGTTGAATTCGTCAACGGCCGCGACGATCATCCGGTACGCCTTTGCCCTGCGGTCTAACTCGCGCGCGCCACCCCGACTTCCTCCTCCGTCTCGGCGGCATCGGCAGCGCCGAGCGTCTGACTGTCGCTCGCCGGCAAGAACCAGCGACCCGAGTACGATGTGAAGCAAGGCGACTCCAATCAAGATACTCCGGGCCACCGAGGCCTCATCGGCAGCAGAGCCTGTCCACACATTTACTAGATAAGCTTCGACAATCGGGAAGACAAACATGACAGTAGCCGCTTCCAGGAAGGTGCGCCTTGACCCCCAGACGATCGACCGCTTCAGAGCCCGCCAATGCTTATTGTCCGTAAGTCCGAGCATGAGATTGATATCGAGTCAGGGCCTAATGGGCGTCGGTTGCGATCCCGACTCTCGCATCCAGCCGACGGTCTTTCGTATATCGTATTCTAAAGTGGTCGGCGGCGCCGAGGCTGACAATGCCCTTTTGTCCAGGAGAGGCTCATTTTCCGGCCTGTCACGCCGGTGGCCGCGTGTTCGAGCTGTCGGATGGCAGGCTGGCGGCAGGAAGACCGCACGGCGGAATATGTCTACCGCGAGCAGCCGAAAGCCAGAGTGTTGTGAAACCAGAGCACCGGCACCCGCTATCTTGACGTCGAGGGCACGTCGAACGTCGTTGAGGTTGTGCCGGAGCGGGGCATGCATGGCTTGAGCGCGGGTGCGTACTAAGACTTCCGAGCGGTACTTGCACCCTGCCGCCGCGAGGGAGACGATGGTTGTGGAGGATGATCATGACATTCGTGGAAGCGATGGAAGCCGTCCGAGCGAACCTTATGTCCCCACCCGAGCGGGCATCGCGTGGGGGAAGCACTGCGGCCCGTAGGGCTGCATGGGCCAGAGATGTTGAGCAAGATTGCCTGGGCGTGGTGATCTGGCAATCTGAGACGAGCCAAGCGCCGATCCTCTTCCTCAATGACTTCGCGTCCAGCGACACGGAGGAATGGGGTCTGGACATCAACGCAGCACCGTACGTGCCGAGTCTTGAAGATCGCCACGCTACGGATTGGCAGCTCTACGAGCTTTGGACTTAGATAGGCGAAATACCTTCCGGCTCTGCCGTACCCCCTCAAAACTCAAACAATGTGCGCCGTGGATAGTGGCAGAAACCAAGCGGTCGCGAGGGTTTTGCTACCGGGTAGCAAACAGCGAGAAATTCGAAGAAATCCTGAGAAATACGCACAAATCCGAGAAAGGCCTTAATCTAAAGTATTGGATGTATCTCATTGTGGGCAAGGAATTTAGGCCGTTTTCGTGCTTGTGCTTTGCAACCACGAGGTTGCGGGTTCGACCCCCGTCGTCTCCACTCACTCTAACCCTTGCCGAATCCTAGACTTAGGATACTCGCCCAAGTGGTGCGAAGCGGCCAGAAGCTCCGAAAGAACCCGGTATTCTACCGGGTTTGGAGGTTTGGCTATGGCTTCGTCGTCGCTTCGCACTCCGTCTTATCGTCTCCACCGACCCTCCGGACAAGCTGTTGTGACCTTGAACGGGCACCACATCTATCTCGGAACGCATGGCTCCCCGGAGAGTCGGGCGGAGTATGACCGTCTCCTGGCTGAATGGCTCACCAACTGCCGACGACTTCCGACCTCCGTGGCCGTGGCCGGGTCGGATCTCACCGTGAATGAGTTGGCGGTAGCCTACCTCCGCTATGCCGACTCCTATTACGTGAAGGACGGTCGGCCGACCAGCGAACAACACAACCTCCGCCAAGCTGTCCGGCCCCTCCGTCAGCTTTATGGCCATACCCTGGCCAGCGCGTTCGGTCCACTCACGTTGAAAGCCGTTCGGAGCGCCGATGGCGGGGGACGACTTGACTCGGTCGGGGATCAACCGGCGGATCGGCCGGATTGCCCGAATGTTCAAGTGGGGCGTCTCTGAGGAATTGGTCCCCCCCTCCGTCCACCAGGCGCTCCAATCGGTCCCCGGCCTCCGCCGTGGCCGGGCCGACGTCCGGGAGTCGGAGCCGGTCCGGCCGGTCGCCGATGCGTCCGTTGACCCAATCCAGCCCTACGTCGCCCGCCAAGTTTGGGCGATGGTGGAGCTGCAACGGCTCACCGGGATGCGACCGGGAGAGGTTTGCACCATGCGAACCAAGGATATCGACACGTCCGGCGCGGTCGGACGTACTCCCCGGCAAGCCACAAGACGGAGCATCATGGCCGGGAGCGCCGCATTTATCTCGGCCCACAAGCCCAAGAGATTCTCCGACCCTGGCTCCGGGACGACTCGTGCTATCTGTTCTCCCCATCGGACGCGATGGCTGAGCGTCGGGCCGATATGCGAACCAAACGGAAAACGCGGGTCCAACCCTCGCAACTGGACCGGGCCAAGAAACGACCGGCAAAGAAGCCCGGCGATCTGTACACTACGGAGAGTTATCGTCGGGCGGTTGCCTACGGAATCAAGTAGGCGAACGTCGAGCGAATCAAGCAAGGGGAACCGGCGATTTCATCCTGGCATCCCCACCAACTCCGGCATTCGGCCGCGACCCGGCTTCGTAAGGAATTCGGACTGGATGTGGCCAGGGCCGTCCTGGGGCATTCCTCTCCGGTGGTGACCGAGATTTATGCCGAGCGGGACGAGTTAGCCGCCTCGCGGGCGATGGAACAGGTTGGTTGAGCAGAACGATCTGTAGGCGAGCCGTCCTCTAGAGGAGCAAGAAATGGCTGATGGTTACGAAGGCATGGCTCGCACCGACAAGGAAGAAGAAGCATTGCTCGAGCGATGCAAGACATTCGTCCTTGCATCGCCCCACTCTCCAGGTGGCGGGGCCAAGGACATCTTGTACCTGACTCCCTGCGGGCGTGGCTACGAGTCTGCTCCCGCTTCGCATACCACGGACGTGATGATGTCGGGGATGGAGAGGTGTCATGCCAGGTCAATTCATGTATCGCAAGGACTCTCTTCTTGGGTTATTGGGGATTGGAGCCAACGGAATTGCATAAGGCCCCCCTGCCAGGGGACATCGAATTATTAGAAGTTTGGGGCGATTTCAGTCCCGCGGCCTTCATCCCGGACAACAGGCCCAACGTGGTATCGTGGAGTGCTGATTCCAGCAATGTCCAAGTGGAAAAACCGATCGAACGCAACGCTCTCCTCGAACAACTGAAGTCCTGGGCCAAGAACTGGGGGCCAGCGGCCGAACCATCTCAGCTTCTAGACTCGATTGACGACCATTCCCTGGGATTGATCGGACTCGAGCCCAAGGATCTCACGCCATGCGAGACGGCCGTACTGCGATTCCTGCTTCAAGCTGGATATAGGTTGACGAGGGGAAAGATACATTATGAAATGAATATGGATAACGATCCCCCCGGAAAGAGTACGATTTTCAACGCGCTTTCCAAGCTGACAGGAATGGGGTTGCTCGATAATCGGTCGGGATCGAAACCAAGAGGATATCAGCTGACGGAGCAAGGCAGACTGTTAGCTGAACGCCTCGATTGACCCCGTCTAACGGGGGACTTTCTCAAAGCGGGCGCTTTTCGAGCGTACCCGTGGACAATTCGCGTCGGGGCGTGTGCAATCGTGGGTGTGACCCCTTGATCGGCCTCGACGGAGCGAGTCCCCATGCCCACGATCCCGCAACGAATCGGAAGCGCCTTCGCCGTCCTCTGCGGTCGATACGGCGAGGTCACCAAGATGGCTGAGGACCGCGAGCAGTCACGGCAGTCGCTGTATCGCGAGGCCGAAAAGGTCGTCGAGGCTATCGATGGCACTGCGGCTCAGGCTCAAATCGAAGAGCTTGAACTGCGACTGGCTCAGAGCCAGGCCGAGGTCCAGGCCCTCGAAGCGAGACTGAAACACGCCGTCGAGATCACGCCTGTCTGGCGTCAATTAGATTTCCCGGTCGTGTTGCCTCAGCCAAGAATGTTACCAGTGGATCGACAAGCAGAGCGCGGGCCACGGCCGCCGCTTCGACACTCAGTGAGTGGTCTTTGTTGATCGAACCGAACCCTGATGAGTTCCCCGCTTCTCAGCACTCGTTTCCCTCACAACCGAGATCCTTCGAACCGGCTCAGTTATTACCCCGCCACTCTTTGAAGTCGCGAGAATCCACCAGAGTTGCCGACTCTGAACAAAATTTCAAGTGAACATGATCTGCGATCCCCTCCCTCAGCCGAAGGCCTCTAGAGGCTCCGGATCGAACCCCTATCTATCCCTCCTCCGACACCGTGAACGGCCTCTCTCGGGCCGTTTTACTGGACAAAACGACTACTGCACACGGGCCTGATTTGACCCTTGGCGATGGTCTTCCAGGGCTCTGGTCAGGCTCGTAACGATCCGGGGTCGCTCGCTCCCGGTGGGGCGGGCTGGGTCGCATTCTCCCGCGGCGAATCCGCCGCACTCGCACCAACGACGATCGGCTCCTGCTCGGCCCCGCTCCCATCCCGGATGCCATGAACAAGCGATCGGGCCATGACATGACGCCACTCCCGAACGCGGCGCTGCAGGGTCCGCAGTTGCACGTCCGGAAACCGGTCGGGATACACTCGTTGCAAACGCTCCATCAAGGACTTGGCCGTCGAGTCGGGATCGTGCTGGAGCCAGAGCAGTATCTCCGGCCAGACCTCCTCGAACGGGTCCTTCCGGGTTCGCCAAGCTCGCGGTGATGAGGGCGCATTGCGATGAGTCGGACGAACTTCCCCCTCGCGCCACAGTTCCGGGAGCTTGGCCAGGAACTCTTCCAGGTTCTGCCGCTCCGGGCCGTGGCTCAGGTCACCTGAGCCGAGCGCCGCCAGAGCGGCTTGGCCCTCGCGGATCTGATGCAGCAGGTCGGCCGGATCGAGCGGGGCGAGTCCCGTCCGTAGGGCTTCCTTGGCCGCGTCCGAGACCGAGGTGTGGGCCAGGAGACGTTCGCAAGGTGTCGCCGGCTTGTGATACCGCTTCTTGATCTTGGCCCCGACCCGCGTCTTCGAGAGGAGCTTGAACGACGGCTGGAAATAATTCACATACAAGCGCACCATCCGGTAGAGGCGTGCCAGACATTGGCCGGCGATCAGGCCGGAGAACCGGTGGTAGCCCACGAACCGGCGGATCACCGAGCCGTTCTTCTGCTCAATCCAGGCCTGGTCATTCTTCTGGTAAGGTCGCGACCGCGTGAACTCGATCTTCTGATCCTTGCAGTAGCCCTGGAGGGTCTCGTTGATGAAGGCACTGTCGTTGTCCGAGTCGATCCCGAGGATCGGCACCGGCAACTGACGGCGGATGACTTCGAGCCCTTCGACAACCAAGGACTGCTCCCGGGCCACAAAGGCGACGGCTTCGGTCCAGCCCGAACAGACGTCGGTCGCCACCAAGCTCCACAGGAACGTCCCCGCCATCGAGTCGCCACCGTGGGCGACGAAGTCGATCTCCAGGAACCCGGGGGCCGGCTCCTTCCAATCCGCGAATGTCCGAACGGGAATCTCCCGGCTGGACTTGTTCCTCGGCTTTCGCTTCCTGCGGTGACCGGCCGAATCCCGGATCGGCGCGAGCAACCGGTCGATGGTCGCCGGGCTGGCCGCCAGGAGAAGTTGACGGACATTCGAGTCGAGCGTGAGATGGCCGTGCCGCTCCATGGCCGAAATCAGGCCGGGAAGGATGGCTTTGAGGCGTTTGCCACAGATCCGATCGGCGGCTTCCCAGAGGACGACGAGCGCCTGGCGGACCGCCTCGGAATAGATCGTCCGGCCGAGTTTGGGTTCCTTGGGCGTGACGGGATCGACTCCGGTGAGGAGACGGATCGCATGCTTGCGGTGACAGCTGGCGATGTCGGCGAATTCATTGAGAATCTTCGTTTTGTCGAGCTTCGATGCATTCTGATACCGTTCACGTAACGCTTTGAGGAGTTCGTTCCTGGTCTGCTTGCTGAGTTTGGTGCCCATCCTGCGCCTCCAGGGGATGGTAACATTCTGGTGAGGCAACAGGCTATTTTGGGTAACAAGATCGGCGAGTCAATGCGC
>CAWKBA010000033.1:0-8245 GCA_963847765.1 Candidatus Melainabacteria bacterium | reverse complement strand
GAAAAGATTTGGCCCGACGCCGCATCACCGCACCACATTCGCGCCGGTGCGCGAATGTCTGGCGATAAGCATATGACTCCAAACGCAAAATAGGGTTGACTGCGGGACTCGCCCGCAAGAAGATCGCGCCGCAATGACGACGCGCGAACCAGACACAGCCACAAGCACGCTCCCGATCGGCCAGATCGTCATG
Organism: Candidatus Melainabacteria bacterium; assembly: GCA_963847765.1. Taxonomy (GTDB): domain Bacteria; phylum Cyanobacteriota; class Vampirovibrionia; order Obscuribacterales; family Obscuribacteraceae; genus CAWKBA01. The sequence continues at coordinate 8,052 of CAWKBA010000033.1, read as the reverse complement.
GGCGACTGCATCGAGCGGATGAACGAGCTGCCGGCGAAGTCGGTCGACCTGATTTTCGCCGACCCGCCGTACAATCTTCAGCTGCGCGGATCGCTGCTGCGGCCGGACAATTCCGAGGTCGACGCAGTCGATGACGATTGGGATAAATTCGCCGACTTCCAGGTCTATGACCAGTTCACCCGCGCCTGGATGGGCGCCGCCCGGCGCATCCTGAAAGACGACGGCGCGATCTGGGTGATCGGCAGCTATCACAATGTCTTCCGCATGGGCGTGGCGCTGCAGGACCTGCGGTTCTGGCTGCTGAACGATGTGGTCTGGCTGAAATCGAACCCGATGCCGAACTTCAAGGGCCGCCGCTTCACCAACGCCCATGAGACGATGATCTGGGCGGCGAAGAGCCCGGAGGCGCGGTACAAGTTCAACTATCACGCCATGAAGGGGCTGAACGACGATTTACAGATGCGCAGCGACTGGCTGATCCCGATCTGCAGCGGCGGCGAGCGGCTGCGCGACGACAAGGGCGGCAAGGTGCATCCGACGCAAAAGCCGGAGGCGCTGCTGCATCGTATATTGCTGGCGACGACCGACCCGGGCGACGTCGTGCTCGACCCGTTCTTCGGCAGCGGCACCACCGGCGCGGTGGCCAAGCGGCTGGGCCGGCGCTGGATCGGCATCGACCGCGACGAGACCTATGCCAAATTCGCGCTCGAGCGCATCCGCATCACCGAGCCGCTGCCGCGCGACGCCCTGGCGGCCACCCCGTCCAAGCGCAACGAGCCGCGCGTACCGTTCGGCCGCGTGGTCGAGCGTGGATTGCTGTCGCCCGGCACGCTGATCTTCGATGCAGGCCGCCGGCACAACGCCGAAATCTATGCCGACGGCACCATCGAATCGCGCACCCTGCTGGGCGCCTGCCGAGGGTCGATCCATAAGGTCGGCGCCGCCGTGCAGGATGCGCCGGCCTGCAACGGCTGGCTGTTCTGGCATTTCGAGACCGATGGCCGGGCGGCGCCGATCGACATCTTGCGCCAGCAGATCCGGGCGGAGATAGCGTGACCGCGGACCCTCACAAGGGGAAGAACTACCGCATCTTCGTGCGCGATCTGGAGATGATCGCGTCGGTCGGGGTCTATGAGTTCGAAAAGGTGCGGCCGCAGCGCATCCGCGTGTCGATCGACCTCAATGTCGGCCCGCGCGCGCCGGATGCGACCGACACCGCCGACACCGTCCTGTCCTATGAGAATATCGTCAAGGCGACCCGCGCCATCGTCGCCACCGGCCATTTCCACCTGATCGAGACGCTGGCCGAGAGGATCGCGGGCGAGTGCCTGAACCACTACACAGTCGTCTCTGTGAAGGTGAAGATCGAGAAACCGGACATCTTCCCCGACGCCGCGACGGTGGGAATCGAGATCGAGCGGCCTTAGCCGACGGCCTTCGCCATCGCGTGGCGCACCACCTTCATCATCAGGCTCGGTAACGCGTAGTCGCCGAAGCGGTCGGGCTTCACCCACACACCGTCCTGTGTGTTGCCCTTGCCCTGCACCCGCGCGGCCCAAACGGTCAGCGTCAGCTCGAAATGGGTGAAGACATGGCGCACCTGCCCCGGCAGCACGCGCCAGTCGGCTGAGACCGGCGCCGCCAATCTGATGGCCGCCGGCGATACAGCAGGTCCCCATTCGGTCGACGGCACCTCCATCATGCCGCCCAACAATCCCTTCTCCGCCCGGCGACGCAGCAGCACGGCGCCGGTACCGTCCACCACCCAGAAGGCAACGCCGGTACGATGCGGGCGCACGGCTTTTTCGGCTTTGCGCGGTAGGGTTTCGGCAATGCCCAAGGCCAACGCCCGGCAGGATTCGCGCCAGGGGCACAGCACGCAGTTCGGCTTGCGTGGGGTGCAAATCGTCGCGCCCAGATCCATCAGCGCCTGGGCGAAATCGCCGGGCCGGTCGGGCGGTACCAGCGTCTCGCCGATCCGGCGCAGCTCAGGCTTCGCCGCCGGCATCGGCGTTTCGATCGCGAACAGGCGCGACAGTGCCCTCTCGGCATTGCCGTCGACGGCGGCGGCCGGAATGTCGAAGGCGATGGCGGCGATGGCGCCCGACGTATAGTCGCCGATACCGGGCAACGCCTTCAGCGCCTCGCGGTCGGCCGGGAAGACGCCGCCATGACGTTCGACGACCGCCTTGGCGCAGGCATGCAGGTTGCGGGCGCGGGCGTAATAGCCGAGGCCCGCCCACTCGGTCAGGACATCGTCCAGCGGCGCGGCGGCAAGGTCGGCGACGGTCGGCCAGCGGTCGAGGAAGCGCAGGAAATAGGGGATGACCGCGGCGATGGTGGTCTGCTGCAGCATGATTTCCGATAGCCACACCGCATAGGGTGCGGTCCGCTGCCCGGCCGGCGCCCGCCACGGCAGGACGCGCCGATGCCGGTCGTACCAGGCGAGCAGCTGAGCATTGAGGGATTCGGTTTCGGTAACTCTGGCGGTCTTGGGCATGCTGAGCCTATAACATGACGATGTCCGGTCCTCGCCATATGTCACGCATGATTCCCCAGGTCGCCGGCAAGGCGCTGGGCAAAAAGGGGCTGGGCTACGGCAAACTGGTCACCGACTGGGCAACGATCGTCGGGGCCGATCTGGGCGAGGTGACCGCGCCGGTGAAGCTGGCTTTCCCGAAGGGCGAACGCACCGACGCGACACTGACCATCGACATCGTCCCGGCCCGCGCGATCGAGGTGCAGCATTCGATGCCGCAGCTGATCGAGCGGGTGAACGCCGTCTTCGGCTATCGCGCCGTCGCCCGGATCAAGATGGTCCAGCGCCCGCCGACCCGAGTGGCACCGATGGCCAATCTGCGCCCCTTGAGCCTGTCGGAGGAAAGCGAACTGGTCGAACTGACCCAGATCGTGCCGGAAGGTGAACTGCGCGTCGCCCTGGAAAGCCTGGGGCGCGCGGTGACGGCCAGCCGGCGCTAGCCTTTAATCATCCCTAGAAACTTCACGATCAGGGCGTTCGTCTCTTCCGGCCGCTCCATCTGAACCATGTGGCCGGCATGGCCGATCATCTCGACCGCGCGCAGGTCGCTATACTGGTTTTTGAGCTGGCCCAGCGGATCCTCGCCGTGAAAGCCCTCCAGGTCGACATCGTGCTCACTGCCGATGAAATAGAATGGGGCCGGGTTCTTCATGCCCTCGAACCGCTTGCGCTGTTCCCAGCGCAGATCCATGGCGCGATACCAGTTGAGGCCGCCGGTGAAGCCGGTGCGGCTATATTCGGAAATATAGAATTCGAGTTCCAGCTCGGTCAGCCACTTCCACGGCAGCGGCGGCGGGTTGGGCAGCACGCCGCGATAGGTCGAGCCGGGCGGGTGGTTCCACATGTCGAGCAGATGGTGGTCGCCCGACAGCGCGTAATACACCTTGGTCAGGAATTCCCGCACATTGTTGCCGAGATCCTCGTCGGCCGGGCCATAGGGCTCGAAATAGGTGATGTGGGTGAAATGCTTCTTCGTCATCTCCCGCGATTCCGCCAAGGGCGAGATTGCGGGATTATGGGGGGCTACGGGATTTTCCAGCCCGATCAGCGCCCTGACCCGCTCGGGATGGCGGAAGGCGAGGTCGTAGGTGGCGAAGACGCCGAAATCGAGGCCGATGAATACCGCCTCGGTCTCACCCAGATGGTCGAGCAATCCAACCAAATCGCCCACCGTATGGTCGCAATCATATTGGCTGGGATCGGCCGGCGCCTCGGTCTGGCCCATGCCGCGCATGTCGAGCGCGACCACCCGCCAGCCCGCCGCCGCGATCACCGGTATCTGATGCCGCCATGAAAACCACAGATGCGGGAAGCCGTGGCATAGGACCACGAGCGGGCCCTGCCCCTCCTCCACCCAATGCATGTCGATGCCGTTGATCTCGGCGTAGCGATGCGTCCAGTTCGCCATTCGGCGTTCCCTTCCCCTGATGTGCGTTCTCCTGACCCTAGCAGGCGAAGGGCCGTGTGCAATGCCGCATTTTTCGCCGATTTATCTCGCATCTGCGATATGAATTGACTTCGTGTCGGCGTAAGCTCTTGTACTGTCTGGTGAACTGGAGGACGGAGTTGGCGATGGCCGCAAATCCTGTGATGTCGACCAGCGACAAGGTCAACTCCCTGTTGTTCGAGTACAACTCGCTGCGCTCCGAGATCATGCAGCGCAATTCGGTCTTCAATCAGTACTGCGTGATCAGCGTCCCCGCCTCCGTGGCTGCCGTGTCGGTGGTGACCTCAGCCTTTCCGCCGCTGGGAATCGTCCTGTTCCTGGTTATCTGCTGCCTGCTTTACGTCGTCTTCCGGATCATCGAGTTCGACACTCTGGCCGCCGCCGCGCGGGTCCGCGAGCTTGAGGCGCAGATCAACGAGATGGCGGGCGAACGGCTGCTGACCTGGGAAACCGACCACGGCCTGAACCAGGTCGGTTACCGCGACCGCTTTCGGTATATCTTCGATCCGGTCTTCGATTACTGCCAATCGCTGATAAATAGTCGCGCCGCGCCCCAACGAAATCGGCCGGCGGAAGAACGGAGCGAGTAAAATCGCCCGAATGTCCCGCGTTATAAAGTAATAGGTATTTTCCCGTAAAAATCGAATGATGCAGATAAATCAATGATATAAGATATATCAAGTCGCTTGGATTCGGCGTTTTCCTTAAATAGGTCTTCCCATTTCATAAAATTTTGATGATAAGTTTGATGCGCACAGCCAAAGCGCCAATATGCCTGAGCAAACAATGGAATTTCGGGCAAGCAGGACTGTCTACGAGGAAGAAATGTACTTCCAGTCAACAACCGCCGGAAAAGCCGGTTTTCCTATCCCTCGGTTGAGTACGATGGGACTTGCCGCCGCCCTTACCGTCGCTGCACTGGCTGTGCCGCAGGCGCGGGCGCAGAATCTCGTTCTAAATCCGGGGTTTGAGGACACGTCGGCCGATGCGGGAAATACGAGCCCGGATTGGACGTTGTTCTCCAACGGCGACACGACTTATGTCCAAGGCGAAGCCACCGCGCATATCACGATGCGAAAGTCAACGACGTTCTTGCCTTAGCCTTTGGTCTGGGCTAAAGATAACAATGCGGCGAAAATATTAGTATAAAAATAAGCTATCGCCAATGCTACATTTAGGATCAGTAATGCGGTGACAGATTTCCTCTTCAGCGTTCGACTAAACGACCTTTCCCAAGGCCTCTCAGCCAACTTCTGGTCATGCTATGAGATGCTAAGTGCGCAAAAAGCCACACTATACATTCCATGGTGTATTTGGAATAAACTATTCTCATTAGATTATATGAATCAAACATGATGCCTTACATGTAGACCTTCATTTGCCAGTAGCCTGGTAAAAATGAGTTGTGTTTTTTAGATGTGTTGCATAGCACCATTTTGCCGTTATAGACCATGGCGTTTACATCGCTGAACATTGCAGTTCACATTGTGCCCAGCGCCTTGGACGATTAAACTTAACGGCTCATTCGCGTCGCTCTTTGTTTCCCGATGCGCGAAGCACGCATGCGAACTCCGCACCGGCAGCAAAATAATTATCGTGTGCGAGAAATTATACCGACAGCTATCCCGACGCTAATGCTTCCATTCGGGGGCTCAGCCGGGAAATCACTTTGAGGGAGGAATCTGGGGGTTTCGGGTGATTTTGGCCTGACCTCCCAGGGAACTCACGACTGGGGGAAATGGTGAGGCGAAGAATAAAACAGTTCCATGTATAATGTAAAAATGTATTATAACCAGCAACCCGTGTTCTTTACTGACTGCTCTACTGGCCACTGTGGTTGCTGGCTTGAAGGGTCAGATAGCGTGGTCAATCCTGGCCAGGCTAACTGGCTAATGCATACTAACCATATTATGACCAGTGACTAGCGAGCCGACTGACTCGAATTCAGCTTTTATAACAAGCTACCTGACTGCCTAATCTAAGAATAAATACTTTACGCTTATAAGTGTTATATAGTTATGCATGTTACTTTCGCACAAATTAAAGCCCTTCAATTACTACAATACGGTTTAATACTGTTGGAAAGAGGAAAGAATCTCCCCAGGAGAGCGCTTCAGCCCCTTTTCGCCCCCACCCCCGTCCAACCCCTGCTCCCCCGTTGCACGCATTTGGCACGCGGAGCGAATCGCATTACAACTTTGATGGCAAGATGGCGCTTCGCCGCTCGACCGTGGCAGACTTGGATGGGAAGAGATATAAACATTCGGGACAGCGATTGGCTTCGTTTAGCGAAATATGTGGAGCCCCTTTTTGATCTCGCCAAGCTTGCACTCTGACGCCCGTCCATCTCATAATAATATTATAGCAGCCGTTATGTGTTAGCAGAAAGATTATGAATGAATGAATTATTTTATTTCGGTTAAACAGCTGCATTGGCAGATAAAATAAAGGCATGTTCACCAAAATAATAAACACCAAGGCACACATGATGCATTTACTGGTCTCCCTCTTAACACATTACAATGATCACAAATAAAAAAACAATTTAATTGTTACCAAATTAGGTGCAAAATCCATTTCTCATTGGCACATACAGCTTTTTTAGACAGCACAGCAGCTACGACAGGCTAAGTACATGTATCTCTAGAAAGGCTAGCTAAGGAGATGCAGCGCAGCAAAAAGCGCTTGGCCTTCATGATTTTCTCGATTTAAACATGCTAATTTTAAAAATAGTCGCATCTATTTCAAGCTTTTATCCATCTACTGGTTCAATTCGTGAAAACTTAATTAACGCTCTGGCTTTTGGCGGACTCGTTTCAAGGACGCTTTCGATCCAGATGCGACGAAAACAAATTCCCGGATCAGGGCGAGTGGTACGACAGGCTGGTTAGGTGAGACATACACTTCATAGCGAGTGTTCCATCCAGTACTTTAAACCCCACACGGTACCACACACTACCGATACCCCTCACCACCGGTATATTTAAAAAGACTTATATGACCAAAGGGCAACTAACAAGTCCATTGGCTACGTTTGAGGGGTAGTTGAACTTGTTCCGCTATGATTTATTTATAATTATTTACTTTTGAAATGCGTGCCAAATGAATACTTATATTTTTTTAAGTTCTTATCTGAATTTTAACATGAAACATTAAAATTAAATTTGCTCCTTGACGAAAATTTAACAGCAGCTGCAAGCGATAATTATTGATTGAAGGATTCGCTTGACACTACACCCTTAAGTATATCCTCTGTTGAATAATAGGACTAGACTTCGGACGTGTATAAACTCATGGCAAAATCATATTTCGCTATCATTCTCCGCAACCTCTCTTCTAAGCCAATGCCGTTCTGCGCTCCGATCAAATTCTCCCAATAATATTAAGAATGCATTCTCTCCTTACTCTTCTATTATCTCAGCGATCTCGCATTCCCGTGTCAATACTTGCGCTTGATTTTTGTTTGTTTGAGCGGAAATCATTTGGCGATATAGGGCGAGATCGACCGACTGAGCAGGACGCCATATTGAGCGGGTTCACAGACGCATTGTCCGTTTTGGTCCCAGTATTGTTGTCACGTGTGATAGCTTCCTGGTTCTTGCTCATCCTCTCCCCGTTACTCTCCTTCGTTCCCTGCTATACACGATATCTTATCCTGTTTTTACAATCTTCTAAACGTTTTCACTGCTTCGCATTCATCGACACGGGTATTATTATCTTTAAGCTTCAATAGCTCTTTTTAAGTACACGCGATATATGGCCTGCTGTACGTTTTCGCTCTATCGCGCGCTGCGAAGGGTCAATCCGTCGCCGTTTCTTATCTCCTGGATTTCGGCGGCTTCAGATCGTGGTGTTCGAGCCCGGAAATCCTGGTGCGGCTGCGCGACGGCAAGGTAACGATCCGCCCCATCGCCGGCACGCGCTGGCGCGGCAAGCGACCGCCGGAGGACGCGGCGCTTGGCGAAGAGCTTATGGCCGATCCGAAGGAGCGGGCGGAGCATTTGATGCTGCTCGACCTCGGGCGCAACGATGTCGGGCGCGTGTCAGATCGGCTCCGTGAAAGTCA
>CAWKBA010000032.1:0-5504 GCA_963847765.1 Candidatus Melainabacteria bacterium | reverse complement strand
GATGGACATCTCCGACAAGCTGGCGGACCTGAATTATGAGCGCTTCCAGGCCTTCCAGGCCGAGCCTTCGGCCGGAACGGTCCAGGCGGCCTTCGCCTTCGCGGGCGACGTCTACGACGGGCTGGACGCGCGCGGGCTCGACGCCGCGTCGCTGGCCTGGGCGCAGGACCACCTGCGCATCCTGTCGGGCCTCTACGGCCTGCTGCGCCCGCTCGACGTCATCCAGCCCTACCGGCTGGAGATGGGCGCGCGCCTGCGCACCGAGCACGGGGCCAACCTCTACGATTTCTGGGGCGACCGCATCGCCAAGACGCTGAACCAGACCGCCAGCGCTCACGCCGACCCGACCCTGGTGAACCTCGCCAGCGTCGAATATTTCGGCGCCGTCGACGCCAAGGCGCTGAAGCTCCGTGCTGTCCGTGCGTTTCCTCGAGGAGACGGACGGCGAGCAGCAGATGGTGTCTTTCTGGGCCAAGCGGGCGCGCGGCATGATGGCGCGCTGGGCCATTCTCAAGCAGGCCGAGCACGTGGAGACGCTTCAAGCGTTTCGACGTTGGCGGCTACCGGTTCGACAAGGCGGCCTCCAGCGAGGGCGAGTGGGTCTTCGTGCGGCCCCATCCGAACAAGGCGAAGGCGGCGGGCTGACCATGCGCACCCTCCTGATCTCCGGCGCGAACCGCGGGCTCGGCCTCGAGTTCGCCCGCCAATACCTGGCCGCGGGCGACAAGGTGATCGCGGGCGTACGCGATCCGGCCCAGGCCGAGGCGCTGCGCGCCCTTCCCGGCCAGGACCGGCTGGAGGTCCACGCGCTCGACGTGGCCGACGGCGCCTCGGTGGAGGCCTTCCGCGCGCGCCGTGGGCGGCCAGCCGATCGACATCCTGATCGCCAACGCCGGCGTCTATGGCGGCGACCGCCAGGACCGGCTCGGCGACCTCGACTATGACGCGTGGCTGCAGACCTTCGCGGTGAACGTCCTGGGGCCCGTGCGCCTCGCCGAGGCCTTCGTCGACAACGTCGCCAAGGGGCGGGACCGCAAGATGGTCGCCGATCAGCTCGCTGATGGGATCGACCGCCGACAGCTCCGGCGGCGCCGCTCATCTATCGCTCCAGCAAGGCCGCGCTGAACAACGCCTGGCGCAACATCGCCCTGCAGCTGAAGAGCGCGGGATCGCCTGCTTCCCGTCCACCCCGGCTGGGTGAAGACCGACATGGGCGGCGCCCGGCGCCGCTCACGCCCGAACAGGCGATCGCTTCGCTGCGCGCCCATATCGACCAGTGGTCGCTGGCCGACAGCGGCCGCTTTCTCGGCTGGGACGGCCGCGAGCTGCCCTGGTAGGCGGCGCGACGCGGGCGTCCGAGCGGCCTTCCCGTCAGCCGGGAAAAAACGTACAGCTTCGCCGATGGAAATTCACTCCACGGCGAATAACTATGTTCGGCTGGTTCAGGACGCGCGCAGGGCGTAAGTCTACGCCGCACCGCAACATGATCGGAGAGAGCCCCATGCCGTCGGATCCTTTCGCTTCGCTCAAGGGCCAGGCCGCCATCGTCACCGGCTCGACCTCGGGAATCGGCCAGGCCCTGGCCCCCGCGCTGGCCGAAGCGGGGCGTCAATGTCGTGCTGAACGGCCTGGGCGATCCCGGCCAGATCGAGCGCGATCGTGCTGCGCTGCAGGAGCGGACCGGCGTCCAGGTCCGCTATCACGGCGCCGACATGACCAAGCCGGCGACGAGATCGCCGACATGGTCGGCTTGGCCCAGCGCGAGTTCGGCCGCATCGACATCCTGGTCAACAACGCCGGCATCCAGTACGTCGCGCCCGATCGACGACTTTCCGGTCGAAAGTGGGACCAGATCATCGCCATCAACCTGTCCTCGGCCTTCCACGCCATCCGCGCGGCGGTGCCGCCATGAGCGAGAAGAAGCACGGCCGCATCGTCAACATCGCCTCCGCCCACGGCCTGGTCGCCTCGCCGTTCAAGTCGGCCTATGTCGCGGCCAAGCACGGCATCGTCGGCCTGACCAAGACCGTGGCGCTCGAGGTGGCGACCCAGGGGATCACCTGCAACGCCATCTGCCCCGGCTATGTGCTGACGCCGCTGGTGCAGAACCAGATCGCCGACACGGCCAAGGCGCGCGGCATGACCGAGCGCGAGGTGGTGGAGAAGGTGATGCTGGAGGCCCAGCCCACCAAGCAGTTCGTCACCTTCGACCAGTTGGCGGGCATGATGCTGTACCTGGTCTCCGACCTCGGCGCCTCGGCCAACGGCGCGGTCCTCCGATCGACGGCGGCTGGACGGCCGAGTAGCGGAGCCGTCCGATGGACCTCTTCCGGCTGCTGCGGCGCCCCGCGGCGCCGGCGTCCACGCACGCGCGCCGGCCCCGAGCCCGAGACGGCCCGATACCGCCCCGAGACCGACCCCGGACCGGCCCGGTCGGCTCAGTTCGGCCTGCAGGGCGGCGGCGCGCACGGCGCCTTCGAATGGGGCGTGCTGGACCGTCTGCTCGAGGACGACCGCATCCGCATCTGCGCGGTCACCGCCGCCTCCGCCGGCGCCATGAACGCCGTCGCCCTGGCGGCGGGGCTGGCCGAGGACGGACGGGCGGGGCCAGGGCCAGGAGACTTCGCAGCATCTTGACGTTGTGCTCCGATGAGCCGCCCAGCGAACCGAAGACGATCGTGTCCAGTTGCGTGCTGAAGCCGTCACGCTCGAAGTCTTCCTTGAAGTGCGCGTACTTGGCATTACTTCGTTGGCGCGAGTTCGCGAAGGTATCCGTGCCGAATTGGTCCGTCAGCTTGAGATCGAGGATGTTGCCAACCATATTCACGCGATCGCGAAGAACAATATCTGGCCGCTTGCGACTTGGACTCGTTGACGAGCTTGTCGATTTGGATCTCCGCCGTTGAGTTGTTGTAACAGACGGTCTTCTCGATGCGCTCCAAGATGCGATTGTGGAGGGCACGCCGTTGACTCTTGAATCGTTCGCAATGCGACAGTAGATGGCCCATTGTTTCGCGCTCATGGCCACACGCGCAGGTCGCAGATGGCCGCGCCTTCCACATCTTAAGATTAAAATTTGTTGGAAGGACGTCCAGGCGGGCCTTTGCGGCAAAACGATGAATGTGTTCCGGGAGCTCGGTGGACAACAGCCACGAGTTGGTGCCGGGCGCGTAACCAAATGCGAAGGATTTGCCCTGCCATTTGGGATCGCTCTTGAACTCAGCCGCCATCCTCTTCTTGGCCTCCTCCGTGATGCTTGCCGCGCGTAGCCACTTCTTGTTGAGAATCACTTCCTCGTCCTCGCGTGTCGTCAGGATGCCAGTAACCCGGCCTGTGTCGTCGCGTTCTAGTTTCACGTGTGCTCGCTCGAAGTTTCCAGGCGCTGCGGCCAGAGGGTAGTTGCAAGTGAATGCAGCGTGTTCCGTACGTCTGCGAGTTCGATGCAGCCCGTCTCTATGATTGCCTTCTTAATGTCCCGGCGGATGTCGTGGTCCTTGGCGTCATGGCAGTGGTCACTTGCGTCCAGTTGCTGCTGAGTGGCCGCGACGAAGACAATTCTTGCAGATGACGCGCGCGCCAGTCGTCTCCTGGCAGCTGTGGCCGCTGATGATGTTTTTCGATGTGGCGCTGAAGCTGCAGTGCGCGCACTGGTAGATCGCACGCAGCATCCGCTTGTGGACGCTATGCACATGCTGCGCAAGGCGGTGCACCTCCTTGAACTTCTTGGTGGCGCACTTGGGGCGCTCGAAGAATAGATAAAGTTGTTTATCTTCTGTCTGTCTACGATGACGTAGTCGACGAGCGCGCCATCTATCGGAGCGGGCGTTACGGCCGCCGGCCGTCCGTGCGTCGAAGATTCGTGATTGTGGGCTTCCATCTCGGCGCCGAAGGTCTCTTCGCACGCAGAACAGGTATAGCGAAGGTGTAGTTCCTGTTTGTGCGCGGTCCGGAAGTGGAGCTTGAGTCCCTTGGCCGTAGTGAATGTCTGCGAGCAGCTCGGGCAAGCAAACATGGCCGCCCTATGGGAAACCAGCATGCCCGCGCTGGCCGTTGTTGTCGTCGACGCGCCGATCGAGTTTACGCCTCCGCTGTCGTCCGCCATCCTCCAAGCCTGGTCGCAATCGATTCCTGGAGTCTTCACACGCAAAATGAGTCGTGACTCAGTCGAAAAGTCGAAAGGTAAGAGGGCAAAAAAGAAAAAGTTGTGCGCGGCGCCGCCAGCCGGCTCCACCGCCTCTTCGACCGCGTGTTTATCCTTTTCGTGGTTCTTGATGCCCTGGTACGTCGGTCGCGTCTCGTCGCAACGCGAACAGCGCCAAGTGATGTCCAAGGATCGTCCGTGTTGCAGCTTGACGTGGTTCTTGATGCCGCTGCTTGTGGTGAGCCGCCGGTCGCACGCCGGGCAGGCAAAGATGGCGTCCCCAGCAAAACATTCCATAGAGAGAGCGGCAACGGCCACCGCCAAACTTTGAGCTCTTCCACCGTCCTCGTCGTCCTCGCTCGTGTCCATATTCCGCTCCCAATCGGTGCTCCAGATGTTCACGAGCAAAATGAGATCAATCTAGAGCTAAAACATCAAAAAAAGGCACGACAAAAGCAAAAAGATGTGCGCCCCCGGGTGGACTCGAACCACCAACCTTTCGGTTACCGATCCGGGGAATATCGCCGCTGGATCGAGCAGAATTACACCCAGCGCTAACATCGCCAAGGCAAACGAATTTGACAACGAAGGGGATCATTCTGGCTGGTGGAACGGGAAGCCGGCTGTGGCCCGTAACCAGGGCTGTAAGCAAGCAGCTTCTTCCCATCTATAACAAGCCAATGATCTACTATCCGTTAGGCATCCTAATGATGTCTGGGATTAGAGATATTGTGGTGATCAACACTCCGCGAGAGCAGGAGGCATTTAAACTGCTGCTCGGCGACGGCTCGGCCTGGGGAATGTCCATTCAGTATGTTGCCCAGCCCAGCCCGGATGGCCTTGCCCAAGCCTTTATCCTCGCCGAGGATTTTATTGCGGGAGATCGATGCGCTTTGATACTCGGAGACAACATCTTTTACGGTCAAAGTCTCCAAAGTCAGCTTCGAAATGCGGCAAACAGCGACGCCGGAGCGACCGTTTTTGCGTACTGGGTCAAGGATCCGGAGCGGTATGGAGTGGTCGAGTGCGACGCGGAGGGCGCCGATCAGCATCGAAGAAAAGCCCAAGCTTCCGAAGTCGAATCTCGCCGTTACCGGACTTTACTTTTACGATTCATGCGTCGTAGACATCGCAAAGGGTGTCAAACCTTCCTGGCGAGGCGAGTATGAGATTACTTCGGTAAACGAAGAGTATTTGATTCGCGGGCAGCTGACTGTCGAGCGGCTGGGGCGCGGCGCTGCCTGGCTGGATACCGGCACCCACGAGGCGCTGATCCAGGCGACAAACTTCGTAGAAACCATCGAGCAGCGCCAGGGCCTCATGATTTGCTGTCCGGAAGAGATTGCCTTTCGAAACGGTTGGA
>CAWKBA010000031.1:0-193054 GCA_963847765.1 Candidatus Melainabacteria bacterium | reverse complement strand
TCGCTCGGCTGCCGGCCGGCAGCGCTCGAAGAAGTGCTGCGCGAATCGCAGGTGGTGTTCGTGGTGGCTGGCGTCACTTCGCAGAATCAGGGCTTCCTGACCCGCGAGCAGTTCATGTCGATGCCGCGCGGCGCCGCCTTTGTGCTGGTGAGCCGTGCCGGCGTGGTTGACTTCGATGCGATGCTCGACGTCGCCGAGCAAGGCCACATCCGGGTAGCGACCGATGTTTTCCCGGAGGAACCGTTGCCGAAAGGCCACCGCGCACGTTCGTTGGACAACGTGCTGCTCTCGCCCCATCAAGCGGGTGCGCTCGACGCGGTACTCCGCGAGATCGGTCGCCGCGCGCTGGCGGATATTGAACTGATCGCCCGTGGTCTGCCACCGGTGATGTGCAAAGTGGCCCAGCCGGAGACGGTGGGTCTGATGCGCAGCAAGCCGGTTGAAAAGAGCTAGGGGTGTTCGATGATGGGCAACATTTCACATTTTCGTGCGACACCCGACGAGAACATGCAGGCCGGGCGGTCTTTGCGATGGGACGTTTTTCGTGGCTGGCAGGCGCTCATTTTGACGCAGGATGCGCTCGAATTGACGGTGGTGCCGTCTATCGGCGGACGCCTCATGAGCCTACGTCACGCTGGCATCGAGCTGGCCTACGTCAATGATGCGTTAGCCGGTAAAACGCCCGATGGCAGCGCCGGGCAATGGCAGGCGCTGTGCGGTGAATGGGCTTTTCCGTTGTGGGGTGGCGGCAAGACGTGGGTGGCGCCGGAGTCGGACTGGCCGGATGGAGCACCTCAGCGCGATCTCGATAGCGGACCGTTCGAAGTGCTGAGCACCTGGTGCGGGCCGGAGTCGATGGGCGTAGAGTTGCAAAGCGCGGTGTGCCGCCAAAGCGGGCTGCAGATTGTCAGGCGCATCGAGCTGGTAGCGAGCGGGGTCTGGACCACGGGGCATCGGCTGATCAACCGTTCAGATGAGATTCGTGTATGCGGCATCTGGGATGTGTTGATGCTGCGCCGGCCGGGAACCGTAAGCATACGGCTCGGCCGGGCCGACGATGCGTGGCATGAGGCCATTGTGCCGTTCCCCGGTAAGGGGCCGATCGGTGACGTGCGCGGTTCCCGCTTTGTCGGCTTTGTGGATGGCGTGCTATCGGCCACCTGCGACGAGGCAATCGAGTTCAAGCTCGGCATTCGTGCATCGCAAGGTGAACTTGACGTTCGACTTGCATTGCCAGAGGGCGAGAAGCGCCTGACGCGCAGCTTCGACGCGTTCGCGGATCGACCATACCTGCATGGCGCGCCGATCGAAGTGTTTAACGCCCCCGCGCTGCCTTACTTCGAGATCGAATCGCATGGGCCGGCGCAAAACCTGGCACCGGGCGCAGCGTGTGACTTGCGGGTGAGAGAGCGGATTTCGTAGCTGCAATCGGTTGCGCACTCTCTCGTTGCATACTTATTGCAGGCCGATCAACCACCCTGATACAACGTATTCAGACGCGCGATTTCGCCATCGTGCTCGGCCTGCGCCAGTTCATGGCGAACCTCGGCACGCGTCTTTTGCGTGGCGTCAATTTGATTCGGACTCCATTGCTGCGTTTGTGCGGCGAGCGCCGGTTGCGCGGCGGTCGTTGCCGGCGTTTCAGAGGCGTAAGCGACGCCAGCAGTAGCGAATGCAGCGAAGGCCAAAGCGATGCTTGAGGTTTTCATGTCGTTCTCCGTGAACGTAAAAAATTAGACTGGAAAGCGCCGGGGTTTCAGGGAGCCCGATCGGCAATTCGGTCAGGCTCCGCCGTGTTGCTTGTCTCTGTCGTCCGGCGTTGATGCATTTGAACCCGCGAACGTATCTGGCTTGTGTCGGGAAAGCGGCGAATTGCAATGTCGTGTATCGCCCCGATGCCCAGATACATTGCGATACGAATCACGGGTTTTCCGCCAGCAAGGACTTGATCTTCGCTTCGGTCTGGTCGTAGTTGCCTTCGCCGAAGTGCGTGTAGACGACTCGCCCCTTCTTGTCGACCAGATAGAACGCCGGCCAATACTGGTTGTCGTAGGCGTTCCACGTCGCATAGTGGTTGTCCTGCGCGACCGGGAAGGTGATGCCGAGGCGCTTGATCGCACCCTTGACGTTGTCCGTGTTGCGTTCGAACGGATACTCGGGCGTGTGGACGCCCACCACCACCAGCCCCTGATCGCTGAATTGCTGATTCCAGGCCTTCACGTGGGGCAGCACGTCGATACAGTTGATGCAGGTATAGGTCCAGAAGTCGACCAGCACCACCTTGCCGCGCAACTGCTGCATGCTCAGCGGGCTGCTATTGAGCCAGTTGTCGATGCCAGTGAAATCCGGTGCGGTGTTGTTGTTGCGGGAGAGGGCGGCCACGGGAGCCGCGGTTGGGCTCGCCGCGAGCGTGGTGACGGCGGCGGCGCCGCTCGCCACCGCTGCGGCGAACAGGGTCGCGGCAACGACGGATTTGAAGTTGGAGAACATGTCGCGGTCCTTTCATTGAATGGGATGGCTGTATTGGAACGCCTGTTCGTATCTGGTTTGTGTCCCCGCGGCGGCAACAGTGCAATGTTTTGTGTCGCGGGAATGCCCAGATACATTGGGATACAAAGCGTTGCCGCTACTAGGCTATAAAGCAGCCATTCCTATGGTGGAGAACCCCATGAGTGCCGAACTGCTTGCCGGTTGCCTGGAAGGCATCGACCCGTATACGCTGGAGGCCAGCGTAGCCAATGGCGCGAACCCGTCAGTCGCGGAGGACGCATGAAACGGCTGATGGCGATTCTCGCCTTCCTGGCGGGCGGATTTGCAGCGGAGATGGCGCACCCCGTGCAGTGTTCGCTGGTCAACGTGAACCGTGTGCGCGTCAATCGTCGGAAGGATTGAGCTTTTGATGGAAAACACCGACCACGTCCTGATCGTCGATGACGATCGCGGTATCCGCGAACTCATTGCGACCTATCTTGAGAAGAACGGCATGCGCGTGTCGCTGGCCGCGACGGTTGCCAGATGCGCGCCGTCCTCGAGCAGGGCGAGCCTGATCTGATCGTGCTCGACCTGATGATGCCCGGCGAGGACGGTCTCGTCCTGTGCCGGGAATTACGTGCAGGCAAGTTTCGCGCCGTGCCGGTCCTGATGCTGACCGCTCGCGGCGAAGAGACGGATCGCATTGTCGGGCTGGAAATGGGCGCTGACGATTACCTGTCCAAGCCGTTTGCGGTGCGTGAACTGCTGGCGCGCATCCGCTCCGTCTTGCGCCGCGCGAGGATGCTGCCGCCCGGCATGCAGGTGACGGAAACCTCGCCGATGATCCACTTTGGCGACTGGCGCCTCGACACGGTCGCGCGTCATCTGCTCGACGTCGAGGGCACCATGGTGGCCTTGAGCGGCGCGGAGTACCGCCTGCTGCGCGTGTTTCTCGATCACCCGCAGCGCGTGCTCACGCGAGACCAGTTGCTCAATCTGACCCAGGGCCGCCAGGCCGATGCGTTCGACCGCTCGATCGATCTGCTGGTGAGCCGTTTGCGGCAGCGCCTGCAGGACACCGCGCGCGAGCCGCGTTACATCAAGACGCTGCGTAGCGAGGGTTATGTGTTTTCCGCTGCCGTGACCATGGTCGAAGGCGATCAATGAAACGCAACGCCTTGCTGCGATGGCCGCGCACGCTGTTCGCGAGGCTTGCGCTGATTCTCTTTGTCAGCCTTGCGCTGGTGCAAGTGCTGTCGGTCTCGCTCACCAGGATGGAGCGGGATCAGACCATGACCAACGTGATGATGGGTTACATCGAGCGTGAGGTGACGAGCTCGGTTGCGCTGCTCGATCATTTGCCGCCCAACGAACGTGCGCAATGGCTGCCGCGGCTGGCGCGGCGCACCTATACCTTTGCTCTGGGGCCTGGCGTGAGCGGTGCGCCTCCCGACGCGCAGCTTTCGGCGAGGGTGGCGCAATCCATCGCGGATGGCATCGGCAAGCGCTATCCGCTCACCGCCAACGCCGTACCGGGCGACCGGGATCGCCTGCAGGTTCATCTGCAACTGAGTGACGGCACGCCGCTGACGATCGACTACCACCCTACGCCCAGCGCACCGCTGTCGCCGTGGTTGTCGTGGGTGCTGGTGCTGCAACTGGTGGTGCTGGCCGCGTGCTGCTGGCTGGCTGTACGTATCGCGACGCGCCCGTTGAGCGAGCTGGCGCGTGCAGCCGACACGCTTGGCCCCGACCTGAAGGCGGAGCGCCTGCCCGAGGACGGACCGGACGAAGTGGCGCGCGCGGCGCGGGCGTTCAACGCCATGCAGGACCGCATCAGGATGTACATGACCGAGCGTTTGCAGATCCTCGCGGCCATTTCGCACGATCTGCAAACACCGATCACCCGCATGCGTTTGCGCGTCGACGTGATGGACGAGAGTGCCGAAGGCGCAAAACTGCAGCAGGACTTGCGGGAAATGGAAACGATGGTCAAGGAAGGTGTCACGTACGCGCGCACCATGCACGGCGTCACTGAGGCGCCGCTGCGGATCGATCCGGATGCGCTGTTCGACAGCCTCGTACTCGACTACGTCGATGCCGGCAAGGACGTCTCGCTGCACGGGCAAATCTCCACCGCGTTAGTGACGCGCCCGCAGGCGTTGCGCCGGATCGTGGGCAATCTGGTCGATAACGCGCTGAAGTTCGGCGGCTCAGCCGAGATCAGGTTGGCCGCTTCGCAGGACGGGCAGGTGAGCGTCTCCGTGCTCGATCGCGGGCCGGGTATTCCGGCCGAATCGCTGGAAGCGGTGTTTGAGCCGTTCTATCGGCTCGAACAATCGCGCAACCGCGGCACGGGTGGTACGGGCCTCGGCCTCGCGATTGCTCGCCAACTCGCTTTGGCGATGGACGCATCGCTGTCATTGCAGAACCGTCCCGAAGGCGGCCTGGAAGCCAGGCTCGTGTTGAAGAGCGTTCGCTAGCGTTTCTGAAAGAGGCGGCGGTTGAACTTGCCGCCCCGTCGTTTTGTATCGCACTGTATCTGCGCCCTCGATAAATACAAACGCTTGCACTGGCGCTTCTCGCGGACACAAGCCAGATACGTCCACGGGCTTTAATACTTCCACGCCAGACGTTCTGGCTTCGCAAGTCAGACGTCCTGAAGGGCGTTTGCGCGAACAATCTGTGACCAATCTTTGAGGAGAATCAGCGATGCCGGAACAGATCAATAGTCGACGTCGTCTTTTGCTGGGGACGACCGTGGCTGGGATCAGTCTGCTGGAGTTGGGCCTGAGCGGACTCGCAAAAGCACAATCGAATAACACGACGGCGACCACGCAGGGTGCAACGCGGGTTGCTTCGTTCGACAACCTTCGCCAGATCAACGCTGGGACATTGAGCATCGGTTATGCGGAAGCGGGCCCGCAAAACGGCCCCGTCGTCATTCTGCTGCATGGATGGCCGTACGATATCTACAGCTTCGCCGAGGTGACGCCGATCCTTGCCGCCGCCGGCTATCGGGTCATCGTGCCGTATCTGCGTGGCTATGGTCCGACGCGCTTCCTCTCCGGGGATACGCCGCGCAATGGGCAGCAGTCTGTAGTCGCCGTGGACATCATTGCGCTGATGGACGCGTTGAAGATCGACAAGGCGATCTTGGGCGGTTTCGATTGGGGCGCACGCACGGTCGATATCATCGCCGCGCTGTGGCCGCAACGCGTCAAGGCGATCGTGTCGGTGAGCGGCTATCTGATCGGCAATCAGGCCGCCGGCAAGACACCGCTGCCACCGAAGGCTGAACTGCAGTGGTGGTATCAGTTCTATTTCGCCACGGAGCGCGGCCAGGCGGGTTACGAAGCGAACCGCCACGACTTCAACAAGCTGATCTGGCGTCTCGCATCGCCTAAATGGAATTTCGACGATGCGACCTACGACCGCTCGGCTGAGTCGTTCAACAATCCGGATCACGTGGCCGTGGTGATTCACAACTACCGCTGGCGTCTTGGCCTGGCTCAGGGCGAGCCGCAATACGATGCACTCGAAGCGCGTCTCGCGACGGCGCCGGCTATTTCGGTGCCGGCCATCACCATGGAGGGCGATGCCAACGGCGCGCCGCATCCCGAACCGGCTGCCTACGCGAAGAAGTTTACCGGCAAGTATCAACACCGGAACATCGACGGCGGCATCGGACACAACCTGCCCCAGGAAGCGCCGAAGGCCTTTGCCGACGCCATCCTCGACGTCGTCCGGCTCTAACCGCCAGGCAATCCGGCCGCCTTCATCCCGTCTGAGTGTAAACTGCTGCCTTTTTTGCCTCTGACGGAATGGTGCAAGCTTCGCAGCGTACAGCAGCTTCCAGCGGTCCGGCACTTATTCGCTTACTCGCCCGTCTGACGGACGCCGAGGTTGCCGAATCCAGCCAATCGCTCTCGGACCGGCTCAGCCAATGGCTCGGCTGGACCGACGCCATCGGGCTCTCCACCGCGCTGAGCGGCAGCCCGCCGGTCGTCGCGCCCGGTGCGCGGGCGTTCGGCAGCGCCGAGGAGAGCGAGTGCGCCCGCGT
The DNA here is from genome assembly GCA_963847765.1 of Candidatus Melainabacteria bacterium. Taxonomy (GTDB): domain Bacteria; phylum Cyanobacteriota; class Vampirovibrionia; order Obscuribacterales; family Obscuribacteraceae; genus CAWKBA01. The sequence goes on along the minus strand of CAWKBA010000031.1, from coordinate 186,519 downwards.
GCGCGCTGCGTTGACGAGTACCATCGTCGGCGAGACCACGCTTTCCGCCGCCAACCGGCGCGGTTCGCGCAGAATGCCTGTGCAGAGTGTTCCTACGGAGGCAGCGGTCGACTACGCGGTGTTTCGTCAGCAATACCAGTCGATCCAGCAGACGATGGAGACCGGCATCGCCAACCTGCGCGGCCGCTTGCGGGCCATGCTGGCCGCCAGGACGCCTGCTATGGCCCGCCTCGCGGTCGTGGACGCCGTCATGGAGCGTGCGCTGAGCCCGCGCGAGCGGAATCTGCTGGCGGGCGTCCCGGGCATGCTCGCCGGGCATTTCGACCGTCTGCGTCTGGCCGAGCAGGCTTCCCTGGCCGACGCCGAAGCCGTGGGGGAGGCCGCGTCGGTTACGGCCGGCGCATGGCAGAACGTGTTCCGCAAGGATATGCAGAGCGTGTTGCTCGCCGAACTGGAGGTTCGTTTTCAACCGGTCGAGGGGCTGCTTGCGGCTCTTCGCACCCCTTCGCACCCCGTAACCGGGACGCTATGTCCAAGTATCTGATTAATCTCGCTGTTTTTCTGGCCGGTCTGGCCGCTGTATGCTGGATCGGGGTGGGCTACGTCGGCTCGAATCCGCTGGCGCTGACCGTGACGTTGCTGGTGGGCGCTTGCTACGTTGCGGGCGCGCTTGAGTTGTGGCGCTACAGTCAGGCCACTAATACGTTGACGCGGGCCGTCGCGGGCCTGTCCACGCGACCGTCTAGCCTGGGTGTGTGGCTCGAGCCGATCCATCCGGGCCTGCGCAATGCGGTGCGGTTGCGCGTCGAGGGTGAGCGCGTCGCCATGCCGGGACCGGCGCTGACGCCGTATCTGGTTGGCCTGCTCGTGTTGCTGGGCATGCTGGGGACGCTGCTGGGCATGGTGGCGACCTTGAGGGGCACCGGCCAGGCGCTGCAGAGCGCGGCGGACCTCGATGCCATCCGCGCCTCGCTCGCCGCACCGGTCAAAGGGTTGGGATTCGCGTTCGGTACTTCGATTGCGGGCGTGGCCACTTCCGCCATGCTGGGGCTGCTCTCCGCGCTGTGCCGGCGCGATCGGGTCGAAGCGGCGCAACTGCTCGACCTCAAGGCGGCGACGACCTTACGCGTCTACTCGCAGGCCCATCAGCGTGACGAGACCTTCAAGCTGCTGCAGCGGCAGGCTGAGATGATGCCGACCTTGGTCGATCGACTGCAGACGATGATGGCCACCATCGAGCAACAGAGCGTCGCTCTGAGCGAGCGTATTTTTGCCTTGCTTATATTCTTCTACTTGAGACTGGTTAGCGGCAACCACTGCTGACACGGCTTTACGCAGCTCCCCCTCATCGCTAACCTGAGTCAAGCCGCGCTCTTTTATTAAGGCGGCAACATCAGATTTGTTCTGCAGCAACTCCACTAATAATTGCTTAGCAGCAGTATTACTGATTGTGCCATTTGCTACTGCGCTCGACAAATCACGCATGTTTTCAGGCGTGAGAGTAGTTTGTGTAAATTCCAGTTTTTTATCGTTCAGATATCCGGTTATTGGGCCAATCAGCCAGTTGGCTGCTTCTTTTGCTTGAGCACCGAGTTTGACTGCTTCATCAAAAAAATTGCTCATATCTTGAGATTCCACTAAGACAAAAGCGTCATCGAAAGACAATTTTAAATCGTTCATATATCGTTGCCGGCGAGCTTCCGGTAATTCAGGCATTTCTTTGGAGAGTTCATCGACCCAGGCACGATCAACTGCTAGAGGGACTAAATCTGGTTCGGGGAAATAACGGTAATCGTGAGCTTCTTCTTTTGACCGCATGGTATGCGTTTTGCCGTCGGCTTCGTTCCACAATCTTGTTTCTTGCACTACTTGCCCGCCACCTTGCACAACGGCCGTTTGCCGATCTATTTCATACTGCAAAGCTTTCTGCACAGCCTTAAAGCTGTTCATATTTTTAACTTCGGTGCGCGTCCCCAATTCTTTTGAGCCAACAGGACGGATGGAAACATTGGCATCGCAGCGGAAGCTGCCTTCTTCGAGATTGCCGTCGCTGACGTTAATATAGCGCAAAATATTGCGCAGTTCGGTCAAGTACAATCTGGCTTCTTCCGGGTCGGATATATCCGGTTCGCTAACAATTTCAAGCAAAGGTACACCGGCGCGGTTCAAGTCAACCAGGCTGTAATTGGAACCATGCAATCCGGCTGCACCAGCGTGCACAAGTTTACCGGCATCTTCTTCAATATGCGCTCTGTGAATACGAATGCGCTTACCTTTGATGGTAATATGTCCTGAGCGGCAAATGGGCTCGTCATATTGAGATATCTGGTAGCCTTTAGGCAAATCCGGATAAAAATAATTTTTGCGGTCAAACTTAGTGATACTACTTATGGTGCAATGCAAAGCCAGTCCGACTTTGATAGCGCAATTCACCACGGCTCGATTCAAAACCGGCAACACACCAGGCATACCTACACAAACCGGGCATATTTGCGTGTTGGGGGCTGCGCCAAAATCCGTCGGGCAGCCACAAAATGCTTTAGATTTAGTTTTTAAGTGGGTGTGTACTTCCAGCCCGATCACAGGTTCGTAATTCATCTTATTTCACCATGAACCTGGATCGGCAGCACTATTTCGGAGTCGGGTGACGGCGATTTTACTGAATCAGGCTGTACAGTTTCTGTACCGCTTTTCAAAGTAGAGCTTTCAGTAGTACTTTCCTGCAAAGTATTTCCATCCGATTTTTTTACTTGCGTGTGCGATGACGACTTGGTCTCTTCTTTAACGGATTTATTTAAGCTGGCGCCCAGTATCATATGCAACAAAGGATGTTTTTTAGAAAGCAAATTATTGATTCTTTCCGCCATTTCGCGCACTTGAGTAGAAGCCGAACGCAACTGAGCCATAGTATTATGGGCGTCGTTGATCAAGTCAGGATTGGACAATAATTTATCGGCCCTGGTCATAGCGTCTTTTGCATTGGACATGGCTTCTTTTAGATCACTGCGCAATTGTTGATCGCCGGCTATGTCTTTTGCTGCTTGTACTGATCGGCTGATATTTTCAGTGGCACTAAGCAATTTATTGAGCATGGTAGTTATGTCTGAGCGCATATCTTTGTCACTCAAAGTTTGATTAAGCTCATGCATTGCTTGTTGCACTTTTTCTGCAGTTTCTTTAGCCAGGCGCACAGTCTCTTTTATATTGCCGTTAAAATCAGGACCAGAAACTATGTGATTAACTTTGTGTCCGGCATTTTGCCATTCTTGAGCCATGCTGGAAATTCTTTGCAAAGTTGATTTGCCTTCAACAAAAAATCCATCAGCACTGCAGGCACCGTGCTTTAGGTCGGCAGTAACGTCAGTTAAGCGATCCATGTTATTACTGAATTTAGCAGCGGCTATTTTTAAGTTATCTATAGCTACTCCTGATTCTTCTGCTGCTTTAGCAACGCCCATTCTTGCCTTTAAACCGGACAAACTTTCGGTGAACTCGCTGAGATTGGCGGCAATGTGATTGATATATAACTCAGAGCGGACAGGATCTTGCCCCATGACCAAACTGTCTGGTTCAATTGGTGGCGGCATCGGCTCGTCAGGTTTTAATTTTGGCAATGTAATTTCGATATATTTAGCTCCCACTAAACCGAGGGTTTGAATAGTGATTTTTGAGCCCTGGGGAATGACAGTATTTTCTTTTGGTATTTTTAGCGAGCAAACCACTTGTCCTTCGCCCCTTAAATCAATTTTTTCGACTACGCCGACGCGGACACCATTGACTTGTACTGGTGCATTTTTTGTTAGTCCGGCAATGTCGTGAAATTGCACCTGAAAGCGTTGTGGTGGATTGAAAGAAAAGTCTTTCAGCCATGACCAGCCCCAAAAAAGAATAATCAGAGCAATGACTGCAAATAGCCCTACTCTATATTCGTAATTTGGTTTGTTTTCAGCTTCTACCATTGCACCTCTGATGGTTTAAAAATCGCCGCCGCCAGCGAGCATCGGCCCTTCTTTAGTGGCGTGGGCAAATTGCTTCATATATGGGTCGTCCGTTTTTAAGGCCTCTTCCGGAGTACCCTGCCACTGTATTCTACCGGCATGCATTAGAATAATGCGATCTACAGTACGCTGCCACGTAGAAAACTGGTGAGTAACTACAATTGAAGCAGGATTGAATTGCTCGCCCATTTCAATCATATAATCTTCAATCACTGTTGACATCACAGGATCTAATCCTGTAGTGGGTTCATCGTAGAGAATTATTTTAGGATCGTTGACAATAGCGCGAGCAAAACTAGTGCGCTTTTGTTGCCCGCCGGATAATTGTGACGGATAAGCATTGATATGGTCGCTTAGTCCTACTAACCTTAACTTTTCGGCAATTATTTTGTCTTCTTCTGCTTTACGAAGATGTCTGGATCTAAGGCCAAGAGCAAGATTGTCTCTTACGCTAAGTGAATTTAGCAAAGCTGAACCTTGAAAAACAAGCCCAACTTGTTTGGAGTGCAATGTTATCTGGCCGCTATCCAGATCAAGCAAGCCGCATATCAATTTAAGAATGGTCGATTTGCCGCACCCGGATGGACCAATAATACCTAGTGCCTCGCCGGCGCGGACAGTAAAACTTATGCCTTGCAAAACAGCTTCGTCCTCAAAACTTTTAACAAGGTTTTTTGCCTCAATTAAGGGTTCGCCGGCGGTAAATTCTCTTTCAGGTGTCCGTGTTCTTCTTCTTATCATGCGCTGCCTCGGCTTCGTCCCTCGCCTTGACGCGCGTTTCCACGCCTCGCTTTGCACGGCTCCTCGCCGCGCCGCACTCGGCTATATTTCGTTTGCTTATCTGGGTGCATAAGTAAGAGAAGTGACAATATAATTGACGATGAAAATTACAGTCATTGTCCAGACAATCGTACGTGTTGTAGCAATGCCGACATCTTCAGCGCCGCCACGTGTATGTAGACCAATAGCACAAGAAAAAATAATGACAATTGTGGCATTAAGTATGGCTTTTACAAAATGAACAGTGAAATCTCGATCAAGAATTGTCTGCTTGACTGAATCGAGAAATGTTGCCGGTGGTACATTGGCCGCAGCATGAGAAATGAGTATACCGGCAAGAAGACCAATAAACATGGCATAAATAGATAGTACCGGCATCATAAACAAGCCGGCCAGATATCTTGGCACTACCAAAAACTGTACTGGATCAATGCGCATCACTTTTAAAGCGTCTATTTGCTCAGTAATCATCATTGTAGTCAGCTCAGCAGCTATGGCGGAGCCAACTCGACCAGCTACTATAACTCCAGCTGTGATCGGACCGATTTCGCGTATGAGTGCCAAAGCAACTACGCCACCAATGGCGGTATCACCACCAAAAAGCACAAGTTCACGTGCTATTTGCAATGACATGGCAAAGCCGACAAAAAGAGCGGTTACCCCGACAACCACAAAAGATTTAACGCCTATCATATAAGATTGGCGAAATGTCTCCCGCCAATCTATCTCACCCCGTACAATGTAGTAAAGAGTTTGGCAAAATAATATAATGCACTGCCCAATTAATTCTACGCCAGTGCCGAATTGCTGCTCGACAAAGGCTAACGGAGAAAGACGAATTTTAGGCAAACGTCTGCGTGGCAAAGAAAATATCATGCTTATATTTTAAAGGTCTGCAGCACTTGAATTCGGGTTTTCAATGATTATGGGGCATAATAAAAGAGTAAGGAAAAATAATGCAACCAGAAGAAAATCCTGCCGGCAAGAAAAAAGATAAAACAGGCAATAAAACAATTTTGGGCAGCCTGGGCGTTCTTGGCGTGCTGGCTTTAAAATTCAAATTTTATTTAATGGCTGCTTTGAAAATGCTGTCTTTTATAAAAGTGGGCTGGATATTAAGTCCAATACTGACTATTGGTTTTTATGCCGTACTCTTTGGTTTGCCTTATGCAGCCGCCATTTTCGTTATATTGGTTATACATGAAATGGGACATTGGGTATGGATGAAAGCTCTTGGCTTAGAGCCAAAGATGCCGGTTTTTTTGCCTTTTATTGCTTATGTGGCAATGACGAAACTGCCTCCGGATGAAGCTACTCGTGCCTGGGTGGCAATAGCTGGACCGCTGGTTGGTGGGGTAGGTAGTGTCCTCTTGTTCTGGTTTGGTGTGCAAAACAACAACAGTTGGATGATGGCTGCAGGCAATACCGGCTTTTTCTTGAATTTGTTTCAGCTTGTGCCGGCAATGCCATTTGATGGCGGCTTTATCATTAAGGCTATTTCCAAATGGTTGCTAATACCTGGGGTAGCCATACTTATCGGTCTGACAGTGTTATTTAAATCGCCGCTGCTCTTTTTTATAGCTATTATTTCGATTGTGTCTCTGTTTGGAGAATTTACCAGGCAGCGGGCTCAGGGGCAGCAATATAACAGTACAGTTCCGGTGGATCGCTCAGGCTATGTTGTAGAAAAACCAAAAGAAGGCGCATTTGATCGGCCCGGTCAACAAACACAATCACCTTTTCCCGATCAAGCCAAGCCGGTGCAACCTATTTCAGCCACGCCGGTATTGGCAGCCAATACACTGCCATCTTCCTTTTAGCACCAATGCAACCAGCCAGTGCCGGACAGCGTATTTTAATTGCCATTGCTTATGTTGGATTGGCAGGCTGTCTCGCCTGGCTTTACCGGCTTTCCAGCGATGAATTGACAGTCTTTCTACCGCACCACCCGTAGGGGCGGGGAGAACACGGGCTCATAAATCTCGCCCCTACAACCCGTATCATATCTATTATGCGTGAAATTACTATTGCCCATACGCCTGATGCCGACGATGCTTTCATGTACTATGCTCTTACAGAAGGCATTATCAAGCCCATTGCCATTTCAATAACCCATAAATTGCTGCCTATGCAAATTCTCAATGAAGCAGCTTCTTCAGGCAAATATGAAATGTCTGCTCTTTCTTTTGCTGCCTATCCGCAAGTTGCTGATCGTTATTATTTAATGAGTTGTGGCGCCTGCATGGGTTATAAAACCGGTCCCATGCTGTTGGCAAAAGAGCCGATTACAGAAAATAAAATTGCTCAATTGAAAATAGCTGTACCGGGCACTTTGACTACAGCCTATTTGCTTTTGAAAATTTTTTGCCCGCGGGTACAGACCATTTCTTTGCCGTTTGATGCCATTATTGGTGCTGTCATGGACGGCAGTGTTGAAGCAGGTTTAGTAATTGACGGCGGGCAAATGACTTACACGCAAATGGGTTTGCATAAAATTCTTGATCTAGGCGCCTGGTGGTACGAGCAAACTGCATTGCCTTTGCCGTTGGGAGGAAATATCATCAAGAAAGACTTGCCGCCGGCTGTCATTTTTCAGTTGACACAGCTTTTCCGCCAGTCGATTCAATATGCACTCGATCATCGCCTGGAAGCAGCCAAATATGCCACGCGTTATGCGCAAGGCATGTCGGCAGATCAGGCTATGCAATTTATTGGCCGCTACGTCAATGAACTAACTCTTAACTATGGTGAGCAAGGCAAGCAAGCTCTAAGCGAATTATTCCGACGTGCCCATGCTGCAGGAGTCTTAACGAAAATCGTCGAACCAGAGTTTGCGTAGGGGCGGGGCGCAGCTCCGCCCGCGTTAGCGCGATGGTATTTGTAAGTCGCGGCTGCCAAGCTGTGCGAACTTGCGCTAGCTGCAAAGCAGACTTTAATTTTAAAAAATCGTGCTGAATTAGAGAAATTGATTTTAATATGTAGACAATTTTTGGATGTGGACTGGCTGAAAAGCCACGCAACAAGGAAAAAATCGCGATATTGAATCTCAAAACATTATGGCTTGATTTTCAACACTTGGAAATGTCAGGGTAAAGGCGTTTCTTTCGTACCTGATCTCATGTGAGGTCCCAACCCAAAAGCCCGCCATTGTTCGGCTGAGCCAATTTGGTCCGCTCAATCTGTGCGGTAGGGTTGATGTTAGGTGCGAGGAGGATTTCTTTTCATGAGGAGCTTCGGAGTGTTTACGGTAGTTACGAGATGGCGCCGGATTCCGCCTGCGTGGCTTGATTGGTTGATCGCCCTGGCCGCCGGTATTTCGCCAACGCCTGGGCCGATTATCCTGGCGCGGCGCTGTGGCGCATTTAAATTCGGTTGGACCGGTCGTAAATTCAGGCAATTCCCCGGTCCCGTGAGGGTATTTCCCAATCACATTCAGGCCGAGGACCTGCTTGATTATTGGGCACGGAAAGGTCGGATTCCTTTAGGTTTCCGTGAGGCCGAGTTGGCTTTCTGGGCCCCATGGCCCGACGCAAGTAATCCTCAGCCAAAATTGGAGGAGTTGCGGGAAATCCTCAAGTGGCTCAACAGCCATGATTTTCTCCGGGCTTCCGACAATCAACTAGTGCAGGTTGGTTACGAGTCGGAGGCAGAGCTGCGAGCGTACGCAGCGCGCCTCAACGGCCCCGATTTTTAGCAGGCGTCCCGATGTTGTTTCGGTTCCTTTCTGAGTGAGGAAATTCGCATGACGAAAGCGAGAAGAAGATGGGAGTGGACGCTCATCCACACCATTTGGTGCCTAGTGGCTGCGGCGTTCCTGGCACTGGTGGCTGGGTTTGGCGCATTTGCCTACTGGATTTACCAACAAGAGGCGAAGGCCGTTCCGGCCTCGAAACTCGTTGTTCCTGGTGAAGGGGAAACGAATCTCCGGCTCGATTGAGGAGCGGCGCAACGCCAGTTGGGTGCATGCCGATCACGGGGTCGGCGTCATGGCTGCCGTTTGTGTGGCCTTGATCATTTGGCTGTCCATCCTCAATTGGCCTCGAGGCAAGACTGAGGTGCCACCGAGGATGGGCGTCGCCAAAGGGATCGGCGGCTGGCCGCCCAGTGATCGCCGCCCCATCCGCATCGAATGAGGTGCGGAGCTGTGAAGAAGCGGGTCGGGAACGACGTCTTTCGAGACGACGTTCCCGACCCGCCGCCGTTTCTTTTTTTATTTTATTATTTTTGGCATCAAGATACCAGAGGCGATGCCTTCCGTTGGAGAACGTCGCTTCGAACGGGCTCATAAATTTCGCCCCTACGGGTTCTCACCACATTGTCATTTTGGCGTTAGCACAGCGGCTTACGAGATCGTCGATATGTGGGGTAGGGGTGCATTTACACGCGCCCCTACGGATTCTTCGTTTATCATTGCTCCGACATTGGCACACCAATCTCACATATGGCGCTGTGCTGGCCATAAAACAACAATATACGTAGGAATTGTAGGGGCGAAGCTTGCGAGCCCGTGTTCTCCGTGATTGGTTTTTATCGCCAGAGGGTGAATTTGCCTGTAAACTCGTCAATGAGGCTTGCTTCGCCATAAAGAATTATGCCTAAATATTTGATGTCTTCATCGTGTGCATTAGCCAAAGAAGATGCTAATTCATCGTCATTGCCGGTGTGCAAAACCTGTTCAGGATAATCAGCCATCAAAATATCTTTGTGACTTCTCAGCTGTTCAACTAGTGTTTTTAATTTGCTTGACTTTAATTTGGTAATAATAAATGGATATTTTGCCATTCCCAAGTGAGAACAACCAGAGGCGTCCCGTAAATGGGCCCTGCCCATCAAACCTTCGCCGTAGGCGCCAATGGATACGGCAAGATGACCAACGACATTCAAGGCTACGCCGGTTTCGAGATCTGAAGCTAGCACAGCCACTATTTTTTTTGCTTTGTAATCATAAGACATGATCGGACCTCACTCCCCGCAATATGTGGCGCAGGAGGAGGGTGTTTCCCACAATTTTACTTCGGTGACGCGATAGCCCTGACTGGCGGCAAATTCGAAAATGGTGCGGGCGATATTTTCAGCGGTGGGATTTTCATCCATAACAAAAACCGGCTCATTGAGTTTGCGTATATGCGGCAAAATCGGATCATCTTTATGAAGCAACATACGATGATCAAGTGTTTCGTCTATCCACCTGGATATTGTCGCTTTGATTTCTGCAAAATCCATCACCATTCCCCGTTCATCAAGCTGTGATGATTCAATGGTGATTGCTGCCAGACCGTTATGACCATGCAAATTAGCACATTTGCCATTGTAATTAAGTAGCCTGTGTCCGTAGCAAAATGATATCTCTTTGCTTATTTGATACACGATTATGCGCCATTCCAGAGTCTGGACATTACTTCAGATCGTAAAGCTGGATCACTTTCAACCATGCCACGTACCGCAATAGTGCTGGTTTTACTTCCGCCTTTTTTTATGCCGCGAATAGACATGCACAGATGCTCTGCTTGCAAGGCAACTACTACACCCAATGGATTGAGTTTTTTGACAAGTGCATCAGCTATTTGATTGGTCATTCGCTCTTGCACCTGTAATTTTCTTGCCGCTAATTCAACCACTCTCGCTAATTTAGACAAACCAATGATTTGCCCCATACGCGGGATATAGCCAACATGAGCGGTGCCAATAAATGGAACCATATGATGCTCGCACATACTGGCAAAAGGAATGTCTTTGACTAGCACAAGCTCGTCAGTGTCTTCGTAAAAGGTGCTAACAATTTCATTACCAGGATCAACGCCTAGTCCATAGAACAGCTCCTGATACATACGAGCTACTCGAGATGGTGTTTGTAGAAGACCTTTCCGATTTGGATCTTCTCCTATTCCTTCTAATATAAGACGAATACCAGCAGCAATTTTGTCCAGATCGACTTGATTGACTTGTTCTGTACGGTTAACGGTCTGGATTTTTTCTGCGCTTTGACTGGCGCTAATTGTTTCTGGAGGGCAATAGCTGTCTGCCTGGACGACGGATTTCATACTTTTCCTATATATAGACTATTCAAGAGAACGAAATTATATTGCATTGTAGGGGCTGATTGCATCAGCCCGTCTTTATGAGTTAAGTAACTGTATTAACTCTCTCTAGGGTTACAATTGCTGTTGCTCCATCGAGTAATCCTGGCTTAGCAAGACTGATTTGGGCGACCTTAATGCGCTTGTCTTTCAGGATATCGGCAAGAATTTCACTGGCCAGTTTTTCCAACAAATTAAATGAAGTATTGGAAACTATTTTTACCACCTGGCCATAAACGAGAGCATAATCAACTGTATCAGCCAGTGCATCGCTGTCTGCACCTTTGCTTAAGTCAATCTCAAGAACCACATTGATGTCAAATGGTTGTTTTGATTCGCGCTCACCAGGTGTGCAACCATGATGACCCCAGGCGCGGATATTACGTAATTCTATGCAGTCGGCCATGTTTCAAATTTACCATTGTCGGTTATCAAGCTGTGCGAATTCGCGCAAATGATAAGCAACAATTTCATCTGCAAAAATACTGTCGAATTCCCATAAATTTACTTTCATATAAAAGGTTCTATCGAGGCCGGATCTCCTTCTTGGGCAATATAACACCTATGTAATTGAGATGCGTCAGCCTTGCAAAGGGATCTGCCAATTTAATAAGCTGAAGACGTTTCATCGATGTTAGATGTTTTTTGAGGTTGACTGAGTATTTTCTAGTCCCCAGGCTGGTTGTCCCCCTATGGCGTATCCAATGTGCCATCTGTGGTTGGCTAGCTTGATGCGGTTGCTCATTCACCTAAACCACGAAAGGAATTTTCCATGCGCAGCGCCAGCGCCAGACAAATTTGGACGATCAAGGTAGCAGTCGACTATCACAGCAGTCGACAGATTTCGCAGGGATTCAAGGATGATGTCGCTGCATTCAATGGCGGGGATAGCAGAATTGTTGAATTCCTGTACGGCTACCGTCCAGGCAAACACCACCATTGCTTTGTCGTGCGGTGTGACCAGGAAGTTATGGTTATGCAGGCAATGTTCGACGCCATGCCCCAGATCATGGCCGCCGACCCGAGCTGAATCCCCCAAGTGCCGCGCGGAGCACCAAGCTCTCGCGCTTAGAGCGTGGCGAAAAAACTTTTCTAGGAGCCGCCCCGATGGAGTTGCCGCACGAATTCAAGCTGCCGAGCGAATGCCAGCTCCCGAGTTTCGCGGATATTTTCGAGAGGAGGTTGCGAAAGGCTGAAATGGAATGGCCAGCCTGCGACCCGACTACCACTTGGACTACCGATGAGGTCGGTGACCAACTGGCAGAGATTTACATAAAGGTGACTCGCGGGGAGCCGATTATCCAGGGCGACCTGGAGATGCGGTTCCAGCTCGACCGATTGATCGAGTTCGTCAGCGAATTGCGAAATGTTTTTGGTATTAAGGTTGCCGAGGAAGACATCGGTACCTTTACCCTGATTAAGGTGTACCAGCTGATTTGCAACCGGCTGGGATCGCGCCTCATTATCTCAGAGGCGGAAGTTCTGCTACCTGAAAACAAAACGTGGACTCGACAGGAGGTCGAGGCTGAGGTGAAACGGCTTTTCATGGAAGTAGCCGGCAGGCGGGTCAAAAAAGTGTCTGTGATGATTAGGAACAAGTTTGATCCTGATCGCAGGCGGAACTTTGTGACTGCACTCAGAAATCTCTTTCGAGTGAAAATTGTCGATCAGAATATCGCCAATATTTTCACCGTGGCAGAGGTGATTGAAACGGTCTGTAAGTTGCTCGGCCGGCGCCTCGTTACGTGAGGCGCGCGCCCGAATTGATGTCACAGTTTTTCCGCCGGATCGGCAGTGACTCGTGTCCTGTCGGCGCTAATCCGGCGGCAGTTTCTAGGGAGCACGCCATCGGAGGTTGGCTCCATTCACGATGTTATGTATAGGAGGTTTGAATGAAGCGTAGTGATCGTGCGCAGATCCTTGAAACAATCAAGGACAAGCTATTCCTACAGGCCTGGTCTAGTCAGGAGCCTAGTAGGATCTGTAACTTGACAGAGCAGACCCCTATGGGTGAGGTGGTCGACACCCACATTGAGTGGGTCGTTATCCTGTTCCCATTGAAGCCTGAATGCGGCATCATGGAGGAAGAAATAAGAGAATTGCTGGCTTCCTCGACAAAAGAGAAGCCAGCGTTAATCGGTGACTTGGTTTCGCTGATTGAAGCACGCATGCTACCGCAAGAAAAGCGTGACACACCCCCATCGCCGGGCATGAGATCGCTTGGTTGGGTCGGACTGCCACGACCCGCCGATCGATCTCTTGCCTGGCGGTTTTGCTTTTTTAGAGATTTCTTGACAGGTATTACTCTTTGAGTGTATGCTAAGTGTATACACGCAGAGGAGAGCATCAATGGAATCAGTCAGAGCGCGTGATGTTAGCCCGGTACGTATGCGTCCTGTGGATAAGAAATACATTCAAAAAATAGCTCGGGAGTCGAAGGCTAGCCAGACTGAAGTGCTGCATCATGCTGTTGAGTTATTGAGAAGAGAGCGACAGTTTCAAGAAATACGTGAAACATATTCTGGATTGAATAAGAAAGAACAGGTGCTCATGCATAAAGAATCTTTGCTTCTGGATAAAGCTTCAAGTGATGGCATAGAGTGATCTTCCATCGTGGAGAAATCTGGATGGTACAATTTAGCGATCCATCTGAAGGTGGCGAACAAGGATATAGGCGTCCCGCTGTTATAGTGTCAAGCGACGGCATAAATAATCTATCTTTGGATGTAGTTATAGTTGTCCCTTCTACAACTAAACGCCGAGTCAATGCAATAACCGACAAGGTACCAGATAATCTTGTCGAAGTGCAGCCAAATTCTGTTAACGGACTGACGCAGACCAGCTATTTTATGTGTGAGCAGGTGCGGGCTGTCTCAAAGAGTCTGCGTATGAAAAGCAAACTTGGTGTCATGGCAGCCAAAGACTTTAAGAGTCTAGAAAAAGTCCTGTGTCTAGTTATGGATCTTTTCCCGTGATTTTATTTTTTCATGGCGCGGTAACGCAAATAAGCTTCAATGAATTGATCGAGATCGCCGTCAAGAACTCCTTCTACATTGGATGTTTCTACTTTAGTACGATTGTCTTTTACCTGGCGATCATCAAGCACATAAGAGCGAATGGCATTACCAAAAGTAGCCTGCACAGTCTCACCTTTTATTTTGGCTAATTCTTCTTCGCGCTCAGCTTGCTTTAGGGCCAATAATTTTGAACGTAATAAATCCATAGCCAGAGCTTTGTTTTGTAATTGGCTGCGCTCTTGCTGGCACTTAACCACAATGCCGCTAGGTTTGTGGACAATGCGCACGGCCGTTTCTACTTTGTTGACATTTTGTCCGCCGGCACCACCGGCACGCATAGTGCCAATTTCAAGATCATCATCTTTGATTTCAATTATATGATCAATGTCGCTCATCAATGGGCTGACTTCTATTCCGGCAAAACTTGTTTGCCGCGAGTCATTGCCTTGCTTATAGGGTGATTTACGCACTAACCGGTGCACCCCTTTTTCGCAAGATAAATAACCATAAGCATAAGGACCATCTGCTTTAAAAGTAGCGCTTTTGATGCCGGCTTCTTCACCAGGTGATTGATCAATCAATTCTGTTTTAAAACCGCGGTTCTGGCACCAGCGCAAATACATGCGCAACATCATCTCTGCCCAGTCTTGCGCGTCAGTGCCGCCGGCGCCGGCGTTAATAGTAACGATTGCAGCTGCATTGTCATATTCGCCGGAAAGTAATTTGGTAAATTCAAAGCGTTCCAGTTCGGATTGCAGGCGCTTGACGCCGGTTTCAATTTCGCCGGCTACTGATTGATCACTTTCTTCCAGGCTAACTTGAGTCAACACAGATAAATCGCTTATGTCACCGCACCATTTATTGTATTGATCTAACGATTGCTTAAGCCGGCTCATTTTTTGGGTAATCTGCTGAGCCTGCTGCCGATCTTGCCAGAAGCTTGGTTCAAGAGTTTGGCTTTCCAGCTCTTCTAATTCTTTTTGCAGGCGTGGCGGCTCAAAGAAATTCGCCGACTTTCGCCAGACGCTCCTGCAATAGTTCAATTTCTTTTTTTAATTCGCTTAACGATAAAGCCATTTGTTCAATTAATAAGGTGCTGCATTAGAAGGTGTTGAATCAAACACTCGTGACTGAATATTTATTGTGCCTTTATGTTCGGGATCGGTTGAATCAACACCATTGGTTTTAACCTTAACGGGTAGGCCCCAGACTGGATAGTCGGTAGACGGGACTGGCACAATGCAAGTAATAGAAGTAGGTGTGCAGGAAACAATTTGCGCCGGCGTATCGCCAAAGTAAACCTGATTTTCAGCACTACTGGTTGAAAACCCTTCGCCGGTTATGGTCAGTGGCTGTCCTGGTGCTGTGGAGATCATGTTGACAGCATTTATCTTCGGTGCAGATTTAACCGTAATCTTAAAAGGTTTACTACGTGAAGGACCTACTGCCACAACCAGATCAGCTTTGCCGCCCAGTATGGCAGAGGGTACTTTAACTTGTAGCTGGTATTTTGTAGCTGAGATAACGGTGCCTGTCGCTTTATCGAAATAGACCTGGTTAACACTGGACTGCTCACTAAAATTTTTGCCGCTGATAGTAATAGTGCTGTTTAAAGCTACTTCTTTGGGTGTCACACCAGTCACTTCAACTTTAGGTGTTGTAAACTGCCAGTTGAATTGTGCTCCGGCTGGTCCATATGCTTGTACGATCAGCAGGCTGTCGCCTACGCCGATAGCGCCGGTTAAATTGCGCGTTAATTTGCCTTGCTTGTTGAAGTCTTTGATTGTAGCCAGTGATTTGCCGGCCAACTTGATGCGCAAGTCTTGGAAGTGTGGGCCGGAGGCTGAGCCATTAATGAAAGTGAGAAAAAAAGGAGCCTTCTCACAGCCTTTAGGAACGGTTAAATAATCGCTGAAACTTTGCCAGACAGGACCATAGGAAGAAATGTCTCTTGACTGCAAAACTACCTGTTCGCCCATGTCCATCAGTGGCAAAGCCGGTGGTTTGCCGGCAGCAGTTTTTATTTGCCCTGCCTTAACAGGCTTATTAGCTCCACTTGAGATAATGCTCCCTTGACCACTGGAGAAGCTTGGGTGGTAAGGTGCCGGCTTTCCAGCAGCAGATTTTGGTTGCCATAATACTTTTTTAGCCGGTTGTCTTATTGTGATAGGAAGATCGGCATAGGCAGTTGTTACCGGCCCGGAAAAATTTAGGCACAGTAAAATTAATGGTATGTAGCATTTTCTATGCTTTTCTTTCTTAAGGGCAGATTTCATCTTTTCTCTTCCTTAATTAATAATGTTGCACTTAACAGCCAAGCTTAAACGGGTCCACAGGATATAGTTTAAGTGAATTTACAGTTTGAATAAAGTTTACCGGTTGCATTTATTCACAGAGAACAGCCAAGATATTTTTTCAATCTGCTTGGGCATGTATTCAGTGAACGGAGCGGGCGAGCCGGTTGCGGGTTATGGATGAAGAGAATAATAAACAAAATGAAGCTCGCCGGGTGCTTGATGCCATCCGGCAACAACGAAAAGATGGGCAAAGTGAAGAAAAAGTGCCTGATCAGCCTTTGCGGTGGGTGGTGAGCGAAGATGCCGCCCAGTTGCAGAATTTGGTCAATCAGTCACGGGGTATTAAAAATCAACTGGAGTCCAAAAAAGAAGACTTACCGGACCCGGAAAGCATTGATCCTATCTCGGTTGAACAAATTAAGGTAATGCGTAAATCAGTAGTGGAAACTAAGGCTGATAAAACACTACTGTTACAAAAACTATATGAAACATTAATCAGGGCTTTTTTCGAATCGATAGAATTCTTAAAGCCATCAACTAGAGCGAAACGCTGTTTAATTGAAGGGCATCAATGTCTTCATTGTGGGCAAAAATTCCCCGGCGCTCTTTCTGTTGTCCCGGAGTTGTCTAATTCCCAGCGCACTACGATACCGCCAAGCACTACAACTGGTAAACCGGAAAAGTAATGATCAGACTTGATTTTCAGTGTTTCAAGTATCTGCTGATAATGTGCGGGCTGGGCATTGTTATTTTAAGCATACCGGCAACCCAGGCGAAGAATCCGGCCCAGGCTGCTGCTAAAGCTCTGCAAGACAGGACTATGGCTGATATGACTTTAACTGGTCATCTGGCTGAGCGCCCGCAGCTTATGAATATTGAATATCTTGAATGTTATCTTGGCCCTAAAGACCAATCATCAGGTGCACCTTCGTCTCTGGCAAATTGTGCCGGCATGTCGGCGACAAGAACGTTGTGGAATGACCCGCTTGGGCGCTACAACAATTACAAGCTTGAAACCAGCCGGCATGGTCAAAATGATTATGTAGCTGAATTTGATGCTCTCATGCCCGATAAGGCGCACAGACGTTTGTCGGAAATGGACAAAATTATGGGGACGCATTCCAAACATTCATTTGATGAACAGGGTCAGCCGGTTGATGTTTATGACGGTAGCCCCAATACAAAATTGTTTGTCTATCAAGCCCCCCAGCTTGCCGATATCATCAAAATAAGAGTGTCATACTCAGGACCTATCCTGGAATTGCCCTCGCAATCTGATATGCAGGAAGCCACCCAATACAGGCGCGATATGGCTGCTAAGCAACAAAAATCAGGTAATTACCAGCAAGCGGCTATTCTATGGCAAGCTCATTTGCGCAGTCACCCTGATGATGTGGATGCGCATTTGCAATTGGCTGAATGCTATAAGGCCCAATGTCACTTAAATGAATCTATTAATGAATACCGCATTGCTCTAAATATGAGTGGCAATAATGAAGATTTGCACAAGCGCTGTGTGGACGGACTACATTCATTAAAAGTAGATGTGCCGGCGTCGTCGCCGTCACCGCCGCCGGCTAATGCGGGCGCGAACACGGAGTCCGGGCTCAGTGAACCTCGCCCCTACGTAAACCTCGCCCCTACAACAGCTGCACCGGCCAATATTAATAATCAGCATCCAGCCAATGCAGATGATGTTGGGTTTTAGATTAAATCGGATCATAAATCGCGATTCTGAAAACCCTTTGACTGTGCGGGTTTTGCGACTTGCTTTTCTGCCATTAACTTGACTTTATCCCACTTAGTAGTTTAATAGAGTTTAGTAGAAATCCCATGCAGGTTGAAATAATTAATATGACTGCAGCTAATTCCTTTACGCAAGCCGTATCTGATGAATATTATCAAGGCATGGGTGAATTGTTGGGCGAAGCCCCGGACCCGGCAGCTGCCTTTAGAACAAGTGCAAACTTGACCAGCGCAGCAGATTCAAGGGCAGCAATGGCAATGGCTGCGTCTAACACTGGCATTCCTAAGGGGTTCACTAGTGCTGCTATTTTGTTTGCTCAAAATCCTAAACTAGATGGAGCAGTTGCTGATACAAGGTTTGATCAATTAGTAGCGCAAAACGTCTGAAATAATTGATTCGCTACTGTAGTATGTCCCTTTTGATTGAGATGATAAAGGAAGAAATTGCTGTGCGGGTCTGTATCAGCAAGAAAAGCCGGCGAAAGATCGCGACAAACAAAATGATTTTCGGTAGCAAATGCTTTTAACTGTTTGGCTTGTTCAGTCAGTTCCGCATAATGATTTATATTTGGATAAATGCATAAAATAAAAGTTTGTTTTTGGCTGGCAGCCTGACTGGCTAATTTACCAATTAAAGCCTTCGTCACTACCATCTCATCCTGATCCGGATAACTTATTTGTTGCTGTGCCGGCTTTGAAACGGAGCTATACGAAGGATCCGTAGGGGCGGGGCTTGCTCCGCCCGTATTCGTTGACCATGAAAGGATCGAACCCCACCATCCCTTTAACTTGCGGTATAAAGGCTCATTTAAGTTTAAGGTAAAATCAGTCTGATTGAGCACACCATATACGGTGCTATTATTTCTCAGCCAATCCCGTAATGGTTGTGGTTTTAATTTGTCAATGTTGGCGGACAGGATAGAATCATCTTCTTTAAGCCGACCATCCTGATCAATATAAAAATATGGTCGCGGTAATGCTCTCTTTCTTTCTTTTTGTTTGACAATACTTTCCATAGAATCACCGCGATTATAGAAGAGCACAATAGCATCAGGTTTATATTGAGCCACCTGGCTCTGGTATTGTAAGCATTCCTGTCCCGTGGAATAAGCACCGCAGCCAAAGTTTATTACTTCATAGTGTTTGTTTCTATGCGACTGATTTAATTTGGCTTCCAGTATTTTGCCAAAGGTTTGATTGAGATCAACTTGCAAAGCTTCAACAAACGAATCTCCCAGTAAGGCAATGCGATAAACACCCGGCTCTTTGTTAATGGCATGTTCGCTGTCGCGCAGTCCGGCGCTGTTCATTCTGTTGTCGGAAAAGCCTTCTAGCCTCCAGATAACTTGTTTGCCGGGAATATGGCAGCTTCCCAGGCGCAAATCAGGCTGCATAAATTCGCCGCCACCAACACCGGCCAGCTTGAAATAACCTTCCAGCAGAATCAGAGCCAGTAGTATAAACCCCAAACCCTGTCCGACATATCGCCACCACAAACGGTGTGGCTCCACTTTGGCAATCGGTGGTGTTTTCTGGCTGCGTGTAATAACAGAACTAGTCATGATTTTTGTCGGCATTTCTATTGTTGAGAATTAAAACTGAAAATATATAAAAGGGGTAACTCTGCCTGGAGCAAAACCGAGAATGATTAAAGCTATGCAAACACAAGCCACTGCTCTTAGCGCTGGAGATTCTTGCCAATATTTTTGTATAGGTCTGGTTAATTGCTGCCAGAAGTGATTGTTGCTGGGGATTGACCGCAGGAGCAAAAATAAACAATAGGCAGCAAGTGAAATCGGCACTGTCGATTGTAAAAAGATCAGAACGACATCATGAGACAGGGTTGCTGATGTTTGCAGACCGATCATATTGCTAAATAAAGTCCAGCAGTCCCTCATATTATCGGCGCGAAAGAAAATTCCGGCTATAAATAAAAAGAGCATGGTATACATGACTCCCAGGCAATGCCAGATTTTTAAAGGGCGCCATTGGCTGAGTATTGGTTGCCGGCTGACAAATTCATGCCAGTCCTTGGAAATAATAAGCCCCATTCCATGAAAGCCGCCCCAGACTACATAATGCCAGGCGGCACCATGCCAGAGCCCGCCCAGCAGCATGGTTATTAACAAATTGCGCCGCACCGCCCATGGTGAGCCGCGCGAACCCCCCAGGGGAATGAATAAATAATCCCTCAGCCAGGTGGATAGGGACATATGCCAGCGCCGCCAGAAATCAGTTAAATTAGCAGCCAAGTATGGCCAGTTGAAATTCTCCGGTACCTTATAACCAAGTAATATGGCTGAGCCGCGACCAATATCTGTGTAACCGGAAAAGTCAAAGAAAATTTGAAAGGTAAAGCCAATCACAGTAATCCATGTGTCAGCGACAGGCAGTTGGGTGATGTGAGTAAAACCATAATTAACTATGGCGCTAATATTGTCCCCAAGAACGATTTTCTTGTACAAACCTTGCAGAACGAGAAAAATGCCACCGGCAAAATCAATTTGTTTAAAGCCAATTTGATGCTCAAGTTGTTTAACAAAGTCCTGATATCTTTTGATGGGACCGGCTATTTGAGTGGGAAAGAAAGCGGCAAACAAAGCAAAGTCTTTGAAGTTACGTACCGGTGCTCCGCCTTTGTATACATCAGTAATGTAATGAATAAATTCGAAAGTAAAAAATGAAATCCCCAATGGCAAAATTATATTGATGGCCGGCTGTTGCCACCCCTCGATTCCTTCAAAACAATGGGCTGTAGACCAGATACTATCGACTAGAAATGCCGCATATTTAAAAAGCACAAAGCACCTATATTGAAGCAAAGTCCGAGAGTGAAAATTATTTTGCGTTTTTTGGCGGATATGGACAAACCAATGAAATAGTTGACCACAGTTAAAATGAGAATCAGAAGTCCATAGCGTGGTATCCAATTCATATAAAAAACGTAACTGGCGATAAGCAAAAACCAGCTTCGCCAGCGCCTGGGCATTAACCAGTGCAACAGGAAAACCAGCGGTAGAAACACTAAATATGTGAAACTGTTAAATAGCATGACTATTATTGTCCAATGTTTTCAATATATATTGGCATCCTTATTTACTTTTTATTGTGTAGGAGCGCGTTGCACGCGCCCGCGGGTCGATTACCCCTACAATTTATTGGTTTTGCAAGCTGATTGGGGGTAAATAATTGCCAACCAGCTCGCGTTTCCACCAATTGCCGCTTTTATGGCGTTCATTTGTAAAGTGATAGTCATAAAGTCGGGCCCGTATGTATTGAGGCGGACCTTTAGGAAACGGATTATTAGCCAATAGTTTTAAAACGGTCGGCTCACCTTGCAATAATCTAAAGACTAAATTTACAAACCAGGGGTTGTTGCGGAAATCTCCAAGAGCAGCAAACCACATCTGCCAGTCAAGCCGGGGCTGATGTGGTGCTACTATGGGCAGTACTTTATCCAGATTACCTGGTTTATATTTAAATTCATATTCGTCCCAGAATATGCCGTCATTACTGCCTTCGATTTGAATCTCCAGTCTCTTAGTTGTCATAACAGCAAACAAACCATAGTTATTGCAAATAAAATAACGTCCGGAAATATCAAATAATGATTCTATAAAAACCGGCATTGCCAGCCCAAATGTACCGCGGATAGTCGCCCCGATACTTAAAATGCCTATTACTATTGCCGCCAAGATCGATCCTATACGCTGTGCCTTCGGTGCAACGGAAATGTTCTGCGAATCCGTAGGGGCGGGGCTTGCTCCGCCCGTTGCCCTTCTCATGATTCGATCGACAACATTTATAATCCACTGATCATCCAATAAACAAACACACAATGCAATCGTCAATAAATTGAAAAATGCATAATTCCCTGTAAAGGCAATTAATATCTGAAATGATGCTAACGCAATGGCAGCTATAAATCTCGCCTTTCGTCCAGCAAAAATCAAAAAGGGTGTCACTAATTCAATGGCAAAAACCATTAATACAGTCAATTTGTTAAACCAGTCTGGCAATTGAGCCGCATACCAGGCAATTGGTGTTGGCAAAGGCTGAGTGAAATAGTGATAATTGAGAGCAGTTAAATTATGCCAGGTGGGATCACCGCTGGCTAGTTTTACGAATCCTGATTCGAACATAAGACGAAAAAGCAACCAGCGTAATAGCCAGATAACTATTACTGGCGGTTCAATTTTTGCCGGATACCAACTGAAATTCTTACTAATTATTTTCCATGGCCATTCCAACCATTGCCAGGGTGCCAGAAAAATTGCCAGAAACCCGGTTTCAAGTAAAAGAATGTCCCATTGAAAGGAAAGAAAATCCTGGCCGACATTGACCAGAGACAAATAAAGAAACCACAATATGGCAAAAGAAAAAACAGAGGCTATGCCAAAAAAGGCAAGAGCTGAAAAAATCATCCCGGCAACGCAGACAGCATAAAGAAAAAAATCGCTGCTGTTAAACCAAAATATTGTCGGCAACGTAATGGCGGCCGCTCCTCCTGCATGTGTCTGAATGTAATCAGCAAGGTGACTCAAAAAATTACTGGCCGGCAAAACCCCATCTTTACCAACCAGTCCGATTATTTGTGTTGCCAGTGAAGCAAAAGCAAAAAAGTAAACAATTGCCAACGCCCGCAAAAATAGCCAACGTATATAGTAATGGTCAATTGGTGGAGATGATTGGTTCATTGCTATATAATAGTCTGAGTTTCATGGAGGTTTCTATTTTTTATGGCAATGGTGGGTGGCAGAGCAGGGGATATATTTACGGACATCAATGTCACGCCATTGACTGATGTTTTTCTTGTCCTGCTTGTCATTATGATTTTGATTGCTCCGTTGGTTAATCAAACTGTGCTCAAAGTTGAACCACCCTCGACTAATTCCAGCCAGCAGAAGCAAGCGGATAAAGGACCAACGATAAATGTAGAGGTCACAGCTCAGAACACTATTAAAGTAAATGGACAGGTAATTAACCCGCCGGATACCATGGCTGTGATGAAGGCGCTGCAAACTGAACAGCAAAAGGCCGGCAAGCAGGATCTTCCCCTCAATCTTGCCTCAGATGGTGATGCTTTGCAAAAATATGTAGTCTATGTCATGGACGCTGCTGCCGGCTGTGGCATTAAGCAAATGCGTGTGCTGCCAATAAAAAAATAAGTAGGGGCGAGGTTATGTAGTGCAGGCACTCGCGCCGTGGTTCATGCAGGGGCGAGGTTTACTGAGCCCTATATTATAAGGAAAGAACAATTGACTGCTCTTAAGCCTGCCCAGTTTTTGATGATTCCCGGACCAACACCGGTACCGGCTGCAGTTTTAGAAATTCTGGCCCGCCATCCTATTGGCCATCGCTCCTCTGAATTTTCTGCCATTCTGGCTGATGTGAGCAAAGATTTACAGTCATTAGCTGAGACAAAAGCTGATGTCTTTATTTTTGCCGGCTCAGGTACTGCAGCTATGGAAGCGGCAATCTGCAATACGATAAGCCCTGGTGATAAAGTACTTTGCCTGGTAAATGGAGTGTTTGGTGAGCGCTGGTCTAAGATAGCTCAAGCATTTGGTGCTCAGGTAGAAAAATTAGAAACGCTTCCAGGGACGGCAATTGATATTGCTGAGCTGGAAAAGCGGTTGGCAGAGGACAAAGAAAAATCGATCAAAGTGGTTACTATTACTCATAACGAAACCTCTACAGGCGTTATTAACGACTTGAAAAAGATTGCTCAGCTTATCCACAAACATGGCGCTTTATCGCTTGTTGATGCTGTCACTACTTTTGGTGCTATTCGCATTCCTGTGGATGAATGGCTTGTAGATGTGCTGATTACAGGTAGCCAGAAGGCGCTCATGCTGCCACCGGGCTTGTCGTTTATTTTCTTTTCTGGACGAGCATGGGCTGCTCAGGCTGTTTCCAAGGCGCCAAAGTTTTATTTTGATTTGGCTTTGTACAAAAAATCTATGTCTGCCAGCACAACACCTTTTACTGCTAATGTTTCGCTGGTTTGTGCTTTGCAAAAATCACTTGAATTGCTCAACGAAGAAGGCATTAGAAATATCCAGGCTAGACATCTAAGGCTGCAAGCAATGCTTCGCGCCGGTCTGCGTGCTATGGGAATGAATCTTTTTGTTAGCGATGACTGCGCTTCTCCCACCATTACAGCTATCTTGCCGCCAGGGACATCAACCGTGGCTGAAATCAGAAAGGGATTGAAAGAAGACTACAACATAATCGTTGCCGATGGACAAGAAAGCTTGCAAGGCAAGATATTCCGCATTGGCCACATGGGCTATGTCTTCGAGCGTGATATTCTGATGACGCTGTCTTGTGTAGACGCGGTCCTGAAAAAATTAGGGCATGTAAGTCTTTCTGAACTGCCCATATCAGCCGCCTTGCAAGCCGCACACGAAAAAAAGTAGGGGCGAGGCTCAGCATTCGCAAGGACTATAGGAGTCGATTGCATTTAGGTTATTGTTTTAGCGGCAAGCCAGCCTCCGTATAAATTATGCCGCTACGACATGGACATGTCCTGTCTTTCCATAATCAAGTATTTTTTGATCTCTAGTAACAATGCTGGCGGACTCAATGCGTCCTGTCGCGACTATCATGCGATCAGCAGGATCTTTATGGAACGTCCCTGGCAGGTAACAAGCTTCAAATGCGATATCTGCATTTAAAGGAATAAGTGTTATTCCTGGAGTTGATAAAGCTTTATCTAACCAAGTTCTTATCGATATTGAAAGGCTAATGCGTCCGGATTTCTCAAGTGCAGTTAATTCCCAGACGCAGATGCTAGGTAGCAGTAAACCGTTTTGCAATGCAGTCTTTTCCAAAATTTTTTTTGCCGTTAATGATAACGATGGATTATTTTCCATCATCCATAACCAAATGTGCGTATCAAGAACTAACTTCTGATTGACCATAAACTTCCCAATCTTCAAGAGGTAATGGTTTTAAAATATCGCCATGATAAGTAATTGTTCCAGCAAGAGAACCAAATAAATTTACAACTGGTTCTTCAACAGAAGTCAACCTGGCTACTGCTTTACCTCGCTTAGTAATTAGTACTTCACTTTTTTTTTCTTGTACAGCATCCATAAGCTGAAGGCATTTAGCTTTAAATTCGCCGGCAGCTATTTTAATTTGTTTGGACATAACACATACCTGATGAAATTCGCTCGTGACCACTTCAGATGACCATATGACTATAAGAATAACATAGCAGCTCGGGTAATGTCAAGGTTGCCTTTTGGGTGCTGCGAGTCTTATCTTTTTCTAGGAAATTAATGGCATGTTCAAAAGATTTTTGGACTCTTCTGCACCAAAAAGATTAAGCACTAATTCACGTAAATCTGAAATTTGACAACGTTCCTGTTTCATCGTGTCACGATCGCGCACGGTCACCGTGTCTTTAGTATTAGGATCTGCATCTGAACCAGATAGTGTTTCAAAATCAACAGTTATACAAAGCGGTGTCCCGATTTCGTCATGGCGACGGTAGCTTTTGCCTATATTGCCTGAGTTTTCCAGTAATATGCGGCCTACACCGAGCTTTTGTAGATCTTTCTTGATTGACTCCGCTCTAGCAACCAGTTCCGGTTTATTACGCGCCAGTGGAATTACAGCCACTTTAATTGGTGCTAAATGGGGCTTTAGCTTTAAAACAATTCTTGTATTGCCATTTTCGAGAGTCTCTTCAGTGTAGGCTTCAGTTATTACGGCTAATACACCACGATCGACTCCGGCTGAAGGTTCAATAACAAAAGGGACAAATTCTTTTTTGCCTTCTTCATCGCGGACGGTTAATTTGGTAGTGGAATCCGGATTTTCCGTGACACGTGCTTTTAAGTTTAACTCGCTTTGATTTTTGCTATGCGAGCCTAAATCAAAATCAGTGCGGTTGGCTATGCCTTCTAATTCTTCCATTCCATGCGGAAAGCGATAAAGTATATCTACAGTGGCTTTAGAATAATGTGAAAGTTCTTCTTTCTTTTGTTCATAAGCAACCAGATTTTTTTCAGACAATCCTTGTAGCTTCCACCAATCTAATCTTGCCTGCACCCATTTTTTATGCCATTCATCGTCTGTGCCCGGCTCAACAAAAAACTCAAGTTCCATTTGCTCAAATTCACGCACACGAAAAATAAAATTGCGCGGTGTAATTTCATTGCGAAAAGCCTTGCCAATTTGGGCAATACCAAATGGCAATTTGCGCGAAGTGGAATCCATTACATTGCGGAAATTAGTAAAAATTCCCTGTGCTGTTTCCGGGCGCAAATAAGCATATGATTCTTCATCAACAATAGGACCGACTGTGGTTTTAAACATCATATTGAAAGGGCGGGCTTCAGTTAAATTTTTCGAGCCGCATTTTTCGCACTTACCATTAACTATATGATCGGCTCGCCAGCGACTTTTGCAGTCGCGGCAATCAACCATAGGATCAGCAAAAGTGGCTTCATGCCCTGAATAACGCAGCACTAGTTTATTAGTCAGAATAGCTGCATCCAGCCCTTCCACATCATCGCGTTCATAAACAATGGCTCGCCACCAGGCAGCTTTAAGATTTTGTTTTAGCTCCACTCCCAACGGACCATAGTCATAAACACCTTGCAGCCCGCCATAAATGTCCGCGCTTTGAAATATAAATCCCCGCCGTTTGCAAAGCGAAATCAAGTCATTCATATTTTTTGACTTGTCTGTTTCTACGGTTGGTTCTTTCTTCATATGCCTTATGTTTTTGGTTTTATGTTTTTGTAGGGGCGGGGCTTGTCTCCGCCCGTGTTCTTGTAGGGGCGAGGTTTACTGAGCCCGGTGTTATCAAGACCGATTCGATAAAGCTAGCATAGCTGCGCTATGTTAGCTGCACTAAATTAATATAGCAAATTCAATAAAAGCTGTTTAAGACTTTCGACTTTGTAGTATTTAGCACCGTTTACAGCTCTCTATATTACTTGCTTATGTGTCTTGCAAAGTGAAAGTATAAAACCAGTTGTTGTACATCCCAGGAATCATCCATTTGACTTTGCGCTGACTCTTTCTCCACCTCGCGAATTTCGCGTGCCTCGGGCAATGGTGGAAACTTTGTTTGCGCTCGCTCTGGAAGGGGCTAACGATGTTGTTATCGCAGAAAGAATTTTGGGACGTCGCGTACGAGCAGTCCCTGGCTAGGCTATTCGCAGCAATGGACGCCTGTCCGCAGGTTGAAGAGCCCGAGGTCGGGGCACATGTCCTTTTCCCAGTATCCAATCCGGAAGGAGGAACCTATGTGTTGTGGCTGATTGGTACCTGGGCAAAGCCGCTTGATCTCCAGCGGCGAATCCCCGCATTGTGCGGAAAGCCAACCATGATTGTTTATTCAGATGGTTGGAGCCCGCATGAATTTGCATTGAAAAGCAACCAGGCGGGCAAGCTTGCCCTACAGGTGCAAGCGATTCTAGACCAGCAAGGCATCATTGCTACTTTAAGTCTGGATTGGGAGCAGTGGGCCGGATGGCCCCAGCAAATACAACGTGAAGCCCTCGGACAGCTGAGTCCGGGCTTGCTCGATTTCTTTAGCTGCCCTCTGTGTAGGTGGGCGGCATTGTTTAGGAGGATATAAGATGGCAAGAAAAAAACGAGGTCGAAGCTGCGATCCGTTATCGGAACTCGGGTTCAAAGCCCTGAGGCTTCTGAAACGGCATCGCAGCTTGTTTGTATTTCAGACCGTTCCGGCCTGGAACGCGGACCATGAGCTGGAGTTTGTCTATCTTGTAGTGGGGACCTGGGCCGGAGGTCTGGGTCTAGAACGGATACGCCTCAGGGGAGGCGTCCATCACAAAACGATTTACTGGGACGGCGACTTGGCCAATCGCAATGCTTTAATCGCCTTTCTCAGGCAAGAAGGCGAAAATGTTTTTCTTCCTGACGACAATTAGGGTGTGTCGGAGAACGAAATGGATGACTCCAACTAGCCGAGACAGAGAAGGACGTTCCGCTGCCAGGACGTCTGCCTCTGCCCCGGCTTTTGCCTTTTTTTATTAATTTCACACTTTTAATTTATAAATTTGCCGCGTGATAAACTGAATTTATGTCATTAAAACTAAGAATTCAAGTTCGAGATGGGCAGACTGTCTCAACTAGCAACACCACAGAAGAATTACTGGCTGTTTTGCTGGACAGGATGCAGGGCTCTGTTTTGCTTGATAATGATGATGAAGAGACTTTACGCGGTTGGTTGCTGGTGCGGGCTGATCAACTGGAAAATGGACAAATGGTCACGCTGGGAGAAAATCAATCTATTTGCATAGGCAAAAGTGCTGATGGACGAGCCTTTGTTCGTGATGGCCGGGGCGAAGTGGCCGCCATTAAAACCAGATTTCGGCGGGCAGCAATTTAAATAAAAGCACTTGTCAATATCTGCTTAATAACAGACAATCAATGCCGCTTTCTCATGAACTCCCTGGCTAATGCAGTACAATAATCGAATCATAAAAACACATAATAAATCAAAGCGAGTACAGAGGTAATTGTATGACTACTTTGTCTGCCACCGGACTTGATACCAGAGAAACGATTAAACAAAGAACGTTTCCTAATTCGAAAAAAATGTATTTGCCCGGCAGGCTTTATCCTGATATACGCGTGCCGTTTCGAGAAGTAACATTGTCGTATTCTGAAAATGGCGCACCAGCTACTTGTTTGATTTACGATACATCAGGACCTTATACAGATCCTGATTTTATTTTTGATTCGTTAAAAGGATTGCCGGCAGATCCGCCAAGATTGGATTGAGCTGCGCAGTGACAGCGAGACTTATGCGGCAAGAACTGCCAGCGCTGATTTTATCAATCAGCAAACCGGTTCTGCCGACAGGACTTCCGCCTTTGAGTCTCTGATAGCCAATCGTACTAATGTGCGTCGAGCTGTTTCCGGGCGTAATGTTTCACAAATGCATTATGCTCGCCAGGGCATTATTACTGCCGAGATGGAATTTGTTGCCATACGTGAAAACGCATTGCAAGCGCGGGCCAAAGAACAAAAAAAAGAAGGCAAAGCAGCAGAAGTCCTGGCAGAACGCGAGAAGAGATTAAAAGGTAATCCCTTTGGCGCTTCTATTCCTGATGAAATAACTCCTGAATTTGTGCGCCAGGAAATGGCGCGCGGGCGGGCTATTATTCCAGCCAATATCAATCATCCGGAAATTGAACCGATGATTATTGGGCGTAATTTTTTGGTTAAAATCAATGCCAATATTGGCAATTCGGCCGTCAGTTCCACTATTGAAGAAGAAGTTGAAAAAGCTGTCTGGGCTACCGCTGGGGTGGCAGATACTGTGATGGATTTGTCTACCGGAAAAAATATTCATGAAACCCGTGAATGTATTATGCGCAATTGTCCGGTGCCGATCGGTACAGTGCCTATTTATCAGGCCTTGGAAAAAGTGGACGGAAAGGCCGAAGATCTTACCTGGGAAATTTTCCGCGATACATTGATTGAGCAGGCTGAGCAAGGCGTTGATTATTTCACCATACATGCCGGTGTTTTATTGCGCTATATTCCGCTTACTGCTAAACGTGTCACCGGCATTGTTTCACGCGGCGGTTCCATTATGGCTAAATGGTGTCTGTCTCATCATAAAGAAAATTTTCTTTATACCCATTTTCGAAGAGATTTGCGAAATTATGAAAGCATATGATGTGGTTTTTCATTGGGCGATGGCTTGCGTCCAGGTTGTATTGCTGATGCCAATGATGCGGCACAATTTGCTGAATTGGAAACATTGGGCGAATTGACAAAAATTGCCTGGAAACACGATGTGCAGGTAATGATTGAAGGCCCGGGACATGTGCCCATGCATTTGATTAAAGAAAATATGGACAAGCAATTGAATGTCTGCCATGAAGCGCCTTTCTATACACTTGGGCCGCTGACTACAGATATTGCGCCTGGCTATGACCATATTACTTCAGCGCATTGGTGCGGCTATGATTGGCTGGTATGGCACAGCCATGCTTTGCTATGTTACACCAAAAGAACATTTAGGCTTGCCCAATAAAAAAGATGTTAAAGCACGGCGTGATTGCCTATAAAATTGCTGCACATGCTGCTGATTTAGCCAAAGGACATCCCGGAGCACAGAAACAGAGATAATGCTCTTAGCAAAGCCCGTTTTGAATTCCGCTGGGAAGATCAATTTAATTTATCGCTAGATCCTGATACGGCGCGAGAATTTCATGATGAAACATTACCGGCTGAAGCAGCTAAAGATGCTCATTTCTGTTCTATGTGCGGGCCGAAATTTTGCTCAATGAATATCACGCAGGATTTAAGAGCACTCCCTGAAGCAATGAATGTTTGAATGTCATCACATATTGCTATTGTTGGAGCAGGTTTAATCGGCAGAATACTAGCCCTTGAATCCCGGTTTGCCGGCATGCATGTTTCTTTGTTTGATCGTGATGAATTAGATGGACGGCAAAGCTGTGCTTATGCCGGTGCCGGTATGCTGGCACCATATACGGAACTAGAACAGGCAGAGCCCATTATTGCTGCCCTGGGAATTGAATCTCTTGCCTTATGGCCACAATTATTGAAAAAATTATCGCGACCGGTGTTTTTTCAGAACAAAGGCACGCTTGTGTTGGCTCACCGGCAAGACCAACCTGAATTGTCTCGTTTTGAGCGTTCTTTAAAATTCAAGCTTGACAGCCCCGCCTGGAAACAATGGGCTCAGCAAGCCTCGCCCCTACAAAAGGACGAAATCCTCCTGCCTGATCGTAGGGGCGGGGATTTATACCCGCCCGTGTCCTCGCCCTTGCCTGTGTACTCACATTGCACCCGCAAACAATTATTGGATCTCGAACCGGATCTACCGACAATGTTTACCGAAGGACTCTATTTACCTGACGAAGGACAAATTGATAACAGACAATTACTCGATGCTTTAAAAATAACTCTGCTAGACTCGGGTGTTGACTGGCAAACCGGCGTAGAAATAATTTTGTCTGATATCTTGCAGTCAGTCAAAATTTGATTATGTTGTGGACTGCCGGGGATTAGGTGCCCAGTCTGATCTTAAACAATTACGAGGTGTGCGCGGAGAATTAATTGCCGTTGAAGCCAGAGGAGTGAAATTAAATCGCCCGATTAGACTTATGCATCCGCGGCATCCTATCTATATTGTTCCGCGTGAAAATAATCATTTTCTTGTTGGTGCTACTTCAATTGAAAGCGATGATATGCGTCCGTTGACTGTGCAGTCAGCATTAGAATTACTTGTCAGCTGCTTGCACTGTTCATCCTGGTTTTTCTGAAGGAACAATAATTGAAACCAGGGTAAATTGCAGACCGGCACTGCCAAATAATTTACCGTCAATCCTGGTATCCGATAAACTTATTCAAATCAATGGTTTATATAGGCATGGCTTTTTGCTTTCACCTGAGCTAGCCAAACTTGCGCTTGCTTATATAACAGAGGGCAAAATCGACGAGAGTTATCGACAAGTTTTTGCAGGGGCGAGGAGCGATGTAGGGGCGGGCGTAAGTCCGCCCGAGCCCGGAGTTGGAATGGAAGGAGAAGCTGCTTATGCAATTAGTCATTAATGGTAAAGCACAGCAGATTGATGATGTACAAAATATCAAAGATCTATTACTTAAACTTGGCTATGAAGCCAATTCAGTAGCTGTTGCCTGCGATGGCACTTTCATTTCGCGTAGCAAATATCCGGACTTTGTATTACAAGACGGCAAAGAATTGGAAATCCTGGTACCCATGCAAGGCGGGTAGTGGGAGCGGAGAGTTTGTAGGGGTGGGGCGCAGCTCCACCCGAGTCCTTATACGACGGAGCGTTTAAAAAGATATGTGGACATTAGCTGGTAAAAGTTTTCGCAGTCGCCTTATCTGTGGCACGGCATTATTTCCCTCTCCAGAAATAATGCAGCAGGCAATTATTGCCTCTGGAGCGGATGCGGTCACAGTGTCTTTACGGCGCCAGTTACCGGAAGCTGCCGGCGGCTCATTTTTTTGGGATTTAATTAAAAGTTTGAATGTTCAGGTTTTGCCCAATACAGCCGGATGCCGTAATAGCAAAGAAGCAATCACTGTTGCCCATATGGCCCGCGAGCTTTTTGATACTAATTGGATAAAGCTTGAAGTAACTGGTGATGACTACACCTTGCAGCCGGATCCTTTTGCTTTAGTGGAAGCCGCAAAAGCGCTTATAGAAGATGGCTTTGAAGTATTTCCTTACACAACATCTGATTTAGTGGTTGCTCAACGCTTAGTTGATGCCGGTTGTAAAATTGTTATGCCCTGGGCTTCACCGATTGGTTCCGGTCAAGGCATTAATGACAAACGTTCTTTAGATATTTTGCGCTTACGGTTGCCTGATATTACATTGATTGTTGATGCCGGTATTGGCAAACCATCACATGCCGCCCAGGTAATGGAAATGGGTTATGACGGCGTAATTTTGACTTCTGCCATTGCACTGGCACATAAACCGGTAGAAATGGCTCGTGCCTTTTCACTGGCTGTTGAAGCCGGGCGTGCCGGTTACGAAAGCGGCTTTATGGAAAAACGTTCCATGGCTTCGCCCAGCACACCCACAATTGGTGTACCTTTCTGGAATGCCGAGGAGAATACAACACGGGCGGTACAAAGCCCGCCCCTACAATCTGCTTTTGGCAGATCCGCAAAAGCAATGCCTATTGCCTGGACAATCGGTGGCTCCGATAGTGGTGGCGGAGCCGGCATTCAAGCTGACATAAAAGCTTTCAACGCTCTTGGTGTGCATGGCTGCTCAGTAATAACGGCGGTTACGGCTCAAAACACTGCTAAAGTGCAAAGCATTGCTGCGGTCAGTCCAAGCTCTATTCAAGCTCAAATAGAAACATTGTTCGAAGATTTGCCGCCGTCGGCAGTGAAAACGGGCATGCTTTATAGCAACGAAATCATAAAACAAGTGGCCCGATTTTTTGTTCAGGCGAAAGCTTATAGAATTTGCGATCCGGTGATGGTAGCCACAAGCGGTAATTCATTGCTTTCCAATGAAGATACTACCGCCGCGTTTGTGCAACATTTGCTGCCGGTTGTCGATCTTCTTACTCCCAATTTACCGGAAGCAGAAGCTTTATGTAGGGGCGAAGATAAAACTGCAGCGGCAAGCCCGCGCAGCATCACTCAGATGCCGCTCGGCCGCTGTCTGCCCGTTGCTTCAGATCGCTGGTTAGATGACGATTATATTATTGAACTGGCAAATAAATTGCGCGCTCTTGGTCCACAATCAGTTTTGATCAAAGGTGGGCACAGTCAGGGACGGTTATGCCGTGATTATTTTGCTGGTGAAAATTCATCTTTCTGGCTAATCAACGAGCGTATTGATACAGATTCTACTCATGGCACAGGCTGTACGTTGTCTGCTGCCATTGCTGCTTGTATTGCTCTAAATTATCCAATTGAAGATGCTGTTGTTATTGCCAAAGCTTATGTCAGCCAAAGTCTGCGTATGGCAACGCAAGTCGGCAAAGGACATGGTCCAATTGCCCATGGCGGCTGGCCCGAAACATTCACCGATTTCCCTGCACTAACGATTCAGCATAATACGGATGCCGCTGTGCCTGCTATTTCTACTCCATTCCCAGACTGTGGCAATAAACCCCTGGGCATCTATCCCATCATCAACAATTCTGCCTGGTTGGAAAAACTTTTACCGCTCGGAATTACGACAATTCAATTACGTATAAAAGAAGGTTCCGCGGATGACATCGAGGCCGAAATAATCAAATCAATCGATATTGCCAAAAAATTTAATTGCCGCTTGTTTATAAACGATCACTGGCAGTTTGCCATCACCCATGGTGCTTATGGCGTTCATCTTGGACAGGAAGATCTTGATGATGCAGACATACAAGCAATTCATGGTGCCGGTCTTCGCCTGGGCATAAGCACGCATACTTATGCAGAAGTAGCTCGTACCATTGCTTATAAACCATCTTACATTGCCATCGGCACAATTTACGAAACTACTTTAAAAAAAATGCCGACGCCACCGCAAGGCATTGCCGCTCTCAAACGCTGGCGACGGACTTTGCCGTTTCCACTAGTTGCTATCGGCGGTATTACCCTAGAGCGTTTACCAGATGTGCTTAGCACCGGGGCTGATGGCATAGCCGTGATCAGCGACATTCTTCAAGATAAAGATCCCATTGCCAAAACAAAAAAATGGCTTGAATGTTATCGTCAATCTAAAACAATTCCACAATTAGCGCGTTAATTCCTAAATGTCACAACTCTGTCATTGTATTTCGGTTTAATTAACTGAAATAAATTTGTGCAGAATACATTATGGTGCTTTTTGCCATAATCGTGGTATATTATGTATGGAAGCAGTACTAATTAAATACAGTAAAGATGTAGATATCGATGGATCAATACAAGAAATTGTTATTTGGCAATTGCCAGAAAAATCTCCAAATCGACCGCATGATATTAAATACCGGCTTTATTTTGGGCTTAGTGATGGAACGTGTTTAATCAGATACGACAATGAAATACGCAAGGGTGACCACAAACATTTAAGAGAACGCGAAGAACCCTATGTCTTTTTGTCAGTGCCTCAACTGTTGAAAGATTTTTGGGTGGACATCGAGAAAATAAAAAAAGGAATGATATGAAAAAGAAGCAAGAGATTTCAGTAGGTATAAGAAATGGTCGCGAAGCTATCGACGATGCTATAAGAGCGTGGAAACGTGCGGAAAAAGGCTTGCCGCCGGATACTCCAGTTAACCAACTATTTTTTGAAGATATGGCAACACTGTTCAAGTATTTATCACCGCGCCGGTTTGAATTGTTGCAGAAACTGCGCACAATTGGTCCTGTCAATACACGCAAATTGGCGCTAATACTAAAGCGCGACTACAAAAATGTGTATACCGATGTGGCTGATCTTAAATATATTGGATTGATTGAAGAAACCAAAGACAAACGTCTGAGTGTACCTTGGGATGAAATATTATCAAAAATGCCACTGCTTTTAAAAGTCATTTAAGGCGGGCCCAGTGAACCTCGCCCCTACAAGAAGTTCCCCTACACATTTACCAGAGTGACGGTCTCGCCTTCAAGGGCGTCATCCCAGTAATGAGCCACATCAAGACCAGCTCTTTGCTGTTCATGGCTGACTGTGAAGCCCATAGTCAGGTCAATCAATTTGGCAATAATATAAGTGGCTGTGAAAGAAACCAGCCATACAACGACAACAGCTGCAAGTTGCGCATAGAATAGTCCAGGATTGCCGTGCAACAAACCATCAGCACCAGCAGCGTTAACTGCCTTGCTGGCAAAAATTCCGGTTGCTAATGCGCCCCAGGTGCCGGCCATACCGTGGCAAGCACATACATCCAGGGAATCGTCTATGCCCAGTTCTTCCACTAATTTTATAGAAAAGAAAGACACAGCTGCACCAACAGCACCAATAATAATAGCGGAAAAAATATCCACATAACCACAAGCTGGTGTGATTGCCACCAGTCCCACTACTGCGCCTGTGGCTGTGCCGGCAGCACTGGGGCGGCCTTTGTAGAGACTTAAAATCATCCATGTAAGAGCAGCAGCAGCTGCTGCTACATTGGTTGTTACCAGAGCTTGCACGGCTATAGCATTCGCGGACAGAGCACTGCCGCCGTTGAAGCCAAACCAACCAAACCACAAAAGCACAGCTCCAAATAAAGTCAGCGGTACACTAAATGGAGTAAGCCGCCCGTCAATTAAACGTTTTTTGCGGTGCAGTGCCACGCACATGGCTAGAGCAGCCACTCCGGAAGTAACATGCACAACAGTACCACCGGCAAAATCAAGCGCCCCCAGAGATTTTAACCAACCGCCATTTCCCCAAACCCAATGAGCCACAGGATCATAAACAAGCGTTGTCCACAGAAGTGTAAAAAGAATAAAAGCGGGAAATTTAACTCGTTCTGCAAAAGCACCGGTAATCAGCGCTGGTGTGATTACGGCAAATTTCATTTGAAAAAGCATGTAAGCCATATGAGGGATAGTCGGTGCATAAGCAGAAATGGCTGTTAATCCATTGGTGGCCGACTTCATCCCCAGACAAACCCAATCGAGATTGCCGATTAAATGCCCGATATCAGGTCCAAAGGCAAGTGAATAACCAAAAACTACCCATTGAAGCGTGACTACCAGAAGGGTAATAAAACTAAGCATAATTGTGGAGAGCAAATTCTTTTGCTGCACCATGCCGCCATAAAACAAGCCAATGGCTGGTGTCATAAGCATAACCAGGGAAGAAGAAACCAAAACCCATGCTGTGTCGCCTGTATTGATGTTCATCAGTTCTCCGGTAAGTTTTTTGCCAAAGACAAAATGGGCATGACATGCAATATCGCAGGGGCGCGTTGCACGCGCCCGCCCCTACATGCTAACAGCCTTTGCATAATCTGAAAAATAATTGGCAAGATTTTACTTTAATATGTTAAACATTAGCTGGGCTTGGCGCTAGCGGCGCTAATTGCTAAGCAAATAATTTGATCATAAAATTGCATAAAAATTCAATCATAAAGTTTATTGCTTGATCATTGAAAGAGTTGACCTTAGTGGAATAGCACTCTTTTGCGCTATGTTGCTGTCTTTTCATATTTTCTGGAATTGCCTCAGTTAAATTTGTCAAGATTGGTTATAGATTGAATTTATCAAGGATGAAGAGAGTCTAACGCACGGAGCATTTGCAACCACCAGTGTAAGTATTTAGAAAGGAGAGGGATCATGTTGATCCGTCCGGCGACGCTGCGCGACATCCCGCGTGTTGTGCGGCTACTGGAGACCATGGAAAAGGAAGCCATGGTTTACACCCTGGGCGTGACAAGATACAAGCTGATAGAAAGTCTTTCCTACCTGGGTGGAAAAGGCTATGTTGCCGAAGAGAATGGCAATATAGTTGCCTGCATTTTCATGGAAGAAGTTATACCCGATACGGTCATGATCTATGATCTGGCTGTGGACCGCGCCTATCGTGGTCGAGGATTGGCCACTGATTTGGTTCGGTTAGTTATGAGCGATTGCTGCCGGCACCATATTGATAATATCGGCGCCAAAGTGGCAGGCAAGAATCAAAATGGATTGAGATTCTGGAAAAAGTTTGGACAGGAGGTCGACTCGTGTTCCATGTTTGTGGAATTCGAGATCAAGTTGGAAGGATAGCCCTGGCTGTAGCAGACAACAGCCAGGGCTACGGGGGCCGGTGCTTTTTTTATTCTTTTCTGTCCAGGCTTCATAGCCGCCATCCATGCTAAATGTATTGGCAAAACCGGCATGACGAAGTATGTCGGTTGCTTGCAAGCTGCGCCCGCCGCGGCGGCAATAGCACAGTATTTTTTGTTCTTTATTGCTGGGCAATTGGTTTAGATAAGCTGTTTTTTCACAATTAGCGTTAGGCATAATTTTTAAAACTGAAAGCGGTATTAAAATCGAATTCTCTATATGTCCTTGCTCGTATTCATTTGGCTCCCGCACATCCATCAAATACAATTTCTTATCGTTGTTGATCCAGTTTGCTGCTTGTTCCTGAGTCACTCTTTTTCGTTTTCATCTGACAACATAACTGGTGCTCCCCTTTTTATTTCGACTTTAGTAATTTGGGCATTTTTACTGCACAATGGACAGTTTTCATCATATTCAATAACAATCTTTTGCTTTCTTGCTTAAGAGCATTGTACAGCAATACTTTGCCGTCTATAGTTTCACCCAGAGCAGCTAAATATTTTATAGCTTCTGTTGCCGCCATCAATCCAACTGCGCCTGTCACCACTCCTAAAATGCCGGCTTCGCTGCAAGCAGGTAATGCGCATGCATCCGGAGGTTGGCGGAACAAGCAACGGAAGCAGGGAGAGGCGCCAGGCAAAAAGAGAGAAATCTGTCCTTCGTACTGATAAACAGATGCGTGCAGATAAGTAATTTTGTTTAGAAAACAAGCATCGGCCAAAAGAAAACGAGTGGCAAAATTGTCGGTGCCGTCAATGACCAGGTCATAGTTTTTAATTAGATATTCGACATTAGTAGCGTCTACTCTCAAAGAATGATCAAGCACATGCAGCAAAGGATTGAGGTTGCGGAGCCGGTTAGCAAGCGTCATAGATTTGAGATCATCAATCTCGTCAACTGAAAATGCTATTTGTCTTTGTAAATTGGAGATTTCAATTGTGTCATCATCGGCGATACCAATAGTTCCTACACCGGATGCCGCTAAATAAAGCCCGATTGGGCAACCAAGTCCGCCGGCACCAATCAATAACACTTTTGATTGCTTAAGCTTAAGCTGTTTTTCCAGGCCAAAACCAACCAGTTTTAGATGGCGGTCATATCTTTTAAATTCTTCGTCGGTTAAATGTGTTTGATTACTCAATTATCGCTGCTGTGCCTGGGTACAATATTCTAGAATGATTATTATAGCTCTAATAATTATGATTGTTGTCATGCTTGGTGTGCCAGGCTGGGCGCAGAACGGCTATTCCGGCTACCCGATGCAAGGTAATACGCAAGCTCCCCAAAACCCTAATTATATTGCGCCGGGGACTATACAACCCTTTCAGGGGTTAAGCTCTCCAGCTAATTCGACACAGCCATACTCAAGCTCAGGCTATCCTCCACAAAATTATCCTCCAGCAATGCAGCAGCCATATACAGGTCAAAACTATCCGCCAGCCGGGGGCACACAATTTTATCAAAATCCTAATTATCCTTTGCAAGGTTCGATGCGAATAGATCGCAACTCTCCTTATGGGATGCCAGGGAGTATGCCGCCTCTCCAGAATAATAATTATCCTGCCGCCAATAATTCCTATCCGAATAATTCTGATCAATACAATGTTATGCCGCAGCAGGGGCAAAACTATCAGATGCCTAATTATACCGGCCCAGGCAATATGCCGCCCAATTTAACCACCGGCTATCCCATGCCTGGTGGACGACAACCTTTTGCTTCTTTTTTACCGTCTCCAAACAATATCTCGCCGGCGGCGCGCCAACAAGCAGGCGATCTGGTTAACAAAGCCTATGAATTATCAAATGCCGGCAATAATGAACAAGCTATTGGCATACTCAAACAGGCGGAATCAATGGATCCAACATCAGCTCCTGTTCATCTTGATCTTTCTGCCGCCTATATGGCGCTTAAGGATTATGATGATGCTCTTCACGAAACATCAATTTTGCTGGCGATGAATCCTAATGATGAGAAGGGTTATATAAACTATTTAGCGGCAGCAATTGGCGCCGGGCGAATGCAAGATGCTCTGCGGGCCGGACAAGATTATCTTAACCGTTTTCCTAATGGACAAGATCGCACCACGTTGACCAATGAAATGGTGGCCGTACAGCATGAGCTTGATCGCCGCGCCAATGCTCGTGGTGTTATGCCGCCGCCGGGAGCACCGGATAATTATCTCTTTTATGCTACACCCAGCGGCATACGCAGATGGCCGCCTGAATGTATGCCGCTGCGAGTTTATATAAATCAAGGCGTAAAATGCAAAGGATTTGAGCCGGAATTCCAAACTGTTCTCATCAATTCATTTCTCACCTGGCAAAATGTTACCCATGGAATGATGCGCTTCCTGCCGGTTGATAAAGCCAGAGACGCTAATATAGAATGCAAATGGACTGATTCTGCCGACAATGTAACACTGGCTGCAGAAGCCGGAGAAGCAAAAATTCAAATCTCCAATAATGGTATTTATCATGTCATCATTACTCTTCTTACTCGCCGGCCGGAATCACCAACCGAAAAACTTACACCGGCTCTGTTGCAACAAGTCAGTCTGCACGAAATTGGGCATGCTCTAGGAATAGAAGGGCACAGCGATAAGGCGCAGGATGTTATGTATTGTTCGACTAATCCAAATGTAGAACACCCGCAACTTACTCAACGGGACATCAATACGTTGTATTTGATTTATCGATAAAGCAAAAAAGCATCAGGAAAAGCCTGATGCTTTTTATGGAATATAGGTTGTAGGGGCAGCTTTAGCCGCCCGCTATATTCATGGGTCGATGCAATCGACCCCTACAATAGGTCAATAACGGCTGCGGGCAAAACCGGATTTTGGCCTCGGTTGCGAAATGCTTACCGCAATCTGGCGTCCTTGTAGATCGTAGCCGTTCAAGGCTTTGATTGCTGCTTCAGCTCCAGCTTGATTGGCCATTTCCACAAAACCGAAACCGCGCTTCTGACCGGTGTGACGATCTGTCACAATGGTCACCGAAGCTACTTCTCCGGATTGTGCAAATAGCTCTTGTAGTTCTTCTTCTGTAACTTTATAGGCAAGATTGCCGATAAATAGTTTGTTGTTCATGTATTCTCTTCAGCGTGACTGGCGAAAAAATAACAAAGGAATCCACCAGAGGCTCTCTTATGCTACGAGGGCCCAACTTATTATTGCAGATTTACCTTTGTTAAAACAGGAAAATCGCTCATATTTTAGGAAAAGCTTTATATTCCCTGGCCATTTGGTATTGGCAGCATGCAGTGGTTCAGGGCTCTGGAGAGGGGGCTCAGCAAGCCTCGCTCCTACAGAGAATCACCGGTGTTATTACTACTTGTTTAAGATAGAGCGGCTGGTATGCAAGCTGCTATTTCTTGTTTTAGGCATGAATGGATTAGTATTAGATGGCGAAGTCATGCGCATTTCTTGTTGCCGGTCATAATTGGAAACCAGAGCATAGCTCAATTCAAATTCTGATACTTGCTTAGATTCATCTGATGATTTGTGATCATCCAGCCCGGAAACACTAAAGGATAGATTGAGTACTTCATCTATGTTGCGTGCTGCCAACATGCTGGCTGAAACTTGTGCCTGCGGTGTTTTTACAACATATTGCAAAGCCTTTTCGTATGAAGTGGAAACCCAGCCCTCTTTATTGGAAAAAATGCCAATTATTTTGCCGCCGAAAATATAGATAATGGCTGCCGGTGCGCCATCATTGGTTTTAACGACAATACAACCAGGCATGCCGGAGTGTACAAGAGAGCGATGGGCTGACTCAAAAATTTCTTCAGCATTGCTGTTAGAATCGGCATTAAAAACTTCACCATTGAAGAGTGAAGCTGCGGCTAAAACAAGATCTTCACTTAATAGATAAGCATCAATGGCATTGCTCTGATGGCTGACATCAGCTAAAACACAACTATAGGCCTCTTGACCAAATAATTGCCTTTCCAGGCGCTTATTGCCATATATGCAACCAACTACACGTCCTCGAAAAATCAGCACTGCCCCCCTTGACTTATGTTTAGGAGAGATAATTTTTATGCAGCAGCTGCTTTGATTTGCTTCTATAGAAAGTAGTAATTGTCTGAATTTTGACTGATCATTCAGTGGAATATCCTGAGAGTCACGTATGGCAGGACCGGGCATGAGTGAAATGGCGCGCCTGCTGCCGGCGGTAGGCTGTGATTGATTAGGATCTTCCGCTCTTTTGACATGCTTCTGTAATTTCTTAATCTCAGGACGAATGAACATATTGTCCTCCTCGGACCAGACAGGTAATTTTTTCAATCATTTTCTCATCAATTGTAGCCATTAGTTTAACCGGCGACAGTATTATTATAATTCTGCCCATTTTTAATACTCACCTAACCAGGAAAATAAAGGACGATAGTAAGAAACGGGCTATTAAACATAGTTTATACATATTTATGCTAACTGTTAAACGTGAGGAATTTGTGAGATCAAGCCTGTTTTCCTTAATTTTTTGGGGATTTAATCTAGCGAGCCCGATTGATGATGAACGGCAGTAGGCAAGTCGATCCGGAACAGATTAGCGGCTCTGTTGAGCGAGTCACTTTCCACAGCGAAGAAAGTGGTTTTTGTGTCTTGCAAGTATTGGTGGGCGGCCAAGAGGATCTGGTTACAGTTACCGGTGCTGCTGCCAGTGTAACAGCTGGCGAATATGTAGACTGTGAGGGGCATTTTGTTAATGACCGCCAGTATGGATTGCAATTCAAGGCTGAGCGCCTGAGCGTTGTCCTGCCCGGAACGTTGGCAGGCATTGAAAAATACCTGGGCTCGGGCATGATTAAAGGCATTGGCCCGCATTTTGCTAAAAAACTGGTCAAAGATTTTGCTGAAGATGTTTTTACTGTAATTGAGCAAAACCCGGAAAAACTGCTCTCTTTGCCGGGTATCGGTGCTGTGCGCATGCAACGTGTGGTAGCCGGTTGGGCGGAGCAAAAGGCAATTCGAGAAATTATGATTTTTTTGCAATCTTATGGAGTGGGCACATCGCGTGCTGTGCGCATATATAAAACTTATGGCAACGAGGCTATTGCCAGAGTGAGCGAAAATCCCTATCAATTGGCTCTGGATATTTATGGCATCGGTTTTAAAACTGCTGATATTATTGCCGGCAAACTGGGCATACCGGCTGATTCTCCTGTGCGTGCTCAAGCAGGCGTCCGGCATGCTTTGCAAGAATTGTCTAGCCAAGGACATTGTGCTTGTGAATACAAAGAACTGGTTCAGGCAACAAGTCAATTACTGGCCATAGCAGAAGAACTGGTTGATCAATGCGATTGAGCATGAACTGGCAGCCGGTAATCTTGTTGCTGAAGACATGGATGGTAAGCAGCTTGTTTATTTGAAGACGCTCTATCAAGCTGAAGCAAGGAGTGGCTAATCATTTACGGCGACTTAATAAGGCAAAGAGCATGGGCGGAAAACACGGGAGCACGCGGGCGGAGACAAGCCCCGCCCCTACGGATTCGTCGCATGATTCCGTTTTGTCGAAAGCACAGCAATATACGGACGACGACGAAATTGTTCTTTCGGCTTCGCAGAAAAAAGCACTGGACTTGGCGCTGACTAATAAAGTACTGGTTATTACTGGTGGTCCAGGTGTGGGTAAAACTACCCTAGTGAAAAGTATTTTACATATTCTGTCTGCTCAAGGAACCAGAGTGGCGCTCTGTGCGCCCACGGGCACGGGCGGCTAAACGCCTGGCCGAATCAACAAATTGGAGGCAAAAACAATACATCGACTGCTTGAGTTTGACCCTAAATATGGTGGCTTTAAGCGCAATCAAGATAATCCGCTGCCTGCAGATGTTTTTGTGGTTGATGAAGCCTCCATGATTGATACGTATTGATGAATCAACTTTTGCAAGCTATTCCTGATCAAGCCTCGCTTTTATTATTGGTGATGTTGATCAATTGCCTTCAGTCGGCCCTGGTACTGTTTTGCGATATTATCAATAGCGACAGCATTACCACGGTACGGCTGACTGAAATTTTTCGCCAGGCAGCAGCCTCAAAAATTATTGTTAATGCCCACCGTATCAATCAAGGCCAAATGCCTGAATGGACAACAGAGCAATACCCAGAATGAACTGAGCGATTTTTATTTTATTGCTGCTGAAACACCAGAAGAAATTATCAAAAAATTGCTGACTGTGGTTTGCGAACGCATCCCAAAAAGATTTGGCTTTCATCCTATAAATGATATTCAAGTTTTAACACCGATGAATAAAGGCGGATTGGGCACGCGTGCTTTAAATATTGAATTACAAAAACGTCTGAATAATGCGGCACAATCTAACAGCGATATTGTCCAGGTAACTAAATTCGGCTCAACTTATGCCTGCGGCGATAAAGTTATACAGATAGTCAATAACTATGACAAAGAAGTTTTTAATGGCGATATTGGTACTATATACAGTATCGATCTTGAAGAAGGGATTATGAATATTGATTTTGACGGAGCGCATGGTTGAATATGAAGTAAGCGAACTAGATGAAATTGCATTGGCTTATGCCGTTTCCATACATAAATCACAAGGCTCGGAATATAAAGCGGTAGTGATACCACTAGCAATGGCACATTATATGATGCTGGAGCGCAATTTACTTTATACTGGCGCTGACCAGAGGCAAAGAATTAGTGGTAATTATCGGCCAGCCAAAAGCACTATCTATGGCCGTGCGCAATAAACGCTCGGTCAACCGCGTCACCGCCCTGCAACACCGCCTGCGCTTGTAGGGGCGGCTTTAGCCGCCCGTTATGTTCACGGGTCGATTTCGTCGACCCCCACATAGGTCCTTAAAAATGCAAGCTAAAATACAGAAAATTGATATATAAACGGGTAAGATACTTAAGGTGTTTCCAGCCGGGTATTTCAACTTATGAGGCCATTAATTTATGGGCGAAG
Source organism: Candidatus Melainabacteria bacterium (assembly GCA_963847765.1). Classification (GTDB taxonomy): domain Bacteria; phylum Cyanobacteriota; class Vampirovibrionia; order Obscuribacterales; family Obscuribacteraceae; genus CAWKBA01. Next base: position 142,406 of record CAWKBA010000031.1, on the reverse strand, counting down.
GTGATGGCCGGTCAGCCGGCCTGGCAAAAGAAAAGGGCAAACAAAGTCCTGAAACAAGTCCTGCTGCTATTCCAGGCGGTGAACACCCTGTCGGACAGCCAACTCCATTAGATGGGCAATCTGCCGGTGGTCCGACCGGCAATCAACCAGCTGAGCATTGGCTTAAAGGTGTGTATTCACCATCAGGCAATAATCAGACAGGGCGGCCTCAATTTGGCCGTGATTTGGCTATGGAAACTTTAATTCCTATGCTTGATTTTATTCAGCCGGGCGTAGGTGGCGATGAACGGTTTGCCTATGCGGTTGTTCATCCCAATGAAGAAGCGCAGCGACAGTTTAGATGGTTGCCGAATGGGCCGGAGAAAGCTGAATTAATGAATATGTACGTTCAGGCACGTAATGCCAATATGCTCCATAACGACTATCCGTTCGGCATGGACAATCCAAAGCGCCGTGGGTTTGCAGCTTATATGATTGCCAAACAGAATGATCCTGTTTGTGAGGAACTGGCCAAAGTGGTTGGGAACGAATATTTACCCCGTGTTTTTGCTCGAGGCGGCAAGCTCTTGGAGGCTAACAGTCAAGATCCTGCTAAGCAGCAGGAGTGGCAGGATGAAATAAATGATTTAGCAAAAATAGCGGCCTTGATTGAAGGACACAATTATGTGTGGCACGATCGTCTGCCAGATCGCAATAATGAGAATGCTGAATTCAGACCATATGATGAGTTTGTGAGACCATCAAGAACTTCCCCTCAGCACCTGCCGGAGGAATTTATCACTAATATATTTAGAGATAAAGACGGCAATCCCATAAAGTTTAATCCCAGAGATTTGCAAAGACAGCAAATGCTTACTATTCTACAGGGTGATAAAGGCAATAATTTAACGCCTGAAGATCATGCAGTAAGAGAGCTCTGCTTGAAAGTAATGCGTCAAGAATTGCCCTTGGGGCTGCTTGATGATAATGGTCTTACGCCACAGATGATTGCCAGTCGGAATCAATATAGAGACGGTATTCTGCAGGCGTACGCGGCTGATTTTCGTCCTTTTGCGATCGCTTGCAACAAATTGCGCCGGCAGATTGGCTGAGGTTTAAGCAGCTAGCCATAACTGAATTTGGAGACGGGGCTCAAGCTGAGCACTGGTTTAGCCAGGATGAAACTGACAAATTTATGGCCAATCTGCCTGCTAATCTTGGTCAGGAAGAAAAACAATTGCAATTGCAGAAACATTTACAGGAGCAATTCTGGAATATACGCACCAGACGGCAAACTGATGCTGATACAACCAGAGACAGATTGAGAGTGGAAGAATGGCGTTACCTATCCGCTTTAGAAAGAGCAGTGGGCAATGCTATGCCGGCAACATTTGCGGCACGTCTTATGGCAGCTAGAGAATTTAAAAATCCTTCTGAGAAATACGATCCAGGGCGTCTTTTTGCAATCAGAATAAGAGACAGAGTCAAGGCATATCCTGCTGATGTCTTTGGCAATGAGATTACTGTGGGAAATCAGCGCATTAGAGTGCGAAGCAATGATGAAATAAAACAATGGGAACAAAAAAACTATAAAATTTGGCAGACAGATTCATATCCACCAATTCGGGCATTGCTTCCACCTGCTGTTGGCACCGATGATGATTATGTTCATCAACGTGAGGCCCTGGTAAATTGGCCGATTTGAGACATGTAGGAATAGCAATGACGCGCGTGAAAGAAAGGCTAAACAGGGACCTGCTAGCATTGAAGATGCTTTTAAAGCTAGAACGTTTGAAGAAAGGCAAGCAATACAAAAACCGGAAGCAGCTCCGACGGCAGAAGATCAAAGAAATATTTGTCCGTGTGCTAAAGAACTGCCACCAGGCGGCAATCCTTTTAAAGTTGACATCAACCCTCGCACAGATCCCTGGGCGCCGGTGTGGGACTTAACAATAAAACGTTGGTAATGGGCGGCTTTTGTACCGTCCATGTTCTCCGAGCCAGCGGGTCGATGCAATCGACCCCTGCCACGTAATACGCCTAATCGACGACTTTCGTTGTAGGGGCGGGTTGCACCCGCCCGTTCGCAGTGGCAGTCTTCCTCAGATACCGTGCTAACGATTACGGAGTATGTATAATAGCTAGGTTGGCATGATCTTTGGCAATCAAGGTAAACAAGTAATGCAATATATGAACAATTTTCTTTTTGTGCTCATTGCCGTGCTCAGTCTTTATCTTAATGCCTGCACTTTTGAACAAACCAGAGAGAAAATTGAAAGCTGGGACCAGTTAAGAGCAACCGGTAAAGTAGCCTTTGATAAGCAGGACTATACGGCTGCTGAAAAATCATTTAAAGAGGCGCTTAAAGTAGCTGAATCAATGCGCTTTCAAATTAAACGCCAGGCAGTTTCGCTGGAAGATTTATCCAGGGTTTGTCTGGCTACTGCCGATATCAATCTTGCTGATACTGTTAGCGCTCAAGCTCTCAGTCTTGCCAGTAAGCGTTCTCAAGTCCCCAAAAAACAAGCTGATTTACTTGAGTCATCGCTTGCTCAATGCCTGAATAATACTGCTGCCGTGCTTGCCGGGGCTAAAAAATATGATCAAGCGGCAATTGCTTATCAGGAAGCCAGAGCCATATTTGTTGACCTGTACAAACGCCAGCCGGTCAATGCTTCCGACTTAATTATTGGTTTTTATCTGGCCCAAACTATCGATAATCTGGGCATATCATATAAAGAACTTGGGCAATTAAAGAAAGCCAGGCAGGCTTATTTGAGTGTGAAAGAAGACGACATAATGCATGGGCTTCCTTCTTTTCTGAAAGTAAAACTGGTTGAAGATTATTGCCATATTCCCGACACGCCCATGGAAGACAAGCAAAAATATGCAGCTTTGCTTGGCTGCACATTACCAAAAACATGAATGTTCGACAATGGTTGAAAGTTGATTTAAAGCTCTCTCGCAAAGGGCTTATTCTTGTTTTCGTGCCCATGTCGGTGATTTTAGTGATTATGTTTTTTCTCTCAGTGCTTCTCAATGAAGCGGAGTACGATGTCTGGCGAGAGTCGGAATCAAAAATGGTAATTAGTAAAGCCAATGCTTTAAGCCGTGATTTTATGGATGCATGGCGTCTTGGACAATCTTTACCGGTCAGCAAACGAACAGCCGCATATGCTTTGTTGGAAGAGGATATCGTTGAGCAAATTCAAGCCTTGAATGAATTGACAATCGACAATACCGTGCAGGCGGGCAATATTACTAATCTTACTCAATTAGCCAATCATGGGCTGCATTTACTTGAAAATTCGCAGCCGCTCAATGTTTTTGTTGATCAATTAAATGCCCAGGTAAAAATGGTTGAGGATAAAGAACAAGAAGAGTTGAGCAAAAACCTTCTCAAAAGCAGCAACACCAGGTCATTTGTTCTGCACGGCCTTTATTTGGGGGTGATACTGAATATAGTGCTGGCGATGATGATGGCCACTTATTTTAGCAAAGGCATTACCCAGCGCCTTTCTCTGGTTTTCGAAAACAGCAAACGTCTGGCAAAAGGACAGCCCTTATTACCTTTGCAGGAAGGGCGTGATGAAATAGCGCGCCTGGATCGTGTTTTTCATACTATGGCCGAGACGTTGGCTGAATTAAACCGCAAGCAAGTGGCGATGATGGACAACGCCGTCGATGTTATTTTTACCGTCGACAATAACGGCAATTTCGGCATGATTAATAATGCCTGCAGGCTTGCCTGGGGCTATGAGCCGGAAGAGCTTATCGGGCAGAGTCTTACTAAAGTTTTGCATCCCAGTGATAGAGCTTTGACTATGGTGCTTATTAATCGGCTTATGAAGGGCGCTGCCAACCGCACTTTTGAGAGCAGAGTGGTGCGTAAAGACGGAAAAACAATTGATTTGCTCTGGTCCGCCATCTGGTCAAAAGTGGAAAAATGTCTTTTTTGTGTTGCGCACGATATAACGCAACGCAAAGAAATTGAGCGCGTCAAGCAGGATTTCTTTGCCATGATCAGCCATGATTTACGCACGCCATTAATGAGCGTTCTTTTTTCATTGAATATTGTCAGCAAGCGTATAGAAAATCTTACCCTGCAATTAAAAGGCAGACAGGCTGCCATAGTTTCAGCTGAGTTGACGGAAGAAATCAGAGCCGCAGAACATAATTGCGGTCACTTACTTAAATTAATAGACAGCATACTTGTGATTGAAAAAATTGAATCGGGTGAAATTGAATTAGCGCCCAGTATGTTTAAGCTCTCTGATTTAATTAGCAGGGCATCGGAAAGCGTCAATGCCTACGCCAGGCAAAAAGAAATTGCTCTCAATTGCACATTTACTGAAGCGACAATAGCTGCAGATGAAGATAGGCTTTTGCAAGTATTGATCAATTTGCTTGGCAATGCCATTAAATTTTCACCTGCTGCCAGTCAGATTAAACTAATTGCTGGATTGGAAAATGGTAATTTTGTTTGCCAGGTGGAAGATAAAGGCCCGGGTATTGCTGCTGAGCATCAACTTACAATTTTTGATCGTTACCGGCAAGTAAAAAATTCGGGCGAAAATAATGAGGGTGGCAGCGGTCTGGGGCTTACCATATGTCGAGCTATTGTTAAAGCGCACCGTGGTGACATTGGTGTGAAAAGCGCTCTGGGAGAAGGAAGTACCTTCTGGTTTAAAATTCCGGTGATGACTTTAAGCAGTTTGCCGGAAGATGATGTGTCGGTGTTATGACGCCGATATGCGGGCACCGCGATTTACGTAATATGTCGCTTCGAACGGGCGGCTAAAGCCGCCCCTACGGGTTCGTCGGGTGTCGTCAGGCTATCGTTAGCACGGCATCCATTTTGTTGTAGGGGCGAGGTTTACTGAGCCCGTGTTCTCTGTATCCGCGGGTCGATGCAATCGACCCCTCTACAACGAAGGACGCTGTGCCCGCGCCCGACCTTCCGAACCGACACCTTACATCCCCCTGCCAATACGTGGATATACTTATAAGGGGTTGCCCGAAACCAGCCGGAGGGAGATAATTAAGGCGCATATAGGGGTATATTAATTAGCGGGTATATTAATTAAAGAGTCTTATAAAATTGTATGGCAGGGTCCCAATTCTTAAATTCAGACCAAAAACGGTAAGATGTCTAAAATTCTATTAGTTGAAGATGATCAAGACCTGGTCTCCAGAATCACCAAGCTGCTTGCTCTTGAGCGATATTCTGTAGAAGCAGCTTATAACGGTCAGGATGCGCTTGAGCTTTTGCGCAACAATAGCTATGACTTTATTATTCTTGACTGGCATGTGCCTGGATTAAGTGGTCTCGAGGTCTGCCGTTATTATCGCAGCAGCGGCGGCAACACACCCATAATAATGCTGACCGGCAAAACAGATATTGCCGATAAAGAAAGCGGGCTTGATGCCGGCGCTGATGATTATATTACTAAGCCTTTTCATCCGCGTGAACTTTGTGCGCGCTTGAGAGCTTTAGGCAGACGGCCGACGCAGTGTCTTGAAGATCAGCTCAGAGTGGGCGATTTAATTCTGGATATGTATAAATTCCAGCTGCGCCGTAATGACATTGATATTGATCTTTTGCCGCTTGAATTTGCCTTAATTGAATTTTTAATGCGCAATCCCGGCCGTGTTTTCGATGCCAATGTACTACTGGAGCGGGTATGGCCTGTAAACTCAGAAGCTTCACCGGAAGCGGTACGCACTTGCATTAAAACTTTGCGTAAAAAAATTGATCTTGAAGGTCTGCAACCAATAATTAAAACTGTGCATGGTGTGGGCTACAAGCTGGAAATGCCTATAACAGCAGATAGCAAAATGACAGCTGAAACAGTCGAGTCTTAGTTGATACCATCTAGCATCTTGTCAATAGCGGCTTTGGTTTCTTTTCATCCAATCTTGTGTGTATGTTGTTCTTGGCGCGAAGTTTTAATGCCTGATCATAAATTACATTCTTGATCGCTTCTTTTTCGCTCCGCGAATTTCGGTGCTTCCATAGTTTGACGGATTGCATGAGCACCATGAATAAAATGTTGTTCCAGCCCCATTGTGTAAGCAACTTCTAACAGTGGTGCTTTTCCGCCATGTATTTGGGCTTCGACGCTGTTGAGCAGATTGACAGTAACGTATCTGTCCAGAGCCAGATCGTCTCTTTGTCCAATACCGCCAGTGTTTACAATGTCGTAGAGGGTGACTATTTTACTGCGCAAATTATCCATATTTATTGTGGAATCCTTATCGTTGTTAAAAACACCAGCTATCCACGGGAAATACTGTGCCGCAACCCCTGCCGGTTTGCCAGGATTGCCCGGTGTCCCGGCTTGCGCCGGGGCTGTACTGTTTATGATCAATTCTTTGGCTTCCTTTTGATTACCATTTGCAAGTGCATCCATGGCAGCCATTAGCATGCGCGCTGTCAAAATAGCATTGCTGGGTTTTTGGCGGGGATTGTCACTGCCCTCGTTGAACTTACGAGCCATTATATCCAATTGCTGGTTATCGGCTAACAGTGCCGCCTGTTCCATAAGCGGATCCCAAAACACTATGGGTGAGAATACCATTTGTTCCATAAAACTGAGATAGCGATCGCGATTTCGGTTGTAAGTTTCCGGCGCTTTACCAAGTTGTGCTGCTTCTAACGTATCTGCCAGCATTGCTCCCTGTAAGTTGCGAAAATAGCGTGTACCCGCATATCCAGGAATTCTACCTACATTACTGCACATCACCGTTTCCAGTGTGACCAACTTTCTTTCTAATACTGATAAATATTCGGTTTTATCAAAGTTTGGGTCAAGGCTACCATTGGGAAGGCGGCGAAGATTAGGAACAGGCCACCCCCAGGTTATGCCTTGTCTGACTGATTCGAAATCCGCATAGGCGCCCTGTAGGTTTCCTTCTCGATATAACTCGAAGCCCGCACTTAAAGGGCGTCCTACGCGGGCAAGATCACCTTCTTTCCAGTTTACCCAGTCGCGAAGCAATTGCGGATTGGGACATTGATTTGGAACTGGTCGCGGCGGCAGCAGTTCCGATGGTAAATATTTATACGGAAAATCAAACGCGGCCCTTACAACAGCAAGCCTTGGGCCAATAATAGGTTCACCGAGTAACATAGCTTTAGAGTCGCGCTGTATTTGTTCGGCAGCATTTCCTTCGGCTATGCGTACCTGGTCATTCATAAGTCTATCTATTAGTGCATCACCTTGTGGTAATCCATTGTTTTGAGGTGGTTGTCCGGTGGCTGCTTTTTTTCCGGCGGCTTTCTTTTGTGCTGCTTCTCTTTCCAATCTCACGCGTTGTTCAACGGCAGTTTCTCCGTTTGCGTTTACTCCGCGCCGTGAGCCTGGTCTTTGTTGACCTCGTCCTTGCTGTGGGTCGAGTAGTGCTATTTCAACGGGCTTTCCTTCTTGCGACGCTAGTTGTCCTTTGTTTTGCCCACCTTGTGTTTCGCCAACCATTTTTTGGGCGGCGTCAACTGAGGAGCGATTGCCCAGAGAGTGATTTACCTCTTCCGGCTTTGGTGCTGATGGCGATTTCTGGTCTATTGATGTTAAGTTGCGACCTGTATCAACCAAATTCGTATCCCCTTTTGCGGGCGGTGCGGGCTCATAAATTTCGCCCCTACATAAGTATAGAAAGCAATTGTGAGAAGTTTGTGAGAAATGCTTACTTAACTGATGATTTTATGTGTTTATTTTTGCTTGTATGTTGCAAAAAATATTCTCTCAGCACGTCATTTATTTTTGATTGATAGCCTTTCCCATCTTTCTTAAACCATGCAAGCATATCGGCATCTAGGCGTAAGCTTATTGGCACCTTGAAGGGGCGATAATATTTACCAACAACTGCATTGCTCCAGTCTAATTGTTCTGGGTGGTCAGTCATATCAATTTCAGAATCCGGCACCCGCCTTAACCTCTCGAGTTCCCGCTTAAGAGCGGCGGACATAGGTGGATATTTCGTGCTTATCCGCTTTGCGCGCTGAGATGATCCTGATCGTTTCGACATTGTTAAATATCCTTGATTGTATGTATAACCGAAAGAATTGTATGCGTAGCTTTTCCTAGAGTTTGTTCGCGATCTTCCCCGTCCTTGGATCGATTGAAGGTTGTTAGTAGAGTCTGGTCGTGAAAAACATGACTTGCCAGTTCGAAACTTGGTCTGCCTCTTTTGCTTCTGTTTTTAGCGTTCTTTTCCGTATCCCATGTGAATATCAGACTACAACAATCTTCAGGATGTCTATATATTTTTATCATGACATTATTGTATATACAAACTCTAACTCGTCTCTGCTACCCTGTCAATACGGCCACTACTCTTACTACGTCGGAGCAGGTTGAAAAGTTCAATTTAAAAGATTAATTCTTCGTTCTTTTAACAACCTTTTAGTTAGTGCTCGGGCGCAATTTAGAAAAATCATTTATATTGCTTGTATGAAAAGCCAGATTGATTTTCAAGGATATATTGATACCGGCACGCAGGCCTATAGAGAAGGCGACTATGCTACCGGCGGCAAAATTTTTTTAGCGGCTATGAAAGACGCCAAGCGTGTCAATTTAAAAGATGCGCGGCTGGTGGCAATTTTATATAATCTTGCCCTTTTTTATTCACAACAGCAGCGCCCTAAAAAAGCAGAAGTGCTGCTGGAAAAAGCCCTGGCTTATGCAGAAGCAATATTTGGGCGAAACGGCGATGCGGTTGATCATATCCTTAATCGCCTGGCTGATTTGCTTGTTAAAGAGCAACAATATGTGCGTGCCGAAGGTTTATACAATCGCAGTTTGCAAATTGAGCGCCGCTTGTATGGTGCCGATCATCCCAACGTGGCCAAAAAATTACTTAAGGTGGCATGGGTGCAAAGCTTGCAAGCCAATTACGATAAAGCCGAGGAATATTTAAAAGATGCGCTTGAATTGCAGATCAAAGTCGGTCAGTCGCAGAGAGCAGCCGCTGCCGGCAGGGCACCAGACTTAGTTGACATTTCAGCAGATGAAGATGCACTGGTTGATGATCTGCTTGACGAAGAAATAGAACTGCCTGCTAATTAAGCGCGTTTAGACAAAAACCAGGTAAACTTAGACGCCTTGCTGTGCATGGTCTTCCGGCATGGTAGGAACCGCATGCTTACGTGCGATCTCACAAAAATCTCACAAAAATCTCACAAATAGCTCACAAATGAAAACTAAGCTTAAAGGACAAGCTTGTAAATCATGGCAGGGCAAAATTAGATGCGAAAATTGGCGGTTTTTAAATCTGTGAAAATTACCAGGCAGCTTAAATCTTGGCTGCTTATCGGGATGATTTTGCTGTCCAATGCCCTGGCATTTTATTCTGCTGCTCTGGCGGGAACTCCACCGACAGCGTCTACACCTGTTGTCGCTTCTGCGGCGTATCCACCTAATGCATCAGGACCGCCCACTCCTTCTGTTGCTGCACAGCCGGCAGCTTCGTCCAATCCTGCTTCTGCACTGACTCGTGGGCCATCGCGCAGAAGTTATGTATCGCCTGATACCACACCGGACCAACCGCCCTCGGCCGAAGATACTAATCTTGCCCGAAATCTTCAAAATACAGGACAAAATACTGCCAATAATGTCGGCAAAGCTTCAACCAATCTGGTTACACAAGTAGCCGAACAACCAACCATGACGGCAATAAGAGACCTTGCAATGACGCCTCCTAACAATACCAACACTGGCACCACAGGCGGTACTACAGGAGGCGGCGCGGGCCCGGGAGAGCCGTTAAAAGCCTGGCGGGAGACCACAGTTACAGCCATGAACTCCTCAACCGGGATAATGTCAACATTTAAGGTAATCACCGATTATTTGGTTAGTTTTACCCAAACCAGTCCTACCAGGGGCGATACCGGGGGCTGGTCGGCGCCATTTTTTAATGCTTTGCAGGCAATGTGGTATTACACCATTGGCGGTGGCTGGCTGACTAAAATAGGCTGGATAATAAGCAAATTTATACAGGAAACAGTGGCATTTTGGTTGGCACCGGCAATAGGCAAATTTTTAATGGCTAAAGTGCTTGCTTTCAAAGACATGCCTGATGTCAGCTTTCAGACAGACACATTTTCAATTCAGATGCGTGATTGGAATCATTTAGTGCGTGATTTTGCTTTTGATTTGCTTTTGCTCTTTTTATTCTTTCCATATGGCGCTATTGGAACAATGCTGTCTGGGGCAATGGACGTCTGTGGTCGGCAGTAGGAAGATTAGCAGCTGCTACAGCCGTGGTTCTTGCGTGGCTGAAATATATCATTACGCAATAATGATAGGTAATGTAGCCAATGACTTGTTTATACAAAAAATAGATGCCGATGCTTTAGGCAATGCTGTATTTAACTGGTTTTATTCGGCTGTCCAGTTTCCCGCCACCAATGATGATATAGCTAGAGGCACTAATGCCCCGTTGATAATCCCATTTACCTGGGTAGTTGAATTGATAGTCAATCTGGCTATAGCCATAGCCATGTTTGTTTCTTTACTGTCCTTTTTTGTCGAGAAAGCCATACAGTTAACTATAATAGTTATGGCTTATATTTTTGCTCCTGTCTTTCTAGTTTGTCTTGCTTCTCCTGACACAGAAAAATATGCTTCCGACTTTTTAAAAGTATTTTTTGAAGCCACATGCTGGAATTTTATCTGGGGCGGGTTGACAGCTCTTATGGTGTTTACAATTAATCAAGGTGTTAATGCCGGCTCTCCTATTTATCAATTAAGTGCCAGCATCAGCAGCAGTGTCACTAATAATCCGGATAACCCCTGGTTTGTTTTATTGCTTATCTTAGGTATTATGCAGGCCATGTTGCAAGTGCCGCATTATATAAGCAGCGGCCATTTTGGCGCCAAAGCCGGTATTTTAGAATTAGGTTTTGCCAGCTGGATGGGACAACGTGCCGTCAGTATGCTATGGGGCACAAGCGGAATGTATACGCAATGGCGACATGCTTTGTGGGATTCAAAGTCACACCGCTGGCCGGTCACCTTGCCTAAAGTAGCGGCTACAAATCATTTAGCTGGTCGTGCTCTAGAGGGAAAAGACTGGGCTAGCAGGGCTATGCCTGGTGGTCCTATGGGTGGTGGAGGCGGAGGCGGAGGCGGCGGCGGTGGAGGAGGAGGAGGAGGAGGCGGCGGCGGAGGCGGAGGAGGAGGAGGCGGCGGCGGTGGTGGTGGTGGTGGTGGTGGTGGGATGGCACTTGCTCCTATTGGTCCAGGTGGTCCAGTTCCAATTCGAGCCGGAACTGATATTAATACTTTGACTGGTGTGCAACCGCACACTAATCTGGCTGCTGATATGACACAAAGAATAAGATTATTTGGCGATCATGCTATTAATCAAAAAGGTGGCAAGGATAGCAAGGCCCGCTTTACTTTTGATCAAAAGGGCGGCATTGATGAAATAATTATGCCTAAAAATGCATCTCTGGAGCAAAAGGCTCTTACCATGGCAGCTGCCTCATTTACTAATGTTGTTGATGAACGCGGCAATATAGACCCTGGATTTGAAGATGCTCTCTGGGTGGCCAAGGTTAATAAATCAATGAGGCACGGTGGGAACCTTAATCCATTCAATGCTTATGGGCTTTATGGTCAAGTACAACCAACTCCTTTGGATAAATTTGCTCTCTGGCTTGATGGCGGCAGAGGCTCGAAAGCTTTTGAAAATGTATTGTCTTACAGAACGCAAAGCCGCTGGAATAACAAAGAAATTGCCAATGGTGTAAGCGCCTATATGGCCGGTAATTATAATCATCCTATTGCTGATTACTGGAACACCCGCCGTGGTCCGTTTGATGCTGCCCAGCATATTCATCGTTTAACTAATCAGCCTGGTGTGCCAATTACTAGAGCTGGTGGCGTCAGTACCGACAGACTGGAAGCCAAAGCCACACTGCTGCGAGCCAATGTTGAGCTTAATCGCACATCTGTAACTGCTGCTAACCACCCAGCTGTAATGCGTGTACGTACAACTGATCGTCCTGAATATGTGCACTCAATGATTAGATTATTGCAAGAATCAGCAGCTACTCATTTTGGTCCGGCTGCGGAAAATATGAATGCTGATGAATTGACTAATTTTTACGATGGTGTTATGGACGGAATTAATGATGACCATATTCATGCTGCCGCAGCTATAACCAGAGTTTATGGTGTGCAATTTGTTACACCAAGTAATGTGCAAGAAGTAGTGGCACAAAAACGGGCCCAATACGGACCATCATTAGACAAGAGAGACTATGATAATTCCGCTAAATCCAGCCAAATGGTAGCCAATTATCATGACTTTATTGGCCGGTTGAAGTGGTAATAAAACATGAGCAGTGAAAAACCACAGTTTACACAAATACAAACGGACACTGAGCCGCACGAAGAGCAATTATGGCTTGATGCGTATACTGGCAGTGAGGAAGCGTTGGCAGCAGCATTTGCTGGTTTAGAGCCAGCAAATGACAGCGATGACATACGCAAGTTTGAAAAATTGCCGGTGGATAAAATGCCTGCTCAAGATGTGGCTGCTACGGCTACTACACCGGCAAGAACAGATTATAGTCCGGCTAATCCACCGCACCCGCCATACACAATAGAAAAAAATCAAATTCATTTGCGTGATCCGGGAAACAAAAACAGCGGCTCCAGGTGGCAAACTACCGGCAAAATTGCCGGCAGCATTGACTGCGATATTATTTGTGATTGGCAACCCGATTCTATTCAACCGCAAGACCTCAATCTGGAAGTCCAGGAATTTACTTATACAAATAAGGACCCTGATGCTAAACAATCAGGATTGGACATATCTTTTATTAGTGCTAATCAGGCTGTAGGCAAAAATACTAATAGAATTGGTATTTATCCAACTAATGATGCCGGCCGCATGGGTTACGATTGCGAAATTAAATCGTGTCCGGTTAAAAATGCTGATGGCACATATTCAGTTTCAGAGAGCCGGGCTTTTGTAAATATGAATGGCGCCCTTGAAAAAGCGACAGTGGAAAACATTGCCGGCAAAGACTATCAACATATGTATTCCACTCAAATTCATCGTTTTGCCGGTATTGATGGAGACGGCAATCCTGCCGGCTTGCTTTCAATCACTTTCCATGCAGATGAAGATGGCGGTACAACCAGGCCCGTTAAACAAATAAATTATACTGATGACAAAGGGCAGCCGGCTGCCGACGGCAAACCAACAAGCACTGTAATATACGATACAACAAAGGGCGAGCTCATACCCTTGCGTACCATGACTCATAAACAATTTAATGGCAATACTGTTATAAACGAGATGACAGAACATGATTATCCCGAGCCCGGCTGCAATAAAACCTGGCAATTTAATGAATCCGGGCAGCAATGGACAAATGTGACTGTAAACAAAGTTGATGGCACACCAACTTCTATACTAGAACGTAATCTTAGTGACGGCACAATCACACTTAAATTAATTGACACAGTTGAGTTTACAGAAAATAATGCCATACCCAAATTACCGGGCGCAGATGAGCCTGCAAAAGGCAATGCCGTCCTTGTTTTTAAGCAAGACAGTAACAAAAAATACTATATTGACCATTTAGAAGAAACTGACGGCAAGAACAACCCTTTAGTAACAATAAAGGCACCTGCCGGGCAATGGCGACTTAAATATAATGGTAAGCATGAAGTTATTGGCGTGGAAGGAGCAGTATTTTATAAAAACGGCAAGCCTGTAGACGCCGGGGAAGTTACCAGAATATTTACCGAAAAAGCGCCGGCAAGCAAACAAATTAATCAAGCGTGGCATGACATAATTAACAGTCAACGAAAATAATAGGTGAAAGATTAACTATGGTAGACGGTGGCGATCCACTAAAGCAAGCTCAAAAAGATAAGCAAAATCCAAATGATTTGCGATCTAAATTGCTTGGATTGCCGCAAAGAAATGAGGCTGCTGATAATACCGCCGGTCAAACACCCTTGGCTGAAAGAGTTTGGTCTGATAAAGATATGGAATTGTTGGCCTGTAACCTGCAAGCTCCAGGGGTACCAGATTTTTCCCGAGCCATAGAAATTGAGAATAAACGAGTCACGCCTGCGTTGAACCGTTTTATCGATACACCTGAAGGTATTGGTACTTGGAAGACTTTAACGAATAGCCTGAATGATGCTGTCGAACAGAGAATTAAGGCAATACCAGGAGGACGTCTGGCTCAAGGTGGTACCGTTGTTTCCAGAATACTAATGAATATCAATGCGCTGAAAATGCTTGAGGCTAGAGATGGAGCCACCGATTATACAACTGATGTCATAGATGCATTTGACCATACCTTTCGAGTAGTTGGAACAAGAGGTAATAAACAACCGCCGCCTTATGATGATGCAAAAGTGGCAGAAATAGAATTCAGGCGGTTATTTGGGGTAATGCCTGATACAGTGCCAAGAGGTAAAACTCCTGAAATCAATGATCGCGATGTTTCCAATACTGTTATTTGTGAGAATTTGCGAGAATATTTCCCAATCAATAAAAAAGAAACTGCTAATCCCTGGAAAGTTGGTGCTTGCCCCTGGCCTGACGATAGAAAACAACAAACAGCCAAGCGAATGCAATTATTAACTAGTGATTGGGAAAAGAGATTAGAAGATATACATACAAGATTCATATATGCGACAGCCTTTGCGCAAACAAATGAAAAAGGCGCACCCTATCTAGTCCAAACCAATCGAATGACTCTGACTAAATTTGTTTTGGCTCATGCCGGTGATGATCTTAAAATTACAGCTCCTGGAGCCTGGACCCCTGATCAAATACAAAAAGTAGCAGAAAAATATCATATTTCGGAAGAGGAAGCTCAGCAATTTCGGACAAGAGTTATATACCTTAAAGACAAGGGAGATTTAGCAATTTAAGCACTGTATTTTATGAGGTGAAAAATTGATATGGTAGAAATACCTGAACATAAAACGATAAACACAAATCCATCATCCGCCGAGGCAGCTCAGGCGCAGGATAGTTTACGGCGAAGTGGTCTTAATATATCTGCAGAGCAAGGCGGCCTGGCCATGAATACTGGGAAGACTGAATTGTCTGCTCTTGAAGCTGAAGTGGCCGAAGAATACCAAAAACGAAAAGAACCAACCTTTCGCGGTGCTGAGCCTTCTGATAAAAAAGTAATTGATCTCTGGGGGCAAATTCTTAAGGACAAAACCGGCAATATGAACCTTGTGCGCTCGTATATAAATAATGAAGCCAACTCTGCTAAACAAAAATATAATGGTCAAGGCGGATTAGGCGGACAACCTTTTCAAAGGATAGAAGATAATCTCTTTGATCTTGCTAAGCGTGATCCAAAAGATTTGCTGTTGATCCCAATGATGCTAGTAAAGTCGGACGCAAAGTACCGGCAGAAAATCCAACCGGCAAATCAATACATTTTGATGAACATGGGCAGCGTATTTTGCTTGCTTTGAAATGCCATGATGATAATGCGGAAGATCGCGTGACCATAAATGGTCAAAGATCCAATTTATTAGAAGCAGAAGTGAAATATCAGGCTATTAAACATTTGGGTGAGGCTGAAGTTAAGGCAATTCTGGGCAAAGATAATGCTAAAAAAATGCATCAGGACGCTGCTGACTGTTTGAGACCTGTCTTCAGTCAACCGTATGACGATAAGGTAAGACATGACTTAGCGGCACAAAAGGAAATATGTGAAGCTGAAGTGGACTTTATGTATCAACGGTATCAAGAAGCGGAGACTTATTTAACGAACAATCCTTAGAATCGGACAGGGTGGTAAACATTAAGCCAAAAATAGTAAAAATTAATGCGGAATATTAGTTATTCTATATAGGGACCTCTGCTAGCTCACAATTTTCTCACAACTGTAAGTTAACATCGAATTGTCTGAATTGGAAATTCAAGCAATGCGATTTACTTTTGTTTTTACCTTTCTTACTACTGTTTTATGGCTAAATATGGCTGTAATATCGGCTTTGGCGCAATCTTATAACGACAATGTTGATATAGCCAGACCTAATGTCACTTTCTACCCACCTGCCGGCAGCCCCACTCAAGCATTGCCGCCGCCGCCAGGAAGCGGGGATCCAAGGCAAGGTGCTATGCCTGCCCCTGTTACCCCTGGGGATCCCACCACCAGCAAGCCGCCTGTACCTACAGGACAGTCAACCACAGTGCCGCAATACGGCACTTATTTTCAACATGACAGTCAGAACATTCGTTCTCGAGTTAATCTACTGGTAAACAGAGGCACGCAAACAGTTAATAATACCAGCGTTAACCGAGGCACAAGAGTTGCTCTAACCTTTCAACCGGATCAATTAACCGATAGCCAGCGTGGACAGGTTGAAGGATTGATAGGCAATACTCCTGGCAATAGCGGCTTTACCAGTTTCAATAATGAGCCATACCAGAACATTACTGTTTCTGATTCAACTCTTGAAGAAATTGAGAAAATCCTTTATCCACCGGCGCAGCCCACGGGCACAACCAATCCTTACCCAGGTACGCCGGTTGAGGGAGACACATTGAGAAATACTCCCTGGACGGATAGAAGTTTCATAGCTGAGGACCAACCTGCTACCGGGTATCCACGTTATGAAAGTACAAATCCTAAACCAAATTTACGGGCGCCGATTAGAGAGTTTTGTTACTGGCTAGTCATAGCCGGAGCAGTTTTTGCTTGTATGCAATTAGTTTTTGCAGGTGCCATGGCAGCATTTGGATGGCCTTATGCCGGTTCTAAAGCCATTGCTGCTGCCGGTGGTCTAGTGTTGCTGTTAATGGCTTTTACAATCTGGAAAGTTGATATGACTAACGCTCTGCAGGCTAGAGGAATACCGCCGGACAGAGATTCATTTAATATAGGCAATCCACCTGTTGGCGCTACTCAACAAGTGCAACAAAGCCATGGTTATGTTGGTGATAACACATTGCCCGAAGACCAGAAATCTGATGTTAGTCAATATAATATGAATCCCGAAGCTAACACACCAGTGACACCAGCACCCGGTACTGGACAAAAACAACCGCGCTCCGGATTGCCACTGCGTCCTTTGGGTTCAGCGCATTGAGGTAAAACATTTATATGGGTGATGGTACTAAAGGAGCAGTAAAAAAGGCAATACCGCCTGAGGATAGAGAAAAAGATCTATCTACAGGAAAACCAGGCGGTAATGGCAACAGCAATGGTGGTGGCAATGGTGACACACCTCACGCAGTGCATGGCTCTGGTGATGAGCCTACTTCTCGTACCGGCGATCGTTTTGCGCCGGATCCTGCCGAAACCCGCAACCGTTTTCATATCGACAGCACGCCTGAGGGTATTCCTGAGGCCCGAAAATTAAAAGGGGAAAAACAGCCTTTGCAGGTTGAAGCCTGGCTACTTGCCCAGGGTCCAAAAGTACAGATGCCAACTTTTGACAGTGCTAAAGATGCTGATAATGCGGTCGATAAAAGCTGGGAAAATCTTAAAACTGCTATTGCTAAATCAGCTTCTGATCCTGCTGCCCTGGCTGGTTTATCAAATCGTTTTACAGGGGCAGTCGGTCTCAGTTCCAGCAGAAGGGTGGAGGAAGTTAATAACCTTGATACGAAAACGAAAGGCGTAGGTGCCAAGAGTGATTATATAGACAATTTAAGTAAATTGAGGCAGTTCAGTCCTTCTTCTTTGCCTAAACATGGGCAGCTATGTTTAGAGGTCCGTGACACTTTTGCCAAAAAAAACGAAATGATATCTATAAATGGAAAAAATGTTCTTGCTGCTGACATGGAAATAGCATTTCGAGCTGCTTTGGAAGCGGGTATGAAGTTAGACGACAGTATTTTTAAGCCGCTTCATCAGGCTGCCTATGCACACTTGAGCAAGGTCCTTAAGGACCCGGACCGGCGTAAGCAACTGGAAGAAAAACTGGGCAAAAGTGGGTTGGAAGCTCTCGATAAAAGGCTTGCTATGGCTGTGGAAGCTCTGGGAATAAAGGAAAATGCTGCGCCTGCTGCTAGAAGAATACCAGATGAAGCGACAACACCAGTGCCACCGACACCGGCAGCAGAAGCCATGTCTCCGGAAAAAGTGAAAGAACTATCACCAAGAGATCTAAAACAGAATTTTAAAGATCCTATTGTTCGAGCTGCTTTCGATACGGCTTTTGATAAGGGTGCTCGTGCTGCCCTTCCTGACAACGGAGACACATTCAACGACCCCAATGCAATTAGTTGGAAACGTATACGAGGACAGTTTGAAGATCTAGATAACCCTGACCCAAAAGTAAGAAAAATAACTTTTGATCAATACAAAGAATTATTTACATTTTACAAAGCGGCTCTAACAACAGCACCGGGTACGGATACTCATACTTCATTGGGGACAGACAATACTTCTACAACAGACAATACTAACAACAATGTGAAGAATGCTAATCTCACAGGCATTCCGATAGAAAAAATTGAACAAGCATTGCGACAAAAAGAGCAATCGCTGACAACAAACGAAATAAGTGGTGAAAACCAAGCTATTTTTCAATCAGTCAATAGCTTTATGCACAAAAACGAATACGTTGACAAAGATGGACACCTTAATCCGAACAAAGTACTAAAGTCGTTCGACCTCGATGCTCAAATGTTTTTAGGGCGCAATAAAGACGAAACAATTACCGGCCCTGATGGAAAACCAAAAATTATCACACCAGCCGATGGGGTCGAACGCATACGAATAGCTTACGAAAGCTTGAAGAACAAAGAAGCACTGGTTGCCAAAATAGGGGCGGACGGTGTTAAACCGCCGTCAGACGAGACTATCAAATTCTTGCAACAATTTAAAAAAGATACACCTGAAGAAACACAAAAAGCTTTGAATGATTATGCCGGCAAAAATAAGGCTCAAGCTGCCGAACTTCAAGCTAAACTCAATGAAGCATTCAATTATTATCTTTTCAAATATCCATACTACTCACCGGGCTCCAGCGATGCTGCAAAACAAGATGACACAAACCTAACAGCCTTAGTAGGAGGCGACGGGGAGCAGATGAAGAAGTTCCTAAGTGCATTTGACGGTAAGAGAAATGAACTCAATCAACAAAACAGCAGCGGAGAAGGAGTTACTATTGCTCGGCAGATTGGTTCTGTCATTCCTGCCGGTGGATCCTGGTCTTTACCTAATGACATTGGAACGTGGGCTGGAGGAATCGGTGGGATTTTTGCTGTTGGACGAGTTGTAAATGCTCTAGCATGGGGTTATTCCAAAACCCCAATGCCTGGGCGTGGAATCGCCCGCGTGTTCGAAATTGGTACTAATTGGAGTCAGATGCCTGAGAGCGCTGTCCGCATGTATTCGAGAAAGCGCTCAACAGGTGGTTCCTGGAGTGAACTGGTTCCTGAGAGGCTTAAGAGCCTTATTCCTGAGCGCCTTAAGAGCCTTATTCCCTGGGATTCGAGAAAGCCCTCAACGGGTGGTTCTATGGATTGGGTTAACGAATCAAGACGAAAATGGTTTATCGAACACTATAAACTAATGGATCTCCAAAGAGCCAAAGGACGTGGGGCTTATGGAGAATATGGACTATTCTTGCAGGATGTATATAACCATTTGCCTTTAGAAGTCTTAAACAGAAATGACTACCCAAGCTGGAAGAAATGCTATGAAATGATGATCAGCCGTTCTATAGATGGCGAATGGGATAGTAATACCCATTGGGAAGCTCAAAAATCTAAGGGTAATTGGGTAACTAATATTCCTCGCATTGGTAATTCCCTTTTCCAATGGCGAGGTATTTACGCGTTTCCGCGGTTGAGTGGAAAGGCACGTGAACTTGAAAGAGCAGGTGCGCTCACAGCCTGGGATGAGGCCCAGGCAAGATGGCAAGGTCAGCCTACTGCTAAATATGTAACAGAACTTGGAAAACAGGGCGTGCTAACAGAAGCTGAACTGCATAAAATGACCAGTTCGCCCGGAGAGTTTTTGCAGCACGAGATGCGGGCTGCTGAGATACAGGATATGGCCTGGCGCTATAGGGCCGACAAACTTAGAACTGATGGTGTTCAACAAAAGAACAAAGAAGCAGATGATGCTGGTAAGGTAAAAGCAGCAGTTGCTAAAGATTTTGAGCAAGTACAGAAATTAGCTGTACAAATAAATAATGATGCTAAAGCTGCATTGAATAAAGTAACAAAAGAAGCTGCTGATATGGCGGTCAAAGGCAAAGATAATCTTGCCAAAGTGAGAACGGATGCAGTTGTAGAAAAGAAGGAAACAATTAAAGAACTGCAGGAACAAGCCAAGCTTGCCGGTACGATCAAAACTTCACTTACAGAAAAAGTTGCAAAAGTTGATGCAGCTAGAGGTATTGTCGATGCTGATCTTCGCACAATTAAACGAGCCAGCGAAATAGACAAAAATCTTAGAGCAGGAAAATTGCCTGGGCAAGACAAAAAAGTACCGGATAGTTTTGAGTCATACGCACAACCATTGCAAGCTATAGTAAATGATCCACAGGCTAAACCAGCAGATAAGGCTGCCGCGCAGCGATTGCTTAATCATGCACAGGAAGCGCAGAAAATAAATCCTGACATTGCGCAATTGCCACAATTTAAAGCAGTCGACAGTATTCCGGGATATAAGCAATGTGTTGCCGATGTTGTGACAGACAATTCGACCCAAAGTTTCTTGACAGAAGAGGCAGATGGTCAACCTGCAGACAAGAAATTTTCTGAATTTTATAAAGAAAAGGTTGATGCAACGGTGTCGGCTAAAATAAAAGGAGAGCGCAGCATTGAGACATATAAAACATTGGCCAAAGTTGAATGGACCACCGCCCATAGTGCATTAGAAGCAGCAGACAAAACGCTCAAAGAAAAAAACACAGCGGTTGCGGATGCCAAAGCAAAACTTAAGGCAGCTGGACCCGCGGTAAATCCTGGTACACCTGCAGGCACAAGTAATAAACTTAATGTAGTTGAACTGACCAAAGAAAAAGATGGAGCTGTTGCAGAACAAAGGATGGCTGGAGAAAAGGCTGTTGAAGCTGCTAGGACTGAAGCTGCTTATAGTTTGGTAGGCACAGACCTGAACGGGAATAAAAAGAAGGGCTACGTTGCCTTTAGTAAGTTAACCAATAGCAGCCACTTCACAGGACAACAAACTAGCGGTCACTATTTGGGCAACATAAATCAGCGGCGCCTCATTGATCCAGCAGCCAAACCAGTTCATGATTTACTTGCCACAGAAGTAAAAAGCACTGTTGGTGTAGGTCGTACTGAGGTTTATGCCATGGCGTGGGGGCCATGGAAGCCGTCCGGCGAACAAATAGATGCCAAAAAATTCAACACCTTTGTGCAAGAAACAACGACAGGAAATCAGACTAAACAGGCTGCACAATTAGCTGTTCATCAAACTGCTGATTTCGACGCGGAGATAGACCGACTGGCAAAAGACAGCTCTGGCACTGGAGCAGAAGCTGAAGCAACCAAAGAATTAAAAATCCAAGCCAAAGAATTGCTTGAAACTATAGATGGAAAGGTTTTACTTGCCGGATCAGAGGTTGATATAAAAACGCAGCTGGATAATGCTGTCACTTATAGAATGTGGAAAGAAGCTGTGGACAAGGTCAAGCCGCCAAGCAATAGTGGTTCAGCAGGAAGCAGCACTTCTACTGGACCAGTTAACGCTGCTCAGGCAGCCCAGTCAGCAAAACAATTTACTGAAGCACGCAAATTCCTTAAAACAGCTGCTGCAAGGGCACTAGCGAAAACGGATGTTTTAGGATACCACACTGCTGTGGTGCACATACCGAATCCGGTAAGAGCACCGGAATTTTTGAAAATGTCAGATGCGTCTTTGGAAAAGGAGGTAGCTGATTGCCGCACTTACGATGATTATAAAGATTCAGTAACAGCAATTAAGGATGCAGGCAGCACCTCCCCGAGCCTTAAAGACAGCTGTGAACGAGCTATAAAAGAAGCAGATGCAGCGAAGGAACAGGGTATACCAGTCTCCGACTTTATCGCCGAACGCTGCATGCAAGATCGAGTAGGTAATTTCACTGACCTTGTGGCACATTATCGACAGAATGCGGCTGATTTAGATAAAAAAATAAAAGACGCACAGGACCCGGAAGAAAAAGCAGCTTTGCAGTTCGATAAAGAAGTGCTTGAATTTCTAGCTGAAAAGGCCGCAGCAGAAAAAGTGAAAACCGAGAGAGGAACCGATAGTCCGAAGTTTAAAGAACGTGTGGCTGAGGTCACAAATTCTTATGCAGCCAGTAGAATTCACAGTTGGGATGACCTTCTTGATCACCATCAAGAACGTATTACTGATTTGGATGAAAAAATCGCAAACGCGGAAAACGCTTCACAAAAAGCAGCTTATGAAGCAGAGAAGAAGGCATATGAAGCACGTATTAAATCGGTCTCGGAAGAAAAAGCAAGAGCTATTGGTAATGACATTCCTCGTAAACTGACAGATTTTACTGATCCTACTAAAAAGACCTTTTTAGGTGATCTCAGCACCTGGGAAGCGAGAGCAAAATATTGCAAAGCTCAATATGATAAAACAAAACCGGCAGCAGGTGTCAGAGGGGACCATGCACCTGATATAGAACAAGCTAGGTGGTTTGATCTGTGGGAGTATGCAAAGAATGAGCATCAAAAAGAATTGGACGGGAAAAAAGCACAGCCAACACTTGAGTTTTTTAAAATTACAGAACGACCTTCAGTTGACGGAGAAAAACCGGATGTTGACCATAGAGAATGGACAAAAACGATCCAACCTTTTGACGATCCCGAAAGAAGATTAGAAAAACTATTAACTAGGATCAGTGACACTAAGAACCCTACTATTGAAAAAGCACATGAGTTAGCAGAAGAAACACGGAAGACGTTTATTGATGTTGCTCGGACAGTGCTGACCGACACTGGTTATAATATGAATGACAAAGGTCCGCTAATTACCGGAAAAGAGCAAGCAATTATACCAAATACCAAAGGTAAGGTTGCAGAACATGTCCGCACGAAAATGTTTCTTGCCTTTCAGTCTGTTTTAGACCAACTAAAAAGCGACGGTAAAAATAATGAAACAGCCCTGAACATAATTAAAACGAAAGTAGGTGCCTCTGTCGACCTTTTATTGGGAAATCTTGCAATGGAAGAGCGAACCATTGGGGCAAGTTTCCAACTTGAATTGGACAGAACGACAGGCCCAGAACGTCCTTTGGATCAACTGAAACGTCTTCATGATAATGAAGGAGAAAAGGCAAAGGCAATAGTCGAAGAAGCAGCGCTTAGCGAAGGAATTAGATTCTCTGCGGCATCAGGGGACGACACGGACTTTGCAAGTGATGTTGATAGTAAATGTAGAGAACTGCTAGAAGACCTGGATTCTGAAAAAGGTATTAAAGACCCCGTTAAGAGTGCAGCTGCCGATCATCTTCGAGAACTGCAAATCAAAATGGGCCAAGCGCAATCCAATGACAAATCCGGTGTCGTCATTCTACGAGAAATGGGTCGTAATAGGCAGGCTGATGCTCTCAGGGCGTCCATGACAGAAGCACGGCTAGATGCAGCGAGAGCAACAAGAGGCGTAACCCATGATCTGGATGAAGGAAGCAATCAACTATCTCGGGGACATGAAGCAGTGATTAAGGAACTACAAGGACTTGATGCTGATGATGATGAATCTGCGGTACGCACGGTAAGAAAAGAAGTCTTCGCTCAAGCGGTTGACAAATGCAATGCGGAAGGAACAGATACAAATCTAGCTCAGCACATTGTTACGGCATCCAATGCACTTTTAACAAGGGTAAGTGCTGATTCCATTATAGAAGACGAGATTGAAGAGAAGGTTTCGGAGGAGTTATTTGAGTTAAAAAAAGCAGCTAAACAAGCTGCGGTAGAAGGAAAGACAGCCAGCCAATTTTTGAATGATCAACGTTCCGGGCAGATTGGAGGTAAGTTTACTGGCACACGAGCTACGGAAATGGCAATACCAAAAGCAAAAGATGTTGCTGCTGGTTCGCCTGCCAGAGTCCGAGGTGCTACCGGACGAGTTGGTGATCCAACAGCAGCGGCAGCAACAGGAGCACAGACTGAACCGGAAATTCCAAAAGAAAAATTACTTGCTAATACAGAATCTGACTTGGACAAAAGTATGGATCGCAGCAATCCTGATGCAGCAATGAAAACAGCAACGGCACTGGTTTGTAAGGAAACTGCCGATCGCTGCAAAGGAATTTCTCTTGCAATAAAAACAGACGGGGTAATGAAATACTGGCGAGACCGATTTGTACCAAGAATACAGCAAATGGAACTCGCAGTAAAAGATGATCCAACCATTCCTAAGGCAACAAAAACGGCAGTATTAGCTGGACTAAAAGACCTTAGAGAAGGAGCTGGACTGACAGACATGAGTCCGAAAGCATATATGTCCCAAAAGGGAGGTTATGAAGCAACTACTGGCACTGCGCCTCCTGAGTCAGTGAAGAAAACAGAGCCGGCCGCTGGACCGAAAGTTTCACCAGACAAATTGCTTGCCAATTCAAATCCTGATTTAGATGCTGTGATAGATCGAAGTGATCCGCGCAAATCTGCAGAGGCAGCGAGAATATTAGCGTTTAAGCAAACTGCTGAAGCATGCAAATTCCCTGCTGATAAAGTTGTAAAAACAGATAGAGGAGTTGTAGATTTTTATGTAGGTCGATTAGAGAGAGTATTTGGCGATATGGAAGCTGATGTACAAAATGATCTAACCATTCCTGCCCCAGTAAGGCGTGCGGTAGTCAACGAACTGAAAGATGTTAGAGAAGCAGCAGTGCAAGTTGGCATTGGTGGAAGTCCAAAATATCATATGTCTCAGGGTGGTTATGAATTACCAGCGCCACCAGCACCGCCGCCGCATCAAGGCAATGCCGGGCAACAACAGAATCCTGTGCAACCGATAGACTTTGCTGTGATTCAAAACGATATGAATACTTTGTTTACTGATCCATTTGAACCTTTTCCAGAAGATAGAGATGCTGCTGTTCATTTGCTTGAGCAAGCAGCGGCTCACATTAAAAACCAACCAAATGGAGATGCTAGAAGTGCTGCTATGCTGGACTTGGCAAAGCAAGTTCGAAACGCTCCAAGTAGCAGTAGTGCGCTAGACATCGTTACAAGAGCCTTAAAAGGACGGTCTGGTCCAACCGGCGGTGGTGGACTGCATTCACCACCAACAGGGCATGCCTACAGTGGAGAAGTGTACCATGCAGATGGTAGTACCACAGTATCTCGCAACAGGCGCGGTGAGACGTTACCCGATGTGCGCAGGCGGATAGAAAGAGAATCTAAGCTGACCAAGACATCGGTTAATGCTACAACCAATGTGTCCGCTGAAGGTTTTGAATCAGTATCTATAAATACCACCGCTGTTCCCACAGACGCGCACAGAATTTCTACTTCAGCCGAAGGAGTGTTTGATGGGACATTGCAAGAAACAAACACATCTGATGTCGCGAAAAACCCACACAATCCTTATTTGGTTTCTGAAAAGCTTGCACCTGTTTACAATGCTGATAGTAAGACGAGTGCCGCTCTTGGCCGCGGCATGAGGATGATTCATGCTGGGAAGGCCCTCTATTATGCCTTCAAAGGAGATAAAGAACAAGCCTTGCACCACGGTGAAGCTGCAGGCACCATGTGGGGAATGCATCAAGCGTTTACTAACAAAACCGTTCACAAGGTTGGAACAAAATTGATTGTTGAAGGAACAGAAAAACTCGGTGGCAAACTGACTGCAGCGGGTGCGGAAAAACTTGGTGGAAAATTGACTGCAGCGGGCGCGGAAAAATTGTTAGGGAAAATTGCTACCTATGGTCCAAAAATCGCCGGCCGTGAAGTGCCGGTGCTGGGCGCGGGCATTTCATTATACTTTTCTCACCGATCTGCTCGTAGCAAAGAAACGTGGGGTGATTCCATTTCTGAGAGAGCATCCGGCGCAGGTGAAGCTGTGCTTGGAACAGTAGCCAGTCCATTTGGGCTTGGCTTTGCCGGTGGTGAAGTGGGACGAGA
The DNA here is from genome assembly GCA_963847765.1 of Candidatus Melainabacteria bacterium. Lineage (GTDB taxonomy): Bacteria > Cyanobacteriota > Vampirovibrionia > Obscuribacterales > Obscuribacteraceae > CAWKBA01. The sequence continues at coordinate 116,369 of CAWKBA010000031.1, read as the reverse complement.
AGCCATGAACGGATTAGAATATCTATCTACCTTTGGCAAACATTCAGGCGATCCCAGTTTGACACGCATGTTGTGGGATGAGGGCATGGGTGCAACAGAAGCAATTGTAGCAGCGCGTATGATACCTAATATTGAAAAAAGCGCATTGAATGATCAAGCGCACGTAAGTATTCGTGCTTTTGCACTGGCAGATGGACATCAGGTGGCCATTCCGAAGATGGAAGCGGCCTATCCGCAAACGCCAAAAAAAATACAAGAACGCCTGGCCGATATACCAGGTGCTAGCTATACTGAGCGGCTATACCGCATGATGGGACTGGCCAAGCAAGAAAAGCTAAGCCACAATCCTTTAGGCAGCAGTTGTTACAGCGAGGTGCATGATGAGCTAAGTCAGCATTTCCGGCAAATGGAAGTGTACGAGGATTCAGCTCGGCAATATTTGGATTTTGCTAGACGTTTTAATGAAGAAAGCAGGCCAAAACTCGTTGAACAACTGCGTAAAGCACAACCATATCTTGATGGTAAAACAGCCGAAGACATGGTGCCTATGCTAGATGTTGGAGCAAGCCAACATCTAGACGATGCACCGAAAATCACTGCCCAAAAATATCCCGATGCCTATGCCTTGCTTCAACGAAGTGTGCAGCCTGGTGTAGATGTGGATAGTCTTACTTCCAAACAGCAGCACCATTTGCTACGTGAAGCCATTCCTGCTCAGGCAGTGCAGCTGTCAACGTGGCAGAAAATAGCCGGTGGTAAAGAATACGAAGAATTGAACCGTGCCCATCAGCAATATTCGCAATTTATGCAGCAAGAGTATATTCCTTACACTCATAAACTAGTGCAATTATCACCGGCAATCCGGCAGAACGAAGCTAAGGTGGAAGCGCTTGTTGCTGACCTGAACATTGTCCAAAAGCGTGAGAAGATAGCTATGCTGGAAACGCAAGTACAGACACTGGAAAATGAAACGGCAATAGACATGAAACCGTTGCTGGAATCGGAAGCCTACAAACAGAAAGATCTTACAGTAGCGACCTTGGCAAAAGCTAAAGTGCCGACTCATGGGGACGAAGAAACATATCTTGATGCCTGCGCCGATCTTCTTATAACACGACTTGTTTATGTGGAAAAGCAATTGGAAGGTGCAACCAGTACGAAGCCAGAAGCAAACTCAATTGACTGGACTGATTTAGGAGCGTTTTAGAGTCGACTTATTGATTTCCTTCAAATGATGAGGCTATAAATTTCTCTGCTCAGGTTTTTGGGGAAGAATCATTCAAAGGCTTATTGTAAGCAGATTCAGTGTTTGTGGTATTGCGGACGCCGGTAATTTTTGCACCTGCCTTGATCATTGCCGTTATCAGGGCAGCCATGTCTACGACCAGGCTTTTTTTTGCGAAATGCAAAATGGGCAAGGTAAATGGGTCTGGATAATTGCCGGAAAACAGACTACCCAAATGCCAGTCACATTGCGGTATTGGTTCAATGAGTGGCGGCACATCCTCTTCTGCTGGCCGTTCTTCAGCATTTGGGCTCTGAGGAGGCTGTGCAACTTTGCTTTTATGTCGCGGCGGCAAAGATGCAGAGGCTTGACCGTCTGTATTAGGCGGAAGCGGCTGTCTTGGCGGTAAAGTAAAGTCATCCATTTAATGTTGTCTCAAAGCATAGATAGCTCACTCTATAAGCTTAAACAATAGTTGTGAGTTTATTGTGGGAAATTTGTGAGAAATTTGTGAGATCGTCTCTAATCTATTTGAACTTTCGCCCATCAATTTACGTATATATAAACCAACGAGTAAATACAGCGATTGACAGCTGGTTGGTAATATGCCAACATAGAGAGGTACGATACGGGATGATTGTTACGAACGAGAGTATTCTGGAACGATTTGCCGGGAAACATAATCAGACTAAAAAACCCTTAGAAGATTGGCTCAAGATAGTAAAAAAGGCAGATTGGCAGCATCTAAATATTAACTCATGCTGAATACGATAGGTGGAATAAAAAATGAGTAGTGCTATTATCAGAAAGAAAAATAATAGTTTGTCTGTAGAAAAATTGCCGACTGTAATATCTTCTGATGAAGAGCACATACGTGTCATGAGAATAGTTAGCGAACTCATGAGTCGGCATCTTACCTTAAACCCTAAGGAAGGCAAGCTATTGCGAACACTGGCAAAACTAGTGGCTGCATATGAACAGACGCGATTTACTTATCTGAGTGATCCGGGTTCACCGCTACAGATGCTCAAATTCAACATGGAGAATCATGGACATACTGCAAAAGATTTGTGGGATGTAATTGGTGACAAAGGCACCACTTCTAAAGTCCTCAGTGGTAAGCGTGCCATAAGCAAAGCTATGGCTAAGCGATTGGGAGAGTTTTATCATCTCTCACCGGCGCTTTTTATATAAAGACCTTCTCAGGCAATATTGTTAAACTTCAGTGGCATAAAGTTTCTGCGCATAATTGCCATATTGGTCTATGGAAATCGAACCCCGTAAATCTGGCCATTTATCAGTGAGTCTTCTGGGATGGTTATATGCTACGGCTTGGCGTACCCATTTCCGGCTATTTCCGTCCCAGGTGTCTTTGGAGCAGTCCTGTTTCCACTCATTTGCATTACCGATTCTTTTTAAAGTAACAAAATTCCAGCTAGTCTCAGACAAACGTTTTTGTATTTCAACCTTAGCTAGCGTTTCGTCTTCCTTGTTAACGTAGTAAAAATTGTAGACTTTGGCGCCGTTTTGTATTGCCTTTGTGGGTGGCTGTTCTCTAGAAACTCGCCCATAATCATCAAAAGTATATTTAGTTAAATTAGTTCCTGTTTTTAACTCAGCACCGTTGCTGCGCATAATAGTTGTTATTGAATTTTCTTTGTTGCCGGCAAAATCTTTTTCGTCTATATAGCTAAGATTGCCATTCTTGGCTAGTTGTAAATTGCGGCGAATATGTATATTACCCTGACTGTCTTTGTATTCGAAATCATTGATCGTGCCGGCTTTTTTCATCCAGGTAACCGCTTGTCCTTGAGTATTAGTTTCTTCGAGTTTATTTATTGAAGTAAAATCTTTTTCTTTGGCAAGATGAGCTTTAAAGATCGAATGATCAGGTCTCGTTACGGACATGTCGCGAGCGGTTGTTTCAACAAGGGCGCCGACGGCATTGCGTATTACAGAAGATTCTATTTTGGCTATTGCCTTTTCAGGTTTTGCAGCTTTAGTATCTTTAGCTTCTGGTTTCTCGCCTGCTTTAATTTGTGGACCGGTTATATCTACCTTTGGTAAGGCTCTGACAGCAGGATTATTTGGTGCGGTTTCATCTTTTGCCTTCTTGTTTGTTTCAGGACGTGCTGCTGCTTTTGCGCGGCGTGCGATTTCTAGTGGGTCTGGTGCAGCTGGGATTTGCTTGGGTTGATCTAGAGAGAAGCTTACGTCATAGATTGTTTTAATGCCGTTAGGAGCGCTTGGGTCCGAGGCATCCAAATAGAAAAAATTGTCTGTTTTTTTGTCTCTGGTCCAAGAATGTATATGTTTGCCATCCGCGTCAAGCTGGTTAAATTGATCGTATACTTTCCGCTGAGTAGTAGGATCTTTTATAAAATTACCTTTGTCATCTACTGAATAAATTAAATTTACTCTTGAATTTATGGTTGGAAAGAGTGTTTTGTTGAGCGGGCTACGTAAATCCTTGTGCTCGTCTGATTTTTCAAACAATGGCACACGGCGTACAGAAGTAATATCACCGTCGCCATCGGTCTGGGCAAAAGTTCCATCGCCAATAAAACGTCCTTGTAATGGTGCTTGGCCGAGTATAAATAGTTTACCTGTTCCATTGGCACCATTTTGAAGCATCCATGTATTGTGTTCCCTGGAGAAGTCATTATTGCTGACTGGTTCACCAACGATTTTACCGTTTAGTGTCGGATACCAGCTATCTTTAGCTCCTGGCTTTACTCGTGACGCAGCCTCTTCTTTGTTCAAATGACGGAGGACCACATCAGGATCTTTTCCTACAACAAAGGTTGTTGTTATTAATTTATTATTGGCATCATAGCCGAATTTTGTTGCCATCCGAGGATTCCATTGGACAATATTCATGGATTTTGCGCCTTCAGCTTTCTCCTCCGGGTGTTCACCCATTCCATCACCACTTACTGATTTAACAGTACCGGCTTCTAAAGGTTTAAATTCGGGGCGGAATCCTTTTTCAGTCTGATTGGTTAGGCCGAAAGCTTCGTTTGCCAAAACAAGATTATCGTCCGGCTTTTTATTACGATCTTCAATTACATCAGGTTTGGCCATTGGCAATAAATCCCCTGATTCATATTAGTCAATTTATGTGAGTTTATTGTGGGAGGCTTGTGAGAAATTTGTGAGACGGTACTCTCCTTCCATTAATTAATGTATGGGCAGCGTTTATATATAAGCGTACGGCGGCAATTTATAAATTGCCGCCGTGACGTATTTGATTATGAGAGCAAATGAGCAAATTACAGAATTACAATTAATTAGGTTTTTTGTAATCGCTTTTTATTTGCTGTTGCAACGCTTTTTCTTGTTGATTCATTTGCTGTTTTTGAGCTGGTGTGATATAGCCACCATTGGCTTTACGGTCAGTTATATCTTCTTTTCTGATCGCTTGCTGATCGCTTTTCAGCGTCTTGTAATTTCCTCCTAATTGACCTTTATCATTATTGAGTTCTCTGCCAAGCCGGTGATCAGCTCCAAGCACTTGCGCTTGGCGAGGATGGTCTTTGTCCCATTGTCCTCGATTCCATTGCCCTCTGTTGCCCGGTCCCCGGTTCCAATTCCCGCGGCCGCGATAGTCATTGGCAATTTGACGGTTCAGGTTATTATCTTCTTTATTAAACTGATGCTGTTCTCCTTTAGTTAGATAACCACCGTTTTGTTTGTAGTCTTTTCGTTCTTGTTGAGCAATATTGTGACGTTCACCTTCAAGCTTGCCGTAATTGCCGCCCAGGTGACCATAGTCACGATCCATGCGCCTGTTGATATTGCGATTGCGCCCCATTGCTTCGCGCATACGCGGATGATATTCATGAGCAGCACGGGCTACGCGCCCACCGCCTCTGGCCAGTGCCGGGCTAACCATGCTCATGGTTAACGACATGGCCGTTAAAATCATTAAAGCCCCTCTAAACGTATACATTTCATACCTCCCAAGATCTAGTCCCAATTCCTTGTACTTGATCTTTTTCCACTAATCCTACTTAATTAGCAGTCAATCAAATTTTTGTGAATAAAATGTGAATGGCTAAAATTAACTCTGGCGGGCAAATATAAACAAAATGAATTTATCAGCCGAAGATAGTAAAATATGGGCCTTTCCTGGGTGATGGGCGGAAAATTAATGCGCATTTTTATCTTATTGGCAGCTATTAGCCTTTTGTTGCCGGCAATGGCTTCGGCTAAAGGGCAAAAACAAGCCAATACACAATTACCGCATGCTGTTTTAGAACAATACAATCAAGGTGTGTCATTTTTTAAAGCCGGCGAGCTGGATAAGGCACTGGCTTGCTTTCGGACTGTGGTTCTTAGCGCTCCATATGATCCTCTGGCGCATATCAGCCTGGCAGCGGTATTCAATCAAAACGGCGACATTGATGATGCTATTGCCGAGTATAAGCGGGCCATTGCTTTGCGCCCCTATGATGCTTTTGCTCGTGAAAGCCTGGGTGTATTGCTGCAATCGCAAGGTGAATTGAATGAAGCTGTCAGCCAATTTCAAGAAGCCATCCGGTTGCGCCCTGATTTGCCCTTGATGCGCCTGAATCTTGGCATTGCTTTTCGGGTTCTGGGCAGGCAAGATGAAGCTATTGAGCAATTATCAAAGGTTATTGTTGCTTACCCTGAGCAATTGCGGGCTCGCTCACAGCTGGCGGCAGCATTGCAGGACAAAGGTGATTATCAGCAAGCCGGCAAACAGTATGAGATTATAGCGGGCAGAGAGCCAGGCAATTTTTCTATTCAATATAATCTTGGCTGTTGTTTATATGCTTTGAAAAATTATGACGAAGCAATCAATGCTTTGCAAAAAGCAATGCGGATTGATGAGCGTGTTGCCGATACCTATGCTGTTCTGGGGGCAGCTCAAGCCAAGCTGGGCAATAACAGTGAAGCCATAAATGATTTACACAAAGCTATAGCCATTAAGAAGGATGTCAGCGCCTGGCATGCGCAGCTTGGTGATCTCTATATGAAAAACAAGCAAAATGATGCTGCTATTGATGAATATCGCCGGGCTTGTGATCTTAATCCCAAAGATTCATTGAGCAGTTATAATCTTGGCTATTTGCTTTTGCTTACCTCGGATTTAACCGGAGCGGAAGCGGCTTTTCGTCATGTTCTTACTCTCAATCCTCATTACAGCAATGCTCATTTTAATATCGGCATTATCAAAGACAAGCAAGGCGAGCTTGATAAAGCCGAGGGTGAATTTAAAGCGGTGCTGGCTGACAATCCGCATGACGGCGAGGCTTTTATCAGTCTTGGCCGCACTTATTTGCGCAAAGATGATCTGGTCACGGCAGCTAATTACTACCGGCAAGGTTTGAGTATTCAACCTACTGATGAGCAGGCTTATACTGAGCTGGGTAATATTTTATTGAAAACCAAAGACTTAAGCGGTGCGCGCTGTGCTCTGGAAGCAGCCGTCAATCTCAATCCTGATGATCGCAATGCCCAGCTCAGTATGGTGGCATTGTATCAACAAGAAGGAAAGGCAAGTGAGGGCGAGACTATTTTAAGGCAGCTGGCTAATCAAAATCCGCAAGATCAAGACATTCTCATGCGCCTGGCTGATAATCTTGGCCAGCAAGGCAAAGCCCCGCAAGCAGTGGAAATATATCAGCGTCTTGTGCAGCTCAATCCTAATTCCGCCAGTGCTTATAACGATCTTGGATTGGCTTTGCAAAAGGCTTCCGATAATTCAGGGGCGCAAGCTCAATATAAAAAGGCATTAGAACTTGATCCTAAATTTGCGGAAGCGCGCATTAACCTGGGCAATTGTTTTTTAGCCGACAAACATTATCCTGAAGCCGCTGAGGCATATGCGCAAGTAATTGCCGATCAGCCTGATAATGTGCTGGCTCACTACAATCTGGGGCTGGCATTTACCGGCCGGGATGATTTATCTAAAGCTATAGAAGAATATCAAACTGTTTTGAAACTTTCGCCGCAATATGCTGCCGCTCATTATGCACTTGCCCTGGTGTATGAAGATCAAGACGACACAAAAAAAGCACAAGCTGAATTAGAAGCTTATTTGACACTTGAGCCTAATGGTACTTACAGCAACACTGCCGGCAGCAAACTTGCCCGAATAAAGCAAGCTCTGGCATCCGCTCCTGATCACACTAAGGCGGCCTCAGCGAGCCTCGCCCCTACAATAGATAAAGATATTAAAGCGACAAAAGACACAAAAACGCAGCCGCCAGAAACTGAAGAGCTCAAAGAAGATAAGCCTGCTGTCGAAGATGCCGTTCCGTAGGGGCGGGGCGCAGCTCCGCCCGTGCAAACTTGACCGCCTGTAAAATATAGACTAGACTGGTCTAGTCTAAACTTGTCAGGTACAAACGATGCAAGAAATTGGTTCTTACGAAGCTAAGACGCATTTGCCTAGCCTATTGAATCGGGTTGCCAAAGGTGAGCACATAGTTATAACTAAACACGGCTCACCTTTAGCTGTGTTAAGTCCTTATGTTTCAAAAAAAAAGGCTAATACCAAAGCTGTAATTGAAGAAATTAGGCGGTTTCGAAAAAAATTAAAGCTCAAAGGATTGTCTATAAAAGCAATGATAGAAGAGGGCCGGCGGTGAGCAAATTCGTTCTGGATTGTTCCATGACCATGTCCTGGTTCTTTGAAGATGAGGCAGATGCATATGCGGATAGAGCTATGGACAGACTCAATGCTGGCGGAGCAATTGTCCCGCAAATTTGGAACTATGAAATAGTAAATGCATTGATTGTCGGTGAGAAAAATAAGCGTTTAGAACGGACACAATCTCAAGGTATTCTAAAACGCCTTCGAAAATTACCTATTGTTATAGATAAGCTGCAGCCGAACGAAACAATGGCAGAAATCTTGTTACTTTCCGGCAAATATAAGTTATCAGCTTATGATGCTGCTTATTTAGAGCTGGCTGTGCGACTTGCCTTGCCTGTGGCTACACGTGATAATGTGTTGGCAAAGTCTGTTATTGCTTCAGGGCTGCAGCTTCTGAAATGAAAAATATTGTATTTCTTCTTGCTTTAACGACTGTTCTTTGCGCTTGGTACGCATTTATTCAAACTGCTGGTTATTCAAACGCGGGCAGGGCGAATTTAAAAATATGATTGACACCGTTCTGGATGAAATAACCAATGACGGTACGATGGCAAAACTCATCCATAAATATGAACTAAATACCAATACGCTTTATCCTGTCGCTTTGCCGTATCGCTAAAAAAAAGAAAAGAACCGTGGAGGGCGACGGTTGTCGCCATCCACGGCTGGGATGCTGCAAGCATCAATCCGTCATCGACCACGAAGCTGGTCTTCCAACTCTGCCAGGGTGGTCTTGTCTGGCAGGGCGCTGATGGCCCGTTGGAATTCGTACGGCGGCAGGCATTCCTTGCCTGTGGCGCGCATCAACTGAGCGATGCGGCCATAATTGCCCATGAGCGTTTCGACGGTGTCGGTCCCGCTCATCCGCCCCTGTCCACGGGCGGCGAAAATAACATCCAGCACTCGAGCCGCCAGCTGTGCGGCGGGGTCCGATGAGGGATCTGGAACTCTGCGTGGGGGCACGGTGGTGCTCCTTTCGGCGCAGCGAATCATTCCTTTTGACGCGGCGTCACAAGAAAATTGCTCGTCTGCCCTTCATGGCGGACGGGTTTTCAGCGTCATTGAGGCGGTATGAAATGCCAGGCAAATCCTCACTACGTGTCCTCTACACGTGAAATGAGTTACAGGAATTGCTTGGCTCAACGTATGTGGTGGTGATTTGGTCCGTAAACTATATGAATAATTACGTTTCTACCATGCCATTTTGAAGCAATCAAAAGCAAGCCCTTTTGCTGCCAAATATAGCCTGATGAAACGATTCTAATTCTATTCGTCCATATTTTAAAATTAAAACACGGTTGCCAACGTAGCGCAGCTAGCATAATAAATGTCTGTTGTCAGTATTAAAAATAAAACCTAGCGCAACTGCGCTAACCAGCAGGCACAAAAAAACATAGATAATTATTGTTCAATGTTTATAGCAAAATCAGTTCTTTTGGATATGCAAAAGGCTGATTGCTAGCCTCTTGGCAGCGATTAATGCGCTTTCCATCGGCCCTTTGGCGTTTTTCTAAACCCTTTTAATTTTTACTTTGTCTTGTTGATTTCAATAGGCACAAGCTTGTATGTACTTATACTATGTTCTGCAATATTTTTGGTAGGGGGATCCGGGCGAAAGCTAAATCAACACAAGCAATTGATTTATTTTTCGCCCTGGTCTTTGAGACCAAGAGACATGCTTGCCCCGAATAACAAGTTGATCGCGGCGCGCGCTGCGAGCTTGTGATTGGGGCGAGTTAGCTCTCATTGCAGATAACTCTCGCTACCGGAATGGTTCCGGCGGCATCGAATAATGGAGGGCAACATGCCCCGGCATCGTTTGGACGAACTGCCTGAAGAGTTGCTGGTCAGAGGTAGACTGCGCGGAATTATGCACCTGGCAAATATGCGCGTCAAGTTCTTGATCAATCACCATGGATGGATCCATATATTGATCGCTTTCCAGATGTTGCTGGCTATCCTGCCGATCTTGCAGGTGGGCCGCATGGTGCTGAACGCCGTCTATGTCGTATTGATCAAGCTCGCCTTGCTAATCCATGACTGGGGACTGGTGAGGGATCGAGATCACCATTCGCGTTACAGCTCCGAGATGACGGTGGAGTTGGAGGAAGACTATCGAGACTGGGGTTTGACCGGGCGATGGCACGAGGTTGTTCGCCTCTTGGTGCGCTTTCACCGGGATGAAGACACGATGCTCATCTTCCGGCTAAAACCCAAGGCTCGCTACGTGCTCAGTCTTCTGGAAGCCGATGTTCCCATGAGGGAAATCCTGGACATTCCAGAAATCAAAGAGCTTATTGCCAACAAGAAGAGCGACGGACAACCTGAAGAAGGTCACGATGACTATTTCAAGGTGTTCCGAAATCTTCCGCCTACCGATCATGAATTTAAGAGATATTTGCAGCTCTGGCTTGGGGAAGGAGTTCCCATGCTGGAATTGCAGGCTCTCCTTTCAATCTGCGATACCGGTGATTTTGGTGCGCACCGGGTTCGCGGTTACTCTCGCCGGGTCATAGAGAGATATCTACACAAGGCAAAGGCCAGGAGAGGAAAGACCCTGTACCATCTTCTTAAGCGTCTGAAGATCAGGATTGATACCTATGAGGTGTCAGGCTATTCAGTTCGTGAGACATGGATTGAAATCCGGACAGCAAGTGGAGAAGTGATTCAGAAAATCCTGATCCAGAACGCCAGGGGAGAGGGCCTCTTCAAGATCGCCCAAGACATTGATGAAGGACGACTGGATGTCCGAAGCATTCTCACTAACGTCTCCCAATGGGTTACGACCCATCGGAAGGCTAAGTGTATGCGTCCGGCGCAGATTGTCTTACGGTACCGCCAGGATCCAAGAGTTTGCTCGAATGCCTTGGTCGAAAGGCGCTTCGGCAAATATCTAAGGACGTTCACGGCCGCGGTAGCGATTTGGGGTCTTGAAGGGATTGTGGAATGGGAAGAAATTTCCAGTCCACCCACTCGACTGGCTAGCTAATCGTCGTCAACTCTTCATCCGCGGGGGTGTGGGATGCGTCCTGCGCCCCGCGCGGTTCGTTCTTTCAAATTCTCTTAAGAAGGGCTCCCCATGAAGAAGCTGTTACTTGCAGTCGTGCTGATCGTCGTTTTTGTCATGGGTGGTGCGTATAAAAACGAGATCAGCAACTTTTTGCTCCCGGTGAGTTGGCAATCCAGGGGGGCAATGGCAGTGCCCTGGATACTCGGCGTCATTGTTCTGACCCTCTGGCTCGTTGCCATTGGAGGACTTTACGAGGACGTCCCCGAAAAACGGCCAGGTTGGCCCGACGATGACGATGCCTTCCGGTCGGCATTGCCAAAACGGCCATCCGGTCCACCGGAAGAATCGCGGACTTCCATTGCAGAGCCCGCGGGCTCAACTGTCGGCGAGGAGAGTGGCGGTCCTTCTCCTCCCGTTTCCACGGCTTAACTTTTGCGAGGTGCCTTATGATTGAGTGGGCTCGAAAGAATGGCAAGATTGTTGGACCTCTGTGCGTCCTGGGAGGGATCGCACTCTGGCGGCTGAAGCCAGGGCAGTCCTTCAACGCACTGGAACTCAGTTTTGTCGTGGTCGGAATTTTCTTGGTCATGGTTGCTGCCAAAGGCAGGGCAGCTAATCGAACGATCAAGTAAGTGACGCCCGCCAACCCTGGCTCCGAGCCGCCTGACGAAGAGGTCGGCTAACCCGTCGTCAGGAAAGCCCCGAAAAGGCCGCGGACCCCCGTGCGCCTCCAGGGGTTTTTTCTTTTTTGTTTTCACTAAAGAATATTTGTTTTACTTTGTGCTAATGTGGCAAGCGGCATTGCGCTTACTTGTTCAGCCAATTTATAGTTTTGCTTGCCTGGGTAAATGACTGTAAGCTTTTCCAATTTTAGATCTTCCAGAGCACTACGAATCGATGGTGTTAATCCTGGTGCATCTGCTCGCTTACATTCAATGCCATAGCGCCGCCCGCCTTTGATTATAAGTAAATCGAGTTCTGCCCCTCCATGTGTAGCCCAAAAATATGCCTCATCGTGTGGCACGCTTTTGAGCACTTCTTCTATGGCATAGCCTTCCCAGGAAGCGCCATATTTGGGGTGTTCAAGAAGTTGTTTGGGCGACTCAAGACCAAGCAATTGATGTAGCAAACCGGAATCACGTATATAGATTTTTGGTGCTTTGACTTGTCGCTTTTTAATATTGGCATGCCAGGGCTTTAGCTGGCGGACCATAAACAAATTTTCGAGAAGGTCAACATAGCGTCCAATGGTAGGTTGGCTAACATTGAGCGTGCGGGCTAGCTCGGAAGCGTTCCATATCTGGCCATGGTAATGAGCAAGCATTTTCCAGAAGCGCAAAAGAGTGGAAGAAGCTATGTGTAGACCAAGCTCAGGTATGTCACGCTCTAAAAATGTCTGTATAAAATCTTTGCGCCAGACAAAGCTATTTTCGTTTGAAGCAGCAAGAAATGAGCGGGGAAAGCCGCCACGCAACCAATGTTTGTTCAGCACATTATTGCCTATTTCATTTAGAGAAAAACCGCCTAATTCGATGATTTCCAGGCGTCCGGCCAGCGACTGGGAAGATTGTTTAAGCAAATGTGGGGAGGCACTGCCAAGAATCAAAAACTGTCCGTTGATAGAGGGTTGTCGATCTGCCAACACTCGCAAAATAGAAAATAATTCCGGGCGCTTTTGTACTTCGTCGATGACAATTGTGCCCTTTAGTTCGCTTAATGCAGTCATGGGTTCATTCAGACGTGTCAAACTAGCGGGGTTTTCCAGATCAAAATAATTCAACGAGTTTGATGAAACAAATTGTCTGGCTAAAGTTGTTTTGCCGCACTGTCGCGGACCAATGAGGGCAACAATACGGCTGCGCTTAAGTGCTCGCTGTATTGCTTGTCTGGCATGTGTTCTTTCAATTAGCATGAAAATAGTATACCTTGAAAATTAAACACCTAATGTTGAAATTTCAAGGAATGCAACAATATTCCATTATTACCGTCAAGCCACGTGATTAAATGATCCTCGCATACCCCCCATGTTGTCATGATCAAAGAGGTTTACATTGATGGCGTGCTCGCTTACCAGGGCACGCGGTTGGTGTGGGCGTCATAGCTGCGAATCGCTGGCGCAAGCCCGGCGCAAGACAACCACGTGTCCGCCTGACGGATTTGATTCGTCAGTGCGGGCTCACATGAAGCTCGCCCCTATGCACTGCGCGGGGGGCAGCTTCTAGTTAAATAATTAGTGCCAAGCAGAATCAAACTGCTATTCTCACATTGAAAGTATGGTGTCCTAACCATTAGACGAGAGCTGTACTCAGCCAGAGTATTATCCGGATTGCAGGAATTCGCTTTCTATTTGTTTGTTTTGTTTTTCAAGTAATTTTTGTAAGGCGGGATATTGTTTTAATTGTGGATCTTCTTTGATTATTGCAATAGCTGCCTGGCGAGCATCGGTTAGTATTTTTGTATCTTGAATAAGATCGGTTAAGACTAAATCGGGCAGTCCGCTCTGACGAAAGCCCAGGAATTCTCCCGGTCCACGTATGGCCAAATCTTTTTGTGCCACCACAAAACCATCATTTGTTTGGGTGAGCACAAAAAGCCGGTCGCGTGTTGTTTGTGTGCGACTGTCACTGAGGAGAAAACAATAAGATTGATTGCTGCCACGCCCAACCCTGCCTCTTAATTGATGTAATTGTGCCAGCCCAAAACGATCGGCGTTTTCAATTACCATAACGGTAGCGTTGGCTACATCCACACCGACTTCAATTACGGTTGTGGAAACAAGAATATCGTATTTGCCTGCCCGAAAATCTTCCATTACTGTTTCTTTTTCCAGCGGTTTTAGTTTGCCATGCATTAAACCAAGGCGCAATTCAGGAAAGATTTTTTCTTTCAGTCTCTCATATTCTTTTGTAGCCGCACGAGCAGACAGTGTTTCTGATTCTTCAATTAAAGGAAAGACTATATAAATCTGGCGGCCGGCCTCTAACCTGCCGGCGGATAAATTCATAAAGAGATTTTCTTTCGCCTGGTCCAATCAATTTTGTTTCAATCGGTTTTCTGCCCGGCGGCAGTTCATCAATTTCGGATAAATCAAGGTCACCATGGATGGTGAGTGCCAGAGTGCGTGGGATGGGCGTAGCCGTCATAGTGAGCAGCTCCGGCGCCTGGCTTTTTGCTTTCAAACGAGCCCGTTGTTTAACACCAAAGCGATGCTGCTCGTCAATAATAATTAAACCAAGATTTTTAAATTCCACATCTTCTTCAAGTAAAGCATGTGTGCCAATAACTAAATTGATTTCTCCGGAAGCGATAGTGGGGCGATTTTCTTTGCGCTCACGCGCGCCGTGTTTGCCTAATACAAGTGTAGTTTTTAAACCAAGAGGTGTAATAAATTTTTGGCATTGATTGTAATGTTGCTCGGCAAGAATTTCTGTAGGTGCCATTATTGCTGCCTGATAGCCATTATCAATGGCTATTAAAGTAGACAGCAAAGCCACTATCGTTTTGCCTGAACCTACATCTCCCTGAACCATGCGATGCATTGGTTTGCTTGAGGCAAGATCACGTGCAATCTCAGCAAAAACACGCTGCTGAGCAGCAGTCAAAGAAAAGGGCAAATTATTGAGCAGCTTTTCTACTAAAACATTGTTTCCGGCTTTAAGCGTGACTGTTTTTTCTTCAAGATCAAACTGGTGACGCCTTTGAGCAAGAATTAATTGCAAAGCAAAAAGTTCATCAAAAACAAGGCGCTGCCTGGCTTCAGCATATTCAGCTATTGTCTCTGGGAAATGGATTTTTTGGAGAGCTTCCTTTTCTTCAATAAGCCCGTATTGTTTGCGCACCGCCGCCGGCAATGTTTCGTCAATAAAAGAACTGTATTTTTCCAGGGAATTATGAATTATCAAACGCAAATGCTTGAGGCTTATGCCTTCTGTCAACGGATAAACCGGGACCAGCCTGCCTACATTCAATGAGTCCATAGGGACGCCCTCGTAGGGGCGAGGTTCACTGAGCCCATTTTCCATTTTTTCATCATCCGCATATCCTATGAGTTCTATCTCGCAATTTTTTAAAGTGTTGCGATGTCCATAGCGATCACGCTCCACAATGCCGGAAGCGATCACCTGGCTGCCCTTGGGATATTGATTTTTATAGCGATCCAGCAAAAATTTGTTTGATTTGCCGCCAATAAATTTAGTTACGGCAATACTGCCGGTGCCGTCAGTGATGACAATGGTGAGAATGGCGACCTGACTTTTGGGTGACTGAAAGGCATTTACCGACTTAATTACACCGAGGATGGTAACTTCCTGTCCAGGGCTTAACGAGCTGATTTTTACTTTGTCGCTGAAATCAAGATGCCGCCGCGGGTAGTGGCGCAGTAAATCTTCAACTGATTCAATGCCAATATGAGAAAGCAAAGTTTTATAGCGCGGGCCAACACCTTTGATATATTGAACGTCTATCTCATCAAGCCGCTCGCTATGCGATGACAAACCCGACTTATTAGCTGTGCCATCTTGTGGTCGATCGGTCTGCAAAGAACCCGTAGGGGCGAAATTTATGAGCCCGTTCGAAGCGACGTCGTTCGAAGAACCCGGATGAGCGGTACTTCCTCTCGCCCGTTTTGTCCAACAACAACTCCTCCGCTCTCTTAATAATGGCAATGCGGCTGCCCACATCCATATTTGGATAAACACGAAACATTCCTTGTATTGTTGCCCAGACGGACTGGCGCGGATATCTTCTCGATAAATCACTGGCGGTTTTATGCATGAAGGCGGAAAACGTGAGGTGCTTGCCCTGCACATCGGCATAGCGAGCATTTCTTTCCGCTGCAATAGCTTTCTTCATTACAGAAGAAAGTTCTATTTCACTGAGCTTTATTCTGGCGGACGTATATGAAGGAGGCATATGTATGCCCTGCGCTCACTCTTATGTTTATTGTTTCAGCGGCAACCCCCGCTCGGCATAAAACATATGCCTCACGGCCGCTGCGTCTTCACTTGTTCGCACGGGCGTATACACGTGCCGCTTCGCACGGCTCCCCGCCGCGTTGTGCGTCACTATAATTAGTTTCAATCTAGTCATAAACAATATCCCTACTGTAATCTATTCAGTATAAGCTTACTTATTGCTTTCAGTGTGGCAAACACACCCAGTCCTTCGGAACCAATCGCCTCAAAGCTTGGTACAGCCCTGATATTCAGCTCTTTTTCCATGCGCTCAATAGGCATAGCTGTGGCCAGATCGCGTTTGTTGTATTGCAAAACCCAGGGAATGTTATCAAGAGTGAGATTATATTCGGATAGATTTTCAATCATGTTTTGCAGTGAGTCAACATTGTCTTTAGAGCGGGTCACATCTGAATCAGCAACAAAAATAATGCCGTCGACACCGTTTAAAATCAGTTTGCGACTGGCGTTATATTCAACTTGTCCGGGCACCGTATAGAGAGAAAATCTAGTTTTAAATCCCTGTACCTCACCGAGATCAAGGGGCAAAAAGTCGAAAAATAATGTTCTTTCAGTCTCTGTAGCCAGGCTGATTAATTCACCGCGTGTAGTCGGTGCCAGCTGGCTGTGTATATATTTGAGGTTGGTTGTCTTGCCACCAAGCCCAGTACCGTAGTAAACAATTTTGCAATTGATTTCCCGTGCCGCGTAATTTACCAGTGCCATGAAAAGTGATCCTGTATTTCTTCCTTAAGTATATTAACTATTTTGCTCACCACTTTGCAAAAGAAAGCCGTTCTTCTTCTTTTAACACAGTTTTTATATTTAAGGAATAGTAAGTCCAGATTATGTTTCCAACAAAAACAGACTACCATGGAGGGGTCCTAAATAATCCGTCAAACATGAACCTGTTTAGCTCTTTTCATGTTATTATGCCTGCTTATCGTTTGTATAGCATTTAGGAAGCAGCAGAAACTATGGCTAAGCGTTGTGATGTATGTGACAAAGGGCCGATGACCGGGTACAACTACTCGTTTTTGCGCTCGCACTACAATGCCCAGAATAAAAGGCGCTTTATGCCTAATTTACAGCCGGTGAGAGCGCTGGTTAATAAGACCGTTGTGCGTCTTAAGGTCTGCACCATCTGCATTAAGGCCGGCAAAATCCGCCGCGCCGGTTAATGTAGGGGCTCGTTGCACGAGCCCGCTATATTTTACGGGTCGATGCAATCGACCCCTACAATCCAGCCAAAGCTAATAAGCTGTCTTTACCAATATAGTAATACTGGTTGCAAAAATGGCAACGCCCTTCGGCTTTTCCTTCTTCTTCGGCCATAGCGATAAGCTCGGCTTTGTCCATAACTTTCAAGCGCCTCATAAAAACGTTCCTGGCGAACATTTGCAATGAAAAGAAACAGGATGCACGGGGGTGATTGTTTGCAGGGTAAATCCGTCTAGAATGCGCGCCAGTATTTTCTCCAGGCTCATGCCGCTGCGCATGAGAAAGGTAAAAGTGCCAAAAGTAGTGACATTGTTCTCAATGCGGCAAATAGTTTCTTCGGTATGATCCGGCAAAAGCTGGACAATCATGCCGCCGGCTGCCTCAACACCTTTGAATTTAGATGCGCTCCCACTACAACCAAAGAGCCGGTCTGGTCAGAATTAACCAGATAATTATTCACATCTTCACCAATTTCACCGGAAGACAGTTCCACTGTTGATGTATAAGGATGGCCAAAGCCTTGATCGATGGTGACATGCAAATAACCCATTTTGCCAACGGCTGCGCCAACATCAAAATTACCCAGAGCGTTTAAAGGTAGCTCCACTTGCGGATTTTCCACATAGCCGCGTACCGTGCCGGTGGGCGAAGCATCTACGAATACTTTGCCTAAAGGACCATTGCCTTGAAATTTAAGTGCCACCTGACCCTGCCTGGCCACCAGTGGTGCTAAAAGCACGCCTGCCGTCAGCGCTCGACCAAGGGCAGCTGTAGCAGTAAAGGATAATTGATGTTTTTGGCGGGCGTAGGAAACTAAATGCGTAGTGGTAGCTATGACTGCTCTGATTGAGCCATCAGTAGACACTGCCTTGAGAATGCCATCTTTCATTTTTCTAACCTATTTGTCATATTTGTATCTCAGAATTTGCATATATTCTATGGTTATATATGAGAAGTCAGGATAGTCGATCACTATTCAATAGCTTAAGATTGTTGTTTCAATGCATATCTTTGCGCGGGTAATTCGCTTGGCCATTAACGGGCAGACAAAAGAAATATTGAAGAAGCGACTTGCGCGCGCGCTTGGACATCTTAATGCCGTTATAAAATGGTTGACGATGAAAAATATTGCATCGATGTGCTTAATCAACTAAAGGCAGTACAGCGGCTTTAGATAAAACAGCACAACTGATGCTCAAACAACATCTGGATACCTGCGTTGTTGAAGCAGTGAAAGCAAACGATTCAGCTCGGGTTATGGATGAAATCTGGCAATTACTGCGCAAAGACGCATTTCTAGAAAATCAGCCTGAGACACTAACGTCTCTTGGAACCAGCAAAAATAATTGCTGCAGCTAGTTTGTTGAAAAGTCCTTAATGACAATGTTCGCAAATTGCTCGCAATTACGAACTTGTTACAAAGCGCCTATCTAAGCGAACATGAGCCATGTATGTCATTAGTGTTCGCAATTAGTGGGCGGTAGTTATTGAGAATGATCGCATTAACATAAAGACTGTTAGGCTTTAACCTTAATTAGTATTTTATCATCAGAGGTCAGTTGAAATGTTGGCACAACGTGTTTTGCGGATTATCAATGGCAAACAATGGGAAAACAATTGGTATACAAAAAAGGAATCGACAAGAAAAGGACCATTGCGATGGGAATGGAGTTATCGGCTATTTGCAGTCATAGAAAAATCTCCAAATATTACAGCTGAGCAATTGCAAGCCGAAGGCGCGTGTATAGGTATTGAAATCAGTCTGAGGACAGCATTTCGATTTCCTGCGCCGTTACCGTGAAAACGAAGGTAATTTATTTAAATCCAATCGTACTCATTTGCAAATTGTGGCTAACATATTGCAAAATGCGCCAATCGGTGATCATTTAACGCCAGCCGATATTCAGACTGCTGCTGCTGACAGTGGTGTTATATTACATCTCACCACCGTTTATCGTATTTTGCAAAAACTTGTTGCGGCCGGAACTGTCGTGCAACTAAGCAAAGAAAGAAAAACTTTTTATGAATGGAAGCGCGACGAGCTACATCATGGGCATTTGACTTGTATTGTTTGCGGAAGGACCATTGAATTTCATCAGGACTATTTAGATGGATTAGCCAAGCATATTTGCGGTAAATTCGATTACGAATTCCAGCGCTTTGATTTTAGATTGCAAGCTTGCTGCCCGCATTGCAAAAATATAAGATAGGAGAAGAACAGGTTGTTAATAGAGCTTTTAGGCGGACCATTCGACGGTGCAGTTTGTGAAGGACCAAAATGCTTGTCTCCATATTTGGTGGCAGCCAATCATATCGGACGAGCCTCTTTATAAAAGAGCTTGCTGCAAATGTTGCGCCGGCGGAAAGATGGCAGTACCTTATCGCTTTGCCGGCTATCAGCGAGAAGAAATACAACCAGCTCAGAAAGAACAATTTATGGGCATGCTATTGTCGCCAAAAAATGACAGTCAAAGTGAAAAGAATTGAAAAATAGGAAAGGCATATAAAGCTCTTCCCTATTAGTGCGGATGAGGACCATTCATCCGCACTAATTGTTAGTCACGCTACCACCTGCTGTTCTGACAAGCAGATGGCTTGTCCACAGGCTGGACAGTACGAATTACACGATTTGGACCGCCAGGCGCATGCACACGGTGCGCCGGCTTTCATAATGCGATATCCACACAGGCAGCGTGGAATATCATCGTTGTCCGAATTTTTACGACGCAGTGTGCTCCAGAGCTGCCGGTTGCGCACGGTTAAATAGGTTACTTCGGTACATAAGCCGGCTAAGGCTAGGGTGGCTAGTATTCTGGCAATTGTTTCCATTTTTCCTCCCTCCTATCCTACTAAGCAAAACTGTTCAAGGAGGTCCCGACAGCCTGACTCAGTAGGCTCAATGCTTTGTTTCACGCCGTCGACTTTGACGTTGGGACCTTGAGCGCACCGGTGCATGCAAGCTGAGGTGCTGACTTTATGTTCTTTGTCTGGAAGCATGCCGATAATAGCTGCACCGCCTCCTTTGGCGGTGCATATCGGACCTCGGCAAACGACGATGTTCATGACCGACTGCTCCTTTATATAATCTACGCGAATAGTTATGTGGACCGCCATCGATACCGATGGCGGTCCACCGATGGATATTGTTTAGTCGACGAGTTGTTAATCCTCGTCAGTGAGGCAGTCGACGATGAATGTGGTCAACGCCATCTCCTCGTGCGGAGTCAGGTCGAGGTTGCCGACTTGAGCGGAGCTGCCGCCTTGGGCGGTGTCTGCCCGCTCGGGTTGATAAGACTCACAGTCGCAGCGACCTCTGGACGCTTCTGGAGCGGGACGAATCCCAGCGGAAGCTGCGCGTAGACCAGCGCGAACGGATCGGAGAGTGACGGGTTAATCAGAGTGAAGTCCATAACAAACTGGTCGCCCCTCGCGTTGACCGCGATGTTGCGGGTGTTGTACCAGTGGACTGCGTTGGCGACTGCCTCTCGGGGCGTCGCACCCGAAATGGCGCCGTTGTGGAAGAGTCTTCGGAACCCGTGGCCCTTTCCGACATTGCGCAGGCTCGGCGTCTTAAACGATCCGTAGGCTGCGGGATCCGTTGAGAATTTTCCTGCGCCGATATCGATAAAACTTGTTCCCGCGGGGTTATAACCCCAGGGATTGGCCTCCTGTTCGTGTTGTTGTAGAAAGGCAGGTCCACGTTGGCAAACATGCCGACGTCGGGCACGCACGTGTTTGAGAAGATTGTCGGCAAGGCCGTCTGCCCGGTGCCGTCATGGCACGTGATGCAGAGGGCCTGCTTCCTGTAGGGTGCACCGTTGGGGTCGGCCGTTCACCGTCCCGGTGAAGAGTCGGAATCCTTCCAACTCCAACTCGGTGAATTGCGCCTTACCTTCCCGGACTTTATCGTACTTGGAGGAGAATTTGTGGAATGCCGCCGATTCCATGTACAAGGTGATGGATCGAGACACCCGGCTGACGATCTGCTCGTCGGGGATGGCGAAGTGCAGCGAAGATTGACCGAATACCGCTCGGTACTGTGCACCGTGATACTTGCGAATTCGCTCAGCAAGGCCACTGACATCGGGGGTGCCAGTCACCTCATCGAGCATAGCCATCTCGTTCGGGTTGAAGAACGGGTAGGTAATTCGTTCTTCTGCGGTGAGATCAGCATTGCCAGACGGGATGTCTGCCAGGTGCGGAATCTCGGCACTGCGACGAAACCCACCCACCAACCCTAGATTGGCAGTCTCGTGCGTGGGCCCGGGCTTGTAGAAACTGGCATAGCCCAACCGCGGCGGCAGCCGGAATCCATCTCGACCCGGAACGTCCCCGCCGACGAAGTCGTCTGAACCGAAGCCGATCTCCTCGCGGTGGCAACTCGCGCAGGCCTGGGTTTGATTCCTGGAAAGATGCTTGCTGTGAAAAAACACCTTGCCGAGGTGCACCAGCTCCTCGGTAAAGGTAGGCATAGGCGTATTGCCGTTTGTAGGGTCTGTCGGGGTAATGGACGGTGGGGACTGACCGCCTCCGATAGAGGGTTTGGCAGCACCCCCTCCACTGGGATGCATGTGATTGCCACCTTCGCCCCCATCGAGATTGTGCGATCCACCTCCGGTGTTTCCTAAATGTTGCTTGGGGGTTTTCTTCCCCTTTTCCTTTTCTTCCTTGTCCTCAAACCCCTTGCCTGACTTTTTGCTGCTTGGGGGATCGATGTGTTTCTTCTTGGTCGGTGCCGGGACGATCGGTTTCGTCGGGGGACCCACAACGGGATGATGCTTCTTCTTGTGGTGGGGAGCTGGACGAGTGTCCTTTGCTCCTTGTGTCGAGGGTGCTGAGAACAAGACCACTGCCGTCAGCAACGCTGACATTAACACCGCAAAGTACTTCCGCATGACCGAATTCTCCTGCCCTGAAAAGGAAGTGAACCGTGCACAATACACTTGCGCACATCAATTCTGCTACCTCATCACCAGCTACTTTGCCGATATCTAAGCTCACAATCAATCTGCCCAGCACTGGCTGACTAATTGGAACTTTTGATACTTGCAAAAACTTCTGGTGGTGAGGTAATTCCGAAACTAAACTAACAACGAGGCGACTTTAGACTACAAAGATACGATTGGCTGCTGCAATATTTGTGAATGATTCTCAATAAGAGTTTTGGCTATAATCAGCCCAAAAAGCCGATTTTCTGCAAAAATTCATTTTCAAATTTTGGTGCTTACAATTAATTGAGCTCACACAATTATGCATTAACTGGCACCACTTCGCGTGAGCTTGCGTGAATTAAAACACTTTAGCACAAAGTGTCATCGTTCGGGCGGCTTGCGTGAGCTACAACAGTTTAGCACGCAGTGTCACTGTGTGGCAGGCTTTGTAGGGGTCGATGCAGCCCGTTTTTTGAATAAAGCTTTTAATTTGCTGCCAAAGCTCATCAATAGCAATGGCACTAAGGGCAACGCCTGTATCAATCCTTGAAAAATATTATGTGAACAACATGGTTGCATAGTTTTACTTCTCCAACATGCTTATATTTTGTTTGTTCGAAGCTAGCTGACTGTGACTTAATCGCCAGAGTTTTAAACAATCAGCAGCGCCCTGTTGCCCAATAATTTCACCTAAATCGCGTTGTGCATCCGGGCAGGATGCGTCTGAATACTCTAGATGATTCAAAATGGTTTCTACTTTTTGTCGCACAACTAGCTGGCGTGCTTTTATTTTTTTGTTTATATGCCAGTTGATTAACATGCCCCCGTCTAAAGCTACATTCAGTAGGCCGGATAAACCTAACCCCAGGCTGCCGGGAAGATAACTGTCATTTCCTTGTTGTGGATTGAGCACAGCCAGAGAAATAATATTTTGAGCCAGCGTGCCTCCTGCTGCCGCATAGATGGCACTGCTGGTAAGGGCATTTTCTCCCTTGAGGTGTCTGGCTAGTTTTTGTATTTGGGCATCACGTTGATAGGCCATTTTTAAAATAATGCTTCCCCAGAGACTATCGCTTAGTGATGTTCCATCCTTAGTATTAGTTTCTGTATCTTGAATCACACACAGGGGGCATAACTCTGAACATCCGCAAGTGGCGCAAGCAAATGCTGATAGGGGTTGCATTATTAGCAGGATTATCACTGCACTGAAAGTAAATATGCTTTTCACGATTGTGTCCTTATTGAGCATTGGCTATGGCATGTGGATATGTCAGGTGCAGTGGTAGGTTGTATTGGCTTGATTTTTCTTGTGGAGCAATAGAAATATTTGGCTGCTTCATCGTGGCAATCACATTGGCAGAGCGCCACAATTGCAACCATTCATTTGTTGCGCGTTCACCGATTAAGTCAACTAATTCTTTTTTGGAATCATTGTCTTGCCCCTCTCCTTGTTCCAGCTTAGCCAAAACTGTTTCCACTCTGTGCTTTATTTCCAATTGTCTTTTTCTCAAGCATTTTGCTAAATGATGATTAATCATCGCTCTGCCGGCGAAAGTAGCAATTGTCAGACCGCTCATACCTATTCCGATAGCCCCAGGAAGATACGTGTCGTTTCCCTGCGCCGGATTGAGAGTAGCAAGAGCAATTACTCCTTGCGCCAGTGTGCCGCCGGCGATGCCGGCTATGGCAGCCATTGTTCCCATATTGACCAGACCGAAACGTTTGAAGATTTTTCTTAATTGAGGGTCGCGCTGGTAAGCCATATCCAAGATCAGATTGCCCCATAAGCTATCTGTAATCAGCAATTCATTTTTTGGTTTCTTGCTAACGACAGAGTCGACAGCGGCAAGGTTTGCTACTTCAGCGCCTGTAGTGGCTTGAGCAATGGCACGTACTGGACACTGAACAGTCATAAAAATAAAAATGCCAAAAATAGCGGCAATTCTTGCGCGCGATTGAGCTGTCACGGTTGGGTACTCCTGTGGCTAAACTGAATGTGTGCAGTTTAGGGAACTAGTATTTTTCCTGCAAGCTAACCCCCCGGTGGGGATGCTGTAGGCGGTGAAGCCATCAATATTCTAGGTAGATCATTGACATCGCGGCTAATCGATAAATCTTGCCATCCGGATTGCTTGAATATGTCTAAGACAGCAGCCTCTTGTTTGTCGCCTATTTCAAACGCAGCAAACGGTGGACGGATGGGATCTGCCCCTACAACAAAATGGGTCGGTAATTTTTCGGCGAATTGGCGATAGAAAGTTAATCCATCTTCGCTGCCGTCGAAGAGAGCAGATTTTGGTTCAAAGGTAATTTCCGGTTGTAGATCTTGTTGTGCAGATAAAGGTAAATAGGGTGGATTGGAAACAATTACGTCAAAATCATTGGGCAAAACTTTTTTCCAGTCGCCGTGCGCAAGAGTCAATCGATCTTGCACATTGTGCAGGCGAGCATTGCCCAGCGCGCAATGAATAGCCAATTCAGAAATGTCGCAAGCCCAAACAGTACATTCAGGTAAGCGTTTGAGCAAGGCGATGGCTATGGCACCGCAGCCGACGCCTATGTCGGCGATACGAATAACGGGCTCATAAATACAAGAAACGCGGGCAATAACGGCTTCGATAAGGGTTTCGGTGTCGACGCGGGGAATGAGAACACCCGGGACAATTCGAAACATAAAACCAGCAAATTCGACTTCACCCAGACAATAGGCTAATGGTTTACGTTCACGGCGTGAATTCAATATACGAGTAATTTCTTGCAGCCAGTCAGATTTGAAATGACTGAGATTGCTGGTAATTTGTTGAGTGCGATTTATACCAGTAATATGCTCGATGATAATATCAGCCTCAGCGTGACATTCTTGTTCTTCCAAGCCGATTTTTTTCAGTTCATAATAGATGGACTGTCGTTGCTTATCGAAAATATTTTCACTACTCATAAGCGCTGCTTCGCTCTCACTGCGTTCGGCTCAACGCGCGTGTCCCTTGCCATTCGCCTTCGGCGCGCATGTCGCCTCAGGCTCATTCGTTCTTCTGACCAAGATCATCCATTCTGGCCAAGTTGGCGCTCATTGTCGGCAAGAGTGTTGGCTTCAATGATTCTATCTAAATCACCTTCGAGAACTTGTTGCAAGGAAAAGTTTTCATTTAAGCGATGATCGGTGACACGATTGTCTTTGTAATTATATGTGCGAATCTTTTCGGAGCGATCACCTGTGCCTACTTGAGATTTTCGTTCGTCATAAATGGCTTTCTGCCTGGCTTGCATCTCAAGGTCGTATAGCTTTGCCCGCAAAATTTGCTTGCCACGTTCTTTATTTTGCAGCTGGCTACGCTCCTCAGAACAGGCGACAGCTATGCCGGTCGGTTTGTGAACAATACGCACTGCCGTTTCGACTTTATTTACATTTTGTCCGCCGGCACCACCGGAGCGCATAGTGGTAATTTCAAGATCTTTTTCGTCAAGTTTGATATCAACTTCGTCTACTTCCGGCATTACTGCCACAGTAGCTGTTGAAGTATGTATGCGTCCTGAAGCTTCTGTTGCTGGTACTCGCTGGACGCGATGCACTCCGGATTCGTATTTAAGTCGTCCATAGGCGCCACTGCCCTTGAAGCTGATAATTATTTCTTTATAGCCGCCAATTCACCTTGACTGCAACTAGCCATTTGAAAAGTCCAGCCATGGTGATCAGCATATTTCATATAAAGGCGCATAAGATCACCGGCAAAAATAGAAGCTTCGTCTCCACCTGTGCCGGCTCTAATTTCAAGCATAATGTCTTTTTCGTCATTTGGATCTTTGGGCAAAAGCAATAGTTCTTATCTGCTTGGCTCAATTCGTCGTCTTGCTTTTGCAATTTTTTCAGTTCTTGCTCTGCCAATTTCACGCATTTCTTTGTCATTTTCGTCGCGCAACATTTTCTGAGCGCCGGCTAATTCTTCCTGCACTTTTTGCCAATCGTGAAAGGCGGTTACAATTTGCTCTAAGCCATGATGCTCTTTTGCAACTTTCCTGAAATTATTTTGATCGGCCAACAATTCTGGTTGTGACAGCTTTTCTTTAAGCTCATTGTATTGGCGCTCCAACTCCCAGTTTGTCTTTAAAATGACTTTCCATTGTCGTAACTAAGGGCTTCTCTAAAACTAACTAATTGGCGGAGAGGGAGGGATTCGAACCCTCGCTGCGCTTTTGGCGCAGACAGTCTTTCCAGGACTGCACGTTAGACCACTCCGACACCTCTCCATATATCATTTGTCTAGCGAGTGGCTGCTGCCGGATTACATTTTACCCGCTCTTGAGCCGCTTTGATTATGCCTAGAAATTCTTCGGCATTCAAACTGGCTCCTCCAGGAAGAGCGCCGTCAATATGCTCCTGCTTTATGTACTCGGCAATATTGCTTGCTTTAACGCTACCACCGTAAAGAATAGGTAAGAGATTGGCGTTGAACGGCTCGCCACTTTCAGTTTTTTCTTCAAGGCGAGTTTGAAGGGCAGCCACAGTTTTGCGGATTGTGGCACAAACACGATTAGCTTCAGCAGCAGCACAATTATTGCCGGTGCCGATTGCCCAGACAGGTTCATAAGCTATGCTCACCTGTGCAAATTGATCTCCGGTTAATTCACCCAGAGCTGCGCCCACCTGGCGGCTGACAACCGCGTCGGTTAAGCCGGCTTCGCGCTCATCAATCATTTCGCCTACACACAATATTGGCTTTAAACCATGAGTCAGAGCGGCTTTGATGCGCAAAGGAGTGGTAGTGTTGGTTTCACCAAAATGTTGGCGACGCTCAGAATGACCAATCAGAACATATTGCACATTTAAATCTATAAGCATCAAAGGCGATATTTCGCCGGTAAAAGCGCCTTCGTCGTGCCAGTCCATATTTTGCGCGCCTAATTTTATAGTGCTTTTTTGCAAGCATTTTTCTACAGCGGATAGGGCTGTGAAAGGAGGGATTAAAACAATTTCGGGCAAGTTCTTTTCACTGGCAATTGCTGATTGAATCTGCTCAGTCAAAGCAATTGCTTCCCGGCTAGTTTTATGCATTTTCCAGTTGCCGGCAATGATTACCTGCCGCTGCGCGTTTTTCACGTATACGTTTTTCAACCTCAGGCTAAGTCTGCGAAGCAAAATATAAAGCTATCATATCTACTTAGCAAGTATTTGTCATGAGGCTGCGAATAAGACAAAGGTTTGCATTACTCAAGGACGCTCGCCGAATCTTGAAAACCGACTTGGTGCATGGGAGTGGTTTGTCTTGAGGCTTCAATTACATCGCCCGACTGTTGACGCTGCTTCTGTCGTCTAATAGCTTGAGCAACCATGTCCAGTGTATTGAAATATGGATAGGCACCTGGCACTTTGCTGCCGGGCACAGGATGTCCTCCTTCGGGGATGTTGACGATAGTCACTCTGCGACCATCCGGCGCCTCAGCGGTTATGACACGATCAACTGTGCCGATGGTATGAATTACATTTGGATTCTTTTTTACCATTTCATTAAAGTCCTTTATTTCTTTATTGAAATCAGCGAGAGTTCGCAATCTTGGAGTTGAGTCGCTTGGTTCTCGGCAAGACCATTTTATGTCTTTAGGATCACCTAGTTGTTTGACATAGTGATTTACTAATTTAGTCGGGCTCTGATTTTGATTATCCAGGTCTGCCAGACCTGGTTCAGCCTCAGCGACTTTCTTAACTACACCGTTGGCTAAAGAATCAAATTTGGCAAATCCGGTTCTTATCGGCGGCAAACTGCCTGCTTGACCTAATGCTTTAGGAGTTTTACTGAGAAACTGGCTGATTTTGTCGCTGGTAGTTGATTTGGTTGGATCTGGATCGGTTAAGATGGGTTGTTTCCGTGTGCGCACGATATAAACTTCTGGAATTTTACCGGGATCACCAACTAATGCCTCCTTCGTTTTTGGATCAATAGCAACTGTTGAAGAAATAAGGATAAGAGAGTCAATTTTACCTTTAAGTCGAGGGTCACAGACTGTGTGATTACTTTTCATGCCTCCTTGTGAATGGCCTAGATCCATTATGCCATTTGCGTTAGTTAACTCCAGAGCTGATTTAACTGCGGCACAATCAAGATCGATATCATCGTAGCCGCGTGCTTTAAAATGAGATTCATAATCGTCGTCGAACTTTAATGCATGGGGTGCATTCCAGGCATAAATGGCTTGTGTCGAGGTCTCTTTTACTTTGTGCTGTTCTGCATCCAGAGAAAGAACTATGGCATGTTCTGCCTCGGCTACTTTGGCTAGAGGCAAGTCTTTTTTGAAATCTTCAGGTTTTTGGCCACCATATAAAACCCCGGGTGATGCTATAAGTAGCGGCATGCGTTCATCTGGGTTTTTTGGATCAGGTTTAGGTACATACAGACGAAACTGTCTATCAGCGCCAGGGCTACCGTCTGTTAGAGTTGTATGGAAAGTAATTAAATATTCTCCGGCAGTTAATTTGCCATTTTTGCCGTCCTTGTCCAGCTGGATGTCTTTAAGTGGAGTACCGTCGGAATTTATTTTCTGGATCCGGGCATTATCTAAGGTAAATAATCGTTCAGCAGCAGTGTCTCTGTCTGCTGTTTTTTCTTTTGTTTTCTCTAAGAACAATGGAACCAAAGCGATATTGGCGATACCCATCTGGAAGGACTTAAGGTCAGCTGTGGTCGGCTCATCGCTTGTAACTTTGGCACGTGTTGTATTAACCGTTGAATCGCTGCTCTTGCTGGCTTTGTCTGCGGTGGTGGCAGCTGGGTTGGAATCTCCACGGGCAGCCGTACCAGGAGCAGTGTCTTCTGTTTGGTGGTTGCTTTTACCATTATCATCTCTAAAGTAAATCATTTCAGCGCACATACACGGGTCCTTTTCGGGCAATAATCCTACGCCTAACATTATGATATTTATTTGTGAGCAATTTGTGAGATGGCGGCTGCCCAACTCTCAAAAAGATTAAATTTGAACGCAATCAATTAAACTTGACTCCACATAGTTATCCACAGTACAATAGCTATTATGAAAACAATTCAAATAACTATCAATCCTGAATTATTGCAGCTGATCGATAAAGAAAGCGGTGGTAGAAATCGCTCTGCTTTTTTTCGCCAGGCAGCTCAGGCATGGTTAAAACAATTACGTGTTCGTAAAATGGAAAAAAAACATAATCAAGGCTATGTTCGTTATCCAGTTAAATCCGGAGAATTTGATCTGTGGCTGGATGAGCAGGTTTGGCCGGAATGAAACGCGGCGACATTCGCTATTATGTTTTTAAGCCGCCAGACAAAAAGCGCCCTGTGCTAATTTTAACTAGAGATAGCATTATTCCTCATTTAGGTGAAGTGACGATTGCGCCGATCACCTCAACTATCAGGGGTATTCCGTCAGAAATATTGCTCGGTCTGGTTGATGGTATGCCAAAAGACTGTGTAGTTAATTTTGACCATATACAGACGGTACCTAAGGACAAAATCGGCAAATTAATAACTGCACTGGCGTCGACAAAGATGGCAAGTGTTAGATCTGCCCTTTTATTTGCGCTTGGATTTGATAGTTAGAAAAATTGAAAAGAAAAATTTCCCAGACAGTCTATAATCTATTGATTGATAGGTGGATGAAGGCAAAAGCCAATGGACAAATCGTCGCTCGATGGAGACGGCAAAACAGTTATTGCAGAACGTAACGGTAATGAGGCAATACCTGTAACGACAAGGCTGCCTGAATGGGCGCGGCGCTCAGTTTTAAACACCGAAGAGAATCGCCATGTGCGTACCATTCTTAAAGAGCAGCGGCTGAACACTATTTGTGAAAGCGGGCGCTGTCCCAATAAAGGCGAATGTTGGGCGGCAGGCACGGCTACTTTTATGCTTATGGGCGATGTTTGCACGCGCACCTGCCAATTTTGTGCCGTCAACAAAGGACTGCCGGCGCCATTAGATCCGGAAGAACCCAATCGGGTGGTAAACGCTAGCAAAAGTATGGGCTTGAAGCATGTTGTTTTGACTTCAGTCAATCGTGATGAATTGCCGGATCAAGGTGCCAATCATTTTGCTCAAACGATTACTGCTCTAAAAAATAATATTCCTGGAATTGCTGTAGAAGTTCTTACTCCTGATTTTCAAGGACGTGAGGATTGTCTGGTAATTGTGCTAGCAGCTAAGCCGGCTGTTTTTAATCACAATCTGGAAACAGTGCCTCGTCTTTATCGCCGTGTACGACCGGGCTCTAAATATAAGCGTTCGCTTGATGTTTTGGCTGCCGCCAAACGCCTGGCTCCGGCCATTCCTATAAAATCAGGAATAATGCTGGGCTTAGGCGAAAGCAAGGAAGAAGTGCATGAAGTGTTGCATGATTTGCGCGCGCATAATTGCGATATTCTTACTCTGGGACAATATCTGAGACCCAGCCTCAAACAATTACCTGTGGATAGGTATGTTACTCCGGAGGAGTTTGCCGAATTCGCCGATTTTGCTGAACAAATTGGGTTTAGTAAAGTACATTCCGGTCCGCTTGTGCGCAGCTCTTACCATGCTGCCGAAATCGCCCAAACCGTTTCTATGTAGGGGTCGATTGCATCGACCCGCGGGCGGGTGCAACCCACCCCTACGGCTCGTAAATTGTCGGTCCTTATAGAAATGATTTTACAGTTACGAAAAATATGAACGAAGACTCGTCCAATCCAAAAAATAGACTTACTGAAGCAAAAAAATTGCTCGCCCAAGGTCAGGTGGAACAATGTTTGGCACTGATAAGAGCTTACTGGTTGGAAAATCCTGACGATACAGAAGCGGTTGGATTAATGTCTGAGATTATGAAAGAACAAGGCAGATCAGAATTATCTACCCGATTGAGTAAACTTTCTGGACAGCCAATGCAAACATCACCAGCAAAAAAGAGTGCTGTGGGCGGCAAGGAATTATTTGAAGCTGGTTACAGTCTTATTGAAGCTCGCCAGCATGAATTGGCGGCTATGCTCCTTAATCGAGTCGCAAAACTTGTGCCGGGAGAACCGACTGTTAATTATGAGTTGGGCTTTGCTCTTATGTCTATGAAACGCTTTGAACAAGCTATACCTTATCTTGAAGAAACACTTGCCAAAGACAGTGACTTTGACACACTTCTCAATTTACTCGTTTGTTATATTCTTACGCGCCAAGTGCAAAAGGCCCAATCTACCCTGCAAAAGATGGGTCAGATTAAACTTGATCCTGAGCAAAAACGAGAATTTGTACATAGACAAATGGTGGTCAAACGGCTTGAAAGCGTTAGTGGCAAAAATCTTCTTAACGCCAGAGACTGGCTGTATATTCTTTATGGCAGCGTTTTGCTTAAGTCTTCTACGCGTCAGAATAGAGTGAAAGAAGACCCTGCCAGTATCGGTCAGATGCTTGCTATTCTTAAAGGTGTGGTTGAAGGCCTTTTGCGTAGACCAGCCGGAAGTGGTTGAATTTTATGGTTTGCAAAGCCGCCCTCTGGCGCAAGCTTTAGCGGAATTTCTTCAAATTCCTATGAGCGCCTATAAAGGTCCTGAGCGCAAAGAGCCGGCATTGTTAACAATGACCTGGGCCTCAGATATCATAGGACCGCATAAAACCTTTGCTACTAAGCAGCCGGATCGCCATCTTTTCAGTTATGCTTTGAGCTGGGATGAGCCACTGCCTGTGGTGCCAGATATTGTCGGCTGTCTGGCTTTTGAGGAGCCAATGCCATGGCGTGTTTATGATTCTACCGGTGAGCCGGTGAGTGGTGGACTAATTGGTGAGCACCGATACACAGCAGAAATTGAAAAAGCTTATAAGGATATTCTTGCTAGTGCGCGTGATCTGGAATCTGCACCAAGCACAATTAAAAATGTGCAAGACGCGCTGGATTATTATCAAAGTAAAAAACAATATCTTATAGTCGGCAATGCAAAGGCTCTGCCTACTCGCAGTGAATACACCGCCGAAATTTTAGATTAGAATCAAGCTAGCGCGGCTTGCGCTAGATATGGGATGAATTTAATTGAGAAGATTTTGCTAAAAAAGCAAGTTTGATTTTAGTTTAGAGAAGAATCACAATCACCGGATTGTGCTTCTGGAGAGGGCTCTAGCCTTTTTTAGAGACATATGTGAATTTGGCATGCACTCCAAGCACACTTGATTTTTGCTGCTCAAAAATGACAACCTTTAGTTAAGTGTTTTTCGATTCGCTCTGAGGAAATTTTTGGTTTGATAGCTTGATTCATTAGGTGTTCCACCTTGCTGTCATGGCATGACTGGCAAATGTGGCGGCATTGCTTAGTGAAGACGAGCTTAAGTTCGAATATTTCTCAGCTAGGATCGTCAAACCGTCGTTTGGTTTTGAACTCGACTACCTGAACCGGAGACCATAGATGACTCTTCTCGAGTTAGCGGATATTTGCATGAAGTTGCACGTGGCGCTGCCTGCGTTCAAAGAGTTTCTGACGAGAGCGCAGGCATTGGCCGCTGCCGACTACCAGCTTGTTTTGGCTTGCACCAAGGCTGCTGTGATCGGCAAAGAACCAGTCAAAGCGCTCGCTGGACGCGACAGAGCAATGCGTGCTTGCGGCCGCTATTTGAAGATTTGGAGCGAGTCCAAAGTTGGGCAGATGTCTGCCAACTGCCTCGCGGAGGAAAAGCCCACCCGCAACAAGATCGTGTTTGCGAACATGGGAATGCACCTACACAGCAGTGTATGGTTCATTTGGTCGTTATTCCCCGATCGCTGGCTGGGATACTGGGGCCCGATCCCCGAAGCGGAGGTGGGCGCTTTTGCCCAGCTGGCTCGGGACAAGAAGGCAATCATCGAGCAGATGATCGTCTGGGCGGATTCCCTATATCACTGTACGGTTGCCTGGAAGGCAGAAATGCAGGAGCCGCCGGCAGATTTTGTGGAGGCCCTCTATTGGCTCGACGTCAACACCAAAGATAGGAAGACGGTGGTTGAGGCAGCCTTCACGCTTGTTCGGATGATAAAGGATTATCAGCCGCGCGCGGATCAGTGGCGCCGGCGACCTCATGATTTGAGTACTCCGTGGTGGCTGTATCTGGACAAGTATGTCAGCATTGAAGATGCGACACGTATTGGCGCATACGTGTCGCATCACTTCTTCGAGGCTATTCCCCGGGATGGGTACGAAGAACCCGAGGAGCCGGAATTTGATAGCGAACAATGATCCCACGACCCCGCGCCCTCGGCGGGGTTTTCTTTTTTTTATTTTAAAATCCGGGGCCGACTGGAGGCTTAGGCTTGTTATCTTGTTTACTGTCACCTTTGTTTTCCGGTTTAGCTGGAGGAGGTAGACCGTTTTCTTCGGCTTCTTTTGCTTCTTGTTCTTCTTTTGCTGCTTCTTGTTGTGCTTTTATTGCTTCTTGTTCAACATTTGCTTGTTGCATTAGCATCATTTTTTTGCCTTTAAAAGCAGCCAGATCAACTATATCTTGTTGCCCCAGGCGCCTGGCCGCTTCATAGACTTCTTTGCAGTCGGCAATATTTGTGACTTGATAAACAGCTTTGCGTAAAATCTTTCTTTGCAGATCAGGAACTTCCAGAGGTTCGATGGCAATGATCAAAACACACAATCCATGGGCAGTTTGTTCTTGATCAAGCATATCTTTTACTGCTTTGCGCATCAGATCTTCCATGGCCATCAATTTTGCTTGTTTAGTGAAGGCCAATTTGTCCGCGCTAGTTTCTTCGAGGCCATAAAGTTTTTCCATGGCTATATGAGCGATATCGTTGATTGCCATTGATTGTGCTTTGTGGGCGAGAGTGAGCAATTGATCTTTTGTATTTGCTCTAGCTATGAGAGCATCAATACATTGCTTGGTGATTTCATAAAGCTGAGACTGGCGAGCAGCGATAATAATTTGAAAATAATCATCATCGGTTTTAGCTAAAGACAGGGCTTTATTCAAACAATTGCGCCGCACAGGTGTTAGTATGCTGCCGAAATGCTCCGTGTTGTTAATCAGAGCCAGGCACTGCTCTATGCTGGCAGCTTGATCAATAGCGGTTTGATAAGAAGTCTGGGCTTTTTCGGCTCTGCCCGAGCCGGCGTAACTATTGCCCCTCTTGGCCTCAGATTGTTGCACTTTGGTTAAAGGAGAAGTCTGATCGTTGGCAGCCATGCACGGGCAACAAGAAAACAGAACGATTAAGAATGCAGTCAATAATATAGTTTTTTGCATAAACGATTATCCATTTACTAGCGGGGCAAACAATTTAATGGCGCCATCCAGAGCTTCTTCCAGGCTTTGAAAATCATCATTTACAAATTCATCGTCAAGATGAATAGAAAAATACCCTTCAAAACCATACAGTTTAAGCGCTTCAATTAATTGTGTCCAGTCTACCTGTCCTTTGCCGGGGATGCGGTACCGCCACCATAAAGGACCGTACATACCGCTGTCGGACAACATTGTACGGCTGATTTCAATATCATGGGCTTCGATATGATCAATACCAGATACGATACCGGATAAAATTTTTAAATAATCAATACCCAGCCAGACACAATCAGCCGGTGAAAAGCTGAGGGACAGACCGGGACAGCCGGCCATCAATTCCCGCCAGTCTTGAGGCTCCATAGTCATCCATTGCTTAAGTGATTTATTTCTATACTCCCGGGCAGTAGACAATCTTAAAAGCAAACCAATGCCTTGCTCGTCCAGATCAGCTTTAAGTAAGCCCATTTTTTCTTCGGCGGTATCCAGCCAGTTGCTGTCCGCGCCGGCTTTTATGTTTATGCCCAATTTTTTGCATCCAATTGTTTTAGCTACTTTAACAACTTTATTGAGCATTTTAGGAAAATCTTTGTCTGGAGATTTGCCATTAACAGACAGAGAGTAATCTAAGTTGAGGCAGGCAATGGTAACATTTTTTTCTAAAGATAATTCCTGTATGCGTTCAAGAAACTCTGTTTCTTTGCTGCTCAATTTAGCTGATTTTTCTCCCCGTACGGCAAAAGGAGCAAAAGAATATTCAATTGCCTTTATGCCTTTATCGGCAGCAAGTTCAATTGCTCCGTCGAGACCGGTACCAAATCTAGTGGCATCAAAACACAGTTGCATTTTTGTCATTGCCTACATACTTAAATAATCCCGGCGTACTTTTGGATCTGGGATGTCATTCACGTCCATGCGTGTCAACTTGCGTGTCTGAAAATCATTGTTGTGTTTAAAAGAAATTGTCACTTCTGTGCCCGGTTGTCCGACAATCATGTTATACACCTCATTTTTAGAAAGCCCAAAGGTGGGGATGCCGTCTACAGCAATAATTATGTCTCTTGTTTTTAGTCCGGCTTGTGCTGCCGGCGTATCAGGAAATATTTGATATATTACCGGAACTCCGCCGAAGGATACAGCAAACTTCAGTCCGATAATGCCTAAGCCTGTTTCTGTTGTCTGGCTAAGCCTACCATCAATCTGTTTGCTCTTTGATTTAAACAGCCCTTTATCAGTATTGCCTTCGAGCTTGCCGGGTTTCATCAACTCACTGTGCTGTACTGAACCTTTAAGCTGATGACGCTTCACTGGTGCAGGTGTTGGTTTGCGTATGTCCAACTTAGGCAAATCGGGCTTTAATTCCGGTTGTTTGTCGGCGGTGTCTTGTTGAGATTGTTCCGGATTATCTATTTGAGCCGGTTTATTGGTTTGCTCAGCTTGCTCAGCTAATGTCAGCCTGGGGCTAATGAGAGTGAAAGTTACGCCCAAGAGTATAAGCATGGAGATTAAATAACAACGGAATGATATTTTCATAGTGCTCATATAGGCATTATTACATTTACGTACCCAGTTGAGTCTAAAGTAGTCCTGGCAATTGCAAAGATGTATCGATCAGCCCATATCTGTTCTGAAAGCACTTTCAGTCCCGCTGTCTTTATGCAAAAATTGTACGGGTGAGGATTATGCAGGGCCGCTCGTGTTCAACGGAGGGGAATAAAAAGTGTCGAAAGTAACTGTAGTTGGCGCTGGTTTTGTCGGAGCGACTGCAGCCCAGTATATTAACGGAGAAGATCTGGCCGATGTGGTGCTGATTGATGTGGTGGAGGGGCTGCCTGAAGGCAAAGCCCTTGACTTGCTGGAAGCCTCACCATTGTTAGGTCATGACCGCAAAATTTTTGGCACAAAAGAGTTTGCTGACACTAAAAACTCAGCCATTGTGGTTATTACGGCTGGTATTGCCCGCAAACCAGGCATGTCCCGCGACGATCTCTTGAAGACTAATGCCGGTATTGTCCAGAGCGTGACTAAAGAAGCAAAAAAATTCTCGCCGGAAGCAATTTTTATTGTTGTTACCAATCCTCTTGATGTCATGGCTTATCTAACCAAAAAAACAACCGGGCTGCCGGCTAATCAGGTACTGGGCATGGCTGGTGTTCTTGATAGCGCTCGGTTTCAAACTTTTATTGCTGAAGAGCTTAAATTATCCGGGCAGGACATAAAATGCATGGTCTTAGGCGGGCATGGCGATTTAATGGTGCCCCTGCCCAGATTTTCATCTGTTAATGGCATACCGTTGCCGGAAATTATGCCCCAAAACAAAATTGATGCGCTTGTGCAACGCACACGTGATGGTGGTGCGGAAATTGTCGCTCTGCTTAAAACCGGCAGCGCTTTTTATGCGCCAGGCGTTGCTGTAACTTTGATGGTTGAGGCAATATTGAAGGATAAAAAACGGCTTTTGCCCTGTTCTGTCTTGCTCAGGGTGAGTATGGGCTGAATGATATTTATATTGGGTTACCAGTTATACTGGGAAAACAAGGCGTGGAAAAAATAGTGGAATTGAAGTTAAGTGAAGGGGAATTGGCGGCGTTGAAAAAATCAGGAGCGTCAATCAAAGAAAATATCGAAGCTATGAATAAACTGTTAGTTGCTGTTTAGGAGCAAAAGTATAAACATTATGATGATCTTTCTTAGACCGATAGTAATTGCTTTGATATTGGTAATGGCATACCTTCCTCAGGCATGGGCCATTGAGTCGAGCTCGACAATGCTAATTGCGCCGAAAGGGGAGTTCTCTCTTGAGCTGGACCCGGCCGATCATGCTACAGAGCGCAAAGAAGTGGAAAAATTTTTGGACCTCATTGAAGGACAATGGAATGATCATAATCTTGATGCTCTCATGGGGCACTATGCTGATGATTACATAAATAACGATGGTCTGGATAAAAAGGCTGTTACTGATCTAACCAAAGAATTCTGGGAACAATATACCGATGCCAAATCAGCTTCACAGACTAAAGAAATAAGAGTTGACGGCACTTATGCGACGGTTACTTCTAGAGATATTGCTTTTGGTACTGCGGTGAATGAAGTGCCCAGTATAAGCGGCAAGGGTGAGCTGCACTCAATTTCGGAAGGACAGCTTTACTTGAAAAAATTTGCCGATGGCTGGAAAATCATCGGTGATCGCATTGACTTTGAAAAAGTAAAAGTGACTTATGGGTTGGCCAAGCAACTTGATGTTGATTTTGTGGCGCCGGAACAAGTTAAAGCAAGCAAAAAGTATTCAGCAAAAGTAGAAGTAAAATTACCCAGCGGGCTTGCTGCGGTAGCGGAAATTACCAGCCAGAATTTGCAATACCCCAGCCTCCAGCAAGTTTTTCCTAATGTGCCGCAAACAGAAATATGGAAAGCGCTGGATAGCAATACCTTAGAAAAGGACAATTTTCTTTTGGAAAGAATTATGGAGGCCAATAGCACTAATCATAACGAATTGCTTATGACTAAAATAGGCATTACCAATGCTGCCAAAAATTCTCTGGTTGGTTTTGAGTTTTTAACTCGCCGTTTAAATGTGGTGCCGGCAACACATGACGAGTCAACACCGGCTGTTGCTGAAAAAGTTGACAGCAAAGCTGTAGGGGCGCCAGTAAGCGCGCCCGTGTCCTCACCCGCTGTTCATAATACACGGACGGGGGCCAAGAAAAAATCAGCCATCCATGCTAAACCGGGTAAGAGCAGTAATTAGTGTCAAAATATCGGCACCAGCTCCTCTTTTAGCAGTGATATTTACTTGCTCATCTTTAGACCTGCTCAGCAAATATTGGGCGCACGTTTATCTACAAACTGGCGACAGACAAATATTCATTTCAGGATTAATTAATTTGATTCTGACAAGCAATACAGGATTTGCCTTTAGCATTGGACAGGGACATCAATTAATAGCACAGGGTATAGCTGCCGCTGTTTTTCTGTCCTTGCTGATTGTTTACATCCGGCGTTATATGCTCAGTCAGGAGCAACATCCTGGACTTGAGCAACTGGGACTATCGATTGTTATTGGTGCTGCTTTTGGTAATTTGCTTGAGCGCCTGTGTTATGGCAGGGTCACTGATTTTTTTGAATTTGTTTTTATTAACTTCCCTGTTTTCAATGTGGCTGATGTTTTAATAGATGTTGGTATAGGTCTGATTCTTATTTCAACGTATTGTTTCAAAAGGGGCAATGAATATAGGGTCAGAAAATAGAGATTTAATAAGGCTGAATTACCAACCCGAGGATATTTCATTATCATCAGGCACCGGTCCTCGGCTGGATCAATTTCTTGCCGATTGCCTTAAGCAATTTAGCCGGGCGCAGCTGCAAAAATTGATTGAAGAACAACTAGTACTGGTTGATGATAAAGCGGAAAAAGCAAGTTATCGTTTGCGACCCGGGCAGGAGCTTAAAATAACAGTACCGCCGCCAGTGGCATCGTCAATCGATCCGCAGGCTATACCACTGGATATAATTTACGAGGACGAATATCTGGCTGTGGTCAATAAAGCTGCCGGTATGGTTGTTCATCCAGGGGCTGGAGTTCATTCCGGCACGCTTGTGCATGCTTTGTTGCATCATATGCAGGGAAGATTATCCGGAATAGGTGGTGTTTTGCGTCCGGGCATCGTTCATCGTCTGGACAAAGATACATCCGGATTGCTTGTGGTAGCAAAGGCGGATGGCATCCATCAACATTTAGCCAAGCAGATACAAAGCAAAGAAGCCAAAAGAATATATTTAGCGGTGTTGGAAGGTAGATTGCCTGCACAATCGGGTTGTGTGGATGCCCCTATAGGCAGGCATTCGGGCAGGCGCACAGAAATGGCTATTGTTAAAGGATGGACGGGCCGCGCAAACTATTTACACGGTTTTAGCCGGCGCCCAGTCTGGTGCTCATCCTGCTTTGACCAGAAGGCGAGCAATACTTTTGCGTGGCTCGAATTACAGCTAAAAACCGGGCGCACGCACCAAATCCGTGTCCACATGGCCAGTTTAAATTGTCCTGTTGTCGGCGATCTTATCTACAACCGTAAATTAACAGGCACGGCTGTTGCTAGAGAAAAATTAGGATTAACAGGGCACGCTTTGCATGCTTACCAGCTTAGTTTTCTGCACCCTGTTTCTCATAAATTGCTTGAATTCAGAGCCCCTCTACCGCCAGATTTGTCACAACTGATAGACAGGCTTTTCCCATCACCAATTTGCATACTTTGCCGCTATAATTGAAAGGGGAGCCTCTTTCATGTCTATATAGAAAAAGAGATAAATATTTATGGCTGATAAAATTACCAGTACAAAACCACCGGTTACCCTGGGGCAACTAATTACTTGGTTCAGTCTGGCATTAATGGTTGTTCTTGTTCTAATTGCTTTGAGCAACTGGGAGTCCTATTTCTTTGCGTTTGTTCCATCATGTTTTTTCGGTTCCTTTTGGTTTGATGGTGATAATTTCTCTGGTGGCAGGCTCTTTTGCCGGTATTTCTGATTACTTAGCTTGAACCGTGGTGCCAGGCTGACTCAGATTCAAGGGCAATGGCAAGATCAAGATGCTAAGCTGGCAGCTAATTTAACCAGTGACCGTGAAAAGCAACTTGAGGCAAAAATTGCTACTCTGGAAGCCGCTTTGGAAAAAGCCTTGAAGAAACCATCGTAGGCGGGCTCAATTAAATTTATTCGCTCCGGCGGCTATGCCTTCTCCGCTTTCGCCCCTACAGGTCTTTTTGTCCCTCGCCGCCTTTAGGCTTAAAGTCAGAGGCTTTCAGATTATCAATGAATTTTTTAAAAGACTCGGCTTCTTCTTCGTCCTTTTCATAATCAGCCGGGATTGTGCCGTCGGCAACTACCTGGGCTGAAACAAAAATTGGTGCCTTAGCTCGCAAAGCCAGAGCAATAGCATCGGAGGGTCTGGAATCGATGGAACGCGTTGTGTCCAGTTTGTGTTCCGGATCATCAATGAGCAAAATGATTGTGGCGTAATAAGTGTTTGATTCCAGTTCGTTTATTTCCACCTGCTTGACTTTATAACCAAGTCCAGTAATTAAATTTAAAAGTAAATCATGAGTTAAAGGGCGTTCCGGTTTGTAATTAT
Organism: Candidatus Melainabacteria bacterium; assembly: GCA_963847765.1. GTDB lineage: Bacteria > Cyanobacteriota > Vampirovibrionia > Obscuribacterales > Obscuribacteraceae > CAWKBA01. Next base: position 76,045 of record CAWKBA010000031.1, on the reverse strand, counting down.
CGAGAGCACGGCTGATTGCTGTAGCTTCCGGGGCGCCAATCCAGATTGGTAAAGCTCGCCTTTTTGTACTGTCATTAAGAATGACAATTGGATGCCCATTGCGCGCATCCAGTGCAATTCCAGCTACGTACATTTCTATCATCTATGGATTCCGGTATATTGCCTGTATTCTGCAAGCCTAAACCTGTTATTGACACTAGTTTATAACCTTTTCCCCTTGTAAACATGCTCATTTGTACTATGCCCAGGAAGTATAATCTTACTTTGCTTAAATATAAAATTTAGGCAGTCATAATGACAGGAAGTATTGACAGGCGCTCGCGCCGTGGCCAACGATTCATGATCCTGATTAGTGCGCAAGCCCTTGTCCTTATTTTTGTCCGGATGGCGGAACTGGTAGACGCGCACGTTTAAGGGGCGTGTGGGCAACCGTGAGGGTTCGATTCCCTCTCCGGACACCAATTACATAGGTTTGACAATGTCCAGTCAAGATAGTAAAGCGCAGCTTGAAAGTAATCAATTTGATCAATCTCAACATAATTTTGTCGAGAACCAGGATCCAATTTTGACAATGACCTGTCTTATAGTTGCTGCTGCCTATCTGGGACTGGCAAAATATTGTTTTGCTCCACTCTCTGCCACCAAAAACTTGCGACTTTTGTTTAATGTGGAAGCCTTTTTTATTTTATTGGCATTGCTGGCTATCGCCATTGCCATCAGACCATTTATAAGCCCTTCCAGCCTGCAAATCAGCAGGCGTGGCATTAAATATCAGGGACCATACTGGCCAAGGCGGAAAACAGTCAATTGGGATCAGGTTCTAAGGCTTTATCTGAGCAAGGAATTCCTGGTAATTTTATACCGTCCCGACCCGAAGAGAAAGCGTTCCTTCCCTTTGTGGGTGCCCACGCTTTATCTGGGAGAGCGAGAAAAGGTTGTGCAAGTAATGAGTGAATATAGCCCGGTTGAGCCAATCATGATGACTAACCTGTCTATGTCAACCTGGTTAGTTGTAATCTTCTTTTTTCTTTTGATTTTGGTCTGGCTTTTAGAAGCATTGGTTGGTTAATTGGATTGTAATGTTCTCAGATAAGCGATCAAATGATGCAACTCATTGTCATTGATCACATCGGCTGGTTGCGCCGGCATAATTCCTTTTCCTTTTCTGATCAACAGCATTAGCACAGTATCCTCTGGATATTTGTTGTTTAGATTGACTAAACTGGGGCCAAGCCCTACTTTGCCTCCCGGATGGCAGGTATTGCAGCTTCTCATAAAAATTTGCTCGCCGGTCAAATCGGCTGAGCGTGATGCCTGTTGCTGTTCTTCGTATTCTTTGCTGGCCTCAATGTGCTTAATTTCTTCGCGCAAAGAACAGGCACACAAGCAAGCCAGCAAGCTAAGAGCGAATATGGTTCTTTTCATGAGCAAAATATATCAGCTTTTTGCTCATTTTATATCCGGGCTCCTTACCCGGTAATATTGAGCTGGATGGAGCAACTTTTTACACCGTCTTAACAAGCGGGCGACTTTGTGTGAATAGATTGAACACACTCGTAAAACCTTTGTTAGACGGGCGTTCCTTAACATGGTGTTTACCTAATGGACATTTTATTGGTGTAAAGTAGATAGTACAAAATCGCCTAAAAAACTAGAAAGAATCAGGCAAGTAACCATGCTTAAACCAGCTGCACCAGGAATCGAATCTAAAAAGGAAACGACAGATAAGCAACTGTCCGCCCAAGCAGATGAGCGCTTAATTATTCGCGGCGGCAAGCCGCTTTCAGGAACGGTTCGAATTGCCGGTGCCAAAAACTCTGCTTTAAAAATAATGGCTGCGGCCATTTTAGCTGAAGATGTTTGTGTACTTAAAAATGTGCCTGATTTAACTGATGTGCACATGATGGCTGAGGTAATCAGGCAACTGGGAGCCAAGGTAACAATCTCCGGTAACGAAGTTACCATTGATGCTCGCAATATTACTGATTTTGAGGCTTCATATGAATTGGTGAGCCAATTTAGAGCTTCATTTGTTGTTTTAGGCCCCCTGCTGGCTCGAGCCGGTCAAGCTAAAGTAGCTTTGCCTGGTGGGTGTGCCATAGGTGAAAGACGCATTGACTTGCATGAACGCGGTTTGAAATTGCTGGGAGCAGAAATTAACATTGAACATGGATATGTGAATGCGCAAGCTGCGCGGTTAATAGGTAGTCGTATTTATTTAGATCGCCCGTCGCATGGCGCCACTGAAAATATTATGATGGCAGCGGTGACAGCCGAAGGGCAAACCATTATTGAAAATGCCGCTCAAGAGCCGGAAATTGTCGATTTGGCGGAATTTATCAATGCCATGGGAGGTAAAATTTCTGGGGCCGGCACATATCAAATAGTAATTGACGGTGTAAGTCTGGCTGATTTGCATGGAGCAACAGTAAAAATAATGCCGGATCGTCTTGAAGCAGGCACGTTTATGCTGGCTGCAATCGGCACGCAGGGAGAAATTTTACTGGAAGGTGTGAACGCTCATCTTCTTTACTCTGCCATCAGTAAAATGTCTGATATGGGTGCAGAGGTTTCTATTTTTGCACCGGATTCTTTGAGAATTAAATGCCGGGACAGAGTCCGAGCTACGGATATCACCACTCAACCATATCCTGGTTTTCCTACCGATTTGCAAGCTCAGGCAATGACGGTTCTGACTATGACTGAAGGAACATCTATTGTCACTGAAACTATATACGAAAATCGCTTTATGCAGGTGGCTGAGTTAAGGCGTATGGGGGCAGATATTACTGTTGCCGGCAATTCGGCGGTGGTAAAAGGAGTGCCGCGCTTGACCGGAGCAGAAGTAAAATCAAGCGATATACGCGCTTCAGCCGGATTGATTATTGCCGGATTAGCTGCCCAAGGGGTTACTGAAGTAACCGGACTGCATCATTTAGATAGAGGCTATGAACATCTAGAGGCCAAGTTACGAGCTCTGGGTGCTGACATATACAGACGATAAGCAGCTTAGATCCGGATTATCCTTATTTTAAGTGTTTTTTGTTTCGGTTACCTATGTATAAATTCGAGCAAGATGTCATGCTATGATATCTGTTCGGTTTTTAAGTTGAGGGATATTTTGTGCTGGTCATGAAATTTGGGGGCACCTCGCTAGCGGATGCCTCTCGCTTTAAAGACGTTTTAGATATTGTAGGGGCAGCGTGTAGGAGCGGGGCGAAGCTCCGCCCGTCCCATACGCCCGCACAATCAACCGGCGTGATTGTTCTCTCCGCAATGTCTGGGGTGACCAATGGCTTGATTGCTTGCGCGCAAGAAGCGCAAACCGGTAGTCCGGTGAGCGCCTTGGACAAACTCAATGCTCTTAAAGCCAAGCATATGGAAGTTATAAATGAGCTTTTCTCGGATGCCACGGCAGAATGTCGCCAGCTTATAAGCGACGTTGAATTAGAATTCAATCGTTTGGCGGTGCTGCTGCAAGGTATAGCTTATCTAGGCGAACTGTCAAAACGGTCTCTGGATGCTATAAGCGGCACAGGCGAGATTCTTTCTACGCGCATTTTTTCCGTTTATGCAAACAAACAAAGCTTTTCCTGCCAATATATCGATGCCCGTTCCTTTATTGTCACCAATAATGATTACGGTCGTGCTGTTCCCAATATGCCTGAGTTAGTTTCGCGCTGCCAGTCGGAAATATTACCGGTTCTTAAAAAAGGCAATTGTGTAATTACACAAGGTTTTATCGGTTCTACAGCAGATGGTGTGATGACTACTTTAGGTCGCGGCGGCTCGGACTATAGTGCTGCTCTAATTGGCGCCGCCCTTGAAGCTGATGAAATTCAAATATGGACTGATGTGGACGGTATGATGACCGCCGATCCCAGGCTAGTGAGAGATGCTCAACCAATTGCTGAAGTTTCTTTTCAGGAAGCGGCTGAGCTTGCTTATTTCGGTGCTAAGGTGCTGCACCCTTTAACGATAAAACCGGCAATAGAAAAAAATATACCGGTGCGCATTCTCAACACGCTCAATCCCAAAAGCTCAGGCACTCTTATTATGAACAGCACAGACAGAAAAATTTCAGACAATGACAGGCAGCCACAAGCTGCGCCGGTCTGTGCTATTGCCAGCAAAAAAGGGCTGGCGGCTGTTTTTATCAACACGCCTAGAATGCTTATGGCCACAGGGTTTATAGCTGAAGTCTTTGCTGTTTTTGCTCGCCATGAAACCCCCATTGATTTAGTGGCAACATCGGAAATTTCCATTTCTTTAACGGTTGATCGCTTTGATCATTTGCCGGCAATTGAAAAAGATCTGAAAGAATTAGGCGAAGTGTCAGTTGTGCGTGATTTAGCCATAGTTTCTGTAGTGGGCAGCGAATTAAAAAAACAAACAGGCATTGTTGGTCAGATTTTCAAATCTTTGGCCGATATTGATATAGTTATGATTTCATATGGCGCTTCTGAAATTAATTTGAATTTTGTTGTTGCCGGTGCTGATGCCGATAAGGCAGTTAAATTGCTGCATGCGGAATTCTTCCCGGCTCTTGTTGCTCACTGCGCACCCGGTATTTAAGCGCTTCGGCCACATGGCGCATCTCTGTTTGTTCGCAAGCCTCTAAATCGGCTAATGTACGAGCAACACGCAAAATGCGATCGTAGCTTCTTGCCGACAGACCAAATTGGCAAATTGCTTTTACCAGTAATTGGCGCGATTTTTCATCAATAGAGCAATATTGCTTTACTTGCTTGTGGCTTAATTGTCCGTTATAAGTGAAAGCGTTGGGCGTAAAACGTTCTTTCTGGCATTGTACCGCCCGTTCAATGCGCAGGCGAATGGATTGAGAATTCTCTTTATTTTTACTGTCTTTATTTTCACCGAGTTCTTCTTCATTTAATCTGGGTACATCAACATGTAAATCAAAGCGATCAAGCAAAGGGCCGGATAACCTTGACCAGTAACGTGTGGCTTGATAAGGACTGCATATGCAAGTTTTAACCGGGTCGGTTAAATAGCCGCATGGGCAAGGATTGCAGGCACCGACCAAAAGAAAAGAGGATGGATAAGTAAGCGTATGCTGACTGCGGCTGATTGTAATTGAGCCGTTTTCCAGAGGCTGGCGAAGCATATCTAAATGATGGCGCGGGAATTCTGTTAATTCATCCAAAAATAAAATGCCCATATGGCTTAAAGAAATTTCGCCAGGTCGCGGATAAGTGCCGCCACCAACTAAGCCGGCACTGCTGGCGCTGTGGTGTGGATTGCGAAAGGGGCGTTCCAGAAGCAGCGAAAGCGGTGATACTGAATGTGGTGTATTGTCTTCAGCAACGCGCGGGCAATTTCCTGTAGGGGCGGACTTACGCCCGCCCGTTTCCACCCGCATCCGCTCGCAATTAGTCGCGATCGTTTTATTTTGGTTGAAATGTCCGGGGAGTAGCCCGGCAGCACTATAAAGTTTGGTCAACTCCAATGCTTCTTCAAAAGAAAGAGCCGGCATTATGCCTGGCAGGCGCTGAGCCAACATAGATTTACCGGAGCCCGGTGGGCCAACAAGCAATATATTGTGCTTGCCGGCAGCTGCAATTTCAAAGGCCCTTTTGGCCGCATGTTGTCCTTTCACATCACTGTAATCAAGTTCAAATTGATATTTAGTCTGCCTGGCAGTATAAATTTTTCTGGGTTCGCCGGATAAGTATGAGCATTGTTCAGGGTTCTGGATAATCTGGCAGACTTGCTTTAAATGTGAGACTGGATACACTCTTAAATTTTCTACTAGTTGAGCTTCATCGGCATTTTGTTCCGGCACGATAATGCCTGTGGCACCAGCATTTTTGCTATGAATGGCAATAGGCAAAACACCAGGCACTGGACGTAATGAGCCATCTAACCCTAACTCTCCTACTAAATAATAATCTGCCAAATGTTGGGTGGGCAAAAGACCACTGGCTGCTAAAATGCCAATGGCAATAGGCACATCATAAGAAGGTCCTTCTTTGCGCGTATCCGCCGGCGCCAGATTAATTATCCATTTTTTGGCGGTGGGCATTAAAAACGAGCAGGTTTTAATAGCTGTGCGCACACGCTCTTGGGCTTCTCGCACGGCTGCATCCGGCAACCCGACAATTTGCATTTGACCAATACCACCTGAGCAGTCAACTTCAACTTCTATGCGATAAGCATCAATACCCAATAAGCCCCCGGAAAGTACACGTGCAAACATAAATGAATTTCCTCCAAACATAGCTATTTAGACGTCTCCTTATATAGACGCCGGCCGCCAGGCAAAAGTTCAACGATTTCTGCAGAATTAATGTTGTTGTGACTTTTTATGGCAACTCAATTTTTATATCTGGCAATTTCCGAAATCCCTGGTCAAAGGTTGCCACCGGCCAATTGTAATTTCTTGCGTAAGCAGCGATGAGACAATCTACAAAATGTTGTTTTCCTTTACTGTATTCAGTTAAGGCCGCTTGATGAATTCCTTCCTCGGCAAGCTCGACTCCCGGACTGGACAATAAGCGGACCATTACCTGGGCAATGTTGTGAGCGGAATGATCGTAGAACGACTCCAGAACAAATACTGCCTCTGCAACCACTGCTGACAAAACGACCAGTATTATTTCCCCGTGATCGCAGGCATCAAATAATCTGCCTGCTACTTTTGCTTGTGAGGCATTATCTTGTACCAGGTGTCTAATTATTAAATTGGTATCTAGTAATCGCCGCTTGTTCATGATGATTGTCTTTTCCTAGCAACCGCTTGCGCTGCTTTGCGAATCTCATTGAACGAAAGTCCTTTGCCTTTTGTGCTTGCTAATGCTCCAGCTAATGAACGTGTGCCTGGATGTACTTGCAAGCTGACGCGATTTCCTTCTAATTTATATTCGAGGCGATCGCCTGGATGAATATTTAAAGCTGCCCGCACCTCACCAGGAATGGTTGTTTGACCTTTTTTGGTTATTGTAGAATGCAACATTATTTCTCCTTACATTTATTTTATGCCTTACAAATTTATTATGCCTTACCACGGCAATGAAGTCAAGTGTTTATAATCTTTAAAATGCAAACCAGCCAGACAATTCAATTACCGGAAGCGCTTTTAAAGCTGCCGCGTGTCAATCTGGCTTTATTACCCACACCTTTATATAAGTTGGACAAACTAACGGCGCTTCTTAATGGTCCGACAATTTATATCAAGCGTGATGATATGACCGGGCTGGCCGGTGGTGGTAATAAAACGCGCAAACTGGAATTTATCATTGCTGATGCTTTAAAGCAAAATGCTGATTGTTTAGTGACAGCCGGAGGCATTCAATCTAATCATTGCCGGCAAACAGCTGCGGCCGCCTCTCGTTATGGACTGGACTGTCATATTGTTTTTGGTGCCAAACCCTCATCTATATATGAGGGTAATTATTTTATTGATCATCTTCTAGGGGCTAAATTTTACTGGACAGAAAGGCGTTTGCGTCCTCAGAAAATGGAAGAAGTGGCGACCGAGCTGCGTGCTCAGGGTAAAAATCCTTATATTATTCCTGTTGGTGGCTCTAATGCTCTGGGCACTATGGGTTATGCCACCACTATGTTTGAAATAGAAGCACAAATAAAAGATGCCGGTATCAGAATAGATCATCTTATTTTTGGTACAAGTTCTGGTGGTACGCAAGCAGGGCTGATTTTAGGCTCATGGTTAAGCGGTTTTTCCGGTAAAGTGACAGGTATTAGCATCGACCAGGTGCCTGATGATCAATCGGACTATAAATATCAAGCTTTTATACTAGCGATTGCCAATGCAGCTGCACAAATGCTAAGCGTTGATCATATATTCAGCCATAAAGAAATAAATATCAATTATGATTATCTGGGCGAAGGCTATGGTGTTCTCAGCGATCTTGATAAAGAAGCCACTCTCCTGCTGGTACGCAGCGAAGGCATTTTAGTAGGGCCGGTTTATACCGGGCGAGCCATGGGCGGACTTATAGACCTTATTCGCAAAGGGCATTTTTCCAAAGACGAAAATGTGCTTTTCTTACATAGTGGCGATGACATAGCTCTGCATGCCTATACAAATGATTTTGCAAAATAATTAAAATTATACTATTATATGATATAATGATATAGATATACCCTATGATTGAATCGTTTGGCGATGAGCTGGCAGAAAAAATATTTAGTGGTGTTAGTGATAAAAGGGTATATCGTTTTCCGTCAGAAGTCCGCAAGATTGCTAAACGTAAGCTAGACATGATTCAATTTGCTCATAACCTTCGTGATTTGTCCGTTCCTCCTGCCAATCGCCTTGAGAAATTAAGAGGACGGCTAGAAGATTTTTATAGCATTCGGATTAATGATCAGTGGCGGATTATTTTTAAATGGGATGGGGATGGTGCGCAGGAAGTTCGGATTGTTGATTATCATTAGAGGATAGCTATGCAGACATATGCACATAGAGCACCAACTCCAGCCGGTGAAATTTTAGTTGAAGAGTTTCTCAAGCCACTTGGTCTAAGCCAAAGTGCTTTTGCTCGCCACATTGGTTGGCCACAGCCCAAGCTAAATGAAATCATTCAAGGCAGGCGCGGCATTACGCCGGAGACTGCCATGGTTTTTGCTGATGCGTTAGGTACAACTGAGCAGTTTTGGCTCAATGCCCAGCTGGCTATGGACTTATGGACTGCACGGCAAAGCCATAAAAAAGTACCAAGGTTACCACAATTAAGAAAAGCAACTGCTCATTGATGCGAAACCAGGCGGGCGATGGCATAGGCAGCGCTTGCAGCCATCGTACCGATGATTAGCGTTTGAACTGCGCTTTTAATTGGTTTAATGCCTGTGAATTTGCCTTTGCTATATCCAAATATAAGCAGAGCTGCCAGAGTAAGAATGCAGGACCAGAACAAAGCGGTTGATACGTCAGGTAGTACCATATAGGGTGCCAGCGGGATAAACCCGCCGACTATGTAAGAACTTGAAATTGCAATAGCGCTGGATCTGGCCCGCTTAGGATCTGGTTCTTCCAGCCCTAATTCAAAGCGCATCATGAAATTTACCCAGGCATGATGGTCGGCTTGAAAGGCTTGCAGGATAGGTGCAATTTGTTTGTCAGTTAATCCGTAAGCTTTAAAGACTTCTTCTACTTCATATTTTTCTTGATCAGGTTTTTCTATAACTTCTTCGAACTCCCGGCGCTTTTCGTTTAAATAATGATCGCGGTCGCTTTTGGCGGCCAGATAACCACCGAGTCCCATGGCTATTGCTCCAGCGGCTATTTCAGCCAAACCACCGGTAACGATCAATCCTGAGGATGCAGCCGCCCCCGATAATCCGGCCGCCAGGGCAAAGGGTACAGTCAAACCATCGGACATACCAATGACGACGTCCCTGACCAGCTCGCCGGTGGTTGAATGTTTTTCTATATGATGTTTTGATTTAGTCATGTACAGATAATAACTACTATTAAAAAAGGGGCAGATAATTCCGCCCCTTCTTTATATGATTATTGCCGTCTTTATAGAATCTGGGTTTTATTCCAGAACACATCTTTAATTGCTTTAGAAGAGTTTGATTCAGAACTGATTACTACTGTTGCCGGAGCAAAGAGAAATACACCCTCACCAATTTTTTGCTGGTGCCCATCAATAGCGTGGCAGGCACCGGAAAGAAAATCAACAATGCGCTGTGAGCCTTCTTTGTCAAGCATGTGCAAATTAAGCAGAACAGATTTGCGGCAACGTAACTGTTCAACAATTTCCAGCGATTCTTCAAAAGCCCTGGGTTCAATAACCAGTACTTCGCTTGCCGGGGCAGCGCTGGGATGATCAACTACTTTTGATCCTGTTGAAGGCAGCAGTCCCGACCGACTTGTCTTTGTAATATCGGCAGTGGACTTATCCAAGGCCAGCTGGCCATTAGTGGCATAAACATCATCGGAAGTTTCGAATAAATCTTCGAAATCTTCGCGATCATAATTGTCCGAGGGACCAAACCAGAAACTCTTGAATTTTTGAACGATGCTCACAATTTCCTCCTAACTTGCTGTTCCAAGTTAACTACCCAAAAACCTTACCCTTACCATTCACCAAATTACCCTTCACCAGATTTAAACTATACATGAAAAATTGCTGTGCCGATACGTAGCATTGTTGAACCACAAGCCAAAGCTTCCTGCCAATCATCACTCATACCCATTGAAAGTTCCGGCAAATAAACACCAGTTTGCTCAGCCAGCTCATCTCTTAATTGCTTCAACCCAAGAAAACATTTTTGTCTGACAGCGCCACTTGCATTTGCCGGCGTGATAGTCATTAAACCTTTACACTCTAAACCGGGTAATTTAATAATTTCGGCTATGCAGTTTTTTAATTCATTCGGCTCAAAGCCAAATTTATCGGCATCTTCAGCCATTTTTACCTGCAAAAGAACAGCCTGTTTCATATTTTTTATTTCAGCTACCCGTGAGACTTCTTTAGCAGGCGCAAAGAATCGACTGAGTGAATCAAAGCAAATGTGCCCACAGCTTGTTTGACCTTATTGCTTTGTAGATGACCGATAAAATGCCAGCTGGCTTTTTCTTTCAACCAGGCCGGCATGACATCAATTTTGGATAGAGCATCTTGAACGCGACTTTCACCAAACTCGGTGACTCCGGTTTGAAAGGCTTCTTCAATTTGTTTAGTATGTGCGTTTTTTGTCACAGCAATCAATCTGACTGGATGTGAGCCGAAACCTTCTCGGATGCGAGCTATGTTTTCAGTCACACTCATGCCTTTCTAGTTAGCCAAGTGCATCACCGGCAGTGACCCCACGGTCATGTAATATAAGACCCGGAAATGAAGAATTTGTCAAGTCATTATGGGCATTTTGTTTAATTTTTGGACGAAAAATAAACGAGGGCGAAGCACTGGCGAAGCAGCGCCAAATAAAAAACCCCATATAGAAATGATATCTCTTGTGGTGTCATCGGCCGTCCTTACGCAAGCAATGATTTGGTTACGGATAGGGCGTATATGGCGGCTGTTTCTGATCGCAGGATATTGGTGCCCAGAGAAACAGGGATGAAACCATGTGTCAAAGCAGCTTGAATTTCTTCGTCGCTAAAGCCACCTGCGGCACCAACAGCAATGGCACAATCAGACAGCAAATTATTTTGCCGGTTGCAAAGAACTTCTGTTAGAAATTGTGCGGTTCTTCGCTCAGCGCAGATCAAACGTAGAATGCCGTCCTTCCCTTTTTCGTATTGATGTAGCCAGTCAAGGAATGCTAATGGTGCTAACAGCTCCGGTATGCAGGCACGTTCGCATTGCTCAGACGCTTCTTGGATAATCTTTTGCCACCGTGTCAGTTTAGAAAATTCTTGTGTTTTTATGGCACTCCTGCTTAACGCGATGGGGACAATTTTATCTACACCCAACTCTGTCAATTTTTCCAACGCCCATTCAAACCGGCTCGGTTTAATAAGAGGCATAGCGATTGTAAAATTTATGCCCGCCGGCTCAATGATTTTTTCCTTGCCGGCAATTTTTGCCTGAAAAAAGTCCCGGTTTGCTTTCGGGGTGATATTTGCCAAAATACAATGATAGATATTGCCTTGACCATCAAGGACATCTACCTGGTCACCGTTTTCAAGACGAAGTACTTTACGTATCTGCTTGACCAGTTTTTGGGACTGGCAAAGGATTTCGCCTCTTTCTTCGTTAATGAATTGTGGGGCAATAAAGAATCGGTGGGTGGTCATACGCTATCCAAGTGGTGCTATAATAAACGATTTTGCATGTAGTGCAGGCGCTTGCGCCGCGGTGTTAAGGATATGGACCTAAAAGATTGGTTTGCCAATCGGCGCAAACAACAGAATAATCTTGAAGAGATCAAACAGCCTTTAACGACAGAAGAGTATTGTGCTCTCTGGCGCCAGTGTTTTCAATGTCGCGAACTAATTTATACCCGTGACTTGCGCAATAACCAGCTTGTCTGTCCAAAATGCCAGTATCATTTTCGTATTGGTGCTATTGATCGCATTGAGCAGTTGACGGAACCCGAATCGTTTCAGCAAATAGACGCACTTTTGTCCTCTACAGATCCTTTGCAATTTTTTGACACCGGCTCATATGCTCACAAATTAAAAGAAGCCAGCCAAAAGTCTGGTCTGCCGGAAGCCATTATTACCGGCACGGGACTGATCAAGGGCAAATTAGTGGCTCTGGCAGTGATGGACTTTGCTCACTTTGGTGGTTCAATGGGCTCGGTAGTGGGTGAGAAAATAGCTCGTCTGGTTGAGCATGCCATAAAGCATAAACTGCCGGTGGTAATTATCTCCAGTTCCGGCGGTGCGCGTATGCAGGAGGGTATTTTCAGCCTTATGCAAATGGCAAAAACAAGCGCTGCTCTGGAAGGCTTGCACGAAGCAGGCTTGCTTTATATTTCTGTGCTTACTGAGCCTACTTATGGTGGCGTGACAGCGAGCTATGCTTTTCTTGGTGATATTGTTATTGCCGAACCTGGGGCAAGAATTGGGTTTGCAGGCCGTCGGGTAATTGAGCAGACCATACGGCAAAAACTGCCGGCTGATTTTCAAACAGCTGAATATCTATTGAAGCATGGTCAAATAGATATGGTGGTTGAACGTTCTAAGTTGAGCGATGTTGTTGCTCAGCTCATTGAATTTCATCAGCCCATGGAATTTCGCCCTCATTCTTCGAAACAAAAGACAATCAATGTTGCCAGCCAAACCGAAGCAGACCTTATTAGAGGTAATCAGTAAGTATGGCAGGTGACGAAAAACCAATACCACTCGAATTTGAGCAATCTCTGGCCCAGGTTGCTAAGCAAATTGAATTATTGGAAAATCAGCTTAACGACCAGCCTGAACTTGGTGCTGATCTGGCCCATCTACGTGAGCAGTATCAGCTTTTACGCCAGTCAATCTATAGCAATTTACGTCCAATCGATCACTTGGCTTTAGCCAGGCATACACAAAGACCTTATGCGCGCGATTATTTTAATCGCTTTCATCCTGGTTGGCTTGAACTGCACGGCGATCGCAAAATGTCGGATGACCCGGCCATTGTTATTGGACTGGTAAATATTGGTCCTTATAAAGTAGCCGTGGTTGGCACCGATAAAGGACGCAATCTCAGAGAAAAACAATTGTGCAATTTTGGTATGCCCCAACCGGAAGGTTATCGCAAAGCATTGCGCCTGTTTGAGCATGCCGAAAAATTTCACCTGCCTGTGTTGACGTTAATAGACACCCCTGGCGCCTATCCTGGTATGGCGGCTGAAGAGCATAATCAAGCAGAGGCTATAGCGCGCAATTTGCTTGTTCTTTCTTCTTTAACTGTACCTGTGATTGCTGTGGTTACAGGAGAAGGTGGCTCAGGTGGTGCCCTGGGTATTGGGCTTGCTAATAGAATCTTGATGCTGGAACATTCTGTTTATTCTGTGATTTCACCGGAAGGTTGTGCTTCTATTCTATGGCGCTCGGCTGATAAAGTAGCAACAGCCTGCGAGTCCATGAAAATGACATCTAAAGAAATTCTGGAACTGGGTGTAGCCGATCAGGTTATCAAGGAGCCGCTTGGTGGGGCGCATCATGATTATGATCTGGCTGCAAAAACTTTAAAGTCCGCCATCATCGACCAATTGGATCAACTAAGCAAACTTTCACCAACCCAAGTAAAGAAGGATCGGCTGAACAAATTTAGGAAAATTGGAACCTTCAAGGAAGGATAATCCAATTCATTGTGTTGTCGCTTTGTAGCTGCGGATTAACGATTTTGCTTTTTCTGCTTGTGGTGAATTATGAGGAATTTGTTTTAGTAAAGAAATAGCATCAGAGAAGTGTTTTTTCTGAGCGTATTTTTTTGCTACTGAAAATGTGGCTTTGTTTAAATCTTCTGCCTGGGTTTTGCTCAGCTGTCCCTTTTGCTTGAGCCGTTGTAGAGTAGGCAGAGCTTCTTCATAGCGACCCTGTTTTAGCAAAGTCTCAAGTGATTCTTGCGGATGTCGTTCCGGAACGAGGCGGATAATTTTTACCTCGTTGATGGCCAGGGCAACAACAGCACAAAGGGCACAGGCAGTAAATACTGTGGGCAAGAATCTTCTGGTGGCTCGCTCCCATTCCCTTGATTTGCGGAAGCGGGCGGCATTTTGCTGGCGGACCAAACCACTGAGTTCAGTTGGTCTTTTCTCTGTGGTTTCAGCTGATTTAGCTCTGGCAATCATTTCTTCAAGAGCACGATTGGCTAGATCACGAATTGTCGGCGATGGTGGCGTAAGGTTGGCTATTTCAGGACCTGTTTTAACTTTGACTGTTTCAGTTCTTGCCGGCGAACCAGATATTACCGGCGGAGCAGGTACTGCCGGCGAACCAGATACTACTGGTGAACCAGATACTACTGGTGAACCAGCTGCTGCCAGTGCGCTAGCTGCTGCTTGTGCTGTAGCCACAGCCGGCATAGCAACCAGTGTTTTTTGTGGTGCTTTTATTGCTTCTTCCAGAACATAAGCAAATTCGTTCATATCTTGAAAGCGCTCATCAGGTTTTTTAGCTAAGGCTCTGCCCAAAACTATTTCCAATTGATCAGGAAATTGCAAATCAGGTCTGGCGGCTTTCAAGGTGGGCGGTGGGTCAAGAAGATGCATGGTCATTACTTTAACTAATTCATCAGAATAAAAAGGCACACTGCCTGTTAGGGTCTCATAGAGGACAACAGCCAGAGAATAAATATCACTTCTGTGATCTACTTTGCTGCTTGTGCATTGCTCAGGGCTCATATAGGTGGGGCTGCCGCATACTGTGCCGGTGCGCGTAATTTTGGCTGCTTCAGATTCTTCTTGAACCAGGCGGGCAATGCCGAAATCAACCACTATCGGAAACAGGCTTTTACCGGAGCGCTCCACCAGAACAATATTCTCAGGCTTAATGTCGCGATGGACCACTCCCTGGCTATGAGCTTCTGATAAAGCAGCACATACCATTTTAAATATGGGCAGTGCTTCTTCTACAGGAATGTGATCATATTGAGTAATCAATTGTGAAAGCGGAGTTCCATCAAGTAAGTCCATGGCAATGTAAGGACGCCTACCAAGAGGGATGAGACCAAAATCGTAAATGGCAATTATGTTGGGGTGACTGAGTCGACTGGCCGCCCTGGCTTCTTGCTTGAAGCGTTTGACAAACTCATCATCAGCAACCAGATAATCATGAAGAACTTTAACAGCCACGTCTCTGCCGATTAATTCCTGGCGAGCTTTGTAAACTGCGCCGGCTGAGCCCTGACCAATCAGAGATTCAATGCGATAGCGATCTTCAATGAGCATGCCCAGCAAAGGGTCTTCGCCCACTTTGACCATGCCGGAGCCGTCATGTGGACAGGTTGCCTGCTCATCTGAAGCAGTCTGAAAATTGCAGACCAAACAAAGCCTCATTACTGAAACCGCTCATACCATTAGTAACTGACCCTATTGCCATTGCCTTGGCTAATTTTTAATTACCACAATTGCTTCCATTTTAAGCATTTCGAAACGTTCAAAAAACGACATATAGTGAGCGCACGGCTGCGAGGAGCAGGCGGAAGCGAGCGTCTGAAGGCGCGTCTAGGCAACGGACGCAGCCGAGGCAGCGCATATAAGCTGTACAATAAGAGGTTGGTTAATGAAGGAGAAGAACATTAAGTGGAAGATAAAACAGCCCCAGCGGCAATTCCGGTAACTAATCCACAAGCTGATTCTGGTCAGATTAAAACAAAAGCGGCTGGTAAAAAAGCGTTAGCGTTAATATTTTTGACTGTTTTTATCGATTTAATCGGTTTTGGGCTAATTATCCCCATCATGCCTTCTTATGCCAAAGAACTGCAGGCCAGCGACCTGCAGGTTGGTCTTTTAATAGCCAGCTATTCTTTTATGCAGCTTTTGTTCGCTCCTTTCTGGGGTAGATTGTCTGATCATGTCGGCAGAAAACCGATATTGCTTTTCAGTCTGGCTGTCTCCAGTATTGGCTATTTAATCTGGGGTTGGGGGCATAGTTTAACCAGTCTTTTTGTGGCGCGGTTAGTGGCAGGAGCCGGCAACGCTAATATTCCTGTTGCCCAGGCGTATGTGGCTGATGTCACCACTGCCGAAAATCGTGCCAAAGGTATGGGCTTGATTGGAGCCGCCTTTGGTCTGGGATTTGTACTGGGACCGGCTATCGGAGGATTTTGCGTCAGTCATCATGCTTCGGGTTTGCAAACAATTGGTTTTGTGGCGGCAGGGATTAGCTTAATTGATTTGGTCTTAACCTTTTTCCTTTTACCTGAACCGGAAAAACGCAGCCAGGCAGGCGCTGAGCGCTTTTCCCTTGACCCGGCATTTTATCTTCGCACTGTCACTAATCCCAGGCTGACGATTTCACTTTTAATCTTTTTTCTTTCCACTTTTGCCTTTGCCAATATGGAAGCCACTATTGTTCTGTTGACCAGGCAAAAGTTTAATTTTAGCCCTTTTGAAAACAGTATTATGTTCACCTATATCGGCCTTCTCATTGTGTTTGTACAAGGAGGCATGATTCATCGGCTGGCAAAAAAATATGGCGAAAAACATCTCATTGCTGCCGGAACAATATTGGTGTTTTTTGGTTTAGCCTTAATTCCCTTTGCACCGCTATTTCCCAATTTAATTTTGCTTGCCACAGCCTTAGCCCTTTTGGCCTTTGGCTCAGGAATTAATAACCCGTCTAATCAAAGTTTGTTATCAAAATTAGCCCCGCAAGAAAATATGGGCGGGGTTTTAGGTGTTGGTCAATCAATTTCTACTCTAGGCAGAATACTTGGTCCAATCATAGGCGGAGCCACGTTTCAATACATCGGGATGGACAGCCCTTATGTAATTGGTGCGGTAGTAATGATGGTGGCATTCGCGCTCAGCTTTGCCTTGCCAAAGTTACAAAACAGATAAACCATATGTTAAAAAAATAAAAACAATGGTAGTATCATATTTGAAATCATAAAAATAAAAGTAGTTAAATTGTGGTGCTTATGGGAACAATATGACTGATAAGCACCTAAAATAGAAAGAGATATAAATGAAGGAAAGTAATAAAATTACTAAAGAACAATCGGCTCACTACAAAACTCAAGAGAAAGTACGAGACAAAGTACAACAACGATATTATAGTGAATTAGCGAAATACCAAGAACAAATTCGCAAAACCAAGGCAATGGCAGGCAAGGATAGAGCTGCCTGATTATTCTAATAATTAGCCGTAATTCTATACTTCCAGTACTCGTTTAACAATGTTCTGGCTGTCATTTTTATGATAGGCTAAAGGCTGATTAAACGAAGGGGGAGCTTGCTTTATGCAAGTAAAAGCTATTTGAAGGCCATGGTTCTGGCTGCTGGAGTAGGCACGCGTCTGGATCCTTTAACCGCACAGCTGCCTAAGCCGCTTGTTCCTATCGCTAACAAACCGGTAATGGAATATATTTTGCGCTTACTGGCTGATCATGGATTCACCCAAATTGCAGTCAATCTTCATCATTTGCCTGAATTGATTGAAAATCATTTTGGCGATGGCTCTGCCTTTGATGTAAAGCTTAATTATCTTCTTGAGATTTATCTCTCTGGCGATGCCGGTGGTGTGCGCGCTTGCCGGGAATTCTTGCAAGAAGATACCTTCCTGGTGATTATGGGTGATTTGCTCACCAATGTTGATTTAAGTTATTTGCTGGCTCAGCATAAAAAAAAGGGGGCACTGGCAACAATTGCCTTGAAACCGGTAGAAGATGTCAGCCAATTTGGTGTGGCTGTGCTGGATGAGAATGGCTGGATCAAGGAGTTTCAGGAAAAGCCGGCTCGGCACGAAGTGCGATCCAATCTGGTATCAACTGGTATTTATATTTTTGAGCCTGATGTTTTTCACTTTATACCAAAAGGCGGACCTTACGGTTTTGGCAAGCAATTATTTCCCGAATTAGTGAAACAACAAAAGCCGGTGCTGGGTGTGCCAATCGAAGACTACTGGTCTGATGTTGGTACATTTGATCAATACCGCCAGGCTAATTTTGATGCTCTCAGCGGCAAGATTGATACAAACTTGACTGGTGTCCAAACTCTTCCTGACGGGCAGCTTTTGCTCGGCAATAATTCGGTTGTTAAGCCAGGAGCAAAAATATCCGGCAGCGTCATTATTGGTAATGATTGTGTGGTTGAAGAAGGGGCTGTAATTGAAGACACCATTATCTGGTCGGGCAGCCATATTGGTAGCCGGGCTCAAATCAAGAAAAGTGTGATTGGGCTGGCTTCGCACATTGAATCGGGAAAAGAGCTAAATGAAGTGGCTTTTGCAAAGCCTAGGCAGCTTGCTCATTCTGAGCCGCCTTCCAAATTTCCATCCACAACCAGTAGTAAAAAGGGTTGATATCGGCAGGCAATTGCTTGTTTTTTAATTGCAAAAGAGCTAGCCAGGTTACAGGATCCGGGAAGCGCTTGGCAAGCGAATAGCAATCAGCCAGCCATAATACTTTTTCTGTTGTTTCCAGGTTAGCCATGCCGCGTTACCTTTGCTGCTATTTCGATCTTTTTACACAGCAACAGTTCATCCTGATAAAATCAGGATTAGCCGTGCCCTTGATTACCTGCCTATTTAATACCCGGTTGAATTGCAGATAAAACTTTAATTGAAATTTTTCATTTTTTAACCGGGGGGCCAGGCCATAGATCTGCCACCGAGCACATGAATATGAAGATGATTAATAGTTTGCCCGCCGTCGGCACCAGTATTGACAACAAGGCGAAAACCGGCAGTTAATCCTTCTTGTTTGGCTAAAAGAGATGCTTTATGGAAAAGATTGCCAAGCAAAAGAGAATCTTTGCATTCCGTAATATCGCCCATATGTTCTCTGGGAATAATCAATAAATGAGAAGGGGCTTGAGGATTAAGATCACGAATGGCAATAGCCGAATTATCTTGCCAGATGATATTTGAATTTAATTGTCCGGTGATGATCCGGCAAAAGATACAGCCGTTGTTATCCATATTCTGTTCTCTCCTTACCAGCATCCGTAAAAATAACATATGAATGAAGGGTGATACAACGTATAGTGAAGTGGAGCGCGGCGGCCCAGCCGTGCGTAACGCAGCGTGGATACGCGCGTTGAGCCGAACGGAGTGAGAGCGAAGCAGCGCTTATGATAAACAAATGAAAAGCGAAGGACAGACTGATCTGCAATACCTGGATGTGGCCGGAGCAATTTTCTCTTCGCTGCGTTTGAGAGATGTTCTTGATGCCATAGTGACTGAATATGTTCAACTGCTTGGCGCTGGTAAAGCAGCAGTTTTTTTAGCAGACAATGAAAACAAGTCTTTTCGACTTATGGCTAGTAGGGGATATACGGAGCTTTCATTGCAGGAAATGAAAGTGGTGCCTTTTTCTGCAGACGGCATTTTCCGTGAAATGTTGGGCAAGCAATCATCGGTAAAGCTTATATTAGGTGGTCAGCTATCCGGTTTCAACAAAGCGGTTTTTGAAAGAGAGAAAAGCTCTGCTCAAATTGCCATACCTTTACTTGCCGCTGGATTACTTATAGGGGCGGTGTTGCTTGACACTGCTGATCTGGCTCTAAAGGAAGAGAGTATGGAGCTATTGCAAAGAATGGCTTCTATAACTGCCATAGCTACCGCCAATGCCATTCTTTTGGACGTAGTGAATATGAGCGAGAGCGCCTCAAGTCCCTTTATAAAATATTGTCAGCCTTGAATGAAAGCGCCCTCAGCCTGGAGCTTTTATTACAAAAAACGGCTGACGCAGCATTGGTTTTGGCTAATACACCTTATTGTGCCGTGCTCTTGCAGCAACCGGACAATGACCAATTTGTTCTTGCTGCTTTCAAAGGACTTGATGGCAGCAGTCTTGGCCAATTCAATCTTGGGCAGAACACGTTTGCCGGCCTTTCCTTGCGTGAAGGTAAAACCCAGCAGATGAGTAAAAATGGACAAGAAATATCGCATATGCCCAGAGCCATGGGTGGTGGTGTGTTTAATTCCATTCTCGCTTTGCCCATGTTGTTTAAAGAAAGCAAGCTTGGTGTGTTGCTTGTTTTCTCAACTGACGAAGCCGCCTTTCACAAAGAGCAAATCAATCTTCTGGAAACACTGGCTATTCAGGTGAGTTCTGGTCTCCATGCTGCTCAAGAACATGAGTCGACAGTGCAGAAAGTAATGCATGATCCGCACACAGGTCTGCTCAATCGCCTCTATTTTCAAACAGCGCTGCAGACGGAAATTGAGCGGTCAAGGAGGCATAAACACCAATTGGGGCTTTTGCTTGTTGACATAGACTTCTTAAGTCGTATCAATGATCTTTTTGGAGAAGAAAAAGGTGATGCGATTATTGCTGAGGTTGCTGGGCTGGTAAAGACAACTCTACGCAGAATTGATTTTATCTATCGCTATGGTGGTGAACAATTCGCCATTATTTTGCCGGAGACTCCAAGCCGTGGCGTGCTGGAAGCTGCTGAGCGTGTGCGTAAAAGTATAAAAGACAAGCTAATACCAAACCTGGGGACAATTACTGTTTCCATTGGTGCAAGCTTCTATCCTGATCAAAGTACTGAAGCAACTGAGCTTATTTCTCTGGCTGAACAGGCTTTGCAAGTGGCAAAACATCAGGGCAGAGACAAAGTTGTTGCGCCGGCATTTCTTGCTTCTGAGACCAAAGATATATCTGCCTGGAATGATTTAGCTGAACAAGCAAAATTAGCTGTTGCCAGTGAACGGCAACAAAGAGCAAAAAGCCATTTAAATGGCGCTATTGATTATGCTCACTGGCTTATCAAGACAAAGCGTACCCGGAAAAACCAGAGCAAAGATCACGTTCAATTACCTTAGATTGTAATAAGGTTAGTACGGGTCGATTGCATCGACCCGTAAATATAGCGGGCGGGTGCAACCCGCCCCTACAAGTTGAGACATATTGCCGGTAATAATAAAAAAAAGGCGAAAGTACAGGTAGGTTTGCTTCTTCTACCTTACACTTTTCATCATTAGAGCAAGGCCCTAGTTTTAAATCTGTTTCAGATTTGGCATTGCTCTTCATTGTTATCTCTATTCGTTAAAGGAGGATAGAACATTGGCTACCGCATCTGCAACAAAGCTTCAATTGAAACCCTTGGCTGATCGGGTTGTAGTAAGAAAGCTTGATGCTGAAGAAAAAACCGCAGGCGGAATCGTTCTGCCGGATACTGCTAAAGAGAAACCGCAGCAAGGCGAAATCCTGGCTGTTGGACCTGGCAAGCTGGATGAGAAAAGCAATCGCCAGCCTATGGAAGTGAAAGTTGGCGACAAAATTCTTTTTGCCAAATACTCAGGCACAGAAGTCAAAATTGAGGGTACCGAATATTTGATTTTGGCTGAGCGAGACATTCTTGCTGTAGTTGATTAATTAAAGGAGATTATTGGAGATATGCCTAAACAAATAGTTTATGAAGAACAAGCCCGTCGTGCTCTTGAGCGCGGTGTAGATGCCGTGGCTAACACAGTCAAGCTGACACTTGGACCGGCTGGCCGTAACGTAGTACTGGAAAAGAAATTTGGTGCGCCTCAAATAGTCAATGATGGTGTCACTATCGCTAAAGAAATCGAACTGGAAGATCACCTGGAAAATGCCGGTGCTCAACTGGTAAGAGAAGTCTGCACTAAGACCAATGACAATGCTGGTGATGGTACGACTACAGCGGCTGTATTAGCTCAAGCCATGATTAAAGAAGGCTTGAGAAATGTGGCTGCTGGTGCCAATCCGATGGTATTGCGCCGTGGTATTCAAAAAGCTGTTGAGTTAGCTGTTAAAGAAATCAAAAATATAGCTAAGCCAGTGGAAGGCAAAGTAGAAATTACCCAAGTAGCTACTATTTCTGCCGGTAATGATGAAGAAGTAGGCAAACTGATTGCTGACGCTATGGACAAAGTCGGTAAAGATGGTGTTATCACTGTCGAAGAATCGAAGTCTCTTTCTACCGAACTGGAAGTGGTAGAAGGCATGCAATTTGACAAAGGCTTTGTTTCTGCTTACTTTGTCACTGATCCTGAGCGCATGGAAGCAGTGCTGGATGAGCCTTATATCCTTTGTGTGGATAAAAAGGTTAATCTGCTTGCCGATCTAGTTCCTGTGTTGGAGAAAGTAGCTCGTGCAGGTCGACCCTTCATGCTCATTGCTGAAGATATTGAAGGTGAAGCTCTGGCTACTCTGGTTGTTAACCACTTGCGCAAAGTGCTTCCTTGCTGTGCCGTCAAAGCCCCGGGTTTTGGTGATCGCCGCAAAGAAATGCTCAAAGACATTGCCATTTTAACCGGTGGTCAAGTTGTCTCTGAAGAAGCAGGCACCAAGCTTGATAGCGTCACCATTGATATGCTGGGCAAGGCCCGTCAGGTGCGCATCAATAAGGATAAAACCACTATTGTTGCCGGCAACGACAGCAAAGCGGAAGTGGCTAAGCGCATTGGTCTCATTAAGCGTCAAATTGACGAAACTGATTCCGAGTTTGACAAAGAAAAACTGCAAGAGCGTCTGGCTAAATTGGCTGGCGGGGTTGCTGTAATCAAAGTTGGTGCAGCTACAGAAACAGAACTGAAAGATCGCAAACTGCGCTTTGAAGATGCATTGAATGCAACCAGAGCAGCTGTAGAAGAAGGTTATGTTCCTGGTGGCGGCACCACTCTGCTCAATGTCTGCAAAGCCATAGAAAAATCACGTGATTCATTCCAGGGCGATGAGCGCACTGGTTTTGAAATCGTGCTTAAATCTTTCGAAGCGCCGGTACGTCAAATTGCTGACAATGCCGGACTGCCGGGAGAAGTGGTGGTAGAGCGTGTTAAAGAACAAAAGCCGGGCTTTGGTTTCAATGCCATGACTTTTGAATATGTGGATATGGCCAAGGCTGGTATCATTGACCCGGCTAAAGTAGAGCGTTGTGCCCTGCAAAATGCCGCTTCAATAGCAGCCATGTTCTTAACCACTGAAGCGCTCGTGGTTGATGTTCCTGAAGAGAAGAACAAAATGCCTCAAATGCCATCTGGTGCCGGCATGGGTGATTTCTAAACGAAATCAACCGATCTGAATTACAATAAGGGCGAGGGATTTATCTCTTGCCCTTATTTCTTATATAAGGAGCTGTGCTGAAAAACAATCATACTAAGGTAGCTGTGGTCACTGGCGCCAGCCGTGGTATCGGTGCTTGTGTTGCCGAAGGATTGGCGGACGACGGCTATACTTTGGCATTAGTAGCGCGCTCACAAGATGCTTTGCAAAAAGTGGCTGAGCGCATTAAGAACAAGCTGGGAACAGAAGCACCGCTCGTGGTGACATATCCGTTGGATGTCCAAAATCACAAAGCGGTTGAAGCAATGATTGCGTCGGTAATGTCTCAATTTGGGCGCATTGACTTGCTATTCAACAATGCTGGTATTACTCAGCTTGGCACTGTTGATGTATCAATTGAGGATTTCGATAAAGTATTGGCAATTAACTTAAGGGGCGCTTTTAGCTGCCTGCAAGCTGTGGTGCCGATCATGCAAAAAGCAGCACTCCGGCACCATCATTAATATAGCTTCCAATGCCGGCAAAATAGGTTTTGCTGGTTGGGGAGCTTACGGTGCTTCAAAATTTGGACTGGTAGGACTTTCTGAATCTCTATATAAAGAACTCGCACCACAAGGTATCAGGCTGACAACTCTATGCCCCGGCTGGGTAGATACTGATATGGCAAAAATGTCAGACCTGCCGACAGAAGAAATGATTAGCCCGGAGGACATCCTCAAGACTGTTCGCTGGCTGTTGTCCCTATCGCCAGCCGCCGTTGTCAAGGACCTGGTTATCCAGTGCCGCCAGCAGCCAAACTAAATGCAATTGCCTTGTTGTCTGTATTCAAATCGGTATTAAAAGATGGCTGAGACAGGTGATTATGCCGGGCATGACAAACAGCTAGTGCCAGGGCATCTGAGGCATCGTCTGGTTTGATAATCTGCGGTAAATTAAGAAGGCTGGCAATCATTTCCTGTACCAGGCGTTTGTCGGCTTTACCGTAGCCGGTGATCTGCACTTTTGCCTGCATAGGCGTGTATTCGACTACAGGCACCGAGCATGCTGCGGAGGCTTCTAAAATTACTCCCCTGGCCTGGGCGACGGACATGGCTGTCTTAGCGTTTTTGAAGAAAAAAAGTGCTTCAACTGCTAGTATATTGGGGTTAAATTGTTCAATCAGCTGAATAAGATCCTGGCGAATCATAGCCAATCTTTGTCCAGCAGGCATATCTTTTGATGTAACAATAGTGCCGGAGCCAAGATACGTAAATTGATTACCCTGTGCGTGCAGAAGAGCTCCATAACCAACGATAGCGATACCTGGATCGATACCGAGAATGCGTTGTGCAAAAATAGTGGGCCTCTACTTTCCAGGTTGAACAAAACGGTTTCAGTGTAACATGATTTTTGGAACAACAAAATCTAAACAGGCAAATAAATTCGAGCTCAAAGACTTAAGTGCAACGGCCTCCAGCCACCGCCGTACCGAACTGGCGGCCTGGCAAAACTTAGGACTGTCATTGACTACCGGGTTGGCATTGGCATTTTCCAGCCCTGGTTTTGATCAATGGTGGCTGGCCTGGTTTATGGTGGCACCGTTTTTAGTATTGCTGACAAAATGTCGTGGTAATAGTCAGAGTCTGTTGTGTGGCTTGTTTTTTGGTCTTGGATATCATCTTCTTGCTTTGCGCTTTTATGCCGGCGCTAATTTTCATGTGAACGGGCAATCTCAGTATGGACATGAATATATTTTTTCTGGGCAATTGCCTTTAGTAATGTGGTTTATACAGGCAATCTTACTCTCACTGCCTGCGGTGGCTTTTGCCTGGCTTGTCAATGCCATGCCCCTAAGACCTGGATATATTCCCTATTTCCAACGGCCATTCTTTCCTTATCTAATCAGTGTGCCGTTGCTGTGGATATTTTTGCATCACGGGCTGGCTGTTGCTCACCCGCTTGCCGCCATATGGCAATTTGCTCCGTTGCCGCCTATTGCTATTGATGCTTTGCCCTATTCTCAATACAGCCAACTAGCCATAATTCAATCGGCTAAATTTATTGGCTCTTTTGGTGTGGAATTTTTATTATTACTTGTCAATGCAGCCATAGCTTCTTTTCTGATGGAATTAGTCAATGTCCAGGATCGGCCGGTGGAACGGCTAGATTTAATTTCACCGCGCCTGGGAGCGGTGGTTGATTTAGGCATTGTCGCCGGACTGATTGGTCTTATTTATTTCTTGGGTGTTGCCGAAATTATGCATCAGACTTTTGCTGCAGAAGACGTGAATGGTCTGCAGGAAAGGATTATTTTAGTAAAGAAGTCAATCAACCTAAAATACCAGTCGGTGTTTTATGTGGTGATATTTTTGATACGGCGGGCATGCATACTCTTATAACCACAGCCGGCTCTTTTGAAATCATTGCTTTGCCTGAACCCAAACAGATAATCCAGTTATCTCAGTCCTCTGCTGTTTTAGATTCCTTGAAAAAGAGTGTCCATCAAAATTACAATTCGGTGGTCTTGAGTTTTATTTCGAGCCTAGCAAAAAATTATATCAGGCAGGATTTTGTTTATACTCCCGCAGGCAATTTTCGTGTCGAGAGGAAATTGCTCTTTGCCACAAATTACTCATTCCCGCCTATCGACTTTTTACCGCCGCGGTTGAAAGAATGGTTTTTTCTTGCTGATGAAAATGATCTATCTTCTTCAACAATGGCAAAAATAAACTGGGGCAAAATTGCAATTCTAGGAGGTAGTGAAATTACCAATCCGCAGGCTGTGGCCAAGCAAGTGCGCAGGGGCGCCTCATTGATTGTTTGTGAAAGTAATATAGGCTGGATGGGCGATAAATGTTTAAGCAAGCAAATACTGGCGGCGGCGATATTACGAGCTGTGGAAAATAATCGCTATGTAGTACTTTGCGCTGGGCAAGCAGTATACGCGATTATAGAACCGACTGGTGTTCTACGCAGCCTGTTCCTGGTTCCTTCCCATTTGGGACAATCTAGCTATGTAGAAACATCAGGTATGATATTTAGCACGGTACAATTTCTCTGGTCTAAAACCCCTTTTACTAAAATGTGGTGGCTATGAATTATATGAAAACCAAATTCTATTCTTTTATTATTATGCTCATATGTGTCTATACGTCTTTGCCGGTTTGGTCTGCAATGCCTACTGTTTGCATAGGCAAAAATAATATAGTCAAACTGGAAGTAGCATCCACACCTGAGGAAGTGCAAAGAGGATTGATGTACCGCACTTCGTTAGCAGAGGGCGCAGGTATGGTTTTTCTTTTCACCCGCCCGCTCCAGAAAAATTCTGGATGTACCATACTCTTATTCCTCTGGACATGTGTTTTGTTTTGAATGACCACATCGTCAAAATTTTTGAAAATGTGCCACCGTGCCGCTCGGAAAATCCCAACGAATGTCCCACCTATCCTGGCAGCGGCCCAGGCGTAATGGTTTCCGAAGTAATTGAATTACCTGCCGGTTATGTCAAAAAACACGGCATCAAAGAAGGCGATAAAGTCACATTTCAGCTTTAAGTGCGAGAACAATTGCATGACTAATGACTTCAAAGAACAAGCTGATAGTTATTCTTTGTTCCGTCCAACATATCCGGCGGAACTTTTCGAATGGTTGGCATCGGTAACACCTGGGACGGGAACAGCGGTAGATTGCGCAACTGGCAATGGACAGGCCGCTATAGCATTAACGAAGTACTTTGATAAAGTGATTGCTGCGGATATTCACGCTGAGCAGCTGGACAAAGCGATTCGTGATTCTAAGATCCAATATATTTTGGCCCCGGCTGAAAAATTACCTCTGAAAGATAATTCGACAGACTTAATCACAGTTGCGTGTGGAGTGCACTGGTTCCAACGGGACAAATTTTATGACGAAGTAAAACGCATTCTCAAATCAGATGCAATAATTGCCGTGTGGACCTATATTTGGCCAACAACCGGATCAGTCTTGGTAGACCAAGTTTTAATTGATCTCAAAGAGCGGATTCTTGCTCCCTATTGGCCGCCAGAATCAAAGCTTTATCTCAGCGGATATAGAAATCTTGAGTTTCCGTTTGACGAGATCGAGCCACCCAAGTTTTCTATTAAATGTTACTGGGGTGCTTCCGAATTATTTGGTTTCATAGAAACATGGTCTGTGTTTCAGCGCTATAAACGAGAACAGACGGGATCTATTCTTGAAAATATTAAACAATCATTAGACAATGCGTGGCAATCCGAACCACCCAGAATACCAATAGAACTACCCCTATATTTTAGAATTGGACACATACGCAAGTGATGAAATAGTGCACTCGGGCGCGTAGTTCCTGTCACACTTTCGCCACAAATCATTGATAAACTTCGCAAGTTAATGTTTAGCACTTGCGAGGATGTTAGCTTATATGTTACCATTGAAAGTTGAGGAGTATATAAGACAAGATCAATCTAACCCTTATAAAAAATGGACTGATAGTCTTTCTGCTGAAGCCGCAGCGAAAGTTGCTAGAGCAAAGCTGCGAATGCAAATGGGCAATCTTTCGTCCGTAAAGTGGTTTCATGGTATTGGCGAATACATAATTGATTGGGGTCCAGGTTACAGAATTTATTTAGCCGAAGATGGTGACCAGCTGATTATTCTATTCGGTGGTGGTACGAAAAAAAATCAGCAAGTTGATATTAAGAAAGCAAGGTTATTACATTTAGAATATAAATTGCGCAAAAAATCAAGAACTTAAAAAGGTAGAACATATGGCATTAACCAGAGATTTTAAACACACGGTAGTCGAGCGAGTAAGGCGCGATCCAGCGTTTGCAAAGGCATTATTCTATGAAGCAGTGGACGCATTTCTTACTGGAGAACCAGAAATAGCACGGGTTATTCTTCGTGATCTCATCAATGCTACGATAGGTTTTGAGACCTTGGCTATAGAAACTGCCAAACCTTCTAAAAGTTTGCACCGTATGTTGACTAAAACTGGCAATCCAAGTATGGATAATCTGGCAGCAGTTTTTAGCGTTATACAAAAAAGTTTAGGCGTAAGAATTAAAGTTCAAGCTGCAAAATAAACGGATGCTTGCTACCCTGAAACAATTGGCTATTAAACTGGACTTTGGCAAAAGTTTTAAGAGCCCAGTTGCCATGATGGCCTTTTTAAGAGCATACGTGCTATTCTTCCGTGATCTTTTTCATGGAGATGGCTTGTGCTGCCAATTTCAGTTATCCCTGCTTGCCTTCAAGACTTCACAAAGAAATTTGCGCAAATATTTAATCACCCAGCCCAAGAACAGCATTTTGGAGAATATCTGAGTGGCTTGATTGCATCTGGCAATAGGACAATTGCTGGTATTCATCAACGATTACTGGGCAGACTGCCTACGACAGTTTGCATCATTTCATGACCAGCAGTCCTTGGTCGGCAGATGAGATGAGAGAGCAACGATTGCAATGGATAAAGGGTAAGCTACCGCCGTCAAAGGAATCACCGACAGTCATAGCCATTGATTCGACGTTCGTGCATCACACCAGTGAAAAGATTCATGGTGTCTACTGGTACTGGGATTACGCTCAAAATCAGTTTTGCTTGGCACAAAGAACCGTGATATCAAGCCTAGTAACACCATCAACGCTACTGCCTTTGGGAAGTCAAATTTATCATCGAGGATTTTTGCCTGAGCAAAAATTGTACTTAGAAGCTACCAAGCCAGGTCCGGATGCCACGCTGGAAGAGCAAGAGAGCTTTAAAGATTTGGTAGAGCAATACGAGAAAAACCGCCAAGAGCACAAAACACAACTGCAAATTGCAGGAGAGCTTGTGGATGAATGCGAAAGACAGGGGTTCACAAAAGATGCTTATGTGCTTGATGGAGCATTCCTAGACAAAGACTTGATGGGGCGCATACGAGGACTATGGGCAAGCCTGGGTATCCCGACTGGCAAAAAGCAGGCTGGTACAGGTTGCCAGCGGTGGCTTTGAAACGATTGAAGAATTTTCTAAAACTCTTTCCAAAGAAAACTTCACTCGTACTGTGGTACAGACGAGGCATGGGGAATCCCGTGTTTATTGGTGTTTCGGCAAAAACATGATGCTCAAACACTGGAAGAAATTAAGGGTGGTGATTTCATACGACAATGAAAACTTAGATGGTGAGCCCATCTACCTAATATCGAATAAAACTAACTGGGTCCAAGCACACAAAATTCTTCAAATCTATACAATGCGTGATCCTATCGAGCATCTCATTCGGGATCAAAAACAAGAGCTTGGCTTCGAGGACAATCAGCAGAGAAAGGAAATAGCAGTCCTCAAACATTGGGAACTGTCCTTCGCTGCGCATGCATTCTTGGAGTTGGAGTTCAAATTTCATTATCCTGAAGAAATGCCAGTGCCAAAATTGGAAACAATCGGACAGAAATGCCGATTCTTTGAGGTAGAGCTAATGCATGGCAATACCAACCACATTAAGGCACTCGTTCTCGACCAACAGGACACAAAGGAGTTCGTCAACAATCTTGCCTTCAAGCGCTTAAATCGTCTGGCGCACTGAGTTACCTTCCCACATTGCCATACTGCCGTACTTGCGCGCCTATTAAACTCTTGGCCCGCGAGCTTTCTTCACGACCTATCAAATTTCTCTGAATTTAGCTTCCTAAAGTCCAGTATTAAAGATGACAGGATGACGCCTGCTTATGCAAGCCGCTAAGCCGCTAGGCGCACATTTTGCAGTTGATCCGATGATCTTCTTGTCGCCGATTTAGAGAGCCTACTATAGGGTTTCATAAATAGATTTATCTCTATTTTTACGAGCACCTGAGGCTGGAAATACTCGTCCATTGATAACAATATGCACTCCGGGTTTCAAGATCTGTACTGCCACAATTGCAGCCCCAATATTGAACTTCGCATCGGAATCCACAAATCGAGCCGGAAGCATCGCTCCGGTCAATACTATAGTTTTTTCGGAGATGTTCGATAAAACCTTTGCTGTCTCCGGCATAGTGTCAGTTCCATGTGTGATCACAATCCATCGCGAAGGGTCTTCTACCACTCTCTTTTTTAGAAGAGCTCGATCGGAATCACTGATTTCCAGGCTGTCTTTCTTCATTAAAGACTCAACTGAAAAGTCAACACCTAGATTCACTTCTGAGAGAATTTGTGTAATTTGAGGCTCGCCAACGACATAATTCAAATGGTCATAGCTGTACATGACCTTGTCGATTGTGCCACCAGTTGTAAATATTTTGATGCTATCAGCCATTGATCATTTTAGCTGTGACATTTAGCGTTATTCAGAAAAATCTGGATGCAAAAACCAAAGCGTAGGCTATGAAATTAAAACCACGGCGCAAGCGCCTGCACTACACCGCGACGACTTGCTTGATGGACGGGATGGCTTCTTTGATGGCTTTTTCTACGCCCATTTTAAGTGTCATAGTTGAGCTGGGGCACATGCCGCAGGCGCCGACTAAATGAACAAAAACTTCGTCGTCTTTGACATCAACCAATTCGATATTACCGCCATCCATCATGAGCATGGGGCGAATTTTTTCTAGAACTGCTTCCACTTGTTCACGCATAAACTTGTTTCCTTATTAAACGGGCTCAGTAAACCTTGCCCCTACGCTCGCCCCTACGCGCCCTATATATTGCCGCTCAATTGGCTTAATCTTATCATTTTATATGAAATTGAATTAAATGGCTATAAACCGGCTGGTTTCTTAATG
This sequence comes from Candidatus Melainabacteria bacterium, assembly GCA_963847765.1. Lineage (GTDB taxonomy): Bacteria > Cyanobacteriota > Vampirovibrionia > Obscuribacterales > Obscuribacteraceae > CAWKBA01. Next base: position 45,257 of record CAWKBA010000031.1, on the reverse strand, counting down.
GATCCATTATATCCTTTATATGTCGGGTTATCACGTAAATAAAGGGTTTCTTCATGGCAAGAGTAGCAATTAATGGTTTTGGCAGAATTGGGCGTAATGCCCTGCGGGCTTATCTGGCAGGAGCCGTCAAGGATATTGAAATTGTAGCTATAAACGACCCCTTGCAGGACCTCGAACAATCGGCTCATTTGCTTAAATACGATTCAATTTTAGGTGAATTGCCACAAGATGTTAGCCATACTCAAGATGCCCTTATTGTTGCCGGCAAATCATTTCAATTTTTTAGAGAAAAAGAACCAGGCAATTGTCCCTGGGGTAAATTGAATATAGATATTGTTCTTGAATGCAGCGGTGTTTTCACTGAAGCTGAGAAAGCCAAAGGACACATTAGTGCTGGTGCGTGTAAAGTAATTATTTCTGCGCCAGCTAAAGACGAAGATATCACTATTGTTCTGGGCGTAAATGAAACTGGTTATGACGCCGAAAAACATAACATTATTTCCAATGCTAGCTGCACCACTAATTGTCTAGGGCCGGTGGCGAAAGTAATTGACGATACCTTTGGTATCGAATGTGGTTTGATGACTACTATTCATAGTTACACGCTCGATCAGAGATTGCTGGACACAGGACATAAAGATTTGCGTCGAGCCAGAGCTGCAGGTCAATCCATGATTCCATCCAGCACCGGTGCAGCTAAAGCGATTGGTCTGGTATTGCCGACGCTAAAAGGCAAACTAAATGGTTTTGCTATGCGTGTGCCTACACCCAATGTTTCTATTGTTGATCTGGTAGTAACCACCAAGAAAGACGTTTCAAAAGAAACAGCCAATCAAGCTCTTAAAGAAGCAGCCAACGGCAAAATGAAAAATATTCTGGGCTATACTGAAACCCCACTCGTTTCTATTGATTTTAAAGGCAATAAGCTTTCTTCTATTGTTGATGCTGACTTGACTATGTGTGTCAACAACCGCATGTTGAAAGTACTGGCCTGGTATGACAATGAATGGGGTTACAGCAATCGCCTGGTTGAGCTGGCCGGGCTTGTAGCCAGTAAATTGCCGGCTGGACAAAAAACTTTGTCCGTAAAGTAAATTACGTTGCACATTCATTGTGAGCAAATAACAAAACAATTTGGCGATATCATCGCTAATAACAATATAAGTTGTGACATTCATACTGGCGGCATCCATGCATTTTTGGGTGAGAATGGCGCCGGTAAATCAACGCTAATGAAAATTTTAGCTGGTTATTACCAACCTGATAGTGGTTCCATAGCCATAAATGATAATCCTGTTGTATTAAAATCACCTGTACAAGCCAGACAATTGGGTATTGGTATGGTACATCAGCAATTTACCCTTGTGCCATCACTAACCGTGCTGGAAAATATTTTGCTTGGGCACCCTTCTACACCTGTGATTTTAAATGCCAAGAAACAGGCGGCAGCAATTAGTGATAAAGCCGTTAAGCATGGAATCGAATTAGATCTCTATGCACCAATCTCTCGCCTCAATATGGCACAGCGACAAAAAGTAGAAATTTTAAAACTTCTCTGGCGCGACGCTCGTATTTTAATTCTTGATGAACCAACCTCGCAGCTGACTCCTTTTGAAGCAGAAGAAATTTTGCAGACCATGACGAAGTTGTCCGGCGAAGGCAAAATTGTAATTCTTATTACTCATCACATTGAAGAGTTATTAAAATTTGCCTCGGTAATTACTCTTCTGCGACGGGGAAAAATAGTTAACAGCTTTGTTGCCGGCAGTATACAAGCTGAAGAATTAGCCAGACTCATGATTGGCGAAAAAACTATTAAAACAAAAAAACTGGAAGATCCAGCCAACACAGGTTCGATGGCAACACTAGTAAAACAACACATCAAATTGCAGAATGTGAACACAAAAAAATCTCCCGCACATCGTGCTCTTAACGATATCAATTTGGAAATTGAACCAGGTGAGGTGCACGGCATTGCTGGAATGGTTGGCAGTGGACAGGACGAGTTGGCAGAAATATTGTGCGGACATCTTATTCCGGAGAACGGACAACTTTTTATAGAAGGCAAAGAAGTACCATGGACTATACTCAAAGATGACGATCATAACTGTGCTTATATTCCGGCAGAACCTAAAAAGGCAACATTAGCTGATCTTACGTTGTGGGAAAATTTGCTTTTGAGAAATATACACAGGCAAAAATTTCTTGCCGGACCTTTTATAAGAAAGAAAAAAGTAACACAGATGGCAGATGAGAGGATTGCTGCTTTTGATGTTCGACCAGCGCAGTCGTCTGCACTTGGTGGCAGCCTATCTGGTGGAAATCTACAGCGGCTGATTTTGGCGCGAGAATTTCATAAACCGGCGTCACTTTTGGTGGCTGTCAATCCTACTGCTGGTTTAGATCTGGCGATGTCATTAAGAGTTAGAGAAGAGTTAAAACAGTATGTGGCTAGTGGTCGTTCAGTGCTGCTAATATCTCCGGATATGGATGAGTTATTGAGAACATGCGATCGTATTTCTGTCATGTTTGCTGGAAATATTATCAGTACTGAAACAGTAAGCAATCTTAGCTCAGAACGCTTAGGATTGTTAATGGGTGGCAAGAACTTGGCAGCCTCACATAAAGGTGGTCATTAGATGTTTTCCGGCTATGGTGAAAAAATCAGGCAGGTTTGTCTTTATACTGCTGGTTCACTTGCCGCTGTAGTTATGGCTTTTGTTATAACCGCGGTATTTTTGCTTTTAGTAGGCAGGGATCCTATAACTGTTTATGCCGGTATTTATCAAGGTGCTTTTGGCGATAGTTTTTCGTTGTCCGAAACACTGGTAGCAGCAACACCGATTATGCTGTGTGCTCTGGGTGTAGCTATTGCTCAATGGCTGGGGATGATGAATGTTGGTGTGGAGGGGCAGCTTTATTTGGGTGCTATTGGGGCTACATTTGTGGCTTTGAACTGTCCCAGCTTGCCGGCCTGGCAGCTGTTGCCTTTGATGTTTGTCGCGGCAGCAATTTGCGGGGCTGCCTGGAGCTTTATTCCGGCTTTGTTGCGCGTCACTATTGGTGTAAGCGAAGTGATTGTCACCTTGCTTATGAATTATGTTGCTTTGCTTTTAGTTGAATTTCTTATTCATGGATCATGGGAAGATCCAAATAATGTTTCTTGGCCGCAAACGGCAGCCTTTCCTGCTGCTGCTGAACTACCGCATTTTTTTGCTACCCGTGTTCATTTCGGTATTGTATTTGCTATTGTGATTGCTGTTGTTTTTGCGATTCTTTTGCCAACTACTAAAATTGGTTTTATTTCAAGAGTAATTGGCAGCAATCCTGACGCGGCTGAATATGCTCACTATAAAGTCAAACGCTATCAACTCTGGGCAATGATTATTTCTGGGGCAGTGGCAGCTTTAGCCGGCTTCAGTCAAGTGTCTGCTATTGAAGGGCGGTTGCGATCCGGATTGTCGCCTGGCTATGGCTATACCGGTTTTCTTGCTTGTTGGCTTGCTCGGCATAATCCCATTGCTATAATTATTGTTTCAGTGTTGATTGGTGGCTTACTTTCGGGAGCTGATAGTTTACAGTTAAGCGCCAAGTTGCCATTTGCAACTGTGAATATTTTGCAGGGGATGATTTTCTTTTGTCTTTTAGCTTCTGAGCAATTTATCAAAAAATTCGTAGGGGCGCGTAATGTAGGGGCGCCCGTAAGTGCGCCCGTTCGAAGCGGAGAAACAACGAAGGCATGATCATCACCAGCGAATTTCTAACTGCAGTAGCAGCCGGCATGGTGCGTAGCGCCACACCGGTTTTGTACGCCACCCTGGGTGAAATTATCACTGAACGCTCCGGTATTCTCAATGTTGGTCTCGAAGGCATAATGCTGCTAGGAGCTTTTACTGGAGTAGCGGTCACCTACAATACACACTCAGTCGTTTTGGGATTGGCAGCAGCTATGTTAGCAGGAATGTTTCTAGGGCTTTTTCATGCACTGTTAAGCATTCAATTTCATGCTAACCAAGTTGGTGCTGGCATTGCCATGACTATATTTGGCACGGGACTGTCTGCTTATCTGGGCATGGATTATGTGGGCAAACAAATCAATACGCTCGGCTCCTGCAAATTGCCTATTTTAAGCGACATTCCTGTATTAGGACCAATATTTTTTTCGCATGACATTCTTGTTTATCTAACTTATTTACTGGTGCCATTGCTTGCTTTTATAATTTATCGCACTCGCTTTGGTCTGACATTGCGCGCTGTCGGTGAAGAACCGCATGCGTCTGCAGCAGCTGGCATAAAAGTACGGTTGACTCGGTATGTTGCCACTGCTTTTGGTGCCAGCCTGGCGGGGCTAGGTGGTGCTTATTTATCTCTTGCTTATGCGCAAGGCTGGTCGGAAAATATTACCGCTGGACGGGGCTGGATTGCTGTTGGCTTAGTTTTATTCGCTTCCTGGAATCCATTTAGAGCTTTGCTTGGTGCATATATATTTGGTGGTGCCATTTCTTTGCAATTGCGCCTACAGGCAGCTGGTCTGGATGTTTCACCTTATTTGTTGGGGATGCTTCCCTATGTGTTAGTTATATTAGTTCTGAGTATTAGCACCGCCCGCCGGCGCAATATACCTGCCAGTGTTCCTACTGCTTTAGGAACACCCTATATTCCGCAAACTTAAGATACTTACCCAGAAAAGCCACATGTTGAAAAGTCACACAGTTAATTGTCTTATGGTTCTGGGGCTGCTTGCTATTTTAGGATATATTGAAAAAGTGAGTACCTTTGTTCTGATTTTAGGTCTATCTGTTGGACTGGCTGTCTATGCATTGCAGGAACTCATAAGACAAAATAGAGAAAAAAAATACCAACGTTTTTGCCAAAGTGATTTTTTGGACAGAGTCTATGAAGAACTAATTAAAGAAATAAATTGGGATTCTTTGTATTTGAGTGGAGAACCCAAACTACTGGGACTGTCTACCTTAACGGGGAAAACGTTAAATGACCAAACTGTCGTGATCGGAGCTCTGGATAATCTGGATTATCTGAATGAAGTTCTACACAGTGCGAACGAAACAGTAACGACAAGCAAATTAACTTCGAACGTCCCTTTCTGGTTATATATTCCTCAACCTATGGAACAAGATTGCTCCTCAAAGTTAGCTGAAGGTTTTCAGATTCCAAACAAGACTATTATAAAGGCTGTAATTGTTTCTAGAGGAAGTTAATGAATTCAATTAATGATATACGTGGCTGGCTTTACAGAATTATTGCATCGCTAATTCTTTGTTTTAACTTATGGCTTCTACTACAACCTCAAGTTATGGCGAACAATGAGCCTTCTCCAAAACCATTGAAGGTTGGCTTCGTTTTGGTGGGGCCAGCATCAGACTGGAGTTGGAATTATCGACACGATCAGGGACGACGATATATGGAAACAAAATTGGGCGGCAAGGTGACAACTATAATGGCCGAAAATATTCCTGAAAGTGCTGAAGCTGAACGAATTATGGAAAAAATGGTCGCTCAAGGCTGCAGACTCATTTTCGCCACATCATACGGTTATCTTGAATCTGTGCTACATGTGGCAGCTAGACATCCTGATGTTAAATTTATGCAAGTACACAGAGATGCGCTTAGAAATAATCTTGGTACATACTTTTATTATACTTATCCAGCTATGTATGTTTCTGGCGTTGTAGCTGGGCACATGACAAAGACCAACAAAATTGGTTATATAGCTGGTCGTCCCATTCCAGATGTTCTGCAAAATATAAATGCTTTTGCTCTGGGATTGCGAAGTATAAAACCCGATGCCACAATAAAAGTGGTCTGGATGAACACATGGTTTGATCCGCCGCTAGAAGCAGAGGCCGCCAGAGGGCTGATTGAAACAGGCGTCGATGTTCTAGGTCACGATCCAGGTAGTGCGCCAACAGTAGCCCGGGTAGCGGAACGTCAAAAAATTTATATGGTTAGCGGCTATAGTGATGTTCATCAATTCGCTCCCCAATATTGGTTGACAGGCGCTCTGGTAGATTGGGGTTCTTTCTATACAAAAATTACTCAATCAGTTTTGAGCAATACCTGGCAAAGTGGGATAAGCATATGCGATGTCCAGGACGGTACAGTTAAGCTCTCTTCATTTGGTCCGATAGTACCGTCGGCAGTGCGAGACGAAGCAAACAATATCATGTATAGAATTAAACAAGGCAAACTTATAATTTTTAAAGGACCAGTGAAAGATTCTAATGGCAAGCTAAGGCTTGCGCCAGGAAAGAAACCTGATCTTGACTGGCTTGGTAAAATGAACTTTTTTGTTCCAGGTGTTGAGGGCAATCTACCTAAAAATCACTAAAGCAATCTGCCTGATACCAGTGCAGCTAAGGCACATACGCCAACGCTTGTAAGAAAAGGCCAGCCAATAAAACGACCGCGACTAGCTAGTGCACTATAGATGCCCATGATGGTAAATGCCGCACCTATTGCCAAAAGTGAACACGGCAATACCTGATTAGGATAAAATACAAAGACAACCAGTATAAAGGCTAAAACTATCCAAGTAATAGAAGTGATATGCCAGGCAAATCTCAATACCATGCGTGCCAAATCGTTGTCTAATATTCCTTTTCTTGTTGCTAATAGTGGAGTTATCAATTTGCCTTCGCCAATCACAGAATGTACAAGCGCGGTTGCCACAAGGAAAGCCGCACTGAATAAAATTAAGATACTAGCCATAATCAATTTATTTTAACTATTATTCGTCAATTCATCAAGTATATTATCCACGTGTCGGTTAACCAGTCGGCTTTTCCCTGTTTCGTTTTGACAGAGGATTTGTAATGCTAAGCAAAATATTGCTTTCCTTTTTATTTTCATTGCTTCTTATATCAATTCAAGTAAACGCGAGTACTGAACCTTCGATAAAACCACTGAAAGTTGGCTTTCTTTGTGTGGGGCCAATTAGTGATTGGGGATGGAATTATACAGAAGAACAGGGAAGGCAATACTTAGAAAAAGCGATGAAGGGCAAAGTCGAAACGGTCTTTGCTGAATCTGTATATGAAAGCGCAGAATCTGAGCGCGTCATGGAAAAAATGATTGCTCAAGGTTGCAAGCTAATTTTTGCTGCTTCATATGGTTATCTGGAACCTGTGCTCAGGGTAAGTGCTCGGCATCCGGATGTTACTTTTATGCAATTGAGCAGATTTGCAGACAATAAACATATAGGCACTTATTTTGGTTTGCATTGTGAAGCATTTTATTTAGCTGGAGTGGCGGCCGGTAAAATGACCAAGACCAATAAGCTTGGTTTCGTAGCTTCGCATCCTGTGCCATCAATTTTGCAGGCTATAAATGCTTATGCTCTTGGCGTACATTCGGTAAATGCAAAAGCCAAGATTAATGTTGTTTGGACAAATACCTGGATTGATCCAGTGCTTGAAACTGAGGCAGCTAAAGGCTTGATTGATACTGGTGTGGATGTTTTGGCTTTCGAACAAAGTGATTCAAAACCAGTCGTCACAGCCGCTGAGAGTAAGGGCGTCAAAGTGGCTGGTTGTTATGCCGATGCTCATCAATTTGCTCCGAAGCAATGGTTGACTGGCCCCAATTTAAATTGGGGTCCATTTTATGAAAAAATATGCCAATCTGTTATTGATCACACCTGGACCAATAAAGTTCATATCTGTGACATTGCCAGTGGTGGCGTTGAATTGGCTCCTTTTGGACCATCAGTGCCAGAACCCGTGCGCAAAGAAGTTTTAGGATTGAAAGAAAAAATAAAGGCAGGAAAGCTGATTGTATTTGCCGGTCCAATTACAGATTCGACAGGGAAATTGAGACTGAAAGCTGGTGAAAAACCAAACATAGAATGGATCTCTAAAATGAACTTTTTTGTTGCCGGTGTTGATGGCAGCCTACCGAAAAATTAGCCCTTCGGTAACGGGCCTTCTACGCCTGGAACAAACCAATTCATATTTTCAATTAAATCATAGCTGGGTAATTTACCGGCCGGCACACGTTCTTTGCCTTCTCTATCCTTGAGTGGACCTTGAAAAACAACAAATTTTTTCTCTTCGATTTTTTTCTGCATTGATAAAGCTTCTTTGCATACTTTTGCTGGCACTATTGTGCCGAAAGGAGCGAGCTTAGTGTAGCCATCTTTCATCTCATAACGCGGGTTACCGGGCTTCCAGGTACCGTCTATTACTGATTGGGCGATTTTTGCATATAGCGGCCCCCAATGCCACATTTCGCCAGTCAGCCAACCTTTAGGAGCGAAGGGTCTAAGAGGTGCATGATAACCAACAGACATAGCTCCATATTTTTCTGCTGTTTGCACCACTGTTAGTGGACTATCTAAATGCATTGTCAGCACATCTGCACCAGATTCAATTAACCCTTTAGCTGCTTCCGCCTCAGTCGGGGGATCTGACCAGCTATTAATCCAAATCACATGCACTCTAACAGCAGGGTTGATTGATCGCGCACCAAGAGTGAAAGCATTTATATTTTGCAGTACTTGTGGAACCGGGTGGGCAGCAACAAAACCAAGGCTGTTAGCTCTGGTCATTCTGCCGGCGACGATGCCGCAGACATACATGGGCTGATATTGTTTAGCAAAATAAGAGCCAATATTTTTTATTCCGTCAGGAATATTGCGTCCGGTCGATTCAAATATAACATCAGGGTGTCGAGCAGCAACACGCATAGTTGGCTCAAGATATCCATATGATGTAGCAAAAATTAGTTTTGTGCCATTGGCTATCATTTTTTCCATTACTCTTTCCACGTCCGAGTTTTCTGGAATTTTTTCTACAATTGTTGTTTCTATCTGACCAGGCATTGATTTTTCCATGAACTTACGCCCTTGATCGTGCGCGTAATTGTATCCCCAGTCAGTAACTGGTCCAACCGTAATAAAGCCAACTTTTAGCGGCTTGGTGTTATTAACTGCTGCCGGTGTCGCAGTTGTGTATAGCAACACGCTCAACAACGATAAAATCACTGGTATCAAATACGATAGCATTGCTATTTCCTCTTTGTGTTTGGCAATATCCTATAAAATCGATTTGTTAGCTGACGCTAATCTGCCGTTCGTATGCCCTGCTAAACTATAGCAAAAGAATCCCTCTACACGGTTCTTGCGTATGGACAATCACAAATTATCCTTTTCTAAATCACAATTTGCTGTCCCAGCCTTTGTGTTGTTAATAGTCACTCTTCTCTTGATATGTGCCCGCATATCGCTGGCGGCGGGTAGCAATGCCAATGTTTTAAAAGTTGGCTTCCTCTGCGTCGGTTCGATCAGTGATTGGGGCTGGAATTATGCTCACAATCAAGGCAGGCTATATCTGGAGACGCATATGCCTGGCAAAGTGCAGACAGTCATAGCTGAGAAAATCCCGGAAAGTGCCGAAGCAGAAAGAGTACTGGAGCGGATGATTGCTCAGGGTTGTAAGCTGATCTTCACCACATCATATGGTTATCTGGAGCCGGACTTACGCGTGGTCGCCAGGCACCCGGATGTAATTTTTATGCAAGTAAATAGATTTAAGACAGCAAAAAATTTGGGCACATATTTTTCACACCAATACCAGCCCATGTATATTGCAGGTGTTGTTGCTGGGCGGATGACAAAAACAAATAAACTTGGATTTTTAGCAGGCCATCCTGTACCGCCCCTCATGCAGGCGGTGAATGCATTTACGATGGGTGCACGATCAGTAAATCCGAAGGCCACCACAACTGTCATCTGGACAAATAGCTGGTCGGATCCGTTAACCGAAACCGAAGGAATTAAGACTTTCGCTGAGACCGGTGCTGATGTGGTGGGGAATATATCGGACAATCAAAGTACCATTGCTGCAGTAGACGAAAGACTTGGTTTGTATACGGTGGGCTGTTACGCTGATGCCCACAAGTTGGCACCTAAAGGTTGGTTGACTGGTGCTTGCCTTGATTGGGGGCCATTTTATGTGAAGACTGCTCAATCAGTGATGGACGGCACATGGAAATCGAGCATAACAGCTGCCGGTATGGAAGGCGGTTATATAAAACTATCCAGCTTTGGTCAAGCTGTGCCGCAGGCAGTCCGCAAGCAAGCTCTTGCTCTAGAGGCTGATATAAAAAGTGGGCGCTTTGTAATATTCAAAGGACCGCTAAAAGATCGCGAAGGTCATGAACGTTTGCATGCCGGCCAAAAAGGAGATTTGCAATGGTTATCGACTATGGATTTCTTTGTTCCTGGTGTCGATGGCGCGCTACCTAAAGGATAAAATGAAAAAAACAAATTCAGTGCATTTCCTGCTTATTTTTTGCTTCACCCTGGTGGCTGTATCTCCAATATATGCTGCCAGTAGTGAATCCTTACAGCAACCATTAAAAGTTGGATTTGTATGTGTAGGACCAGTCAACGATTGGGGCTGGAATTATGCTCATGATCTGGGGCGTAAATTTCTTGAGGCATCAATGCATGGCAAAGTTACTACAACTCTAGTTGAAAACATTCCTGAAAGCGCCGAGGTTGAACGGGTAGTGGAAAAAATGATTGCGCACGGATGCAAACTGATCTTCACTACGTCGTATGGATATTTGGAACCAACCTTGCGGGTAGCAGCAAGGCATCCAGATGTAATTTTTATGCAAAGTCAACGAGTAGTGCCTTCTAATGTCAAAAATGTAGGCACCTATTTTGGCAGGCAATATGAGCCAATGTATGTCGCCGGGGTGGTGGCAGCGCGTATGACTAAAAAGAATAAATTGGGTTATGTTGGTGGTCATCCGGTGCCACCAATAGTCGCTTGCCTGAATGCATTTGCTCTAGGCGCTAGATCCATCAACCCTAAGCTGCAAGTAAAAGCAGTTTGGACAAATAGCTGGGCTGATCCAGCAACTGAAACAGAAGCAACGGCAAGTTTAATAGACTCTGGTGCTGATGTTATAGCTTGTCAGCTTGATGGTGCTACGACGGTTGTTAAAACATGCGAGCAAAAAAGATCTTATGGCATTGGCTGCAATGCTGATTTAGGTAGTCTTGGCTACAAAGCGTGGTTGACTGGACAAAAATGGAATTGGGGACCACTCTACGTCAAAATTACTCAATCAGTTATCGATCACACCTGGAAACCAGCCAATAGCATTTACACCATGAAAGATGGTTATGTTGGGCTTTCTTCTTTTGGTCCAGCTGTTCCACCTGAAGTAAAAAAAGAAGCTGATGCAATAACAAAAAAAATAATTGACGGCAAACTCATAATATTCAAAGGACCACTGAAAGATAGTAGTGGACAGATGAGAGTGAACGCTGGGCAAGTTCTTACTGATAAAGACCTGCGAGAAATTGATTACTGGGTGGTAGACGGAGTGCAGGCCTCGCTGCCTAAAAAATAAGATTAGCGGAGACTATACATGAACCGAACTAAACCTTTTGTCAATGCTTTTTTTACTCTGTGTCTTTGTTTTTGCTTTACTCTGAAATCTATAGCAAGCAATGGACCAATTAGCCGGACATCTCTTAAGGTGGGCTTTATTATGGCTGGGCAGTAGCTCAATTAGGTTGGAATGCTGCTCATAATGATGGGCGACTGTATTTGGAAAAAATAATGGCTGGCAAAGTTAAAGTCATTTATGCTGAAAAAATACCGGAGAATGCTGAAGCCGCAAGAGTAATGGAAAAAATGATTGCTCAAGGGACAAAAATAATTTTTTTAACGGCATATGGCTATCTCGATCCTGGACTGAAAGTGGCGGCTCATCATCCAGATGTTATTTTTATGCAAGTTAATAGACAAATTGATCGATCCCTCCCTAATGTAGGAGCATATTATTCCTTTTTCTACGAGCCACTATACGCTGCTGGCGTAGTAGCTGGCAGGATGACAAAAACGAATAATATTGGTTTTGTAGTTAGTCGGCCAGTACCACCTTGTTTAGGAAGTTTGAACGCTTTTGTTCTCGGGGCGCATTCTGTCAATCCGAAAGTCAGAACAAAAGTCGTATATACCGATAGCTGGGATGATCCACCTGTTGAGGCCGAAGCTACTCGTGGACTCATTGAAAACGGTGCAGATATTATTGTTTCAGCGGTGGACAATCCTTTGACAATATGTCGTACTGCCGCAGATGCGGGCGTTTATTGTATTGGCTCACAATATGATTTGAGTAATCAAATTTCTAAACATTGGCTAGTAGGGCAATGTCACAACTGGGGACCATTGTATGTGAAATTGGTTCAATCCGTTATGGATGGCTCGTGGAAGCCGGGCATCAATTATTATCATCTCAAAGACGGCTATACAAAACTGACTGACTTTGGATCGCCTGTACCACAAAATATTCGAGCGGAAGCTCTGCGAATTCTGCAACGAATGAAGTCTGACAAATTGATTGTATTCCAGGGACCAATCAAGGACCGTGAGGGCAAATTGCGAATTCCGCCTGGAAGAACAATTGATGATCAATCATTGACCTCTATGAACTGGATAGTTTCTGATGTTGAGGGTCGTTTAGGTAAATAATGAACATGTTTAGACTAACCTTTTGTTTGATTATTATGCTTGTGTCGCAAGTTCGGGTTTTTGCGGTAAACGAAACGCCTAAGCTACCGTTGAAAGTTGGATTTATTATGGCTGGTTCTGTTGCTGATATGGGTTGGAATCAAGCTCACAATGAAGGTAGACTTTATCTAGAGAAAATGATGAAAGGGAAAGTACAAACTGTTTACGCTGAGAAAATTCCTGAAAGTGCTGAGGCTTCTAGGGTGATGGAAAAAATGATAGCTCAGGGAACCAAAATGATTTTTTTAACCACTTATGGTTATCTGGATCCTGCTATCGCTGTAGCGGCTCGGCATAAAGCTGTTGTTTTTATGCAAATAAATAGAACTAGTCAAAAATCTATGCCTAATGTAGGCAGCTATTATCTAAATTTTCACGAGCCTATGTATGTTGCTGGTCTTGTAGCCGGCAGAATGACCAAAAGCAATAATATCGGCTTTATCATTGGGCATCCTGTGCCCAATGTATTTGTTACTATGAATGCTTTTACTATTGGCGCCCGGTCAGTAAATCCAAAAGTTAGTGTGCACGCAATTTCAATTAACAGTTGGTCGGATCCAATAGCCGAAGTGGAAGCAACTAAAGGTTTATGTGAGCGTGGCGCTGACGTAATTGTTTCCCATCTTGATAGTTCGTTAACTGTCTGCCTTACGGCCGATCATGCTGAGGTGTATTCGGTAGGTGAGCATATGGATCTTAATAAACAAGTGCCGCACTCCTGGCTTACTGGTCAATATTGGAATGAAGGACCACTGTACGTGAAATTGGTCCAGTCAGTCATTGACGGTTCCTGGAAATCTGGAGTTAGCTGCTATGGGCTAAAGGACGATTGTGTAAAACTTGCTAGTTTTGGTCGGACTGTGCCACCAAATGTAAGAACTGATGCTGTGCAAGTTCTTCAACAAATCAAAAACGGTAAGTTGCTTATATTTCGTGGTCCCATAAAAGATGCTCAGGGCAAAACGCGGATACCAGCAGGCAAAGTAATTGATGATCGTGCACTTGCTTCAATGGACTGGGTAGTGCCTGGCGTGGAATGTGCTTTTGGTAGGAAGTAACACTCGTTACAATTTAGCGGCTGACGCTATGTCAGTGTGGCTAAAATCTTTACCTTTGAACAGCAGTGGCTCACCCATGCTTTTGGCAAGTGCGTAAGCAAAACAGTCGCCAAAATTTAATTTGGCTCGATGCTTGCTGCCTTTACCAAAATCTCGATATGCTTCGCGAGCAATTTTAGCTTGAGCTGATGTAACCGATTCGATAACAACTTGTGCTTCATTGAGGAGATCATCAAACCTCCTACTGGCGATTGGATCGCGACTACCATCAATAACCGCCGCACTTTCTACATAGCTAACTGCAGATATGCGGCGAAAGCTGGCTTTTTCGATTGCCGTAGCAAATGCTGGCGCTTCCGATTCATCACGAAGAATGGCGATGATAGCTGATGTATCGATAATCATTTCGGCAATCCATCTTCACCGTACAAAAGTTCTCCGTGATCGATTGAACGGAAAGGCTCTTTCAGGCGCAATGCACAATCCTTGCCGATCGTTAGCAAGCGCATGGAGAGACTGACACCTTTTTGATGGCGCACCCGCTCCAAGCGTTCAATAACCGCCTCGGTGGTGGCCGTGGTCATATTTTCTCCAGTTAGCTTGGCTAGTTCTTGTATAAGCTTGTGAGTTTGCTCGTTTTTTATATTTAAGCCCATTGTCTACCTATTATACCCTTTATATCTACCATTATACCATTAATAACGAGATATGCAACAATATGGCTACCTCTGGATGAAGAATTGCTGGGTAGCAGTACAATATCGGCCATAGCGACTGGGATAAGTAATGAAGAAAACAATAGCCCAAGTGGATAAAAACCTATTTGCTGGCAAACGCGTTTTGATGCGGGTGGATTTTAATGTGCCGCAAGATGATGGTGGTGCTATCACGGATGACACAAGGATTAAAGCAGCATTGCCGACTATAGAGTATTTGCAATCTGCTGGCGCTAAGGTGATTTTAATGTCACATCTTGGACGGCCAAAAGGAAACGATAGCAAATATAGTTTGAAACCTGTAGCGAAAAGGTTGAAAAAATTATTGCCCTCAGGCAAAGTCATTTTTGCCGAAGATTGCATCGGTGAAATAGCAGAGAAGGCTGTGGCTCAGCTTAAACCCGGAGACGTATGTTTGTTGGAAAACATGCGGTTTTATCCAGAAGAAGAAAAAAATGATCTTGAATTTGCAAAAAAAGTAGCGGTGTTTGGTGATATGTATGTCAACGATGCTTTTGGCAGCGCTCATAGAGCCCATGTTAGTACAGAAGGATTAGCGCATATACTCCGTCCGGCGCTGGCAGGTTTTCTTTTAGAGAAAGAAGTAAAAATGCTCAGCGAAACTTTGGATAATCCAGCTCGGCCTTTTGCGACTGTGATTGGTGGAGCAAAAGTATCATCAAAAATTGCTGTTCTTGATCGTTTGTTGACAAAGGCAAACAAAATTATTATTGGCGGAGCCATGGCTTTCACTTTTCTCAAAGCAAGAGGCATGCAAGTAGGTAAATCGCTTGTGGAAGAAACTCAGTTGGATTATTGCTCAGCACTGGAGAAAGAAGCAAAAACCAGAAAGGTTGAACTTGTTTTACCGGTCGATGTAGTTTGTGCCAAAGAGATGAAAGCTGGCACTGATATGTGGGTCTCCCTGGTGGATAAAATACCAACGGATGCTATGGGTCTAGATATCGGACCAGAAACGATTAAAAATTTTATTGCCTGTCTTGAGCCTTGCAAGACTATTCTTTGGAATGGACCTATGGGCGTATTTGAAATTCCTGGATTGGAAAAAGGTACGTACGCCTTGATCGATGAGCTTCTTCATTTATGTAAAAATGGCACCAAGGTGATAGTTGGTGGTGGCGATTCGGTAGCTGCCTTGGCGGTAAAGGGTGTAGACGAAAAAGCATTAACCCATGTTAGCACCGGTGGTGGTGCCAGCCTGGAACTTCTAGAAGGCAAAGAACTACCGGGTATAATTTGTCTAGACGATGCGCAAACATTGGGTGCTTGTACAGGACGATAGGTGATGGGCGAACAACGATGGTTATGGTAAACGAGCAATTGTCTAATATGCGCGTGCGCAATCAAAAGCGCATGCTCTTCGTATTGGCGATCACTGTCTCTTTTATGCTTATTGAATTGGTTACAGCATGGCTGACCAGAAGTCTGGCTCTTTTGGCTGATGCCGGACATATGCTAACCGATGTGGGAGCAATAATACTGGGGCTTATTGCTTTCTGGTTTGCCAGCAAACCGGCGACAACCGGTAAGACTTATGGTTATTATCGAAGTGAAATACTGGCTGGTTTTATTAATGCCTTAGTTCTGGTGGGTGTGTCTTTTTTCATTATTCATGAAGCGTGGCAGCGTCTAAAAACCCCAACAGAGATTTTGCCTGTGCCTGTATTTTGTGTGGCTTTCCTTGGTTTATTGGTAAATTTAGGCTGTTTGAAATTGTTGCATGTTCATGGCGTGAGCAAAGAACAAAGATCGATGAGTGTCAGATCTGTAGCACTGGAGATTTATGGAGATGCTCTAGTGTCTGCCGGCGTAATTATTTCCAGCGTAATTATTTTCTTTACTCACTGGTATAGAGCTGATGCTGTGATCAGTTTATTAATTGGTTTATTCATACTGCCGCGAACCTGGATTTTGCTTAGTGAATGTACAAATATTCTTATGGAAGGCACGCCCCAGCATATTGATTTAGAAGCAATGAGAAATGCAATGCTCGGTGTCCCAGGAGTTGTTGGTGTGCATGATATTCATGTCTGGACAATAACTTCCGGTCTGGATTCTATGTCTGCCCATGTGCAAGTTGACAAGCAGGCGGATGTGGACCAAGTGCGGGAAACTGTAACAAAGGTTTTGCAAGAAAAATTCAATCTCAACCACACTACAGTGCAGATGGAGCAAATTGCCTGCCAGACAGAGACTAATGTTTGCTCATGAATTAGAGTCGTCAAGAAATCACAATGATAGACATCCTGTTAATACGGGCATGCAGCCCGACATAGTTGTTGGATATACATATCGGCATGGGCAGAATATAGACGAGTCGAAATGCTCTTTGATACTCGCGTGGGCAAACTATTTCTAATTGGCAGTTTTATTGGCTGGTTAGTTTTGGCTTACTCGGCTGTTTTAGTATTGGCAGCAGAAACAGCACTGAGCGGGCTGGGTGAACCAGCTGCCCCGGAAAGTATGGCTCATCCTGAGCAAATTTTTCCGGTTGACCCCGCAAATAATACCCTGAATCAGGATAATTCTGATCTAACATCTGCCCCCATTAAAAATACTCCACTGGCGAAGAGTAATAAATCCTATCCGCCGAAATCTAATTTAAATGATCCAGTTAACGAAGTTGTAGCACCACCAGTGATACTGCATCAAAATGTCAGTCGTGACGTTGTCGACACTCCGTTTACAATAAAATCAGCTGTTGAATTCGCACAATTTAATTACCCGGGTATTTTAAAAGGGCATGCGCAGGTCAATGCCGCCAAAAAGAATGTGACTGTGCAAAAAATGAATGAATACTTGCCTGAATCTCTAATTCAATATCAAGAAATAATGTCCAGCCACAATAAGCTGTCGCAGGTATTTTTTGGCAGCCCGGTGTTTCCAGCTATGATGGGACCAGGCTTCCCTAATGTAAATATGCAGCCTAATTTTTACAGCGGGGTTGGTTTTAACGTCGATTGGGCACCTATCGATTTTGGTTTGCATAAAGCCCGCATTCAAATGGCAAAGTCAATTTATAGTCAAACGCAAAATCAATTTGAAGCGACGGATTTAGATGTTGGCATAGCGGCTGCCAGTACCTTTCTTGATGCTGCTATTGCCGCTGAGCAGGTAAAATCAGCCGAACAAAATGTTAGCTCATTTTCTCAATTCAGTACTGTTGTGCATGCCTCAGTCAATGCCACGTTGCGTCCAGGTGCGGATGCTTCTTTGGCTGATGCTCAATTGGCCAATGCTCAAAATGATTTAATTAGAGCTCAATTAGCTAAAGAGATTGCTCTTGCCGAATTAGCAAATACACTTGGTCTGGGTGGTAGGCTCGTCGATATTGATGATCGAGGGCTGGTGACAGTAGAAGAGAAAGGTCAAGTTCAACGCAGTACTCCCATTTTTGAAAACGTACCGATTCTTAAGGCAAGCAATGCTGCCATTCTGACGGCTGTAGCACAGAAAAAAGTACTCGATAAAGAATATTACCCTGTGTTTCATTTTATGGGCGGCGTATCAACCAGAGGAGCAGGATTAAATAACGCCGGACGCACGCAATCTGCTAATGTTTATGGTTTATTCCCAGTTGTTCCCAATTATCAAATAGCCATGATTATCAACTGGAATTTTCTTGATATCTTTCGCTTGCATCAGGAGAAGAAAGTACAAGAGCAACGCATTATCCAACAGCAACAGGACTATAATTTAATTCTGCAAAGTTTAAAAACACAAGATTTGCAATCACGGGCTCGTATCAGGGCTGCTATTTTGCTGGCTGCCAATATGCCTGTACAAGTGGAAGCAGCTGCGGTAGCCACCAGACAGGCGGAAGCAAGATATAAAGCTGGCTTAGGAACAGTAGCACAAGTGGCAGAAGCCTTACAAATGCTGGCCCAGTCGCGTGTGCAAGAAGCAGTAGTAAGAGCAGGAGTCTGGCGGGCGCTGCTTTCTGTGGCCGCTGTGCATGGTGATTTAAAGCCATTTCTTGCCGAAGCTGATCGCGTGCAGAAGGGGTTATAGAGAATGGGATTGATCCGCCTAGCCATGAATCGTCCGATAACCATTATGGTGGCTGTGGTTAGTATTGTTCTGTTTTCTATTTTAGCTATTACGCGTATGAAGGTGGACATATTCCCGCCGCTTAATTTGCCCAGAATTTCTGTTATTCAGCCTTACGGCGGCATGGATCCGGCTCAAATGGAAGGCTACATAGTCACCTTTTATGAGCAGCATTTCTTTTATATGAGTGGACTCGATCATGTCAGCTCCAGATCCATTCAAAGTGCTGCCGTAATAGATATTTATTTTCAACCGAGTGTAAATATGGCCGATGCCATGGCCCAGGTGGTAGCTCAGGTGGAAAGATCAAGAGCATATATGCCACCAGGAACGGTAACACCTTTTATTTTGCGTTTTGATGTTGGCAATGTACCGGTTGGCTTTCTTGTGTTTTCTAGCCCTACGCGCAGTTTAGGTGAAGTGCAAGATCTGGTTTATGCTCGCGTTAGACCGGTTGTATCTACTATTCCTGGTGTGTCTACACCGCCTCCTTTTGGTGGCAATCAGCGTTCTATCGTTATTACCGTAGATGCTAGTAAACTGAAAGAATATCAACTCTCTCCAGAAGACATTGTTAGTGCCATTAATACCGGCAATGTTATAGAACCATCCGGCATAGTGCGCACAGGCGATTTACAGCGCATGTCTATACTTAATTCCGTCGTAGACAATATTCAAGATATTGGCGGTATTCCTTTGCAAAAAGGGCCTGGAGCGGCTGTTTATTTGCGCGACATTGCTACGATTCAAGATACTACAGATATCCTGACTGGCTATGCTCTTGTTGATGGCCGGCGGACAGTTTATATGGCCATTTCTAAATATGCAAGCGCTTCAACATTATCTGTGGTTGAAGGCGTGAAAAGCCAATTGTCTTATATGCAGCAATTATTGCCCAAAGATATTAAAGTCAGTTTTGCTTTTGATCAATCTGTGTATGTGATTAGATCTATTGTTGGGCTGCTTGTTGAAGGTGGACTGGGGGCAGTGCTAACCGGGGTTGTGGTGCTTTTATTTTTGCGCGATTGGCGCAGTTCTTCAATAGTTGTACTCAATATCCCTTTCGCGTTACTTTCAGCGATAGTTGGTTTATGGCTTTGTGGTCAGTCAATAAATATAATGACCTTAAGCGGCTTGGCGTTGGCTGTGGGTATTCTAGTTGATGAAGCAACAGTAACTATTGAAAATATTCACAGTCATTTAACTCATGATTCTAATTTATATCAGGCGATTTATAATGCTTCACGTGAAGTGGTTATTCCGCGCTTGCTGGCTATGCTTTCGGTTGTTTCGGTATTCATGCCTTCCTTCTTGATGGTGGGCGCGACGCAATCATTATTTGTGCCTCTTTCTTTAGCCGTTGGTCTAGCTATGTTTTCTTCCTATATTCTTTCCGGTACTTTTGTGCCCGTGATGTCAGCGTGGCTGTTGAAGGGTCATGGCAAGGGAAAACATGTCCAAAACGAAGCTACGTTCATAGTTAAAATAAGAACTGGCTATCAACGTCTTTTAATAAGGCTGATGGCCAAGCGGCCAGTTGTTATAGCTGTTTTTGTTATCGTGGCACTGGGCAGTTTGCTCATTTATCCGTGCTTGGGAAGTGAAATTTTCCCTACGGGTAATCCGGCTGCTTTTCAGTTGAGAATAAAGGCACCGGTAGGCACTCGTTTTGAAAAAACAGAAGTAATAGCTAAGCAAGTATTGGCTCTAATCACTGCCGAAGTTGGCAGGCAAAATGTGGAAGTCAGTATTGGTTATGTGGGCACACAGCCACCAACCTATGCTATTAGTAATGCTTATATGTGGACAAGTGGCCCGCAAGAAGCAATCTTGCTGGTTGCTTTACGAGAAAATGCACATATACAAATAAGAGATTTGCAAGAAAAACTGCGACAGCAATTTGTTGAAAAATTGCCGGATGTAGATTTTTCTTTTGAGGCCGGCGACATTATTAATACGATAATGAATCTTGGCGCTCCTACGCCAATTGAAGTGGATATAAATGGGCCGAACTTTGGTGCCGATAAAGAATATACATACAAAGTGTTGTCCGAATTGAAAAAAATAGATTATTTAAGAGATGTCGGTATTGTTCAACCGCTCGATTATCCGACTATAAAAGTGAATGCAGATCGTGTTCGCGCTGGGCAATTGAACGTGACTATGCGCGACATTGGGCAGGCATTTGTCACGGGTACCTATTCCAGTCGTTTTGTTACTCCTATTTATTGGCGCGATGCGAAAAGCGGACTTTCTTATCAGGTGCAAGTGGAGGTGCCTGCTAGCGAAATACATTCGCTGGAAAAAGTGGGCGGCATCCCAGTTAAATCAGGTAATTACGCTGGTCCGTATATGCGCGATGTGGCCAGCATTCAATATGGCACTATGCCTGGCGAATTTGATCACTATAATATGAGCCGTATGATTAGCATTACTGCTAATCTAGCCGGCAGTGATCTGGGGCGGGCAGCAAAACAAGTGGAATATGCTATTAAACAAGCAGGCGAACCACCTAGAGGAGTGAAAGTAAGTATTCGCGGACAAGTGCCGACTATGAAAGCTACTTTTTTGCTCTTGGTTTAGGGGTTTTATTTGCTATAGTGGCAATATTGTTGATGCTTATTGCTTTTTTCCAATCTGTTCAATTAGGGCTTATTATTATTTCTGTTATACCGGCAATTATATTTGGTGCTTTATTAGCTCTGATTATTTCTCATACTACTTTGAATATCCAGTCATTTATGGGGACAATTATGGCTACTGGTATTGGTGTAGCCAACTCAATTTTGGTTGTTGTTTTTGCTGAAGAAAGACGAATGCTTGGTATTTCATCTAAAACAGCAGCAATAACCGGGGCAGCGGCAAGATTGAGACCGGTGCTTATGACCAGTATTGCCATGACTGCCGGCATGGTGCCGATGGCATTGGGATTAAGTGAAGGTGGCG
The DNA here is from genome assembly GCA_963847765.1 of Candidatus Melainabacteria bacterium. Taxonomy (GTDB): domain Bacteria; phylum Cyanobacteriota; class Vampirovibrionia; order Obscuribacterales; family Obscuribacteraceae; genus CAWKBA01. The sequence goes on along the minus strand of CAWKBA010000031.1, from coordinate 23,915 downwards.
ATCAAAGTGCACCTTTAGGGCGAGCTGTAATTGGGGGACTAATGGTATCTACTTCAGCGGTTTTGCTTGTTTTACCGTTAATTTATAGCCTGGTGCAAAAATCAGCTAGCCGTGGCAGCGTCTCTGTTTTACCGCCTGAGGAAGGAAGTAAATGAATACAATTGAAATGGGTCGATACAATCGACCCCTACTGGCATTAATAATATTACTTGCCACTTTCTGCAGTGCTTGTCATAAATCGCCGTCTGCGGAACCTACTGTCGGATTAAAAGAGCTGGTTGTACCCGTACAGTCATTGCAGCTCAATAAAAAGATTGATCTGCCTGGTCAAATGCTAGCCTATCAGGATGTGCCTGTACACGCCAAAGTAGAAGGCTATATTTCCTGGATCGGTGTGGATAGAGGTTGGGTGGTCAAAAAAGGACAAAAAATGATTACCATTTATTGTCCTGAATTGGAGGCTAAATATAGAGAATCGGTTTCTAAATTGGAGGCAAATAAAGCCGCTTATGAGCAAAGTCTATCCAGCCTGGCAAGTGAAAAAGCGAAATTAACCGAAGCGCAAGCTAAATTAGATGCTGATCAATTAACATATGAGCGCTTAAAAATAGCGGCGCGTACCCCTGGAGCTGTGGCTCAAAACGAAGTGGATATTGCCGGCAAAACAGCTGAGTCTGACAGAGGGCGAGTCCAATCCGTATTTGAAGAGATAGCAGCAGCCAAATCTCTTGTGGAAGTGCAGAAACAAAATATAGCTGCGGCACAAAATGCTGTTGATTCATATAACGAATTACGCTCTTATTTGACAATTACAGCGCCATTTGACGGTGTGATTACAGAAAGAAATGTTCATGTGGGCAGCATTGTTGCTGTGGATGCTCTGCGGGGCACTGGGTTGCCTCTGGTACGCATTCAAGAAAAATCGCTTTTACGCCTGGTTGTACCAGTACCAGAAGCATGTGTGGGTGGAATTCGCGATTGGGATTGGGTTGACTTTTCTGTGCCCGCATTTCTCGGACGGATTTTTAAAGGACAAATAGCACGTCTTGGCTTTGCTCTTGATGAAAAGACACGCACTATGCCAGTAGAAATGAATGTCTACAATAAAAGTGGTGAATTGGAACCAGGCATGCTGGCGAATGTTCATTGGCCTGTTATTCGTTCATATAAAACATTATTTGTTCCCACCTCAGCTGTGGTGAGCAACCTTAAAGAGACATTTGTGCTTGCTGTACATGATAGCAAGTTGGCAAAAGTGCAAGTAAAACGCGGTCTTGATATGGACAGCCTGGTGGAGGTGACAGGTAATATTAAAGAAGGAGATCTGGTTATTCTGCGTGGAACAGATGAATATGAAGATGGAACGCTGGTTGTCACTAAAATGGCCACAAAGGAAGATATAGAAAATGCCTGTAAAACCAGCGGCGCTGGTGGCGATTAGGACGACGCCTATTTTATTGTGTTTCTTGATGGCAAATATTTTTTGTTTGCCAGGCGCGTATGCTCAAGCAGAGAAAGTATTTGGTGTTATTCAGTCTCCCGGTGTGCAAGAATCGTACGGGATCAATGATCTCAATATTTTAAACAGTCAAACTTCTGCTTCTGCTGATTACACCTATGCAACCAGGCATCGTCGTCGCGGCGAAGCAACAGGCATTGGTGGTTCATTTTTGGGAACAACTGCTGTGACAGTGGAAACCACAGCACCGGCAATTCCTTCTATAATAGCACCGGTTGTTCATAACCAAGCTGCAATTTCTAATCAATCGTTATCCATTTATGGCAATGTCGGAAAGACACCAGCGCTTTACGGCAGTCTGACTAAACAATATTTCGATATTGATTTAGACAAAGCTATGCAAAAACCAATAATATCGCCGGCTCTAACAGTTCATTCTCAGTCTTCCTGGGCGGCAATTGAGAGTCCATTGATAAAAAAACCAGCTGCAGTTATTGAGCCTCTTGAACAAATTAATTTGCATAGAACAGTCCGCAGCCCATCATTTCCATATTGAGGTTTGTATACGAGTTACTGACTGCTGTCGGCAACTTCTAAAGGCTTATCGGTGACGTTAGCAAAAGCGCTTGTCGTAGTGTCGCTTGAGAGCATGGCATTTTTGGCTAACTTTTCTAAAGCCAATCTGTCTCGCTTGTTGTGAGAAACTGTCAATCGTTTCAATGGTTCAATAGTCATTAAAGCAGAAGCGACAGAGAAATTGGCAAGGAATGCTTTTACTGTATTGTCATGTAAATCTAATGGTTGTGCTTTAGAGTAATCTACAGCGTGACAATTTAGATTTAGTTTTTCAAAGGACTGTGCATTTTGTTTTGTCAGCACAAGCAAGCGACTTGCTCCTAAAACAGTATTTTGATTATTAGCCTTATTTGTGACTGTCACTTGTTGAGGATTTGTTTGTGAAATATTGTACACAACCAGACCATCAACAGATTGCATTACAAACACGGTTGCTCCAGCTCCTATAGATATATTCCCTTCACTGGTCCCTACAAAAATATCTTTGTCTGGACTGAGGAGAATATTGCCTTGTTTCAGGCTTATGTAATTGTCGTCGCTGTCGCTGCCAATCAAAACACCTTCTTTTGCCAACCGGTAGGCTTCGTCAATGCCATAGTTATAAGCACACATGGTTACGCCTTCAACCAAACAAACCGGCTGTTGTCCGCTGCCACATAGCCGGGCAAAGTCCTGTTGAAGTCGACACCGCCACAATAAATTTTATTGGCCGATGGTATGGTTAATGAAGATCCGCCATTTGAGACATCTGCAAAAGCGGCTTGTCCCCCCATCAAAATCACGCAGAATATTAGTAGTAGTAACTTGTTCATGAGCCCTATCCGCCTCACACCAAAGAAATGAACCTATTCTCATTATGTTCGGTCTGATAGGCATTTAGATAGAGCCCAAAAGAGGTATTTGGAGTGTTAATAGGGTGACATTGAGTAAACGGTAGAATGAGGCTCAAGCGCTGCATCACACCTAAGGGCGATTAGACACACGGAAGGGTGATGTCACTGCGACGGGCAGCAAGGCTATGGAGAGTGAAATGAATTACCTGCCCATGTCGGCGTTTTCAAACAAGCTGGCTATATCAACAGAATCGCCTTGGATTATAGCTCCTTTCAATAGTTTGTTTAGAGCAAGCTTGTCGTGATGGAAGTTAGAGGTGGTCAGCCTTTGCAGAGGTTCGATTTTAACCAGGGCAGAAGTAATTGAGAAATGAGCAATAAATGCTTTAATGTTGCCGGTTACATTGAGAGGCTGAGCATTAGTATATGCTACCTTGCGACAGCTAGCATCCAGTTTTTCAAAGTTCTGAACATTTTGTCTGGTTAAGACAAGCATTTGTCCTGGCTGCATAGCTATTTTTTGTGTATTGACTAGAACGGATACTTGGTTTGGTTGGGTCTGCAATAAATCATAGAGCACTAATTCATTGTCTGATTTCATTATGAATACCGACGCTCCCGAGGCGATATATATTTTGCTTTCGTTAGTACTAACAAGGATTTTTCTGTCTGGAGTAAGCACAATATTGCCATGTTGAAGATTTAAGTAATTGTCACCACTGTCTTGGGCAAGGACAACGCCGTCGTTTGCCAGCCGATGTATTTCTTCACCACCGAAATTGTAAGCATAAATTGTTGTTCCTTCGATGTAACGGCTGCTGTTAGCGTGAGCAACTATCGCGGCAGAATCAGCATCATTGGTTTCAGCCATTTCAACCATATTTTTGTTTAAATTGGTATAGCTGAGGATCTGAGTTTGATCAGTAGCTGTTTGTGATATAGCAGATGCGGGAATTCCGATCGGACTAACTAGAGGTGGTGATACCGAGAGAGTTGATAATACTGAGAGTACTGATAGCGGAGGTGGTGATGGGATAAAGCCATTGGTTTCGATGGCATTGCCAATCGTTATTCCGCTGCTAATATTTACCGTGCCACCTGGTACATTGAGCAGGGCTAGCGTTGATGGATTTAAAGCGCCAATTCTTACTGTGCTTCCGGCATGAACTATACCTGTGCCAGCTAGGCCAATGTTTTGACCTGCGCCGGCGTTAAGTCCTATCAATCCGGAATTATTAGCGTTGTTGGTAGCCTGGACCAGGCTGCCGCTATTAAATATTGTTGTTAGAGGGGTAGAGCCCGCTGGCTGCTGACCCTGGAAAAGGATGGTGCCGCCATTACCGGTGGTGCCATTAGCAGTGATGGAACCATTGATGATCTGATTGCCAGTGGTACTATTGCCATAATTGGTTGCGGTAATAAAGCCGCCATTAACACCGTTAGCATTGATATTGCCGGCTGTTCCATTGCCGGTAAGGTTGCCACCGCCACCGACTGTAAATACTAGCGGTGATGTTGTGGTGATAGTAACAATACCGCCGTTGCCGGTGCCCGTAATCGGATGTATTGACGCTGTTGCCTGATGAATCGGCGCCATTGAGAACAAGAGTGCCGCTGGAGGTAGTAATACTGCCGCCATTGCCGCCTGTGCCTGTAGAGCTTATATAATTTCCGGTGATTGCTTGACCAGGACTGCTGATAGTAACGGTTCCTCCGCCTGCGCCACTGCTGCCATTAGCATTAATATTAGTGAAAGTAACGCCACCGGCTCCAGTAATGGTAATTGCTCCGGCACTATTACCAGAGCCCGTGCCGCTGGAGTTTGAGGTCGTTGCCAATATTGATAGCGCCACCGTTAGCAATAATGGTGATAGCACCACCGGAACCGGAACTAGAGGAGGTATTCGATACCATTGCAGAAATCAGATGCACCGGTTTGAGTGGTTATAGATACTGATGAGGCAGTAGGCTCAACACAACCGATGAGCTGGTTGACACTAACGTTAACAGAGCTTGAGCCGGCATTAAGGATAATAGCGTTATTAGCTGAGATAAGACCATAATTACCAGAGCCGCCGCTAATTGTAATCTGTCCAGGACTACTATTATTAAATTCAACGTTACCGGCTATAGAAGTTACTGTGCTACCATTGCCTAAATTGACAGTAAGCATATTGCTGGCGCCGTTACTTTGAACAACAATATCACCTGTACTGGCAGTAATGGAATTGTTATTGTTTAAAGTGGAGGTGGTCAGATTTACATTGGTGCCGGCAATGAGATTACCGGCCGTAGTGATACTGCCATTGCTGGCATTAGTCGTAGCAGTTATAGAATTGCCAGATGCGGTAGCGAAATTGCCAATAGTCAATGAGCCGCTGTTTGCAGTAATGGAAACATTGCCGGCAGTTGGAGAGCTAAAGTTAGCATTAGGATCTTGGACAGTGCCGGAGAAGGAGTTAGCAGCAACAGTAGCAGAACAGGAACCGATATTGAGATTGATATTGCCAGCCCCACCGTTAGCGGAGATAGAACCTAACGGGGTTGTGCCTGAAGCTGGTTGGATTGTTACTGACCCAGCATTAGTACCGTTAAAGTCAACGTTGCCGGCAGATGCAGTTAAATTAGAGCCAGAGCCTAGATTAACAGTCAAAGCATTGCCTGTGCCATTGCTTTGTATAACTAAATCACCAGTGCTAGCTGTCACGGTAGCGTTATTGGTCAACGTTGAAGTTGTAAGCGTTACTGAAGCACCACTGACGTTATTGCCGGAGCCAATTGTAATAGCACTGCCTGGCAATCCACCATTGGTGGCCACGCAGGCTGAAGCCGCCTCCAGCTGATGATGGTCCACTGATAGTTACAGTGCCGCTAGATGTGTCAGATATATAAATATTTTGATTAGCATTGGCTGTTAAATTACTCGCCGATAATAAGAAGCTAGAAGAAGTTCCACCGCTACCATATATGCTGTTGCTAGTTGATGTTAGATTGACACTGGTGGCAGTAATTGTATCTGCCGCAGCTGCCTGACTAATTGTTCCTGTTGCTGCAAGCACAAAATTAGCCCCAGCTGTCGAAGCTGAGCCTATTGTCACCGCACCAGAGTTAGATATAAAGACATTGCCACTGGTATTAACTATCAATATTGGTGCATTAGTGAATATATTGGCTGCATTTGTACCAATATTGCCGGAGCTTGAAGATAGGGTCAATGTTCCGGTTGTAGATATATTGGTTGCCGCAGTCTCGGTTATTGCTCCGCTACCTGCCGTGTTCATGGTCACAGATGAGCCTGAGATGCTGGCTTTAATTGCTATGCCGCCAGTAGTGCCAGTAGCAAGCAGTGCTAAAGTGCCGGTAGCCGTAATTGTATTCGAGGTGGTAATAGCGCCGGCACCATTAGCAGAATCTGTAAAGCTAATATTATTACCAGTAGATGCACCATTGCCGCTAGTAGCTTGGCTATCAACTAAAGTCACATTACCAGTCGTAGTAGAGGTCCAATTGGGCGTGACTATATTCAATGAACCAATATCACCGTTGCCGCTAGTGAAGGCAGCCGAAGTTGTGCCGGTAACAGTGCCGGCAGTTTGAGTGATTGTGCCGGAGCCGGAAGCATTAATTGTATCAACTTTACCGGAGATACTACCGCCTAATACAATGCCGCCATTCGTGCCAGTAGATAAAAGAGTTAAAGTATTACTAGCGGTAATTGTATTTGAGATAGTTATAGAGCCAGCACCACCAGCTGAATCTGTAAAGCTAATATTGGAGCCGGTTGATACGCCATTCCCGGTAGTAGCTTGACTATCAATTAAAGTAACAGCACCGGTAGTATTGGCAGTCCAATTTGGAGTTACTATGTTCAGTGAACCAATAGCCCCAGAATTGCTAGTGAAATTAGCTGAAATTGTGCCAGTGACAGTGCCGGCAGTTTGAGTGATGGTGCCGGCGTTCTTAGCAGTAATAGTGTCCACTGTGCCTGAGACACTAGCACCTAAAACAATGCCACCATTAGTGCCAGTACATATAAGAGCTAAAGTCCCAGTAGCGGTAATTATATTAGAGGTAGTGATAGCGCCAGCACCATTAACGGAATCTGTGAAACTAATATTATTGCCAGTGGAAACTCCATTACCAGTAGTAGCAGTACTATCAACTAAAGTGACATTGTCGGTTGTATTGGCAGTCCAGTTAGGCGTAGCGATATTTAGAGAACCGATGGCGCCGGAAGTACTAGTGAAGGCGGCCGAAGTTGTGCCGGTGACAGTGCCGGCAGTTTGAGTGATGGTGCCAGAGCCGGAAGCAGTAATAGTATCAACTGTACCTGAGGCATTGCCGCCTAATACTATACTTCCATTCGTGCCGGTGCTTAACAAAGCTAATGTACCAGTTGCGGTAATTGTGCTGGAAGTTGTTAAAGCACTGGCACCACCAGCAGTATCAGTAAAGCTAATATTATTGCCAGTAGATACACCATTCCCAGTAGTAGCCTGACTATCAACTAAAGTAACATTGCCAGTAGTAGTAGAGGTCCAATTAGGCGTAACTATATTCAGCGAACCAATAGCACCACTGCCGCTAGCGAAAGCAGCCGAAGTTGTGCCAGTGACAATGCCGGCAGTTTGCGTGATGGTACCGGAGCCGGAAGCAGTAATAGTATCCACTGTGCCGGAGACATTAGCGCCTAATACTATGCTGCCATTAGTGCCGGTAGAGAGTAGAGATAGAGCGCCTGTCGCAGTGATTGGGTTAGAGGCAGTGATAGCGCCAGCACCGCCGGCTGTGTCGGTCAAGCTAAATATTGCCCCGGTGGAAGCACCGCTAATAGTGGCAGCTGCTGAGTCAGTCACGTAAACGTTGCCGGTTGTGTTAGCAATAAGTGTTGGTGCATTGGTGAGTATATGCGTACCAGTTAAACCGATGGTGCCGCTGGCAGAAAATAAGGTTAAGGTGCCGGTTGTGGATATATTAGTGGCGGCGGTCTGGCTGATTGTGCCGGCGCCACCAGCATTTAAAGTAACTGCAGAGCCAGTAATATTAGCATTGACTGCAATTGTGCCACTAGTTCCAGCTTGCAGGGTCAATGCGCCAGTTGCATTGATAGTATTAGATATAGTGATGTTACCGGTTGCGGCTGTATCAGTCAGACTAAATATCGCGCCTGTAGAGGCTGCGCCAATAGTGACAGTGGCAGCTGAGTCAGTTATATAGACATTGCCGCTTGTGTTAGCGCTAAATGAAGGTGTATTTGTGGCGATGTTTGTTCCACTTGTACCGATAGCGCCGGAGGTGCTGGTCAAAGCAAGAGAAGTTGTGCCGGTAGCAGTACCAGCAGTTTGAGTGATAGTGCCGGAGCCGGAAGCAGTAATAGCATCAACTGTGCCGGAGACATTAGCGCCTAAAACTATGCCACCATTAGTGCCGGTACTTAATAAAGCTAAAGTAGCAGAAGCAGTAATTGTATTAGATGTTGTAATAGCGCCAGCCCCACCAGCAGAATCTGTGAAGCTAATATTTTTGCCGGTCGATACGCCATTCCCAGTAGTAGCTTGACTATCAACTAAAGTCACATTACCGGTAGTAGTGGAGATCCAAATGGGAGTAGCAATATTCAATGGACCAATAACGCCGGAAGTGCTGGTGAAAGCAGCAGAAGTAGTTCCTGTAACAGTGCCGGCAGTTTGAGTAATAGTACCGGAGCCGGAAGCTGTAATAGTATCAACTGTACCGGAAACATTGTCGCCAAGAACTATACCACCATTAGTACCAGTAGCTAGAAGAGCTAAAGTGCCTGTAGCAGTAATTGCATTAGAGGTAGTTATAGCGCCAGCGCCATTATTAGAATCTGTGAAGCTAATATTATTGCCAGTAGAAACGCCATTGCCATTGGTAGCGGTACTATCAACTAAAGTAACATTGCCGGTAGTAGTTGAGGTCCAAATGGGAGTAGCGATGTTCAGTGTACCGATAGCACCACTGCCGCTAGTGAAGGCAGCAGAAGTAGAGCCGGTAACAGTACCGGCAGTTTGAGTGATAGTACCAATGCCGGAAGCAGTAATAGTATCGACTGTACCGGAGACACTAGCACCAAGAACTATGCCACCATTAGTGCCAGTGCTTAATAAAGCTAAAGTACCAGTAGCAGTAATTGTATTGGATGTTGTAATAGCCCCGGCGCCACCAGCAGAATCTGTAAAGCTAATGTTAGAACCAGTGGATATACCATTACCGGTAGTAGCTTGACTATCAACTAAAGTGACAGCTCCGGTAGTAGTAGAGGTCCAAATAGGTGTGACTATATTCAATGAGCCGATAGCACCAGAAGTACTGGTGAAAGCAGCAGAAGTTGTACCAGTAACAGTGCCGGCAGTTTGAGTAATTGTACCAGTGCCCTTAGCAGTAATAGTGTCGACTGTGCCGGAAACACTAGCGCCTAAAACAATGCCACCATTAGCGCCAGTACAGATGAGACCTAAAGTACCAGTAGCGGTAATTGTATTAGAGGTAGTGATAGCACCGGCAGCGCTAACAGAATCAGTAAAGCTGATATTATTGCCAGTTGTTACACCATTGCCAGTAGTAGCTTGACTATCGACTAAAGTAACATTACCAGTAGTGGTAGCGGTCCAATTAGGTGTAACTATATTTAAAGAGCCGATAGCACCGGAAGTACTAGTAAAAGCAGCAGAAGTTGTGCCAGTGATAGTGCCGGCAGTTTGAGTGATAGTACCAGCGCCAGAAGCAGTGATTATATCAGCAGTACCACTTACATTACCGCCTAATACTATGCCACTATTAGTGCCGATGGTTTGTAATGTTAAAGTGCCGGTGGCAGTAATTGTGCCAGATGTAGTTAATGCCCCGGCACCATTAGCAGAATCTATGAATGATATATTGGCTCCGGTAGAAGCCCCATTACCAGTAGTAGCAGTGGAGTCAACTAAGGCTACATTGTTAGTTGTATTGGCAGTCCAGCTAGGAGTAGCAATATTCAATGAACCAATAGCACCGCTACCGCTAGTGAAAGTAGCAGAAGTTGTGCCAGTGACAATGCCGGCAGTTTGCGTGATGGTACCGGAGCCGGAAGCAGTAATAGTATCAACTGTACCGGAGACATTAGCGCCTAATACTATGCTGCCATTAGTGCCGGTAGAGAGTAGAGATAGAGCGCCTGTCGCAGTAATTGTGTTAGAGGCAGTGATAGCGCCAGCACCGCCGGCTGTGTCGGTCAAACTAAATATTGCCCCGGTGGAAGCACCGCCAATAGTGGCAGCTGCTGAGTCGGTCACGTAAACGTTGCCGGTTGTGTTAGCAATTAAAGTTGGTGCGTTGGTCAAAATATGCGTTCCAGTTAAACCGATGGTGCCACTGGTAGAGGATAAGGTTAAAGTGCCAGTTGTGGATATATTAGTGGCTGCGTTCTGGCTGATTGTGCCGGTGCCACCAGCATTTAAGGTGACCGAGGAGCCAGTGATATTAGCATTGACTGCAATTGTGCCACTAGTTCCAGTTTGCAGGGTCAATGCGCCAGTTGCATTGATAGTATTAGATATAGTGATGTTACCGGTTGCGGCTGTATCGGTGAGACTAAATATCGCGCCTGTAGAGGCTGCGCCAATAGTGACAGTGGCAGCTGAGCCAGTAATATAGACATTACCACTTGTGTTAGCGCTTAGTGATGGTGTGCTTGTCGCTATAGCTGTTCCACTGGTACCGATGGTACCGCTACCGCTAGTGAAAGAAGCAGAAGTTGTGCCGGTAACAGTACCGGCAGTTTGAGTGATAGTGCCAGAACCAGAAGCAGTAATAGTATCAACTGTGCCGGAGACATTAGCGCCTAAAACTATGCCACCATTAGTGCCGGTACTTAATAAAGCTAAAGTAGCAGAAGCAGTAATTGTATTAGATGTTGTAATAGCGCCAGCCCCACCAGCAGAATCAGTGAAGCTAATGTTAGAGCCGGTGGAAATACCGTTGCCGGTAGTAGCTTGACTATTAACTAAAGTAACAGCGCCGGTAGTAGTGGATGTCCAAACCGGAGTAGCAATGTTCAGTGAGCCAATCGCACCGGAAGTGCTGGTGAAAGCAGCAGAAGTAGTACCAGTAACAGTGCCTGCAGTTTGAGTGATAGTACCAGAGCCTTTGGCGGTAATAGTATCAACTGTACCGGAAACACTAGCGCCTAAAACAATGCCGCCATTAGTGCCAGTACAGATGAGACCTAAAGTACCAGTAGCGGTAATTGTATTAGAGGCAGTGATAGCACCGGCAGCGCTAACAGAATCAGTAAAGCTGATATTATTGCCAGTTGTTACACCATTGCCGGTAGTAACAGTGCTATCAACCAAAGTAACATTGCCGGTAGTGGTAGCAGTCCAATTAGGAGTAGCTATATTCAGTGGACCGATAGCACCGCTGCTGCTAGTGAAAGCAGCAGAAGTTGTACCAGTGATATTGCCGGCAGTTTGAGTAATAGTACCAGAACCGCCGGCAGTAATAGTGTCAACAGTACCAGAAACATTAGCGCCAAAGGTGATGCTGCCGCCAGTTGAAGCGGTAAAAGTGCCGCTGCCGGTTATGGCTCCATTTATAGCTATACTGCTGTTTCCGCTTACAGCTGCCCCGGCAATAACATAGGGGAAAGAGCCGGAGACACCGTTACCACCGGTAAATATATCGGAAGTAGCGTTGGTGATAGAAAGAGTATTGCTGAAGGTAGGTGTAGCTGCCAGCAGTGAAATATTGCCGGCACCAGCTGCAGCGCCAGTGCCAACGGACGAAGTTATGGCACCGATACTAATGGAGTTGGATGTGGTCGAATTTTTTCCGCCGGCGATTAAATATACTTGACCATTACTGCCTGTGCTGCGACCATTGGCAGTTATCGTCCCGGTGCCTGTAATTGTACCGGAATTAGTTTCTGAGCCGGCAAAGGCAATCAAAGCAATATTGCCACCGCTGCCGGTGCCACTGCTGGCAAGGGCGGCGGAAGTGACGTTACCGGTAAGGGTAATAATGCCGCCATTGCTATCACCGCCAGTTATTGACAGTGTTGATCCGCTGGCATCCCATGTGTTGGCAGTGCCGCCGCTGTTGGTAAAACTTGCTCCAGCAATCATTATAATGCTGCCGCCAGAAGTAGTACCGGCTATACCGGCTGTGCTAACTGTTACGCCGCCGGAGATGGTGATGTCCCCTCCTGAGACAATGGCCAGATTATTGCCATTGGAAGTTTCGTTAGCGCTAATAGTAATGCCGCCGGTACCAGTGTTCCAGTAAGTGGGATCACCGGTAATGTTAAGATTGCCGAGGTTAAGAGCTCCGGCAGCCACCTGAACATGTTCTGTGTAAGCAGAAGTATTCAGTATACCGTTTAGTGAATTGACATTGACTTCAACGTTACCACTGGGGGCATTGAAATTAAAGTTTTGGGCGGTGAGATTGCCACCGATTAAAGTTATGTTGCCGCTGCCTGAATAGTGTGGGTTATGAAAATTAATGGCGCCATTGACTGCCTGAATGGTGCCACCAGTGTTATTGATAGTAATATTTTTGGTATTGGGTGCGGTGAACGACACGTTGCCCTGTATGCTGGCAATTGTGCCGCTATTGGTGAAAGTGCCTGTACCCGAGCTAAGAGATAAATTGCTTGAAGAGATGATATTGCCGGCATTGGTGATATTACTCAGAGCATTTACACTCAGAGCACCGGCATCAGTAATTGAACCGGAACGACCGACGGTGAGTGAACCAAAATCAATTACAGAACCAGCCCCGGCAGCAGATAAAATGTCTAAACTACCAAATATTTTTGCTGCTCCGGAAATAATAAGAGGATTGCTTGATGTATAGCCGATAAGATCAAGCGTGACATTCTTACCGACAATTAAATAAGGTAATGAAGTAGTTTGCCCGGCTATTAATGTGATTACATCTGTCTTACTGGAATATAAGCCGGAAAATAAAAACTCATGGTTGCTGGGGATGTTGGCATGGATTGGGGTGGATGAAATTCCGGAATTATTCCAGAGATGACGTGGTGAAGCTTGTTGACTGGAGCTGGCAAGCGAAGGAGAGGCTAGAGTAAAATAATTATGGCGAGGTGCGGTTTGTAATTGACTCTGTCTTGAAGTAGATGGAGACCGAGAGTTTGAATTATTATGCTGATTGAGGTCATAGAAGAAATGATGAAGGGGTGGAAGTAGCGGAACAAAAGAAGGGTGGTTGTGGACCGGTGAAGTTGGCTGCTGATGAGCTGATGAAGATTGACTATTGGTGGTGTTGTTGCTGTTGGTAGTAGTAGTTGTTGTAGCACGGCTGGAAGGATTGGCAGGGTTGGGGCTGCCAGGTCCGTTTTGAGATTGATGAAAATGGATGAAGGTTGGTGCATGCCCTGGGCCGGACATATTAGCAATACAATTATTGCTTTGGCATGGTGCAGCGTGAGAAGGCGGGGCAATATTTTGAAAATTGTTATTGTACGCAGACGCAGAAAGAAATAGAAATTGTCCACCTGCCAATGCAAGACATGAAAGGAGTGAAATTAATCTTTTAATGTGCACATTACCTTTTGCCAATCAGAAACCCGCGCAAAAACCACGCTATCAAGCCCAGCGCTAGAATAAGGGAATTTAATAGCTAAAGAAAGGCATTTCTAAGGATCGGCGTAACGAATTTACAGCCTCTGTGGTTATGCCCAAACCACGGCCCTATATATATGTTCAGGCAAGCATTTTAATAAAAAACGTTGAAATTCGGAAGTAGTTAATCTTTTAAGTGGTTGAATCCTTGCCAGGGCTAAAAAACAGCCGAGCAATTTATGCTCGGCTGTTTTTGTAGGGGTAGGCTGTGCCTCGCCCGATTCCATAGCCCCTACGGATATCGAATATTCGATCTTACTTGGAAGCGGTCTGGCGCACTACTTGCGGTACCAGCTTTCTTAACCACTTCGTCTGTGATGTCGGTGCCGTTATCCAAAACGGTTTTACCGCCCATGTACAAGCCCTCACCGTTAACCACCAGATCCAGATTTTTTTCGCGGCCAACTGTGTTGACTGCGTTCACGATTTTATCGCGTACAAGAGCATTCTGGCTTTGCACCAGTTCTTGCAGTGCTTGCTGTTTGGCGCTGATTGATATCTGCGCATCTTGTATGGCCTTCTTTATTTCATCAGCAGGTTTTTTTGCTTCTTGCATTGTTTGCACTTTCTTGTTAGCGTCTTCCAGATCTTTTCTCAACTGGCTTTCAGCCTGAGCTTTTAGAGTTTCTGATCCGGCAGCTTCCGGAAAAGAGGCCTTGACCAAAGCTTCATTGAAATAGCCAATCTTTACTGAAACTGGCACAGCAGACTTTTGGGCCAATGCTGGTGAAGTCAGGGCCAAAGGCAGAACAAGTAGTAAACCAGCTGAATACGCAATCAGTTTTTTCATAATCAAAACAACCTCTTATAGATAAAATCCATTACCCATGCCACTAATTAGTTCAATCATAATTCAACAATATCACGATTGATTTTATATATTTAAGCATAGTCTGAACTGAATATAGTATCAAGCGATATGCCGGACAAATGTCACATAATACAACGGACATTGCATTTTCGGTTGTCATGGATGTGTCAATTTAAGTTCTAAGCATGGCAGCGCTTTTCAAAAGTTTTTGCAGTAGCAATTGATCCCGCTTGTCTTTGGAATCAACCAACTGTTTTAACGGTTGAATTCTGACCAGAGCCGACATGATAGAAAAATTGGCAACAAAGGCATTGACTGTGCTCTCTTGCAAATCAATCTCCTGTGCTTTGCGGTATCTTACAGAATGACAATTAGCACTTAGATTTTCAAAATTTCTTGTCTTTTCTTTGGTTATGACCAGCATGCAGCCGGGTTCCATTACCAGTTTGTGATTGTTGACGATGACGGAAACTTGCTTTGGCTTTGTCTGATATAGATCATAAATTATCATGTCCGTCCTGGACTCCATGACAAATATTGTTGCTCCGGAGCCTATAGAAACCACACCCTCTTCTGTGCCAATCGTAAGGTCATTTTCCGAGCTAATCAGAATATTGCCACTGTCAAGATTAAAATAATTAGTCGGCGTTATAAAGCCGGTTTTGCTATGACCACCACAGCCTCCTTCTAATAAGGGCGCGTGGGTAAACGCCAATACAGGCTGACTGGTGTTGATTTTGACAATGCCGCTACTATCCGAGGTGCTTATTCCCTCATTTATGCACTGGCTGAATTGAGCGACATCAATATTGCCATTTGATGGAAGATTGTTTTTGTCCGTAAAGCTACTGCTGCCGCTAATAAAGCTTGAGTAGCCGGTGCTTACAGCTGGACCCATAGCCAATGCGGTCTGATAAGTAGTCTGTCCGATAATTATAATGAATAAGAATATGGTGCTAAGGATAGGAAGAAAGCTAGCGGAACGGAGCGCGCGGCCGCAGCCGTGCACAGTGGAGCGTCTGATATGTGCGTTGAGCCGAACGGAGTGAGAGCGAGGCAGCACATATAAGTAAATTATTCATATTGCACCCCCCGTTGCCAAATAAAAGCCGGACCGTCTTCACCCTAATGCCTGGTGGCGGTCACATATCTAAAACCATGTCTTATTGTTATATTAGCACCAATTAATGAAATGGTGTTAATAAATTAACAAAGTGCCACGAAGAGTCGATATATTATGTAACCCCGCCAATTTCCATTATGGCAAACACTTGAAAACGGAGCGAGAAACATAATAATTTGCCTTGGCAAAACCACTAGCGCAAAGGGGTGATAGTAGCCGTAGACCGGCTACATTGACCCTGGCAAGGAAGCCGTGGCGGCTTGGAATTCATTCCAGACTGGGGTTGGATCCTGTATTTCAGCTCCCGGCGAAGGGCTGGCGGCGACTTCTAAATCAGTCCAAGTTAAAGGTGTTTCCTTCATCTCTAAAGGATTATCTACATGATAGCCAAGGGACGATATATTAAATAGACCATTAGGCGGCATTGTGAATAAATGGCTGACAGGTCCGGACGGGGTGTATTCAGGTTCGTGCGGGGGTTTGGTTGGTTTTTCCGGCTTGCCTTGACCTGGTTCAGTGACTGGGGTTTCAACTGGGCCTGGTTCTGGATAATTGGGACTTGGTTCTGGAATAGCTGATGGAGATAATGGGCTTGGGCTTTGCACTGGCGCTACAGATGGTGGCGATCCCGCCGGTCCCAGGTTTAATTCTTTCAATTGCTGCTTGAGCGATTCAATAGAGGTGTGATAAGCCGGTTTAGCAAGAGTCAGCCTGATACCGCCAAACAAACGAAAGTCAAAGCCGCTTATGCCGGGGTAATTGTGAGAATGCCAGTTCCAGATAGGCTCGGCTCTTATAAATGAGACCAGATAAGGCATTTTGGGCACCGGGTGCGATATTTCAAAGTCATAAATAATAGAATTATTGCTTACCGGTGGAATTGAGTCATTGAATGGTGGGTGCCGGAAGTTGGTGACCAGAGTGCCGACGTTAGAGAACATCCATTGACCTTTTGTATAAACAAACCCCAGCGTGTAAAAAGGATCAATTTCTCTGGTCGGTGCTACAAAGGGCTGCCCCCCTCGCAGCTGTAAAATAGAGTTAAAGAAAAGAACTCCATGCGTACCCACAAAGCGAGTTAATGTCATGCCCGGTAGATAATCAAACTGACGCAACCTTGTTGATTGCCATAATTCTCTGGCCTGACAGTCAAGCTGAAAAGTGGTGCGTTGATTGATGGTGAAATCGCGGCGCAAACCAAGGGACAATGATTGTGTGGTGGGAAAGGTTAATTTAGGGTACTGGCCAAATATATCTTTGATAACAAAATAATTGGTGTAAATGTTGATGCCCTTCCAGCCTTCATAGCCCAGGCTTATGTTTGGCATTGACCGGAAAACATAATCACGGCGGGGATGATTTTTCGTAAAAAAAACATTTGATTCAAAACGCAGAGATTCTTCAGCCGTTATATTAAACCAGAGATTGCTTGGCAATTTTTGGAAAAGATAATAGGTAAAGCCTGGTCTTAATAGCTCCTGTTCACGATTAATGCCAACATGTGTGACATCGGTCGGATAAAGACTGGGTAGCGGTGTTACTTCAGGCAATGAGATAGGGGCTAGTGATGGAACGTCAGCCTGAACTGCCTGGCAGAAATAAATGGCTACTGACAAGCAAAGCCAAGCGAAACTAATGGCCGCTAAGAAAATTCCAGACTTTGTACTAGTAGTTTTGAACAACAGGTCTTCTTTCTATAAACGACACAGAACCTATTGTAAGGCATTATATGAAAAAAATTTGATGTAGTAGTGCAGGCGCTTGCACCATGTTCTCATCCGTGCAACCGCTCGCGGCGTGGGAGCGTTTAGTTGTTGTCGCTATCAGAGTCAGAAATGATATGGAGAGGGGTAGGATCAGATTCAGCAGCAGTGACAGGATAATTAGCTGCCATTGGTTGAGGGCTGGTAGAAAAATCTCCCAAAAGTACAGCCCCTTTCAACATTCTTTCCACTGCTATTTTGTCTTCTCTATTTCTGGATACCGTCAATCGTTTCAACGGTTCAACAGTAACCATGGCTGAAGCCACAGAAAAATCAGCCGCAAATACTTTCACTGTTTGCGATGGGCTGTTTGCATTCAGTGGCTGTACATTGCGATAACTGACACGGTGGCAATCAACTGGGAGTTGTTCAAAATCTTTAATAGGTTGTCCGGTTAAAACAAACATGCGGCCAGGTTCCATTGCCAGGCTGTGTTTATTAGCTGTCACAACCACTTGCTTTGGTTTTGTCTGTAGCAAATCATAGACTACTGTGTCTTCGCCCGAATCGATAACAAAAGCAACTGCTCCTGCTCCCACATGTATATTGCCTGAACGAGTGGCAATGGTGAGGTCTTTGTCCGGACTGATGAGAATATTGCCGCCTTGTAGATCGATATAATCACGGACACTATTGCCGCCTATAAATACGCCGTCTTTAGCCAGCCGATTGGCTTCGTCACCGCCAATACTAGAAGCATAGATTGCCACTCCTGGAACAAATTGATTTTGGGCTTCAATAAAACGAGTTTCTTCTTGCAGGGCATTTTTGCATGCGCCTGTTTGCACTGGTGATGGTTGAGCCAGAGCAACTACGTCCGGTGTTGAAGCTTCGTTTGAATTTGCGAATGCAGCAAGATAAACAGCTTGCACCGCTGTTAAAATCATGCTGATCAGTAATAATGGAACTCGCAATTTCACTTACTTACAACCCCGAAGCAATGATATGTCCCCTATTACAATTATTCCACTCCAGATCTATATCAATAACAGAGAAGGATTTAAATATATTTAAGCGAAGCCTCGAAACGCAGTATCCATGCGGGTTTGACACGAGAAGGTGACAAAGATCACTCGAACGTGGCCGAAAAATGACACTATAAGGCGATAAAAAAATCAACGCAACAGGTGATTGTTTTCTCAAGACATAGTCCTGCAGAGTGGCACAGGCTCAGAGAAAATAACAACATCAACTATCTTTGAAACAACAAGCTTGTCAAGCAAATGCGTCAATCGCAGATAATATATAGCTTATGTCACTTGGATATATCAATATATCATTAGTTCGTTCTAACTTTTATTGATTCTTAGCAGCAATATTTTTTATTAGAGGTGCATTCTGTACTAGCTTTTGCAAGAGTGCCCGATCCTGGCTATTGTTAGAAATTGCTAATCGTTTGACCGGTTCTATGGAAAAAAGTGCGGAAGTAAGAGAAAAGTCAGCTACAAATGCTGTGACGGCCGTATTGCGCAAATCCAACCTTTGCATATTGCTGGACGGTATAGAATCACACCTTGCTGCCATTTTTTCGTGGTCTGTTGCATTCTCGCCGGTCAAGGTGAGCATCTTGCCGGGCTTCATAGCGATCTTATATTTGCCGACCACAACCGTTACTTCTTTTGATTGTGGCTGGGCTAGATCATAAACTACCAGTCCAGGACCAGACTCCATAATGAAGACAGCTGCCCCGGCAGTTATGTGTATGTTAGCGGCATGAGTGCTGACAAGAATATCTTTATCTGGAATAAGCAAAATATTGCCAAAAGCAAGATCTAGATAATTACCTTTGCTGTCTTTGCCGATAAAGACACCATCTTTAGCCAGTCGGTTGGCTTCGTCAATGCCAAAACCATAACCATAAACTACTGTTCCTGGAATAAAATTATTATTTTCAGTTTTGCTGATAGCTATTCCAACGCTCAATAGCAAGCACAATAACAGTATTACAAATGATTTCATGGCGGCCCTCACCATCATTATCGCTGTGTATTGTACTGCAATGCTTACATCTAATAATTGTTTAAGGGCAGAGCTAAAATGGATATACGACGATGGGTAGAACCACGGCGCGTAGTGCAGGCGCTTGCGCCGTTGTATTATTACCTTCCCATGTCGGCGTTGTTGAAGGGTTGACGGGCTGGACGAGCGAAATTCCCCTCAATCTGAGCGTTCTTCCACAATCTTTCTACAGTCAATTGGTCTTGCTTATAAGTAGAGACTGTTAAGCGTCGCAGCGGTTCAATGTTGTTTATGGCTGAACCAATGGAGAAATTAGCAGCAAACGCTTTGACATTACCGGAGAGAACTTGCTGTGCTCTGCGGTAAGCTACAGCGTGACAATTAACTGCTATGCTGCTCAGGCTTTGTACATTCTGATTAGTGAGAGCAAGCATGCTGCCTGGTTCCACAACCAGTCTTTGTTTGTCGACAGTGGCCCAAACTTGATTTGGTTTTGTTTGCACTAAATCGAAAAGTACGGCATTATCCTTTTGCGCCATAATGAATACTGTAGCCCCGGCGCCTACATGGATATTGCCTTGCTGAGTGGCAACAAGTATGTCTCTATCCGGGGTGATCAAAATATTGCCTTTATTGAGACCCAGATAACCTTTACCGCTGTCAGGAGAAAGCTCAACGCCGTCTTCTCCCAATCTGTTTATTTCGTCGTAACCGAAACGGAAGGCAGAGATAGTTGTACCGACAATAAACTGTTTATTGTCATTGCTAGCCATTTGAGAGTCATCTTCCTCATCTTCTTCGGCCTCATCGAGATCTATATTTAAATTTGCAAAGCCAAAGATTTGAGTTTGGTCGGTGGCAGTGAGCGAGGAAAGGGTGCCGGCAGTAACCTCGGATTCATTAGGCAGGAAGGCGAGCAGGAGCGAGCCGGAGCCGGACGACCCTGATTCAGTCCCCGGCGCGGGTGGGGTCGGGATTGTGCCGTTTGTAATAACCGCATTACCGACAGTTAAAGATCCGGATATAATTATGGTTCCTGCGGAGCCGGACGGCAACGTAGAACTCATTTGTGATGCTAATATCGGACTGGAGCTTAAATTGCCTGGTTCAACATATTGTCCAGCGTGAATAGTACCACTGCCAAGCAAGGTTACGCCTTGTCCTGGCCCACTGTTAAAGCCAATCAATCCACTGTTATCGGCATTGTTTGTCGCTTGAACAGTTCCATTAACGGTAGCAAGCAGCGCTGCCGGTACATCGCCCTGGAATAAAATATTGCCGCCATTACCAGTGGTGCCATTGGCCAGCACTGAGAAACCGAGATTGACAATTTGATTGCCGGTAATTGTATTACCATAGTTGGTAAATGTCACATAGCCGCCGTTTCCAGTCGTGCCATTGGCATCGATGCTGCCGGCCACGCTATTGGATGTGCTGCCACCAATAGTAAATGTGTTTGATGATGTGGTTTGAATTGTTGATACACCGCCATTTGCTCCGGAAACATCTACGCTGTCGCCGCCGATAGTACTGCTTAATACAATATTGCCGCTGTTGGCAGTGAACGAACCACCGTTACCACCACCACTGCCGGAAGCGCTAATATAAGTACCGGAAATTGTTTGGCCGGTGCTGGTTAGATTTATAGTTCCACCAGAAGCTCCGCTTGTACCGTTGGCATTAATGTTACCAACTGTGATGCCGTTGCCGGCGTTTATAGTTAAGGAGCCGGCAGTATTGCCTGAGCCCGAACTGTTGGTAGTGACATTAGATGTGCTCACTGATCCGTTGCCGGCAGTCAAGCTGACAGCACCACCATTACCACCGGTGGAATTGCTGGCTATAGTTGCCAGCGTGATATTACCGTTGCTTGATGTGACATTGATTGCTCCACCTGAGGCACCGCTGCTGCCAATGGCGCTAATATTATTGCCATTGGTATTGACACCACCGCTGCCACTAATGGTAATGGTACCGGCACTATTACTGGTTCCTGTGCCGCTCGAGCTAACGGCCCCATTTATGCTCACAGTACCGGAGCCGGCTGTAATTGTAATGTTTCCGCCGGAACCGGTGCCGGAAGAAGAGTTCACAGCATTGCCGATATTTACGCCGCCACCATTAGCAAGAATATAGACATTGCCGGAGCCGTTGCCGGAAGTGTTAATACCATTGCAGAAAGTAAGACTACCGGTTTGTGTCTGGATAGAAACAGAAGATCCTGTCGGTTCAACACAACCAATAAGTTGATTAACATTGACATTGATTGAGCTGGATGATGTTGTGCCGGCATAAAGAATAACGGCATTATTGGCAGATATTGTGCTTCCAGTGCCTGTAATATTAATCGGTCCGGCAGTTGTATTATTGAAATCAACATTACCCACCCTGGCGGTCATTGTAGTGCCATTACCAAGATTGGCGGTAATGCCCCCAACGCCCTGGACAGTTATTGAGTCGGCAGTAAGATTACCAACAGTATTTATAGACTCAGGATTACTGCTATTAGCTATGGTTATTGTATTGCCGGTAGCAGCAGCGAAATTGCCGATAGTTACAGTGCCTGTGCCGGCTGTGGTAATGGAAACATTACCGGAAGCTGGTGTTGTGAAATTAGCATTAGGATCTTGCACTGTGCCGGAGATTGAATTAGCAGCTACTGTGGCTGAGCCGGAACCTATATTTAAATTGACATTGCCGGCGGCAAAAATAGTGCCTAATGGCGTGGTGCCGGAAACTGGTTGAACAGTCACTGAGCCGGCATTGCTGCCGTTAAAATTGACATTGCCTGCCGATGCCACCAGACCGGAACCGGAAGCCATGCTTACGGTCAAGGCATTGCCGGTAGCATTGCTTTGAATAGATAGATCACCAGTGCCGGCAGTAACCGTGCCGCTGTTGCTTAAATTAGCAACAGTGAATGTAACTGAGGCACCATTAACAGTATTGCCTGAGTCGATGGCAATTGTGCCACCTGAGGCTGAGCCACTGTTTGTAGCCACTAAATTAAAGTTACCGCCGGCAGAAGAATTGCCGCTGACATTGACTGTGCCGGTAGCTGTGTCACTTATATAAGCATTTTGATTAGCATTAGCAACTAAATTATTAGCGTTGAGACTGAAGTTGGAGCTTGATCCGCCGCTACCATAAATACTGCCGCCGGTTGAATTCAAATTAGCAGTTGTAGCAGTGATAATGTCGCCACTACCTTGAGTAATATTGCCGACAGCATTGAGATTGACAGTACCGGAATTAGCCGTGACATTACCGGCAAGAGCGATATTACCACCGCCTGTAGTTATGAGACTGAATGTATCACCATTGCCGGCTGAACCGGAAGTTAGAGAGACAGAACCGGCATTGGACACATAGGCGTTGCTTGCTGAAGTAATGGCAAGATTACCGGCATTAGTGAGAACGGCAGTGCCGGCGCCGGAACCGGAAGCACCAATGTTACCGACGGTGCTGGTCAATCCAACATTTGTTGCGTTAAGAGTATAAGCACCGCTGCCTTCAGATATGGCTGTGCCATTTAAATTGATGGAGCCGATAGTACCGGAAGTAGCAGCAACATTGCCAGCAACTGTGATTGCCCCAGCGGACGTAAGATTGAATGTATCTCCCGTACCCACACTAGTAGGGTCGAGGTTTACTGAGCCTGCGTCATGCACATAAGCATTGCCGGTGGAAGCAACAGTGAGATTAGCCGTGTTGGTCAGTATGGAAGTTGCCCCTCCGGAACCACTGGCACCAATGTCACCGGAAGTGCTGGTTAATCCAACATTGCTGGCAGTGAGAACATAATTGCCATTGGCTTCGTTCATTGTTGTGCCGCTTAAATTAATAGAGCCGATAGTGCCTGAACCGGCAGCAACATTTCCGGAAACTGTAATATTTCCTGTGGAAGTAAGATTGAATGTATCGCCATTGCCGGCAGATGATGCATGCAGCACAACATGATTGGAGTCACTAACGTAAACATTGCCGGCAGTATTAGCAGTCAATTGCTGAGCGCTAGTGAGTATATTAGCTCCCGAAGTACCGATATCGCCGCTACCGGAGAATAAGGTCAAAGCACCGTTAGTAGAAAGATTGGTGCTGGCAGTTTGAGTAATAGTGCCAGTGCCATTCGCATTTAATGTTATCGAAGTGCCGGATAAGTTCGCACCGATAGCTATAGAGCCGTTAGTGCCGGCTTGGAAGGTAATAGCGCCATTGGCAGTAACCGTGCCGGAGTTAGCGATAGAACCGGCAGTAGTTAAGCTAAATGCACCAATGGCGGAAGAATTACCACTAATAGTGGTTGTGCCGGTATTAGTGTCATCTATGGAGACAGTTTGACCAGCATTAGCAATTAAATTATTGGCATTCAACACAAAATTGGAAGCACCACCGTTGCCATAAATATTGCCGCCGGTTGTATGCAAATTGGCAGTTGTGGCAGTAATAGTGTCTGAATTAGAACCTTGAGTTATATCACCCGTGGATAACAGAGAGAATGTGCCGGCGGCACCGGAAGCGCCAGCAATGCTTGTTGAAGCGGCTGTGTCGGATATGTATACATTTTGGCTAGATGCATTTGCATTAGCAACAAGATTACCGGCATTCAATACGAAGTTGGAGGATGCACCGCTACTGCCATAAATGCTGCCGCCGGTTGAATTTAAATTAACAGTTGTGGCAGTAATAGTATCGCTGCTTGAGCCTTGAGTGATATTGCCGCTAGCAGTTAAAGCAAATGTGTT
>CAWKBA010000030.1:0-51569 GCA_963847765.1 Candidatus Melainabacteria bacterium | reverse complement strand
CCGCCTCACCTGAAATAATGCAAGCATTCTCAGAACCTTCAATAAGCAAGCGGATTACTCTGCCTGCAGGCGACCTTTCCGAAACAGAAATAGCCACTAATTCACCTAAGTCTTTGTCCGGTATTGCATTTTCCACCTGATCATCTGTGAAATTCTTTGTCCAGTTATACATTGGCGAATCCTGATCAAAATCAGTGACCGCTTTTAAATAAGGTAACGATTTACACCAAACATTTTCTGCTGCCTCGGTGCTGCCACCACCGGCGCTGTGAAAATAAGCACAAATTGGCTTGCCATCGTATTTAATCACCAACCCATTCGTTGCAGTAACAGCTGCATTGGTGTACTGATTTTCAGACTTTACGCCCAGATACATCTGATCTTCTGTATTATCCTTTAAATCATAACCTTCGCTGCCGTGTTTGCTTAGATTGGCTACTGCGTATGATCGCGCCGCAATAGCTTGGGCCTTAAGAGCCTCAGCAGCCACAGGCTGGGCATTTCCGAAGGAACAACTGAAAGTAAGTAGTCTTCAAGACTAAGTCTATTGATAATATTGAACTTTTCAAGGTTGCCTGACTTACTGCACTGAATAAGAAAATCGCCACGATAAAGGCGATCATTGAGGGCCAGCAAGCCTATTGTTTTCAATGTATAACTGGTTTTGTCATCCTGCCAGGGCAAATTTAAAGTAGTTATATTGGTTGGCCAATTATGAGTGCTTAAATTATTTAGATCCTGGTCAGTCAGACTGTTGTTATCCGACACAACAGGATAATAGGCAGCTGCCTCTATAGCCGGCGATTGCATTCTGCCGTCGCACGCTGCCGCTAATTTTTCTATGGCATCATAATATTCTGCCCTTGGCTGCATAACAATCTCATTGTCTTGCCTGCTCACCAGCCACTGACTTTGCCCGGGTAAATTAGCAATCACAAGGCCGCTACTGTTATCAATCAACTGAGCGCCGTCCAAAACAGAAATCTTTGCCTTGTCTAAATTAAGACCAATACCTATTCTGACAGTTTGATTTTTCAAGGCTTGAATTGGTGATGATATCGTATACGGTAGCACCGCTTTACCGCCACTAATATTGCCGGCATGGTCATTGTCGTCAGGGGAATAATTTGGTGGGCAATTCTTGTATAAGTACGCCGGCACCAGGCGCCTGCCATGCCGGCCAGACTGTCCGGGTGGATAATACATTGTTTGCCCGGTTTGACCGGACGGATATGAATTGGGGGCAGTTTGTGTTTGATCTTGATTTTTTTTATGATGGTGAAAAAACCAGAAAGCCTGAGCCGGCGGTAACACAATTACCAGCCCCAAAAAAACAATAAAACAGGCCCGCAGCATCATTGCCTGCTTTTGCCGCCATAAAATACAAACTGTCAAACTGTCCTATGCCCTTCTAGCCCTGACTATATTCTAATTGCCCGCTTGATTTTATCAAGACAATTAACTGTTGTCAGGAGGCGCCAATCAACCTTTTAATGCCTCGGCGCCACCAACAATTTCAAGCAAGTCTTGCGTGATACCACTTTGCCTGGCCTTATTATAAACAAGAGTAAGCGAGCTAATTAAATCGCGCGCATTATTAGACGCATTAGTCATAGCATTCATACGAGCAGCTAACTCGGATGCTGATGCTTCCAATAAGGCTTGATAGATAACATTTTGCAGATATTTTGGCAGCAATTCTTTAGTCATCAGTTCCATAATGCTGGGCTCAAATAATCTTAGTGGTATCATACCGGGTTGTGGTTGACTGGTGGTATTGAGAGCAGGTATCAACTCCACCGCTTCGGACGAAATATTTGTGATCGTGGTCGGCAAATAATTTATTCTTTCGATTTTAGAGCGTAACATTGAAATAAATTTGGTGCCAATCAACTCAACAGCATCGACAGCCTCAGTAGTAAATAATCCACTGGCCTGTTCAGCAATCAGCTTAGCCTCTTCTACTGTAGGAATGGCCGGCAAAAGAGTATAAGTCTTAAGTTTCTCAGCTTTTACATGCCTGAAAAATGCTGCTGCTTTCATGCCCACTAAAATTAAAGCCACTGTTTTGCCTTCGGCTTCCAAACTTTGCATGCGGCTCAAAACTTCGCGAAACACATTGGTGTTATAAGAACCGCAAAGTCCACGATCAGAAGAAAGTACTATAAGTGCTACCTTTTTTACCGGTCGGGAATGCACAAGAGGCAAACCATATAAATCAATAGGATTGATTTCTTTCATGGCTTCGGCAAGCATTTTTACAACCGCTGCCGTAAATGGTCTAGCTGCCTGTACTCTTGCCTGAGCACGCCGCACTTTGGCAGCAGCAACCATACGCATAGCACGAGTAATTTTTTGTGTTGCTTGAACACTTTTAATTCTCTGCCTGATTACTTTTAGATTGGCCATTGGAATTTATGTCTCTATATTCTAAGGTTGGAAAAAATTTGTCTTGAATGTTGTCAGCTGATCAGCAAGAGCTTTTTCGTCTTCAGCAGTCATTTTGTCTCCCGAAGACAATTTACTTTCAATGTCCCTGGCTTGAGTCGATAAGTATTTAAACCATTCACTTTTAAATTTGCCTATTTTCTTGGTGTCAACATCATCCAGCAAACCACGATTGGCGGCAAAAATTATTGACACCTGCTGAGCAAGGGTTAGCGGCTCATACTGCGGTTGTTTCAAAACTTCTATTAGTTTTTGGCCGCGGCGAATCTGATCTTGAGTAGCCTTATCCAGATCTGAAGCAAATTGGGCAAAGGCCTCTAATTCTCTAAATTGGGCCAGGTCTAATCTTAATTTACCAGCCACCATTTTCATGACTTTAGTTTGAGCAGCACCACCAACACGGCTTACCGAAATACCAGCATTAATAGCTGGTCTTACACCGGCATAGAACAAGTCTGTTTCTAAGAAAATCTGTCCATCTGTAATGGAAATAACATTGGTGGGGATATAAGCAGAAACGTCACCAGCTTGAGTCTCAATAATAGGCAACGCTGTAAGAGAGCCGGCGCCCAATTTATCAGAAAGCTTAGCAGCACGCTCAAGCAAGCGGCTATGTAAATAAAACACATCACCCGGATAAGCTTCGCGACCAGGCGGGCGTCTTAGCAACAAGCTCATAGCTCTATAGGCTACGGCGTGTTTTGATAGATCATCATACACACACAAAGCGTGCTGCCCTTTTTGCATAAAGTATTCGCCAATAGCAGCGCCGGCGTAAGGAGCTATAAACTGCAAAGCTGGAGCAACAGAAGCAGGGGCATCAACAATAACTGTATATTCCATGGCCCCTTTGTCTTCAAGAATTTTTTGAATACGGCCAATATTGCTGTCTTTCTGACCAATAGCTACATAGATACAAATTGGACGGTTGGGCTGATTTTTTTGATTGATAATGGCATCAATAGCAATAGCGGTCTTGCCTGTTTGTCTGTCGCCAATAATCAATTCGCGTTGACCACGGCCAATGGGAATCATGCCATCGATAGCAGTGATACCGGTCATCAACGGTTCACACACCGATTGACGTGATACGATACCGGGCGCTTTTGCTTCGATTGGGCTGAACTCTTCACTGGTTATAGGTCCCTTGCCATCGAGAGGTTGTCCAATAGGATTGATAACACGACCAAGAAGCTGTGGGCCAACCGGCACAGAAGCAATCCGTCCGGTGGTACTGACACTCATGCCTTCTTTAATTTTGCGGCCTTCACCAAGCAAAACAACACCAACATTGTCTTCAGCCAGATTAAGCACCATGCCTGCCGTTTTGTCCGGATCATCAAACTGGACTAGTTCGCCGGCCATAGCTTTTTCCATGCCATAAATTCTGGCAATACCATCACCAACTTGCATGACAGTACCGACATTAGAAACACTGAGCGCAGCCCGGTAATTTTCTAGCTGGGCCTTGAGTATCGATGTAATTTCATCCGGTCTAATTGCCATAATTTCCTCGCTGTTTATTTAAAACCACATTCAGAACCACGCCGCAAGCGGCTGCACTACTACACACTTAATAAAACTTTTTCTATGC
This sequence comes from Candidatus Melainabacteria bacterium, assembly GCA_963847765.1. Lineage (GTDB taxonomy): Bacteria > Cyanobacteriota > Vampirovibrionia > Obscuribacterales > Obscuribacteraceae > CAWKBA01. The sequence continues at coordinate 47,527 of CAWKBA010000030.1, read as the reverse complement.
CTGCCAGTCTTCCTTTCAGGCTACCGTCAATAACTTGATCTTTAATTCTCAAAACGTAACCCGCAATGAGAGTCGGGTCAACAGCCGTATCTAACTGTAATTTCTTACCGACATACTCATTCAATCTGGCTTTAATATCAGCCAGGTTGTTTTCAGAAAGCGGCTCAGATGAAACTAGTTGAGCCGCAACTATATTTCTTTGCTCATTCAATAATAAACAATACTGACGTTCAATAGCCGGCAGCAAATTCAGGCGGCGGCGATTTACCAACAAAGCAAGCAAAGATAAGGTAATTTCTTGCACCTCTCCCATAAAGATATTTTGCAGCACTGTCTCTTTTTGAGCCATGGAATAAGCCGGATGATCAAGCAAAAGTTTCAGCTCAGAACTATTAGCAATTGTGCTGTTGATATTCTTAAGATCGGCAGCAACATTATCCGCTAAAGTCGATGGGACTGTGTCAGCAGTAACCATATCAACTAGTGCTTGCGCATAACGTTGGCTAACCAGATCACGTTCAGACTTCACAACTATCGCTGCTCCCTAAAAGAATTTCACTATTTTTTTTTACTCGTTCAGTATCTTCGCTCTCTAAATTTGTCTGGCTCAATTTGCTTAATTCATCCATAAATTCATGGCCAAGATTGACTTTATTATTAGCAGTAAGTGTCGCCCGCAAGTTTTCTTCTGCTAGTTTTATAGCTGCTCTGGCAACAATGCTGCGCATTTCAAGAACAGCTGCTTGACGTTCATTATGCACAGCCATATCAAATTTTTTCAGCAAATCAGATCTTTCTTGTACGGTTTGCTGCCGCATTTCCTCGCTCATTTGTTTGGCTATTTGCCTGGCTTCAACAACTATTTTTTCTGCCGCTTGCGAAGCTTGTTCTATTTGCAGTTTTTGTTCTGCCAGAGCCCGTTCAGCATCCTGGCGTGTTTTTGCAGCCGCAGCTAATTCATTGTTTATAGAAAGTTGTCTTTGAGAAATAAGTGGTGGTATAAATTTTCTAATCAGAAAGAAAAGAATCACCAGCAGAAGCAGCCAGTTTATAAAGTTAGAATGAAAATCCAACAGGGAAGTGATTATATTTTCCTGTCCGAGTTCAGCAAATAAATACATAACCTTAAACCTTATGCTACTTCAACGAATATTTTTTAGAGTCTGCAGTACCGTTTCTTCATTGGTCACCAAGACAGGTTTTTCCTCTCCCAGTAACTTTTGAATGATCTCACTAACCAGCTCAAGCTCAGGGTGAATAAGTGATTTGAGCAAATTTTGCCTGTTGGCAGTAAGTTCATTTTTTAGCTCATCTATCTTAGCCCGCCCTTCTACTTGAATACCTTTCAGTTTATCTTCTCTTTCTTTTGAGCAGTATTTGAAGCCGTCTGAATAATGGCTTGCGCTTCCAGACGGCTCGTATGTAATTTGGATTGATAATCAGCAAGGAGATTTTGCGCTTCCTGCGTGCAAGCCTTAGCAGTATCAAGATTTTCTTGCATCTTAGCCCGGCGCTTTTCCATCGCCGCACCCACAGGCTTTAGCATGATCTCATTTAACAATGGCACAAAGAGCAGAAATAGAAAAATAAAAATAAAATAGGTGCCATTAAGTGCAAATAGACTTATTTGTTTGAGTATTACTTCGTTCAACCAACAAACAACAATCATCCCTATGGCAAATAAAATTACATAAGTTACCTTAAGCATAGGAATATTCGTCCTGAAAAGTTATAAAACAAGAACACTCAACTTTATAAAGTCTTGGCATACTGCCAAAGCATAACAGCCATGATAAAAGCCATAAGCCCTAAAGCTTCCATCAACGCAGCGATGATAAGAGCATTAGTTAGGAGCTTGGTAGCCATTTCCGGTTGACGAGCCATGCCTTCCAAAGCTCGCGAACCGGCAAGACCAATACCAACACCTGGACCAATTACACCAAGAACAGCTATCCCAGAACCAAGCAGCGCTGCTGCTTTAATCATGGTGACATTGACGGCGGCATCTGCTGTCATTCCCGCGAGAGCTATGAAACTGTGATCCACGTTGTTTCTCCTTTACTGATACTAATTTTTGATTCAGATGTTTCTTACTAAACGTTTTCCTACCGAGCTACCCGTCAATCTGTAGAGAAGTGCCTTAGCAGGCTTCTACATTGATTGCCGAGGTAATCATTATAGCAATTCGATATCCTGGTTGGTCAAAGCAAGCTTTAAGGCTTTGCTAATTTCCGTAAAGATCCCAGCGTGCCAGAGTTTTCAGTGATGGGCAATCGTCATACCTATGTAAACTGAGGTTAACAAAGCGAATACAAAGGCCTGCAAGAGCCCAATGCCCAATTCGAAACCCATTACACCAACAGGAATGCCGACAGGAACTAGCATTAACGCTATCAAACGCAAAATTTCGTCTGCTGTGATAACTATCAAAAGCCGCAAAGCAAGCGTAGCTGGACGAGTAACTAAATCTAGCCACTCAACAAAAGCCATCGGACTAACAAAAAGCTTTAAATATTTTACTCCGTGCGCCCACAGTCCTGAACCCAGGTATACCAATAATGAGACTGTAGCGAGGGCAAAAGTAACGTTAAAATCCGTAGTTGGGGAACACAATTCGAAAGGTTCGACACCTTCATGACCGTGTCCTATACGTGGCCACCAGGAAAACGATTCAAACATTTTCCAAGGACCGATACCAACAAAATTACCAACTAATATAAAAATGAAGATAGCCGCAATCAGTGGGAGAAATTTCTTATAAGCATGCCCCATCTGATCTTTCGTTAAATAAGCTATGAAATCATAATACATTTCCAATAGGTTTTGCCCAACCCCGCCGGCATTTTCCGAAGTCAGACTGGGAGTAATTAAAGCTGCCGACCCAAGAATAATAGTCATACTGACAGCAGCTAAGGCAATTGTATCGACATGAATATCACCCGTTTTACCCATAGCTTGAATGCCCAAAAATGCGCTGTCACAAATCTTGGGATCGTGTATGAAATAGCTGAGCGGTAAATTATTGCCTAACATAATTTGTCAAAATCAAGAATGTTTAGAAAACCTAAAGGGCCATGATAAGTTGCCAGTATCGCCTGACCAATTCAACGTATGTCTTTAACTGATGATCTTCATTAAAGACTACCAAATGATTGTGCATCATATCAGTGGCCAAGCGTGGTGGTCAACAAATGCTAATTAGCTATATCATTTATCTTTATCTAAGCTAATAGCCTTCAATATAAAACGGTACAGGCCCAGCCCGCCGCCTAAAATAGGCAAAAAAATGCTTAGCCATGGCGCTGTTCCGAATTTTCGATCTAGAAAATCTCCACCATACGCTCCAAGCACGACTAATATTGCCGCTCCTAGAATTCCATCCCCAACAGTAAACATTGCTGCACTAATGGAGCTTCCATTCTTTTTTGGTCACCTTGTTCTTTTTCTGGTTTTTGCATACTATTTTTCCAGCAGCTGATCAATCAATTTCTACCTAGTCTATTGTAGATGTATCTTGAATCCGACTCTAGCTCAGATACAAAATTTTCTCGAGTGAAAGATTGGCTAACTTACTCATTTAAGGATGTCATGAAATGTTTATTCGTTTTATCAATAAAATAGTTCTATCGACAATTCTTATAATATCCGTCTGCACAAGCGCCATCTTAGCCAATGATTTAGCTCTTGGAAGCAAAACTAAAATAACCGGACCAATTGATATTCCAATTGTTCCTCCTCAAGATTTTAACTTCAAGCCAAAAGCAGAAATCTTCCAGAGAAGAACACAGGAAGTCTTAAAGCACAAAGAACTTTTGCAAGGCGCTTATGCTCCCAGTAACGAGGTTTTTGGTCAAATTGTAGACAGAAAACCATGGTGGGGAATATTGGGGGAAGGATATTATGGCTCGGGTCAAAACAGCATCAAAGGTCCTGCAGAAGAATCAAGATTTATTCTCAACCCATTTCTATTAGCAGGAGAAGCATGTGTTCGCGGGCCAGATAATACATCAGTGTCCGAACAAGATATCCTCACTCATTATTATCCCTGGTTTTACCAACCATCAGGATTAAGATGGTGGCCAAAAGAACAAAAGTCTGAAGTAACTTACTTAGTTAGTTCATATGAAAGTCAAATGTGCAGCACCTTTAATTACTCCCCTTACACAGATCACGGCATGGTTGGTCTGGAGGCAATTAATGCTCGTGATCTTGGACTGAACTATTTCTATATACCAGCGGCATGGGCATACAATATGAATGTCGCTCACCCAATGAGCGGACCAATGGCAGTACCACAGTTCGTTCATTGCGGCGGCAGCTGCGGTTATCCAGGCGGTTGCAACAATATGAGTCCGACATTTCCTCCTTTAGAAGATATCAAAATAGTGAAATTACCAGCACGGCTAACAATCATATTTTGGAAGAATGCGCCGACAACCGGAAATGAAAAACCGGATATGACCTATACAATGAATTTCAATTGAAATCGTATTCGTTTTGTTCACTAACTGCGATTTGCCGATATTGAACTGAAAACCTTTCAAATAAATCCTTAAACTTGCCGTCGATAATAGCCTGGCGGCATTGTTGAGCAACAGCAATTAAAAAGTAAGATTGTGGATAGAAAGCAATGTGCCGCTGGTCATTTCTTTGACGCGCACCAAATGGTGCAAATAAGCGCGGCTGTGATTTAAACAAGTATAGCAAGAGCAATTTTTATCCAGAGGTCCATTATCTAGAGCGTAGCGGCTTGATTTAAGAGGCAGCTGGCCTTCACTGCTGAAAGCCGTGCCGTGTCTCGCTAATCTAGTTGGCGAAACACAATCAAACATATCGATACCACATTTGATGGCATAGGCTATATCCCAGGGAGTGCCAATGCCCATAAGATAGCGTGGTTTATTTTCAGGCAAAAACGGGGCAGTAAAAGCAGTGATGTTTTCGACTGCTAATCTTTCTTCACCCACCGCCACACCACCAATAGCGTAGCCTGGTAAATCATGTCCGGTAACAGCTTTAGCTGAAATTTCACGTAAGTCTTCGTATGTGCTGCCCTGGATAATGCCAAAAAGAAATTGATCATCACTTCTTTGATGATGTTCAACACATTTAGCTAACCATTGGTGCGTGCGCTCCATTGATGCTTTGGCTTCTTCATGAGTAGCCGGGTTTTTTACGCAATCATCAAAAGCCATAATAATATCGGCACCAATGGTATTTTGAATATGCATTGATTCTTTGGGACCAATAAAATGCTCCTGACCATTTATATGGTCTCTGAACAAAACACCATCTTCACTAATTTTCCGCAAGCTGTTCAGGCTAAAAACTTGAAAGCCGCCTGAATCGGTAAGAATTGGCTTTTGCCAGTTGATAAAGTTATGCAAGCCGCCACAGTTTTTTATTACATCCAGTCCTGGCCGCAAATAAAGATGATATGAATTACCTAGAACGATTTGCGCCCCACAATCATTAACTTGACCAAAAGTGAGAGACTTCAAAGTACCATTAGTGCCAACGGGCATAAAGACCGGTGTTTCAACAATACCGTGCCTTGTATGGAGTACTCCGCTGCGCGCGCCAGACCAAGGGCAAACAGCCTGAATTTGAAAAAAAGAATTACTGTTCAAGCTGGATTAATTTATCCTCAGTCGTATCCGCAAGATGCTTAGCCTGCCGCTGCAACCGGCGCTCGAAACCGTAAACCGCCCATTTTAACTGGTGCATTTGAACATAGCGAAAACCATTTTTTTTCATTTCAGCATATGCCTGGTCTGCTGTCCAGTTTTCTCTAGCAATACGATAAATAGCCGTCATCATGCCGACTCGATCCTGACCATGCTTACAGTGAATATAAACAGGTCGTTTGCTTTCATCGTCTAATATAGAAAGAAAATAGTCTATTTGTTTTCGCGTAGGCAATACCCAGTAAGAAAGAGGAATGCTATAAAAATGCAAATTACGTTCTCTAACCTGGGCTAACTCGGTTTTTATTGCCTCAAGATTCCACCGCAAAGAAACAACGGTACGAAAGCCGCATTCGACCAGTTGATCTATTTCAGCTACATCAGGTTGACCGCCGCGATACAGCCAATCGGTAACCGCACGAAAATTTTTTATGCCAATATTATATTCGGTCATAGGTATATGTTTTAAGTGTAGGAGCAGGGTGTACGTAGTGCAGGCGCTTGCGCCGTGTGTCTGTGTAGGGTCGAAGCTTGCGAGCCCGTATACCAAACGGGCCGATTGCATCCGGCCGTTGATACATTGTACTATAGAATATAAGCTACGATGTTTTACAAGGAGCCACTGCCATGAAAAGAAGTGCCGGGAAAGATGGGGCCAATATGCAGACGGGCCGGCCAATAAGCGATTTACCCATTGAGTTTACATGGCATACAGGGGACTGGTTTGACCTGTTTGAACGGCAGACGGAACTGGTAAAAGCCGATCTGAAACGGGCACATGCTGAAGGTAGAATAATTGTATTTCAAAGTTGTCCTATTTCTACAGCCGGTGGCGGCCATTTTTCTACCAACGTCGATATTGCCGGCGCTATCGAACGCAATCTTATGGCTAAATGGGGAGAGCGCTTTTTTATTCTCAATCCTTCTAAATATCAAATGGAGACCAAGGAAGGCGTAGGACTCATGTATCAGCACGCAGAAGCAATAAGGCGTGAAACGGGCAAAAATATTGATGTTGATAATCTGGCAAAAACCAGCCCGCCAACGGGTGGCGATTATATGCGCATGTGGACCAAAGTAATCGTTGAAGATGACTATTATCATAGACCAAATAAGATAATTCCTAACACCGGCAATTTATTCGATGCCTTTTATTTTATTGGACCTACAGATGTTCAAGATTTCTTCTTAAGCGAAGCCCGCTCGTTATCACAAGCAGTTGAGATTTATTTTGCTCGTAAATATTCGTTGGATAACGAATTTAAAAATGATTTTGACTGCGTTGATAAAAATGAGGGTTTTTGCCGCTTACTCGATTTATCCAACCCGGAAGAAAAAGCTATCTGGGAAGAGCGCAGACTGGATTTCTTCCGTTATTATGCTATTAAAGCCGGCACTAATTTCAGCCGCGGCAGCCATGACGAATGGAATATCGTTCATTGCTTAAATGCAAAACGTCTAGCCCACCCTGATATATATGGACCAGAAGATCAAATTGCCGTATTTTTCGATGGCAAACAAATAAGCCCCGGCAGCTACCCCACTATGGCACCACCTGGCTATGCTGTAGATAAGTCATAAACGCTTTTTTTTAGTTGCTTTTGACTTGGTGCTCTTACTGGCAGACTCGCTAAGTGTCGACTTGTAGATATTGCTGAGAGTGTCATTTAGTGTTTGCCGGTCTATACATCCGCCTTCTGCAAGCACCAGCTGTCCATAGGCATTAAAAATAATAGTTGTCGGAACGCTCTGGATTCCATATTGACTTATCAGCTTATTATAAGTTGGATCGCCAACATTCACAGATTGAAAATCTATAGATTCACTGTAAAGGGAAACTGCATCTTTTAATACAGGCCCATACGCAGCACAGGCACCACACCAAGTAGCAAAAAAATAAACTACGCGCGGTTTATGCGCGGTTTTTATTGCGCGCACTAAGGAACGCATGTCCTTTTCACTAGGCGGGAATACGCTACCACCTTTAAACCAAAGATAGATAGCTGCCATAACCACTAAACATACGATTACGATTAATTTATCTCTATTCATACTCGTTCGAAGTCAATAAATGCTTGCTCAGGATCAGTAGATACAAGCTTTAATTTTACTTGATCGCCAACATCCAATCCTTTCTCGCCACGAATAATTTTGCCTTCGGCCGGTGGTTTTATCAACCTCACAAATGTGCCACCATTCGTCACGCCGGTAACAATACCATCAAAAGTTTCGCCTAAATGTTTGCTCAACAAAACTGCTGCTGCCACTTTACGCATGGTCCGTTCCACTTTATTAGCAGCATCTTCTTGTTCTGTACAGTGCATAGCTATTTTGTTTAATTCATCGGCAGTATATGGTGTTGGTTTGCCGGCAATGATCGCTTTTACCAATCGCTGCATTATAAGATCCGGGTAACGGCGATTGGGAGCAGTAGCGTGCGTATAATCGCGAATAGCTAAAGCAAAATGGCCGGCATCAGCTTGTCCTGGCACATCCAGTACATATTCACCGCGTCCAAGTAATTTGACAATAGTCAGTGACAAATCAGGGAAATGAAGAGGATCAGCGTCTTTGCGTTTCAATAAAAACTTCGCCAGAGCCGGTGCGTCCGGCTGTTGTGGTAATACTTCGCCGTATGTTTTGGCTACAGTTACAATTCTGTCCCAACGTTCTGGAGTTTTAACTACCCGTCTGATAGAGGGGACTTGTTTGCTTTCTAAGAAATGAGAAACAGCAATATTGCCCACAATCATAAAGTTTTCAATCAAACCACGAGCGGGATTATCTTCTACTAGTTCCAGATCTAAAACTTGTCCATTCGCTGCTACTGGTATGGCCTCTAGCGTATGCAAATAAAGTGATCCCTGTTCTTTGCGCTGGTTATGAATAAGTTCTTTAATTTCACTTTGCAATAAAAGCTGGTTAGACAATCCTGATATCGCTGCAATTTTATCGGGCGGGGCACCACCATCTTCCAACCATTTACCAACCATTTGGTAATCTAATTTGGCATGATTGCGCACAATGCCCTGATAAACATCACTTTTAATGACTGATCCTGTTTTATCGACAATAAGATCAATAACAATTGCCCGTCTATCCGCATCAGCAATCAGAGAGGTCAGATTGAAAGACAATTCATCGGGCAGCATTGGATAAGTGACAACACCTGTGTAAACAGAGGTTGTGTTTGTATAAGCATGTTTATCAGTTGCTGATCCTTTAGGCACCAATGAATCAACATCTGCTATGGCAATCACCACGCGCGTGTTGCCATCATGCAATCGTTCGCAATATTCTATTTGATCAAGATCTTTTGATTCAGGATTATCTATAGATGACCACAAAAGTGAGCGTAAATCGCGAACGTCAGGACCCGGACTCACATGAAGCTCGCCCCTACCGGTCACAGCACCTACTTCTTGCATCACCGCTGGTTCAAAATCCGGCACAAAACCAGCCGCAACCATTTCCTTATGGGCTCTGGCAGTTAAATCAATATTATGATTTTCAGAAGTTAATGCCTTCATTTATTTATGTTCTTCTGGACAATATCTGGACTGAATCCACCATTTTTTTATGACAGGGAGTGATCTAGTGGAAAGATAAAAGCCTATGGTGGGAATTAAGGCGTTAAGCCACCAGCGATGAGTACCAATAACACAAAGTACTAAAGCAGCAATAATATATGTGATCGCACAAATAGTACTTATACGAAAAGCACTTACTTCCCAGGCTTTATCAGCTTCCACCCGGGCGTTACGTTCTTTTATTGCTTTTATTTCTTGCTCTACCATTTTTTGCTCTTTCTCTAAATAGAAAATTTTACTGTTTCGAGATCCATGCCGTTTTTTAAAGGCAAAGATTTTTCAGGCATACCTTTCAATTGTTTAGCTATTTCAATAGTCATGATTAAATCAGCCATAGCATCATGAGCGCCGGCAGTATCTACAGCAAAATGTCTGGCTACGCTTGCCAGCTTAAAATTAGGCAAGCCGGCATCGGCTCCCAGTCGAGACTTCGCTACCGCGTATATATCCAGCCAGGGCACCTGATAGGGGGCCGGTAATAAATCATGACGCTGCCACAGGTAGGACATAAACTCAAGATCAAACTGGCAGTTATAGCCGGCAAATCGGGGTAATGGACCAACCAGCCTGGCAAAATGAGACAGAGCCATGGCCACTAATTTTTCACCTGGTGCCGACTGCAGACCCTCCAGGCTGAGCTGATTAATCATTAAGGCTTCCTGGGTAATTTCCAGCTCAGGATGAGGCTGTATATAGCTCATGAATTGCCCCTTAATATTAAAATCAAAGTCAGTAATGATGGCTGCCACTTGTAAAACAGCGTGCTTATCCGGATATAGTCCCCCTGTTTCCAGGTCAACAAACAAATAACGCTTAACACAAGGTTCAGCAAAATCGGACGCAGTTTCAGGACTGGTGAAAGTTAAGGATAACTGGCGTGGTGTATATGTATCTTCTGTTTGATTCTTATCTGGCATGGTCATTTTAGTATTAATTATAGACAAGTATTTGCTGTCTTATTTTCGGCACCAATTTGTTAGCTTGCTTACCGAAATCCCCATTATTTCACTATTTTTCTTCGGTTTTTCCCATAACCTTATTGACACTGGTTTCAGTGTATAGTCTAATTCGGGCTGTTGGAGTGGAGAAAATCGCCCCTTGCGCATTAAAGAAATTGAACTTGACAACTTTAAGTCTTTTGGTAAAGAGACCCTAATTCCTATACTAGGGGGCTTTACTACAATTTCTGGCCCGAATGGCTCAGGTAAGTCTAACATTGTTGATAGCTTACTTTTTGCACTCGGACTCTCATCTACACGCTCAATGCGGGCAGAACGGCTGCCTGATCTATTAAACAATTTAAGCGGCCGCAATGAAGCCAAAGTAACTGTACGTTTTACTAATGACGCCGGTGACGAGCTTGAAGTAACACGCCGCGTAAAAGTGAAAGAAAACAGCTATACAAGCACATATGTGCTCAATGGTAAAACGACTACGCTTACGGATATACATGAGACGCTGACTAAATATAACGTTAGCCCAACCGGCTTCAATGTCATCATGCAAGGTGATGTCACCGGCATTGTCACTATGAGCGGTACTGAGCGGCGCAAAATTATTGATGAATTGGCAGGCGTGGCCGAATTTGACAGACGTATAGAACAAGCTCAGGAAGAGCTGAAAGCCACAGGCGCCAAAATTGACGAACAAAAAATCATTATGGCTGAAATAGTCAGCCGCCTGGAAGTACTGCGCTTAGACAGAGACCAGGCACTCAAATATTTAGAGCTTAAAGACGAAAAAGAAGCCAAAGAAAAGAGCTTATTTTCAGCCGCTATCAAGAATTAGAAGAAAAAATTGAGCAAGAAAAAACGGCTCTGGAAAAAGTTAAAGCTAAAGAAGAAGAACTGCAAGAGCAGCTTTCCCGGACAGAAATAGGGTTACTCAGTTTGCGGGCAGAAATGTCCAGGATAGATCAAGAAATAAAAGAAAAAGGCGGCAATGAACAATTGCTGTTGCGCCAAGAGCTGGAAAATACCCGCGGTGAATTAACACGGGAAGAAAATAAACTTTCCAATCTTGACACAATCATTGAAGAAAAGAATAAATTAGCCAAGGGTCTTAATGCTCAAATTAAAGGTATTGAAAAACATTTAAATGAGCTGAAAAAACAAAACAAACAAAACCTGGCCGACAAAGAAGCAGTCAATCTGGGACTGGTTGAAAAGCAAGGCACCTATCAGGCTGTTATGGCTGAAATTGAAATGTTGCGCCAGGAAAAAGACCGCTCCTCCGACAAAGTCACTTCTATGCACCTTGATTTGCAAAAATTGCAAGATCAAAAGCACAAATTGGAGCTAAAACAAACAGGACTAGTTTCTCAACGCGGACATTTAGAAGAAGAAAACGCAACTTCCAGAGACAGGCTGTCTGCGGTTATTGAAAAATTATCGGGCTTAAAAACAATCATTGCCAGTCATGAATATCTGTGCCAGGGTCAAGAAGCAACAGTACTTGGCATTGAGCGCAGTATTCAACAATTAGAGGGTGAGTTGGAATCAACCGGACAAGAAATTGAGTCCAAACGGCAAGCCCTGGAAACTGTAAACAAGCGCATTGTCCAGCTTGAAACACACAAAGATGTAGCTGGTGAATCAGGCTATGGCAGAGCAGTTGAATTTCTGCTTGCTAAAAAAATTAACGGCGTCCACGGCACAATCGGACAGCTTGGCAAAGTCAACAATGAATATGAGCTGGCTGTAGAAACAGCAATTGGCTCAAGGCTAGGACACCTGGTAGTTGACGATGATCAAGTTGCTCATGATTGCATTGAATTGCTAAAGAAACATCAGGCCGGTCGCGTTACTTTTGTGCCCTTAAATAAAATTGCTGCTCAGCCACCCGGGCTCTTGCCCAGCCATGCCGGTGTCATTGATTTTGCCTATAATTTAATTGAGTTCAGCCCTAAGTATACAAAAGCTTTCCAGTATGCCTGCGGACAAACAATAGTTGTCCAGGATATGAATGTAGCCAGAAAGCTTATTAATCAAGCCAGAATGGCCACTGTGGAAGGCGAACTCATTGATAAATCCGGGACAATGACCGGCGGCAATGAAAAGTCAAAACTGCATTTCACCAATCAAGGTGAATCGGATTTGCTGGTTGTAAGACAAACAGCTAAAACCTTAAGCGAGCAAATCACTAGTTTGCAAGCTACAGTTAAAGAACTGAAAGTCAGCATTCAAGAAGAGAACGAAAAATATCAAGAAGCACGCACTCAATTAACGCAAAGACAATCAGAATCAGACGAACGCCGTAAGCAATTGATTGATCTCACCAAAGAAAATGAGACTATCAAACCACTATTGCGGCAACGCGGCGAAGAAATTGATGCAATTGACGTTGAGCTTGAGACTATCGCTAAATCAATTGCTGATATTGGCAAGCAAACAGCCAAAATAGAAGAGTCTTTACAGAAAGCAATCGGAGAAGGCAGCAAATCCAAGCTGGAAAAATTGATTCAAGAATCAGTTGATTTGCGCAGTGAAATTGAAAATGTTGAAAAAGAAATGCTTGAGATTCAGCGCCTTATTGACAAATGTGAAACAGAAACACAAGTTGAGCTTAATAACCAAATTGCTTTGAATGAGCAATTGAAAGCAATTAATGACGAAATTGACGGGCTCAACCAGCAAAAACCGCAATTTGAAGAAAATATCAGCAAGTTCAAAACAGCTATTGCTCAAATGGAAAGTAAAGTAAAAGAACTTTCTACTGAGCTTGAATCTTTGCGTGAAGAAAAAGAAAAAGCTCATGAGACTGTGACAGCAGCTGAGATAACTAGAACAAAGCTTGAAGGCGATTTGCAACATTTGGCTGATCAAAAACAAGAACGCCAGTTATTGCAATTTGAATTGTTGAAATCTTTAAGTGCTTTGCAAGAAGAAATAGAAGCTATCAAAGCTGCCAACCCGGACTTTCAACCGCTTTCACAAGCTAGCGTCGACCAGTTAAAAGCACAGGTGGAAAAACTGGAACGCCGCATGCGTTCGCTTGAACCGGTCAATATGAAAGCATTGGAAGAATATGATCAGACAGAGGAACGTCAGAAAGAATTGCAATTTAATATTGATACCTTATTAAGTGAAAGCGAACAGATAACTCAAAAAATAAATGGCTTTGATGAACTCAAAAAACGCACCTTTATGGAAGCTTTTGACGCCATCAACACTAATTTCCAAGACATCTTTGCTGAACTTTCCCATGGTCATGGCCGGCTGGAATTAGAAAATCCGGAAAGTCCATTCACCGGTGGTCTGATTATTCGCGCTCAACCGCGCGACAAGAAAATGCAAAGAATTGAAGCCTTGTCAGGCGGCGAGAAATCATTGACAGCATTATCCTTTGTTTTTGCCTTCCAACGTTATGCACCAGCTCCCTTTTATGCCTTTGATGAAGTGGACATGATGCTGGATGGATCGAACGCCGAACGTCTTGCCCGTATGGTAAAACGCCAATCGGCAAGCGCTCAGTTTGTGGTAGTAAGCCTGAGACGTCCTATGATTGAAAATTCTGATCATGCCATTGGTGTATCCTTGCGCCCCGATGGTTATTCTCGAGTAGTGGGCATTGGCGAAATACGCATTCCGGACGAAGAGCAAGTACCAGAAGAAGGGCAGGAAGAAGAAGAATTAGTCACTGCCTGATTCCAGGAGACGCAACCGACGGAGCCTTAAAGATAGATATAAAAATAGCCAGTGAACGCAGCGCGGTGAGAAGACGTGCGCAGTGAACGGGTGAAAGCGGAGGAGGCGAAGGATGACGCCGACGGAGCGATTAAAAAGATGTATAATTCCGAAATAAGTGCTGAAAATAATTTTGATGATGGGCTGAATTCCTCTAGCCAGCCCAGTGTCGCGGTGCAGCCTATATCAGCCATACTGGATGCAGCCTTTGCCAGCGGCATTGAATTTCTGGTTCAGCTTGCTGAAAGAGGCGAAATAGATCCTAAAGATGTGGACATTATTTATGTTACCGATAGATTTTTGCAAGCTATCACAACCCAGCCTAAAGAAAACCTGAGACAAAGCGGCAAAGTAATTTTTCATGCTTCGGTACTGCTGCGCATGAAAGCAGAAGCATTGCTTGCCAATAAAGCCCTGCAAAACACTGGCGACGATTTTCTTGATTTTGGCGACGATGGGCTTATTTTTGACTCAGACAAACAAGTAGTAGCCCGCCAAATTACTCTGCAAGACTTAGAAAGAGCTCTGGTGCGCCGGGCAGCCAGCAAAGCAAACAGGCCGCGTAAAGTAACTTTAGATGAGCTGGTGGCAGCATTAAAAGAAGCAGAGCGCATAGAACAGTTAAGGTTTGAGCGCAAACCTAAAGCCGTTATTCAACTTGAGGGCTTTCATCAAATTAATGATGTTGATGATCTCCTTGATCTTGCTCACGATGAAGACATTGATGTAACTATCGCTCGCGCTGAAAGAATTCTTGTTGAACAAGTCTCACCAGGACAAAATATGGCGTTAATAGATCTAATCATTAAACTTGGCAAAAAATCAGACTGGGTAGATGCATTTTTAGCTATTCTATTCCTGGCTAATGCCGGTAAAATTTTTATTGAACAAAGTGATTTTTATGGACCGGTAACTATAGTTCGTCCTCCAGAAACCAACAATATAGCACCACAGGCGGAAGCTGTATGAGTCTAAAGTCAAGAATCGAAGCAGTTTTATTCTTAACCGACAAACCAATGCCGGCAGCCGCTATAGCTCAGCTTGTGAATGTAGATGTGCAAGAAGTACGGCAATCCATTCTTGAATTGATTCATGACTACGAAGAAAGAAACTCAGCCTTAGAAATAGCCGATGATGGCGGCTATATGATGCAAGTCAAGGACGAATATGCCACTTTTGCCAATGAGATGGCGCCAATTGACTTGCCAGTATCGGTGGTGCGCACTCTTTCTGCTATTGCCATCAAGCAACCCGTATTGCAATCTGAAATTGTGCGCATTCGTGGCGCCGGTGCCTATGACCATATAAAAGAACTGCTTGAAAAAGAATTGATTACTAAAAAAGAAGAAGGCAGATCGGCTCTTTTGGGCACAACCAAGAAATTTCAAGAATATTTCCGCTTGTCTCAAGACGCCAGGGCATTGCGCGATCAATTAAAAGAACAAACAAAAGGTACCGAAACTGAGCCTAAAGTAGAAATAGGTATTGAAACAGAAGATGGGATTACAGTCAGCGCAGAAACTGAAGTCGCAGCAGAAGTAGAAACTGAAATTGCAACAAACACTGAAGTGGCCGCAGAAGCTGAAGTTACAACAGAAGCTGAGATTATAGCAGAAGTAGAAACTGAAACTGCAGCAGAAACAGACTTTACGGTTGAAGTAGAACCCGAAACGGATGTTGAGACAATAACAAAAGGCGAAAACAACGAAAGTGACATCGCCATGCTGGCCACCAACAATGAATTTGCCTCCAGCAACACACCACAATACTAAATGAGCTCCAGCCAGGCAACAGTAATTATTGCAGCCGCAGGACAGGGTCAACGTCTGGCTGCAACTAATAACAGCATGCCCAAACAATTTATTGAGCTTGGCGGCGTGCCCATTTTTATCTGGTCATTAACTACCTTTTTACAACATCCCAAAATCAAAGAAATAGTACTGGTTGCACCACAACCCTGGTTGGAGAAGACCAGAACATTGCTTATGCAGTATTTACCTGAATATGCCAAACAGGTGACAATTATTGCCGGAGGCAAACTGCGCCAGGAATCAGTTTATTTGGCACTAGAGGTAGTGGCTGCCCACAATCCACCACCATATATATTTATTCACGATGCTGCTCGCCCATTTGTGACCAGCACTTTTATAGATCAAATTTTTGTTGCTTTAGAAAATGGATTTGCCTGCACACTTGGCATACCGCTTTCTGATTCGGTCAAAAAAGTAAAAGATACGGCCATTATCGAAGATATGGACCGCAGCTCATTGGCGCTTATGCAAACTCCGCAGGCAGCAGAATTCAAATTAATGCTGGCAGCACATCGCAGTGCCAGAGAAAAACAATATGTAACCACCGATGATGCCGCCCTCATCCAGGCGTATGGTGTCAATACCAGAGTAGTGCCTGGTTCGCGGTTCAATTTAAAAATTACCGAAGCTGATGACATGCTCATAGCCAAAGCATTTATCGATAGCTATGGCTGGCGTCCCGGTAAGGTAAATACCCGTGTAGCCGAAACAATTGGCTTAAATTGACAGCAAACATATTGCTTAATTGCCTATGGTCGCTATAATGGTGGCATTCTGTATAAGCACCATATAAAATGGCATTAGCAAATTAATCAGGTTATCGTTACTTTACTAGCAAGAGCAGGAAAACAATGTTTGATCAATTCAAAGAACCGGGACAAATAACAACTCAAGAAGAACCCCGCACAACTCCAGTACAATCGCCAGCGCAAGATACTGTTGATTTATTTCCAGCCCTGGCTGATAAGCGCATGATGCCCATTAATGCTATCCGGCAACCTGTTACTGCCAGACCCGGCACACAAATATCAGTCTTCGCACCAGTCTCTTTTGACGAAGCACTGGATATAGTGGAATGTTTGCGGGCACGTGCCGCCACCACAGTTACTCTTGATAATATGAAAAAACATGATGCCAGCCGGCTGGTTGACTTTGTAGCCGGTGCTTCGTCGGCACTGCTTGGTAATTTTCATAAATTGAGCGAGCAAGTATATGTATTCTGCCCCAGTAATATAAAAATTTCAGCCACCAGTAAACCTACGCCCACCAGTACTGGTCTCAGCAGCCCGAATATACCTTCGCTAGATTTTTTATATCCACTGGATAGATCGTCAAATAAATCGTGGTTATCAAGCGTTCAGGCGACTATTTAGAATATTAAAGTATTTTCAACTTACGCCCTTTCCAGGTTTTGGTTGATCGACTTCAAGTTTTTTAACAGCCATTGTTTCTGTGCGCTGATATTATTGAAGTATGGAAGTGCAAAGCGACTTAATCCGCTTAGCACTGGATTTCCTCCTTACCTAATCCACCACCAATGCTTCCTTCTTCCTTACCAGAAGAAGGAAGTTCTTTTTTACCCAGCTGATGAATGACTACCTGGGTAAGAGGCTCAATTTTGTATTCTTTAGCCATAAATTCTCTGATTGCCGCTTGTAAATAAGTCTGGCAGGACAGTTTTTCGTTGCTTGACAAGTGTTGATATTTTTTCAATAAGGTTTTAACCAGAGCCTCTAATTGAGAAGCAATTTTTTCACCTTTAATATTGTCAAGCAGAATTATTCCCTTTTGCGTACAATCAAATGAATATATCTGGCTGTATTGCGCATTAGTGACCAAAGTAATTGTGATTAAACCATCCCTGGCAATATCCCGCCGCTCCGCAATAATCTGCTCATTAATTTCCCAGGCTCTAGAAGAATCAACCAGTATTATCCCGGCAGGCACACGCCCGTCTTTTATGCCACTGTCTGCGGTGAGGCTTAGCACTTCACCATTTTCCATAACAAAAGTATTTTCTTTAGATATGCCGCATTGCATAGCAAGCTCAGTATGTTTGACCAGCATGCGGTATTCACCATGAATAGGAACAAAGAACTTGGGGCGACAAAGATTAATCATCAATTTTTGCTCTTCCTGGCAAGCATGTCCGGATACATGTACACCAGCGTCTTTGCCATAAATAACTTCGGCCCCGCGCACAGACAAAGTATTAATTATGTTTGCCACCGAGCGCTCGTTGCCAGGGATAGGGGTAGACGAAATAACTACAGTGTCGCCAGTTTTTATTTTTATCTGTTTATGCGCATCATTGGCGATACGACTTAAAGCAGACATTGGTTCGCCCTGACTACCGGTAGTTAAAATTACCACCTTATCGGCAGGCAGGTGATTGACCTCATCGGCAGAGACAAGCAATCCGTCCGGATATTTCATATAGCCAAGCTCACGTGCCAGAGAAGCAATATTGAGCATCGAACGCCCTAATATAGCCACCTTGCGATCATATTGCATGGCCACTTCCAGAACCTGCTTGATACGATGCATGTTGCTGGCAAATGTCGTCACAATAATGCGCCCGGTAGCATTAGCAAATACTTCACTCAGTTTTTTCCACACTGTGCGTTCAGAAGGGGTAAAACCAGGACGCTCAGTGTTGGTGCTGTCGCTCATCAGCAAAAGCACATTCTCCTGTGCTGCTGCCGTTAATGCAGCAATATCAAAAAGCTCGCCATCAACAGGAGTAAAGTCAAATTTAAAATCGCCTGTGTGCACTATATTGCCAATGGGCGTCCGTATTACCAGACTAAATGAATCAGCAATAGAATGTGTGCAGCGCACAAATTCCACATTAAAACAACCGGCTTGCACACGCTGGCGTGGCTTCACTTTATGCATTTTAGTCAAAGACTCAAGGCCGTATTCGCGCAGTTTGCCTTCAAGAATACCAAGCGCCAGAGCCGGACCATAAATATTTTTGACAGTGACATTTTTAAGCAAATTAGGAATACCGCCGATATGATCTTCATGCCCATGCGTAATCAGCAAAGCTTCTACTGGTTTTTTGCTTTCAATTAAATAAGTGAGATCCGGTAATACCAGATCTACACCTGGCATATCATCGCTGGGGAAACCTAGCCCGGCATCAACCATAATCATATCGTCACCACAGCTTATAACCATGGTGTTTTTGCCGATTTCTCCCAGCCCTCCCAGAGGAATGACTTTAACGACGGATCGATCAGTGCCAGTCTTAGCTTTTTCTTGCTTCTTGGACATTACATTATCATTATACCGTTAATGCCGGTGCAGGCGTATCAACTGGTGATTTGTCCATTATGGCATCAAATTTTTTCTTTTCTTCGGCGTTTAATGGTATAAGAGGCAAGCGTAAAACGCCTTTGCAAAGACCAATTTTTTCCAGTCCATATTTGAGACAAGTTGGGCTCGGTGCAGCAAATAATCCTTTAAATAAAGCCAGGCACTCATAATGAATTTTTCTGGCTGTATCAAAATCTCTTTTGAAATAACTTTCAATCATTTTCTTTATGCTGCGTCCGACTAAATGGGCAGCAACGCTGACGATACCAGAAGAGCCAACGGATAGAGAAGGCAAAGTGAGATAGTCATCGCCCGAATAAAGCCAGAAATTTTCTCTTTTGATTTTGCCGCTTATTTCAGCAATTGTTTCAGTACTGCCGGTTGAATCTTTAAGGGCTATAACATTTTTGCAGATGTCGACTATTTCGAGTGTGGCGTCAGCACCAAGATTGACACTGGTTCTGCCCGGCACATTGTATAGCATTATAGGTACATCAACGTTTTTAGCAATTTCTTGAAAATGCTTTACCAGTCCTGCCTGGCTTGGTTTATTGTAATAAGGCGTGACTATTAAAAGCCCGTCCGCACCTAATTCTTCAGCTACATGACTGAACTTAATTGTTTTAGCAGTTGAATTAGAGCCGGTACCGGCCATTACTTTTACTTTACCATTGGCTTTTTCTTTAACCAAATTGAAAAGTGTTTTAAACTCCGACTCTTCTACCGTCGGGCTTTCTCCAGTGGTACCATTGACTATAATCGTGTCTGTACCCGTAGCGATCAAATGCTTGATAATACGCTCGGCTGCTTTTAAATCAAGACTAAAATCATCCTGAAATGGCGTTGCCATAGGTGTAATCATTGAGCCAAACGGACTGCCAGTATTTGAGATCATTTTTCTTTTTCCTAGTGAGCTACGGCCTGCCGCAATAGTTTATTTTCAAGCAAATATTCGGCGATATGCACCGCATTCAGTGCAGCACCAATGCGCAAATTATCGGCAACCGTCCATAAGTGTATACCATTAGGCGATGATGTATCTTTGCGAATTCGCCCAATAAAAACAGGATCTTTGCCGGCAGCATCAAGTGCTGTTGGATAGACTGTTTCATCAGGATTATCCCAGAGTTCAATCATTTCACTGGCGGCTAAAATCTTGCGAACCTCTTCAACACTAACCGGTTTGTCCAATTCTACCAATATAGCCTCACTATGCCCAACTAAAACAGGTACTCTCACAGCAGTACAGGTAATGGGCAGATCGGGCAGTTCCAATATTTTTCTTGTTTCTTGAATTACTTTTTCTTCTTCTTTTGTGTAACCATCCTTGTTAAATGAATCACACTGTGGAATAACATTAAAAGCAATTGGTTTATTAAACACCTGTGGTTTCTGGACATCCCCACGCAAAGAAGCTTGTATTTGGTCCTCAAGTTCTTCTATACCGGGATTGCCGGCACCACTTACTGACTGATAAGTACAAACTATTACTCGTTTAATTGCATATAAATCAAGCAATGGTTTTAAAGCTACAACAACCGGAGTGGCTGTGCAATTAGGGCTAGCAATCAGCCCTTTATGATTATGCAAAGCATGGCTATTCACACCTGGCACCACCAGCGGTACCGATGGTTCCATACGAAAAGCACTCGATTTATCAATAACAGTTGCCCCATTATCAATAGCAATTGGCACAAATTTTTTGCTTACGTCTGTGCCTACCGCCGACAGAACAAGATCAATATCTTTAAACGAATCTTTCTCCACAACTTCAACAGGATATTCTTTATCCTTGAATGGTAGGTGAAAGTCTTTAGAGCGAGCACTGCCCAAAAGTTTAAGCTTGCCCACAGGAAAATTACGCTGCGCCAGTATTTTCAATAATTCTTTGCCGACTACACCAGTAGCGCCAAGAATAGCTATGTTGATTGGTCTTTTTCCATTAGTTGCAGTAGCCATGATTTTCTTTTCCAATAATTATGCAGTAATGATATTGTCCAGTCCTAAAACGAATGAATCCAGCTTTACTACTGCTTTAATTGCTAAAATTATTCCCTGCTCAAAGCATTTTGTGTTATGACTCTCATGCCTTAAAGTAAGCAGCTCACCTTCGCTGGCAAAGAGCACATCTTGCTTGGATAGTATATCAGGCAACCGCAAAGAATGCACGCGTACACCAGATTCCATCTTGCCTCCACGAGCACCCGGCAATAATTCGTGCTCCTTCACAGAAGATTGGTTGAATTTTTGCTCCGATTGCGCCACCGCTTCACTTATAACTCTGGCTGTGTGCATGGCTGTTCCAGAAGGAGCGTCAAGCTTACCTAATTGATGAATTTCCACAATTTCAGCATTGCGATAAAACTTGCTGGCCTGCCTGGCAAAACTCATGAGCAAAACAGCCCCTACGGAAAAATTAGGTGCAACCAACACCCCAACTTTAGCTTTGCCGGCAGCCTGCCTGAGTTCTTTTAAATGATCTTCCGTTAATCCGGAGGTACCAATAACTGGTTTTATACCTTTTTCAATAGCTTGCAAGGCATGTTCAACAGCACTATCCGCCTTGGTAAAATCCAAAAGAACATCAGGCGTAGACCTCAAACCTGACAAACAACTTTTCAAATTGTCTTTTATGATAATGCTGGAGCCATTTTTATCAGGCATTCCCATCAGTTCTTCCACAGTTTTGCCGGTATAGGACGCACCATTGCGACCATAGGCAGCCACTAATTTGATGTCTTCGTCCTTGCTAATAGTCTTAACGCTGGCTCGTCCCATACGGCCGTTAATGCCGGCAATAACCAATAAAATAGGCTTTGTTTTGGTGCTCACAGGTCTCCTTATTTGGCAACTGTCGTTGTTTTATTGGTGATTGCTGTTCGCCCGGTTGAGCCAAAACCACCTTCGCCACGCTCTGCCCCATCGTCTAAATCATCCGTTTCCACAATTTGTACTTTAGGCACAGCCGCAATGATTAGCTGGGCGATGCGCTCGCCAGGTTGAAAAGTATGTGGCTCTTTACCGGCATTCATAGCTAGAACAACCACTTCACCGCGATAATCGCTATCAATTGTACCCACCCCATTAGACAAGCAAATACCGGCCCGAGTCCGCCAATCCGGATCTAGCCCTTACCTGCCCCTCATATCCTTCTGGAATCTGGACTATTATCCCGGTGGGAATTCCTGTGCGTTCACCAGTCCCTAAAGTAACAGGATGTTCAATCGCCGCTGTAAGATCCATACCAGCCGAGCCGCTGGTTGCATATTGCGGCATTGCCTTACAATGCGCCAAACGCTTAATTTTCAAAATAACTGTCACCTGTACACCACCTTTGTTGCCAATTGAATTGAAGAGCTGTAATTATACAAAAAAATACGCCTGCCAAGGTTGCAAGCTTTTAAGATAGTATAATTAAGGCTCATTGCCGACGTAGCTCAGCTGGTAGAGCAACGGTTTCGTAAACCGTAGGTCGCGGGTTCAAATCCCGCTGTCGGCTAAGTTTTATAAAGGAAGTTGTGCAAATACGCCAGGCTGAAATTACTGACTTAGAAGCATTGTTACCGCAGTTCAATGCCTATAGGGCTTTTTACAAGCGGGAACCTGCTGTAGAGGACGCTAGAGCATTTCTCGCTAAAAATCTAAGCCGGAAAAGATCCACTATCTTCATTGCTATAAATGAGCAGGGGCAAGTTGTTGGCTTTACGCAACTATACCAATGGCTGTCGTCTCTCTCAATGGCACATTATATGTACTTATCTGATCTCTATGTAGACAAGGCTTTTCGCAAGCAAGGGATTGCTAAACTACTGATGAAAAAGGCAGAAGAATATAGCATCGCCACCGGTGCCATTAACATACAACTGGAAACAGCACATACAAATATTGAAGCTCAGGCATTATACGATTCTCTCGGCTATAAATGGGAACAGGACTATCGCACCTATGCTTTAAAGCTACCCGCCCCAGCCAATAACGACAGTGCAAATTAGAAATTGCAGACAAGAAGATATTCAAAAAGTCAGATGTTATTGCATTGAGGCATAGTAAGATACCGGACTCCTGGGATCAATAAGAGATTTGATAGCGCCGTAGGATATTGGCACTGTATGCGAACCACCAGCGTAGCAGTCGACTGCATATTCATCAAAAACAATATTTAGTGAATCTGGTGTGAGATAGAACTTTTTGAAAGTAGAAGCAACAGGCTTAGTCCCTTCTTTGATCAACTTCTTATCAGGATTTTGGACCGCTGCTATAAGATAATCATAACAAAGTTTAGACAAAACATTTAAATAATCGGAATTTTTCTTAAATATGTTCTTTAGTTCTAAATTTTTCGCTGTATGGAAATCATAATTGAGTGTTAGAGTGGAATGACTGGGATGAGCGGACGGCTTAATATATTTTTCGATATAGAAACTTAGAGAAACAAGACAATTATTGCGCAAATAAATTTTGTAGTCGTTTGTAAGCTCACCTTCAGTCCAACCTGCGTTGCTACGTTCTAGTGCATTCAGTTCTGATTTGAACTTATTAGTTTCGTTTTGTGCTAAGCCGAAAATCTTTTTGTTTATGGATTTAATCTTTGCATCTGAAGCTTTATTTATAGTTACTCTAAATTGTGGATATTTAAAATTAACGCTGCAATCGTTTGGTGTCTTCTGAGCAATGCTATTTTCAACCCAAACGAAATTTCCAGTCAGTTGAGAATAAGCCGGTACGTAAGTAAAAAATAGTATAAGTACTGAGAAAATGGGCCGTGGCATTAGAATTCTCACTTGCGTTTTGCGGATTTCTTTGCACCAGGAGTATTGAGAGCGATGACCAGGCCTTGAACGCATTGTACAGCTATCCTATAGTAATTATATCCTTGGCAAGTTTTCATGCGAAAATTTTAGTAAGAGGTGAAATCGTCCAATATGCGTTATGTCCAAAAACTACCTGTCTGGTTGATTCTGGTTCTTATTATTGTGGCAGTGGCTTGGCTTGCCATTATGATAATCGGCAGGTATTAGATAAACCTTATATGGTTGAAATACTAGCCTATTTATTTTCTACGTCAGAATTGAATCGTTGGTTCATTTTTCTGCCGGCTTCAAGTATTGGCAAACTTGTTTCAGTCGGCACATAAATAACCTGATTTTTTGTGTCTTCCATTGTGTGAATCCAGAGATAACGCAAATACGCCTCGTTATCTTTAAGAGATTGTCCAATAATGCTATTCGCTTTTGCCACGCCACCAGCCCGGGTTATTTCAGCTTGCGCCTCATAACTTGCAGACTCTTGTTTGGCTTTTGCTGTTTGCACAGCAACTTGCTTAGAATATTCTGCTTCGGCTAATTGAGCTTTCCCGTTTTGTTCAGCAGTCCAAACACCATAAACAGGGAAGAACCAGAGGGCAAGGCAGATTGAAGCAACAACAAACAATACAGAAAACAATTTGGCGCTCATATTATTCCTATAATTTGAATTGACAGGGACGACTTACTCTCATATATAATACTATAAACTGAGGAATTCATCTAATGCCTGATTCCGCTTTACCGATTCGACATGTCCAGACATCTTTACTGGATATAGCATACGAAGAGTACGGAACCCCAGATGGCAACGTCGTTGTGCTGCTACATGGCTTTCCATACGACCCTCGTTGTTTCGACATGATGGTGCATCCGCTCGCCGAGCAGGGATATCGTATCATCGTGCCTTATTTGCGCGGCTATGGACAAACCCGGTTTCTTTCAACAAGTACTATGCGCTCCGGACAACAAGCCGCGCTCGGAAAGGATGTATTGGAATTACTGGACGCCTTATCGATTGAGAAAGCTGCACTTATGGGTGCTGATTGGGGTGGACGTGCGGCTTGCGCTGTTGCTGCATTATGGCCTAAGCGAGTTCGTTGTCTGGTTTCTGGCTTAGGTTACATCATTCAAGACATTGTAGCCTCTGTTAAACCAATAGACCCTCAGATGGAATGTCGCTGGTGGTATCAATATTATTTTCATACTCCTCGTGGGCGTGAAGGATTGGCTGCCAACCGCTATGAACTGGGCAAATTGTTATGGCAACTTTGGTCACCATCATGGCAATTTGACGAGACGACTTATGCTAACACTGCAAAGTCTTTTGAAAATCCAGACTTTGTTGATGTTGTGATCCACTCCTATCGCCATAGATTTGCTTATGCACCAGGAGACCCTGCGTTAGAAGAAATTGAAATTGCGCTAGCAAAGCAACCTAAGATAACAGTGCCATCTATCACACTTTGTGGTGCAGATGATGGTGTAAGCATAATACCTTCAGAAGAAAAGGATGCTTCTCATTTTTCGGGGCATCACGAATATCGCATACTACAAGGTGTTGGTCATAACATTCCCCAAGAAGCTCCCGACGCTACCGTGGCAGCATTGCTGAATTTGATGAGCCTCACCAAATAAAAGGGATATTGCTTGCTATTATTTTTTCGCTTTGACTTCAGCGAAGTCGGTGCTGACGGAGATCTTTTCCCATTTATCGATTTCTTCTTTAAGATTAGAGAGCATTCCGCGAACGCGTTCAAGCGCATCAGATCCAAGAATTAGATGTAGTGGTGGGCTTGCTGAATAAGCCACATCTACAATTGCTTTGGCCCCTAGAGCAGGGTCTCCAAGCTGTTTACCATTCAGATCTTCAAAACGTTTGACTAATTCGCCACTACTGGCGCTATAAGAATCAATTTTAGATTTGGCAGTACGAATAGACGAGTCAGCAAGAAAATCAGTACGGAAAGTGCCCGGCTCAATAATAGTCACTTTTATTCCAAGTGGTTTTACTTCTTGAACTAGGGCTTGAGATAATCCCTCTACAGCAAATTTTGAAGCAGCATAAGCTCCTAAACCTGGTCTTGTTGTTAGACCGCCGATTGAAGACATGTTCATTATATGACCACTCTTCTGAGCTCTTAAATATGGAAGCGCTGCTTGAATCACATAGAACGTGCCAAACACGTTGACTTTCAGTTGGTCGTGCAACTCATCACTAGAAACTTCTTCCACTGCGCCCATCTGTCCATAACCAGCATTATTGATGATTACATCTAATCGATTATAAATAGAATACGCTTTAGCTAAAGTAGTTTTGACGTCTTTTTCAATTGCTACATCAAGACGCATAACTTGTAAATTGTCTTTATGCTTTTGAATATCGCTTTTGCCGTCACGCGTTGTGCCAATTACAGCGTCGCCTCTAGAAAGAGCCTCTTCAGCAATTGCTTTACCAAATCCGCGCGATATGCCAGTGATAAACCAGACTTTCTTTTGATTTGCCATTTTGATATAGTGCCAGGAAATTTAGTTTATATTATCAAATATAGTTACCGAGTCACTATATGCTAATAACTTGACAAGCTCAGGAGAATCGCTTGCAAATCAGAAATTGTAGACAAGAAGATATTCAAAAAGTCAGACATTTTGTCAGTCTGTGTAAACCGTTGGGCGTGCATACCGGCTACACATATTGGATGTTATTCAATTATTTCCATGAGTCTTGTTTCTTAATGGAAGAGAATGGCCAGCTGATTGGATACGTTTCCGGTATGCAAAGCAATACTTTTGAGGATGTATTCTTCCTCTGGCAAATAGGCGTGGCGGAAGAATGTCGTGGTAGGGGCTACTCATATTTATTACTAGAGAAAGCAGTAGAAGCAGCAAAAAAACTTGGCTGCAAAACAATGCAATTTTCAGTCGAGACTGCCAGTAAGACTGGACTCAAAGCTTTCAGCGGTTTTGCTACGAAAAACAATTTAAAAATGTCAGCCATTGGTGAAATAAATTATCCACATAGTGTTCGAGAAACTATGGAACAAGACACGCTTTATGAAATAACTATTTGACAGATAACCTTCTGTCAATCAGATATCCGATTAAAAGTCCTACTAAAGTCCAAAAAACAGCCACTAAAACGTAACCGAAAAGTGTAAGATTGCAGACCATAAAAGCCGGAGTTCCAGTTTCAATCGGAAGATTTAAGGTCCTGCCAATAATTACTACCGGCAATTCAAGTATGACCACAACAAGAATCACTGTTATGGCTAAAACACTATTGATTCCACAACCAAAATCTATATGAAAACAGTATAAGCTCTGGATAAGAGCAAATAAGGCCAACTGCAGTAATAATCCGGCAAGCCCGCCCCAAAGCCAATATCGAGTTTTAGAATGATCAGACATAATCAGAGATCCTTCGCACAGCAATAATATAAGTATATCCAGTTCGGAAGAATTTAGTTTAGTGGCACTAACAGTTAACTAACTGTTTGTACGACAACTGATATTATTAATCAGTATGGCAAAATCACATTCATTAACCATCCGTATTGCCAATTCCGCTGATGCAGAAGAAATTGCGCGTCTTCACACAATTAGTTGGCAAAGTGCATACAAGAACATGCTGAGTGAAGAATTTCTAGCTGGACAAATATTGGCAAACCGTATGAGCGTCTGGCGCAAGAAGTTTTCTAGCGAAAATGAGAAGGGGTATAACACTTTGCTTGCCTATAACGATGTGGTATTGGTTGGTTTCATTTGCATGTTGCTGGATGCCGATGATAAATGGGGAACCCTGATAGATAATCTGCATGTTCATCCGGATCATAAAGGCATTGGCATAGGCAAGGCTCTCATGCGATCTGCAGCTGATTGGCTAACAAGCAAACGTCCAAATTCTCCTGTTCACATGCTCGTTTATGAAGAAAATACAGAAGCTCACGCTTTTTATAAGCACTTAGGTGGACAAATAATAGGACGAGAACTAGAATTACGCAGTGACGGCCAGTCAAAATATTCTCTCAAATATATTTGGCCTAATCCGGCCAGTCTTATTGATGCTGTAAAATAGATTAATGAATAACACTACTCTGCAGACTGAACCGAAATTAGATAAGCCAGGGGGTGGGTTGCCATTTTTTGAATGGGCTTACGCAAAATATATTTTGCTGCCGCGTTTATTTAAAAATACTACTAAAGAAAAAGCACTAGAATTTTTTTCCGCCGAAGCAAATAAAATCATTGCCCTGTCGTCAAATTTAACTTTAGAGCAACTTTCGCAAAGACGACTAATCCCACGACTTGCCGGCCTAGAAGACAGTTCACGTTATTGGTCGGTAGCCATGACTCTGGATCATTTAAATATAGTAGGCAGCGGAATGCGGCAATTAATTTTGGGACTTTCTGCTGGCAAAAGCGGCTTTCCAACTAGAGGTACTGCAGACGTTAAGCCGAATATAAATGTAAATGCTCAAACTATTTTGCCGGCTTTTAAAGAAATGACCGAGAAATTTGTAAAAGAAATAAGTGCTGCCAATATTGACGCTTTTCCACATAACACTCACCCACATCCCTGGTTTGGTGAACAAAATGCTAAAAATTGGTTGATTATTGCCAGTGTACATCAGCGCCTTCATCGCCAGCAAATCGAGGCAATCATTGCCCACTGCATCCAACCATGAAAAATAAACATCTACAAATTTGTGTCTTATTGCTGTCGACAGCCATCTTATTGGCTGGTTGCTCGATTGGTTCAAATGTTTCAGCAGGCACGGAAGATAATTCTGTTTATCAGCGCGTGATGAAATCAGGCACAATTCGCTGTGGCTATGCTATGTATCCACCCTACTGCATGAAAGACCCAAACACCGGCAAACTATCAGGCATTTTTGTAGATATTCTGGAAGAAGCGGGCAAAAATTTGGGACTTCAAATCAATTGGGCAGAAGAAGTTGGCTGGGGAAGTATTATCCAGGGATTAGAAAATAATAGGTATGACCTGGTGCCCACAGGCGTATGGCCAAGTGCAAGCCGGGGTAAACACGCCAGTTTTTCCGTGCCACTTTTCTACAATGCAGTAAATGTATATGTGCGCACCAACGATAATCGATTTACTAATAACTTGCAGAGGATTAATTCTGAATCAATCACTATAGCAACTATAGATGGATACACAAATCAAAAAATTGCCAAAAATTGTTTTCCGCGTGCGCACACCCTCACGCACCCGGATATAACTGATGGTTGCCAGCTGTTTTTGGATGTGACCACTAACAAGGCAGATGTAACTCTTGATGACCCTAGCCTGGCGGCACTCTTTCTAAAAAATAATCCCGGCACAATAAAAAACATATCCAAGCAGCCAATTTCCATTGAAGCAAATACAATGATGTTTAAGATTGGCGAATCAGCTTTTAAATCTATGTTAGATACTGCATTAACTGAATTGATAAATACAGGCTATGTAGATAAAGTATTGAATAAATATGAACCGAAGCCAGGAGTCTATTGTCGCATTGCCCTTCCTTATCAAAGCTTAAAATGACATTCCTAAGTTAGATCTACTTATTTTTCTAATATTAGGCGTTGCCCGGGGAAATCAAAACTGACACAATAATTGCGCAGAAAATCGTCTCCAATTATGCAATCGTCGCTGCCTTGCCCATTATTCTTGGTCACATAAAGAACCAATCCCGTACAAGCAAAATCACCCATTTGAAAAGAGTGGGTATGAACAGTGGCAACTTTTGCCTTGGCGCCATTCACATCATAATCGACATTAGAAAATTTCTTTGTTTCAACCTTGTCGCCAAAAATTTCCTTTGCCTGCTCATAAGGCATTGTTGTAGTTGGGCTGCAGGTGTCTACCAGCATACGAACGTGGTGCGTGCCGTCAATAGTACCATTCACATAAAGCCTTCCGTCTTCGTCATTAAACGCAGGAATAATCCAGATTTGTTTTTTACTTATGAGCGGGCAACCTTGGCTTAGCTCTATATTGTTTTTTTCATAGTTTACTGTCAGCACATATTTTTTCCAAAAATTCATCCCCAGAATGCCGTCGGTATTACCTACCGAGTCAGCGTGGCTGAGATCCATTACCTGCACAGGCAAATGATGCGCCTCAATTGGACCCAATCTTAGCCAAGGCAAATCGCTTTTATGAGTAATAAATTGACTATGTGCTCCTATTGCCGTGAAGTCCTCAGCACCAATAATTAAACCAAGCCTCTTAGCAGTTTCTGTGTTAATCATTATGCCGGTACAACCGGTATCGACAAGAAAGAAAAGCGTTTCCTGGTGCCCATTGCCGCCAACTTGCACTTTCACGACCGGTTGAGCATCAATTAAGCTCAAATATCCCAGCTGTCGCATACGAATATGCATCGGGATTTTTATCGATGAACTTAAATTTAAAACGGGCTCAGCACCTACATGCACCGCCGAAACGAAAGCGGTGACAAAGGTCAATAACAACAGTATGTATGATGAGGCAATCTTTGCATGCCGCATAACTATTTATTATTGTCTAACTCAATAGCTTTTGTGAGGTCTTGAACTAGTTTATCTGCAATTTTAGTACTCATTTTATTAGCGCTGCCATAGCCAGGAAATTTAGATCTGTTGTCTTCATCTGTCCACAGTATTTGCTTATTCTTTCCCACTAAACGGACTACAGCTTCTCCAGAAGTTACTAAATCATCATAGAGTCCATAACGGTGCAGCCGTGCCACACCATTAAAGGTAGCATCAGCATCATCTGCAGACTCAACAACTGTAATATGCCCGGAATTAGTCAGTCCATTAATAATCTTTTGCCGAATTAATTCGGCGCCCCGTTGATCACCAAGCGTGGCCACAAATATCTTTTTTACATCAGCTAGTTTTTGAACTGGGTTAATTGATATTTGTTGTGATTGCAATGACTGTTGTTGCGCTAGCACCGGCGTACCAGCTGCAATTATCAAGAGCATGTTCAGTAAAAAGGTATTTTTCATAAAAAGAGTATACTCTTGCTTATTCACTAAAAACATTAACTAAATCTTTCAAGACTACTAGCTCGGGAGCATTATGATTGGTTTATTTATACCCGGCAGCATTAAATTCAGTGCTTAAAATAGATAATCCGTTCAAGTTTATTACTACAGAAATGATCACCAGCCCAATCAGTAAAATTGAAACTTTTCCACGAGTGCCGATTATTACAAGTGGAAATAATAAAGGCACAAGATCAAAAAGATATCGGGCTCCAAATTGTTTCCAGCCTGTTCCCATCATACAAAGAATCGGACAGGCTACAAACACAATAGACAGCCACAATACAGCCACTAGCCAATCTTTTGTAATTGCTTTCAACGAGCCAAAAACATAGAGCAAAACCGGAGATTGATAAAATAGACTATAGCCTTCTGTCCAACTTCGCTCATTGCCTGGTTCTTTAAAAACAGTTTGATTTTGAAAAATCGGCAATCTAAGCACAGTATAGTAAATATTACGCCAGAGATAATGAATACTAAAAAAGCCATATTTATGGTAATCAGCCTCAAACCTTGAACCCATCTGATGGCGAGAAATACCGCTGTCAAAAATAGAATCGAAACGCATCCAGTTGTACCAGGCATAAAAACCAAACACCAATGCAACGGGTGTAAAAAGAACACTTAAATTTAGAACATGTCGTTTCCACTGTTTTATAATTTGGCGCCAATCTGGACTGCCCTGAGTATCGCATACAGCAATGTAGACAAAAAATGGGGCTGCTAAAATTAAATGCATTCTCGACAAAATCGCCAATGCCCAAAAGCACCCCGTGGTAAGCGACTTTATATAGCCTGGTTTTAAAGCCAATGCCATCAAGACAGCAAAAAACATCATCATTGCTGCCGCTAACTGAGCCATATACCAATGAGTACCAACAATAGCAAAAACCAGATTGGAGGTACCGAAAACTAAAAACGCTGTTAGCAGCACTTTATAAATAAGTGAAGTCGGTAGGGCCGATCTTTTATTGACTGCCTCGATAATAAGCCAACCGGCAAATACAATTAATGCCACCAAGAACACACTTAACCATCTATCGCCCACGAAAACACCATGGACACAAACCAGCGGCATTAAAAGAAAAGCACAAAAAGGCGGCCAAATTGTATAAGCTTTATTGTTATAAAATGCCAGGTCATGCAATGTTGGTGCATTCTCAATATAAAGCTTGCCATGTACAAAGGATTGCGCCAGATAGACAAACATATTGTCACTGGCGGTACGACCAAACAACGAATAATGATCTTTCAGCAAGAAAAGGCTCAATATTACAAACACAATAGCTGCTGCCATGGCGGCCTGTTTATAACGATTAATAGTAAATATGCTCATTGATTCTTACTGTTGGATGTAAAACTAACTATTTTTTTTGCCAGATTAAGAGCTTGGTCTCTTAGTTCCGGCACGGCAACGCTTTCCATCAATTCTTCTTTCTGTAGTCGTCCAATCGCAAACAAACCTTCAACTGCTTGGCCGAAATTGTTTAAGACCTGACCATCGGCTCGAACAGCTATGCCGGTGCCAAGATCATGCTGACAAACAAGACCTCTTTTGGATAGATTGGTAAACAGTGGGCTGTCTACTGTTTTGAGCGAAGATTGTGGACCAGTACAGTTTATAATTTTGTTGACAAATATTTTTTTAGTATTGTTTTTGCCCCGCTCTTTTATGTCGATTGATAGTAATTCGTTTAATTCGCTTATCGATATTATTCTTCCAGCAAAAATCTTAAGCTGGCCGCTCTGCAATATTGCCTCAATTTCATCCCCTATACTGGGAGCCATGCGATGGCGATAAACGTCCCAAATTGATTGCAGATGACGCACAAATCGCTTTTGTTCATGCCTGGACAGAGACAGCCACCATTTTTGCGTGGTTGATTTGAGAGAATCTATAACTTGACGCCAATCACCATCCTTTAAATCCTCTACACGCTTTCTAATAGTTTTCAATGCTGCAAGAGCAGAAGTACATTGCAGCTCATACGACACAGGGCGCTGGTAATTCTCGATGTGAACTTTCGAAAGGAGTCCATGTCTTGATAAAATGTTCAGGTCTGCTCTGTGCCCCCTGGCCTTCAGCTCAACAATTTTGTCTACTGCGGTCAATCCTGAGCCAACGAGAAGAATTTTTTCATCAGGCGAAATGGCATTAATCGCGTCTGTGTTCCAGGGGTCATGTATATATTTTGCATTCTCCATATTTAAGCCATGCAGCCAATTTGGTTCCTTTCCACCCAGATTTCCAAGAGCCAAAACCACACAATCTGCATCAATCGAAGAATTGTCCGTTAAAAATAAGCGATAGCGGTCTCCAATTGTTTCTATATCAACAACTTTTGATTGTATATGCTGCGCATTCCCTAATGATTTTTGCCATTCAGCTAATTCACTGGCAAATAGAGAGCTCATATATTGTCCATAAATCTTCCTTGGTAGATAGCTATCCGGCAATATTTGCTTATTCCGACTAAGAGCATAATTGAAAAAATGTTCTGGTTGTTCTGAAAACGCACTCATTCGTGACGCTGTAACATTTAGTAAGTGGTTTTCGCATGGCGTGCTATATGCAAGCCCTCTACCTAATTCATTTCTAGGTTCTATGATAGTAATACTAAGATCTACCGGCCGTTGTTTAAAGAGCTGAACGGCTGTCATAGCACCACTAAATCCACCCCCAATTATGGCAATATGTGATTTTTGCATGATTGCGATTATTGCACAGGTATCCCATAGCAATCATATTCTTGGCAAGTCATTTCTGAACTTTGACTGGTAATATTGAGTATAGGTGAAAATTGGTTCGAGTACAGAGGGAAGAAGTATATGAAAATCAGTACAAGTCTATTGGTGGCATGCCTGGTTGTTACAGGAATGGCAGTACCGACCCATGCTGAAATAACAAAGAATGCTTCGCCTATCCAAGCCTCAACAAGAATGAAAAACTTGGAGGCAGTTTTGCGTGAGTCTGGATTATGTGAGGGCTATCCGCTTGTAGTTAAAGTCTTGCCTGACAATATAGGTCTAATTGCAACTTATGTAGATAGACAGCTTTCAGATAAAGAAATCAAACTCCTGGCTCTTCACATGGCCAAGCTCATTGCCGGCGATGTCAATAAAATTACGGAAGTAAAAGTCAGGCTTTATGATCCGGCCAGCATCAAGTATTGGAAAGATATAGTTCTCAGCAAAACACAAATAGATAGCGCTGGAAATTCTCCACCCGAACAAGAGGCTGCTCTTAGTTCTATCAAAATAGTAAATAATTTTGGGCTTATGGACGGCCCAAGCTTGGAATCTCGAGCGGAGTTGTACAAGCAGATTCTCAAGTTAAAGCATGCTGGTGTTGAAGTAGAACCACTCCTTTCAAAGCTCGCGGAAATAGAAACAGCAGTAAAAGACAAGAAAAACATCAACACTCAATTGGCAGAGCTGACTACTTCCGTAATGGAGTCCGAGCCGACAGTCAAACCAATTTCCAGCAACATGAAGTCCGGTTACATACAGAATCAATTACAGCAATCGATGAAAAAGGCAAATGCTGATGAAGATGCTGCTATGCAAGCAATCCATGAAGCAGAACAAGAGAAAGCCAATCTAGCGCTACCAGAAATGGCCGATTTGGATGCTGAGCAACGTTACCAAAATGAATACAAGAGCCTTCAAGACAGGATTGAGGCAGGGCTTAAGGCTTTAAACGAAGCCCGTCATGACCGTGAAGTTGACTATGCGCAGCTGACTAGAACCAAGTAATATTATTGAAAGCTTATATAACATGTCTATCCATTTTTCTGGCACTGTCCGCAGTGCTCGGCTTAATGCCTACAACTTTAGGCAATGAAATGCTGCAGGGTGGAGTCAATATCAGCAAAGAACTCCCTGCTGTACCGCAACAGCTTAAAGAAGGATGCGTTTTCAGGGAAGAAAACCTGCCGCCAATGGGCACGTCCCAAACCTGGTTCTGGATACCAAGATGGAGTGCCGGTACCTGGCATAGAGAAACACAAACAGACTTTTTGCCAAATGGACCTCATACAGAGTTAAGTCGCACCGTTAACGAGCAGCAAAGAGGGCATCAAGTAGATAGCCGAGGTGATATCTGGAACCATCTTAGCTTGCCCAGTAAAAGCACTGTGGAGTCAGATGAATTTATTAATTGGCAGATAGCCACTGCTTCAGAATCTTTAGTTATGAACGATAGCGAAACTCTGGGACGCGTTCGATTCGTTTCCATATATGTGAATAAGTCTGATGGTAGGATTGCCAAAGTTCTTCAGCAAGAAGAGCTACGAGACGCGCGTCCTGATGGTAGCGGCGGAGCATCTGTAGATGTTCACAAAACCATCTATGACGAAAATGGCAAGCTGTTCACCACAATTAACAGCCATGCTAATTATGTACTTACTCGTCCCTTTAGTCCTGTCTCAATTGACCCAGCAACAGGTTTAGATCTACGCAAAGATTTCAAACAATATTTGCAGTCACATGGATTAGTTAATCTTATCCCAACTGATGCGCCAGAACAGCCTTTTTGATATCAGGCAAAGTCGAATCAATGCAATATTAATCGAGCAAAGACGACCTTATTTGTATAACTTGGCCCTTTTGATCGGATGATTTTTTTCGTGTGAAAAGGTGCCCTCCCAAAAACCAATTATATTATCTTGGCTATCTAGCATTAGGCGAATGTTGCCTTTACCCAAACCATCTCTATAAGTTTGATGAGCTAGTGGTGGCAATAATTGTGGCGGGAAATGCTCAACTGAAGAGCTATCGAGAACGTAAACTTCAACATATTTGACTGTTTGACCAGAAATATTGCCAGTAACAGTCTTGCCAGGCGGATTAATAACAATCATCACATGACCGCTGCCGTCACGTTTTTTTCCAAGCTGAGAAGAATCTCTTGTCCGTTCCCAGGCAATAATGTCGCCTCGTTTCAAATCTTTGTAGCTGGCAACTCCAAGCCAACCATTAACTACATTGTTACCCAATTGACTAAAAAACCTTGCATAAGTTTTAGCACGAGGATATGTGCGCTCAGTCATTCTATAAACAGAATCAAATTGTTTGGGAGCTACACAATAAAGGACATAACTGACAAAACCGGAACAATCGGTAGTAGTTTCATATCCGCCATTGTATTGGCGGACTTGTTGTATTACACCTTCGTGCAAATGCTCATAATGAGAACTAGTTGTATGTTCAAAGATTGCTTCTGCTTTATTATAAACACGGCTAGATGCTGTATCGGTTGTGATTTTATACGAATAATTTGCGCAGGACGAGGGATTAATTGAAGAGGATAGGGTTCTCTGTTGATAACGGTGGTTATAAAGCCAGTGAACAGCATTCAACTCTATTTTTTTCAGTCCAGATGTTGCCTCCGGGTGCGGGCTTATTCCCAAGACTATACCTTTGCCATATCTAGACAGCAACATGGCAGGCGAGTCAGCCATTACACCTGGTCTGCCCCCGGGAGCCACCACTTCATTTCGATAATAGCTTAAAGGAGCAATTTCTCTGCTATAGCCATTATGCTGAAACACCGGTCCGTTGTGATACACAATCTCTGCCTTAGCTTGATTAACCCCAAAAATTTCCATGCCCAGCTGCGTAAATTGAATGGAAAGAGTAGCTTTTCCCCTGCGCCAATGTTTTTTATCCGCAGTACTTAGCGGCATAAGACCCAAATATTCAGGATGGGTACAAGACGCCAAATAACAGCCAGCACAGACACCAACATAAATGCCTCCATCTTGTACAAACTGGCGAATTTTCTCTTTCCCTTCTTCACCTATACTGAAGGCTTCTCTTTTGCCGGAGCCACCCGGTATAAAAAGCACATCTTCATTTTTCAGACATCCGTTGCGAATATCTTCGCCATTTACTATAACTAAAGAAACAGATCGATCATTAGCGAAAGTATCAATTAAAGATTGCTTTGGATGAGCACCTTTATCTAAGAATATTGCTACCCTTATTTGCTCTTGCTTCATCCCTTGTCCAACCGAGGAAGAGATGTTTATCAGCAGGCATAAAAATATAGGCACTAACTTCCGCATGATTTTTAGAAATTAGCGAGGCTTTGGTTTGTAGCCGAGTTCTTGTGCTTTCTTTTGGTCTTTGATTGCTAGAGAGTGTTTGCCTGACTTTTCGTATGCTATACCACGACCCCAATAAATTCTAGGATCGCTAGAATTTAATTCTAGAGCTTTGGAATAATCTGCAATTGCTTTCTGGTATTGTTTCAAACGTTCATAAGCAATAGCGCGTCCGCAGAATGACAGCGCATCTGTAGAATTCAATTCAATAGCCTTAGAGTAATCATTAATTGCTTTTTGATACTGTGCCAATTTGCGATAGGCCTTGCCGCGCACATAATAAGCGACAAAATCCTTCTTATCTAGCTCTATTGCTTTTGTACAGTCAACGATAGCTTTGTTGTACTGTTTCAATCTTTCATAAGACAAAGCACGACCACTATATGCCAATGCATGTTTAGGATCCAACGCAATAGATTTTGTGTAATCATTCACTGCTTTATCATGTTGACCCAATCCCCAGTAGGCATCGGCTCGATTACTGTATGCATATGTATGCCTGGGATCAATTTCTATTGCTTTGGAACAATCGTCAATAGCGTTTTGATATTGACCTAAATCATTATAGGCTCTAGCACGAACACGATACGCCAAAGCATATTTGGGATCTAGTTCTACAGCTTTTGTAAAATCATCAACTGCTTTTTGATATTGTCCAGATTTTTCGTAAGCGATGCCGCGACTGCAGTATGCCAATGGATGCTTTGCATCCAATTCCATTGCTTTTGTACAATCGTCAATGGCTTTGTCATTTTGTCCCAGCCTTTCATAAGCAGAACCTCTATGACTATATGCCCTGGCTAAAGTGGGATCGATTTCTATAGCTTGCGAGCAGTCATCAACTGTTTTTTGATATTGTTTCAATTTCTCATAGTCAGCGCCACGACCACAATAAGCCAGCGCATATTTCGGATTAATCTCCAAAGCCTTCGAATAATCATCAATTGCTTTTTGATATTGTCCCATTCTGCTATAGGTTCCAGCACGAGTACAATAAGCAAGAGCATTTTTGGGGTCCAGTTCTATAGCTTTACTGCAATCATCAACTGCTTTTTGGTTAGGTAAATTCTCAGCGCCCATTATGACTGCAGCAGACGCCATAATGCTATACAAACAAGAGAGCACCAATGCTTTTTGGCAAACTTTATAACGATTAAGCCAGAATATTTTCATTAGCGTTTACCTTACAAGAAAGCTCATACATCACAATGCTTAACGTCTTCCGCCACCGCCGCCGCCTCCTCCTCCTCCTCCTCCAGCTCGTGCAGCGCCGCCACCACCACCGCCTCCTCCAGCCCGTGCACCTCCACCGCCGCCACCTCTTGGACCACCACCGCCTCCTCCACTAATTCTTCCACCGCCTCCTATACCGCCACTTCTGATACCCCCTCCTCCATTAATCCTGGCAATACCACCACCTCCACCACCACCGACATATCTGCGGTTATGGTAAGGATACGAACCTCCTCCCGAGTACACATAGCCCGGACCATCATCGTAGTAATCTCCGTCATAATCCATTTCGCGCAAGGCAGCTCGCTGCTCTTGCTCCTCCAAAGCATTCTGTACTCTCAGGGCATTATCAGCCAACTGTTGTTGATCTTCAGAAACATTATATTGGGCAT
This sequence comes from Candidatus Melainabacteria bacterium, assembly GCA_963847765.1. Classification (GTDB taxonomy): domain Bacteria; phylum Cyanobacteriota; class Vampirovibrionia; order Obscuribacterales; family Obscuribacteraceae; genus CAWKBA01. The sequence continues at coordinate 8,859 of CAWKBA010000030.1, read as the reverse complement.
TATTTACCTGAGCTCGAACATAATTGACCCAGGCCAGGGCAGTATTGATATTTTTGGTGGCTTGTTGTTTTAATAAATCCTCACTATGTATCTTAGCCTGCAAATTGGTTAGTGCTATTTTTGCCTCACTGGATTGGCGCGGATTATCATGGATTTGTTTTTGGAGCAGCCGGCTTTGTTTTATATATGCTTGTTCTTGAGCATCAATTGCCGCAGATTGCTCTTGAATTTTGCTTATATAGTCTCTTATTTGAGAATTGTAATTATCAGCATAGGCTCTTAAATTTTGCACTTTTTGTTGATCTTGCAGCAACTGGGCTTGGTCAGGTGTTGGCATTAGTACCGGCTGATAATATTGTGCGTCGACAGGACTACTGCTCGCAACTACAATAAAAGCACAAAGAATAAACCGATTCATATTCATTGATTCCTAAGAACAAGTCAAATATACATTGGCACCAATAATAATATAAGGTTTTTGTGCAGGAAATGTGAATATATACAATTAAACAACAGCCGCCAGTTTATGCAGCTTTTCCACAAATTTAGGTTCAACTAGACAAAACTCACCCGTACAATTAGCCACCATATGTAATGTCTCTTTTTCTTTGCGCGAAAGCGGTCTATCCAGTCCTATACGGCTTGTTGCTGATGCTCTTGATAGTTCGAGTATGCGACGAGCTATGGCCGGGTCAAGCCAGACAGAGCCAAGACGAACAGTATCAATGGCTGTCTGCAAAGTCTCAATAAATCTATTTTTGAGTATATAACCGTCGGCCCCGGCAGCGAATGAATTAAATATATGGCTATCGTGGTCATGCGCAGTAAGCATGATGATTTTGATTTCTTTATCCCTCTTGCGAATTGCTTTTGCTGCTTCTATGCCATTCATCAAAGGCATTTCTACATCCATTAAAATGATATCTGGTTTAATAATCGCACAAGTTTCTATTGCTTCCAGACCATTACTGGCTGTGTCTACCACTAACGGGTGATCTGATTGCGTAAGCAGAAGCTTTACCGTATCGCAGATAAGTGGCACATCATCAACTATCAGAACCGAAGTTGGTTTATGGGCTGGCCATACCTCAGCCATAATTTTATTAATTTGATTTGGTAAGTCTTTGAGATTTAGAGGTTTGCTTAAAAAGCCTACCGGTTTTAGTGTCGAATATTGTTCTGTTTGATTAGATTCAGCAGTGGTATTTATAAGCACTACCGGAATACTTACACCACCGCTTTGTTCCCTGAGCTTTAACGATGCTACTAATTCATCCACACCGGGTACCAGCACATTAAGCAATAGCAAATCCGGCTGTTCATGCTCGACTCGTGTTAACGCTCCTTGCCCGTTATTAGCACTAACTACATTAAAATCAACGGCAAGACTCATCTTAACCAGCATGCACGCTACGTCTTCATCTACTATTAAAATCTTACGCTTCTGCATTATTAATTATTGGGACCACCCTTTATTTAGCAGACATTTTCTTTGAATTATTAACAACCTTAGTAGTATCTTTCTCCAGTTTAGCTGATAAATTGCATATCTGCTTGGGCTACTCTGCCAATCTTGGTTAAATCAATAGATTAGTTATGGTGATACTGGCGGCTTGCTTATAGAAGCTTGTATTAACTGATACCAGTTGCTGCTGTTGGGACGACTGCCTTCAATCAAATAAGTCCAATAGCCACCTTTTTTTAATTGCTCAAGATCCTTTTCTGCTAGCACTGGTTGTCCAAGAGCATAATAACAAATACTGCGCAAATAACGGGCATAGCCACCGCCTGGTACAACCAGAAAGGGTATATAGAATATATTTTTCAATTGAAAAACACCAATAGATTCTGTAAAATCCGCAACTGCCTTATTATAATTATTCAATGCCATGTAGGAGAATCCACGGCATAGATAAACCGATGCTAGATTTTTCGCAGACACACCCTTTATAAAACATGTGATTCTGTCATGAGATTCAGCATTTATAATGGATGGAATTTTATTATAGATTTTGATTGCAGTATCGTATTCTTGCACAGATCTTTCATACTGTTTTAAATCGCAATAGCAACGTCCTAACCATAGATGCACGTTAAAATCATTTGGGCATGGAAAATTTTTCTCTGCTTCTGTAAATAGAGCCATTGCTTGCTCATATTTCTTTTCCTGGATAAGACTTATCCCTCGAGTAGTATGAAAATCTAAACTGAGAAATTCTAGTTGAATAAAGCGAAGCAGGATTATTGCTACAAATACAACGACTAGCACCAGGTATAGATTTTTCATTGTTACAAATTTATGTCCTGCGCAAGGGACTTCTTCTATAATAGCAATGTTCTCAAGTATGGATAATATTTTGCCCCAAAAGATAAGAATAGCTTTTGTAATATTACAGATTTGCTTGTTTGCTAGTATGTTTTGGCAATCCGCTTTTGCCAAAGAGGAAAATGAGAGAATGCTGAAAATCGGCGATCGGGCTCCCTTATTTTCTGCCCCTTGCATCCCTGGCACAGAATTTAACTTAAAAGATCATCTTGGCAAAGAAAATCTTGTTTTGTTTTTCTATCCAAAAGATAACACAAGCGTTTGCACAGCCGAATCCTGTTCTTTCCGTGATATGTATGAAAGCTTCACTAAAGCCAATGCTTTAGTGGTTGGCATAAGTGCCGATTCAATTGAATCTCATAAGAATTTCGCATCCCAACACCAATTACCATTCATCCTTGTCAGTGATTCTGATAATAAAATCCGTACTGCTTATCGTGTACCTAAAACAGCTGGATTTATACCAGGCAGGCTGACTTATGTAATAGACATCAATGGCATCATCAGACTGATATTCAATTCACAATTCGAAGCTAAAAAGCACGTCGATGAAGCTCTTAAAGTACTTGCAACTTTAAAACAATGACTTCAGCTCGGTAAACTAACAAGCATTTGCTGCCATTCCAAATGATTAGATAGTAATTGTAGTGCTTGAGCTAATAATGATTTGCCTGGATCTTTCTTAAACCATGTAGAGGCGCCGGATGGGTGCGGCAACGGAATAACATCACGTTTTTTTCCATAGATATTCATAGTAAATTGCTGACCAACTATTTCAGTCAGTAATGTTTTTTCAAAAATTTGTTCAATTGCTAATTTACCTACAGGAATAACTAGCTCCGGCTGCAAAATTTTAAATTCTCGCTCAATCCAGCTAGAACAAGCTTCAATTTCAGATGGAGCCGGTACTCTATCACCACCACTGCTGGCTTTACCAGGGAAACAACGGCAGACAGCTGCCATATAGGCAAAATTACGAAATTGCTCTTCATCAACACCTATGCTGGAGAACCATCTAAATAATGTTTTGCCTGCTGTCCAGGCAAATGGCTTGCCAAATTTTCCTTCATGCGGACCAGGCGCTTGACCTAAAAGATAAACTTTGCTGACTACTGCGCTGTGAGTAACCACAGGCCCAACCATATTTGGGCACATAGTGCACTGTTTGAGCTTTTTCAAGTGCAATTCAATTTCTTTTTGCATATATTACTTGGCATCTCGACTAAGGTAAGTCACAAATTCTCCACATTTTCAGTTTATTATTTTTTTGTTCTTAAACATTGAACTTTTGGCAATATTGATATATTTAAGGCATATTGAATAGCTTGGAGATAATTATGAATTACAGATTAAACAACGCATTAATACTATTACCTGTATTGGGAGCTTTTTCAATCACAGTAGTTTGTGCACAAAATCCACAACAATTTTTACCGAATGTGGAAAACGGCATCCAGAATGATATTAATTCAGGAACAATCACCAATCCTGGTCAGGCACAACAATTACAAAATAGAGCCGCTCAAATCCAGAATCAAGAAATGCAAGATATGAGTCGAAATGGTGGCACTCTTACACCACAGCAACAAGCCCAGATTAATAGAGAAACTGCCAAATTAAATAAACAGGCCCACAAAGATATGCGTATGGATAATCCAAATATGAACCCAAACTGGCGCCAGCCATTTGGGCAGCAACCGGGCTACAATCCGAATTGGACACCGCAGCAACAGCAACAATGGCAACAGCAACAACAGCTACAACAACAACAACAATGGCTTCAAAGCCATCCTAATGCCCAACAGCAAACCAATCCATACCACCACCATCATCGTCAATGGAATCAGAATAATCCGAATAATCCCTACTAACACCAGCAATAAATTTTAGTTGTTGGTAATAGTTTAGATGCCGGTCAAATGGGCTCTGGCACCCTGGTTTTCTCGTTTCAGATTTTTGATCATCGAAATAAATATATCAATTAAGAAAGGATCCCACTGCTTGCCGGCACCCGCTTTTAAGACTACCAGAGCCTCCTCTTCTGTCATTGCCCGTCTGTATGGACGATCTGATATTAAGGCATGATACGAATCTACTATTGAAACAATTCTAGCCGGCAAAGGTATATCTTCACCCTTTAAACCACGCGGATAGCCTGTGCCGTCCCAATGTTCATGATGATTTTCAAGAATGTCACAAATGTCACGTAGGGCATGAATAGGTCTTAAAAGCTCAGCACCAACAACAGGGTGCTGATTGATTATTTCACGATCTTCAAATGTCAAGTCACCTTCTTTATTTAATAACTCAGGCGGGATAGAGAGTGTGCCAACATCATGCAAAAGGCCAGCTACTCTAATTTGTTCGATCTGGTTTTGAGATAAACCCATTACCCGCGCCAACATTTCAGAAAATTTTGCTGTTTCCTGATGGTGTACTTTATTGTATTCCGATTTTGAATAAAGAGCAGTTGCTAGAGCCTTGACTGTTTCAACCACTTCCGGCACTAATTCATCTTTTTCAGATTCTTCCGGCGGTCGGCTCAGGCAGGCGGGAGACGGCAAGCTCCGGTTTTTCTTTAATGTTCTGTGCCACCTGGGCACTCGATTGTAATTCACCGCTGGATCCATCAACAGATTCATTCACTTCAAAATTTAATTCATAGGCACTATGGACCTGATTCCTGCCCATACGTTTAGACATATACAAAGCCCTGTCGGCAAAATCAAGCAATTGCTGTTGCGTACGACCATGATCAGGACAAACAGCCAAACCTATACTGGCAGTGACGTTAATTTCATTACTGTCATAAACAATAGTTTCTTTAGACAAATTGTTGCGAATACGCTCAGCCACAATTAAGGCTCCACTTATATTTACTTCCGGCAAAACAAGAAGAAATTCTTCACCACCATAACGTATAGGTAAATCAACATCACGACAATTCTTTTGTATTAAATTAGCCACAGCTTTCAACACAGCATCCCCAGCTGGATGCCCATATTTGTCATTGATATTTTTGAAATGATCAACGTCAATCATCATCACCGCCAGATTACGCTGACTACGTTCGAGCTCTCTTCATTTCTTCAGCTAATTTTTCCTGCCCGGTACGGTGATTAAGTAACCCTGTTAGTCCATCTGTAGTTGCTTGACGTTCCACTCTGGCATAAAGTCTGGCATTTATAACACCTATCGCTATCTGATCAGCAATTGACTTTAAAAATGTCTCGTTATCTTGATTCCATTGCGCTTCGGATTCACATTTAAAGCCACAAAGAACTCCAAGCAATGTTTTTTTATAGGAAATAGGAATATAAAAAAGCGAAACAACATGATGTCTGGCAAGAGCATCTTTTTTAAATGGCTCTAGCCTGTGATCACTGTCTGCTTTATTGACAATCAAAGATTCGTTGGATCCATAATGTTTTTGGAAAGTTTCAAATGTTTTCAAATCAAGATCATATTCAATCACTTTATAATCTTCAGTCCTAGCATATTCGCAACGAAGAGAATCTTCTGTTTGTTCTTCTGCCGGCAGAATAATAAAACAGCCATCCAGATTAAAGTAACCGGATAATTCTTCGTCTAATATCTCTTGCAAATTTTGCTCGATATCGAATGATCCTCTTATTTTGTCGCTGATTCTATGCAGCAACATTTCTTGATTACGCAATACTTCCGATTCCCATTTTATAGTTTGAATTTCTTTGCTGCGCTGTAATTGATTTTGTTCATTACTAGATAATTTTTCTGATGCTTCTTCTAAGCGATGGCTATAATTATCAAATAGTTGTGCCTGGCGAGCTAATTCTTGCTGGGCTTGATGAAAACGTAAAGCAATTTGACTCGGGCTAAAAGTTCTTGATCCGAGATGTTTCAACGAAATAGTCTTCTACGCCTAAATCTTGCCCTTCTATTCTGGCATCTGGGTCCTTGCCTGGAGTAATCAATACAATAGGAATATGGCTTCATTTATCTGACTCTTTCAGATGTTTGCATAATGCTCTGATATGAAGTGCCAGGCAACTCATGATCAAGCAATATCAAGTCTGTAGTTTGCTCGGATAATACTTCTAGAGCTTTGCTGCTATTATCAGCCTCGATTATTTGGTAGGCGTTGGCTAAAGTACGCGAAAATCTGCGTCTTATTAATCTATTGGAGTGAATAAGCAAAATTTTGCCGGTGCTTGGGCTTTCACCATTTTCTGTTTCTTGAGGCTTCAGTCCCATTAGTTGGCCGTACTGCAATAATTTGCTTGATAAATGTTCGCCAGTCAGCTTTAAGGTGGATAAATCATGTTTTGAAATGCGTCTTGTGGGATCAAAAGAAACAACTCTAACCAGTCCCAGTCCTGAAGGCACCGCTGTTTGGGCTGCCGCTGATACTGATTGGTATGATTGCGTAAGGATAACCAGGATTTTTATGGCTGAATTTTCAGCCGGTTTTTTTTGGTTGTCTCGTTAAATGCCCTTGTTACAAGCGCTTCTTTGCTATGTGTAATTTCTTTTGCTAAGTCAGTATTGGCAGAGGCTAATAAATTGCTCATTTTCGTCTCTTAGCGTAGTCAATAGCTTCATCCAGGTTTAGCTTTAGTGTCTGCAGCAACAGAGACAACAGTAATCAGCTCATCACCATTGACAAACTCGATAATAGCCAGTCAAAGCCCAGGATCTGGCAAAGATGCCGTCTAACGGCATCGATACCGCTTTCTACTTGTTCATTTGCCGAAACTTTCTTGGTTTTGGTCACTTTTTTGTACTATATACTTGCCCAATAAGTCCATCCACTTTGAGTTTAACAGAACAGACCGCTGTCCCTCAACTAAGAATAATGGGCTATTTGCAGGAACCCCAAAAAATTGCTTAGACCGATTTAACACAATTATTATTCATTGCCTGTACCAGCGCCTGTACCATTTCCACATCTTGAACTTGATGGAAGTCCAAATAAAATTGTCCTACTGAACCAAAATCAGACGGTGCTTGCAGTGCAATAACGTCATCATATTCTTGCAACAGCGATTAAGAGCATTAGGAGATATAACTGGAGTAGCAAAAATAGTTTTATCGACACCCAGACGTTTAAGACTGCGCGCCGCAGCAACAGCTGTCATGCCTGTGGCCACACCATCATCAACTACAATGGCAATTTTATGATCAACATCCAGCTGCCTTTCCAGTCCGGCTGATTGGCGCCATCGCTCTTCAAGTGGCTTGCTTTTATTGACTAGAGATCCTTTCTTTGTTTATATAGGCAGGCGAAATGTTCAAGTGATCTGCCAACATTTCATCTACAACAATTACACCACTTGAAGTCACCGCCCCAGTTATCCTTTGATCAGGCGCTCCTATTTTCTTAGAAGCAAGCACATTAAGTGGGCAATGCAATGCCAGGGAAATTTCAAGCGCCACAGGTACGCCGCCGCGCGGCAGAGCCAGAATCATAATCTGGCTTTGATTAATTTCTTTACTCCGGTTGAGAAAATTGTTTATTTCTTGCGTTAAAAGCGCCCCTGGCCTGTTGACGATTTACAAACATATGTCACCCTTTCGATCAATATATATACTCGGCAATAAAACATGCCCTTCCTATATTCAGTATGACCGGTTACTCTCATTTGGTCATTACCTACAATACTGATTTATCTCTACCCTAAAGAATATTGTCTATTTAATTAGATAGGCCTTGAGTTTCATTGTTTCAAAGTTATTTTCGCAATTTCTTAATCGCTTTTTGTTCAACTTGACGGACTCGCTCTCCGCTCAATCCCAGCTCCAGCCCACATTGCTTTAATGTCAGCGGGGCGCTGCGACCAAGCCCGTATCGTAAAGTGATTATATCTCTTTCCTGCACAGTAAGCTTTGCTAGAGCACAATTAATATGTTTAGTAAGCAAATTGTGCTCGGTCAGCTCTTCGGGATCTGCCACTTTGTCATTTTCTATTATTTGTGAAATGGGCGCATCGCCATCCTGCAAAAGTGTGGCATCAAGAGAAATCATCGTTTTTTCCGCAGCAAAAGCCTGCCTGACCTGATTGCTCTTTATGCCCGAGGCACAAGCAATTTCATCAATTGTCTGGCCGGTTTTGGAAAAATAAGCTGGCTGAAAGTTTTGCGCACTTTACCCATCGTCTCATGCATATGCACCGGCACACGAATGACTCTTGCTTTATCAGCGATAGAATGGAAAATACCCTGGCGAATCCACCAGGTAGCATAAGTAGAAAACCGGAGCCTTTTACAGGATCAAATTTATCTACTGCTTTCAATAAGCCCAGGTGGCCTTTCTTGCACCAGGTCCTGAAGGCTAAAGTCCGCGGTTTTGATACTTTTAGCAATACTTACCACCAGGCGTAAATTACCTTCGGCAAGCTTGCGGCGGGCTTTTCGATCTCCAGCCTGTATTGCTCGAGCTAGCTCAATTTCTTCTGTTCCATTAAGCAAATTGTGTTTGCTCAAATCTTTAAAAACAAGCGATGAAAGAATCATTTTGTTGTGAAGGTTGTGAAGACTCGCCCACAGCTTCAGGC
>CAWKBA010000029.1:0-4668 GCA_963847765.1 Candidatus Melainabacteria bacterium | reverse complement strand
CCCCCGCGCTGCCTGAGCATCCCCCGGATGGAGCTCCTGCGCTTCGTGACCCACAACTACACGGTCGCCCTGGAGCTCGAGCGCGTGAGCTCCAAGCGCCTGGGCAGGCCCATCTTCCCGCTGCGCCAGGGCGACTTCCGGACCCTCTGAGGGCCCCCGCGGGGGCCCAAACTGCTGCGTTGACAAAGCCCGGTGGGATTCCACGCTCCCCCTTCCCCTTTTTACACACGTCTGTCAGCAATTTTTTTTTTTTTTCCTGTCTTTTACTTGGTTAGGGTATTGATAGTAAAGCCTAGCGGGATAGAAAAAACAGAACGTACCAAAATAGATACCGGGATAGCCAGTACTGGGATAAGCGTTGACCGCCAGTTTTGCAGGAACAGGAACACCACTATAGCCACCAGGCCCAAGTGTTTTTAATAAGGTACCAACCACATCCTGCATTGAAACCTTTACCACGGTAACCGATTCAAACGGCACTTTGTATTCCACATCGGCAGGGAATGTTTGTTTCAGTTTGGCCAGTTCGGCATATACGCCGTTGGCAGTTTGCAAGCGCGTTGCTGCCCGGCGCCTGGTATATTTGCAGGTACGATGCCCGGTTACCATCAACAAATGAATTGCTGGAAAAAGTAAATTTACCCAATTCAACCCTGGCAACATCTTTCAGGTAAACCAATTCGCCGGTTGCAGGGATTGTTTTTACAATAATATTTTCAAACTCCGAAACTTTGCTTAAACGCCCGTTCACCAAAATACCCAATTCAAAGTCTGGTTGGTGCTTGCGGCGGCACACCCGCCGAACCTGCAGCCACCTGTACGTTTTGGGCATTTAATGCAGTAATAACATCGGCAGGCGTTAAACTATAGGCAGCCATTTTTTCCGGGTTCATCCAAATACGCATACTGAAATCATCGGTAAACCGGTTTATACTGCCCACTCCCGGCACACGCAGCAATGCATCCTGTATAAATATATTGGTATAGTTATCGAGGAAAGTAATATTATGTGTATCCTTTGGGCGCGTAAATTGCCACCATCATCAGCATACTGGGGTTAACGCGCGCGCACGGTAAGGCCCAGCCGGCTTACCACTGCCGGCAATAAAGGCGTGGCGATACTTACACGGTTTTGCACGTCAAGCGCGGCAACATCAATATCGGTACCTATTTTAAAAGTTACATTCATGTGCATCAGCCCGTTGTTGGTGCTGTTGCTCTGCATGTATTCCATGCCGGGCGTACCGTTACCTGTTCTTCAATAGGTGTGGCAACGGTTTGTTCCACAGTTTGTGCATCGGCGCCTGTAAACTGCCGTTACCTGTACAACAGGCGGAGTAATATCAGGGTATTGGTCAATAGGCAAAGTAAAATACTTACAGTACCGGTTATTACCAATACAATTGATATAACTATTGCAGTTACCGGCCTTTTTATAAATGTATTAGCAATCATATATTAATCATCATCTAAAACGCACAGGTTATATATAAGTAGAAGCTTACTTTATTCCTTATTAGCGTGCCTTTGCCGCCTGCTGTAGGCGCTACTTTATTAGCGGTAGTTATTGGCGAACCGTCGTGCAGTGTTTGCACACCATCAACAATTATTTTGTCGCCTGCATTAATGCCGCTTTTAACAATTACATTAGGCCCGATAGTTTGCCCAACCTGTACTTTTTTCTGATGCGCAATAACCGTGGTTTGCCGGATTACATCTGCCTGCGGGTTTTTTGCTACACTATCTTTGTGATACGTTTATAACAGCTATCTTTTGCTACGTAATACAAAATATTCGCCCATTTGCTCAACAACTGCCTTGCTTGGTAATACCAATACCGGCTGTAGTTTCCTGGTTATGCACGCGCACCACGCAGCTCATGCCTACACTTAATATGCTTTTGGGGTTATCAAAAACAAGCCTTACCCGTATTGAACCTGTTTGCGGGTCAACTGCGCGGTCAATTACTGATATCTTTCCATTGTATGGATAAAGCGAATTATCAGGCAATAAAATGGTAAATAATGAATCTACATTTACTTTGTTGATCTGCAATTTTTCAAAAAACGGAAGATTCTTCTCGTTGATGATAAAATCAACAGCCATTGGGTTATCTGTAGAAATAGTATTTAATATGGTTGACCCTGGGTTTACCACATCGCCCAATTTTACCTGACTAAAACCAACTGTCCCGGTAAACGGCGCATAAACTACCGAGTAAGCCAAATTAGTTTTTGCTGTTTTTACCGTTGCTCAGAAGCCTTTACTGTTGCTTTCGCATTTTCGAGTGTGATAACGGCATGGTCATACAACTGCTTGGCTACAGCATTATATTTGTTCAAGTAGTCATACCTGTCAGCATCCTGTTGCGATTGCACTAAGGTTCCCTGCGAAACTCGTAAGTTAGCCATGGCCTGATCATAAGCAGCCTGGTAAATACGCTGATCTATTTCATATAGCTTTTGCCCTTTTTCAACCCGGGTACCCTCTGTAAAAAATATACCGGTAATGGCTCCAGTTACTTGCGGTAACAGATTTACCTGGCTCAATGCCTGTGTTGTTGAAGGGTATTTATCAAAATACAAAACCCGTTTTGCCTTTAAAGTCATCAAATTAACAGGCACCTCGGGGTTAACAGGCGGTTGCTTCTTCTTACAGGCAGTAACTACGAGGCAACTTATAAAAATGGTATTTAATATTACTCTATTCATAGAGATTGTTTGGTTTTATACAGTTAATATGAAATGTTTCCCATTGCTTTTTGCAGATCTATCTTATTTGATAATACCTGGAATAAAGCATTTAAATAACTTATTTCGGATGTCATTAAATTCGATTCGGCGGTAATTACGTTCAGGTAAGGAACGATACCCTGTTTGTATTGCAGATCAACCACAAAGTAAACCCTTCTGGCCAGGGTCACGTTTCTTTGCAATAATTGCAGATTGTAATAATTGCCTTTATAATTAGCCAATGCCGATGTGTACTCTACATTTATGGCCGATTTAAGATCGGTTTCATTCCAATCCAATATCTGCTGCTGCAGTCTGGCTTTTTTCACATTATTTGTGCGTGCAAAACCCGTAAAAATTGGGATGCTGAACGATAATCCTACATATGAGTTAGGATAAGACGAGTTCAACAGATCGTTATAATTATTATTGGCAAAAGTTAGGTTATAGTCAAAGAATGCCGACAAAGTGGGTAACCATTGATACTTGTAAAAATTTACAAGCTGCGATTGCAAATCTTTGCTGGTTTTTATCTCCTGGTACTCAATTCGTTTTTCATATTGAAGTTGTTCATTTGTATCAATATGGATGGAGTTCATCATTTCCAGCGTATCAAAAACAACATTAAACTGTTTATCCGCCGGGAAACCCAGCAGTCTTTTCAAAACTGCGTATTGAGGCACTACGTTTTCATTGGCTTGTTTTAGCTGTGCTTTTGAATTATTGAGGGTTATATCAGCCTGCTCGTAATCTGTTTCATCAACAATACCACCCTTATACTGGTGATAAGCATCTCTTAAACTGCGGCCCAATCGTGCTGTATCTTCCTTAAAAACATTAATCTGCTCCAACGTATTCAACAAAGTGTAAAACGACTTACTTACCGAAGAAACCAGGAAAATTTTGGTGCTGTCAGTAACTTGCTGCGCCTGTTTTACATATAAAGGGGCACTTTTATAAGCGTATAGTAAACTGGGGTTAAATATAGCCTGGCTAACGGTTACGCCCGGTACAAAACTGTTGGTAGCAGTTGTTCTGTTTGTTGTTGAACTACTGCCTGTAGGTGTGGTAACACTGGCAGAATTATTTGTCTGGATATTATGGATCAAGTTGCCGGAAGCATTTGCCTGTGGTAACCATCCCGAAAGGGCAATTGCATTGGATGTTTTGGCAACATCGACATTGATAAGCGCAATATTTAAATTAGGCTGGTGCTGCAAAGCGTAATCAATACATTGCTTAAGTGTAAAGTATTGAGCTTTGCCTGTATCTTTTACAACTACCGGTAACAGCAGGCTATTTTTAGTGGTATCAGGCACTACTACAGGTGGGGTAACACTATTTGAGCCTGCACTTGCCGCAGCCTTATTTTGTGCTTGTGAAAAAAAAGGCAAACAAAACAAACAGGTAATAAGCAGGGAAGCACGCATAGCACTTGTATTATAATATATCTTCGCCATTTTAAAACAGTATGATTTGTATTTTTAATGTATGAATTTTCATAAATGAATATTATTATCTTAAATAACCCGATAACTTAAAGCTTTGGGTTAGTTTTTGATTTTGTAAAATTGGTAAAAACATAAGATGTTCAAGGTAACAATATTGTTAAATTGGTATTAACAGCCTTAATCGAGTGCTTTTGTTACTTTATGCGAATAAATAATATATAATTACAACAATTTATCAATTTGTGGTTCTCAACGCAATATAGTCTCCATACAACCTGAAACCGTTATTCTGCCAGCTTTGTTCTAAACATCAATTAACATTGATAATCAATGATGTAGTAATAAATATTCAGTAAAATTGTTTTGATATATTGCTTATGGTTGCATTAATTAACGATTGGTTATAACTTATTACGGCAACAGAAAAAACCAACGCAATCAGGTTATTTGTAAAACTTTTGTTAATGGCTCAAAAAGTTTATTCA
>CAWKBA010000028.1:0-31014 GCA_963847765.1 Candidatus Melainabacteria bacterium | reverse complement strand
GTTAAAGCCCACAGCATGGTACACTTATAGTGTGCATAAGATGTCCCGCTAAAGTGTTATGTTAGAACAACAACGCGCCCACATAATTATTCCTATGGAACTGATTTCCGAGATTGATGCTGTTGTCGGAAAGCGTGGGCGCAGCCGCTTTATGGCGGAAGCAGCGCGGAAGGAATTAAAGCGACTACATTTGGAGCAAGCCCTTAACCGGGCAACTGGGGTATGGAAAGACAAAGATCATCCTGAGTTGGAAAATGGCGCGGCTGGCTGGGTAAGTCAATTGCGCAATACTGAAACAAATAGATTTAAGTCAGACAAAACTGACAAAAGGCGATGACACAGTTCCTTCTCGATACAAGCGTCATTATCGACATATTAAACAATAAACATGGTCGAGCGACATTGGTTCGACAATTACTGTCGCAAGACAATTCGTTTTGCTGCTGTAGCATAAATATTGCTGAAGTATATGCCGGCATGCGTCCAAAAGAGAAGGCTCACACAGAAGAGTTTCTTAGCGGTCTTCATTGTTATGATATTACAAGAGAGATTGCCGTGCGTGCAGGCACATTACGCTATGAATGGTCCCAGCGCGGCGTTACGCTGTCGATTTCAGATACTATAATTGCCGGAGTTGCGCTTGCACACAATTTAGTTCTTATGACGGATAATATAAAGCATTATCCAATGCCTGAGTTGAAAAAATTTGGCAGTTTTGACTGATCTATATCTATGAATAGGCATGAAGTTTTAATCGGGCCGTATCGCAGCGGCAAAAGCCGGCAGTTGCTTGAAAAAGCTATTGAGCATTGCCGCGCCCAAAAAAATTTGGCGGATGAAACGCTAATTGTTGTTCCTTCACAACGTTATCGAGCCTTAACAGAAAAGAGATTGCAGAAATTACTTGCTCAAGATAATCAAAAAATTGCCGGTTTGTCTGGTCTGAAAATTCTTACTTTCAAGCAATTCTGCCAGGCGAGCTTACTTAAAGCAGGCGTGTTTACTAAAAATCTGCCTGACGCAGCCAGATCTGCTCTTGTAACTAACATAGGCAGGGAGTTGATTGAGACAGGCAAAATTGATAAGTTGGCGCCGGTAATAAATTTCAGCGGCACGCAAGCAGCAATCCTTAAGCTTATTGATGAATGGCAAGCAGCTGGTTATCGCGCTGATAAAGTTCTAAAACAAATCAAAGAGAAAGAAACAAACGGGCATCATATTGAATTGGCGCAAATTTATAGTCAATATGAGCAGATTTTGCACGAGCATAATTACATTGATGAACATGGTTTGATGTTCAGGCTCATTGATTTGCTCAAAAGCACGGACAGAACGAACGAGCTAAGCAATTTTATTGTTGTCGATGGTTTTGATCGCTGGCATATATTGCAATTGCAATTGTTGAAAGCATTGACCAAACATGTGCCGGAAATTTATATCTCATTTGATTATGAAAAGCCCGGCGAAAATTTATTGGAAGAATATGCCTGGAAAGAAAAAAACTATGAGCAATTGAAAGGATGGTTGGACGGCACGTTCAAATTTGTGCAATCATCATCATCCGATATAGGAGCGGGGCATAGCCCCGTCCGTGAAGTTTTTTGCGCTGGAGATCGTCTTGCTGAGGCGGCAATTATTGCTGCCAGAGTGAAAGCAGCAATTGTGTTGGATGAAATCGATCCTGATCAAATAGTAGTTACTGCGCGAGACCTTAAGCGATACAAGCCCGCTTTTGAAGCTGCCTTTCAAGATGCCGGACTAGACTATTATCTCGATCAGTCGATAGAACTTAACTCTTTACCCATCATTCATTTTTTGCTGGACTTATTATCTTTATGTGCAAACGGTTTTACCCGCCGGCAAATAATTGATTGCTTACGCAGCCCATATTTTAATTTAAACAATTTCGCATTAACTGCTGGTGATGTTGAACTATTGAATGAACAATCTCTTGAAGAAAAAATCAAAGTAGTGGCTGGACGCAATCAGTGGCCGGGTGCAACAAAAGGTGATCCGCGTCTGATTACAGGACTGAAAAATATTTTTGATGCAGTCACTCCGCCGGACAATATAAAATCAGCTATTGAATATGCTACCTGGGTAGAAGATTTGCTTGCTAAAGTTGTGAATCTAAATTCTGTTCACGATCAGGGCGTTGAAGCCATCAATCAATTTCGCCGCACTCTCGGCCAATTAATTGAACAAGAAGAAATCCTCAAGCGCTGTGCCCACGACGAAGCGACAATGCACGAAGAATCCGTAGGGGCGAAATTTATGAGCCCGTTTGAAGCGAAATTTTATCACCAACACCTTATCGAATTGATTACAAAATCAAATTTCCCAGCTTCCCTTCCGGATGCCAACAAAATCCTTATCACCGATATTGAACATGTGCCCAATGAAAAATTTAAACAAATCTATGTGGCCGGCATGCTGGAAGGTGAATTTCCAACTCATAACCCAGGCAGTGGTTTTCTTACACCTGAGGAATTAGGGCAATGGCAACGTTTTAGCATTCCTGTTTATGATCCTCGCCTGGAGCCTGGTTTTGAATACGCTCTCTTTGCTTCACTTATTAACAGATCCGAGCAAAAAATCACTCTCTCTTATCCAACTGCCGATATTGTTTCAAGCAAAGAAGAGCCGGTGCCTTCTTTTTTCCTTACCAGCCTGGATTTAGTCAGCGAAAGCAATCAACCTCAATCACTGTCTTTTGACACTTTCAGCAAAACAGCCAACTCGGAGCGCAATACTGTTGCTTATTATTTGTGGCATAAACTACCGTTGGCAAATCTTGGCAATAAGCACTATTTGCTTGTCGATTTTGTGCACAAGCTGGAGAAAAAACTTAGCTTTATCAATAAACGTCCTGGATATTTAACCGATCATGTTGCTGCTGGAACAGTCAAAATCAATTTGCCGGAATACTGGAGTGCCAGCCAACTCAATGAATATGGAAAATGTCCTTTTAGTTATTGGTTGACGCGTGCACTTAAAATTGAGCCGCATGCTGAGCCTGAGGCGGGCTTGTCGGCTATGGAAAAAGGCAACTTTTATCATAAAGCCCTGGAATTATTTTATAAAGAAGTGATTGATAACAAGCTTTACATGACTGAAGAGGATGAAGAAGCGTTGCTGATCATTTTTGAACGGGCAATTGCTGATGCCATAATTTGGCTGGAGAAAGAAAGCTGGTTTCGTCCTTCGGAGTTTTGGGCGCAAGAGAAAGAAGATCTGTCTTTTCAGTTGCGTAACTTTTTTACTGCCGAACGCAAGCGTTTCCTTAAAGAAGGCGGTCAGTTTGCACCATATATGGTGGAAGCTGAATTCGGCTGGCAGTCGGAAAAGCCGCCATTAGTTATCGATCAAGACGGCCAGTCAATAAAATTAAGAGGCAAGATTGATCGTATAGACATAGAAACCGGCACAAATCAGAGTCCAAAACGCCTGCGGCTGGTTGATTACAAATCCGGCTCCACTTTGCCTTCAGATGATGATTTTGAAAGCGGTAGAAATATTCAGCTGCCCTTATATGCACTGGCGGCAGAACAGGCAATTTTACCGGGCAGCCATGTAGAAGCTTGCTCTTATTTAAGCGTTAGAGCCGGCAAGGACAGAACGCAAGAAGGTCCGGTGCTGCAAACTTATTTAAATGTTTTGCCGGATAAAATTTTTCAATTTGTAGAGAGTATAAAGGCAGGCGATTTTTCGCTTAACCCGAGCAAACCTCAAGTTTGTGAAAATTGCAATCATCAAACAGTTTGCAGAATCAAAGAATTTCCTAAGCAATTAGAATCCGGACAGGAAGAAATTGAGCGTGAAGACAACGGCGATGATTGAATTAACCATAGAACAACAAGAAGCTATCGAAAAAGTCGACCAGGATATGCTGGTCACGGCCGGAGCCGGCTCCGGCAAAACTTTAGTGCTGGTCAGGCGCTTTGTAGAAATTCTAAAGAAGCAACCACAACCTAGTGTAAGAAATTTGCTGGCTGTCACTTATACACGCAAAGCGGCCAAAGAAATGCGCACGCGTATTAAATCTTACCTGAAAGAATTATATGAGCAAACAAAAGAGGATGCAGGCAATAGCAAGCATAACTGGCAGCAATTTTTGTCTGAAATGGATGCGGCTCACATTGAAACTATCCACTCTCTTTGCCAGACGATTTTACGCAGCTTTGCTGTCCATGCCGGCGTGGATGCGAATATAGAGCTATTGGAAGAAGTTGAAGTGGCGCAAATTATTGAAGAAACAGTCGAAGAAGCACTGCGGCAAGCGATTGCTTTCCAGGAAGGCGACCATGCTTTTATTGCTCACTTTTCACCGGACGACATTAAAGACATCTTGCGCATGGTTTTGAAAAACCATGCGCAATTTAGCTTGCTTGCTGAACAATTGAAAAAGCTGACTATGGGTGATTTGAAGAAAGAACTGGATCAATTGCTGGCGCGCATGCATAAACAATTTATCACCGATCTGTTATTGGATGAAGACTGGCGCAGTGCCGGCAACTATGTTGCCACAACCCCTCATATTGATCCACTCAATGAATTAGAAAAAATTCGCCAAACTGCCTCTACTCTAGCGCTGTCTTTATCCAGCGGGGGCTGGCAAGCACTGTTTGATTTATCGACCACGAAAAAACCAGGTCAACTAGGCGGACGCACTGAAAGTGCTATCGAATTACGCAAACAAGTTAATGTGTTGATTGACAAAGCCAGAGAATTTACCTCTAAATTGCCAGCTGATATCGATGGTCATGACGAACAGTATTGGCAATTGTGGCAAGCATTTGTATTTATCGCCAACCGCGCTCTTAATATTTATAAGAACAAAAAACGACAATTACAAAAATTGGACTATGATGATTTAATTGCCAAAGCAAGCGAGATCTTGAGTTCTAAAGATTCTCAGGTGCGCCACCATTACAATCAGGCGTTTTCTCATATCCTGGTTGATGAATTTCAAGACACAAACTCTGTGCAAGTTAATCTTATTAAAATGCTGGCCGGGCCACAGACAAAATTATTTTTTATTGGTGACGATAAACAATCTATCTATAAATTCCAGGGAGCAGACCTGGCCGCATTCAATATTCTGCGCAGAGAAATGAATGATGATAAAGCTTTCGAACATTCATTTCGCAGCACGCCCGATATTGTCAATTTTGTCAACGGCATTTTCACCCGCCTGCTGCATGCTGATTTGGCTCATGTGGACTACCGAGCTAAGTATCGGCCGCTAAAAGCAAAGCGTGACTCTAATGGAGTCGGTAATGTGGAAATAATTCAATTACCGGTTATTGACCGCAACCACCAAATGCCAAATGCACCATCTGAAAAGACTATTGAAGGTCTAGCTATCGCTAATTGGATTAAAACTAAAGTTGAACAAGAAGCACTGGTCTGGAATAAAAGCGGCAATAACCGAGCTATTAATTATGGCGATTTTGCCATTCTTGCACCCGGCAATAATGATTTTCAATACTTAGAATCTTGCCTGAGCCAGTATGGAATACCTTACGTTACCAGCGGCGGCAAAACGTTTTTGCAGCGCCAGGAAATTTATGATCTGGAAAATATGCTTTTGTTTCTAAGCAACCCCAGCGACAGTCATGCTCTGTTAGGTGTACTGCGCTCCCCCATGTTTGCCATCAGTGATGATTTGATTCACCAATTAATTGGATGCCGTGCTAACGATAAGTTAGCGACCAACGAAGAAACCGTAGGGGCGGGCGTAGAACTACAAGCGGCAGACCCGAATGGCATCACTCAGATGCCATTGCGGCCGCTTGTGCCCGCATCGAAGCGGAATCATATCGACGAAACCCTGTGGCAATCCCTGCAAATCAAAACGAAACAACATGGACCAAATTCTGACCTTATCAACGATGCCGTCAATACACTAAAACACCTGCTCTTTGATCGGCATATCCTCACTCTCAGCCAACTTGTTTATAAAATTATTCGTCTCACCAATTATGATCTTGCTGTTTTGAGTTTGCCTGATGGCAAGCAATGTTATAAAAATATCTGGAAATTGCATACTCTGGCAGGCCAAAGAAAAGCTGAGCATTGGTGAATTTTCTGAATATCTAAATTTATCCAGGCAATTATCAGTCGACCTGAGCAATGCTCCTGTAGACAGTGGGCATGCGGTAAAACTGATGACTATTCACGCCGCCAAAGGGCTTGAATTTCCGGCTGTGGCATTACCAAGACTTTCCGCCAGGGGCAGGCAGAAGGAAGACAAATTGCTTTTCCACCACCAGTTTGGTATTGCTCTTAATACTGCGCGCGGCAGCTTTCGCACAAAGGAAGAAAGAGATGAAAGTACACCACCGGCTTACAGGATGAGCCGTGTCCTTAATAAAGATATGGAAATAGCGGAGAAAAAACGCTTGCTTTATGTGGCTATGACCAGGGCGCGCGATTATCTGGGCATTTTTATCAAAGAGAGCGACAAAAAAGGAGAACATGCAGCCAATTGGCTGCGACCATTGATTGATCCGGCGAAGATACATCAAATTGAGCTGGAGACACTTCGAATAGGCTCAGCAAGCCTCGCTCCTGCAATTCCTTTGGAGAACGTCGCTTCGAACGGGCTCATAAATTTCGCCCCTACGAGTTCTTCGCATTACGTTGTTCCAACAGATAATCAAATTCATGACCATCTTATTGAGGCTGCGTATCGTTGTCGATACATCATTGCCGGGAAAGGAATTTATGTTCAGGATAACACCAGGCTCACAAACTAAGGTTGAGCCGGATCACAGGTTGATTGGCACATATTTTCACAAGATAATGGAATACCTTCCCCAGGGTAAAACAACTTTGAGCGAAGAGGCAATGTACGCCCTCATTGGTGAAATGGAAGAAGAAAAAGCAATAACAGCAACTCATCCACAAATGGCGCAAGCCTTGATTGAGCAGGGTAAAAAGCTTCTAGAAAAATTTGCCGGCAGTGAATTGCAGTCGCTTCTTGCTAATGCCAAAACCATCTGCCACGAATGGTCATATTACATGGTTGAAAAAGAAAAGCGTGATTCTAAAAAAAGACCGGATTTATTGCTTGAAACAGCTGACGGCACCTGGCATTTGATTGATTACAAAACAGATCAATTTTCTGTTGGTGACATCAAGCAGCAAGCATCACGACACCGCGCCCAATTAAAGCGCTATGGTGAAGACTTTAATGCCCTTACCGGCATCACACCAAAATTAGCCATCTATTTCGCCGAGCATGGTGTGTTGCATAAGTTAGGCAAAAATGTATAGGGGCTGATCAATCCGCCCCTATACAAACCAAACACGCATTACCGGTGGAACCGCTCCTATAGGAGATGGCGCATGTGGTGAAGCTCAGCCCATTTGTTGGCGACAAGATCGCGCAGATACTCGAAAGTATGCCGGATGCCTTTTTTGTTGACTATGCGTCCATCAATACGGATGCTGGGAAAGCTGGCGGTTTTATCCTCAATCATTTCTACTGGGATAGGCAGACGTTCTTCGGCAATAACATCTTCCAGCATTTTTTGTACTGATCTATATGTATTCGCTATCGGGACGATAAACTAACTCTACTCGCATGGCAAATCACCCCCGTTATTCAGGCAACTGGTGCTCAGTCCAATTGCCCGCAAAACCTTGTTGCCATCCGCATTGTTGTTGGTCCGCGCTCTGACAATAATTCGGAAGCACAAAAGATTTCTTTATTGCAGTATAAGCGAGTTTGCTTGACACAAATATTAATACTGCAACACGGCCAATTAATATGTCTTAATTATATGCAGACACAGTGGTGGCGCTGCCTTGCTATCAGGCTGCATGCAGTCAAGGTCAAATAATATCCAATCAAATATATCGTGTTTGCCGGCTTCTGGATTTAGTTCATCAGGAATTGCCGATGGACTCATGATTGGTCTGTAGCCATCTAATAAAGAGATGTGATCTATATTGCGAAAAACCCTCGCCGTGTGTACATCAAGTAAAGGTTTTATTCTGAGCAAGATCTGACTCATGGGCGATGCTGGTTGTGGCGCAATAACGATCGGGGAGAAATAAGGCGCTGCCTAGTGGGGTAATACCATCATTTAGATCATAAACAAAATTTGTACCGCATCGCTTTGCAGCCGACTGTGTAGTCACCACAATACTTATTTGTCTGTTTAGCATTTTAAGCACAGGATGTTCCCTGGCAAAATGAGCAGGCACAGTCATAGTGAGCAGATTATAAGGAAGCATGAATGTCTCTTCAATAAATCTATTCACTGCCGGCCAATTGATAATGATTAACGAGAAAGCCGCCGTAAGCAATAATTTTGTCTTTGTCAAAACTCTTTTGATTAGCAGTTACTAATTCTTTATTGATTGTACTGTCGACAGTGAGATTGCCTTTTGGTCCAAAAGGTAGCAGGGAAGCGAAATGCCCTACATCCGGTATGGATTGATCACAATTGTCCCAGCACAGACCGGATAAAAGATTAGCTTTATCGCTGAAATAAAGGCGATAAGCCAGGCTGTGATCAATGCGTGTGATTGGCAAGTGCATGATTTTTATAAATGCTATATTGCAGCCAATCGCAAGAGAATAAAGGCGAGCCGTGAAAAGGTGTGGCCATTGTCAGGAATAATTGCATCTGTTTATCAGTTTCTGGCTGGAGCATTGATTCATAAACGATATTGCCGCCCATACTTAAAGCAAGAACTGTCACTGGCTTTTTGCCGCCGGCATTATAGAGCTCAGCAATTTTTGCCTGTATCTGTGGCACAATTCCGTCAAGGGGGGCTCTGCTGTCGTAACGAACAAAAAAGATCTTGTATTTCTGGAAAATTCCGGACTGGCAATGAGATGTTTGACCAGTTTTTGCCAGCGCAAACAAGGACAAAATTCTGCTTTTAAGCCATGCACAAAAAGCAATGGTGCTCGCCTGCCAAGCGGCGCATCATCATACTGATAAAGAGCCATTGCGTGCAGGCCGGTTTTTGTATGCTTTTGTTCGTGCCAGCATAGGGAAAGGACAATGGTGGGGCAGAGCCCAATTTCTCCAGAGGCATTGCTTTGCAGTTGCCTGCCAGGAGCAGCAAAGAAAAAGCAATTAATAAGAGATAAAGAGCAATGCAGCTGACAGTTTTTGTATGGTGATACATTATATTGATGACCTATAGCATTGTTTTATTATCCTGTGTTTCTGCGCCAACGCAGAATAGCGACAGGCAAACAAACAGAGTAAAATACAAAAAAATTAATGCCAGCTCCTAATATATGCTTATTTTTTTCGAATACCGGTGGCGGACACCGCAGTGCTACTGAAGCAGTTGCAGCCGGTATACGTAGTCTCAGTAATGACCAATTCAATATAAACATTTGCGACAACATAATTGAAAAAAGCCATTTTTCCAATCGGGTAATTGTTGAGTTTTATAATTTCTTGCTTCGTTATGATCAGTCCTTTATGAAGTACTACTACTGGTTGATCCAGCAACTTTAAGCCTAATGAATCAAGCCTTTGTTCTGGATTTCTACAAGGATATTTGCAGACAATTTTGGCGAAGCAACAGCCGGCAGTGGTTGTTTCACTGCATCCGATGATCAATCAATCCATCGCCCGTGCTTTGCAGCACTCCGGATTGGCAGGAAAAACCCATTTTATTATTGTTGTTACCGATCCCAATGACAGTTTGTGGCGTGGGTGGGCCTGCCCGGAAGCTGATTTGATTATTGTGCCTAATGAAGCAGCGGCAGGGCAATTGCTTGCCTGGGGAGTGCCACAACAGAAAATGCAGGTGATTGGTATGCCAATTCATCCTGCATTTATTCAGCCGCCCTCTTGTGACAGGAAAAAATTTCTGGCGCAGTTTGATCTGGATCCTGAAATTTTTACTGTTTGCCTGAATGCCGGTTGGGCTGGTGGCGGCAATCTTACTACTGTCTATCAAGCGTTACATAAGGTAGAGAGAAAACTTCAAGTCATTTTTCTTTGCGGCAATCATAGTAGTTTCTATAGCAAAATGAGCAGATGGGCTCCTTACGGCAAGATTCCCACTCGTGTTTTCCCTTTTCACGACAATATGCCTGACTTGATGAACGCTGTTGATCTGATGGTAACCAAAGCGGGTGGGCTGACAACTTTTGAAGCTCTGGCTCGCCGGCTGCCACTGGCCATTGATGTTATCACTGAGCCGATGCCACAAGAAGCAGGCACTATTGAAATTCTGCTTGAGGCGAGCAAGAGGACGACACCCGCTGTAGCAAGTGTCGTGCGCAGGCCAGATGACATAATTGCTATTGTTGAAAATATGCTTTTGCAAACAGACCGGAAAAATTTTGATCTGCCTGATTTCCAAAATCTTAACCGGGTAGATGCAGTTTATGATATAGCCAGAGTTATACTTAGTCGGTTAGATTTATCATTTGCTCAGGAAAACACTAAAATTAAAGCAGAAGCCAAGATTATTACAACGGCATGAAACTCTGGTCTGAAATAATTTTGCCCGCTGCTCCTTATGTAGATAATGCAGATAAAAGCAAGAAGGAGTCGCTTGTCTTTTTGCATGGCACTGGCTCAAATGCGCGCATGTGGAAGAATCAGGTGGCATTTTTCAATCGGCTTGGGCATACTTGTCTGACCATTGATCTGCGCGGGCATGGCTTCAGTCATGAGCCCTATGAAACAACTGATTTGGAAACTCATTTGGAAGACGTCCGGCAAACATTGCAAATTAACCAGATCAACTTTCCTGCTTATTTTGTTGGTCATTCACTGGGGGCAATAATTTCTTTGTTTTTAGCTAACCAGCAACCGCAGCTGGTAAGAGGTATTTTTGCTGCTTGCTTACCGGGCAAAATCATTAAGCCGGTAGCAAAATCATTTAAATTGTTTCTTAATGGGCCTCTGCAAATGCTTAAAGAAAGTGAACTGAAGCGCTATCTAGGTTGGCGTGAACGCACACTGGTTGAAATGCCGCCTTTTACTTTAAATCAAATCAATACCCATTTTGCCGATCTTGATTTGATCAGCTCATTGCCGCCAATTAATTGTCCGGTGCATTTGGCTTGCGGGCGCTTTGATCCAGTGGCATTATACTGGCATGCCAAAGAGTTGCAGCAAAAAATACCTGGATCAACACTGAAAATTTTTGAATGGGGGGGGCATAATTTTATGGATGCCAGACCCGATGCCTTCAATGCCTGGATTTTACAGTATTTGATTTAATTACAAGACGTTCTAATTTTCTTGCAAAACGTACTAGCCAGGATTCGTTCATTGTGGAAAGCGGGTTGACCAGATAAGTTTTCATACCTGCTCTTTTGCCGGCCAATATGTCAGTAAGCGGGCGATCGCCCACCAAAACTGCCTGGGTGGCAGTTAACTGCAATTTTGATAATACGTTAAAAGTATTTTTCGGCTGGGTTTAGCGGCCTGTCCAATAACCGGCATAGGCAAGCAAGCAGCGGCCTGCTCTATATATTTTTCGTTTTTGTTATTGCTTACTACTGCCAGTTTGAAATCTTGCTGCGCAGTTGCAATCCACCGGCTAACCTGTTCATCAATATATCCGGAGCGTGGAGCCATTAAGGTGCTGTCGAGATCGAGAATAATGCCTTTAATTCCGTCCTCTTTAAGCATGGTCAGATCAATAGTGGTTATATCGCCCCGGCTTATATAAGTTGGTTGCAGCAAGCACATCACTTTATTTCCTAATTGCTAACAAAGATATTTATATTCAGTGTAAAATGATAACCTATGCAGGCAATAAATAAGGAACAGCTGGTGGAAGGTGGATCCGGCAAGCTGCCTTTGCAGCATGTAGCCATCATTATGGATGGCAACCGGCGCTGGGCGGATTTGCGTAAACTGCCGCGTTTGCTGGGGCATAAAGAAGGCGTGAAGAGTTTGAAACGCCTGGTGCAACATGTTGGCCGCATAGGACTGAAGTATCTGACAGTGTATGCTTTTTCTAGTGAAAACTGGCAGCGTAGTGAAGAAGAAATTGAATATTTATTTAAGTTATTTGCGGGTGTTCTTAATGATGAATTGCCGGAACTGCATGCCAGTCGGGTAAGGTTATCATTTATTGGCCAACTGGACAAAATGCCGACCCAATTGAAGAAATCTTTTGATCAGGCTGTGCAGCTCACTGCTGATAATAAAGGATTGTCGCTGCAGGTGGCTATTAATTATGGCTCGCGCCTGGAAATTACCGAGGCGATTAAGAAAATTGTCGCTGGTATTGCATCTGGTGCAATCACTACAGATCAGATTAGTGATTTGCTTGTAGAAAAATATTTATACACAAGCGGCTTGCCTGATCCGGAGCTGATTATAAGAACCGGTGGTGAGATGCGGCTTTCTAATTATTTGCTCTGGCAGGCAGCTTATGCGGAATTTTATGTAACACCCGTGCTCTGGCCTGATTTTGCACCTGAACATTTTGATCTGGCGATAGAAAATTTCAGACAACGTGATCGCCGCTTCGGGATTTGATTAACCCTGCGCTTCGCTTGGCTGTAGTTAGTATAAGTCTTGTACCTGACTACAGTGAAGCAAAGCGCGGTGAAGAGCCGTGCGACGCGAAACGTGTATACGCTCGTGCGAGCAGCGGAGGTGCAACGGCCGTGAGGCATATAAATTGTGCCGAGCGGGACTGCCGCTGAAACAATAAACATAAGCGCGAGCGCAGGGCTTAGTTTGTAATATTTCCTGCTGATACCCCGGCAGTACTGGGGACAATGGGGTAGGTTTTTGTATCTGTGAACGTATAGTTGTTGGAATAATCGTTCACCCATGAAATGGGAAGAAGGGCTTTGACAGTACAGTTTGCTTGTACTGTCACTGACAGCGGTGGAGTCGTTCCGTTCGCTTGATTAGTATTATTGTAGGCAATGATAGTTATTGTTGGTGGATCGACCATAAAAGCAGAACCCATCTTGGCATAAGCCTGAGCAGCTGCAGTGGCGGCATTGGTTGCATCCGTCTGTGAATCACCGGCTTGAGCGGCGGCTCTGGCCGCGTCACGACAAGCGGCATCGTTAATGCGGGCTGCCATAATCATAAACCAGCAGTCAAGCGAGACAATGACTGCTACAACTATAAATATTGCTGATGCAAAAGCTTCCGCCAGTCCAAAACCAGTAGTCTTTCTGTGTTTAATAGTGTTCGATTGAACCATGATAATTTAAGCTATTCTATTGAAGTTCACGGGTGCCACCGCCGGGAGTGGTTGTGCCGCCACCGCCTGGGGAGGTTGTCGTGCCGCCACCACCGGGAGTGGTTGTGCCGCCACCGCCTGGGGGGTTTGTCGTGCCGCCACCACCACCTGGGCTGGTATTGCCACTTGGGTATAAGCAAAGTCCCTGACTATTTTCGTACAGACGCAACTGCGATGTTGTTATTGTTATTGGTTGATTGAGTCCAGGTAGAGGAGGTCCTCCCTGAATTGACAAAAGTGGTTGTATAGATCCAACTACATCAACACGCACCTGGTATATATTTTTGGTCAGATCAGCTGCGCTGCCTAAGCAAGTGTTGGGACCGGTTATAACGGATGTCTGTGCTGTTCCTGAGTTGTTTTGTGAAAAAGTCAAAGATGTAGCCACTATATAACAATTAACACTATTGATACTTATGCCTGGAAATAGGGCGGCAACATTATTGGCAGTATTGTTAGCTACTGCTACTGAGCCTAGCGAGCTAGTGGTGTTGGGCGGATCAACATAGTATTGTGCCTGGCAAGCAGCATCAGCGGCTTCGCGAGCAGCTTCCCAAAATAAACCAAAGCGAAGGGTGGTTGAAACTAAAAGCAACAGAGGCAAGCCAAAACCGAAAAAAATCATCCATAGCCCCACAGGTAGCTCAGCCATTGTTGTGCCGAGCCTTCTTACTTCAATCTGATTTGCTTTTTTATGCCAAGAATACATAATCAAAAACGACCACCGCCCCCAATTAACCCCATTGCCTAATAAAGGTCATACCCAAAGGGGATGGCTGTGTATCAGGGTTTATCTAAATTTGGACCGTAATTTTGCTGCCTGAGCTTTGACCTGTCTGGCTTCCCTTAAATCACAAGAATCTCTTAAAGCCAGATAGCGATTATGAAGAATGTCTATCTCAGCCGCAGCAAGCCATTTTGGGCGTGGCTGAACAGCATGCTTTTTGTCAGGTTCATTGTTTAAATGTAATTCATTTAAGGCTTGTATATACAAATTATTTGCTTTTTTTAATTCAAGATAATATGTGGGTTTATCTTGATTAATTAAGTGACGAAAATAAGAAATTACAGCCAGATTATTTAAATCTACAGCTGCTGCCGCCTGAGCCTCAGGCATATGGACCAGATCATAGTTTGATAGTGTTTGATAGCACAACGCAGAGGCATCCAGATGACCGGTTTCCAGATAAATGTCACCCAAATAGGACAATGCTTTAACCAGAGCCGGATTATAGAGCCGGTTTTGCTCAAGGCGATATTTACAGAGATGGCGCAGGAGAGCGGCAGCATTGCGGTAATCATTTGTTAATGATAATACTAATGCGCAATCCTCTTCAGCCGCCAGTTTTTGTTTGTCGCTATCAGGCAGCTGATCACAGCGATGCAAATTGAACAGACTTCTGGCTTTTGTACCGATCATATGCCTGTTGTAGTCACGTTCCCTTGCCATTGCCAGATAATGTACGCGTATTGGTTGTGCTGCAATTACTCCTAGAGTAAGCATCACTGAAACAACTATAAATAAAGTTGCAAATTGTATATTCGCCGGCAGTGCGATTTTCATGATGCCTGCAGGTAAAGGCAAATGTATTGTGGGCAATTGTATGCGTACCTTTAATCTGGCTATATAGTCTTTGCCTAATTTAATAAGTCTTTCCAGATCTGCCGGTTCAATGAAGTTGATATAAGAGCTGACGAAAAGTAATTCAAAGCAAGGCAGATTCATTGTCCAGTCAATGCCAATATGCATCAGTAAACCGGCTAACAAAACCCAGTAACGTGCCGGTCTGTACCAGACCAGGGTGCCTAAGGCCAGCTCTACGCCCAGTGTGTAATAAGTAAGCATTTGATAACCAGGGGCATGATCAGCCAGCCAGGGGATTGGAAATTTCTGGAATTCAACCAGGTGAGCAGCATAATAAGCAGCTATGCCGGTTCGCCATTGAGAGCCGTTAATCTTGCAAAGAAAAGAAGAAAGATAAACCAGAGAAATTTGTACTTGCATCATACGCTGCACCCATGGTGCGGTTTGTACGGGTGCGCCAGTAGGGGTAGGGTGGAGCTCCACCCGTTTCTCCGCCCGCAGCCAGGAATCTACGGAGCAGACAGCGCCAGCCGGTGAAAAAATAAACATAAAAGACAACACGCGCATAAGATCGTCGCTGCCATTCAAAACCAGAGGGCACTGGTTGTGTAAACTGAGTAAGCCTATATAAACGATGATGGCACTTAAGCGTGTGCAAAAACCAATCATGAAGAAGATAGAAAAGGCAATAAACAGCCCAAAAAAGAAGAGGTGGTAAAGATTGTTGGGCGGTATTAGCAAAAAAATATTGAAGATAGGATTGTTTTGCCACCAGGTTGCACATATGGTGCTTGTATGAACCAAGCTCCTGGTGCCAAAAAAGGGGCAAGGTTAGGCAGCAATTCCAGCAGGCTCATCTGCACCACAAAAAAACCAAAAAATATGCGGAATAAAGCCAATGGCAATGGCGATTGCTCCTGAAACCAGAATTTGTACCAGGATTTAAAAATCATCTGTGCTTGTTCCATAGACAAAATATTTTTCCACCGGTTCATGCTGGCAATTGTCGGCAATGGATTTAACTGTTGGTGCAGTTCCGGGTGGTGGAATGGGCGCGAAAACGCGAAAGAAAGCGACACGCATTGGTTTATTGTCCGGTTCAATATTAGCGCGAACCACAGATCGAGCTATGTCAGGGCGCATAAAGGCATACCCTGGGTTTGGCATATTGTCAGAGAAGAGCTTGCGGTATTTTTCCTGCTGCATTTTTTCCAATAAAGTTAACTTGTCCATCCGTGGCAATTCAACCAGTTTGAGCAAACCATTGTCTAAAGTGACGACAAGCAGGGTGTATGAATTCTCGGTGTTAAGATTAGGGCTGAAGAAGGCCCATGACTGATTTAGTCCGGTAAAATACATAAATGGTGTCAGCCAGGACTTTAACAGGTGGGCAACAAAATTGGTTGGTTTCAATCCTTCCGGTGCTGTTAGCCAGAGCCAGGTTGCACTGCAACAGAAATAGATAATGATAAATAAGCTAATCAGGCAATAATTGAACAGTGCTGCCCATTGCCTAAGTACTTTCAAATCATCTGTACCATTTGCCTGACAATATAGTCAATGACGGTGGACAGACTGCCTAGGGTAGCGGAATTGCCTGCCCAATCAACCCGGCAATACCTGTGCCCGATCCCGGGACCAGGTGCGGCTGTGTAACAAAGACCATTACTATTATCATTATAAGCGGTGTTATCAGCTGTATCGTCGCCACCATTTGCAGTCAGTGGATCAGCAACAGTCACGCAAAAAATAGGTATATTGCTGGTGGCGGCGCTTTGCGCCTGAGTGAGCGCGTCTTGTAAAGCCTGGCTGTTGCTGATATTAGCCTCAGTAGGTACGCCGCTACAGAATAAAACTATAACTTTGTTTGCTCCCGGACGAGCATTGTTTGTAAATTGGTTGAGGGCTGCTGTCAATCCAGCGGCAACATTTCTTGGTCCATTCGGTTGCATCAACGGCAGTAGGTTGATTAAATCAGTATGAGCGCTGTCCGGATCAGTGGTACTCTGCGGATTAGGATCAAGAGGAATAAATGGCAGAGACGGCAAAATATAAGTAGCTGCCTGGCCGGAAGTCAGGGTGGGGGCAGGATAAGGAAACAAACTTGATATCATTGGTACGTACGTGTCTGAAGATGGGTAGCCGTTTGGAGCGGCTGGAGGGGAGGTTGCGCTTGAATATTGGGCGGGGTTAAGTGCTGTTGCAGCATTGCCGGCGCTACCGTTAAAGGCAATGAAAGAGAAATGAACGTCGGCTACACCTTTCATTTCATTGACTAATTGGTTGACGGCATTGAGTAAATCCTGCAAAGGCTGCAATTGAACAAAGACATCATTGTAATAAGCAGCTGCGTATCCACTTTGAGCTGTAGTGCCCATATCGCTGGT
This sequence comes from Candidatus Melainabacteria bacterium, assembly GCA_963847765.1. Classification (GTDB taxonomy): domain Bacteria; phylum Cyanobacteriota; class Vampirovibrionia; order Obscuribacterales; family Obscuribacteraceae; genus CAWKBA01. The sequence continues at coordinate 13,827 of CAWKBA010000028.1, read as the reverse complement.
GTCGACATAAGCATTATTAGACGCAGTTGAACTTTCAAGATTGCCATCTTCTGCCTCCACACACGCGCCTTGATCATAAAAATAATAGCCGTTTGCATCTGTCCAATTACAACCAAACGTATTTTGACCATCGAGATTGACTATTAAATTGGTAAAAACGTTTTTGACACCGGCACCGGCAGCAACTGACGATCCGCCGGTTGTGGCGGAAGTTATGGGGGAACATTTGCCTGGAATGGGTGTAGCAGTTTGATTGTAGTTAGGCTGACCAAGAGGGACACTGTTTGTATGTGTTGCACCAAAATAAGATTGCCCATCTACGGTCCATGTGTAGTCCGCGAAATCAGAAGTTCCTCCTCCGGTATTGGTGGTGGTATTCTGAGATCCCGTGTTGGTGCTGGTGGGGTTGTATATATTAGCGGCATCAGCTGCAGGCAAAAAAGATATTGTCTTTAAAATGTCGCTTCGTTGCCGGCAATGAGAATGAGTTTTTAATTGTTTGTTGCCGGCTGATGCATTAACGGCAGCGCATAAATCCTGTAAATCTTCACCGGTACAGGCCTTAGTAGAAGCAATTAATTGTGATTTTTTTGCAGGGATGTTTAAATAGGTAATGGGACTCTCTGGTCCCTTAGCGGGAGGACCTCCACTACCAGTGGTGGTGCCGTTAGTAGGTATACAACAAAGGTTGCCTGGTGGGCCAGTAACACTAGGAGTATTGGCATTGCCGTTATACCCAAACAAATTGTTAGTACTTGGCGATAATGTACTTTCACTCCAGTAAATTGGGTTGGGTATGCCGGAATAATTGTCCATGTTTTCGTACATATGAGGCGGTGTAAAATGAGGAGCCTCTGCAGCGCCAAGTCCTGGATGATTGGTCATTGCCGCCATGGTGGTGCCAAATAATACTCCGTTGCCGGGATTAATAGCCATATACCTGAGTCCCTGTGTCTGATTGTCCGACCCGTATGCCCATGTACATGTGCCACCGCCTGTGGTGGTAGGATTACCGCCGCCCGTGGTGGTAGGATTGCCGCCACCGGTAGTGGTACTGTTGGGAGGGGCGCCGCGCTGAACAGGAGCGCCGGGAGTAAATACATCCTGGTAGCCGGATACATCAAAGGCTATGACTACATCGATACGAGGAACGCCTGACAAAGCAGAAACCTGGAAGGTAAATTGTGCTTGCCCCATGCCTAAAAACTGGCCCAGGAGAGGGGTATAGCAATAAGAAGTAGTTGCGTCAATAAGAGCACCGGATGGTGTTGTGCCGGTGCTTGTCGTGATAGGCTTGCGTGTAATCGGATCAAGAAATTGAAAACAAATTTGTGCTTGTCCGGGTCCAGGTGCGAGATCGCTGGGAGAGGTAATGTTTGTTGTCTGTCCGGAATTAGTCATAGGTTGTCCCAAAATACTATTTTGCTGAAACAAACTGATAGCAGTGTTGACAGCATTTGTTTGATTGGTTGTGTCCAATGGGTTGCCGGAGGAAACCAGAGCGGTTTCACAACAGAGTGCAGCTGCTTCTGTATTGGCTTTTAGCTCATCGCGAGCCAGAAAATACCGGCTTAATTCGCAACAGAACATGGCAATTACCATAACTCCGAATACGGACAGCAAAAGATTGAGGACAGTAGCTGCTTGCCCTTTTGTGCTTATAACTCGGCTTAAAATCAGCTTCAAATTTCCCCCTGCAGAATTTTATCTTACTGAAAACTTTGGATTTTGAATCAATCTTTTTTAGATTATTAATTCAAGTTGTCAATATTATGCCCCTCTGGCAGTTTTTAATAACCCTTTTATCTTGAAAATATTATGTTTTAGTCTTTTTCTTGGCGGTTGTGAGCACATAAATAAAAGCAGCTATGGCTGTGCCCTCCCAGGGTTTGCGATAACGTCCTTCAATGGTTGAGCAATCACAAATGACATAAAGGAATGCGGCTCCCAGGCATAATACAACCGGCATATCCCTTAGCCGGTTTTTCAGCCAGCCGATAATGAAAACAGACAGGGTGAAGATACTCCACAGCCAGCGCAATTGAATTTGTATTACTTGAATTGGATCATCACCACGATCATCCGGCCAGGAGCGGCTGAAGAAAAAATATAAGAATGATTCTGCCAGTAAACGCAAGCGTTTTTTCCAGGGTGGTTTGGGAGCCGGTGGGACAAGATAAAATTTGTGATCCATATTAATGACCAGATTATATGTACCACTGCGCCAGGTTTTCCAATGCCAAAATGGTTCAAGCGATTCTGTACACATAGCATTAGAGCCGAAATGTCCGGTTTGCCAAACTAATTGACCGTTAGAAAGGAAACTTGCTGAGTGCGAAAGAGCGCCACTTAAATAATAAGCTCTGGTCATGCATCCCATACAAGGCGAGAAAAGCCAGGTGCAGCCCAGTCCTTGATAAACCCAGAGTGGATAAGTGAGATAAGCGCAAACAATAATCATTCCTGAGGCAAAAACAGTAAGAAATGATTTGAGGGTTCTGCCGTGCTCATGTAAATAAGAGATAAACAACCACGGAACAACAATAAGCAACTCGAACATAACAATTTGCTTAATACAAATGGATATTGACCAGGCAAGAGCAGCAATAATGAAAGAGCCGGCAGTTTGCTTTCTTTTTGCCCGCCAGGACTTAACCACAGCGCATGCTCCCAGTGTCGTTATGGATAGAGTCTCATCCATGAAGTAAGAAAATATGCCAATCCAGGATGGCAGTAAGGCAATAGCTGCGAAAAAAATTAATGCCGTATTTTTTTTGGCAAAAATTTCTCGTCCCCAGCGATACCAGAACCATGGCGCTACTGCGCCTAACAAGCCCAAATAAACAGAAACGCCCAGGCCTGTGTCGCCAAAAACAAAATAACACGCTTTTAGCCAATATTGAGGCAGGGGCGCATCGAGAATGGAATAAATTCCCTTGCCGAAATCATCCTCCTTTATGTTGAATAATGTCTGTCTGGATCGGAATAAAGATGATCTAATGGATGCGAGAAAAAAGGATAAAAGAAACGAAAAATGAAAGCAATGACAATTAACAAATAAAGCCATTTAGTTAAAGACTGTGTGGTGTTGCTTGCTTTTCATGTTAGATAACATACCAGTCTATCTGTCCGGTGCACCAAATGGGGGCGGTCAATCATCTAAATGCATTTGTCCGGCAGCAATGTACGCTATAAAAATCCATAAACGGGTAAATATTAAGTAGGTGGGCGCAAATTGCTCTTTGTCTAAAAGACTAAGCTATGGATGCAAAATTAAATACTCTCCTGGGTAGAAAACCTTCCGATCGCCAGCCAAAGCGATGGCCTAAACAGGCAGCTTTGCCAGGACGGTCCCAGCTGAAAGCCCTTTTTATGGAAGTGGAAACTAACCAGTACAGCTGGGTGGAGTTGCCTTTTGGCGATCCCCCGGAAGATTATTATTTGGCGGTTATGAAAGACAGGCTTAAAGGCGGTTGCCAGTGGAATTTATATCGCGGGCAGGGCAACCAGTCAGCGCTGGAATGGACAGCAGACTAGCAATGACTGGGAGCAAATTCATAATCTTATCTGTGCTCAATTTCCAGGCTGGGAATTAAAAACGCGTACTCTGGTCAGCTCCGACCAGGTTGAGTCTGGATCATCGCCTAAATTGCGCCGGAGTCCGAAGCCGGGCAGGGGAAAGACAGTTCATTTGTGCGCACCCTGGAAGGCGATCTGCGTAATTTGCAAGTGCCCAATTTATTGCAAACAATCAGTATGGGCAAGTTAACCGGACGTCTGCAAATTAGATCGCGCACTGACACAGCCCAGGTTTTTTTCAATGATGGTGCAGCCGTACATTGCCAGCTCAAAGGGGCGGAGGGTGATGCGGCCATAGTACAACTGATTGGTTGGGAAGAAGGAGAGTTCTGTTTCTTTCCTGAGCCTAAAACCGACTTAAAAACAATCAAAAAGCGGCTTGATTTTCTGATTATGGAAGGAGCGCAATTTATTGATCAGTCTAAATCTTTAGATAGCAAAGGAGCAAGTTTTGATGCTGTTGTGGCTCGTGTTCATGAATCTGTGACAGAAGAAGAATTCGAAAAACTCCTCTCCAGTGGCACAGGTGTTGACATGGAGGCTCAGAAGAAATTTTATGTGGCCATAGACAATCGCAGCACATTATTTGAGATTTTGCGTAGCGAGCGTCTGGCTAGAACAGAGTGGGTGCCTCTTCTTTTTAATCTGGTCAACTGCGGCCTGGTTGAATTTCGCCACCCGCAGGCGGCAGTTAAAGATAAGACTACTTATAGCGGTACTAAAGTGGAATGGGCTCAAATGCGCGCTGCTGAAAAAGCTTTGACCATGCCGGAAACAGGTTTATATACTTTTCCAGCGCTGCTTTATTTCCTTGATCGTGAATTTTCTCGCTTTGAGCGATTTAAGCGGCCATTTTCCATTGTCGTTTTAAAAATTGGGCTTTTATCCAAAGGTAATGCTAATACTGATCAGAGTGCCGGCAACCCGGGGAATAGTTATACGCGCTTGCGTCCTTTGCCTTTGCCGGCAGTTAAAGATTTAGGCAAAACAATTTCCCGCATAAAAAGAACGATTGATATTCTTGCCCATTATCAAACTTTTGACTATGCGCTGCTTTTGCCGGAAACAGGGCGCCAGGCAGCTGGCAATTTCATAGACCGGCTTTCTGATGTGCTTAAAGTAGCCAGTTTGCAGGATGTAGGCGCAGAGACTATTGATTTTGCTATTGGCTGTGCCAGTGTGCCTGAAGATAGCAACAATCTTGATGCGGTGTTAGCTCTGGCCTGGTCGCAGCTCAGTCAAAAATAAATAATTATTTATTAGCCGGAGGCAATCATGCCGGAAAGTATTTGCCCTTTTTCTTCTGCCAGCCGCAGTAATCCTTCCAGGCTGACTCTTTGCCCGCGGGCAGTAAGCACAACCAGCACTGCCGGTCCGGCCTGATAAAAATGTAAAATGCCTCGCTCTGTAACCAGTGTCATTTGAGCAAGATCGCCGCGATTCATTTTGCGAATGGAGACACTATTATTAGAGAAAAGCGTAGCGCAAAGAGCAGCAATCATTGCTGTGTCTACGTCGCTGGGCAACGAAGAGGCCAGCAATCGTCCATCAACAGTGGAAACAAGCAAGCAGCCAAGAATGCCATGCTGCCCGTTCATGACTGCCAATATATCTTGAGCTTGATTCAGTGTTTCCTTACTCATGGTTTGTTCTCAGCGGGTGAGTCTTCATCAGAGTCTTTGTCGCCAGTTGCGTCCTTGTCTTCAGCAACTTTAGCTTTGTCCGGGCTGCTGGCTATTATTTTGATTTTGATTACATCAAGCCATGGTTCATCCAGCGGGCAGGCAAAGACTTTCCCATAAACTTCAATCGTATCGCCTTCTTTTAATGTTCCCAGCAGATGTGTTTCCGGGTCTTTTTCTTTGGGTATGGGCATGGCCAGTTTGATTTCGGAAAATGGAATATGTGTATCCGGACGAAAAACCAGGAAAGAAAGATAATTACGTGATGAACGTAATGCCGGCTTATAATCGAGAGCTAAACTGCTGAAAGAAGCAAATTTGGCCGTAAATTTAATATCTTTGTTTAGATAGTCTTGTGGTTTGGCTACCAGTTGGTCAGTGGTTACGCTGAGAGCATTGGCAATTTGTGCTTCCTGTTCTTTGTTCTCTTTGCCGGCGGCATCATTTGCTGTTTTAGTGTTCTCTTTGTCGGCAGTTACTTTGGAGGATGTGTCTTTCTTGCCGCCAGGAACAATAGCGTTGGGCAAGCCGCAGGCAAGTTGATTGCCTGAAAGATAAAAGCTTGCCAATATAAATGGCATATATCCAAATTTTTTAATTAGTTTTGAAATTGCTTGCATTTTTTTGCCCCAGATTCCAAATATTACCAGAACCTCATGCTCAAATTGTCCATTAACTTAAGAAGATAACTGTACTATGATAATTGTGCTTGATATCAGAGGCTTATTGAATAAACATTGAAAACTAAATCAACCGACTCTTTGCAGCCTGATATAGCTCAATTAACACCCTTGATGCGTCAGTACAGGGAAACAAAAGAGCAATACCCGGATGTGCTCCTTTTTTTTTCGTGTTGGCGACTTTTATGAATTATTTGAAGAAGATGCTGTTTTAGCAGCGCGCCTGTTGGACATTACTTTAACCAGCAGGCCCGAGGCCAGTTATCCGCAAGGGCGTATACCAATGGCCGGTGTGCCGGTGCGTTCAGTTGAGCTTTATTTAGCTAAACTTTTAAGCAAAGGCTATTCTGTGGCCATTGGTGATCAAGTCGGCGTGGTTGGCCTGGAAAAAGGTCCGGTGGAACGGCGAGTAACCCGTGTGGTGACACCAGGGACGGTGCTGGAATCGGAACTGTTGCCCGGGCGGCGCAGCAATTATCTTGCCTGCCTGGTAAGAGGAAAAAACACAAACCGCGGCCAAGATGAAAACCTCTGGGGATTGGCTTATGTAGAGGCCTCATGTGCTGAATTTCATGTTTGTGAACTTTCCGAAAGTGAATTGCTTCTTGAGCTTGGTCGCATATCTCCCAGCGAAATTTTAGTTGCTAAACGTTTTGCCAAATTGCATCCTGACGATGTAGCCGCTTCCGAATATTTTGACTTGCCGCAGAGCGTGGCCAAATCTTATCGTATTACCGGCCGTCCGGAAAATTTATTTCAATTAGAGGCATGCTCAAGAAAAATCAAACAATTCTTTTCTGTGTCGACGCTGGAAGGTTTTGGCTGTGAAAATATACCTTTAGCTATTCAGGCAGCCGGGATAATTTTAGAATATTTAGAGCGAACGCAGGCGGCAGCCGTGCCGCGCTTTGCCGGCATTTCTGTATATTTTGCCGGTGATCAACTGGTGCTTGATAACAACACGCGCAAAAATCTTGAACTGACTGAAACTCTGCGCGATCGCACTTTTGCCGGCAGTTTGCTCTGGGTGCTTGATCAAACCAAAACGGCTATGGGCGGCCGCATGCTTAGAAAATGGCTGCTCAAGCCATTGTTTTCGGTTGCTGAAATCGAAGCCAGGCAAGAATGTATTGGCGAGCTAATCGCCGGTGCGGCAATACGTGCCAGCCTGGAGAAATCTTTAAATAATCTGGCTGATCTGGAGCGCCTGTCAGTGAAATTAAAAACAGCCACTATTAATCCCTGTGATTTATTGACTATAGGCGACTCTATTCTTAAATTGCCTGATCTGGCGCAGGCTTTGGCAGGCAGCAAAAGCCATTGCCTTAAGGCACTATCAGTGGTGCCACAACCTTTGCTTGAGCTGGCTTGCCTAATTAAACAATCAATTGCTGTTGACGCGGCCCGAGAAGTTAGCGAAGGCAATATATTCAAGCCGGGCTATAGTGGGGAACTGGATGAAATAGTAGACCTGCTTGGCGGCGGCAAAGAATGGCTGACTAAATTTCAACAAGAAGAAATTGCCCGTACCGGCATACGCAATTTGAAAGTAAATTTCAACCGCGCCTTTGGCTATTTTATTGAAATCACTCATGCCAACCGTGATGCTGTGCCGCCTGAGTATATACGCAAGCAAACTTTAACCAATGCTGAGCGCTATATTACGCCGGCTTTAAAAGAACATGAGGCCAAAATACTGAATGCCGAAAAACATCGTCATGAGCTTGAATATAAGCTTTTTGTTGAGTTGCGCGAAAAGTTAAGTGCTTATGGGCAGCTTTTGCATGACTTTGCTCAACACCTGGCAGCCGTTGATTCTCTTTTTTCCCTTGCGCAGGTGGCACTGAGCAATCAATATGTCAGGCCTGTGGTTGATCATTCACTTATTCTGGCAATTAAATCAGGACGGCATCCAGTTCTGGAGAAAATCTTGCCGGCTGGTGAATATGTGGCCAATGATGCTAATCTCACCGGACAGAGCAATGATGAGCAGATGATTATTCTTACCGGCCCTAATATGTCCGGTAAATCAAGCTATTTAAGACAGATGGCTTTAATTGTCATACTGGCTCAAATAGGCTCATATGTGCCGGCCCAGTCAGCACATATAGGGCTGGTGGACAGGATATTTACCCGCATTGGCGCTGTGGACGATCTTACTGCCGGACAGTCGACTTTTATGGTGGAAATGAGTGAAGTGACACAATGTTGCCTTTCCGCCAGTGAGCGCTCGTTGATATTGTTTGATGAAGTGGGGCGAGGGACCAGTACTTATGATGGTGTGGCCATTGCCTGGTCGGTGGCAGAATATCTGGCTAAAGAAATTTGTGCCCGCACTATATTTGCCACCCATTATCATGAATTAAATGCCCTGAGCAAATTCTTTCTTCAGATTAAAAATTATCAGGTACTTGTGCGCGAGCAGGATGGCCAGGTACACTTCATAAGGAGTGTGGTGCCGGGGGGTGCGAGTCGCAGTTTTGGTATTCAGGTGGCAAAAATGTCCGGATTGCCGGAAAAAATCATAGTCAGGGCCGAAAATCTAATGAGAGAAATGGAACGCAAAAGTGCCGCCCACAAAATAGTTAACGGGCCAACAGTAACAACTACTTCTCTGGATGAAGTAAAACAACTAACCTTATTTGAAGTAGGCTGAGCGCAAAGATTAAGGTATCGAAAGTGGAAACGAAAAAATTATCGGCTATTGTCCTTTCAGCCAGCTTAGGTCTGATTGCCTTCTTGAGTCCACTAAGCAGTCTGGCAATTCTAAGTGCTACAGATCAAAATCCCAATGTAGGTTCCTCTGTCCCTGATTTTGAAGAGTCTCCAAAGAAAGAGCAAAAGAATGGCGGGCTCATAAATCTCGCCCCTACAAAAGGGGTGGGTTTAAAGAAGGACGAACTTCATCTTGTCAATCAGGGACGCTTTGCCGAACTGGCGGATAAATTGTCAACAAGACTGGGTAGTGAAAATGGAACAGGTAGAGAAGCAGCGTGGCTTGCTTTTGCTTATCTTTATTTGCAAAAATGCGATCAACTAAAACAAATGTCCGGTTCGTTTGGTGGCGCAGCTGGTGCCGTTGCCGGTGGTGATATCAATTCTACTTTAATTCGATCTTTCTCCTTGCTCTGCGACAAGAAAACAGATTTGGCTGAGAAAGAATTACAAACCATTCCTGCTGCAGCTATGAATGATGCTTTTGTCAATTATGCTTTTGCCACACTGGCGGGCAAGCAAGGTAAACCGCAAGTAGCAATAGCTTACACAAAACGAGCAGTGGAACTGGCCCCTGATTTTGCCTGGGGCTATCGCACCATAGCTTTTCTGCAAGAAAAATGGCTCAATCAACCTAATGAAGCGGCAAAAAATTATGCTAAGGCTTTACAGATTGAACCTAAGCTGACCGAGGTAGCCGTTTCTTTAATCAATTTTGATCTGGCTAACAATGATTATGATCAGGCTATTGCTGTTGCTCGTGATGCCATAAAGCATGATGGCAAAAACAGTGTCAATTATTATCGGCTGGCCGATATTTATTTAAGACAATGGCGATTGCAGGAAGCAGCTCAGCAATTAAACAAAGCTATTTCTCTGGAGCCGTCAAACAGCGAGTATCATCGCCTGCTTGCCTTGATTTTGCAAAGACAGGGTGATATGGATGCTGCTATAGCTGAACAAAAGACGGCTGTTTCTTTCGGCAAAAACAAAGCGGACGCCATGGTTGATCTAGCCGGTATGCAAATAGCAGCCGGCAAACAAGAAGAAGCAGTGGCAACTTTGAAAGAGGCGCTTGATCTGGATGCGAACAATATCAATGCTGCTACCGTCCTCACCAACCTTTTGGTGCAAATGAAGCATTTTGATGAATTAGCAGCGACGCTAAACAAATGTGCAGCCAAACTACCTAAAAACGAAGCTCTGCGTTTGCATTTAGGCGATGCGCTGGTGGCTGCCGGAAAAACTGATCAGGCTATTGAGGCATATAAAGAAGCTGCCAACCTTAACCCGAATGATCCCGAGCCCCATACCAGAATAGCTTCTCTATTGACGGACAAGAAAGATTATGAAAATGCGGCTAAAGAATACACGCGTTCCTTGAACATCAATTCAAATTCGGTACCAAATCTGGTGGCATTGGGCGGCTGTGAGGCGGAGATGGACGATTATCTCAAAGCAGAAGCGGCCTTTGTCACTGCCCTGGCTTTGCATCAGCTTACTCAACCGGCCGACTCTACAGCGCCACCAACACGAACTCAAATAATTAGAGGACTGGCAGCTTTGCTTTTCAGAGAAGGTAGATACGCTGATGCTGCTTCGCAATTTGTTTCCTTATGCGAGATGGATAAAGATCCAGCAACAAGAAACTTAAATAAATTCATGTATGCTCAGGCAGTAGCCTTGCGTGATTTAAATAAAGACAGCTTTAAACAACTGGAACAAGCTTATGCCGATTTGTCCGGCGAAGAAAAGACTAGCCAAAAAATTAATTACATAGATACACTTTTGCGTAGCAAGCATTATGATCAAGCTCTGACCTTACTTAACGTGGATGAAGCGGCGCTGAGTAAAGATCCACTCTATTGTATATGTTTGTCACGAGCATATGCCGGCAAAGGTGATTTAGCAAAGGCGCAGGAGATGGCAAAAAAAGCCCTTGCTATATGCGATAAAGAAAACTCGCCCCACTCTGACGCATTTTGCCAACTTGGCGAAGTTTTGTTTGCTAAAGGTGATCTCGAGGAAGCTGAAAAAAATGCCAATAATGCTCTGGGCATAAATGCTAAAGCTTTTCGTGCTTATGGTTTGCTTAGTAATATCGCTATGAAGCGCAAGCAACCAAAGCTAGCTGGTGAAGCAGCTAACAAAGCTCTAGAGATTGATCCTTATTATGTTGATGCTTATCTTCTGCTGGGGGATGCGCAGGTGGCACAAGGAGATCTTAAAGGGGCAATGACCACATTGCGCAAAGCAGTGGATTTATATCCGGGATTGCCGAAAGCGCATCAGGCACTACTGGCGGTGCTAGAAAAAATTGACAGCAAAGACGAGATTAGCCGGGAACAATCCATTATTGCTGAGCTCAAGAAAAAGCAATAATTATCAGCAGCAGAACAGCATTAGCAATTAAATAAAACTCATATCATAGCCATAAAAACAAATAGACTATGAGCAGCTAAAGATATCTGGTACATTGCTCTTTGATATATCTTTTTGTTGCCCATGCTTTCCAAGAGAGGAGTTTTTAGAATGAGAATCCCCGGAATAATTTCAATGGCTGTGCTGACAGCAATTAGTTTTTCTTTTGCTAGCACAAAAGTGAGCGCCCAAATGCCTAATCAGACTCAATACCCAAATCAATACCCAAATCAATACCCAAATCAATACCCAAATCAATACCCAAATCAATATCCCACGCAATATCCTAACCAGTATCCTTCTCAATATCCGCAAAGTGCGCCCAATCAATATCCTACACAGGCGCAAACACCCCCGCCTCAACAAACAAGCAGTCAGCCGCAACAAAATTCTAATAGCAGCAGCGGTTCAAATGCAGGCACAGCGCTTTCTGCCGGTGTTGGTGCTGCCGTTGGTGCAGGGTTGACCAATGCCATCAACAATAATAATCAAAATCAATACCCCACTGCGCCATATGGTGGTGCTGGTTATGCAGCCGCGCAGTACAACAAGCAACAAGAAAACCAGCAAATGTACAACGAGGCTGCAGCAAGTCATGCCGCTGCAACTACACCGACAACAGCCCCAGATGGCGCTTCCGCGCAGCAAAAACAAGAAGCGCAAAACATGGGGTCTAAGGCGCAAGAGTCTGAAGAATCAGGACGGCGCCGCCGCTTCGGGCGTGGCAAATCAGAAGAGGCTCAAGGTGGTGGACAGGCAGCAGCCCAGGCAGAACAAGCTGACAAGGGTGGGCAGGAAGGACAAAGAGCCAGAAGATTCAGACGCGAAGGCGATAGTGAGCTTGGTGGCGCCGACGGCGGCCGCCGCTTTTAAATTGTAGGGGCGGGGATTCCAGTGGCCGTGAGGCATATAAATTATGCCGATGCAGGCACAGCAGTTTACGACACGCCTACAAGAATGTCGTTGCCTTCGACTTTGACGGTGTAGCATTCTTCGTCTTTGACATTCATGTTGATCATCATTACTTTTGCGCCGCTGCAAGCTTTGCCGGTTGTGACATCGAATTGGGCATGATGCCATGGGCACGTTACCACAGAGCCTTCTAATTTGCCTTTGGACAATGGACCACCGACATGCGTGCATTTATTGTTAATGGCATAAAATGAACCGCTAACATTAGTAAGAAGAATATGCTTGCCTGCTGCGGACACTTCTTTCATTTGTCCTTCTGCTATTTCGGATACACTGGCTACCTTGTGAAACTCCATGATTATTAATCTCCTGTGCTTATAAACACTTCAGTACTACTTTACCGGTTGTCTGCCGATTTTCCAGCATTTCGTGCGCTCTAGCGGCATCTTTGAGCGACAAAACATGATCATATTTGAGCTTGAGCCAGCCTTCTTTCATGCCGTTGAGAACAGCATTAGCACGTGTCATTATCTCTTCGCGACTATTCATAAAATTGAATAAGCTGCCACCGGATATGGTGAGGGAGCGATTTTGCAAATTATTGGGCAATAAAGACTCGGCCGGTCCGCTAGCAGAGCCGAATAAAAGAATATGTCCACGATCGACAACTGTATCCAGATTTTTTGTAAAAGTATCTTTGCCTACACCATCGATTATAAAATCAGGACCTTTGCCATTGGTCAGTTTTTTGCTTTCTGTCACAAAATCTTGTTTGCTATAAATAATTATTTCATCAGCGCCTGCCTCTTTTGCTATTTTTGCTTTTTCTTCAGTTGATACAGTGCCGATCACTCGCGCCCCAAGATGTTTTGTCCATTGCACTAATAAGCGCCCCATGCCTCCGGCTGCTGCATGTATCAGCACAGTTTCGCCCGCCTTCAATTTATAAAATTCATGCAATAAATAATGAGCAGTCATGCCTTGCAAAGGAAAAGCAGCGCCTTGTTCAAAACTGAATTCTGCTGGTAATGGAATCAACTCGTTTACCGGAACAATAGTTGCTTGTGCATAAGAACCATTAACTCCAGAGCGCACCGAATAACAAAAGGCCACACGGTCACCTACTTTAATGGTAGTTACATCTAAGCCAACTTGTTCAACAATGCCTGCACCTTCCAGTCCTGATGTATAGGGAACAGCTACTTTTGCGTATTTTATGCCCTGTCTTAAATATATGTCTGCAAAATTGACTCCAGCAGCATGCATTCTTACCAGCGCTTCTCCAGGACCAGGTGGCGGCAATTCAAAATCAGCAAATTGCATAACTTCCGGCCCGCCAAATTTTTCAATGCGGATTCCTTGGGTTTTGGTTTTTATATTAGTTGGCATTATTTTTCTCCTGATATTATTTCAATATCTGATTTTTTTGCAGCTTTAACTAATCTAGTATCTAAGCTTGCGATTGCAGCATCATGACGGATGGCGACGGCAAGATATGAAGCATCGTACGCAGAAAGATCATATTTTTGCGCTAACGGCAAAATATTACTTATGCTCCAATGTAGCGGAATCGAAACTTCTTTGATTGTCAGTCCTTCTAATAAATCTATAAAACGTTGGATTTCCAGGGTGCTAACCCGTTTTTGCTTATGAGCAATGAGTATGGCATTGGTAATTTCAGATGTCCATATGGGTGGAACTAAAATTTGTTTGTCTTCTAATTCATTTAGAACAGAGTCAGCGTATTGATTGACTTCGTCGGGGAAGCCCCAGGCAAGAGCTATAGACGCATCAACGACAATTTCCTTCAAAATCGCCGCCCTTCTTGAATCATTTCA
>CAWKBA010000027.1:0-9830 GCA_963847765.1 Candidatus Melainabacteria bacterium | reverse complement strand
GCCGAGATAGAAGAACAGTTTCAGCGGCAGCACGGTGGAGCCGAATTTGGCCAGGGGCTGCAGCGAGGGCGGGATGAGCAGCACGTCTGCGGCGAAGATATACTCGGCCGAGTGTCCGGCTCGGTCTGCCAGGGGATGATGCGGATATTGGGCACGCTCTGCGCCAGCTTCTCGACCGGGCCCTCGCCATAGGAGCCGACGAACAGGAATGTCAGATGCGGGCAGTTTCTTCGCCGCCTCGATGACCAGTTCCAGCCCCTTTTTATGGTTGACCCGGCCGGTATAGACCACGGTCTTGGCCTCCGCCGGCACGCCGATACGCCGCTTGGCCTCCGCCAGCGGGATCGGGGCCGGCGAAGCGCGCGGGCTCGAAGCCGTTATGCACGCAACGGAGCTTTTCCGCCGGCACGCCGAGCTCGATATATTTCTGCCGCGTGTATTCGGAGTGGCAGATGCTGCCCAGGAAGCGCCGGTGGCAGAACAGCCGGTACAGCCAGTATTGCAGCGGCGGGATCTGGTCCGGCCAGGGGCGGTAATGGTCGAACACCACGCGCTGGCCGAACAGGATGGACATCCAGGCGACCCAGAGATTGCGGGTATAGACGAGATCGGCCTGCGCGGAATTCCCGGCGCAGCACGATGGTGAGGCCGCAGCGGAAATGCCGCAGTGCCGCCGGCGTCAGCGGCGCCCAGGCGCGCACGATCTGCATGCCCGCCAGGGCTCCCACCTGACCCCACGGTGGCGCCGGCGGCCACGGGCGCGTGCAGCCGGGCGCCTGCGGTGAAGGGGGCCAGATATTTGGCGGTCGTGACGAAAACCTCGGCATCGGCCTCGGCATTGGGCAGAGGGTTTTCGAAGGCGAAAAGGAGTTGTGCTTATGCTAATTGAAGGGTTGATGCGGACCCCGGCGCGGTTTCGGGGCTGGTGATGGGCTTCGCATGCGCTCAGCCCATCCTACGGATTCTCTACAGATTTTCGTGCCGGCTGATTTTTGAGCAGCGCCGTGTAGAGTGCGCGCTTGTCGCCGTACATCGCCATGTCGGCGCGCTGGATCGCGGCTTCCACCCGGCTCCGCCGGCATCGCAGATGGCCGTGCCGACCGAGAACATCACCGCCGGGCCGTGCGAATGGAACTGGTTGTTCAGCTCGGTCACGCGGTCCAGCTTGTGGAGCATTTTCATCCACGTCCTTTTGCGTTTTCGAGGGCAAGATCCCGAATTCATCCCCGCCGATGCGGGCGGCGCAGCCGGGTTGTTCATCCACCTGTCCCAGGATTTCGCCCACGGCGGCCGAGCAACGCATCGCCGCTGGCATGGCCGAGCTCGTCGTCGACCGCCTTCAGCCCGTTCAGGTTGGTGCAGGATGATGCTGACCGGGAACGGTGGGCCCTTCAGGTTCAGCCGGTTCACCTCATCCGCGAAATAGGAACGGTTATAGAGCCGCGTCAGGACATCGTGCTTGCCGAGATATTCGAGATAGGCTTCGGCCTTCTCGCGCTGCTGCTATTTTGTTTGGTCTGAGCCGAGACCAGGACCTTCGACCAGTCCTGCTCGCGTCCCGGCATGACCGAAAACTGCAGGATCAGGTTCAGCGCCTCGCCGCTCAGCTGGTTTCAACTTCGCGCCACGTGCCGCAGCTTGCTGTCCCATAAGTTCCGCGGAGCCTGGGCCGCGAAATAGGTTCCGCATCTCGTCGCGGAAAATCTCGTTGAGCCGGGCCAGCAGGACGGATTTGTCCGGCGCGGCTCCGAACAGGGTAAGCGTGGTGCCGGTCCACGTCCAGCACATGGATTTCCCGCTATGCGACAAATGTGGTCGACGTCGATGAAGGTCGGAAGTCCACGATGCCGCGGTTTCGCAGCTCATCCAGCCGGTTCTTGTGCTGCGAGTCCCTCCAGCCAGATCGAGACCGGGGAATCATTGAACAGGGCCCGCGCCTCGGCCTCGCTGGCGAGCAGGTCGCGCCGCGCGTCTTCCTGGGCGGAATATCCTCGAGCGCCACGATGACGCGCGGACCAGTCCGGCGCATCCGGCTGAACGGCAGCCGGATCGACGTGCGGGTCAATGGCGCCCTGCAGCCGGATGCGCCGGACTGGTCGCGCGTCATCGTGGCGCTCGAGGATATTTCCGCCCAGGAAGACGCGCGGCGCGACCTGCTGGCCAGCGAGGCCGAGGCGCGGGCCCTGTTCAATGATTCCCCGGTCTCGATCTGGCTGGAGGATTTTCAGCAGCATCAAAACCCGGCTGGATGAGCTGCGAGAACCGCGGCATCGTGGATTTCCGCACCTTCATCGACGTCCACCCGGATTTCGTCGCGCATTGCATGCGGGAAATCCATGTGCTGGACGTCAACCAGCACACGCTTACCTTGTTCGGCGCGCCGGACAAATCCGTCCTGCTGGCCCGGCTGAACGAGATTTTCCGCGACGAGATGCGGACCTATTTCGCGGCCCAGCTCGCGGAACTATGGGACGGCAAGCTGCGGCATGAGCGCGAGGTGTTGAACTACCGGCTGAGCGGCGAGGCGCTGAACCTGATCCTGCAGTTTTCGGTCATGCCGGGACGCGAGCAGGACTGGTCGAAGGTCCTGGTCTCGCTGACCGACATCACGGCGCGCAAGAAGGCCGAAGCCTATCTCGAATATCTCGGCAAGCACGATGTCCTGACGCGGCTCTATAACCGTTCCTATTTCGCGGATGAGGTGAACCGGCTGAACCTGAAGGGCCCGTTCCCGGTCAGCATCATCCTGATCGACCTGAACGGGCTGAAGGCGGTCAACGACGAGCTCGGCCATGCCAGCGGCGATGCGTTGCTGCGCCGCATGGGCGAAATCCTGGGACAGGTGGTGGACGAACCCGGCTGCGCCGCCCGCATCGGCGGGGATGAATTCGTCATCCTCCTGCCCTCGAAAACGCAAAAGGACGTGGATAAAATGCTCGCCGAGCTGGACCGCGTGACCGAGCTGAACAACCAGTTCCATTCGCACGCCCCGGCGGTGATGTTCTCGGTCGGCACGGCCATCTGCGATGCCGGCGGCCGCATGGAAGCCGCGATCCAGCGCGCCGACATGGCGATGTACGGCAACAAGCGCGCACTCTACACGGCGGTACCGGAACTCGCCCGGCACGAAAATCTGTAGAGATCCGTAGGATGGGCTGAGCGCATGCGAAGCCCATCACCAGCCCCCGAAACCGCGCCATTGATCCGCATCAACCCTTTCGATTAGCGTGCCGCCCGCATGAAACTGCTTTTCGCCTACGAGAATCCCCTGCCCAACGCCGAGGCCGACGCCGAGGTTTTCGTAACAACATCAAAATATCTCGCCGCCCATTTTCCCGGCAGCAAACTGCACGCGCCAATCGCCGCCGGCGCCAGCCGGGAACAGGTGGAAGCCCTTGCCGGGCAGGAGCTGGTGCCAGCCAAGGCCCCCTTACGCCCGGCGGCGCTGCGGCATTTCTGCTGCGGCCTGACCATCGGCTTCCGCCGCGCCTTCCGCGAGGCCGATGCTGGTCTATACCCGCAATCTCTGGGTCGCCTTCATGTCCATCCTGTTCGGCAAGCGCGTGGTATTCGACCATTACCGCCCTTGGCCGGACCAGATCCCCCCGCTGCAATACTGGCTCTACCGCCTGTTCTGCCATCGCCGCTTCCTCGGCAGCGTCTGCCACTCGGAATACACACGGCAGAAATACATCGCGCTCGGCGTGCCGGAATTGAAACTGCGCTGCATCCATAACGGCTTCGAACCAAAACGCTTCGCCGCCCCCATCCCGCTGGCCGAGGCGAAGCAACGCATCGGCCTCGACCCGGCCGCAAAAACCATCGTCTACACCGGCCGCGTCAACCATAAAAAAGGCCTGGAACTGGTGATCGAGGCCGCGAAGCTTCTGCCGGAACTCACCTTTCTGTTCGTCGGTTCCTATGGCGAAGGCGTCATCGAGACGCTGGCGAAGCCGGTGACGAATATCCGCATCATCCCCTGGCAGACGGAAGCCACGCTCGGCGATTACATCTTCGCCGCCGACGTGCTGCTGATCCCGCCCTCCCTGCAGCCGCTGGCGAAATTCGGCTCCACCGTGCTGCCCTTGAAACTGTTTTTCTATCTCGGCTCCGGCCGCCCGATCCTGGCGGGCAATACGCCGGACGCCGCGGAAATCCTGAAGCATAATGAGACCGCCTGGCTCAGCCCCCCGGACTCGCTGCCCGCTTTGGTCGAAGGCTTGCGAACCCTGACGCAGGATCCCGCGCTGGCCGCCCGCCTCGGCGCCGCCGCAGAGGCCGAAAGCCAAAACTTCACCTGGAGCGCAAGAGCCGAAAAAATCACCGCCGCCGTGGAATTCTGGGCCGCCGCCGCGCCCCAGCAAGGCAGCTGGGGCCGGCCGCAATCCACCAACTGGGCCAGGCAATCGCGGCGCTGGCTCACGCATTTTCTGCGCACCCGCGCCTGGATTCTGCCCGCCGGCCACGACACCTAGGGCGGGCAACGCCCGCTACCGCCGAACCCTTCACAGCAAGTCGTAAATCGCCTCCAGCTCCGCCGTCTGCCGGATGAGATCGAACTGCCGCTCCACTTCGCGGCGCGCCGCCGCGCCCATGCGCCGGCGCAGCGCGGGATCCGCCAGCAGCGCGCCGATTCGCGCGGCCAGCGCCTCCGGGTCGCGCTCGGGCACCAGAAACCCGGTCTCGCCATCGGCGATGCCCTCCGGTATGCCGCCCAGCCGGGAGCCGATGCCCGGCACGCCGGTGGCGGCGGCTTCCAGCATCACCATGCCGAGCCCTTCCACCCGCCCGGACCGGCGGTGCGCACGCTGGGCAGCACCAGCATGGCGGCGCGGCGCATCCAGCCCAGCACCTCGGCATGCGGCATGGCGCCCAGAAAATCCACCCGCGCCGCCACGCCGCAGGCGCCGGCCAGCGCCTCCAGCCTGCCGCGCAGCTTGCCGTCGCCGATGATCACCAGCCGCGCCGCGGGCTGCGCCGCCGCCACGGCGGCAAAGGCGCGGATGAGAATATGCCGTGCCCTTCACCTCCTCCAGCCGCGCCACATGCAGAATCACCGGCATCCTCTTCCGCCGCCTCGCGCGGCATTATGGCGCCGCAATCCACCCCGATGTAATGCACGCGCGTGCGCTCCGGCGGAAACCCCATGCCCAGCAGCCGCTCACGGATGAAACCGGAGGCGCAGAGGAACAGATCCCCCTGCCGCGCCAGCCGCCGCCGGAACAACGCGTAATGCAGCCAGGCCGGGTTGCAGAGCAGCCCGGCCGGTGGAGAGCGTGGCGTCGAACCCATGAAAGGTGGTGACCAGCGGCACGCCAAGCCGCTGCGCCAAGGGCAAGGCATACACGCCCTCCACCCCGAAATGCGCGTGGATGAGCGCCGGCCGCCGCCCGCCCAGCAGCCGCTGATAGGGCGCCGGGTCACGCGGTGAGACCATCTGCCGCCCGCGCCAGGGCATCGGCCAGCCGGGCACGAGATCCTGCATCGCCGAGCGATTCCGCCCCCGCCGGTGCCGCGCCGTAGCGCAGCCGGCCGAGGTAAACCGGCTGGTAGCGGCGCAGCTGCTGCGCCTGCTGCGTGATGAAGGGCTCGGAGATCTTGAACAGGTTATGGCGGAAAATCGCGACCTGGCGCATGTGCCCTCCCTCCTGCCCGCAGCTCGCGCGCGCGGGTACGCCTATTCCGCCAGGACGAGGCCGGCCTTGCCCCGCGCGGCTGGCCGAGCGGGATCAGCCCCAGCGCCCGCCCGACCTGGGCGAACAGTTTCGATCGGCATGGTCGATCTGCGCCGGGTATGCGCGGCGCTGACGCTGGAGCGCAGCAAGCGCCAGCCCTTTCGGCGTGGCCGGCGGCAGGCTGACATTGGTGTACAGCCCGGCCTCAAGCAGCTTGGCCCAGAAGCCTGAACGCGGCTTCCGGATCGGGCATGACGGCGGAGACCACCGGGCTCGGCTCCGGCCCCAGCGCGAAGCCCAACGCCGCCAACCCGTTATAAAGCTGGTGCGCATTGTCGTTCAGTTGGCGGCGCAAGTTCCGGCCGGATGCGCATCTGGTGCAGCGCCTCTTCCGTCGCCGCGATCACGCCCGGCGGCAGCGAGGCGGTGAACATATAGGGCCGGCTGACGACGCGCAGGATGTCGAAGCCGTCCATGTCGCTGACGCAGAAGCCGCCGACGCCGCCGAGGCTCTTGGAGAAGGTGCCGACGATGAAATCGGCATCCGCCTCCACCCCCGCCGCCTCGGCCAGGCCGCGCCCGGTCTCGCCCAGCACGCCCAGCGAATGCGCCTCGTCGACGATCAGATAGGCGCCGTATTCGCGCTTCACCGCGGCGAATTCGCGCAAGGGCGCGGTGTCGCCCAGCATCGAATAGATGCCCTCGACGACGATGACCTTGTCGCCCGGCTCATCGGCCAGGCGGCGCAGGCGGTTGGCCAGATCCTCCGGGCTGTTATGGCGGAAGCGCGTCACCTGCGCATAGCCGAGGCGTGAGCCGTCATAGATGCTGGCATGGGAATCGGCGTCCAGCAGCAGATGGTCGTTCTTGCCGGCCAGTGTGGAGATCATGCCGAGATTGGCCTGATAGCCGGTGGAGAACACCATGGCGTGCTTGCGGCCATAGAAATCGGCCAACGCGCGCTCCAGCCGCTGATGGCCGTCATAGCTGCCATTGGCGATGCGCGAGCCGGTGGTGCCGGTGCCGTATCAGCGTCGTCGCCTCCACCGCCTTGCGCGATCACGGCCGGGTCGTAGGTCAGGCCCAGATAATTATTGGTGCCCAGCAGCAGGATCTGCCGGCCGCCGATCATCGCCTCGGTGGGCGAGAGCACCGCTATCGAAGGACACGTTGAACGGGATTGGCGCCGGCCTCCTCCAGCCGGCGGTACTGCGCCGCCAGCGGCGCGAACTTATCGAAGCAGCGACATAGACTACGCGGCTTCCTTCAGACCGCGCACGGTCGCGATCAGATCGCCCAGCGTCTCGATCTCGGCGATCTTGTCGAGCGGCATGGAAACATCCAGCCGGTCCTCGATCTCCATCACGAAATCCATCACCGCCACGGAATCCAGGCCCGAGATCGTCGACGATATGCGTCTCATCGGAAATTCGCGCCGCCATTCGGCAGCTCGGCCCGCAGCGTGTCGAAAATAATGTCCCGGATGTCCCCGACGAGCTCAGCCATGTCGCTGTGCAGCCTCTTAACGCTCTCATGCACGCCAGCCCGAGGGCTTTGAACCCGTGCGGATGACAATGCATGCAATAAATCCTATACATTGCATCGTCGCGCTCTATAAGGATAGCGGTCACGCATTGTCACTGCCTTTCTCGGCCCGTGATGGCCTGCCCGGCCGGTGGGTCCGTCCGGGCGACGGCCCATCACCCTTGCAGATGACGGATACAGATCACTGGGAGATGATTGGTTTTGACGCCTTGAGTATCGACCGTTATCTGCTCCGTGGAAATCAGCAAGCCGTTTGCCGCCATCCTTGGCATCCTCGTTGCGCTGTTCGCCGGCTACAGCCTTGCCAGCATCCTGGCGGATGCGGTGAACGGCCTGCTGCCGATCGGCATGATCGCCCAGCTTGCCGCGCTCAAAGTGCTGATTTCGCTGGAAGTGCTGATCCCGATTTCGCTGTATATCGCGGTCGTGCTGGCCTTTGGCCGGCTTTCATGCGGATTCCGAGATGACCGCCATGTCGGCCCTGGGCATGACGCCGCGCCGGCTCGGCCGGCCGGTGCTGATCCTCGCCGGCGGCCTCGCGGTCACGGTTTCCTGCCTGTCGCTGGTCGTGCGCCCCTGGGCCTATGCCACTCCCATGCCATCACGGAGCGCGCCGCTGCCATGCTGAACGTGAATGCCATGGAGGCCGGCACCTTCTATGTCGGCCAGATGGCGGCAATCAGGTGATCTTCCTCACCCCCGCGCGGGCCGCCAGAGCGGCGCCGACGCGGCGTCTTCGTCGAGCGCAAGCTGAACGGCCATACCGAGGTGATCTTCGCCAACCTGGGCCGCCCCTGCCATCACCAGCCCGGCGGCGCAGCGGCGGTCTATCTGACGGACGCGCATATCTACGAACTTGACCCGCAAACACAGCCAGAACGATCAGATGCTGAAGCGTTCAGGGCATTACCTTGAACCCGAACAGGACCGCCCGCCGGCGCGCCCGGCTACAGCCCCGTGGCGGCCAGCACGCGCGCATCTCGCGCGCTCCCGCGCGCCGCGGGATATCGCTGAGCTGCAATGGCGGCTTTCCACCGGCATTTCCACGCTGCTGCTCGGACTGCTCGGCATACCGCTCAGCCGCGGCCGGCCCCGGCAGAACAAATACGCGAAATTCGGCCCGGCGATCCTGGTCTATTCCGGCTATTACCTGCTCTGCACCTCGGCACGCACCTGGGTCGAGCATGGCGCGGTCGGTCGAATTCCCCGGCCTGTGGTGGGCGCCCTGCCTGCTCGCTCTGTTCCTGCTCGCCGCCATCTATGACCTGCCCGCTTTGCGGCGGCGGTTCCTGCCTGGAAGCATTCGCCAGCTGTTCGCTCCGCGCCATGCCCCTGACAGCGGCCGGCGGAGCATCACGATGCTGCTTGACCGCTATATCGGGGCATGATGCTCCGGGCCTTTCTCCTGATCTCCGCCGGGCTCACCTCCCTGTTCAGCCTGCTCACCTTCGTCGAGCAGCTGTGCTATGTCGGCCAGGGGCATTACCGGCTGAGGACGCGCTCCTATACGCTGCTCACCGCCCCGTACCGGTGGCTGCAGCTCACACCCGTCTCCATGCTGCTGAGCAGCCTGCTGGCGCTGGGCGCCTGGCGCGCAGCTCGGAACTGACCGGCCTGCGCAGCCTCGGGGTCTCGGAGGCACGGATCGTCCTCGCGGTGCATCAAGCTTTGCCCCGGTCGTGCTGGTCCTGTTTCTCGTCGCGCAATTCGTCATCCCCCCCGCCCAGCTCAAGGCGCAGCGCGAGCAGGCCGCCGCGCTCGGCAACGCCCTGCCTGGCCTCTCCAATGGCGGTTTCTGGGCCGAGAACAACCGGGACTTCCTGAACGTGCAGCGGTTCGCCGGCGGCGACACGCTGCTCGGCATCAATCTTTACCGCATCAACGATGACGGCACGCTGCAAGCGCCATCCAGGCGGACCAGGCGCGGATCGAGCCGAATGGCACCTGGGCGCTGACCGGCATCATCCGCGCACGCGGGTCGTCAAATCGGCCAGATCATCACGGACCAGCCCGCAGGGCCTGTCTGGACGCCCTTCATTTCCACCCGCCAGGTCCAGCTGCTCACCTTGCCGCCGGAGACCATGCCGCCCGTCGCGCTGTACGTATATCCGGCAGTTGAAGCAGGAACAGCCAGGCGTCCGCTACAAGCAGCAATTCTGGACGATGGTCAGCATTCCGCTCTCGATCATCGGCATGGTCCTGATCGCCGCACCTTTCGTGTTCGGCTCGCAGCGCTCGGCAGCGCCGGGCGGCAACTCCTCATCGGCACGCATTCTCGGTATCGTGTTTCTGCTGATTCAGCAGATCACCGGCTATCTCGGCCTGCTGCTGGACTTGAATCCCGCCTTCTCGGCGCTGGCGCCGTCTTTGGCCCTGCTGGCGCTCGGCGCCTGGCTACTGGCGCGCGGGCATGAGCATCTGGCCCAGCCCTTCCGCCTGCCGCAACCGGGCCAGAAAGCCGGCGTTCTGCGCCTTCCGAGCCTGAGCAGAAGCACGAGAATCGAGGCTGAAGCCGACGATCTCGAACAGAAAATACAACAACGGCGCCCCGGCCAGCGCCGCGAGGAAAATGGCGAGCGTGCGGTAATTGGAGGAAAGCACGCCCCAGTG
>CAWKBA010000026.1:0-8595 GCA_963847765.1 Candidatus Melainabacteria bacterium | reverse complement strand
GCGATTCAGCTGAAAATGCAGAGCCGTTGGTCGCGCTTTATGAGCTGTTCGAGCGGATGGGGTTGGGCTATGGCCCCTCGTTTCAGGTTGTTGGTGGCTTGTGGTGGATCGGCGCGGAGGCGAGCGGGCCGGTGGCGCTGGGCGAGCTGCGTCTGCCGGGCGAGATCGGCTCGACGCATGGTCATTATGTGCTGCATCCGGCGTTGCTGGATGGTGCGATGCAGTCGACGATTGGACTTGAGGAGTGTCGGCGGCCGGCGCGGATGAGCTGCGGCAGCGCCTGCCGTTTGCGGTGGACCGGGTGGAGGTGTTTGCCGCGCTTCCGGAGCGATGCTTTGCGGTGGTGCGCGGCGGCGATGCCTCGTCCGGGCTGCACAAGCTCGAGATCGCCATCACCGATCAAGACGGTCGCGTCTGCGCGCGGCTGAGCGGGTTCTCCAGCAGGATGGTGCGCCGGCAAGGCGAGGTGGATGGCGCGGCTGCCGATGCCGTTGCGCGGTTGCGTCTGGTGGGTGATTTGACGCTGGCCGTGACGAACCGGGTCCTGCCTGCGCCTGCGGGGCAAGTCTGGCCCAGCCAGGACAGTGCATCGTTCTGGTGAGCAGCGGTGAAGCAGAACACCAACTGCTACGGCAGATCTATCCGAACGCTCTCGGTCTTGAACTCGGTCGTGATGCCGAGCATCGAGCATCTGATGGAGCGGCTGGAAGAGTTGGCAACAGCGGCAGCTCGCCCGATTGACCATCTGATCTGGAGTGTGCCGCGAACGGCTGCGGGTGCGCCGGGCGCTGAGGATCTGATCGCTGCACAAGGCGCGGGTGTGCTGGCCGGGTTCCGCCTGATCAAGGCGTTGCTGAAGCTGGACTATGGAGCTCGACCGCTGGGCTTGACGGTCCTGACCCATCAAACGCTGGCATTGCATCTGAGCGAGACCGGCCGGTCGGCACATGCCAGCGTGCATGGCCTGATCGGCTCGCTGGCCAAAGAGTATCCGCACTGGCAGGTGCGGCTGGTCGATCTGCCGGAGAAGGAAGGCCACGGCAGCAACGTGGATTGGCTGAAGGAGCTGCTGGCTCTGCCGGCGCAAGCCGGAGGGGATCCGGTGTTGTACCGGCTGGGGCAATGGCACAGCCCGCAGCTTCTAAGCTGTGACCTGCCGGCGGCGGCGCAGCCGGTGTACCGGCGCGGCGGATTGTACCTGATCGTGGGAGGAGCGGGTGGGCTCGGCGAGGTGCTGAGCGAGTATCTGATCCGTCACTATCAGGCGCAGTTGGTCTGGATCGGACGCAGGCCGCTGGATGAGGTCATTGTCGCCAGGCAGGAGCGGCTGGGAGCTCTGGGACCGCGGCCACATTACATCACTGCGGATGCCGCCGACCGCGCGGCGCTGCAGGCGGCGCGCGATGAGATTGCGCTGCGCTTTGGTGAGCTGCACGGCATTGTGGTCTCGACTATCGTGCTCAGGGACCGCAGCCTTGCGACGATGGACGAGGGGCGCTTTGTGGAGAGCCTGCGCGCCAAGGTCGATGTCGGGGTGCAGCTTGCGGCGGTGTTCGGATCACAACCGCTGGACTTCGTGCTGCTGTTCTCCTCGATGCAAAGCTTCAGCAAGGCGCCCGGGCAGAGCAACTACGCGGCCGGCTGCACCTTTGCCGACGCGCATGCACGGTGCTGGCACGCGATGGGGAGCTATCCCGTCAAGGTGGTGAACTGGGGCTATTGGGGCGAGGCGGGGGTGGTCGCGACAGCAGAGTACCGGGCCCGGATGGCACAGGCCGGCATTGGCTCGGTGCAGCCGGCCGCGGCCATGCAGGTCCTGGAGCGGCTGCTTGCCTCCTCGCAGCAGCAGATCATCTTCCTGAACACGACGCATGAAGATGTGGCGCAGGCGCTGGGGGTAGAACCGAGCGAGTCCCTGGCTTTGGCGCCATCGCTGCCACCTTTGCTCAATGGGCTTGGATTGGAGAGCGATGTTCCCGGCGTGCAGGGACCGTCGAAGCAGTTCTGCACCGAACATCACTTGCAGGCACAGAGGCTGGAGAGCGTTCTGGCGCGTCAGCTATGGGGCCGATTGGGTGCGCTAGGACTTTGGAATGCCGGGGCCGACGGCGTCATCGCCGTCGCAGGCTGGCGTCAATTGCCTCTGGCATCGAGCCATGAGAGTTGGCTTGAACACAGCCTGCGGCTTCTGCAGGAGCACGGTTATTTAAGGCAGGAGGCGGGGGGACTGTTGGCGTCGCAGCCTGTCCCGGACGCTGACGTGCTGTTGCGCGAATGGGAGGCCTATAAAGCCGGGATTGCAGGTGATCACGCCTCGCCGTCATCCTATCTGACATTGCTGGATGAGTGCCTGCGGGCATTGCCCGAGGTCTTGAGCGGACGCAAGGCCGCTACGGAGATATTGTTCCCTCAGTCCTCGATGGAGCTCGCGTCGACGATCTATGCTGGCCATCCTGTTGTGGATCACTTCAATGAGGTGCTGACAAAAGGTCTGCTGTCCTATGTCCGGGCGCGATTGGAGGTTGAGCCGACCGCGCGGCTGCGGATCCTGGAGATCGGTGCTGGGACAGGCGGAACCAGTGTGCGGGTGTTTGAGGCGTTGGCGCCTTATTCCGAGCGGATCGAGGAGTACTGCTACAGTGATCTCTCCCTGGCATTCCTGCTTCACGCCGAGGAGCGCTATGGCAAGCTGGCACCATATCTGCGAACGCAGCGGTTCAACGTCGAGACGGCACCCGAACTGCAGGGACTGGTCCCCGGCAGCTACGATCTGGTGATCGCCACCGATGTGCTGCACGCCACAAGCGACATGCGCGCGACCCTGCGCAACACAAAGGCGCTGCTCAAGGGACAGGGCGTCCTGCTGGTCAATGAACTGAGTGCGACAGACCTGAGCGCGCACCTGACCTTTGGGCTGCTGCCGGGCTGGTGGCTGACGCAAGATCAGAACTTGAGGCTTCCGGGTTCGCCCGCACTGACGCCTGATGCCTGGCGAGAGCTGTTGCTGGCCGAAGGCTTTGCACCTGTGTTGCAGCCGAGGCCGGGCGATCACATCCTGGGCCAGCAGATCATCCTGGCGCAAAGCGATGGCTGTATCCGCAAACGAAACCAGGATCCGGTACCCGACCGGACACGTCCTATCCGCGATACAGATCAGAATTCCCGCTGCTAAGTGCTGGACGGTGCGCACGAAGTTGGCGAGGACGACATCCAACGTTGCTGGCTCCGGTTCTGGAGAGCTGGAAGGCAAGGTGCGGTCGGAGCTGTTGGGGATGGTGAGCCGGCAGCTCAAGCTTCGTCAGCGAGGACATTGATGTCGATGTACCGCTAATCAGTTCGGCTTCGACTCGATCAGCCTGACCGGGTTCACCAACGCGCTCAACGCGCGCTACGGGCTCAAGCTGAGCCCGACGATGCTGTTCGAGTATCCGACGTTGCAGGCGCTGGCGGGGCATCTGGCCAGCGCGCATGCTGCGGCGCTGGCACCCCACTTTACGGTCAGTACGGTCAGTGCGGCTGCGGGATCGGCGGCCGCAGAGGCGGTCGTGTCCGCGCCGGTGCAGCCGGTTGCGGCCGTGCGGCAGTTCCGGCGCCATCGGTCGGCTCAGGGCGTGAGCAGGCCTGCGGCGGATAATCGTGATGCGTCCGAGCCGATCGCGATCATCGGGATGAGCGGGAGCTTCCCGCAGGCGCGGAGCATTGGAGAGTTCTGGGACAATCTGCTGCAGGGCCGGGACTGTATTGGCGAACTGCCGCCTGAGCGCTTTGGGTTGCAGGCGAGTGAGGTGGGCCGACAACCTGCCGGCGTGCTGGAGGGCGCGGATCAGTTCGATCCCTTGTTCTTCAATATCTCGCCGCGGGAGGCGGAGGGAATGGATCCGCAGCAGCGCCTGCTGATGATGTCGGTGTGGGCGGCGCTGGAGGATGCGGGCTATGCACCTCACAGCCTGGCCGGCAGCGCCACGGCGTTGCTGGTCGGGACCGGCCTATAGTGGCTATGCCGGCCTGCTGGCGGGACCGGGGTCGAGCATCGAGGGTCATAGCGCGACGGGCGCGGTGGCCTCGATCGGCCCGAACCGGATGAGCTATCTTCTGGACCTGCATGGTCCGAGCGAACCGATCGAGACGGCGTGCTCGAGCGCGCTGGTTGCGATCCATCGTGCGGTGCAGCTGCTGCAGGGCGGGCAGTGCCCTCTGGCGGTGGCCGGCGGAGTCAATGTGCTGGCGTCGGCGGGTGCGCATATCAGCTTCACCAAGGCGGGGATGCTCAGTCCTGAGGGCCGCTGCAAGACATTCTCTGCGCATGGGGATGGCTATGTGCGCGGCGAAGGTGTGGGCATGCTGGTGCTCAAGAGGCTGTCGGCAGCGGAGCGCGACGGCGACCATATCTATGCGCTGATCCGCGGCAGTGCGCAGAACCATGGCGGCCGGGCGAACTCGCTGACGGCGCCAAACCCGCGGGCGCAGGCGGAGTTGATCAAGGCGGCGCTGCGCCATGCGCAGGTGAGGCCTGAGAGTGTCGGCTACATCGAGGCGCACGGGACGGGAACGTCGCTGGGCGACCCGATCGAGGTGCAGGGACTCAAGAGTGCATTCCGGGAGCTGACGGAGGAGCAGGGCGGGGGAGAGCTTGCGGCCAACAGCTGTGCGCTGGGCTCGGTGAAGAGCAATATCGGGCATCTGGAGCTGGCGGCCGGGGCGGCGGGTGTGATCAAGACGGTGTTGCAGCTGCGGCACCGGACGCTGGTGAAGACGCTGCACAGCGAGCCGCTCAATCCGCTGATCGAATTGGGTGACAGTCCTTTCTACATTGCGCGCGAGACGCAGCATTGGCAGGCGGCACAGGATGGATCGGGGACCGGCCAGTTGCCGCGCCGTGCCGGCGTGTCCTCGTTCGGCTTGGGCGGGGTCGAACGCCCATGTCGTGCTGGAGGAGTATGTCGGCGCGTCGCGTTCCGAGGCGGATGCGGTGGAGCGGTCTGGTCCGTCGGTGGTGGTGCTGTCGGCGCGGAGCGAGGAGCGGCTTGCGGAGCAGGTGCGGCAGCTTGTGGTAGAGCTGCGCTCGGCCGAGGGCGAGCGGCTGCGGCTGAGCGACATAGCCTACACGCTGCAGGTCGGGCGCGAGGCGATGGAGTGGCGGCTGGCGTGCGTCGTGGAGGATGTGCACCAGCTCTGCGCACGGCTGGAGGAATGGCTTGGCGGGGACCGTGCGGTCGAGGACCTGTACCAGGGCCAGGCGCGCCAGCACAAGGAGACGCTGGGGCTGTTCGCGGGCGATGATGATCACCAGGAGATGATCGCCAAATGGATCGAGCGGGGCAAGCTCAACAAGCTTGCGGAGTTGTGGACCAAGGGATTGTCGTTCGACTGGGGCCGCCTGTACCGCGATGACGGTCATGTCCGCCCGCGGCGGATCTCGCTGCCGACCTATCCGTTTGCCAAGGAGCGGTACTGGGTCGAGGGGACGGTGCCGCGGAACGGTGCGGACAGGGGTGTGTCCTTCGGAGCATCTGCGCCGGCGGGGTGGCTGCATCCTCTGGTTCAACGCAACACGTCGGATCTGAGCGAGCAGCGTTACAGCAGCCGGCTTGGCGGGGATGAGTTCTGGCTGCGCGACCATGTGGTGTCGGAGCAGCGTGTGCTGCCTGCGGCGGCGCAGCTCGAGCTGGCGCGGGAGGCGGTTGGCCGGGCGCTGGGAGAAGGCGAGGCGGAGGCCGGAGTTGAGCTTCGCAACGTGGTGTTCGTGCGTCCGGTGGTGGTGGGAGCGGCGGGTCTGGAGCTGCACATCGCACTGCATGGGCGCGATGATGGTGCGGTCGAGTGGGAGATCTACAGCACGGCGTCGCAGGCCGCGGCGCAGGCTGGTGAGCAGACGAGCGTCGAAGCGGGCTCGGAGGCTGTGGTGCACAGCCAAGGCCTTGCGGTGGTGCCGGATAGCGGCAGAGCCTCTGAGCCAGATCGCATCGATCTCGCCGGGCTGCGCGCGCGTGGAGTGGAGGTGATCGCGGCACCTGGCGCCGCGGGTGCGCCACTGGGTGCGCTGTATGAGCGGTTCGAGCGGCTGGGGCTGGGCTACGGCCCCTCGTTCCAGGTTGTCGGCGGCTTGTGGCGGATCGGCGCGGAGGCGGGCGGGCCGGTGGCGCTGGGCGAGCTGCGTCTGCCGGGCGAGATCGGCTCGACGCATGGTCATTATGTGCTGCATCCGGCGTTGCTGGATGGTGCGTTGCAGGCGGCGGTGGGACTTGATGACGTGTCGGCGGCCGGCGCGGATCAGCCGCCTCTGCGCCTGCCGTTTGCGGTGGACCGGGTGGAGGTGTTTGCCGCGCTTCCGGAGCGATGCTTTGCGGTGGTGCGCGGCGGCGATGCCTCGTCCGGGCTGCACAAGCTCGAGATCGCCATCACCGATGAAGACGGCCGCGTCTGCGCACGGCTGAGCGGGTTCTCCAGCAGGATGGTGCGGCAGGAGCTGCCGCCAGCCGATACGGTCGAGACGCTTCTGGTTCGGCAGGAATGGAGGCTGGCGGAAGACGGGGACGCGGCTCTGCAGGACGGCTCGCCCTGGCGGGCGGGCGAGCACTGGATTGTCCTGTGCGGGGTGGGGGATGGGCGAACGGAACAGGCGATCGGCTCTGCGCTGTCGCCGTTGCGCTGTGTCCGCCTGCAGGAGGGGCCGGCTGCGAAGGTTGGCGCCGCATTGATGGCGCAAGATGTGGCGGAGCACTACACGGACTATGGGCGTCAGCTGCTGGCGCTGGTGCGCCAGGTGCTGTCGGGCCGGCCGCGGCATGAGGTGCTGGTGCAACTGGTGGTGCCGAGCGGTGGGATCGGCGCGAGCCTTGGCGGGCTGGTGGGCGTGCTGAAGAGCGCGCAGCAGGAGAACCCGCGCCTGTTGTGGCAATTGCTGGCGGTGGAGGACGAGGTCGAAGACGCCGAGCTTGTGCGCCGGATCGGTCGCGAGGCGGGCCGCCCGGGGACGCAGGTCCGCTATCTTGTCGGAGAGGATCGGCAGCAATTGCGGCTGGAGGCGGTGGCGTCGCCGGCGATGGGATCAGTGAGCGCTGCGCCGGATCTGATCTGGAAGGCAGGCGGGGTATACCTGATCAGCGGCGGCGGCGGCGGGCTCGGGCATGTGTTTGCGCGCGCGATCGCCGAGCGTGCTGCGGGTGTGCATCTTGTTCTGGCTGGCCGCAGTGCGGCCACAGCTGCGATCGAGCAGAGGCTGGGAGAGCTGGAGGGATTGGGAGCGCGTGCGCGTTATCTTGCGCTCGACATTGCCGATCGCGCGGCGGTTGAGGCCGCCGTTGCACAGATCGTGGCGAGTTACGGCAAGCTGGATGGTGTGATCCACAGCGCCGGGGTGCTGCGCGACAGCTTTGTGGTGAACAAGACGGAGGATCAGCTTGAGGAGGTGTTTGCGCCGAAGGTGAGGGGTCTTGTGAACCTGGACCTTGCGACGCGGGGAGAGCCGCTCGAGTGCTTTGTGGCGTTCTCTTCTGTGGCCGGACAGTTCGGCAATGTCGGGCAGTCGGACTATGCGGCGGCCAACGGGTTCGTGGACAGCTACATGCAGTGGCGCAACGCCGAGGTTGCGGCCGGTCGTGCCCACGGCCGGACGCTGTCGGTGGGCTGGCCACTGTGGGCGGAAGGCGGCATGCAGGTTGCGGCTGCGGTGCGTGAGCGGCTGTGGCGTGATGGAGGCATTGCAGCGCTGCCGACGGCGGCGGGGATCGCGGCGCTGGATCAGGCGCTGGCCCTGGACGATGCCCATGTCGTGGTGCTGTCCGGTTCGCTGGAGCGGCTGCGGCTGAGCATGTTGCGCGAGCCGGAGCGCCAGGCGGTTGCGCCGGCTGAGCAGGCCGTGGATATGCCGCCGCTGGCGGGAGAAGAACTGCAGGGCAAGACCGAACGCTATCTCACGCGCTTGCTGGCGCAGGGGTTGAAGCTGCCGCCGTCGCGGATTGAGGCGCAGGCGCCGCTGGAGAGTTACGGGATCGACTCTGTGATGGTGATGGAGTTGAGCCGTGTGCTGGATCGGGACTTCGGGCCGTTATCCAAGACGTTGTTTTTTGAGTACCAGACCATTGAGCAGCTGGCGCAGTATTTTGTGCGGCATCACGGCCGGCGCTTGAGTGAGTTGCTGGAGCTGAAGGCGGTCCATCGGCCTGTTGCTCCGGCGGTTGCGGCGTTGCCGAAGGCCGCGGCCGTGCGCCATGGCCGTCATCGTCTGGTGGCTGCGATGCCGTCGGTGCTGCCGAGCACGGCGCTTGATGTCGCCATTATCGGGCTGAGCGGCCGCTATCCGCAGGCCGATAGTCTTTCTGCGTATTGGGAGAACCTGAAGACAGCGTCGAACTGCATCACCGAGGTCCCGCGGGAGCGGTGGGACCACAGCCGCTATTTTGATGCGGACAAGGACAAGCCGGGCAAGAGTTACAGCAAGTGGGGAGGCTTCATCGAGGGGTTCAGCGAGTTCGATCCGCTGTTCTTCGGGATCTCGCCACGCGAGGCGATGGGAATGGACCCGCAGGAGCGGCTGTTCCTGCAATGCGTGTGGTCGGCACTGGAGGATGCGGGGTACACCCGCACGAGCCTGGT
>CAWKBA010000025.1:0-11956 GCA_963847765.1 Candidatus Melainabacteria bacterium | reverse complement strand
CCGAGGATGTCGTACGGCCCGAAGACGGTCTCGACCGAGCCGTCGACGTTGCGCCGCGCCTCCATGACGTGGGCGATCGGATCGTCGGGCGCCAGGTTGGACTCGGGCGGAGGCTCGCCGTTTCCGTTGGCCCCGGGGACGCCGGCGAGCTGCTGCGAGCCCTTCGTCTCGGCGATGGAGTCCTCGTCGTCGATCAGGACGTCGGCCGAGACTCCGGCGAGAGGTTGAGCCGACGAGCCGGCGTTCACGACCTGCGTGCCGTGTGTGCCGATGGCGGGTGCGCCCGCCGTCGCGCCGCGCCCAAAGCCGCTGCCGCTGCCGCTCGCGGCCTGACCGTAGCCGCTGCCGCTGGCCGGCTGCCCGTAGCCGCTGCCGCTGGCCGGCTGGCCATAGCCGCTGGCGGGCTGCCCGTAGCCACTGCCGCTGGCGGGCTGACCCGGCTGGCCATATCCGCCGCCCGGCGCGCCACCGTGGCCGTTCACCGGCGCCGCCGAACCGTACCCCGACCCGCCGTTTCCGCCGTTGGAGGGGGCTCCGTTGCCGCCGTGATAGCCCACCGCGCCGCCGCGGGCGAACGCGCTGCCCTCCATGTTCCCGGCCGCCGGAGCGCCGCTCGCGACCGCGACCGCTCCGCAGCCGCGACACTTGAAGCTCTGCCCCGCGGCCACGGGGACCGGGAAGCGAGCGCCGCACGCCGCGCACACGGCGGACCCGGCGACCGCCGCCGGCGCCGTCGACGCGCGGGACCCCGACGCCGGGCTCGGCGCGTAAGGGCTCGCCGCGACACCGCCAGAGCGTGCCGTTGCTCGCTCGACCAGCGCTCAGCAACTCTCGTGCGTCGTGCTCGGACAGGCAGCCTTTCTTCACGAGGATCGGCGCCGAGGCCAAGGGCTAGGCAGGCGCCGCTGGACCGCGACGCACTCGCGGACCTCTTCCTGGGTCGCGAGGCGATGGGCGATGGCCGTGTCGCCGAAGTGGATTCAGTCTGCGACATGGGCAAGGTCCAGCCGCCTCCCCTTGAACAGTCGGCCGCAGGGCCGAGTGCGCGCGAGGGCACCGAAACGGGCCCGTCCATGGCCGATCTTCGGGACCCGCTACGCGACCTGATGTACTGCGCGACACTGGACGCGATGCGAGCCCCGTTAGTGTCGTTGAGGAGCCTCGGGCGAAGTCCAGACGCCGAACTCGCCCAGGGATCCGCTGCAGACTGCCGCGCCGTCCCCCGTTGTTGAAGAACGCGACGCCGCCCGCGGTGTCGTGGACCCGTACGAGCCGTCGTGCCTATCGTCGTCGGAGCCGTCGATGGTTTCCGACTGCGCGAGACGATCTTGGCCTTCAGCTCCCGATCTCGACCTGTCCCTTGCCGACCAGGAACGCGAAGCCGCTGTTCGGACATGCGGCTGGTCTGCGTACGGCAACGGTAGATGTTCCTTGCCGTCGACGACGACGTCGTAGACGTCGCTCTTCCCACCGAGGCAGCGGGACTTCAGGTGCATCGACTGGTCGTTGGGGATTCCCTGGTACGTGCGCTTTCTTCGGCGTCGGTCGCGCTGTTACACAGAGCCAACTTGCCATATCCGTAGCCTGAGACGTCGAGGCCATCTCGCTGTTGGCCCCAGACGCGACCGAGAAACGAGACCTGCGTGCTCTTCTTCACCTTGATCTTGGTCTCAATGGCGAAGTTGTTCCAGTCGCGCTCTCCTTGCCGATGATGATCGGCCGCTGGCGATGGCGTTGGCGACGTGAGCTTGCCCCTCCCGCTGAACTTGTAGGTGCCCCGGATCTCCTCGCCCGGTTCATGTCGCGCGCGTCGTGGATCTGCCACTGAAGCCGGTCGCGGCGAGCCGACTGCGCCGGCTCGGGGGCGGAGTCCCGAGCTCGGCCGCCGGCGAGGCCCTTGTTGGACTCAGCCGTCGAGGCAATGGCGGCGGCTTCGGCGGCGGCCCCGGCGCTTGAGACCACCTGGTCCATGGCCGAATTGCGGAGCGCGTCGAAGCCGGTGCAGATCTCGCGTCCTTCCTCGGCTCGCGGGACCGGCCGGGACGCGGCGTAGAGGCCCGAGAGGGATGTTGGCGCGGTGGTCCTTTTCCGAGGACTCTCGCGCCGCCTTGAGCAAGGCGCGGCCCTCCTCGAACGCCGCTGGGGGCTTGGGGACCTCGTTCTCGAGGGTGGCTCCGCGCCGCTGCCAGTCGGACGAGCCCCGAAGCGCGTAGGGGCTGCGGCGATGGCCGCGAGCGTGGCGTCGAAGTCGCGCGGCGAGCCGGTGAAGGTGCGCGTGGCCTTGCTGTCGAGCTCGTCCACGGCGCTGTGGGCCTGGGTCTGAAGCGGTGCTCGACCTGGGGAAGCTCGTCGTCGACCTTGGCGACGAGGTCCCCGTTGATGACGTCGCGCAGACCCTCCAGCGAGCGGCCACCTCGTCGTGGTCGTTGGGGTGGTCGTTGGCGAACTTCTTCAGGTCGTTGACGAGAGCGGTCGATCGAAGGCCGGCACCTATCCGCGCCGCCGCTCGTGGTCACGATGGTGACGCCGACGAGCGCGGAGGCCAGGATTCCGACCGCGAGGAGCGGCACTATGGTAGACCTTTCTTCGCGGGCGGCGCCTTGGCCTCGGCGCCTCGGGCGGTGCCGACTTCTTGTTGCCCGCCTTGAGCGTCTTCTTGTGGTCGGCGACTCGCCTCCGCGGCGAGGGCGGGACTGCTGCGGGACTTCTTCTGTCCTTCTTCTTCGAGGCGCTCGTCCCGTCCTGGCGTCGTCGTGGGCCGTCTTCTTCTTGTCGCCGCTCGCGAGGGCTTGGCGCCGGCGAGAGTCTTGGCGCTCGCGGTCGCGATCGTCCGCTTGCCCGGCTTGGCTTCGCGTCCGTGGCCTTGGCGGTCGCCTTGTCGGCCTGTCCTTCTCCGGCTTGGTCCGCCTGCCGTCCTTGTCGGGCTTGTCGAGCTCTGGGTCTTGCCCTTGGTCTCGAGCGACAGGACGGTGGGCTTGAGCGAGGTCTTGACGTCGTCGTCGGCGTCGGCGTCCGGCTTGGGCCCTTTGGTCTTCTCGGTGGTCTTGTCGGCGACGATCTGTTCGATCGATCGCCCGCGGTCCCGGCGGGTCTTTCGGTCAGGGACGATGTGGGCGAGTCGGTCGCTAGGATCCGGGGGCCTTGCCCGCTGCCTGTCCTCGGGCGATTTCTTGGTCTTGGCGGATGCCGTTGCTTCGGCCGTCGACCGCGCTGCCCTCGGCGTCGGGCGACTTCTCGGCCTGGCGCGGTCTTCTTGGCCTCGATTGGCTCGGCGGCGGCGACGGGTCTCCTCGTCGTCCTGCGCTCTCTCGGCCTCGAGCGAGGCCGCGTCGGGCTTGGTCGCCTGGGAGGGTCGGGCTTGGCCGCGTCGGGCTTGGCCGCGTCGGCGGTCGCGTCGGGCCTGCTTTCTCGGCCGAGGTCTCGTCGGCCTCGTCCAACGGCGCTCTGCCGCTCTTCTTCTGCCGGCTTGTCTTCTCCTTCGACCCGCCGACCTCGCCCGGTCCACTTGTCCTTCTTCGCCCCGTCGACCTTGCCCTTGGTCGACCTGTTCTTCTCTGTCGAGCTTGTCGCGGCTCTTCGCGGTCGGCGGCGGTCTTCTTCCTCTCGCCCTCGCTGCCGGAGGTGCCCTTCTCGCCGTCGCTCGAGCCCGCGAGCGCGGTCGGGCCTGGCCTTGGAGCGCGCCAGGCGGCCGCTCTGGATCCGGCGCCTGAGGAGTCGACGGAAGAGGTGAGAGCCTTGTTCTCGCTTTCTTCGCGCCTCCTCTTCTTCACCTTCGAGCCGAGCTTCTCCTCGCATTCCTTGCAGCGAAATATGTTCTCCTCGAGCTCGATTGCCTCGCCGCTCGAGAGGTCATCGAGGACGATCTCGATGCCGCAGTGGTCGCAGAGCGGGCTTCGACTCGCAAACGAACATCCCCGAACGCCGCGGCGCCGGCCGCCCGATCCGAGGATTGTAGCCCGACCCCGGGAGGGATCAATCGCTCTCCCGTGGGTCCGCGAGCGGGGGACGGTCGGGGACGCGCGACCTCGATCAGAACTCGGGCGGCTTGTCGAAGACCATCGCGTGGAACTGCTCGCCGTCCTCGTCGTCCTCGTCCGCGGGCTTCGGGGCGGCCTCGCCGATCAAGAACTGGGTCTTGAACTGCTCGCGCTCGCCGTCGTCGTCATTGGCCGCCGCGGGCGTGACCGGCCTGGAGGGCGTCGCGGGCTTGGAGGGCGCCGCGGGCTTGGCGGATGTCGGCTTGGCGGGAGCGGGCGGCTTGGCGGACGGTCGCGGCGCGGGGGGCGGCGGCGGCGCGTCCAGGTCCGGCACCTCCACGTCGACGCGGCGCAGGCTGGCCTTCTCGTCGCTGTCGCCCTTGCCGTCGAACGTGGGCGCGTCGTCGAAGACGAAGGTGCGCAGAGCGGCGTCGGAGGCTTCGTCCTCGTCGGGCGCGTCGTAGCGGGCGGTCGTCCCCTTCGGGCGAGCGGGAGGCGGCGGCGGCGCGGCCGGCGGCGGCGGGGCGTCCTCGAAGGCGGGAGCCTCGTCGAAGACGAAGGTGCGCAGCGCCGGATCGGGAGCCTCGTCGCTCTCGTCGGAGCCCACGGTGTCGAGGTCCGTGTCCTCCATGCGCAGAGCCGGCTTGGACGGCGGCGCCTTCGGCCCCTTGGCGTCGTCGAAGTCGGCGCCGTCGTCGAAGACGAACGTGCGGAGCGCCGCGTCCTCGCCGTCGAGATCCTTGGGCGACGCCTTCGGAGGCGTGGCCGGAGCCTTGGGCGGCGGAGGAGCTTTGGCAGCGCTGGCGGTGGCGGACGCCTTGGGCGCGGCCGCGGGCTTGGGCGGCGGCGGCGCGGGCGGCGGCGCATTCTCGGGCTTGTCGGCGAAGTCGGCGCCGTCGTCGAAGACGAACGTGCGGAGCGCCGCGTCCTCGCCGTCGAGGTCCTTGGTCGCCGGTCTGGGAGTGGGAGCCGGCGGAGCCTTGGGCGCGCTGGTGGCCTTGGGCGCGGCCGCGGGCTTGGGCGGCGGCGGCGGCGGAGCGGTCTCGGGCTTGTCGGCGAAGTCGGCGCCGTCGTCGAAGACGAACGTGCGGAGCGCCGCGTCCTCGCCGTCGAGGTCCTTGGTCGCCGGTCGGGGAGTGGGAGCCGGCGGAGCCTTGGGCGCGGCCGCGGGCTTGGGCGGCGGCGGCGCGGGCGGCGGAGCCTTCTCGGCAAAGTCGGCGCCGTCGTCGAAGACGAAGGTGCGGAACGCGGCGTCCTCGCCCTCGACGTCCTGCGGCCTGACGGCGTCGGGTGTCGACCGGGGCGTGGGCGGCGGCGGCGGTGGAGCCTGAGGCTCGGGATCGTCCTCGAAGACGAACGAACGAACCGCGGCGTCCTCGCCCTCTTCGGCGCGGAGACGAGTCTCGCGCGGACCCGGAGGCGGCGGCGAGTCCTCGACGTTGGTCGCGGCGAGATGCGCGGGCGCCTCGTCCGACGGCGGCCGCTCGTCGAACTTGAACTCCTCCTCGAAGAGGTGAGTGTCCCAGGGGTCCGAGCCCTTGGGCTTGTCGGCCGGCGCCTTGGCGGCGGGCGTCACCGGAGCCGCGGGCGGCGGCGCGGACGTCTTCTTCTCGGGCGGCGGCGGAGCCGGCTTCTCCACGGCCGGCTTGGCCGGAGCGGGCTTCTCGGGCGCCTTGGCCGCGGGCTTGTCCGGCTTCGTGGGCGCGGGCTCGAACGCCGGCTGGTCGTCGAAGACGAAGGTGCGGAGAGAAGCCTCGGCCGCCTCCTCGGGATCGGCCGAATGCGGCGGCGCGGCGGACGCGGGTCGAGTCGCCGGCTCGGTCGGAGCGTCGAGGAAGTCGAAGTCCACCTCGACGTCGGTCTTCGCGTTCGGGAACGAGCTGGTCGTCTTGGTCGAGGGCGCCTTGGTGGTCGGCGGAGGAGGTGGCGGCGGCGCCGACGCGATCGCGCTCGCCGACATTGACCCCAGAAGCGGCTGAGCCGACGTGACGACCCCCTCGGTCGCGCCCGTCATCTTCGTCGTCTCGGGGAGCGGCACCAGCTCGCCCTCGAGCCGGAGCGCGAGGACGGAGAACCCGAGCTTGAGCTGGTCGCCCGGCGAGAGCTTGGTCGTCGAGTTGGCCTTGACCTTCCGACCGTTGATCTTGGTGCCGTTCGTCGAGCCGAGGTCCACGAGGTAATAGCCGTCGGCGCGTCGCTCGACGCGGCAGTGCTCGCGCGAGCACTTGATGTCGAGGACGACGACCTCGGCGCTCATCCCGCGGCCGACGGTGAACGAGGTCTTGTCGGGCGTCAGCTTCCAGACCTTGTTCTTGTCCGCGCCCTCGATGCACTGCAGCGACGCCTGAGGCTCGTGGATCGAGGTCGCGCCGCCCCCGCCCCCGCCCGAGCCCGCCGCCTGTGGGTCGTCGAAGCGGAACTTGACCTGGCCGATGACGATCTCGTCGCCGTGCTTGAGCTCGGAGCGCGCGACTCGCTGCCCGTTCACCGCGACGCCGAGCCCGCACAGATCGAAGATCGTGAATCGCTTCTCTTCGCGAAAGATCCGGCAGTGGTTGGCGGCGACGCCAGGCTCGTCGAAACGAAGCAGCGCGCTGGAGGCGCTCCCGAGGTCGAAAACGGCCTTACCCTCGAGGGCGAACTCCGCTCCCATCCGCTTCCCGCGCGTCACGGTCAGCTTCGCCGGCATAGCTCCTCGAGCGCACGGTCCTCACCCGGGGGGTGCCCTGCGTGGGAGTGATCTTAGGCAGTCGGGCGTCGCCATGCCAGAACGACAGCCCCGACTGCCATGTGGATCCTGACGAGCGGCCTTAATGACAGGCGTCCGCGAGGGCTCCAGGCCGCGAAACCGACGGATTCCCGTCGGTTGCGTTGAGCTGACGCCGGGGCACGCCCCGTGCGTGTGTGTCGCTACCGTCGTCATTGCCGTCGCCGCGTCATCGCGGTCGCCCATCTTGCACCCCTCTGAACAGGAGCCTCTTGCCCATGGCCAAGCAGCTTGCCTTCGACCAGGAAGCGCGCGAGAAGATCAAGGGCGGCGTCCAGAAGCTCGCCCGCGCCGTCAAGGTCACCCTCGGCCCCAAGGGCCGGAACGTGGTCCTCGACAAAAGCTTCGGCGGTCCCCGGATCACCAAGGACGGCGTCTCGGTCGCGGAAGAAGTCGAGCTGCAGGACCCGTACGAGAACATGGGCGCCCAGCTCGTCAAAGTCGCCGCCTCGAAGACCTCGGACCGATGCCGGCGACGGCACGACGACGGCGACGG
This sequence comes from Candidatus Melainabacteria bacterium, assembly GCA_963847765.1. Taxonomy (GTDB): domain Bacteria; phylum Cyanobacteriota; class Vampirovibrionia; order Obscuribacterales; family Obscuribacteraceae; genus CAWKBA01. Next base: position 4,716 of record CAWKBA010000025.1, on the reverse strand, counting down.
TCCTCGCCGAGGCGATCTTCCTCGAGGGTCTGAAGGCCGTGACGGCCGGCGCCGACCCCATGGCGCTCAACCGCGGCATCGCCCAAGGCGGTCGATCGCGTGCTCGAGGCGCTCGACAAGATGTCGAAGAAGGTCGAGACCCACGACAAGATCCGCCAGGTCGCCGCGATCGCCGCGAACAACGACGACGAGGTCGGCGAGCAGATCGCCGAGCGCCATGGACAAGGTCGGCCGCGACGGCGTGATCACGGTCGAGGAGGGCAAGGCTCTCGAGACCGAGGTCGAGATCGTCGAGGGCATGCAGTTCGACCGCGGCTACCTCTCGCCGCACTTCGTGACCAACCCCGACGCCGCAAGAGGCGATCCTCGACGACGCCTACATCCTGATCTACGACCAGAAGCTCTCGGCGATCAAGCCGCTCATCCCGCTCCTCGAGGCGGTCGCCAAGGCCAAGAAGCCTCTGCTCATCATCTCCGAGGAGGTCGAGGGCGAGGCTCTCGCCACGCTCGTCGTCAACAAGCTCAAGGGCATCTTCGAGGCGCTGCGCGGTCAAGGCGCCGGGCTACGGCGACCGCCGTCGCGCCATGCTCGAGGACATTGCCGTCCTGACGGGCGGCAAGCTGATCTCGAAGGAGCTCGGCATCGAGCTCGAGAAGGTCTCGATCTCCGAGCTCGGCCGGGCCAAGCGCGCCAAGGTCGGTAAGGAATTCACCACGATCCTCGAGGGCGCCGGCGACTCCAAGGCGATCGAGGGCCGCTGCGACGCGATCCGCCGCGAGATCGATCGCACCGACTCGGACTACGACCGCGAGAAGCTCCAGGAGCGGCTCGCGCGTCTCGCGGGCGGCGTGGCGCAGATCAACGTCGGCGCCGCGACCGAGACCGAGCTCAAGGAAAAGAAGGGCCGGATCGAGGACGCTCTCTCGGCCACCCGCGCCGCGGTCGAGACCGGGATCCTCGCCCGGCGGCGGCGTCGCGCTCCTGCGCGCCTCGAGCGTCATCGAGCAGCTCCTCAAGACGCTCAAGGGCGACGAGAACCTCGGCGCCGCGCATCCTCATGCGCGCGCCTGCACTCGCCGATCCGCACGATCGCCTAGAACGCCGGGATCGAAGGCGAGCTCGTCGTCAACCAGCGTCCTCAAGGACAAGTCCGACATGTTCGGCTTACGACGCCGAACAAGGGCGACTACTGCGACATGTTCGAGGCCGGCGTCATCGACCCGACGAAGGTGACCAAGAGCGCTCTCGTGAACGCCGCGTCGGTGAGCTCGATCCTGCTCACCACGAGCTGCTGCATTGCCGAGAAGCCGAAGGACGAAGACGAAGCGGGCGAGGCCGGCGGCGGCCACGACCACGAGGACTTCTGACCCACGACCCCGGTGGCGCAGCCGCGCCGCCGGGTCTCGTCGCTCCGAGACGACATTCTCCTCCCAGAAAAAAAGCGAAGCGCTCCCCCGCGGAGCCGCTCAAAGGAGACCGATCAACATGGCCACGGCCACCCAGACCCAGAGCAAGACGGCGAAGAACATCCGGCCCACCGACGACCGCGTCCTCGTCAAGCAGTTCGAGGCCGAGGAGAAGACGTCGGGCGGGATCCTGATCCCCGACGCCGCCAAGGAAAAGCCGGCGCGCGGCAAGGTGCTCGCCGTCGGCCCCGGCAAGCTCCTCGACTCGGGCGAGCGCGCTCCGCTCGACCGTCAAGGTCGGCATGACCGTCCTCTACGGCAAGTACTCGGGCACCGAGATCAAGCTCGACGGCGAAGAGCACCAGATCATGCGCGAAGGCGAGATCCTCGCGATCCTCGAGTAGTCACTCGAGGTCGTTCGCGACCTGGCATTGAAGCGATCACCGGACTCGCCCCGAGCTCTCCCAAAAACAACGAGAAAGCACGAAGAGGAACCCCATGTCGAAGCAGCTCGTTTATCGACGATGAAGCGCGCAACAAGATCAAGGCCGGCGTCTCCAAGCTCGCGCGCGCCGTCAAGGTCACGCTCGGCCCCACGGGCCGCAACGTGATCCTGCAGAAGTCGTTCGGCAGCCCCACGATCACCAAGGACGGCGTCACCGTCGCCAAGGAGATCGAGCTCGAGGATCCCTTCGAGAACATGGGCGCGCGCATGGTGAACGAGGTCGCCTCCAAGACCTCGGACGTCGCCGGCGACGGCACGACGACGGCGACGGTCTTCGCCGAGGCGATCTACTCCGAGGGCCTCAAGGCCCTGTCGGCGGGCGCCAACCCCATGGCCCTCAAGCGTGGGCATCGACAAGGCCGTGACGGCCGCGGTCGAGGAGCTGAAGAAGCTCTCGCGGCCGGTCAAGGACAAGGCGCAGATCGCCCAGGTCGGCACGATCTCGGCCAACCACGACGAGACGATCGGCAAGCTCCTCGCCGACGCCATGGACAAGGTCGGCAAGGACGGCGTGATCACGGTCGAGGAGGCCCAGGGCATCGAGACCGAGCTCGACGTCGTCGAGGGCCTCCAGTTCGACAAGGGCTATATTTCGCCCTACTTCGTGAATCAGCCCGAGACCATGCTGTGCGAGCTCGAAGACGCTTCATCCTCATCCACGAGAAGCGGATCAACAACCTGCGCGAGCTGCTCCCCGTGCTCGAGAAGGTCGCGCAGACGGGCAAGGCGCTCCTGATCGTCGCCGAGGAGGTCGAGGGCGAGGCTCTCGCCACGCTCGTGATCAACCGGCTGCGCGGCGTCCTCAAGATCTGCGCCGTCAAGGCACCTGGCTTCGGCGATCGCCGCAAGCAGATGCTCGAGGACATCGCGGTCCTCACCGGTGGCCAGCTCGTCTCCGAGGACACCGGCGGCAAGCTCGAGAACGTCGCGGTCACCATGCTCGGCAGGGCGAAGAAGATCCGCGTCGAGAAGGACAAGACCACGATCGTCGAGGGCGGCGGCGACAAGAACCGAGATCAAGGCTCGCTGCGCTCAGATCAAGTCGCTCATCGATCAGTCGACGTCCGACTACGACAAGGAGAAGCTGAACGAGCGCCTCGCCAAGCTCTCCGGCGGCGTCGCGGTCTCAAGGTCGGCGCCTCGACCGAGACCGAGATGAAGGAGAAGAAGGCCCGCGTCGAGGACGCTCTCCACGCGACCCGCGCGGCCGTCGAGGAGGGCATCGTCCCCGGTGGCGGCGTCGCTCCGATCCGCTGCGATCCCGGCCGTCGAGAAGGTCGAGAAGTCCCTCGAGGGCGACGAGCGTCTCGGCGCCGGGATCATTCGCCGCGTCCTCGAGTACCCGCTCCGCCAGATCGCGGCGAACTCGGGCAAGAACGGCCGGGTCGTCGTCGAGGAGGTCAGGAATCTCCCGGCCACGCACGGCTACGACGCTCTCAAGGGCGAGTACGTGCGACATGTTCGAGGCGCGGCATCATCGACCCGACGAAGGTCACGCGCTCGGCGCTGCAGAACGCCGCCTCGGTCGCGGGCTCATGCTCACGACCGAGACGCTGATCACGGACCTCAAGGACAAGAAGAAGCAGATCGAAGGATCGGTCCGCTGAACGGCGGACGGGTTCACGACAGGTCGAGAACGAGGCCGCGGTCCGGTCGCCTGCGACGTTGCGGGCGGTTGCGGCCGCGGCCTCGCTCGTTTCGGAAGAGTCTCGGACGTGACGGAGACGACGGAGGTGGCCTTGGCAAAGCGGCGTAAGAAGTCGGAGGACGACGAGGTCGAGCTCGGCTTGCCCCAGCCACCTCCGCGCCGGCGCCCCGGCGACAAGAAGAGCGACGTCGAGATGCGCCAGCGAATGGACCAGGGCCTCGAGCTCCTCCGGCGCTATCAGGAGCACAAGCACGAGCTCGACCCCGCGGCGCGCGCCCAGCTCGACCCTCTTTCGAGGAGGGCAAGCAGGTCTTCGCGCGCTGGCAGAAGAGCGACGACGCGGTCGTCGACGCCCTCCGCGCCTGGCAACGCGCGAGACGGGCGACCCTCCGCGAGCTTCGCGTTTTCCTCGAGACCCTCGGCGGCATCGAGAATGCCAAGAAGGTCCGGGCGTGGGCTCTCACCCACGACGAGCAGCAGCTCGCGCAGCACATGGATCTCGTGCTGCGGACGGCCGAGGAGGTCGAGAGTCGGCGCGCCGCTCGGAAGAAGAAGACGACGACGACGAGGAAGAAGGGACGCAAAGGCACCTCGTGACCGGGACTCAGGACGAGAAGAAGGCCGCCGCGCCGCAAGTCGGCTCGCCCCCGCGAGCCCGCTCCCGGGGTCGGCGCGCGCTCTTCGTCCTGGCCGTCGTCCTCGCCCAGCCCTTCCTCTTCGCGCTGTTCGGTGAGCTCTACGTCCGCTTGCGGTATCCCCAGTACGGCGACCTCTGGAACGCGATCCGCTCGAACCCGACCTGGGTGCGCGAGCTTCGCCCGGGCGCCTCGGGGCGGCTGCGAGCTTTGACAGGAGAGGACGATCACACTTTCCACGTCAACGAGCAGGGCTTGCGCGAGAAAACGGCGATCGGTGCCAAATTCAAGGGTCGCCTGAGGGTGCTTTGCCTCGGCGATTCTCTCACGTTCGGCATGGGAGTCGACGACGACGAGGTCTGGGAGCGCGAGCTGGCTCCGGCGTTCGAGCCCGTCAACGCCGGCTGGGCCTCGGGCTACGCGCCCGACACGGCGTGTCTGTTCCTCGAGGAGCGCGGGATCGGCCTCTCGCCCGACGTCGTGCTCGAGTGCCTGACGGTCGACAACGACCTCGACGACAT
>CAWKBA010000024.1:0-5626 GCA_963847765.1 Candidatus Melainabacteria bacterium | reverse complement strand
CAACCGCCGTGCGGGAGCCGCCACCGATGAGGGCGCCGAATACCGCCGGTGCCGCCACGCCCCCCAATGCAGTCCCGGCCGCATAAAACAGCGCAATGGCCAGCGCCCGCACTTCCAGCGGAAAGCTCTCGGATACCGTGAGGTACGCGGAACTCGCTGCCGCCGAAGCCACGAAGAACACGCCGGTCCAGGCCAGGGTCAGGGTCGCAGCGCTCGATGACCCGAAGAGAAACAACAGGGTCGTGGCGCAGAGCAAGAGCGCCGAGCCAAGGTAGGTGCCGCCGATCATCGCGCGGCGACCGAGGGTGTCGAAGAATCGACCCAAGACCAAGGGGCCGAGGAAATTGCCAATGGCGAAGGGCAGCAGATAGCTCGCCACGCGGTTTGCATCCACCGCGTAAAAGCGGGTCAGCACGAGTGCATAGGTGAAAAAGATCGCGTTATAGAAAAACGCCTGTGCCGTCATCAGCGCCAATCCGATCGCTGCACGAGGCCGGTACTGCACCAGCAGGGTGCGGGCGACATCGGCCAGAGTGATCGGACGTGGGCTCAGGCGCGTGGGCTTGGCCGGCGAGTGCGCCTGGCCGAGGCGGCTTTCGATCTCCAATACCGTGGCTTCCGCCTCCGGGATCTGGCCGTGCGTCATCTGCCAGCGCGGGCTCTCCGGCAGGAAGCGGCGCAGGTAGAGGATCGCGAGGCCCAGGACCGCGCCGCCGCCGAAGGCAAAGCGCCAGCCCAGTGCTTGCTGGGACGTATACGACATCATTGCCGGACTGCGAGAGAATCAACTCGGCGAGCTGCGGACCGGGGCCGTAACCGCCCGCAGCGACGAACGCACCACCCACCGCAGAGTCGAGCGGGGTGTTCACGGGGAGAGTGCCGCCCGATCCGACGCCAACGACGACCAGCGTGTTGCCGGTGCCTGGGTTCTGCTGCCCGAGTCCGTTGTCGAGAACGGAGAATGCCACCTTCGGAATCGTCATCGCGTCCTCATGGGGGGTCGAGCAAGTAGCCGACTTGCAGAGAGCTGGATCCGCTCGGGTTCGTGGCCAATATCTCGGCGTTGATCTGCACGCCGCTGCTGGATGAGGTCGCGAAGGGCAATACTTCGTAAGGTCCGATGATCGTGTCGTTGACCGGCGACCAGAGCGAGAACTCGAGCACCAGAATGCGACCTAGTCGGTTGGTCTGCGCGGGCTGGTCCCATCGATAGCGCCCAGGCTGCACCTCCGGAATGCCGCCCAACTGCGCGAGCGCAACGAGCAACTCGCGGCGAAGCTCCAGTGCCGAGTCGTAGCTGTACGACTGCGAGCCGACCGGGGGAGCCCCCACGGGGTCCTCGTCTCCCCAGCACCAGGCCTCGAAGGCCATCGCGTCCGTCCAATATTGCTTGGGCAAGAGAGGCTGGCTGCCCGTCGTGACACCAGAGTCCGTGTAGTTTCGGATGTGCCCGCCCGCCGGAACAATGATGATTCCTGGAGGGGCGAGCTGAAACTGTAGATACTCCTCGCCGATCGAAAGCGTTCCTGAGTTGACACCATCCGGACCGGTGATCTGAGGCAAGCCCATCGACGTGCGATAGGCCGCGATCGATGCCTGCACCGGTCCGAAGAACTGCGTTACGGAAAAGGGGAGCGTGGTCATGCACTGGCGCGCCCTCCGATGTCGATGCTCTGGCAGGCTTCGCGCGACGCATCGGTCAACACCGCACGCCAAGCCGCGGGCATGCCGAACTGCGGCATGATGCGCCGCGCGACCATGAATCGGGTGCCCGTCTGGTGGAAGGTGCCGTATGGCGCGCCAATCTTGACGACGAGACCCGCGCGGCCACCCGGGCGAACCTTCACACCGGTGCCGTCACGAAGCTTGCGGGTGAAGCCAGTGAGCGGAGGTGGTTTGCGTCCAGTGCCGATTGTGCTGGGTCGGAGCGGTGCCCACGGTCGCCCGTAAGGGTCGACACCGTTCTCGAACTGGCGCTGTACAAGTCGATCAAGCTTCGGCGCAGCGATGGCAGCGGTGCGCGCGGGGACGTCGCTGAGCCGCTCGATGAGGGACAAAAGGTCTCCCATCTTGCGGAGAGCCGCTGCGCCGTTGCCGGTGACGCGACTCACGAGGACCCCGGCGGGCCGATGTACTCGACGTAGGCGCTAGCCGTGGACCCAAACACAATCTGTAGCTGAGCACCCGTGCCGCCGAGCGTGCCCATGATGAACTCGGTGTGGTTCTCCTGGATGATCGTCCACATGTTGGCCACGCCAGGAAGCGTCTGGGTCGAAGTCCCGTCACCCGTCGGCACCTGGCACGTCCCGCCAGAAAACCCGATCTGCAGGATGCGGGTGCCTGGGGCCGCCGTGAACGTGCCGGACGCGGACGCCCATCGCTTGACTGGGCCTCGGAGGCCGTACCAAGAACTCATCGAGTCCACCCACGCGGGCAGTTGGGGCTCATGACTTGCGGAAACTGGTAGTCGGACCCGGCGAAGGGTGTGGCTACGGTGACGTCAGGGTGGATCGTCTGGCGCTGAACGCCTTCCGCCCACTTGATCGCATCTTCGTAGTTCTGCCGGACCATCTCGTCGGAGCCCTTCATCGGGGTCGCTCCGCGAGAGCCCGAGTACATCAGAAACGCAGCAATATAGGCCGCGTGCATGGTGACGTCCGTGCCCCAATTCAGAAGAGGCAGCGGGTATCGGCCACGAAAGTAACTGTCCAGCTTCTCGCTAGCAGCCGCACATGCCGCGGTCTGTTGCAGCGTCGGAATGACGGACAACGCGATGGCGTTCATCGCGTACGTCCCGACATCAGTTGGGCTGCAATAGACCGACGCCATGCATCAGCCCCTCATCACGATCCGCTTCGAGCGCAGAGCCACGCGAATGACCAGGCCGGACAGCCGCGGCCCCAGTTGCCCCACACGTACTGGTGCTCGTCGAACACCACGGGGTCGTTCTCGTTGGTCCGCTGCACGAACTGCGGCGCCTCACGAAGCCCCCACGTAAACGGCTTCATCGGCTTGGTGGTATCCGATCAGGTACCACTTTGTCGGCGAGACCAGGTACCGGTTCATGAGCGGCTCGACGCCATAGCGACCGAGCATGTTGTCTGCCGCGCCGACCTGGCCGGTGAGGTTCCCGTACGCAGGGGCAGCGAAGAATGCGCTCTTCAGTACGTAGTCCACTTCGCCCTTGAGCGAGGACGGGTGCATGAGCTGATTCGGCGTTACACCGAGCGGCTCGTTGTCTTCACCCTTCAGGTTGCACATGTACTCGTACAGCGTCTTGAACGGCGTGGCGTTGAACGCGCCACCGACCTGAATTCCGTTGACGTTCTGCCCGCCGCCGGTGAAATCGTTGCAATACGACCCGAGTGACGGCTGGTACAAGTTGATGAGGTGAGCGGTGTTGAAGTTTGACAGGCCATCAAGACCGTTCTGGAATGTGCCGGTCCACGCGCCCTGGTTCTCGAGAAGATCGCGCACCTGCTCGATGGGCCACCGCTTTGCCTGCCGCGCGATGTCGGGCAGTTGGCGGTAGTAGATCCCGAACTGGTCGTCATCCAACCGGAACCGGTCGAGTGCGAGCGTGAACTCGAAGGGCAGCGCCCCGACCTGATAGGTCTGCGGGTTCGCCTCGTGAGTGACACGCGGCCCCTGCCACACGCGCATCTTCGACAACATGCCGGTCCACCCTTGCAAGAGGAACTCGGTCGACATCGGGATGGTGGTAGCGATCTGGTCGAGCACCGGTTCGACGGTGTCGTTGTACGCCTCACCGATCATCGTGTTGACGGTCGTGACAAAGGTACTGAATTGAGCCGGTGTGATCACTGCGGTGCTCCTGTCGTCTGGGACGAACCGAACTTGACGGCGTATCCGCCGCCCTGACTGGTGTCGATGTTGACCAGGATTCCGGCAACCGGACGAGTGCCGCTGCCGTTGGTCGCGCCGACCGTGGTCTCGTTGATCACGTAGACCGTGCCGCCGACATTCGCTTGCGTCAGCGCGTCAGACCCAGATCCGGCGCTCATGTAGAAGCTCCCGGTGTCGACCTGGAATGGGTTGCCGGTGATGTCGATCGGGCTGTTCCACTGCACCGCGCTGGGGTTGATGGTCTGAGCGTGCACGAGACCCCAGCAGAGGTCCGTGCTTGCTGGGCTGGCAGCGTTCTTGATGAGCCCGCTGGAGTTGGTGAGGCAGATGCTCCCGCCGTAGACCGTGACGCTTGCGGCCATCGGGCCGGGGTAAGCCGGCTGAGAGGCGTTGCCTGGCGACCCGTATCGTACTGTTTGGACGTCAGATGTCAGAGCCATCACGCACCTCCCTTAGCGGCCTTGTCTGCCTTCGAAGCACGGAGAGCGGCTTCCAGCTTCTCCTTGTTTGCACCTGCCGACACGGCAGCGGTGATTGACTTCATCTCGAATTCGCTGAACTCCGAGGCGCTTGCGCCACGACCGTCAGTCTCCGGGATGACGTCCTCGGTGTTGACGATGGGCTTGGTCCGCTGAGCGAGGTAGCTCGTCACGGTGGCGAACTTCTGTCCACGCAGCCACTTCGCGTCTGCCGGCGTGATGCGCGGGCCGCCCTTCGCGGTGAGTGCGCCGCGCACGAGGGCTTCCTTCTTCTCCTTCACGCGCTCACGCTCGATGAGCGCCAAGCGCTTGTCATTCGAGTCGGCCTGCGCGGCCTTGTCGATCAGCGCTTTGAAGTGGCCTGCGAGGCGCTGGCCCTTCTTGCCGGGGACCGCAGCGACGACCTTGGCGAGCGAGACCGAGGCCTCCTCTTCGCCGGAAGCGGACGCGGCTTCGTCCTCTTCCTCTTCCTCCTCGTCCTCATCATCCTCGTCGTCATCCTCGTCGTCGTCCGCGGGAGGCTCCTTCGCCTTCGCCTTGCTCTTGGACTTCGACTTCGCGGGGGGCTCTTCGGCTTCTTCCTCTTCGCCGGCCTCTTCCCTGTCGGTTTCGTTCCCGCCCTCCTCGGACTCCTCCTCGTCTTCCTCTTCTGGAGCGTCGTGGGTCTCGGTGTGCTCTTTTTCAACGGTCTTGAGCGTGTGCTTGGCAGCTTCGAGCGTGGCGGCGAGGGACTTGCGCTTCGTGGCGCTGTCCTCGGCAACGATCTGCTTCTCCAGCTTCGCGATGAGTTTGCGAATGGCGATCGACATGACGTCCACCCTGAAGCCGCGGCACAAGTTGAGTCAATGTGGCTCATCGGTCTTGCCGATCATGTCGGACATGGGTACGGTACGAGTGTGACAAGACGACGAATCACGGGACATGACGCCGTCCGGCTGGCGTCCAAAGCCATCGTCAACCCTCGCACGATTGAACGTGCATACGATGGGGACGCGATCCACGACAACACGCGCGTGCGTATTATCGAAGCCGCGCTGGCGCTCGGTCTGCCGTTACCTCCGCCGGAGAAGACGTGAAGGGGCCATGCTCGACTTGCGGAGCTGACAACCGATACGCCAAATCCGGCGCGTGTAAACCGTGCGCCCGCAAACGATCCAACCGCGCGTACCGGGAAGATCCGGCTCATCGAGAGCGAGCTAAGGAGATGTCTCGTGCGCGTTCGAAGCGGCCAGATGTGAAGGCAAAACGAAGCGCGTTCATGCAGACGCCGAAGCAGAAGG
>CAWKBA010000023.1:0-36573 GCA_963847765.1 Candidatus Melainabacteria bacterium | reverse complement strand
AGCCAGGGGCAAAAGATTGGAGGATGGCCAGATTTAAGTTCAACAGGACGGCAAATTGCAATGTACTGACGAACCCATTGGCAAGCACGGACTTGCCGACAGCAACGATTCCCACGACGCCCGACAACTGATCGGGATGCGCGAAGATGGATGGTAACGCCAGGATAAACCGCAGCGATTCGGCACACGGTTTCTTTCCACGGCTCGATCAGAAGGCCCGACGGAGAAATCCCTTCGCGGATGCAATGCACGATTGCTAAGAGCAACCCGGCCGAGACAAAATTAGCTATGGGACCACCGAGCCAGAATACGATGCGCCGCGCGGCGGGGATCCGAAAGAATTCCTCCTCGCTTTCAATCCGGGGCAAGACATAACCACCCAGGGGGATCAATGCGACGCAATATTCCACGCCGTTGAAGTGTCGCGTCCAAATCCGAGGGCCGAAGCCAATTGAAAACCGCGCTATCGAGATTCCCGCCCATCGCGCGGCCACAAGTGGCCCCATTCGTGAACAAAAATCAATCCACCGATGATGAAGATCGTTGCCAAATAACTCATCACGAAAAATCTCCGTTATCAGGAAACTGTCGATCCCATAGGTGGGCCGCGAAAGCGGACACCGGCAGTTGCTCGGCTTTCACGTGATCTTAATTTCCAGATGCTTGCGACGCAAATGCAACCGGGCGGTCTCCGATGTCGACCATTCCTGAGATCCTTGACACGGCCCACGAGCATCATCGTGCGGGCCGCTGGCAACAGGCTCAACAACTTTATCAGCAGGTTCTCGCGGCGGATCCGCTCAACGCGGACGCGTTGCATCTGTTTGGATTGCTGGCGCATCAGGCGGGCCAAAACGAGGCGGCGATCTCGTTGCTCAGCCAGGCCATCCGCGTGCACGGCTCAGCCCCCGATTTTCACAATAACCTGGGCGAGGCCTACCGCGCCTCTTGGCCGATATCCCGAGGCGGCCGCGGCCTACCAACAGGCGATTCGCCTGTACGACAACTTTGCCGAGGCCCACAACAACCTCGGCACGATCTTTCAGCGTCAGGGACATTTCGAAGATGCGCTCAAGTGCTTTGACCGGGCGATCGCGTGCCGTCCCGATTATGCCAACGCACACAGCAATCGCGCGCTCACCTGGCTTACGATGGGGAACTTCGAGCAAGGCTGGGCAGAACACGAATGGCTGATGGAAGCGAGCGGAGTTTTATCGCCGCGAATGGCCTCAGCCTGCCTGGGACGGGTCACCACGGAATGGCCGCACGTTGCTGATCCAAGCAGAGCAAGGCTTGGGAGACACGCTGCAATTCGTTCGCTATCTGTCCCTGCTCGGCCCATCGGACGGTGCGGTATGGTTCGAACCGCAGCCCGCTCTTATTCCCCTGCTCACACGAAGCGGATTTCAGGGCCTGATTGCCCCCAATGCCGGATTGCCATCATTCGACGTGCAGACGACACTATTGAGCCTTCCCCACCTCCTTCATACGACGCTCGAGTCAGTTCCCGCGGCGACGCCCTATTTATCGGTAGATCCCGAGCGAGTGGTCCGGTGGCGCGACAAACTTCGCGACGTGACCGGGTTCAGGGTCGGCATCCACTGGCAAGGAAATCCGCAGTCGCCGCTCGAGCCCTGGCGTTCGATTCCATTGGCCTTGTTCAAAGCGTTGGCCAACATTCCAGGAGTGCGGCTCGTCAGCTTGCAAAAAGGATTCGGCGTCGAGCAAATCCCGCTGATCGCCGACCAGTTCGCGGTACTCGATCTTTCCCCGGAACTCGACAGCGATGGCGGCGCCTTCATGGATACCGCCGCCGTGATGTCGGTGTGCGATCTAATCGTTACCTCGGATTCGGCCATTGCCACCTCGCCGGCGCCCTGGGTCGGCCGGCGTGGGTCGCGCCTCCGCGGCAGCCGATTGTGCGCTGGCTTCACGGACGAACCGATAGTCCCTGGTATCCCACGATGCGGCTGTTCCGCCAACCTCGGCATACCGATTGGGCGCAGTGTTCGAAGAGATCGCCAACCAGTTGACTGCTCTTGTTCGACAGAAACGCCTGAACGCTTGACCTCAGCTCTCGCCGTTCGAAGGCAAGCGAATCGACCCGCGATTCAGTCGCCTGCCGGATCCGATTCGAGCAATAATGACCGCGGCAGGCCGTCACGCGGCCATCTCGATTCGATGCAGGCCAACACGCTACGTCCCTCGGCCAGCAATGTTTCGTCACGGAAGACCTCGTATTTGTGGACAGCGTGGTGGCCAAGGCCTGGGAGGAGGTCGACCGGGTCGGCGGCCGGGCCCACTGGGATCCCAAGACGGCGGTCGTCACCGGCGCCGGACCGATCGGGTTACTGGCTGCGCTCCTCGGGGTGCAGCGCGGTCTCGACGTCCACGTCATCGATCAGATGACCACCGGCGTGAAGCCCGACCTGGTCAAGGACCTCGGTGCGACGTACCACACTGGTGCCATGGCCGACGCCTGCCCGGCCCCCGATGTGGTGATCGAATGCACCGGCGTGGCCTCACTGGTGCTCGACGCCATGAGCCATGTGGGCACCGGTGGCGTGGTCTGCCTGACCGGCGTCTCCTCCGGCGGTCACACCATTGAGGTGGACGAAGGAGCCCTGAACCGAAGCATGGTGCTGGAGAACGTGGCCGTGGTGGGCTCGGTCAACGCCAACCGCCGGCACTACGAGGCGGCCGCGGCCGCGCTGGCCAAGGCCGATCGGAGCTGGCTGGACCGCCTGGTGAACCGGCGGGTGCCGCTGGCGGACTGGCAGCAGGCGCTGACCCGCAGCCCCGATGACGTGAAGGTCATCATTGAGGTCAACCCCGAGTGAGCGGCACCATGGCCACCCACCCACGGGTCGGCCTCACCACACGCACGATCCCGGTCACCGGCGAAGAGCAGCTGATCGTCCCGACGCCACGGACGATCGCGCCGGGTGTGCTGGAGATCGACACGCTCCTGGGCGGCTGGGAACGGGTCACCGCCGGCTACCTCATCGAGGGCAGCGCGCCCGTCCTGGTCGAGACCGGCAGCCAGTCGTCAGTGCCCGGTCTTGTTGGCGGCTCTGCAAATCCATCGGGGTCGGTCCCGAGGAGCTGGCCGGTGTGGTGGTGACCCACATCCACCTGGACCACGCCGGCGGAGTGGGCGATGTGGCCCGGGCCTTTCCCTCGGCCACGGTGTACGTCCATGAGAAGGGGGCGCGCCACCTGGCCGACCCGACCCGCCTCATCGATTCGGCATCCCGCGTCTACGGATCCGCTACTCGATTCGCTCTACGGCCGTCTCGACCCGACACCAGCCGAACGCATCCATGTGCTGGAAGACGGCGAAGAGATTATGGTCAGTCCGACCGGGTGCTGACGGCCGTCGACTCTCCGGGACACGCCAAGCATCACCTCGGGCTGCACGACTCGCAGAGTGGAGTGCTCTTCGCCGGCGACGCCGTCGGGGTGAAGCTGCCCGATGGCGGGGTGCTGCGCCCGTCCACGCCACCGCCCGATTTCGATCTGAGCCAGGCGCTCGAGTTCACTGCACAAGTTCGCCGCCCGCCGTCCCACCGGGATCGCGCTGGCCCACTACGGCCTGCTGGTGAACCCGAGCACTCCTGGCCGAAGCCGAAGAGACGCTGACCGCTCTGGGCCGAGACGGCCGAACACGCCTTTCGGAATGGACTGGACATTGCCGATGCGCTCTCGGCGCGATTCGACCCGCTCCTGGGCGACATCGATCCCGCCCACAAGGAAAAGCTCGATGTCATGAACGGCGTCCACTCCAACGCCGCCGGTTTCCGGCGCTGGCTGGAAGGTCGGGCCGAGGCGAGCTGATTCAGGCAAATCAGGGAAAGGTGTATGACGGACCCAGTCCGACTGCATGCCTGAGCTTGTTATCAATGACTTGAATGGTCGAGGCCGCCGCATGGAACTGCGAGACCCAGACCGCCAATGTTGTTCGGGTTCACCGCGCCAATCGTGTTCAAGAACGTCAGGTAGCGAACTCAACTGGGCGTACTCGTTTTGGATACCGGCTTGCGCAGTGGCGGCCACACGACAAAGTGGAGCTGGTACGAGTAAACCTTGACGGCCGCCGCGTATGGGGACACGATGGCGTCGAGTTGGGACACGGTCAATGTGCTCCCACCGTTGGTTAGCGCATGCGCCGCAGTGAGGTTGGCTTTATTCATATCCCTGGCGAACTTGGAGAGCTGAGATCCACCGGGGACAGTGTTGATGGCACCCGGCGCCGATAGAACCGTGGTCGTCGTGTGACTGCCCTTGGCCGGAGGCAGTTTGTCGGAATTGGGAGGCGTCGCAATCGTCCTGATGACGATGATGATGATGACAACGATGACGAGGGCAACAATCCATGGAAGCGTTGCCTTCAGGCGCCCTGACGATGTCGCTCCGGCTTTTCGATGCGGCTCAGTGGGTGCGGAGACCTGTTGCTGGTTTTCGACAATTGGGACAATTGGATCGACGGCTCTCGCCGGCGCATCGACGGGGAGCTGCTCCGGCGCACTGCGTTCGTAGATGTATGGCGGTGCGGCATGGCGTGGTTGACCGGTTCCAGCGCTGCCAGGCGCAAATTCCGTACCTAGCGGTGGCGGCCGGTCGAAAGCTTGGCGAGCGACGACCGGAGGTTGCGCAGGCGGTTGCGGTGCCTGGAATTGTTGAGCCCGGCTTGGTTGGTACATTTGATCGGGCGAGGGCACTTGAGGTGATGGTGGCTGCGACTGCAGCCCTGCAGGGAAAAGAGGTTCCACCAGTGGCTTGGTGACCTCATGGACCGGCACGGTGCGCCAATCCCAGTTCCGGATCGCATCCACCAGCGCGTTGAGGCGCGCCTCTATGGGGACATTGATCCTCAAAGCATTTTGAGGATCGGCATCCTGAAACTCGGACCGATCACTCCCATTGGTTGATGACTGGGTCGAGTTCATCTCATCACTCACCGGGCGCCTTACCCGCAGTCACACTGGCCACCTTCCGTAGGCATTCTCTCGTTAAATAGGGCACGGTCAACCACTGGAATGGATGCACCGCCGCCAGCATTCTTCGTTTCCGGCTGATGGGCAACGTAACAGAATCCGCCTGTCGTCCATTCTGGCCTCACTCCAATTCTAGAGTCGTGTCGCGCAAATGTCACCCTGCATGAGTACCGTCTCGGGAGTGGCAAAGCTGTCGAAGGTGAACGACGCCAACGACAGGTAACCGTTCGGCCATTCAATGTGATCACTAGGTAAACTTCCTGGATCAGCGCCATAGTTCAGTTGCTAGCCTCCGGTCGGTGCAACCCACCCTGATGCAGCAGGACGAGTCCCAGCTGCGTCTAGCGGCCAGTGTCTCGGGTCTCGCCGATCGTGTGCCGCTGGTTTCCGCCCGAAGTCTGGTGACCAAGGGTCAGCGGAATGGTCTATTCATAGTTCTGTTCCTGCTGATAGTGGGAGTAGTGCTTTCCGCCAGGATGACGTTCACCATCGTCATCGCAATTCTTCACCATGGTCTATCTCCTGGCGGTCGTCTACCGGGTCTACCTCTTCCAGCGGTCCTCGAAGAGCTGATGCGGTCGAGGTGGTGACCGATGAAGAAGCCCTGAGCGTTCCCGATCGGCCATCTCCCTTCTACACAGTCCTCGTTCCGGCGTATCAGGAAGCATCGGTCATTGTGAAGCTGATCGAGAACATCGGCCATCTCGACTATCCGGTGACCGCCTCGAAGTCCTGTTACTGGTTGAAGCAGACGATCAGGAGACGCTGCAGGCTCTGGAACACAGCGATCCGGGAGACAGTTCAAGCTGATCGTCGTGCCGGTGGCCGACCCTCGGACCAAGCCTAAAGCACTCAACTTCGGCCTCACCATGGCCCGAGGTGACATCGTCGCCGTCTTTGACGTTGAGGATGCCCCTGATGTCCTGCAGCTCCGGCGGGCCGCCGTGGCTCTGGGCTCGCTATGGGCCCGGAAGTGGCCTGCCTGCAGGCCAAGCTCTCTTATGGCAATGCCGACCAGAACATCATCACCAAGTGGTTCACCATCGAGTACAGCGATGTGGTTCTCCTTCTTCCTGCCCGGACTGGTGTCACTGCAACGCACCCATTCCGCTGGGTGGCACGTCGAATCATTTCCGTCGGTAGGCGCTCCGAGCACTGGGCGGATGGGATCCCTACAACGTCACCGAGGATTGCGACCTCGGGATCCGGATGTACCGGGAGGGCCTGCAGATCAAGGTCCTCGAGTCCGTCACGCTCGAAGAGGCGAACAGCGACTTCGTCAACTGGGTGAAGCAGCGATCCCGCTGGTACAAGGGATATCTTCAGACGTTCCTCATCCACCACGCTCCCCAGCCAAGGTCACCAAGGAGGTGGGTTGGAAAGGCGTCACGCACTTGACTGCCTTTGTGGGTGGCACCCCGATCCTGGCCCTGTTGAATCCATTCTTCTGGGCTCTGACCATCCTCTGGTTTGTGGCCCACCCGCATGTTTCTTCAAGCAGATCTTTCCGGCGCCGGTGTACTACGTGAGCCTGGTGCTGTGGTCGATCGGGAACTTCCTCCTCTGGTACCTCACCGTCCTCACGGCCCGCCATTCCGAGCAGGACGGCCTGGTAGGGCCAGCCCTCCTGATTCCCTTGTACTGGGTCATGATGTCCATGGCCGCCCTCAAGGCGGCATGGCAGTTGGTTGTCACTCCGTCGTTCTGGGAGAAGACACAACACGGGCTGACACCAGAGACCACCACCCGCACATGAAGGCCCACTGCGGCGATCGGCCGCGGATACAGAACCCCACTTGCGAACTTGTCGCGACGATTGGGTTATCTCTGCGTGGCAGAGGGCGTTTTCGCTTGTGGAGCGGTGCCACGGTCATGACAATGGCCACGATGACTCAGACCCTTCCGGACGTGACGCCGGTTGGCGTCGAAATGGCGTCTCCACTGCTCAACGAACGGCGGCAAATCGTCGCCCAACTATCCACCGAGTTCTCGGAGCCGCCGCCTTCGATGGAGCTCAAACCTTCCCCGGTCCGGGATTTGGCGACCATCGCCGCCGATGCAGGTATTCGACGGGCTCGCTTCATCTCCTGGCGTGATTTGGGCGATCCCGAAGCAGGGGGCTCCGAGCTGCACGCCCACAAGATCGCCACCCAGTGGGCGGCTGCCGGGATCGAAGTGACGTTCCGCACGTCGGCCGTTGCGGGCGCTCCCGAATCCATCACGCGCAGCGGGTATGGGGTGCTGCGCCGAGCCGGACGCTACGGCGTCTTCCCTGGGGCGGCCTGGGAAAGCATTCGCATGGAGCATCGCCCCGGGGACGCTCTGGTTGAGATCTGGAACGGCATGCCGTTCCTCTCACCGGTCTGGTATCGCGGTCCGCGCCTGGTGTTTCTCCACCATGTCCACGGCAAAATGTGGGGAATGGTCCTCCCGTCGGCTCTCGCTCGAGCGGGTGAGACCATGGAGCGACGTCTGGCTCCACGCCTTTACCGTTCAGAGCCGCATTGTCACACTCTCGGAGTCTTCGCGCACTGAAATCGTCGAGATGCTGGGACTACCCAGGGATCACGTCAGCGTGGCGCCTCCGGGCATCGATGAGCGCTACACACCTGGAGGTCGCCGCTCGGGTCCGCCTCTGGTGGTGGCGGTGGGCCGACTTGTACCGGTAAAGCGCTTCGATATTTTGATGCGTGCGCTAGCGCAGGCCAAGGAATCGGTGCCTGAGCTTCAGGCCGTCATCGTCGGAGAAGGGTACGAGCGGCCTGCTCTCGAGGCACTTCGGGCAGAGCTCGGGGCCATTGATTGGCTACACATGCCGGGCCGAGTGGACGATGAAGAGCTGGTGTCGTGGTATCGCCGGGCCTGGGCAGTGGCGAGCACATCTGAACGCGAAGGTTGGGGCATGACGCTCACCGAGGCGGCAGCCTGCGGTACGCCGACGGTTGCCTCGGCCATCGCCGGGCACGTAGACGCGGTCATCAACGGCAAGTCGGGTCTCCTGGTGGACTGCAGCACACCGGATGGAGTCAGGGAATACGCCGAAGCTCTGACTCGCGTGCTTACCGACGACATGCTGCTTGGCCGCCTGTCAAAGGGTGCGCTTGTCCATGCCAATCGTTTTACTTGGGACGCCACGGCACGACACGCTCTTGTGGCGCTGGCCGAGGAGATGAAAAGGCGCATCTGAGCGGGATGTTGGGCCTGCGTTGCTGGCCCAACAGATGCCTGCGAATTGGGCCGGTCAGCTCAAGGTATTGGTGTGTTTGATGACGTGGAAGAGACGAAAATCGGGACACGCTGATCTGCCCCCTGGAAACTGGTGGACCAGTTTGGAGAATCCCGATCCTGTCTTCCACAGATCGGGGTACGTGGTGTTCAGTTCGCCAGGCTCTGACAGAGTCTTTGGATCAGGTACCAATAGATACCGGACATGGAAGGCAATTGGATCAGCCAGAACCCGTTGGAAGTCCCGGTCATTGGGGATCACGAATACTTTTGGCTGGGGACTCATCACGACCATCTGTGCAACGCAACCAGTGGAATCGGCGTTGTCGACCAGAACGTCATTGTCAGGTAGATGGAGAGTTGCCAGGTAGGCATCCAACGCCTCGGTGAACGGATAGACAGCTCTGGGGGTCAGGCTCTTGTCGTGGGGTTTGAAGATAAACCCGATCTGTGCTGACTCTTCAACCCCAATATTGGGGTTCACCAGTCCAGAGCCAGTCATAACGACGGTCGGGATCATGACCAACACCACCAGACAGAAGGCGAAGAGCGCGCCCAGGCTGGGGCTAGCAGCTCGTGTTTGGATTTGCGGCGGCGTGCCACCCCGACTTGGACGGGGCGTCTGTATTGCCGCAATCACAGCTCCAAGGAGAAAGACGCCGAGCGGAACCACCGCGATCCAGTACCGAAGAGCCGCATCGATGGAGTTGCTCAAGTAGGAGAACGTGTCAAATCCCAGTGAACCGCCAATAATCCCAATTGGCGCGAGGATCCTGGGATCCCGGCGCACGAGGGCTATAACACCCGCGACCACCAGAAGAACGGCAAGGAAAGGTGCCAGCGCGAGGATGGCGTCCGTCTCGTAGCAGACTCGATGAAACAACGTTCCACCGAGGCCCTGTTGGTGCGCTAGGCGCACCTGCAGGGCGCCTCCGTCAATGAAGGCCCCAATGATCACGTAGCTGCATATGGACCAGCCCAAAGCAGCGATGAAGGCCGGGGCACCAAATATCAGTAAATCGGACGCCCCCCTCTTGGCCCGATCGGCACGACTTCCTTTCGCTCGCCAGTACGTAACAAGCCCCACTGCAACCCCACCCATAAGCGCAGCCGTGGCAGCCTCGTTGCGGGTCAAGTAACAAAACGCCAATGCAGTTGCGCTGTAGGCGAGCGAACGAAGATCACGGTCGCGCATCCACCGCAACAGATAGCGAGTGGAGGTGATCAGTGTAAAGAGGTAGAGGGACTCACTCATGCCATTGCCGGCGTAGTAGGCGATCATCGGATCCAAGGCGAAGAACGCAGTGAGCACGAGTCGGGGTACGCGAGTGACTCCCCATTCACGGAGCGCGGCACACATTTGGTAGGCGGCACCAGCCATGGCCAGCGAGCTGACCAAGCTTCCCGAGAATTCATCGTGTGAAAGGGCAGGCCAGAGATGATTCCCCAACAGCACCACCATGTCGGCCAACGACTGAAGGGGCTCCCAAACGAACCCGATCGCTGCGAGATGGGGATCGCTCGAATAGATGATGTAGAACCCGTTGGCCATCCGCGAGAAGGCGTCCCCGGGGTAGACCTTGTACTTGAAGTCGAGCAGGACAGCGATGATCAGGTAGATGCCAAATGCGATGAAGAATATTGTCTTGCCCTCGGTAAGAAACCTGGGGGCGTCGGGCGATCGAACGACTCGGTGTGTTTGCGTAAGCGGCACGGATGAAGGCGCCTGTGGTTGGTGCCCGTTTCTCCGGGGCGTTGCGGACGTGTCGAATTCTTCCTCGGCTTCGAATGCCGGTGGTCGAACGAGTGTCGAGGTGGCTCTGTGTTCCATTCTCAGTTCCCTGACTCTGCTCGCTGCGAGGACTTCATGAGGTAGCGAAGAAACGAAGTAGGCGTTCGCGCAGTTACCGGGTTCAGTTGCCTCCACGAAGTACGCGTTCGGTGAACCAGGCCACGTGAACACACTGAGGTCGGAACTCAATGCCAGGCAGGAAAGCTGAGGATCGCTGGTAGTGAAGTCGACCAACGAAGCTACCGGAGCTCCGTCTCCGGGCCAGGAACTGGGAGATACCTGAGTCAGTGTCACCACCTTGCCGTCCCATTTTCCCGAATACCCATAGCCGAATGACTGACTCTCCGATGGCGGAGGCAGCGATGTAGTGGTCGAAGTCGGGGTGAGTTCTGTGGTCGTTGAAGTGGACGACGTTGAAGTGGGCGACGTTGAAGTGGAAGTTGTGCTCGTAGTTTCACTCCCCACCGTCGACGAACCATCCACTGTGGTTGGTGTGGTCGAAGTGGTGGAGGAGGTCGAACTGCCCAATGGACCAGTACTTAGTGAGGTTGTGGTCGAACTACTAGGGGATTCGGAGGTGACCGACGGTCCCGCTGCGCCTTGCTTAATGGGGGCCGCGCCACCCAGAAGGGCTGATAACAGTGCTGCGTTGTTGCCGTCCATACCGAGAGCCCAGATACCAACGCCGGCCAGATTCGCATTGTTGGCGAATTGTGCCGCTTCGTACAGGGAGGTTGGATCCTCAAAGAAGGTTTCGTGCCACTGGGCGCCCACCTGATACGAAGTCCATGCTGTGTCGGTCGTCGCAGTCCCAATAGATGGGATGGCCACCGGCCATCACCTGTCCATCCGAAACCGGAGTGGCGGGTCCCGTGGACTGGGCATTGAGTGTGCCATTTGTAGTCGGCCAGTCGATGCCGAAGTACGGCAGTCCAAGAATGATCTTGGATGCTGGAACGGCGGCCAAATATTGCTCAACCGTGTCTTTGTCGCTGAACATTGTGCTGGTGAGGGGTGACGTCGCTGATCCACCAGATTGCAGATTCAACTGATATTGCATGACGAAGAACGCATTGATGGCTGGAGCAAGCGCCTGGATATTGTAAAAACCGTTTGGATCTCCGCCTGAGCTGGCGTACGTGTCCATGGTCACCTGATAGTGGGCGATTCGCCTGATGGATCGCGTTCGACACCTGCGTCACCAGAATTAGTCAGTCCAGCCTGATCGCTGCTTCCAGTGCCCTCGAAGTCCAAGTTGACCCCGTCGAGATTCTTCTGTCGGATGGCCGCCAAGAGGGCCGTGGCGAGCG
The DNA here is from genome assembly GCA_963847765.1 of Candidatus Melainabacteria bacterium. Classification (GTDB taxonomy): domain Bacteria; phylum Cyanobacteriota; class Vampirovibrionia; order Obscuribacterales; family Obscuribacteraceae; genus CAWKBA01. The sequence goes on along the minus strand of CAWKBA010000023.1, from coordinate 25,249 downwards.
TCGAAGGCGCACTCGGTGACGATGTGAGCTGATTGAGGGTGTCCTGATCAAAACTATTTACGGTGAGGACGACACGGTCTCCGGCTGCATGAGCTCTGGTGATCAGGCTGGCCAGTTCTTGACTCTGAAAACCATTCCAGCCTGGACCTGACTCCAAGAGCGACCCGTCAGCATTGACGGGAATGCTGAAGTAGGAGAAGGTCGAAATCCGAGATACGTCGAATCCTGCGCTCTGGTCCAGGGTCCAATAGGGAGCAAATCCGAATACTTCATGAGGTCGCAACGGCGCGGCGCTTGCTAGTGACGGGGGAGAAGGTGCGGGGGGCGCCGTAGCTGTGGGGAGAGCGGCGGTGCTCGTTTCAGTGGCCGGAATCGCTCCTGCGGTTGCTGCATTGGTGTCAGACACTGCTGCGAGCTGCAGTTCGGCGTTTCCGTTGACAACATTCGCTGCCGTCGTCTTGAACGCTGGTCGGTCGGATCCAGTGTGATCCGTCGCCATAGAAATGGTCAAAGCCGAAAGGATCATCACAATGGATATGCCCATCGATGTGAGGGTTCTGTGGGCAGAGGCCCGTTCCGCAATCCAGGTTTTGAATCTGGTCTTTTCGCCAAATTGCGCATTGACATTCGAGTTGTCGAAGGCGAAGAAGCGGTTGGAATTCTGACTGGCGCCAGCACCGACTTCCCCGAATTCGCCCTTGTAAGCACCGCGGCTCATGAGGTCAGCGACGACTATCGCCCTGCCGATGGCCTCTTCGACCGATTGGGACCCTGCGATGGAGTCTCGAATTACGTCCCAGTCGATGGCTCCCCCCCCGGGGAGATCTCCTATACCTCCAACCGTGGCCTTCGATGCAAGGTGGTAAATGTACTGACGGACCAATTCCATCGATTGGATGTCAAATGTTGCTGAAGGCTCAGTGATACTGGGGGTCTCAGTTGGTGATGTCGAATGGAAGTGGGACATAGAGCGATCGCTAACTAGGGGGCATGTATTGATGAATTCGACAACATTTGTGAACTCCACACTCACTTTGGGGTTCGCCCATTTTCGCTGAAGCTGTCGAAGTGAATGGAAGGCCTATTGTCAGGTGATCGGCTAGAACGACCCCATCAGACGGGACTGTTGACCCAACGGCTCAGCCACCTGCTGCTCCGACGAGGGAGTCAGCATTGTGTTCAGAGCATTCAGCTCACTGACCAGAGCGCTATTTACCACCGTGAATCCGGCGATGGCAGATTGCAGTTCCTGGGCTGCTCTATTGGAGACAAAAGCCGCCTCCTGCGCCTGCCGCCGAATCTCATGAGCCTCTTCAGTGGCTTCTCGTAAAATCTGAGAGGCCTTGGCTTCCGCCTCCAGCAAGATCTCATGGATCTGCTGTTCAAGTTTCGAAATGGAGGACTCAGAAAAGCGTTGAGCTTCCACGAAAAGGCGGCCTATTTCGAGCTCGGAATCTCGCAAGGCAGTCACATGTCCCAAGTGGCCATTGGCCTTTTCAAGTCGTGCCTGAAGCTCTTCTATGGCCGAGGCAATGGAGTGAATCTCGGCATTGGCCGAGTCGGGATAAGAGGGATCTCCGGTTGGCGGTCTGGAAAGACTTCCGTTGGCGTACTGGCTCGTGTGAGCGGGAACCCCCTGAGGGCTCTCATGAGGCTGTGTCGGCTCGCCGAACACCGGATTCCACGCACTGGTGCTCATCTCAATTGCTTTGTTACCAGCCACGGTCACTCGGGACCAACCCCGAGTCGAATGTTTTGCCTCTCGTTCACGCTTACTTAATGTGGGATACCCAGGCGTCACTAAGTGCTCGCCTCAGCGCGGATACACGAACCTTCGAGGCGATGCTGCGGAGTCCTGCCGGTGTGGACCGCCCAATGAGCCCTGCGTCAGAGGGGATTCCCAGACATGAGTATCCTGAGCGTTTCCGATGTTGCCTCTGAAGCACCGGTGACTATGGCGGTCGGGGCGGTTCAAGGCCTTCCGTGAGCATGATCAACTCGGGTGTATCCGGTGATCTGGCCAGAGAGATTTGATTGCGTTGATTCCAGAGAATGCGTACAGAGGGTGGCAGCCCGACATCTTTGGGATTCATGAGTTGCGGTTCTACGCCGACGACGGCAAACCGACGATGCTCGTGAGCGACGCCGGCACAAAATCTCATGATCCACCCCCGCTTCCAGGGACATGGCAACCGAGCGCCCTGGCGCAGGCGACTCCGGCGAACAGGTCCAGTGGCAGTACTTTCGAGTTCGCGCCAAACCTGGAACCGCGCGCTGCCAGCACCCCAGGTCAGGCCACCGCTTCACGTGCGCCGGCGCTGTATGAGTTGGCGATGTCGCAATACGAACGATCTGCCCAGTCCGTTGGGACGCCGACCAGAATCGCATATGCGGTAATCCTGTGCGTCATGCTGGTCAGTGGGGTTGTCATCGCCGTCGATCATCTAAGCGGCAAGAACGTCAGTCCTCCTCGCTCCACCGAAACGTCGACCTCTGTGGTAAGCACGACAACACCGACAATGGCTCAGGCCATTCCAGCGGAACTCAGTCCGAGTGCCGCCGGCTCGGCTGCCACCCTCGTCTCGAATTGGGCAGCCGGTAATCGGTCCGCTGCCCTAGCGGTGGCTACGCCGGCAGCCGTTGCCACTCTCTTCTCCGTTCCATATCCCAGTGGACTGGCGATTGCTCGGGGTTGCAGCGTTGCTTTTTCGCCCATCGTGTGCACGTATGGCCCGCCAGGTGGGGCGTCGCCGGACGATCGAATCTTTGAGATCGACGTGTCGAAAGCCGCGGATGGGTGGTATGTCAGCGCAGTTCGAGTTGAGAATTAATGCGAAGTCAGGCGTGAGGGCCGAAGACTAAACCGCAAAATGCCTGGAAGGGAAGTCGGCGTGCGACTCGCCCGGCGTTATGCAGGTGGATTCTGAGTCTGATTTCTTCGTGCCAGTTCGTCCAGCGTCCGATCAAGTTCTGCGAAGTAATCGTAGTTTCGAGTGACCGGCGCAATGCCGGTGCGATCCAATTCAGAGTTGGCGGGCCACTCGGCTGGAGTTGGATCTGCCGAGGCGGGAGCCGTGCTGGGCATCGCCTTAGGCGCATATGACGAAGTGCTCGGCATCTCGGTGTAAGCGGGTGCGACGAGAGGTACCTGCTGAGTGGGCATCTCCACCTGTGGCCTGGGAGCCGCCTGATATTGCGGCTCCGGCGCTGGAGGCGCGTCAACGCTTTGTGCCACCACAAGTGTCTTGTAGGGAGGAACTGCGGAAGTCGGCGAGGGGAACTGAGGAGTCATGCTCGGCACCGGTACTCCGAGAGCTTCACGTTCGATCCGCAATCGGTGCAAGTGAAAAAGAAGAAGTTCTTCATTGGCCGTAAGGCGCTCGAGAATCTCAGCGAGCTCTCCATAGAACCCGTGCGATGACGTGTAAGTCACGAGGCAAGCGTACAGCTTGCGCTTCCGTATGACATTGACTTGAAGCACCCATAACCCCCCCTGGCCCAATATTTGAAGAACGGCGGATGCTGCCTTGGCAAAAATTGTCCGAGTGTGCTCACGCAGGGTACGTTTCGTGACCAGCGGATGGCTATTGGGGTTGTTCACCAATTTGTCACGGGCAGACGGACCAGAATGATTCAATGATGTTCAATCATGTGGTGATTCCGCCGCTCGGTGGGTCCACTACCGAAGAAGCGGCGACGGATTAGCGATGACGATTCCCGACGGTCCCATACATGTTGGAGTGTTCAATTCACCGCGTCCGGGTGGCGCCGTCCCGGCGCCTGGGGAGCTCCAGATCAAAGAGAGGCGGTCGTGGAAAACCTGGCAGTTGATCGCTGCGATGGTGGTGATGCTCGTCATCGGGATGGCGATTAGCTCTACCTACAACGGTGGAAGTGCTAACGCCTCCTCGACGAACTCGCAGGAATCGTTGCCACCGCCTGCCGGCTCGAGCGTTTCGACCACCACTCCAACCACCACTCCGATTAGCGGAGGGGGTGGAGGTGCCTCCACCACGACCACGGTTGTCGCATCGACGACCTCATCATCCACGGCAACGTCACCGACAGTCGTACCAACGCCAGCTCGGGTGTTGCTGGGCCCCACCCAGTCTCAAGGAAATTGGGACAGTCCCGACTTCACAATTACCAATCCGAGCTGGAACATCGGATGGGCTTTTCAATGCACTCCAGCACCAAACTCAGGGCCCGCGTTTGAGATTTATGTCGTACCGGCAGGCGGCACGGCGACAGGAACACCAGCGGTAAACGAGACCGGAGCCGCTGGGTCATCCGTGACTGCACAGTCAAGTGTTGGACAGCAAATGCTTGTGGTGCAGGCCCCGGCAAATTGCGAATGGGTGGTAAAAGTCACCGGTTCATGACGCGGTGAGCGTTCGCGGAAATGACCGCTATTACGTTCCAGCCGACGGACTCAAGGAATGGGTCGACTCATACTGCGCCACTGCGTAATGAGCGATATTTTCAAGCGCCTGCACAGTTGCACCTCCCGCAATGAAGAGCTGCAGCGAGTTCTGCAACAGGACGACAGTGGTGACCGAGTTTGTGGCACTTGCATCCACGAAGTAGTACGCCTCGCTGGCGAGTCCCGAAATCGGACCTAATTTCTGCCCTTGGTGTTCGAAGGTCGAACGGTCTTTTGAAAACGTCGCTGCATTCGCATTGGTGTCATATCCGATGATGATGGACGTCGCACTTTCGACTGTCGGCCTGTAGACGCACTGGGTCTCGTTTCCATGCCTCAAGGTGATGGGGAATTGCAGATTCGTCTCGATGATTGTTGCCACCACCGATGGAGGAACCAGTTTGCACAGACCTGTGTTCTGCGTCGGTTTAACTTTCACTCCGCTTAATGAGTCTTTGGATGGCGACGATGAGCATGACGAAGCGATAAAGGCCAGGCCGGCCCCAATCACAACCGCAAGTTGACGTCGAGAAGGCGAAGCAGACACGGCGGCAGACTACACAGACGGCCATTCATCATTTTTTAGCGGTCGGTACATCGCATGATTCGAAACCGACAGCAGCTCGCTGGCATGCGGTATGCGCATGTGTGAGACGAAGATCCATTCTCCTATGACGCGTCGGTCAGGACGGAACACGAAGTTCCTCAGAGGGTCCAACTTGGGATTGAGAAGTTCGGGGTGAGAGATCCGTGAGGATTGAGCCACTGATGAGTGACCGGAAGATGAAATCTCTGTGTCACCAGGGCTTCCACGTTGACGATGGGGGCGACCTGTGAGAAACCTAAGACGCTCCGCCAAGCCGCACGCATCCACCAAGACCGCCTGTTCCCAAATTGGGGTCAGCAAACAACGTAAGGAGACCCATCAGCAATGTCCCCGAAGCGCATTCTCAAGACTGCGGGTACGTCAGCCGTAGCCGCACTTCTTGGAGGTGTACTCCTCGTTGGCCTCATGGCCGGCCCAGCGGGAGCATCGTCCCTCGTGAGCCCCGACGGAAATACCACGATTTCTACAACCGGCACCGTCACTCCGGGGACCCCGTATGACAGCGCCCAGCCGATCAAGGTCACTGTCGCCGCCAACAGCACCCTCGCTTCCGCCACTCTCACTGGGGACGGTCTATCGAATGGCAAATATGTCCTTGAGGAATGCGCTGACCCTGGCGCAACGACCGGCAACCTTCCCACGACTGCTAGCGGCTGCGAGGCTCTGACCAACGCAGCGGGCTCGGACCCCTTGTGGACATCGACTGGCGCGCTCACCACGACATTCACGGTCTTCGACCTTCCTGATTCCAACCTCGGAAATGGAACGTTGAACGGAGTATGTGACGTGGCGCCTAACACGTGTGTGATCGGCATCTTCGCCGCAAGCCCTCAGACCAATGGCGTAGGCAACGGTAACCCGCACCTCTACAGCGCCCCATTCCAAGTGACTGCTGGGGATGGAAACGACGACAACGCCACCCCCGGTGACGGTACGCCCGAAGTACCACTGGCGCTCCTTCTCCCATTGCTGGCCGCAGGGCTGGTGGGCGGTGGGTCCTACTTCGAGATCCGGCGTCGACGCAAGGTTGCCCAACTGACTAAGTAATCGAAGGTTGGCTGGGACCAGAGGACTGTTACCTCTGGTCCCAGATCAAGTCGCCACCTCCGCGTGGGCGCGTGACGTGCCGACGCCCAGAGGGTCACAACGTGTCAATGGAAATCCAGCAGTAAACGCAGCGGAACCAAATGGACATCCTCAATCTAAGGAGCAAAAAACTGATGGGACTTCGGAAAGTGCGCCACCGCCTGGCGGTCGCTTCGACGGTGGGAGTCGCGATATTCGCAGCGACTCTCACCATGAGCCTGGCGGGTGCCGGTGAGGCGTCAGCCTCCATCTCCATCCCCGCCTTCCCAACCTTTGGGACGTACCCCGAGTGGTTGCCGACTACCGGTACCGCCGACCCGGTCAACGAAGTAGACCAGTCAGAAGGATCGGACACCACCTTGTTCGCCATGGAGTCCCTGAGCAACCTGTACGCCCAGGCTGGGCTCCTTCCCTTCTCCTGTGCGTTGACGACATCGCCGCAGAACACCCAGTGCGCCCAGCCGGTCAATGGGGTGAATCCGAACAACTCGCAGTCAGACACGGTGGACAACTTCTCCGGTACTGAAGAGTTGCAGGGCATAAACAACGTTGGTTCCGGCAACGGGCAGGCAGAACTCTGCGGCACCCAGGGTACGCCGGCCACTTCGGTCGACTACGCCCGATCCTCGAAGCCTTCCGCGGGTACCTGCCCGACCGAAGTCCAGCTCGGCTACGCCAAGGACGGTGTCCCAGCGGTTGATTTCTTGCAGATCGACCCCGAGGCCTACGGCACCCCAACCGGGTACAACTCCATCACCGACCCTCAGTGCGCGAGTTCGGGCGCTGGCTACTTCCCGAGCTACAACTACTCAACCGGAGCCGTGGTCTGCACCCAGTTCCCCACCGGTGGCATCGGGCCGGTGGCTGACGGCTGGGAGCCCGGCAACGCCTACAACTGCGGCTCGGGCGGCGGCCCGGCTTGCACCGGCACGCCGTTCACCGACGTGGACAACACTGGCATCACCGTCGGCGGCGTGCAGCAGGGTCCACTCACCAGTGTGGCCTACCGCCTCTGGTGTGCTCACGGTGGCAGTGCGACGGCCTACCAGAGTCAGATCACGGACTGGGGCCAGCTCACCAACCTGACCGGGAGCGAGACGGCGGGCGAGGGTGCTCCCATCGGGGTTCCCATCCGGATCATCGGCGTGAACTCCGGTTCAGGCACGGCGGCCACGTTCAACAACTTTGCCAAGTCCGGTGGTTCTGGAACGAACTGCATCGGCACGGGCAACTACAACGAGAATGCGGCGTCGGGACCCGACCCGGAAGCGAGCCAGGGACCAGCCAACAACCTGGAAATCGCTCTGGAGAACGACTCGAACCAAATCGGCGACTTCGCCAACGCCGACTGGGGACCGACTGACCCAGCCGACCAGGCCACGGACATCGCCACTTCGCTGTACTACATGGGTAACGGGGCTTTTAACACCAACGCCAACGCCTCGACGGCTGACCTGGAAGTGACCTCGAGCGTGGGAAATCTCCCAACCGCGTTCATTGACTCGGAAACGACCCTGAACGGCATTGGTGCGAGCTCGCTCACCATCAACAACAACTCGTTCCCGACCTCTCGGACCCTGTTCAACATCTACCGGTCGGACACCATCCGGGCGTCGACCGCCGGGTTCTTGAACTGGATCTGTGACACCAACCCCGCCGCCAGCGGCCAGGGTATTGGTGGGCAGGAGGCAAAGGGCACCGACCACGTCGTAGGCGGAAACTACGACCAGGACATCACCAACATCATCGTTGGTACCTACGGGTTCACTCGCATGACCGATTCCACCTTGGAGCTGTCCGCGTCACAGCAAACAACCGCGGGTGACGGAGTCGTAAACCCCAAGGCTGCCTGCGACGCCCAGCTCCCGATTGCCTCGGGGGCCACGTCGGGTTCGACGACCCTGGTCATCGGGACGACCGGCCTCATTGCATCCGAGCTGGCCAATGTCCAACCCGGATGGACGGTCAGCATCCCGTCGGGCTACACCGCGGTGACACCCACCGGCACAGTTAACGGCAAGTCCGGTCTGCCGACCGACACTGTGGCCTCGGTGAATGACACCACCATGCCGTACAGCATCACGCTGACCACGGCACTGAACTCCGGCACTGGAAGCTCAGCGCCCAGCACCGTCTACTTCCCCGGCCACCCGCCGGTCTTGCAGGTGGCCACCCCGGGCACCTGAACAAATGAAAAAAACCGGATCGGTGCTTGCTCACGAACCGGCAGAACACGACCTTGCCCCGGGGGGTGCATCGCGAGTCATCGTGGTGCACCCTCCGTGGCAGTGTGAAACAGAGGTGTCTTGATAGGCACCACGAACTGGGAAATGCGCTCATTCGGGTTCTACGAATTTGTAGAACCCGAATGTGCACGTATGGGAACTACGGAAATCGGAAGGGTGTTGGATGGGTAGCGCAGCGCAGTCGACGGATAAGAGCCGTGCTCGGCGGAAGACCATTGGACTGGCGGTGCAACTTGCAGGAGCGATTCTCGCCATTTCGTCCGTGTTTGTGGCCGCGTTCTCTTCTCAGGTGGGAGCTACCACATTGTCCACGGGCACCGTCACTGTGAGAATTCCCTCATCCGGCGCAGTGGCTGATAGCCCGCTGTCCGAACAAGAAGTAGTGGAAGTCGAGGTAGCGCCCAACGCTGTCCTCAAACGAACATCACTTGAAACAGCTGGGTATCAGAGTGGGGCTGTTCCCATCAGGGTTGAAGAATGTGCTGATAGCGGTGGAACGGTGGGGAATCTTCCGACGAAGGCCAGCAGCTGCGATCCGACAACGCTGGAATCGGTGGGGGTTATCCAGCCAGATGGAAGCCTTGTTCTCAAGACATTCACGGTCTTGATGGTGCCCGATGTCCAGCTCCTCGGTCCTTCGACCGGAATTCAATGCGATGCTTCGCATGAGTGCGTCTTGGGCATCTTTTCCGATCAGAACGATTTCCAGAAGCCCCACCTATTTTCGGCTCCCTTTCTAATTGACCAGAGCACGACGCCGGCCTCAGCCACAAGCAGTTCAGGGTCGACGGCCAATGGGACAAACTCCGGGTCGACCGCCACGGTGGCTTCAGCCAGCGCGTCGCCCGTGCTGGCCAACACCGGCAGTCCAACGCTCTGGCCTTGGCTACTGGGGTCGGGCGCTGCGTTGATCATCGTCGGCACTCTCATGAGGCTTGGACTTAGACGGGCGTGAGGTACCACGTTGGAGGGAGACGTCAATCAGATCGTCTAGAAGGAGTACTTGAGGGACGTCGGCGTCTTGTCCTGGTGCTCGTCACGGTGTTTGCCCTGTTTGGGATTGCCTTCATAGTGACGCGACCGACCTCCGGTGGAGCGTCGACACTGACCAGCATGGATGGACTCACGACCTTGACCACGCAGGGCAATGTGGCGTCAGATACGCCGTATGACAGCGCCCAGCCGATTACGGTCACCGTCGCTGCCAACAGCACCCTCGATGCCGCCGCTCTCACCGGAGCGGGTTTGTCAAATGGCAAATATGTCCTTGAGGAATGCGCTGACCCCGGCGCAACGACGGCCAACCTGCCCACGACTGCCAGTGACTGCGAGTCTCTGACCAACACAGCGGGCTCGGACCCATTATGGACGTCGAGTGGCGCGCTCTCCACGACATTCAATGTCTTCGCCCTTCCTGATCCCAATCTGGGGGCGGGCACTCTTCAAGGGACGTGCGATGACGGTAACAACCCCTGCGTCGTGGGGATCTTCGCCTCAAATCCTCAATCAACTGGCGTTGGCAAGGGTAACCCGCATCTCTACAGCGCACCGTTCTACGTCAGTGCCATCGACCAATCGGACGGTGACGACAATTCCTCTCCCGGTGACGGCTCGCAGCTTGCCGTTACCGGGGTCTCAGCCAGCGAATCGACGGTAGACGCGGCACCGACAACAGTGACGGCCAACGGCGTTGACGCTTCGCAGATCACGGTCACTTTGAACGACACGAGCGGCGTCCCGATCACGACCGGGGATCAGGTCTCTTTAACCTCATCGTCAACAAATTCCGTGATCGAGGTCGGCGGCACAGTTGGGTCAACTGGTACGACCGACGGGAACGGGCAAATCGTATTTACCGTCACCGACAAGACGGCCGAAAGTGTGACGTACACGGCGACCGATACATCCGACAAGGTTCAACTCAATACCCAGCCCTCCGTCACGTTCGAAGCGCCCGCAGTAACGGCAACGAATTCCACTATCACGGCTAGTCCAACGACAGTGGCTGCTGCCAACGGAACGGATTCTTCAAGCATCATGGTGACGCTCAATGATCAGGGTGCTGGCGGAATGCCACAACCCGTTGCGAACGTGCCCGTGACCCTGTCGCAAGGCACTGGGCACTCGGATATCTTGCCAGCGACGGCAGTCATGACCAATGCCCAGGGTGAGGCAACTTTCACCGCAACCGACACTACGACAGAGACCGTGAGTTATTCCGCGGCGTACGGGACCAGCTTGACACCACTCACGGGGAAGAGTGCAAGCGTCACGTTCGGCAACTTGACCGTTTCGCCGACCGCCTCGACGGTGACAACGACGACGCCGATCGTGTCTTCGGTTGCGGCTGCTAATGGGCACCTGTCCTCTGGGTCGGTGACAGTCACGCTGCTGCAATCGGATGGCAAAAGTGCAATAGCCGGGAAGTTGGTCACGCTGTCCTCCTCGTCGACGACGGCCCAGGTGGTGGAGAATTCGTTGACAACCGGAGCGGATGGCACCGCAACGTTCTTGGTGAACGATCCCACGGCCGAAACGGTCACCTTCTCAGCCGAGGACACCACAGACACGATTTCCCTCACATCGACAGTTCAGATTCAGTTCGAACCCCCGGCTGCGTCGGCAGTCATGTCACAGGTGACGGCCTCAACCACCAGCGCACCGGCTGACGGCGTCACACCGGTCTCGATCAGCGTCACCATCAACGATCAGTTCGGTAATCCCTTGGCGAACAAAACGGTGACCATTGCTGGTGATGTGACCGGGACAAGTACCCCTTCCCAGGACATCAGGATTCCAGCCTCTCTCAGCTCCGGAGGATCGGTGGTGACCGCCACAAATGGATCGGGTCAAATTTCTTTCGATGCGTACGATACGACGGCGGAGTCGGTGACCTTCATAGCCACCGATACGACGGACAATGTCGTCGTGACCCCCACTGTCACGGTCGTCTTCGATGCGGGACTGCCTCAGGTTGATCAGTCCACAGTGGCGGCGAATCCAGCAGCGGTTGCGGCCGATGGAACCACGGCCTCGACAATCACGGTCACTCTTGGTGATCACAATCAGAATCCGGTGCCGAACACCACAGTCTCTCTCCAAGCGTTGAACGGTTCCTCCTTATTCTCGCCAGCGACGGCTATCACCAACACGCACGGGATTGCCACATTCCAAGTGACGGACAAAACGGCTGAAGTCGTTGTCTATCGTGCCACCGACCAGACGGATAATCTTCCACTGGTCGGTGAGGAAGTCACCATCACTTTCGGAACTCCTCAGCCCGTCGCTCCGGTGGTGGCGGATTCGGACCTGGTGGCGAGTGCGAATACTGTTCCGGCCGACGGCAGTTCTTCGGCCACCATTACTGCATTCCTCAATGACAGCAATGGAAACCCATTGACAGGCAAGCAGGTATCGCTGGTTGCCTCAGCCGGAAGTTCGATGGTGAGGCCGAGCGTCGGAACTACCGACTCGGACGGGACGGCGGCGTTCAGCGTAACCGACAAGGCTCCTGAAACGGTGACCTACACCGTCATGGATGTCACCGACGATGTGCCCTATAGCGCCTTAAGCGTCACCATCACATTTTCACCCAGCTCGGGTGGCTCGACGACCACCGAGTCGACTAGTAGCTCCGCCACGACGCAACCCCCATCCGACGTGACATCGGCGCATCTGAATCAGCCGGTGGTGGGCATGACCCCTTCATCTGACGGCAGGGGTTACTGGGAAGTGGCCGCTTATGGAGGAGTGGCCAACTACGGCGACACCGAATTCCGGGGATCCGAGAATGCGCAAAATCTGAGCAGCCCCATCGCTGGCATCGCTGGACTGGCGAACGGTAACGGCTATTGGCTGGCGGCGGCGGACGGTGGGGTATTTCCGTTTGGGGATGCCCCTTCCTATGGCTCGGCAAGTGGGATCACTCTCAACGCGCCGATTGTGGCCATCGCCGCGACGCCTAACGGAAAAGGCTACTGGCTGGTGGCGTCCGATGGTGGCATTTTCAACTACGGCGACGCCAACTTTTACGGCTCCGCTGGCGGCCTGCACCTCAACAGCCCGATCGTGGGCTTGGCTTCGACACCGGACGGAAAAGGCTACTGGCTGGTGGCGTCCGATGGGGGAATTTTCTCCTACGGCGACGCCAACTTTTACGGCTCCGCTGGCGGGCTGCACCTCAACAGCCCGATCGTGGGCATCGCTTCGACCGGTAGCGGTGGCTACTGGCTGGTGGCCTCAGACGGTGGTGTGTTCTCGTACGGCGATGCCACGTTCAGGGGTTCGGGCGGTGGATCGAACCAAGATGGCACCATCGTCGGTATCGCGTCCAACGGGCTCGGCAACGGGTACTGGCTCGTGTCCGCTAGTGGTGACATCTATTCATTCGGAAACATCGCGTCATATGGGCCAGTGGCGGGATGAACGTGACTTGCAATTCCCGAACCGCTAGCTGCGTCGGTGGCGCGGCTAACCACCGCCGGGATGTGTATCGATGACCCTCACCACGACCAGGCCACCGGTAGTCGACCATGTGGACGAGACGCCAATCGTCATCACGTCCAGCCAGACTCGAATTGACCGCGTCTTTAGCGGGCTTCTTGCATCCAGCGGTGCCGTTGTGCTGCTCCTCTTGGCTGGAATCGTCGCATTCCTGACCTTTCATGGCTGGTGGGCCATCACCAACGCTGGCCGACTTCACTTTTTTACGGGCACCGTCTGGTCGATTCCGATTCACCCCGGAGTGCTCGGCATCCTTGTTGGTTCAGTATTCATCGCGGTCATAGCGATTACGTTCGCCTTTCCAATCGCGATCTCCATCGCGCTGATGATCAACGAGTATGCCCCGGTCCGATTACGGAGCTACTTGACGGGGCTTATTGACCTCCTGGCGGTGGTGCCGAGCATTGTCTTCGGCTTTTGGGGACTCGAGGCACTCAACAACTATCTCCATGGCCCGGTGGCGTGGGTGGCCGCACATTTGGGTTTCATCCCGATATTTCGGACAACCGAGCCCAACAACTATGCCGACTCCGTTTTTGTGTGCGGGCTCATTGTGGGGATCATGATCGTGCCCGTAGTGGCATCGGTAAGTCGCGAAGTGATGGCGCAAGCTCCCCGCGAGGCGTGCGAGGCCGCCTTGGGGCTCGGTGGAACCCGCTGGGGAACCATTACTGATGTCATCCTGCCCTTCTCGCGCAATGGGATCATCGGTGGAGTACTCCTCGGCATCAGTCGCGCCTTGGGTGAGACGATGGCCGTACTACTGGTCCTGTCATCATCCAACACCGTCTCGAAGGCAATTCTCGGTCCGGGAAACGGTGACATCGCCAAGGAGATCGCAAAGTCATTTCCCGTAGTTCCGATCCAAGGTCAGAGCGAACTCGACCTCGCCGGGCTCACTCTCTTTGCCACCACCTTGATCTTCACCATCGGTGGCCGCGTCATATCCAGTCGATCGGCGGTTTCACACTGATGAAATCGTTCTCATCCACCACCGGCACGCTTCGTCCCAACCGGCGAGCCAAAGTGACCAGGCAGGCAGCGTACGAGACCGTCGGTAGTGCCGTGGCGGGCCTTGCCGCCACTTGGATCGTCTTCGCCATTGCCGGGATCGCGCTCGGGTTCGGATTCTTTTTTTGTTCATTCGTCATGTTTCTGGTGCTTTATGGAGTACTCCTTTGGCGACAACGTGGCATCTTGCAGATGAAGGATCGATTGGCGACCGTGGCCATTTGGACTGGCGCAGCTATCGCCATGATCGCGCTCGCTGCGGTCGTGATTTTCGTCATCGTCAAGGGTTTACCTGTCGTCTTCGGCGGTTTCCCTCACTTCCTGGTCGATGACACTGTCGGCGGGAAAAATGGCACGACGTTCGGAGTTGGCGAAGCCATAGTTGGCACCTTGGAACAGGTGGGCCTCGCCACGGTGATTTCAGTGCCGCTGGCATACCTGACGGCCACGTACATGGTGGAGTCCCGAAGTGCTCTTTCGCGGATTGTGCGGACAGTGATTGACGCCATGACGGGAACACCATCCATCATTGCTGGAATCTTCATCTATCTTCTCTTGGTCCAACCTGCTGGGGTGAACGGCACGAACGGCTTTCACGGTTCGCTGGCGTTGTCGATCATGATGCTTCCCGTGACATGCCGAGCGTCGCTCGAGGTCATCCGAATTGTGCCTGGTTCGCTCCGTGAGGCTGCCCTGGCTCTTGGCGCACCGCAGTGGAGGGTCGTGTTGCAGGTTGTGCTGCCGACGGCGAGGACAGGTCTTGTCACCGCAGGCATTCTGGGCATCGCGGTGACCGCGGGAGAGACGGCGGAAGTGCTGCTCACCGCTGGGGGGACGCCGCGCTGACAACTGGAATCCATTCAGCGGCGCGCAGGATGATCTCCCGTTGCGAATCTACGAGCAGGTTTTCGTTCCCTCGGCAAAGGCGATCTCCGTTGGGTGGGGAGACGCATTCGTGCTCATGTCGTTGGTATTGGGACTGTTCACCCTCGCCCGCATCGTTGGCTCCTCGAACAACTCGACGCGACGCATTCCAAGGCTGGGGCGAAAGAAACTGGGCGAAGTCTCATGAACAACTGCACTAGCAATCGACACGAGCAACATCACCTTCCAGGTCGTCCAATGAATTATCAAGGAGATACGGTCCCTATGGGCAGTCAGCGAATCAATCGCTCTCGCAGTTTCGTCAGGGCATTGCTGCAAAGGGCTCGATGGAGCGTGGCACTGGTGGCCACTGTGGTGGCCGTGGTGTTCGTGGCGCCGGCGGGAGTACCCCCGGCAGGGGCCACATCATCCGCTTCGTTGGCGGGGAATGGCTCCTCCTTCGCGGCACCCGCCATCAACCAGTGGGACGATTCCGTAGGCAATCCGCCCTATGACCTGAATATTGCCTACACACCGAGTTCCTCGGGCCAGGGAAGGTACGAGTTCACGAACGAAACCGTCGACTTCGCCGTCAGCGACACCGGGTACGTCAGTTCGAGCGTTGGCACCACGCCTCCCTCATTCCACTTTGACTTCATTCCGATCACCGCGGCCGGTGTCGCGTTCATGTACAACATTCCGGGGCTGACGCAAACGCTTCAGTTGACCAGCTACACCGCGTGTGGACTGCTCACTGGCCAGATCAAGAACTGGGACGATCCGTCACTCAAGCTTGACGGGGCCAATGCGGGTGTGACCATGCCCAACCTGCCCGTATTGCCGATCACGGAGAGCGACCCGGCGGGAACCAACTTTGTGTTGGAGGAATATTGCATCGATGAGCAGCCTGCACTGTGGGCCCAGTATGCGCACAACGAGAGCGGATCGCCGGCACCCAGTGGAATCGCCATTTCGCCCACGACACCCGGATCGAACTGGGAAGCTCCCGGGAATGGCTATGACGAATCGTCCACGGCTGCGGTGACGTCCAATGTTGTGAATAACGCCGGTGCCATCGGGCCGGTGCAGGTCAACTACGCCAACGATTCAGGATTTACCGGCGCCAACCCTGCTCACGGTGTCGCAGCAGTGCAGAACACCTCGGGTGACTTCACGCTTCCCTCTCCGCTCGATGTCGCCTCGGCACTGGCCTATGCGACCCAGCAGTCCAACGGCACCCACGTGCTGAACTTCAACGGAGCGGGGAAGTACGTATACAACCCTTCCACGTACAGCTATCTCCTGACCCCGACGACAGGTTGGAACTCAGCCAAGGGCAAGACGATGAGCAACTACGTGAACTACGTGCTGACCCTGGGCCAGCAGTTAGCCCCGAAGTTCGGTTACGCCAGTCTTGGTCTGTCACTGGAACGATACGGAATCGACCAGGTCACTGCGGACGTACCGGGAGCAGTCAGCCCGACATCGGCTGAGAACTCCGCATACTCGTGCGGCGACTTTACCCCGGCCGAAGTCCAGTCCGGGGCCACCTCACCCACATGTGGGGTGACAAATGGCGTTGCGCCACCACCGCCGCCAGGGGCCACACAGGTGACGACAACCAACGGTGGTTCGGCATCTGCTACCGCAGCGGTTGGTTCAACCGGCGCCACCTCCGGATCGACTACTGCGTCCGCAGGATCGAGCAAGGCCACAACCGGCACCACCAAGTCGACATCGAGTGCCAGTGGCACGCACGCAGTCGCTCTTGGCGGTACAGCGTCCCCGAGCGGAGCTTCAGTTTCCTCCAGCGGTGGTGCGGCCTCCACCTCCGGTGTAGATCCCGCGGTGTCGTTGAGCGGTACAACGCCTCTGGCGCATACGGGTGGGGACCCGTTACCACTGACCATCGCTGGATTGGTCCTGCTTCTCTTCGGATTCGTCGGACGTCGGCGCTTTCTGGGCCGACGCAATGTACCGGTATCCCGATGAAGCATCCTGGTCGAGGTAAATTTCCATCACTTGCGTTCGCAGGTGTGGCCTGTATTTCGTGCACCATGGTGAGTTCACTTTGGTTCGGTTCTGGAACATCGGCCGCCGATTCAACGGACTCAACCACCTTGGTCGGGGAGGGTGGGTCGTTTGTGACGCCGGTCACCGACAATTTCTTGAATACCGATGCTGGACTCGCTCCCCTAAATCCGTCATATGAGGACGCGAATATCGATGCGGCGATCACTGACTTTGTTGGCAACGGTCCAAAAAGCTTTGAGAACGATTTTGTGGTTTCGGAGCGCCCCCTTACGTCCACTGAGGCTGCCACTGCCGCAGCAGATGGTCGAAGCTTTGCTTACGTGCCGTTTGCGGCCACTCCCGTGGCGATCGCCACGTTGGCGGTGTGCAACCCGGCCGGTATCGCGACCGATGCATCGAACACATTTTGCAGGAATATTCCCCTCACGGTGCCCCTAGTTGCCGCTCTCTTCACTTCCAGCCTCACCAGTAGCGCGGTGCAGCCCAACACCAACCTCTTCCCCGGGTTAGCCAATTGGTCTGACCCACGATTGACCCAGGCGTCCGGTCAACCGATCCCCGGAGGTGAGGGCATCTTCCAAGCATCAACGCTTGAGCCATCTGCTGAAAACACCGCGCTGCTTTCGCTCCTCGACAGCAACCCGGTGGCCAAAGAGCAGCTTGACAATGCGCTGGCTAATCCCGGTGCGGACGCCTTGACCACAAGTGACGCGCCGTCTGAGATTTGGCCCTTTCACGGCGAGCATGCCTATGTGGGAGGGGACGAGGGATTGGTCGGCAAGGAACTCAACATCAATGCGGAGACCGACGCACCATCCGCACAGGAAACCTGGGGGGGTCTGGGAAACGCTGCCGCTGGGCCTGACGATGTCTTCGCTCTGTCGGCGGTATGGGCGGGAGCTCCGGAGGGCACTCCATGGAACGTGCCGACAGCCGCCATCCAGAATGCTCAGGGAGCATTCGTGCCACCCACCGAAGCCGCCGCTCAAGCGGCGGAGAATCACGTCACGTTGGATCCAAGCACGAATTTAGTGACCTTCAACGCTGACCCTACTGATGCGGCTGCCTACAACAACTACCTGATGGTCGAGAGCTACCTGGTTGTACCAACGACGGGTCTGCCCTCTGACAAGGCCGAGAAGCTGGCTCAGCTAATCCGTTACATGATGGGATCGACAGCTCAGTCGGACGAGGCGGTGTTGGGCGCAGCCCCACCGACACCAGCCATGGTAACGGCTGATCTCAAAGTGGCTTCTGAGCTCAATGCTGAGGCCATCGCCGATGCATCGAGTACGACGACCACAACAACGACACCCTCGCCCACGACATCCAGCACAACGAGCTCTTCGTCCACCACCACCACCACCACTACTGCATCGCAGGGATCCTCGTCGTCGGGAACGACTTCTGGATCCGCTGGTGGTGGCGCACAGGCGTCCGCAGGGTCGTCGACCGATGCGGGAAGCAGTGGATCGTCCCAGGGCCTGGCCTTTACGGGAGCGGGTGGGGTGATACCCATCTCGAGTGCGGGGGCCGCCCTTCTGCTTTTCGGGATGGCCGGCCGTAGAAGGTTTCGCCGATCGGGAGCACGGACATGACAAGCGTGCAGTCATCGTATGCAGCGCCTGCCGGGCACGGCAATGAAGGCGTGCCGGTTCATCAGGGAGCAGCTCCGCAAGCTCCTTCTTCACGTGCCCCGTCCGTGCTCGATGCGATGAATGTGAGCGCATGGTTCGGCAACAAGAAGGTGCTCGAGCGAATTTCACTCACCATGGAGCCGGGCAAGGTTACGGCCTTGATCGGTCCATCAGGTTGTGGAAAGTCCACCTTTCTGCGCATTCTGAACCGAATGCATGAGCTCGTGCCGAGTGCGTCACTCTCGGGTTCAATCACGCTCGATGGCGTCGACATTTATGGACCGCAGCAACACGTCACGGCTACCCGCCTGGGTATCGGCATGGTGTTTCAGCGCCCGAACCCGTTTCCATCCATGACGATTGCACAAAACGTGCTGGCTGGGCTGCGACTCTCCGGCACCAAGGTGTCCAATCCTGACGCCCTCGTGAAGGATTGCCTTGAGCGTGCCGGACTGTGGAATGAGACCCGGAATCGACTGAATGAGGCAGGCGCTGCGCTTTCCGGTGGCCAGCAGCAGCGACTGTGCATTGCTCGCGCTCTGGCAGTGCGACCGAAGGTCCTTCTGATGGATGAGCCTTGCTCCGCACTGGATCCCATCTCGACTGGAGTCATTGAGGAGACCATCAGGGACCTCTGTCGTGAACTGACCATCGTAATTGTGACTCACAACATGCAACAAGCAATGCGCGTCTCTGATAACTGCGCCCTCTTCTTGCTCGACGGGGAGGGGCAGCCGGGGCACATCGTCGAGGCCGGCCCGACAGAAGCCGTATTCGGGAGCCCGATTGACCCAAGAACTGCCGACTACGTACACGGTCGATTTGGTTGAGGCCAGAGGTGCTCACTTATATTGGCACTTCGTCGGCTCGGGACGGGCGACACCCATTTCGGCAACTGCTCACCGGCTGAAATCGACCCCATTGCAAGTAGGGATGGCGAACTGTCGAGACTTAATTACCTGCATTTCGATCAACGTTCACATTTGGTTCATGGGTGCCCGATAGGTTGAGCCGCCTTACGACCCGAAGAGGGAGCGCCCACTTCGGTTCCCTGGTTCGGGGGAGTGCACGTGATACGGAACCGACTTGAAACCATGACCAGGAAAAGGCCAAAGCACTTGATAAAAAGATCAGAAAACGTCGGCAGGCTCAGGTCCGTCTTTCGGGCCTCCCAGGTGATCGGTGGCGTAGCCCTCCTGGCTGCTCTACCGCTCACCTTGCTGCCCAGCATTGCGTCGGCCACCACACCTCCGGTCGTGACTTCCATCGCGCCCAATGCGGGCCCCCTGGCCGGCGGCACTCCCATCACCATCACCGGGACGGGTTTTGCCACTGGAGACACAGTCGATTTCGGTACCGTCGTCGCCACGGTGGCGTCGTGCACCTCGGCCACTACCTGTACCGCCACCAGCCCCGCCCCGACCACAGCCTTGACCGCACCATCGACGGTTGATGTCACGGTGCTTGACGGCACTACGCCCTCGGCTGACGTGGCGGGCGACAAGTTCACCTACACGGGTGCCGCAGCAGTTGCCTCCATCAGTCCGGCGACTGGCCCCTTGGCCGGGGCGACTTCCGTCGTCATCACCGGCACTGGCTTTGCCACCACCGACACGGTTGACTTCGGCACCGTTGCCAGCCCCACCGCAGCACCGTGCACGTCAGCCACCACCTGCACTGCAGTCAGCCCCGCCGGCACCACTGCCGGACCGGTCGATGTGACCGTGTTGGCGGGCACCACCGCTTCCTCGACGAGCGCGGCTGATCTCTTCACTTACGTGGCGGCCACCTCAGCTGCCCCAGCCGTGACCTCTATCGCGCCCAACTCAGGCCCCTTGGCCGGCGGCACATCGGTGACCATTACCGGAACAGGATTTGCCCCGGGCGACACCGTCGACTTCGGGAATGTGGCCAGCACTACCGCGTCATGCTCGTCGGCCACATCCTGTACGGCCACCAGCCCTGCTCCGAGTCCTGCGGTGACCGTCCCGACCATGGAAGATGTCACCGTGCTCGATGGCACTACCGCCTCAGCCATTGTCACCGGTGATGAGTTCACCTATACGAGTGGTCCGGCCGTTGCCTCCATTTCTCCCACCTCGGGACCGTTGACCGGCGGCACCTCGGTGGTCATCACCGGGACGGGATTTGCCACCACCGATACGGTTGCTTTTGGGAGCGTGGGCAGTCCTACTACCGCCCCCTGCACGTCTACGACGACCTGCACGGCTACCAGCCCCGCTGGCACGGCCGCCGGACCGGTCGATGTGGTCGTCTACGACGGCACCACGGCTGATTCGTCGAAGAGCGCGGCTGACCAGTTCACGTATAAGAGCAGCACCGCAACGGGCCCGCCCACCGTCACCTCAATAAGCCCCACATCGGGTCCACAGGCCGGCGGCACCGCCGTCACCATTACCGGGACGGGATTCTCGACCACCGGTACCACGGTCGACTTTGGAACGACCCCCAGCACAGCTGTGGTGTGCAGCTCAACGACCAGCTGCACCGCATCGAGTCCGGTCGGCGGATCCGGCACGTTAGACATAGTTGATGTAACCGTGACCGTGAATGGCATCACCTCGGCCACGAGTTCGTCGGATCTATTCACCTACCAAGGAACCGCCGGTGGAAGCACAACGACGACGACATCGTCGGACGGTGGATCCTCAGTGAACCTTGATTCCAGCGGTAGCGGTGGATCGACGGGCGGACTTGCCTTCACAGGACTGGACGCCGTTCCCCTCATCGCCCTTGCCTCCCTCCTGCTGATTGGTGGCACGCTTGGAGCGGCGGCAATGCGAAGAAGGATCGCTCAGCAGCATGGGACGCAGACAGAAATCGAATGACCATCGATAGCGCTGTCAACGTCGGCCGTCGATCGAGGCCGTCGAGTACACGCGAGCGCATTAGCCGAGCTCAGGCCGTTTGGCACGATGCCGATCCCCGTACTCGGGTCAGAGTGCAAGTGGCGGCACTGCTTGGATCGGTGGTGATCGCGTACAACTATTCGCTTACCACCCTGATTCAGAATGCTGGCTTAACACACCGCTCGCCTATGTGAGTTTGGTGCCAGCCATCGCACTGGCGCTGGCCAGCGTGCGAGCTCGGCCGACTAAGCCAGAGCCGGCGATCCATGACCGTCAGGTCGACTACATCGTGGGATTGCCACTGGTGGCGGCAGCGCTGGCGGCGAATCTCCTTCTGCCCAATGTCGCTTTCGGCCATGTTCTGGGTATGGCGCATCGACCTGCTGACTTTGCCGGTGTTCGTGGCCGGCGCAGTGGCCATCATTTTCGGAGTCCGCGTTCTCTGGCGGCAGAAGCTGGCCGTTTGCTACCTTTCCTCGGTTGGCCATATCCCGTATTCAGTCAGTGCTTCTGAAGCTCCTTGACGCGATTACCAATGCGACGCTTTCGGCGATGGGCGACATCCTGAAGGTGATACCTGTCGCCAAAGTGATCCCGTCGCCGGGCAACACCCTGTTTGAGGTTGTCCACAATGGCCACTCATTTCCTCTGAGTGTTGTTTCAGCGTGTTCGGGTGTGAACAGTGTGGTCGGGTTTCTCCTCATCGGCTCAGCATTCGCGGCGGTGGTGCGTGGGCCCATCGTGCGCAAAGTGCTCTGGCTGATGGGGGGAATGTTGATCCTGTGGGTGATCAACCTTGGTCGCATCACCTTCATCTTCTGGGCTGGGAAGACCTGGGGCGAGTACGTCGCCATCGACATCCTTCATCCGTTCATCGGACTGGTGACCTTTGGCATCGGGGTGGTGTCGATGATCGTCTGCATTCGGCCGCTCGGCATGCACATCGACATTGGAGGTGTCGGCTGGCGGTACCGGCTGACCTTCTGCGATCAGACGCCAAGTCAAAGCGAGCGCTGGCCGTGCCGAAGGTCTACGCGGCCATCATTGTGGTCACTGTGTTGGCCATCTTCCTGGGCGTCTCCAACCTGGGACTTCGTACCTACAACCTTGTGGCGGACGCCTCTGGAGAGCCAAGGCTCCTGTCGTACCAGGCGGCTCCTGTCGCACCTGCGGGATGGAAGCCCTATCATCATTGATGAGTTCAACTGGGCCAAGCCTCTCTTCGGCGACACGTCGACGTGGTACCGCTATTCATTGTTGAGTTCAAGTGGTGGGCAATCTCCACACCTCGTTCCAGTAGTGGTTGATGTGATCGACTCTCCCGATCTGGATTCCTTCTCGGCCTATGGAGTTGAGGCGTGCTATCAGTTCCACGGCTACTCGCTCTCCGATGTCGCTCAGGTCAGGGTGGGTGGTGGCATTACTGGACAGTCGCTGTCCTACACCTCACAACAGTTCGGGAGTTGGTCGATCGTCTATTGGATCGTGCCGGTGAAGTCCGGGACATCGACGTATTACGAACGGGTGGTCCTGTACGTCAAGAACACTGGACAAGGAATTCGGGTACAAGCAACCAACACGCAAGCCGATATTCAAAACCTGGCTGGATCAATCGACAGCAATACTCCTGACGGCAAGCAACTTATTGAAAATCGGGCATTTCTGGTGGCGTTTGCCCGAGAAATGATCCTGGCTCAGGCCCAGCGTGGCGCAAAGGTGGCGTAGGGCGACCGCCCGCAGACACCCTTGTATTGGGGGATCGATCGGTAGCGTCGTAGGATTGGGGCGGTGACATCGACCTTGAGGCCGGATCATTCGCCAACACAGGCCGACCCACGGTCCGGTCGCTCCAGGCTTCGTGCCCGGTCACCTCGGTACTTGGATCCGCGTTCGGTGCCTCTGGTCGGGCAATTCTTGGTGCACATGTTTGCCTCCAATTTGGAGGTACGCCGGCGCCAAGACCCCTTGGCGTGCATGCCCGCAGTTGACTGGGAGGCCATTTGGTCTGCCGCTGATGGCGCGAGCACCACCGAACAAGCAATCGGACGAGTCGTTGTGGCAGGCTATTCGGCCGCACTTGGCGCCGAGGTGAAGGCGCCTAGGGCCGTGTCGCCGTTGGGAGCAACAACGACGCCGTTCATTTCGCTGCCAACAGATGGTGGATCTGATCCGCTCACGTCGTTGATCTCGGTCACCGCGCCCTCCGCTGATTCCGGACAACGAACCTCTAGCATCGCAATCCCTCGGGAATGAAGATCGAGAGGCGGTCCGGGTTCTCGTGAGGCGCCAGCAGGCAGCTTCATTCTTCGGCTGGGTTCGCAACATAGGCATCGTCATGCTCCTTTTCGTGGCGTGGCAACTCTGGGGTACGTCGATTTCTCAGCGTCATGATCAAAAGCAGCTTCAGACAGCCTTTCAAGCTTCGGTTGCCGCGTCATCACAAGCCGACAAACTCAAAATCTGGACCTGAGCTGATTCCAGCGAGTCAGGTGGTGACGCCGCCAGCCGAAGGATCAGTCGTGGCTGAGCTACAAGTTCCGTCAATCCAGCTCGATGAGTTCGTGTTTCGGGGACGGCGGAAGGTGATTTGGCGCGAGGTCCCGGCCACTACATCGGAACCGCTGCGCCCGGTCAGGCGGGAAATGTGGCGATCGCCGGCCACCGAACAACGAATGGCGCACCGTTCAATCGGATTGGAACCCTCGCCGTCGGAGATCCCATTTATCTAACGACGACTTCGGGAGAACGCCTTACCTACGTGGTGTCGCAAGCGCCCTATCCAGTCGCTCCTACGATGTGAAGGTGCTTGACAACTTTGGCGACAACCGCATAACGCTTACCACTTGCAATCCCGAGTTCTCCGCGACCCAGCGCCTCATCGTGGTTGGCGAACTCAAGCAACCAAATCCTCCACCAGCTACCAAAGTCCAACCTCACGCCTACCGGATTGCCAACACCCAGACGGCCAGTTGGGGTTGGGCAAGCTGCCCTATGTTGCTTTCGAGCTAGGACTCCTGCTGCTCTTGGCACTCAGCAATCGGCGGTTGTCTCTGATGCTCGGTAGTTTTGGACGGTGGCTCATCCTCGCTCCTCTATGGATTGCAGGGCTTTACCTGCTCTTCCAGAGCTTGGCCACCTTCTTGCCAGCCGCTCTGTAGAAGTCCTTAGTTGACTGACGTTAACCCGACAATCACCTCAATCTTGATGAAGGGTCACTCCCTGTTCATGGGCCCCTTGTAGCTTGAGGGTCAGGCGCCCGATATCAGTTAGACCGTTCATAGGTCCGGACGAAACCAGCTGATGGTCCAAGAGCGACCCGGTCCAATGCGTCGATATGTGCGGACAGGGCAGATCCACAAAACCTGGTCCTTTTTGATCATTCATGAACACAAAGCACTCTGCTCATTGAGGACTGAATGGGGCCGGAATCGGGTCGCGGAATGTTCATCGCGGTGTCACTGTCCGGTCACGTCGGTAGGCGTAGCTTGGGGCCATCGACCCTACGGAATGGCGGGATTTGGTGGGAATTATCAAGGAATTTCAGCAAAAGACGAGTCGTCGTGGCCATTGCCCCTCTGGCTGTGGTCTGCGGAATGTTCTTTGTCTCCAGCCCGGCGTCGGCGACATCGTTTAGTTATGAAGGCACCAATCCAACATCAAATATTGCCCAAAACATTCCGACCGATTGCCTAAATACGCCACCCGATAATTCGGTTGAATGCACCGAGTCCGAACTGCATGACGTCAACTACGCGCTGCTCACTGGAAGGCGTGGCGCCCATGGTCCTGCCCAACGGGTACCAGTCGATGCCGGCGGCCGAATAGGAATTGGTCATCACGAACCTTGAGCGAGTGAGCCGAGGGCTTGACCCCTACGTGGGACTCGAGCCTTCTTCCAACGCGATCGCATTGAGTGGCGCCGCGGCCGGCCAAGACCAGCAATACGTCGGTCGGCGGCAAGAACAATT
>CAWKBA010000022.1:0-23696 GCA_963847765.1 Candidatus Melainabacteria bacterium | reverse complement strand
CAGAATTGAGAAAGTCATTCTATGACATCTACAATCAAGGAGTTTTTGGCGTATCCGAAGAAGCGCCAGCTCTTCATGGTCGGAACCATGGTATTCGGCACACTTTGCGTGTCCGCTTATTACAAATGGGACAAGCATGATATCGAAACCAAGCTTCTTGACCACCCTTTTCGATTGCTCCTCTGGTCTACGGCGATTGCGCTCATAATGCTAGCGCTTGATTATCTGGTTTTTGAGCGTCGCCTCAAAAAGTCTAAATGACCATTCCCCTGAACACCGCAACGGTGTTCTTTTTATTTTCCGGCAGGTATGATTAACCCATGTACGCCATCCACACCACCTCCGGCTTCATCATCGAGTCGCGGCCTCATGGCGAGGCAGGGAAGGCGTTTCCTAAGTGTTCACGCGCGACCTCGGATTGATATACGCCGCGGCGCAGGGCATACGCCTGGAGAAATCCAAGCTGCGATATCATGCGCAGGAATATTCATTCGGCGAATTCTCGTTCGTGAGGGGGAAGGAGGTGTGGCGGATGACGAGCGCGGCGCAGCAAGGCGAGGCCTCGCTATTAGCGAGGCCTCGCCCTTGCTGATGCCGGCCCGCGCGAGCTCATCGTGCGCATCGCAATGCTGCTCCGCCGGTTGCTTCACGGCGAAGAGCCGCATCCCGAGCTGTTCGACATCGTCGAGTCGTGCGCGCGATTCCTGGAAGGGAGCCGCGACATCCAAGGCGAACAGATGAAAGGCCTGCAATCGGTCATCGTCCTGCGCATGCTCCATGCGCTCGGCTATATCGGCAAGGATCAGGCGTACTCCCTATATAGGGTCGGCCGATATATCGATCGGATTGCTCGATCAGATATAAGAATTATTGTCTTGAAAATCAGCTTTGAGTGCACCATGTTCATCTGGTAAAAGCACTACTGCTTTGCTGTCAAAAACCTCGTTTAAATGCTTTAAGGATGCAGCCAGAATCAATTCGATATTAGACGCAGTAACTTGTTCTCTGGTCATGGCATAAAGAGCTGCAGTCTGACGTTCTCTTTGTTTGGCCAATTCCATTTGCTGCCTGCCGCGTACAGTTAGTGTACTCAATGTTAAAGCAACAATGAGCATAACCAACAGTGTGAGAAAATACTGGGCGTCCGAAACAGCAAAAGACATATATGGCGGCACAAAAAAGAAATCAAAACACGCTACGCTTAAAATTGAAGCCAAAGCCGAGGGTCCCGGACCATATCTGGTAGCAGCAAAAACAATGGCCAGCAAATAAATCATTACCAGATTAACCTGTTTTAGTTTTTGAAAGACCAGGTGATCTATCAATGTCGCCAGAGCAACAATTGCTAATAGCATATATATACTGTTGCCATTTTGTGCGGCGGCGGGAGTATGATAGCGTTCTGTTATCTTCGCCTGGCAAAGGATCGCCGGTGATCACATAAACATCTATGTCGCCACTCAAGATGAGTTATTTTATCCACGAGTGAACCAAATAACCGCTCTTCTAGATATTAAGCTTGCCGCTGGTTGACTTACCAATGACAATTTTGGTTACATTGCGTGCTACGGCAAAGGATAATATTTCTTCGGCAATGTCATCGCCCGTAAGAGTAACCACTTGTGCACCCAACCGTTCTGCCAGATTGAGAGAGTCTTAAAAGTCTATCGTTTTCGATCTGTGGCGACAGTCTCATGTGATCAGCTGTTTGTACATAAACAGCTAGCCATTCAGCGTGCATGCTACTGGCCAGGCGTTTTGTTGCCCGCACCAGGCGCGGTGAAAGAGGACTGGCGCTGACACAGACAACAAATTTTTCTGATACGGGCCAGATGCCCTGTATATCTTCATCTTCTCGATAGTGCTGCATTTCCACGTCAATTTTTTCAGCAGCCACCCGCAAAGATAGTTCACGCAACGCAATGAGATTGCCTTTTTTAAAGAAATTTTCCAGCGCCTGTTCGCTTTGCCCGGGCATATAGACCTTGCCTTCGTGAAAACGTTGAATTAATTCTTCAGGAGTAATATCGACAAGTTCAATTTCATTTGCTCTTTCAAGAATCGAATCAGGCACTGTTTCTCTGATGGTGACATTGGTAATTTGAGCAACAATGTCATTATTGCTTTCCAGATGTTGCACATTCAAAGTGGCATAGACGTTAATACCGGCATCGAGCAATTCTTCCATGTCTTGATAGCGTTTATCGTGGCGGGAGCCGGTAATGTTTGTGTGCGCCAGCTCATCGAGCAAACATAAGTAGGACGTCTGGCTAAAACCGCATCGAGATCAAATTCTTCCAGTCGAGCGCCTTTATATTCCACTATTTTGGCGGTATGGCAGGCAGACCTTTAAGTAATGCCTCAGTCTCTACTCTGCCGTGAGTGACAACACAACCAGCTACGACATCAACGCTATTCTTTAAAAGCTTGTGCGCTGCTTCAAGCATGGCATAAGTCTTGCCGACACCGGCAGCAAAGCCAAGAAAAATCTTGAGTTTGCCCTGGCTTGATTCTTTCTCCTGAGCTTTTATTTTAGCGAGAAGCTTTTCGGCATCAGGACGCTTTTGTCTTTGCCCTTTTGCGGCGCGGTTCGCTGCTTTGTTGATCATTACTGCTATTCATGTATTTTGCTTGACTGCTCATCTAAAGCCAGATTAAGTTCAAGAACATTTACCCCTGGTTCACCTAGAAAACCAAATTGTCTTTGTGTTGAATTAGCCTCAATTAAAGCTATCATTGTTTTAGTGCCATGTGTCTGATGTGTGCTACCCGCGGTGCTTGCAATATGCATTTTGTATGGAAATGTGAGGATCGAGCCCTGAAGCTGAGCGCGTTACCGCATCAACAGGGATTTTGCTATTGCTTGCAAATTATTTTCATGACGATATTTTTTGCCAGTTGTTTAATGCCGGAAATGATTCATCTCCCTTAATAAGTTTTCTTGAAGTCGGTCCTAAATTAGTGCCGCCTGAGGCTGTCGCATCATAACCGGCACCTGCTGCCGATGGGCGAGGATGGAAATATTGAGGCTGGCTAAAATTTTGGCCAATTAACTTTGAGCCAATAATTGTGCCCTTTTGTTGCGCAACAGTGATCCTTCTGCTTGATCAGGGAAAAACAAATGAGCAAGGATATAAACAAGCAAGGGAAAAACAATGCCCAGTAACACTGCCAGCATAATTGTTACCCTTAGCGCAGGTAAGAAGATGTTTTGTCAGTCCGTTATTATCAATTAGCATAGGCATAGTTTAATTGACCAAGTGAAGGGCAACAATCAGGCGATCAATGAGCCAAATACCGGGAAAAGGTATAAGTAAGCCACCGACACCATAAATAAGTAAATTACGGCGCAACAGTGCCTCAGCACTCATGGGGCGATAAGAAACGCCGTGTAAGGCCAGCGGAATTAAGTGCAACAATGATAACAGCATTAAAAATCACTGCTGCCAAGATAGCTGATTGTGGTGAATGCAAAGACATAATATTTAAAAGCCAGAGTGGCCCATGTGTGCTGGAAGCATGCAATATTGAAACAGCATTGATGGCATAGAGACTGCCAAGCATGGCAGGTAAAATGGCAAAATACTTGGCTACATCATTGGCAATAGAAAATGTAGTCAAAGCACCGCGAGTCATAAGCAGTTGTTTACCAATTTGCACCACTTCAATTAGCTTGGTAGGATTGGAATCAAGATCAATCATATTGCCAGCTTCTTTAGCAGCTTGGGTGCCGGTATTCATAGCTAAACCAACATCAGCAGCGGCAAGGGCGGGTGCATCGTTTGTACCATCGCCGGTCATAGCAATTAACCGTCCACCTGTTTGTTCTTTTCTTATAAGTTGCATTTTGGCCTCAGGTGTAGCTTCGGCAAGAAAGTCATCAACACCAGCTTCACTGGCAATAGCGGCAGCAGTAAGAGGATTATCTCCGGTAATCATCACTGTGCGAATGCCCATAGCGCGCAGTTGTGCAAAACGCTCTTTCATGCCTCCTTTTACAACATCTTTGAGATAAATAACCCCCAATGCCCCACGCTGGTTATCTGCCACTACCAATGGTGTGCCACCGGACTGGGCTATTCGTCTTACTTGCTGATCAATGTCAGCAGGCATCTGCAATCCGGCATTATTGAGAAAGTGGGCAATAGCTTCAGCTGCACCTTTGCGAATTTGTCTGTTCTCTATATTGACGCCACTCATTTTGGTATGAGCACTGAAAGAGATAAACTGAGCTTGTATACCGCTCAATTCCCGTTCGCGAAAACCCTGCTCTTTCGCTAATGCCACAATTGATCGCCCTTCCGGTGTTTCATCAGCAAGTGAAGATAATTGAGCAGCGTCAGCCAGATCATAAGCAGATATATTGGTTACCGGAATGAATTCAACCGCCTGTCTATTGCCCAGCGTAATTGTGCCGGTTTTATCCAATAATATGGTATCGACATCGCCGGCGGCTTCGATAGCTTTACCGCTCATGGCCAGTATATTGTCCTGGAAGACTCTGTCCATGCCTGCTATACCAATAGCCGAAAGCAATCCGCCAATGGTTGTGGGAATCAGGCAGACCAGAAGAGAAACAAGAGAAAAAATATCGGGCGGATGTCCGCCGGAAGATTGCACTGCATAAAAAGCATAAGGCAATAATGTAACCACTGCTAACAGAAAAATAATCGTCAATCCAGCCAGCAAAATATTCAAAGCAATTTCATTGGGAGTTTTTTGGCGCTGCGCCCCTTCTACCAGAGCAATCATGTGATCAATAAAAGTTTCACCAGCTTCAGCAGTAATTTCTATGCGCAACCAATCAGACAATACAGTAGTGCCACCAGTGACGGCACTGCGATCGCCACCGCTTTCTCGAATGACTGGCGCTGATTCACCAGTAATCGCACTTTCGTTAACTGTAGCTACTCCTTCAATGACGTCTCCATCACCGGGAATTAATTCCCCCGCTTGCACAAGCACAATATTGCCTTTTTTTAGCGCAGTTGCAGGTATAAATTCATACTTGCCTTTGCTTGTTTCCCGACGGGCATTAGTTTCTTGACGGCTGCGTCTAAGCGTGTCCGCCTGGGCTTTGCCGCGGCCTTCAGCCATAGCTTCAGCAAAATTGGCAAACAAAACTGTAAACCATAACCAGAGAGTGAGCTGTCCTTCGTATAAAAGGATTGAACCGGGAATATGTTCAAGCATGTTGCGCACTAGCAAGATGCTGGTTAAAACGGCGCCAACCTCTACTACAAACATAACCGGATTTTTAGCCAATATTATTGGATTGAGTTTAAGCAAGGCATCAAATATGGCACGTCTGATTAACTCCGGCTGCCAGAGAGCGGCCTTGCGTTTAGTAGGTATGATATTGAGATCGGCCATACTAAAAAACCATGTGTTTTTGCATGAGTAAGTATTCAACAATTGGACCTAAACAAAGAGCGGGGAAAAAAGTTAAGGCACCGACCAGCAAAATGACACCTATCAATAGACTGATAAAAAGCCAACCACGGGTTGGAAAAGTACCACTGCTGATGGGAATACGTTTTTTTTCAGCTAGAGATCCAGCCAGTGCAAGAACAGGCACAAGCATAAGAAAACGGCCGATAAACATGGCTACGCCTAAAAGAGTGTTATAAAAAATCGTATTGGTATTAAGCCCGGCAAAGGCAGAGCCGTTATTAGCGGTACCAGAGGAAAAGGCATAGAGTATTTCGGAGAAGCCATGCGGACCGGCATTACTGACGTTATTAATCGGGGCACCAGGAGGGTTGAATGAGCTGCCGGTTGGCAGATTGATTACTGCGGCGGCAGCAGTGAAAATTAAAATGGAAAAAGCAGCCACTAAAACAAAAAGCATGGACATCTTTACTTCTTTCTGCTCAATTTTTTTGCCCAGATATTCTGGTGTGCGGCCCACCATCAGTCCAGCAATAAAAACTGTTAAAACAGCAAAAACAATCATACCGTTAAGTCCTGCACCTACACCGCCAAAAATAAGCTCACCTAATTGCATATTGATTAAAGGAATTATGCCTGCCAGCGGTGTAAGTGAGTCATGTAGGCAATTGATTGCACCACAACTGGCATCAGTAGTGACAGTAGCAAATAATGTGGAATTAGCCAACCCGAAACGCACTTCTTTGCCCTCCATATTGCCGCCAAGATCTGCCAATTTTTTGCTTGATGTTTCTATGTGCTCATGTTCAATGAGAGGATTGCCGGCTGCCTCAAAAGCATAGCAAGCAAAAACACCGGCAAAAAATAAAATGAACATAGCGGCAAGTAATGCCCAGCCCTGACGGGTATCTTTTACCAGATAGCCAAAAGTATAAGTAAGAGCAGCAGGAATGAGAAATATAGAAAGCATTTCAATAAAATTGCTCAAAGGCGTAGGATTTTCAAAGGGATGGGCACTGTTGGCATTGAAGAAGCCACCGCCATTGGTGCCAAGCATTTTGATTGCCTCTTGCGAAGCCACAGGACCCAGAGCAATTAACTGTCTGGTTCCTTCCAGCGTAGTGACAGTTAAATAAGGAGCAAAAGTTTGAATAACTCCCTGGCTAACCAGCACTAGAGCACAGACAAGTGTCAGAGGTAGGAGAATATAAAAGGTAATACGCATGAGATCACGCCAAAAATTACCAACTGTAGAAGATTGGCGGCGGCTAAAGCCACGGATAAGAACCATAGCACAGGCAATGCCTACTGCCGCTGAAAGCCAATTGTGAAAAGCAAGGGCCAGCATTTGCGACAAGTAAGACATAGTAGACTCACCAGCATAAGATTGCCAGTTGGTATTAGTAGTAAAAGAAAGAGCTGTATTGAAGTCCAGATCAGCAGTCATAGCTGTGGCAAAAGGTGGTGCGTGGCTGCTGCCAAAATGCATGGGGTTGAAGGGTAGCCAGCCTTGCATACGGATTAACAGGTAAGAAAAAAGACAAGAAACAAGAGATAAAGAAAGCATAGCAGCAGTGTATTCTCCCCAGGACATTTCCTGACGTGAATTAACGCCGCAAAACTTATAAATCATATGGATGCATTGTTTGAAAAACGGCAATGCTGCCGGTTCATCACTTTCCAGCACATGGGCCATATAAAGTCCAAGCGGTTTGGTAAGTGCCAGCACGGCCACGGCAAAGAAAATAATTTGCGACCAACCAATTGATGTCATAAGTCACTAGATAATGAACAATTAGAAAGCCTCAGGATGCAGAAGAGCATAGAGCAAATAAATGCCCAAGCCAAGGGTAGCCAGTGCACCCAAAATTAAGTCAAACTCTTTTATCATGATTACAAGCGATTGCAGGCCCGAGCATAAAGACCAGCTAAGTAAAAAAGGGCGATCATAAAAATGACAAAAAACAAATCTTGCATAAAAGAATTAGCGAGCATTGTTGGATGGACTATCAATTGTGCCGTGGAATTCCATTGAAACAAACAGAGAGTGTTTTGCATGAGATTTTTTCGATACATGCTTAGCTTTAGTGTGTTTCATGCCGATAGCGGCAGATTTTTCTGATAACGGCTGAAGATGAAGAGGAAGATCGCTATCGGGATCGGCTAAAGATGGTAATAAAGTGGTAACACTCAATAATGAGCAAAGAGCAAAAATGGCAAGTTGAACTTTCATCATGATCCTTGTATTAACAGGTACTAATAAGTGAACGCCTAACTAATAGCGAACATGATAGCAGTAATGATATTCAATGAGCATTGCTTGATACTGGGTTGATTTTATTATTGATCGGTGGTGGATTATTAGAGTTATATGGCTGAGATATCGAATAGGGATTACTTGCCTTGGTTTTGGTCGGTTTAACTAATTTGGATTTGCCGGTTGTCTGAGTATGAACCTGGGCAGGCTTTTTGATTCCATTAGCAGCCAAAGAAAAGGGTATTAAATATGGGCCCAAATTCAATACCACTAACAAATAAAAAAACTTACTATAAATCTTCATCAAATCGTCCTTGTTGCAAAGCTATCTAACAGTGGAAATTGTTGGCTGTTTTACGTCAATCGGTTATATAGCCATAGTATAACTTTTCTCATACACGGTTTAAAAGTAAATGCTATTTTAATAGCGGTTTTGTTTCTATAAATTAGTAACCTAAAATATCCATGTATGCGTTCAAGCGGATTCAGTCCGCCTTTGCTGCATCAATAAGCTTAATAAAATTACTGATACTTTGCTTTCTTGTTAACTTGCAAGTCCAGGCTGCTTCTGCTGAGGCGACGACTTTAATGTTGCCGTTGCATACAATCTTGCCGGCTTCTAAAAATGCATCTGTTGCTGGAGCTAGCTCAGGTAGTGAGAATCCAGGTGAAGCAAATACAACCATTACACCTTCTGCAGCTATTGCTCAATCTGATGCTGCGCACCAATCTACTGGCTCTCAGGCGGAAACCACGGCACAGCGGCCGGACGGCATGAACGTTATGCCGGACGGGTCTGCCGCTGCAGTTTTACCGCCTGCACCACCCCAACCAACAAAACTAAAAGGGCGAGTTACTGTACCGGCAAATCCATATCGCGGTGTAAATAATTCATCTACCCCTTTTGCGCCGGAGGGGACATTACGACGGGCACTGCCGGCACCTCTTGATCCGGTATTCCCAAGCACCGAATATATTGGTATTGCCAGCCAATTACAAATTGGCATTCCGGACCAGGACCAGATGTTTCCTCTAGAAAAGGCTATTTATAAAGCCTGCCCATTTCTGGCGAAGAATAGAATCAAGATTTATGGCTGGGTTAACCCGGGTGTTGATTACAGTACATCTCATCACGCTAATACGCCCTTGTCCTATTTCACTGTCCCCAATCATATAGAGTTGGATCAATTGGTCTTTCGGGCAGAAAGGGTACCAGACACAGTGCAGAACTGATCATATGGACTGGGGGTTTCGAACGACCTGGTTATATGGTATTGACTATCGTTGGACGACGGCTCAGGGATGGTATCCAGCTAGCAACGAGTTATTGAAACACAATCAGCTTTATGGATTAGATCCAGTTGAGCTTTACACATGTCTCTATATACCCAAAGTGGCTGACGGTATGGTACTCAAATTTGGCCGTTATATTTCACCACCAGATATTGAAGCTCAACTGGCGCCGGATAATTATTTGTGGACGCATTCGTTGATGTTTGACTATGACTGCTATACACAAACGGGTCTTCTAGCCAGTATCAAACTGAATGAGTCATGGATGGTACAGGCTGGTATTTGTGCCGGCGCCGATACTGCTCCCTGGGCTAAAGGAGCAATTCCCACAGGATCATTGCTTCTTCGCTGGCAGGCACGTAATAACAAAGATTCGCTTTATGGTGGCTGTAATTCGATTAATAATGGACAGTACAGATTGTACGGCGAGAAAGATAATTTGCAACAGTTCAATCTTACCTGGTTTCACAGATTCAACAGGCGATTCCATGTATGCACGGAAGGTTATTTTCTCTATACTTTCAATGCCCTGCAAGGTGGAACAGTAAACAACGGGCCGCCAAGATCATTCGATACGCTGACAGGACCAGGTGCAATTCTGCCAGGTTTTTCTGAAGCCTGGGGAATTGTCAGTTATTGGAATACCAAGATTACTGACAGAGATTATATAACTGTCCGCCCAGTCGATATTCTCATGGACCCCAGGGGTTGGCGAAGTGGATTTCCGGGATATTATGCCAGCTGGACTGTTGGCTGGGTACACCACTTTAGTGATTTACTTACTGTTAGACCAGAAATCAGATATGAACGAGCACTAAGTCACAGTTCGCCTTGGGACAATGGTATACGGAGATATCAGTTTACATTTGGCGCCGACTTGATTCAAAGATTCTAAGTGTATGGAAATATATGAACAAGATTTTTATAATTAGCCTAAGTCTTCTAATATTCAATGCATTAATGGGCAAATCCGCATTCGCTGCTTCTGACGTTGTTAAAACTGTTAGCAAAACATCATCGAGTGCAACCAGTATGGTTGCCGGCACTGTGATTGGAACACCTATCGCAATAGTGCGCACAACTGGCAGTCAATATATAGGTTGCGTAAAAGAATTTAAAAAGGATAGTAACACGTATAAATTCTGGGGAGCCCTTTACTCAGCACCTGTTGCTGCTATTGCCGGACCGATAAAAGGCACCATATGTGGTGTTAAGAATGCGGTTCATTACTCAGTTGATAAACCATTTGGCAAAGAAGCATTTAGCCTAGGCAATTTAGAAGAAACTGCGTCTCCAAAGGGACCTGCAAAAACAAATTTAAACTCTAACCCGGATAAACCGGAAACTCAACCATGGGGAACACCTAGATGAATAGACGCGATGGGGGCATAGTAATGCGGACAGTAATTTTAATAGCGGCGATGGTGGCAATACTCTTGAATGGACCTGGGACTCAAGCAGCCGAAATCTTTGACATTACCCAGGCAACATACCCACGTATTGCCGCGGATAGTGCTAACAATATACACGCAGTTTTTGAGGGATATGCAAAAGGTTCAGATATTAGAGAAATCCTTTATTCTAAAAGCAGCGATATGTCTCGTACATGGACACCACCCCTAAATATTTCCAGGACCGCTCGCGTATCAACTGT
The DNA here is from genome assembly GCA_963847765.1 of Candidatus Melainabacteria bacterium. Taxonomy (GTDB): domain Bacteria; phylum Cyanobacteriota; class Vampirovibrionia; order Obscuribacterales; family Obscuribacteraceae; genus CAWKBA01. The sequence goes on along the minus strand of CAWKBA010000022.1, from coordinate 13,101 downwards.
GCCGGCAATTGCTGTTGAGAATAGCGGAGCCATTGATGTTGTATGGCGCGATACAACCTCTGGAGAATTCCATCCGGATATATATTTCACTCGATCTGCCGATGGTGGGCAGACATGGACTGAGGCATTAGATATTTCGCATACTACCGGCATCTGTAGTGAGCCAGCTATTGCCACCGGTGCTGATAATTCAATTCATGTTGTTTGGGTGGATACAAGGCCAGCTGATGGCCGTCCGGATATTTTCTACTCTTGCTCTCTTGACGGCAAAACCTGGTCAGCATGTGAAAGTATTAGTCCCACACAAGGAGCTTCAAGTGTGCCTACTGTAGCTGTCGATAATGATGGAGTTGTTCATTGTGCCTGGTTGGACACCAGTTCTGGTGAAGAACGTCCAGATATTTTTTATGTGAGGAAAGTAAACGATGTTTGGACAATGCCTTTTAATGTAAGCAATAGTCCTAGACTATCCGCTCATCCATGGCTGGCTTGTGGTAGCAAAGGGAGGATATTCTTGTGTTGGTGTGACAATTCTCAAAAACAGAATGCCGCTGACATTTGGTGTGCCATTGGTAAAAATGGCCGCTTTGCCAAACCAATCAATGTTTCAGATACCCCAGGAGTATCTGGACAGCCCATTGTTGTAGCCAATAAAACTGGGCATGTGGCTGTTCTCTGGTCTGATACAAGTTTGAAACTGTCAAAACCGGACATCTATGTCCGTGTATCAACCGACAACGGCGACGACTTTTCAAATGTTATATTTCTCACGAATACATCAGGACTTTCAATACATCCTGCAGCTGTATTGATTGGCACGGAAATGATTGTTGTTTGGGAAGATGTTATTGGATCTGTAAGTATGGTCAAGACAACTACATTTGGTTTTAAGGGAATTGGTACCGGCCCAGTTGATCAAGTTAACCCCACAGTCCGCAGACCAAACAGCAACAGCCATTAGACAGAACTAAGAGGTTTTTGTTTTTATGAAAAAAATTCAGTTTGCGTTGTCACTAGCAGCTTTGATTTGCTTTCCTATCTACAGTCTAGCTTACCCGGCTCTGGCAACAGAACCAGCTAGCGATGCTGGTACCGCCGTAAGCCCGAACGAGATCAAGTCAAAGAGTGACGGCCCAGTACAAACAAATGCTCCACCGCCTAGCGTAACCAAGAAATCTACATTGCCCAAGAAAATCTTTAGCGTTGCGACAGCGTTTTTTATAGGCACGCCCGTTTGTGTTGTGCGCAGAAGCAAATATGAAGAATGGTATGGTGTTCACGGTATGATTGGTGATTCAGAAAGCAAATGCAAAAAAGTATTAGCGAGTGCGTTTTGGCTTCCCTTTGCAGTAGTGACTGGAACTCTAGAAGCACCTTTTGATGCTGTAACTAATGGCGCAATCTATCCGGCCTTTAGCAAAGATCAATTAAGTCAAGGCAAGCTCATACAAAATAACTAACGCGTGGATGCCTTGCGCCTTTTGCTAAAGACCCAGTCATACACTACTGGCAATACCAATAACGTCAGTAAAGTTGAGGTGCACAGTCCGCCAATGACGACCGTGGCTAAAGGCTTTTGTACTTCAGCGCCAGCCCCGGTAGACAAAGCCATGGGCAGAAAACCCAGCGCAGCTACAAGGGCTGTCATTAACACAGGGCGCAGCCGTACTTCCGCTCCATGTCTGACGGCTTCATCAACAGACATACCTTGTTCAACAAGTTTATTGATATACGAAACCAGGACCAATCCATTGAGCATTGCTACCCCAAACAAAGCAATAAAACCTATTGAAGCCGACACACTCAAATACATGTGGCGAAGCCAGAGTGCCAGGACACCCCCAATAAGACCAAAAGGCACGTTTAAAAGAACTAAGAGAGCGTGCTTGAGTGAATGAAAAGTAAATGCCAGCAAGATAAAAATAATCAATATAGAAAGCGGTATCACTAAAGCAAATTTATTCATTGCTCTTTGTTGATTTTCAAATTGCCCACCCCATTTTATGTAATATCCCTTTTGCAGCTGCAGGGATTGATTGATTTTTCCCTGGCATTCTTTTACGAATGAGCCAATATCGCGGTTGTGCACATTACATTGGACTACTACACGGCGCTGTCCAAATTCACGATTAATTGTTTCCAGCGTTTGTCCGACTTTTACTTCCGCAACTTGACTGAGGGGAACAAGTTTGTTGCCGCTGGTTTGAATTAGCAAGCTACCGATGTCAGCTGGCTCGAGGGCGGAACCTTCCGGAAAACGCACGCGTAAATTAAAACGTTTCCTGCCTTCAATGATTTGAGTGACAGATTCACCCATAATGGCCGTTTGCAGCAATGTGCGCACATCGGCAACATTGACTCCATAACGAGCCATTCTCACGCGATCGGGAATAATTTCAATTTGACCGCTGCCATTAATTCTTTCTACTTGCAAATCGGTTACACCTTTGACAGTACTTATTAATTGTTGAACTTCTTGTGCTTTTTGTTGCAAATAGTCTATGTCTTCACCAAAGATTTTGGCAGCCACATCCGAGCGCACACCGGAAACTAGCTCGTCAACACGCATGGCAATTGGTTGTGAAAAGTTGAATGTGGCACCGGTAATACTATCATTTAGCCTTTCCCGCAAAGCCTGAGTTAAACTTTCTTTGGTAATGCCTGCCGGCCATAAATTTTTTGGCTTTAGCATAACAAAGCAATCAGTGCCATATACGCCCATTGGATCAGTAGCAAGATCAGGTCTACCCAGGCGAGAAACAACTGTTTTCACTTCCGGAAATTCTTTAATGATTCTTTCAATCTGAGTAGCTGTTTCAATTGCTGCCGGTAGAGAGATGCTGGGGAATTCTTTTATTTCTATAAGTAGATCGCCTTCATCAAGTTTAGGAATAAATTCGGTACCGATAAAACACAGTGATAACAAAGTTAAAGACAGCAAAGATACTGCTATGCTGACAGTTGTTGCTTTATTTTTTAGAGCTTTGTCAAGCAATTTTAAATATGGCTGTTTGACGGCGTGTATAATCCATGTTTCTTTTTCTTCTGATTGACGTTTGAGAAAAAATACACTGAAGACTGGTACTAAAAAAAGAGCAATTAATAGCGATCCAAAAAGAGCTGCGCACACTGTTATTACCATTGGCGCAAACATTTTATATTCAATGCCTTCCAGGCAAAGAATAGGTATATAGACAACGGCGATGATTAAGACGCCGAAGAGTATCGGCCTAGCTACTTCAGCAACTGAGTGCTCAATAATATCCACTTTGCTGGTATCGGTGTCACGTGTGCTACTTAGATTGCGCAGGATATTTTCTACCATGACAATAGAGCCATCAACAATCATGCCAAAGTCGATTGCCCCCAGACTCATAATGTTGGCCGTCACACCAAGTGCGTGCATACCTAAGAAGGAACATGTCATAGAAAGAGGTATTGCACAGGCGACGATTAGCGCTGCCCGAATATTGCCTACAGTAAACAACAAGACAAGAATAACAAGCAAACCACCTTCTAGTAAATTTGTTTTGACTGTATCAATAGTTTGTTCAACTAATTTTGATTGATCGTAAAAGGAACTCAGATATATGTCTTGCGGTAGGAGTTTTTTTAACTCAGCAATTTTATTTTTGACTCTATCGATAACGGCCAGACTGTTTTCGCCCTTCAGCATCATTGCCAGTCCAACCACAACCTCACCCTGTCCGTCTTTAGTTGCTGCTCCTTGCCGTAGGGCGGCACCATGGCCTACATAGCCAAGGTTTTTTATGTATATAGGCACACCATTAACCGACTTAACAATAATATTCTCGATATCGCTGATTGAATTAGCTCTGCCCAGCCCACGAATAATGTATTGTTCGCTTTCGTGATTGATTATACCGGCGCCAAAATTATCATTGTTGTTTTTTAGTGCATCCATAACATCTTTTATGCTCAGCTCATATAGTTGTAGTTTTGCCGGCGCAATAGTAACCAAATATTCATCAGTAAGCCCGCCCCAACTATTCACTTCAGTGACACCTGGTACAGTGCGAAGGGCATACTTAATATCCCATTCTTGAATTGTTTTTAGTTCAGTCGGTGAACGCTTGCTGCTTTCCAGCGCATATTGATAGATTTCTCCCATGGCAGTGCTTATAGGACCAAGTTCCGGTTCCACTTTTTCCGGCAGTCTGGTTTTGGCTTCTTGCAAGCGCTCTAGAACTAATTGCCGTGGAAAGTATGCGCCCAATTTGTCGGGAAAAACTACGGTGATAACTGATAAACCATATTTAGAAATTGAACGTATCTGCTCAACAGAAGGTAAACCATTCATTGTTGATTCAATGGGAATGGTTACCAGTTGTTCTACTTCGATGGGACCGAGTCCTGGTGCTTCAGTCATAATTTGCACCTGATTATTAGCCAGATCAGGGAAAGCATCTATGGGCAAGTGCATTAATGACCAAATACCAGCTACTAGAAGAACGGCAAAGAACAGGCAAATAAGGGAGCGAAAACGAGTAATTTTGCCGATAATGACTTCCATTAATTATTCTTCGTTGCTAATTTCTGATTTCAATAATTCGGACTTTAATTTAAAACTGCCTGATCCTACTACTTGTTCGCCGGCACTAATACCCTGTGTAATCAAATAACCATCGCCAAGCCTGTCGCCAGGCGTAACCTTACGTTTAGTAAAACTACTATCACTTTGTTTAACAAAAACAAAAATATCATTTCCGTATTTTTGTAAGGCCCGATCCGGCAAATATGGGTACTGATTACTAGGTCCGCCGGTAATTTCTACCTGTCCGAACATGCCTGGTTTAAGAATGAGCTTTTCGTTAGGTAGAATGACGCGGGCTAAAAAGGTCTTGGTTGTATCTCCAGCTGCCGGCTGAATATAGCTAACAATTCCTTTAAAAGTGGTTCCGGGGATACTATCACTACGAAATACCACAGATTCTCCTTCTTTGATTTTGCCCAGGTCTTTATCGTATACAGTAATGTTCAGCCAAACTTTAGATAGGTCTGCCACTACGTATAAGGGTTCGAGTGGATTAACTACATCACCAACGGTGATATTCTTTTTAATCACTATTCCAGATTTAGGAGATACAACTGGGCTCCCGGAGATGATGTAGGATAAGCCCTGTTTTTCTTCTTCTTCTAAAGAAATTCCATAAGCGGAAAGTAATGATTTGAATTCTGCTTTTATGTGAATTTTGTGCTCTTTGGCACCTTGCAAAGTTATTTCGCAGAGTCTTTGTTGACTTTGGGCCGTAATCAAGTCTTTTTCAGCCACAATTCCTTCTTTGTTTAGTTTCTCAAGCCTCTGAACGTTTTTCTTTGCCAGATCCAGTCGTGCCTCAGCCTGGGAAACGTCAATTTCATTTTGATGAGCCTGATGAATGTAGTCACCATATGTGCGGGCAACATCAAGATTTTCTACAACCGCTAGCTGCTCGCCGGGCTTTATGGCATTGCCCAGCACGACATTATCTTTGGCTATGCGCCCGGCAACAATGGAATTAATATGAAAGACCCGATTATCGTCTGCTTTAATTTCACCGGTAGTGATTATTGTGGATTGGCTGTAGCGTGGCTTTACGGTAATAATTTCCAATTGAGCCAAATCAATTGCTTGTTGAGACAGCTTCACTTGACTGCTGGTAGTGGTAGATAAAGATGGCCGTGTTGTCGCTTCCTGAGGACTACAAGCGCTGAGCAGAACAATTGTGCCAAAAGTACCAGTATATGAAACTATGCGGATGATAATTGATTTCAATTTCAAAATTGATCTTCTTCGTATTCTTTGGCAAGTTCATGAGCTTTAATTTTATCTTGCTTGGCTTGCTTGCGATCATTTTTAGCATCATAGGCCTGGCTGCGTATAAGATAAGCATGGCTGGACTGATGGTTGAGCTGAATAGCTGAGTTTGCATCTTGGATACAGCGTTCATATTCTTCCACCTTATAGGTAATTTCGGCCCGAATCTCGTAATATCCGGCATTATTTTCATCCAAATTGATTGCTCGGCTAATATCTTGCAAAGCCTGATCGTAGCTTTGCAGGCATTCGTTAATTTTTGCTTTTAGTGCATAGGTCCTAGCTTTGCTTTCATCCAAAGCAATGCTCTTATTAGTTTCTACCAGGGCTTCCTGGTACCGCTTAAGACCAAACAAAGCTTCTCCTTTAAGCAAGCGAACACGGGCATTATCATAGTTACAGGCAATGGCTGCATCGCAATCGCTCAGAGCATCTTTGTATTTTTGCATTTTCTTGTAAATGAAGGCTCGGCGAAAATAAGTTTCACCGAGATTGCTCTTTTCTTCCAGGCGACTGTTTAATTTTTCCAGAATTTGTTGATATTGCTGGGGAGATAAAACATGGTTTTTGCACTTGTATGCAATGCCAGGTTCTGAATCTTTGCTCTTGCTACTATTGCCACTGTCAGTTGATTCTGTGGCTATTGCTGCAACACAACAAAACTTAAAGGCTAAGTGTATGATCAACAAACAAAAAGCTAGAAAAATGTGGATAGGTAGTTTTTTCATAAGCAGCATTGAGATTAGATGCCACTGATGATTATTATTGTCCGAAACTATTCTTCGTCATAATCTTCATCACCATATTCTTCGTCATCATCATCAGAAGTAGTGCTTGCAGCAATGAAAAATCTGGAGGTGACATTGGCAGCAGTGTCTGCTGAGACACCGGCTTCTTTTAAAGCCTTTATCCATTGAATGACTTCATCAAGAACGGCTGTGTCCATTATGGTTTGCGTTTGAGTCATTTGTGTCATAAAAGCTCCTTTCAATTGATGCATTCCAGCTGGTCAAACAAGAAGCCTCATTATCTCATTTTTTCGGGATTAGATATTAAAAGAAGGGCTGTTTATGTTTACAAAGGTAATTGGCAGCTGGAAATAGGTAATTTTAGCTTTTTCTAGCTATTTTAATTTTCTTTGTTGTCAGATAGAGGCAATAATAGTAATGAGGTTGAATATGAATTTCAATTCCCTAATATTTAGACTATTGATTACCGTGAATGGCTTGCTTATCTTAACAATTGCGCCTGCCTTATCCGACAACCAGCAGCAAGTTAAAACAAGACCGATAAGAGTTACGACCGGTATTGGCGCTGTGCAGGGCTGGGAGCAAGGACTGGTGGAAAAAAATCCCAACCTGGGCCGCTGGCATTGGGACCCTATTTACTACTATAAACAAGGCTCTATTCCGGTGACATCAAGACCCCTCAGGGGCGAAGGTAACCCGACCGGCAAGCAGGCTAGTCCTGCCAATCCTATCAATCGATCCAGCAGTCTGTCCTATCAAACACCCCGCTGGCACGATGTTAAACCCATCCATATTCCCTATTCTCCGCAGGCCATGGAAGAGCTGCGAGGACGATTATTCCTACCAGAGAATCATCCGGAAAATACTGGTGAGCACAATGAGATTCTTTCGGGAAAACTAATACATCCGTCCACGATTGCCACTTATAAAAGCATTTTGCCGGAAAGAAATGATTCACTGAATACGGCGCTCAAGTATAATTCCCAAAGTACTGCTGTTTATGGACAATTGCTTAATGCCGGTTCTACAAACAAATCTAAAAATAAAAAGATCATAACTCGGCATAGAGTAAGATCGGCAACAAACAAAGGCAGTCAGGGAACAAATGACGCTCAGAAAAATAAATGAAAAAAAATATTCAATTCCAACACGCCTGATTTATGGGCAATCACCGGCGTTGGAATGGGATTATTCTCATCATGTCAATCCTCCAATTACTACTTCTTCCACTTTTCGTCTTGATTCTGCCCGGCGTGGCGCCAAAGGCTTTGCGGAATTTTCTCTGCCTCCAGACTCTCATCACCATCCCATTTATATATATGACCGCATGGGAGAACCGACTGTGGATATGCTGCAACATGTGCTGGCCACAGCAGAAGAACAAGAAAGTGCGGTTGCTTTTACAACTGGTATGGCAGCGGTGCAGGCAGCGGTATGTTTTGCTTTAAATCCAGGCAGCGAGATTATTTCTCACAAGACTGTTTATGGCTGCACATACAGTTTATTCACCAAACAGTTATCCAGGATGGGGATTAAAGTACATTTCTGCGATTTAACCGACCCAAAAAGCTTTATTCCTCTGGTTAATGAAAATACACGCGTCTTATATTTAGAATCACCAGCCAACCCCAATCTTGAATTGATCAATACACCTGAAGTAATAAAAGCTCTGACTCAAATTAATGCCAAAAGACCGCAGGCACGAAAAATCTTGTCTGTTTTTGACAACACTTTTGCTACCCCTTATTGTCAAAGACCAGGGAATCATGGTGTAGACATTATTGTGCATAGTTTAACCAAAGGACTGGGTGGATTCGGAACGGTTATGGGCGGTGCGGTCATAAGCAGGATGGAGTTTCATGAGCAGCTTATTCTTTTTCGTAAAGATTATGGCAGTATTCTTGCCCCTCTCAATGCCTGGCATATTTTAGTATACGGTGTTTCCACGCTAGCTTTACGCATACCCCGGCAACAGACAAATGCGCTTAAAGTGGCGCAATTTTTGGAAAATCATGCCCTTGTGAAAAATGTTCGCTACCCCGGGTTACCTTCTTTTCCTCAATACAAATTAGCCCAACAATTGCTGCGCGATTATGACGGTAATTTTGCGCCCGGTATTATTATGTCTTTTAGTTTGAAAGGCGATGACCCGGAACATTCAAAGTCTGTCGGGGAACGTATGATGGATTATTTAGCAGATAATGCCTATGCTGTTACTCTGGCTGTCAGTTTAGGGCAGTTGCGCACTCTCATTGAACATCCTGCTTCAATGACTCATATCAGCTACCCTGCTGCCGATCAAATTGCAATGGGTATAGATCCCGGCGGTATTCGCCTGGCTGTTGGCATTGAAAACCCGGATGATATCATAGCTGATCTCAATACTGCTCTTGAACATGCCTACAAACCAGGATAGAACATATTTATGACCGCGCAGTCTACAAAAATTTCTATTGTTATTGTTAATTGGCGCACGCCTCTTTTGCTCAAGCGTTGTTTGCAAGCAATAAATAATGACGAAAATGGCCGTGCTTTTGAAATTTTTGTCGTTGACAATGCTTCTGGCGATCAGTCCCTGTCTATCCTTGCTAATGAATTCCCAGGTGTCAAAACAATTGCCAATCAAGATAATCTTGGTTTTTCCAAAGCATGTAATCAGGCCATACCGCAAACAACAGGCGAATATATTCTTTTGCTTAATCCTGATACCCTGGTTGTAGGCAGTGCTATAAGCAAATTAGCTGGATTTTTAGATGAGCACCCTGGTTGTGGTGCTGTCGGTCCCAAAATACTCAATGATGACGGCACATTGCAATTAGCATGCCGCCGCTCATTTCCAACACCTGCGGCTGCCTTTTTTCGCTTAACGTATTTGAGTCGATTATTTCCTCGGCATCCTGTTTTTTCTAAGTACAATCTCACCTATGCTGACCCGGAGGAGATATGTGAAGTTGATGCTTTGTCCGGCAGCTGTATGATGGTGCGGCGACAGGCAATTTTGCCCATAGGATTGCTTGACGAAGATATATTCATGTTTGGTGAAGATATAGACTGGTGCTGGCGAATAAAACAATCCGGCCGGCAAATATTTTATTATCCCGGAGCGATAATTTATCACAGTCATGGCGCTGCCAGCCGGTTGCGACCAGCTGGAGCAACTATAAACTTGCACAAAGGCATGGCTGTTTTTTACCGCAAGCATCTGGCCAAAAATTACTGGCCAATCTTCAATCAATTTGTATACATGACTATCTGGTTAAGGGCTTTGATGTTTATAGTGATCAATACAGGCAAGTCCAAATTGTCCAGGCAACCGCTATCATAAGATGCAGGCATGGCTAATCATAGTCACAGCGCAGGGAAGATATTAATAACCGGAGCTACCGGTTTGATTGGGCAGGCTCTTGTACGTGAATTGATGGCTGAAAATAATCACCATTTGCGACTGTTTGTTCGCGATGTTCATATAGCCAAAAATCAGTTGACGAACATTTTAAATCGTACTGTCAATCTTGCTCCCTCCCTTGCCCAGATTGAGTTTATTGAAGGCGATCTGACACAATTAACCGATCAAGACTTTGATTCCCTGATCAGTGGCTGCCAATCGGTCGTGCATCTTGCCGGACTTGTTCATCAAGCGCATGCCAAGGAAGAAGAATACAATCTATTAAATGTACAGGTTACCGAAAAACTTACGCTGGCAGCAGCACGCAATGGCATAAGCACTTTCATATTCATGAGCAGCGTTGCTGTTTATGGATCAGGTCCCTTTTCTATGATTGAAGAATCAGCGCCGCTTTCAGGGCAGACACCGTATGCAGTATCAAAAATTGCTTGTGAGCAAATTCTTGAAAAAGATAACTCCATTCGCCGGATAATTATTCTCAGACCAGCACTTGTGTTTGGTGCCGGAGACAAAGGTAATTTAATTAAATTGATTCAAGCAATTAACAAAGGGCGTTATTTCAATATAGGCAAAGGAGGGGCAAGTAAGAGTTTGATTTTTGCCAGTGATTTGGCTGCTGTCATCAATTTATGTCTGGATAAATTGCCTAAAGGTATGCATGTGTTTAACGCTGCTAATCGCGAGCCTGTGTCAATGAGAGAACTTGCAAAAACAATCTCTTTAGCATTGGCACAGAATGGCAAAATTCTTTCAGTACCGGAGCCGCTTCTTCGTATCCTGATCAATATGGCGGATTTGCTATTACCGAAGTCAATTCGTGAAAAAGTTCCACTCAATACTGATCAGCTGGATAAGCTCACTACTACTACCACCTGTTCTGTAGGCAAATTAATACAGGCAACCGGCTTTTCACCCCGATATTCCTTATTGTCAGCGCTTACAGCTGAAATTTGCTGGGCAAAAAATAATAATCTATTAAATTGAAAAGTGCTCACGCCACTTCTAATTTAGTCAAGCGTTTATCAAATTGATCCTGATTATCCATGAGCTTTGTAAACATATCGCCAATGCTGGAGTAACTACTGAGCGTCTCCAGGCGATGCGCATCGACTTTCGTTTCTAATGAACCAAGTTTATTCTCGACTTTATACATACTGCGATGTAAGAAAGTTACCTCAGACTGCAACATGTCTAAGCGACTAGATAGTCGCTTAGTACTGTCGTCTAGTTTGCTATCCAAAGCATCAATGCGTTTATCCATGGACTCAAAACGCTGATCCATAGAATCAAAACGCTGATCCATCGAATCAAAACGTTTATCCATGGACTCAAAACGCCTATCTATACTAGAAAATCCTTTTCGGATTTCCTTGCGAAAACTTTCAAATGTTTCTTGATCGATATTCATGATTACACCTTGATTCTTATTTAACGTTACCATAGCTATAAGACGTGGAACCAGTTAAAAAAGTTCAACTAAATCGAGTCGATTTCTCAAAAATATATCTAAATTTATCTTCCAGATGGACGTGAAATTTATTGATTATATAGAGGATTGTATTCTTTCAGCATGGTACGATATCCTAATATAATGTGTTTATGTTCACCATGAATTTGATTTCGTTTAATGTATTAAAATGCTGCAGCCAGGTGGGACTGTCGCCAGGAGCCTTGTAATTGTCAACTGCCTTGAAACCTATTGATAAGCGAAAAATTTCGCTCTGGTTATTTGATGACATGCATAAATCCGAACCAGCTCAGCCGGTGCATCACCATCAGGATAGCTGGTGGAAAGTAATGTGTCTTACCGGACTCGATTATTTTTCTAGCTTAGGTTATGCGCCTGGCATTGCCTTTCTAGCAGCTGGATTATTATCGCCAATGGCGACATTGATCCTGGTTTTATTAACTATATTTGGTGCTCTGCCGGTATACACTCGCGTAGCTAGTAGGAGTCCACATGGACAGGGCAGTATTGCCATGCTGGAAAAACTTGTGCCTGGTTGGAATGCCAAACTGATTGTTCTTTTGCTACTTGGATTTGCGGCTACTGATTTTATTATTACTATTACGCTTTCTGCTGCTGATGCTGCTACTCACCTGGTGCAGAATCCCTGGACACCATTCTGGTTGCAAAACCGTATGGCGATTACATTGGGTATGCTGGTTATTTTAAGTGCAGTTTTCCTGAAAGGATTTCGAGAAGCTATAGGTATAGCTATTTTACTGGTTGGTATTTATCTTAGCCTCAACTTCATAGTAATAATTGATGCCCTTTATCATTTATCCCAACACATGGAACTAATTGGAAACTGCTGGCAAAAACTATTTGTTATCCATGGCTCCGTGTGGAAAATGCTGGCAATTTCTTGTTTGCTTTTTCCAAGGCTGGCTCTGGGACTTTCAGGGTTTGAGACAGGGGTGGCGGTGATGCCTTTAGTCAAAGGAGATGCCGATGATGATCGTCGACTACCCGCAGGGCGTATCAGAAATACCAAATATTTGTTATGCACTGCTGCTTTGATTATGAGTTTCTTTCTACTTACAAGCTCTATTACCACCTCAGTACTTATTCCTGCGCAAGAATTTCTTCCTGGCGGTGCTGCTAATGGCAGAGCGATTGCTTATCTTGCTCACCAGTATCTCGGTCCTTATTTTGGTACTGCTTATGATATCAGTACTATTTTAATTCTCTGGTTTGCCGGTGCTTCGGCTATGGCTGGCCTTTTGAGTTTAGTACCTCGTTATTTGCCTCGTTATGGTATGGCACCGGAATGGGCGAAGGCCCGCCGTCCACTGGTAATATTTTTTGCACTTGTCTCTTTTGCGGTTACATTGAAATTTAATGCCAGTGTTGATGCGCAGGGGTCTGCCTATGCTACCGGTGTATTGGTTTTAATGACTTCAGCTGCTATCGCTTCTTTTGACTGCGCTAAGAGAAAATCTTTTCCGGCGTCTTGCTTTTCTTTTTATAGCTTTTGTTTTTTGTTATACAACTGTAGCTAATGTATTTGAACGTCCCGACGGTATAAAAATTGCTTCCTTTTTCATTTTGGTTATCCTTATTACTTCTTTTGTCTCGCGGGCTCTAAGATCCACCGAGTTAAGGACGCGGCGCATTGTACTAG
>CAWKBA010000021.1:0-5973 GCA_963847765.1 Candidatus Melainabacteria bacterium | reverse complement strand
CGATCATTGGATATTGGATTTTCTTTTGTTGAAATTGGATCAGTTACTCCTCTTCCTCAACCAGGGAATGAAAAACCTCGAGTCTTCAGATTATTGGAAGATAGAGCAATTATTAACAGATATGGATTTAATAGTGACGGAGTGGAAAAAGTAAAAAAAAGATTAGCGGAAAGATTAGAAGAAAAGGAAAAAAATCTTTCGGACAGTTTAAGAACTTCCAACTCCTCTACCCCTACCCCTACTCTGCGTCGCTCACGCATCCTCGGTGTTAATCTTGGAAAAAATAAAACTTCTCCTTCAGCAGCAGATGATTATATCACTGGTCTCCGCACCCTTATTCCTTATGCTGATTATTTAGTAGTGAATGTTTCTTCTCCTAATACTCCTGGTTTACGAGCATTGCAAGGGAAAGAAGAAATGTTTAATTTGTTATCAGTTTTAAAAAAAGAAAAATATAAACTTAATCAAACGATTCCTTTATTAGTAAAAATAGCTCCTGATTTAACTATTGAAGAAAAGAAAGATATTGCTGATGTTTGTTTAAAGACAGAAATGGATGGATTAATTATTACCAACACTACTCTCTCAAGACCTAATAATTTAATTAGTTCTCATAAAATTGAAAGTGGGGGATTAAGTGGTGCTCCATTATTTGATTTATCCACTCAAACAGTAAAAGAATTATATCAATTAACCAATGGGAAAATTCCGATCATTGGAGTTGGTGGAATTCAAACAGGGAAAGATGCTTTCAATAAAATTAAAGCAGGAGCTTCATTATTACAAATTTATTCTGTTTTTACCTTTGATGGTCCATTAGTAGTAAGTAAAATTAAAAAAGAATTATTAGAATGTTCAACAGGAAGGTTATAAAAATGTTAAAGACGCAATTGGAGTAGATGCAAGAATGAAGAATGGGAAAGGAAAAAGGAAACTTCAAATAGCTCAATTCTATTCAATAAGGGGAAAGGGGCGAAATCAATTCTATTTGCAATCGTTCAGTCTGTATCTTGCAACCTGATTGTTCACATTGGTTGCAGTATCTGTATAGCCTGACATTCAATTTCTCCTCGCTCTTAGTACAGTATAAATATTATTTATTTATTTAATTTCATGCAAATTACTTTTTCTTTTTCTCTACTTTTTTGACTTTTCCTCCATTTATATCATATTTCAAGGTGTAACCAGTCGAAACATAATGTGTACCATTTAATGCTATTTCTACAGTTACTCCTTTCCCATTCAACACTTCTTTACTATCTCCTCCCAAGCTAGGAAAGAAGTAGAGTATAGGCGGACAAGTAAAGGTAATGGTAGATAATTTAATAGCCGCAGCAACAGTGTTAGAAGTGTTCTCTTCTTTTTTAATGGGTAAATTATTATTATTTACTTTATTCCTATCCGTTGCATTACCTTCATCATGATCAATTAATTGAAATACAGCCTTCATGGCATGATGGGTCAATTGCTTCTTCTCATTCTCATTAGTTTTACTATCACTATTATTTAATTCAGACGCAATAATACTCCAACGATACTAGGTCGTTTACCCATTCTATTAATATTATTATCATCTTCTAATTTCAATCGAATCATTAGATTATTATTATTATTGCTACTGTTATTGTTATTGTTATTATTGATTAATTGAGAAGTGAAATTTTTACAAGTTAAAATAATATCTGTCCAATTATCCATTGCAACTATTGATGGGTTAATTTCTGAATATTGTAAATCGTCATAGATAATATAGGTTAGGTTATTAACAATAGTAAATAAGGCATTATTACTATCTTGATTCCCATTACTATTACTATTAGTGCTACCATTACTATTGATTTTAAAGGTTACAATCCCACTATTCTGTTGAGGAGGTACATTAATAATAAAATGATTTACACCGTCTTTATTTGAAAACCTAGGGTTTACCTGTACAATTGATTGAACTTGTGCAGAGCTTGGTCGGGAAACTATTGATTTTTTTAAAGGAAGAGAAGCCGTGCTGTTATTATTACTTTTATTATTATTATTTTTGTTCTTTATTGAAGATTAACTGAGTTATTAAGAGCTACAGGTACAACTCCAATAATATCAATTAATAAATTATCACAAGCATCACGGCGCAACTTCCATGCATCCGCCATGGTGAGCAGAACGCGTTCGAAGCCGGGTCGGCCATAGCGATCATCGCGCGGAAAATAAGTGCCGCCGAAGAAGGGACGGCCATCCGGCGTAAGCACCGCGGTGAGGGGCCAACCACCTTGTCCGCTAATGGATTGGACCGCGGCCTGATAGCGGGCGTCGACGTCGGGACGCTCGTCGCGGTCCACTTTGATGGCAATGAAATGTTCGTTGATGATGGCGGCGAGGCGCGCGTCTTCATAGCTTTCGCGGTCCATTACGTGGCACCAGTGGCACCATACCGCGCCGATATCGAGCAGCACCGGCTTGTCCTCACGCTCGGCAAGTGCGAACGCTTCGGGACCCCATTCGTTCCATTGCACGGGCTGGTGCAGGGCCGAACGAAGATAGGCGGAACGGGCGCGGCTGAGCGCGTTCGTGGCTGTGGTTGAATTCATGCTCTTTAAGTCTACCGGTCGTTTATCCAACCAGCCTGCCGGCGACCTGGGTGTACAACTCGATGGCGTCGAAGAGTTCTTTCTTGCTGAGGCGTTCAGCGGGAGTGTGGGCGACGTGGATGGAACCGGGGCCGAGGAGCAGGGGTTCTCCCCATTTGTCGAGCGCGGGGATGTCGGTGGTGAAGGCGGCGATCATGGTATCCATACCTTCGATTTTGCGCATGCGGATGAAGGGAATTTCGAGGTTGAAATCAATGTTCGCCAGTCCAGCGACGGCCTCAGTGAGTGCTTCGCGCGTGCCTTTCGAGTCGCCAACGAGGCGCACGAGTACCTGCGCTTCGGCATGGTCGGCGATGACGTTGGGCGCGCGGCCGCCCTCGATGAGACCGATGTTCAGCGTGCTGGGGCCAACGTCCTCGACGACCGGAAGCTCGAGATCGAGGACACGGCCAAGGGCGGCGATGAGTTTGTTGATCGCACTCTCGCCCAGCTCCGGATATGCGGAGTGGGCCATCTTTCCCTCAGCACGAATTGCAGCACGGAGAACGCCTTTCGATGAAAGTGCGAGGCGATTGTCGGTGGGCTCTCCGTTGATGAGGAAGCGGCTGCCTTTCGGCGAAAGGTTCGCGACCTTGGCGCCGGCGGAGTCGCGCTCTTCGCCGACGACAAATAGCAAACCGACTTTTACGCCGTCGTTCCGCAGCTTCTCGGCCGCGGCAATCTGCGCGGCGATAATTCCCTTGGCGTCGCAGGAACCTCGTCCGTAGATGTACTCGTCGTCTTCGCGGCTGCCGAACCAGGGTGGGACGGTATCTATGTGCGTTGAGAGGACGACGTCGGGAGCAGTGCCGGGAATGCCCGCGTAGACGTTAAATCGTTCAGCGGTGGAGGTGCTTCCCACTGGCTGCGAGACAGGGGTCTTTTCAATGGCAAATTTGCGGCCTTCGAGAAATTCGGCGAGGTAGTGGCCGGCTTTGCCTTCGGTGTAGGTAGTGGATTCTATGTCGACCAGGTCGCGCGTCAGCTTTACGGGATCAATCGGCTGCATGAATCGGGGATCCTCCGGGAACGTTTTCAGGATACCGGAGCAATGTCTTTACAATGAACGGGACGATGACTGAATTGAAAAACGTTTCCTCGCCGTCTGCCATGGTGCAGGCGCTTACGATACCGGGACCGGTCGGGCGATTGGAAGCGCTGCTCAACTCCGGTGCGGAGAACCCTTCCTATGCGGTGTTGATCTGCCATCCGCATCCACCGAGCGGCGGGACGATGCATAACAAGGTCGTTTACCACGCGATGAAGGCCTTTAGTCAACTTGGCCTGCCTGTGCTGCGCTTCAATTTTCGCGGCACAGGGTTGAGCGAGGGCGTCCACGATTTCGGGCGAGGTGAGGTCGATGATGTGCGCGCTGCTCTCGACTGGCTGGAAGAGAAATTCGCGCTGCCCATCATCTTTGCCGGGTTCTCGTTCGGATCGAATGTGGGCCTGCGCGCCTGCTGTGGCGATGGGCGCGTCAAAGGCATTGTGTCGCTCGGTGTGCCGATGCATGCAGCGGGGCGCGACTACACCTATCACTTTATGGGAGGGTGCCTGCAGGAAAAGCTGTTCATCAGTGGATCGATGGATGAATTTGCGTCGGAGGCGGAAGTCACCAGCCTGGTAGAGTCGACCCCGAATGCTCAGCTGGTCTGGGTGATGGGTGCGGACCATTTTTTTGCGGGGAAACTCGACGAAGTCCGGAGCGGCATTCGTGGCTGGATGGAGGCGAAGTTCATTCCGCCGCGCTGATCAAAAAACCTATGGCCGACACTCTCATACCTGCTCCAGGCCCTGACCCGATGGAACCGTTTGCCGATCCGCTTCATACCGCGGCGCGCGCGATCTTCCTGTCCTCTCTGGAGAAATGCAACATCGGAGATTCCTTCGACCGGCACCTGCATTTTGAGGGGAACACGCTGGTCCATCATCCGTTCTCTGGATTGCAGGGAGTGATGAAGCCGGTCAGCATTCCGCTTGACCTCTTTCGCCATATTCGCATCATTGCGATCGGCAAAGCGGCGGCCCCCATGCTCGAAGCATTGCTGACGCGGCTTCCGCGTGGGCTACCGTATCGTGCGCTTTGCGCGAGTCCAGAGAAGCCTGCGCGTCGGAACTGGCGGATCCATGCTTTTGCGGCGGGGCATCCGGTACCGAACTGGGAGTCCTTCGAGGCGGCCCGGCTCGCGTTGAAAATGCTGCGGCAATCGCACAGCGACACCTTCGTCTTCTTCCTGCTGAGCGGCGGCGGCAGTGCGCTGATGGAGCTGCCGCTCGATGAAACAATCAGCCTTGAAGACACCATCGCTTTCCACGAAGCGCTGGTGAGCGCAGGCGCGAATATCCACGAGATGAATATCGTCCGCAAGCACTTCTCCGCGGTCAAGGGCGGACGGCTTGCCCTTGCGGCGCCGGAAGCGACAAAGCTCACACTGCAGCTGGCCGATGTGCCGCTGAAACATCTCGATGCGCTGGCTTCAGGGCCCACCATTCCGGACCGGTCAACTGTGGCGGAGTGCCGCGAGATCCTCGACCGCTACCATTTGATGGAACGGTTTCCGGCACCGGTGCGGGACTTCTTTTCCTCGGCCCGGATGGAAGAAACGCCGGGCGCCAAGCCGGTCCCGGAAGCAGTCCCGCCGGATATAAGCCGCGGGGCTACCTCGACATTACGAGCGATGCTCCGGCCGAGTGCCCCCACGGCAATTCCCCAAGATCCATTGGGCTTCAGCACGCTGAGCCTGGACACGCTGCTTTCCAGCCACGACCTGGTGAACGCGGCTCGTGATTACGCACACCAACTCGGCTATTACGTGGTAATCGACAATACCTGCGACGACTGGCCTTGCGAAGCAGCATCGCTGTACCTGATCCGCAGGATGGTCGAGCTGCGGGCGCGCCATCCGCGGCTCTGCCTGATATCGAGTGGCGAGGTAACAGTCAGGCTTCCAGGCAGGTCGGTTGACGGAAGCACCGCAGCGAAGATCGGCGTGGGAGGAAGGAACCAGCAATTCGCATTAGCTTCGGCCTTTGTCCTCGCGGGCGAGGGAGACCAGCTTTCGTTGGAAGCACATTCGTTCCTGAATGCAGTGAATGGAGGCGACGCGGATCGGCGATCTCGTTGGGTAAGTGGCCAAGACTCGGTGTGCGTGTTTTCGGCCGGGACCGATGGCGTGGATGGAAACAGCCCGGTAGCCGGGGCGATTGCCGATCTTACAACGCTGGCGAGAGCAAGAGCGCTTCACTTTGACCCGCTTGATTCGCTCAGAAACTTCGATGCCTGCCCGCTTTTCAGAGCGCTCGGGGACACGGTCGTCACCGGGAAGACCGGCCATAACCTGCGAGGAAGTCTGCG
>CAWKBA010000020.1:0-3247 GCA_963847765.1 Candidatus Melainabacteria bacterium | reverse complement strand
GGCGATTGACCGGCAGATAGGCGCGCCGGTACGGATATCGCGCGGCGAGCGTCTCGTCGATGTCCACGCCGTGGCCGGGCGTCTCGCCAGGATGCAGGTAGCCTCGCTGAAGCAGTAATCGTGCGGAAACACCGCATCGGTTTCCGGCGTGTGGCGCATGTACTCCTGGATGCCGAAGTTCGGGATCGCCGTGTTGAAGTGCAGCGAGGCGCCCATGCACACCGGCGACAGGTCGGTTGCGCCGTGACATCCCATGCGGATCTGGTACAGGGCGGCGAAATCTGCGATGCGCCGCAAATGCGCTGATGCCGCCGGCATGCACGACCGTGGTACGGATGTAGTCGATCAGCTGCTCCTCGATCAGCTACTTGCAGTCCCAGATGGTGTTGAACACCTCCCCGACGGCCAGTGGCGTGACGGTGTGCTGGCGGATCAGCCGGAAGCTCGGCCTGGTTCTCCGCCGGGGTCGCATCCTCCATCCAGAACAGCCGTACGGCTCCAGGCTCTTGCCGAGCCGGGCTGCCTCGATCGGGGTCAGGCGGTGATGCACGTCGTGCAGCAGGTGCAGACCGAAGCCGAAGCGCCGCCGCAGCGCCTCGAACAGCTGCGGAACGTGGTCCAGGTACTTTTCGGTCGACCAGACTGTTCTCCGACGGCAGCGCCGCGTCGGCCGGCTCGTAGAACATCTTGTCCTCCGACACGCCGTAGGTCGAGCGCAGGCCCGGCACGCCGCTCTGCGCCCGTATCGCCCGATAGCCCATCCCGATGTAGCGGGCAACCTCGTCGGCCGTCGCTGCGATGTCCGCTCCGTTGGCATGCCCGTAAACCATCACGCCGGTGCGGCTGCGGCCGCCGAGCAGCTGGTAAAGCGGCATCCCGGCGACCTTGGCCTTCAGGTCCCACAGCGCCGTGTCGACCGCCGCGATGGCCGACATGGTCACCGGGCCGCGCCGCCAGTACGCGCCGCGGTACAGGAACTGCCAGATGTCCTCGATCTGATGCGCGTCGCGACCGATCAGGCAGGGCATCACGTGCTCGCTCAGGTAGGCGGCGACCGCCAGCTCGCGCCCGTTCAGCGTGGCATCGCCGATGCCATGGAGGCCACCCTCGGTCAGGATCTTCAGGGTAACGAAATTGCGCCCCGGGCAGCTCACGATCACCCGGGCCTCGGTGATCTTCATGCGGGCAGAAGGCGCGACATGCAGTGGTGCTGCGGGTTTGTTATGGTCAGCCATGCGGTACACGTATCCTATGTAGGTGAGCGCTTCGGGCCATGGTGCGACTTCCTCCTCTGAACTCCCTGGTTGTCTTTGAAGCCGCGGCGCGGCATCAGAGCTTCACCCGTGCCGCCGAGGTATTGTGCGTCACGCAGGCCGCGGTCAGTCACCAGATCAAGACACTGGAGAACTGGCTCGGCGTCGCATTGTTCCATCGCCTCGGGCGCGGCCACGGGCTGGTGCTGACCGAAGCCGGACGCGCCTACCTGCCGCGCATCAGCAGCGCCCTGGACTCGGTGCGCAGCGCCACTGAGGCCGTGATGGACCGCCGACGCCGCCGCGTGCTGCGCATCGGCACCCTCGATTCTTTCGGCTCCCTGTGGCTGTTGCCGCGGCTGGGACGCTTCATGGCCGCCAACAGCGAGATCGACGTACGCGTGCTCGCGGCGGACCTGGACGCGGATGTCCTCACCACCGGCGCCGTGGACGTCGACATCCGCTACGGCGAGGGCGACTGGCCGGACGTCGAGGCGACGCGCTTTCTGTCGGAGACGATCTTCCCGGTATGCGCGCCACAACTGCTGGAAGGCCCGCACCCGCTGCGCACGCCTGCGGATCTGCGTCATCACCGGCTGCTGCACGATGTGATGGTGGTCGACTGGCGCACCTGGCTCGAGAGCGCGGGCGTCACCGACGTGGATGCCGAGCGCGGGCCGGGCTTCAACCACTCGCACCTGGTCATCCAGGCGGCGATGAGCGGCGATGGGGTGGCACTCGGACGCAGCGCCCTGGTGGCGGACGCGCTGCGCAGCGGCGCCCTGGTGCGTCCGTTCGAGCTGAGCCTGCCGTGCCGTTTCTCGTACTTCACGGCGTGCTCGAACGCAAGTCTCAGCGATCCGACGGTCGAGGCCTTCTGTCAGTGGCTGACCGAGGAAGGCCGTGTCTCGCAGTCCCAGTCCGAACAGCAGCGGGCGCATCAGAGCTAGCCACCGAGGTAGGCCATCACGGATTTAAGCTCGGTGTACTCATCGATGCCATCCCGTCCCTGTTCGCGACCCCAACCGCTTTGCTTGTAGCCGCCGAATGGCACCGCGACGTCCGGGCGCCCATGGGTGTTGATCCATACCAGTCCCGCACGGATGTCACCGGCGATGTGGTGGGCACGAGCCAGATCCCGTGTCCACACGCTCGCGGCCAGGCCGTAGGGCGAGGCATTTGCCAGCTGCAGGGCCTCCGCGTCGCTGGTGAAGGCACTCGCGCACAGCACCGGGCCAAAAACCTCCTCCGCCAGTGCCGGGGCGTTGGCAGGCAGGCCGGAGAGCACCGTTGGCTCGTAGAAATAGCCCCCGCCGGCCACGGCGGCCGCACCCGTGAGCGCCGTCGCGCCGCCGGCGACACTGCGCTCGACGATTCCGGCTACGTGACCGCGGTGTGCCGCGGAGATCAGGGGTCCCATGTCCGTGGCGGCATCGAAGCCCGAACCCAGGCGCAGGTCCCGGGCGTGCGCCACGATGCGCTCGAGGAGCGCGTCGTGGACGCTCGCATGGGCGTGCACGCGCGAGCTCGCCACGCACATCTGACCGGCGTTCGAGAACACCCCCTGCACGATCCCGCGCGCCGCCGCATCGAGGTCTGCATCCGCGAAGACCATCGCCGGTGATTTGCCACCGAGCTCCAGGGTGAGCTTTTTGAAATTGCCGCCGGCGGCCATCAGGATGCGTCTGCCGGTCGCCGCGGAGCCGGTAAACGAGATCTTATCGACGTCTGGGTGCGCGGCGAGCGCCTCCCCCACGACGATGCCCGAGCCGCTCACGATGTTGACCACGCCGGGCGGAATCCCGGCCTCTACCAGCAGGCCACCGAGCCTCAGCACCGACAATGAGGCCTGTTCAGGAGGCTTGATAATGACCGTGCAGCCAGCGGCAAGCGCCGGCGCCAGCTTCCACGCGCTCATCGCCAGTGGTCCGTTCCAGGGCACGATGAGGGCTGCGACCCCGATCGGCTCGCGACGCGCATAGCTGTGAAAGTCG
>CAWKBA010000019.1:0-40412 GCA_963847765.1 Candidatus Melainabacteria bacterium | reverse complement strand
CTGCGCGGCGCCACCGACGCGGGACACCGACACACCGACGTTGACGGCCGGTCGCACACCCTGGTTGAACAGGTCGGACTCCAGGAAGCACTGGCCGTCGGTGATCGAGATGACGTTGGTCGGGATGTACGCCGAGATGTCGTTGGCCTTGGTCTCGATGACCGGCAGCCCGGTCATCGAGCCGCCACCGAGCTCGTCGGACAGCTTCCGCAACGCTCCAGCAGCCGGGAGTGCAGGTAGAACACGTCGCCCGGGAAGGCCTCGCGGCCCGGCGGGCGGCGCAGCAGCAGCGAGATGGCGCGGTAGGCGTCGGCCTGCTTGGACAGGTCGTCGAACACGATCAGCACGTGCTTGCCGTCGTACATCCAGTGCTGGCCGATGGCCGAACCGGTGTACGGAGCAAGCCACTTGAAGCCGGCGGGGTCGGAGGCCGGGGCCGCGACGATGGTGGTGTACTCCATCGCGCCGCCCTCTTCCAGCGCGCGCTTGACGCTGGCGATGGTGGTGCCCTTCTGGCCGATCGCGACGTACACGCAGCGCACCTGCTGCTTCGGGTCGCCGGTCTCCCAGGCCTCACGCTGGTTGAGGATGGTGTCGACGCAGACGGCGGTCTTACCGGTCTTGCGGTCGCCGATGATCAGCTGGCGCTGGCCGCGGCCGATCGGGGTCATCGCGTCGATGGCCTTGATACCGGTCTGCAGCGGCTCGCTGACGCCCTGGCGCTGCACCACGGAAGGGGCCTGGAGTTCCAGCACGCGACGGGTCTCGGCGGTCGATGTCGCCCTGGCCGTCGATCGGCTGGCCCAGCGGGTTGACCACGCGACCCAGGAAGGCGTCGCCGACCGGCACCGAGAGCACCTCGCCGGTGCGCTTGACCTGCTGGCCCTCTTCGATCTTCTCGAACTCACCCAGGATGACCGCGCCGACGCTGTGCTCGTCGAGGTTCAGCGCGACGCCGAGGACGCCGCCGGGGAACTCGAGGAGCTCCTGGGTCATAACCGAGGGCAGACCCTCGACGTGGGCGATGCCGTCACCGGCGTCGATGACGGTGCCGATCTCTTCGCGTTCGGTGGAGGCGGAGAACGACGATACGTAGTTCTCGATGGCACCTTCGATATCAGCAGCCGAGATTGTCAACTCTGCCATGGTTTTTCGTCTTCCTACCTTGTCTGATCTGGGTGTTTGAGTCGTCGAGGTTCAGTCCGGCAGCCGGGTCTGGGCGGCGGCCAGTCGGGACGCGATGGAGCCGTCGATCACCTCGTCGCCGACGGTGATCGACAGACCACCGAGGAGTTCGGGATCGACATGCAGCTGAACGGACACCGGGTGGCCGTAGATGCGGGTCAGCACCTCGGTGAGCCGAGTGCGCTGGGCGTCGGTCAGGTCCGCGGCCGCCTCACGTGGGCAACGACCTCACCGCGGCGGGCGACGGCGAGCTCGGCCAGATCGACGACGGCCTCGTCGGCACGCTCACCCCGCAGTAGACCGATGGTCTGCGCCAGCAGCGCCGCGGCGGTGCCGTTCGACGCCGGTGGCGCCTCGAGGACCTTGTTCAACAGCGCGACCCGGCCGTCGGCCGGCGTCGTGTAGTCGCCGAGCAGGATGCGCAGCCGCGGCTCGGCGTCGAGGACGCGACCGAACCGGAACAGCTGGTCCTCGACGTCGTCGACCTCACCTGCGACCTCGGCACGCTTCAACAGCGCCAGACGGGCGATGTACTCGATGGCGTCGATCAGGTCGGCCTGGTCGACCACCGTTGGGATACGGAGGTCTTCAGGATGTCGAGATTTCAGCACCAATCTTCCCAGCATAATGAGCAGTTAATTGTCTTTGTTTGCGCGGTTTCAAAACAATGAGAAAGCGTCCTGAATTTAAAGTGAGGTTTGGGCTGTTTATTCCGTTTCCAGTACCAATGCTGGACATATAAGATTGCACATTAGGATCGGCCTCAATAATTTTAGAAAGCATCTGATGATGGCGCACCATATCGGTAAATGAAATACCTTCCGGCGCCTGGGTAATACCAATAATTTGTCCGGTGTCTTCACTAGGCATAAAGCCTTTGGGCATCAGTATAAAAACAAGGGCATTAAGCAAAAACATGACCACAAAAGCCCAGACAACCACCAATCGGTGCTTGCAAAGCCAGCCGCAAAAGATATTCATAACCCTTGAGCAATGCGTCAAAGCCTTGTCTTGCTAATTTGGCCGGTTTGCTCATTTGTTCGCTAGTCTGTTTGCGCAACCATTTACTGCAAAGCATGGGCGTGAGGCTTAATGAAATAAAGCCTGAAATTAAAATGGCAACGCTGATAGTGACGGCAAATTCAAAAAAAAGCCGGCCGACAATGCCCGGCATCAAAAGAACGGGAATAAATACTGCCACCAAAGATAGTGTCATCGATAACACGGTAAAGCCAATTTCACGTGAGCCTATTAAAGCTGCCTCAAATGGATTTACCCCCATTTCCATATGGCGGACAATATTTTCCAGCACCACAATGGCATCATCAACAACAAAACCTACTGAAAGAGTAAGAGCCATCAAAGTCAAATTATTGAGACTGAAATTAAGCAAATGCATAATGCCGAAAGTGCCAATAATAGAAATTGGCAAAGCCACGCTGGGAATAATAGTGGCGGAAATATTGCCAAGAAAAAGATAAATCACAGCCACAACCAGGGCAACAGTAAGAATCAAGGTGAATTGCACATCATTGACCGAGTCACGAATAGATTGCGAATGGTCATAAAAATATCCAGATGCACACTGGAGGGCATGATCTCTTTGAACATCGGCAGTAATTCTTTTACTCTGTCCACCACCTGAATGGTGTTAGTGCCCGGTTGGCGCATCACAGCCAAAATGATGCCCGGATTGCCGTTGTACCAACCAATTGTTTTGTCATTTTGTACGCCGTCAATGACATTGGCTACATCTTTTAAACGCACTGGCGATCCATTGCGATAAGTGATAATGATTGGCTTATAATCATCGGCGTGAAAAATCTGCCCATTGGCCTGCACTGTAAAAGCCTGAAACGTGCCATAAAGAGTACCAGTAGGCATATTGACATTGGCGGCGTCACTGCCTTGACAACATCATCAATGCCCAGATTATAAGAAGCCAGCTTTTCCGGATCAGTTTGCACACGCACAGCAAATATTTGCGAGCCATTTACTTGTACCTGGGCCACGCCGGAGACACGAGAAATTCTCTGGGCAATCAAAGTCTCAGCATAATCGTCAACTTGATATAAAGGCATAGTGGGAGAACTAAGGGCCAGATAAAGAACCGGCTGATTAGCAGGATTAACTTTGCTGTAAGTGGGCGGTGTAATCATTTGCGGCGGCAATTGTTTATTGGCCGCAGTAATGGCCGCCTGCACATCAAGCGCCGCTCCGTCAATATTGCGACTTAAATCAAATTGCAAAGTGATTTGGGTCAATCCCATAGCACTTTGCGAACTCATTGAATTCAATCCGGCAATGGTGGCAAATTGCCGCTCCAGTGGCGTGGCTACAGCAGAAGCCATGGTGTCCGGATTGGCACCAGGCAATGTGGCTGTAACCAGAAGGGTGGGAAAATCAACATTGGGCAAATCATTGATGGGCAGTGTTTTATAGGCTATCCAGCCAAAAATAACAAAGGCCGCCATGACCAGCGAGGTCATAATTGGTCTAACAATAAAAATGCGCGATAAATTCATATTTGGAGTTGTAGGGGCGAGGTTTACTGAGCCCGGGTTTTATGCTCCCACTGTTCATAAGTATAACGACGTATCAACGGCCGGATTGCTTCCACGCCTACAATTCGTTCTGTCGCTTAACAAGAGGTTAAGCGGGTCGCTAGCTGCGCTAATGACGAAGCATAGAATTTATATCTTATTTTTACTAAATTCTTGATATCTGTTGGACATATTTATTGGCTTTGCCCGATTTTACAAGCATTTTCTATGCTGAAAAATACTGCTTTATAACCAATCTTAGTTGATCGGCATATGGCGATATCGCTAGGCTCAATTTGCATATTCAATGGTCAATATCACAAGGAGGATTAAGCAAGGACGCATTTACTGGAACACGGAAGGAGACTCCTTTTTCGGGAAAGGACCCAATGGTGGGATCCAAACGCCAAGCGAAAGAACATATCGAAGCGCGCAAAATGGAATTTGCAATTCACCTCGGTGCGGTGGATATGCGCCTGTCTGAAAAGATCAAATGGCTCAAGCAGGGATCCAAGCGCGGGAAGCATCAGCCGATTCTTACGGTGAGGCGGTATGACAAGCTGACCCACCTTATGGGGGCGGCTAACGAACAGCCCCGTGCCGATCCAGATCGTCCCAAAAAGACTATGAAAGGACCATCCTGTCCGCACTCATACGACAAAAAGTGGGTGGCGAGGATGCTGCCCAGAACAAAGAAGTTCTGAAGCGAATGTGGGCCTGTGCCGGGGCCTATCAGCGGTGCGCCTTGCGCACAAAGAACAGGAAGCTGAAGACATGATTGATTGCCTCCTGCTTGAAGCCCAGGAGAGGTTGATCAGTCTTGAGGCTTATATCAACCAGATCAAGTGACCCATTCCGACCGCGTGGATTTTTGCTGAAGGAGAAAAGTCCGATGGCGGACTTATCCAAGCATTTGACGCCGTCAGAGGAATGGACTCTGCATTTACCCGCGATGGAAAAGCGAATCCGACAACGAATGAAACGGCTTGATTCCCGCAAGCGGACACGGAAGTTGCTTGCCGGGGAGGAGTTCGCCGATCTGGTTTACTGGCTAACAACAATCCAGCACCGGCGCAGTCAGAGTCAGGCAAGCAGTCCCCTCTTCGACCTGATTAGGACGCGAACGAGCGGGCACAGCCGGCAAGAGAACACGGAAGTGATTGTCCAGCTTATGGAAATCCAGAGCAGACTGGCCCTTGCCTGCCTTGCCTGCCGGTATGGGCTTCCTAAAGAGGCGCTCAAAGGCTTCCTGCACGGTGCGCAGGAGCGAGCTGCCGTCCTGGAAGAGCAGCTCAGGTTCCGAATCGTAGACTAGTCCTGGCTACACCTGACGGTGCAGAGAAATCTCGCCTCAGGTGTAAGCCACGGACGGTTTTTTCTTTATTGTGCTTTTTGCTGAGAAAGATCGCGTGGCGGCAAAATGCGGTGCCAGGTTTTGATGACAAATTTTTGCAGCCGGTCTAAATACAAATAAAATACCGGTGTTATATATAGTGTCACTATTTGCGACACCAGCAAGCCGCCGGTGACTGTCATGCCCAGAGGCTGTCTAGCTTCGGATCCTGAGCCCACGCCTATAGCAATAGGAATGCTACCCATCATCGCGGCCAGCGTTGTCATCATGATTGGTCTAAATCGTGTCAGGCAGGCAGCGCGAATGGCATCTTCCGGTGTTTTGTTTTCATTACGCTCAGCTTCCAGAGCAAAGTCTATAATCATAATGGCATTTTTCTTGATGATACCAATCAGCAAAATCATGCCTAGAAAGCCATAAATAGTGAATTCAACATTGAAGACCAACAGAACAAAGAAAGCACCTAAACATGCTGACGGTAAGCCGGAAAGAATGGTAATGGGATGAATATAACTTTCATAAAGTATGCCCAGGACTATATAAATTACCATTACAGCAATAAAGAAAAGCAAACCCATCGCACCCAATGAGCTTTGAAATATCTGGGCGTTACCCTGAAAGCTCGGTGTTACGTCGGCAGGCAAATTGGCAGCCGCTGTTGCTTTTTTTACTTCATCCACAGCCGTGTTTAAAGAGACGTCCGGTTTTAAATTAAAAGAAATGGTGACAGAGGGAAATTGACCAAGGTGATTCACCAGTAGCGGCCCAACACCGTTGGTAATAGTGGCAAAGGTAGATAGTGGAGCTAAAGTGCCATTGCCTGTGCGCAAATACAATTTATTTAGCAGAGATGGTGAGCGATAAAAACGTGGCTCTACTTCTACAATTACCCAATATTCATCCATCGGTGCATAGATAGTGGAAACCTGGCGCGCCGAGTAAGCGCTATTCAAAGCGTCTTCCACTTGTTCCATGGTTACACCTAATTGTGAACATTTTTCTCTGTCTATGGAGACATCCACTTCCAAATTTTTGATTTGTAAGTCGGAATTTACATCTATCAGACCAGGTATTTTTTTTATTTTTTGTTCTAGCAAATTAGAGGCGGCGTAAAGCGAATCTGTATTCGGACCGCTCAGTGTGAACTGATAAAGAGCTTTGGTAAGTTGTCCACCAATGCGAATGGAGGCTGGATTTTGCATATAAAACTTAATTCCAGGCACACCGGCTGTTTGTTTGCGAAATTGCTGAATGAGGGCGTCTACTTTTAATTTTCTTTGCTTTTTAGGTTTGAGTACTATAAATATGCGCCCGGTATTACCGGCAACATTTGGTCCACCGGCGCCTATGCTGGACATAAAGCCGGTGACGTTAGGATCTTTGGCGACAATATTGGCCAGAGCCTTTTGATGACGGACCATATTTTCAAAAGAAATGCCTTGGGCAGCTTCAGTCAT
Organism: Candidatus Melainabacteria bacterium; assembly: GCA_963847765.1. Taxonomy (GTDB): domain Bacteria; phylum Cyanobacteriota; class Vampirovibrionia; order Obscuribacterales; family Obscuribacteraceae; genus CAWKBA01. The sequence continues at coordinate 33,873 of CAWKBA010000019.1, read as the reverse complement.
GCCAAAGATTTGTCCTGTATCTTCACTGGGCAAAAAACCTTTGGGAACGATATAGGCAAGATAGACAGTGCCGGCTACCATAATTGCAAAGCCCAGCATTACCCAGGGCTTATGCTCAAGGGCAATATTTAATGACCAGGCATAAAAATGCTGTCCTCTTTTAAAAACACCCTCTGTCTTGCCATGCAACCATTTAATCCAGCCGCTGGTTTCGCCTTCTTCTCCTGTCATATGCAGAAAGCGACTGCATAGCATGGGTGTGAGTGTTAGAGAAACAAAACCGGATAATAAAATGGCTATACTGATAGTGACGGCAAATTCATTAAAGAGACGGCCGATTATGCCGGGCAAAAAAAGAAAAGGAATAAAGACTGCCACTAGAGATAGTGTCATAGAGACGATGGTAAAACCAATTTCACTAGATCCGCGTAGAGCAGCATTTAACGGATCTTCTCCCTTTTCTCTGTGTCTGACAATGTTTTCCAGCATGACAATGGCATCATCAACAACAAAGCCCACGCATAAAGTCAGGGCCATGAGAGAAAGATTGTTCAAACTGAAATTGAGCAGCCGGATAGCAGCTAAAGTGCCTAGAATTGATACCGGTAAAGCTAAAGTGGCTATTATGGTGGAAGATATATTGCCTAAAAACAAAAATATAACCATTACTACTAAAACGAGAGTGATCAAAAAAGTTATTTGTACATCATTGATTGAAGCGCGGATGGATTGAGAACGATCAAAAAGAACATTTAACTTAACCGCTGCCGGCATCACGGCTTGATACTGAGGCAATAGTGCCCGGATACGATCCACTATCTGGATGGTGTTTGTGTTCGGCTGTCGCTGTACTGCTAGAATCACAGCCCGCGTCTTTTTATACCAGCTGGCTATTTTGTCATTTTGTACGCTATCAATTACTTTGCCTACATCAGATAAGCGCACTGGAGCGCCATTGCGATAAGTGATAATCACAGGACGATAAGCGGCGGCATTATAGAGCTGACCGTTTGCTTTAACATCCCATTTTTTTGTTGGTCCATAGAGTGTTCCTGTGGGCAAATTGACATTGGCACCTTGCACAGCATGCACGACTTCGTCAATACCTATGCCGGCAGCGGAGAGTTTGTCGGGGTTTACTTGCACGTGGACAGCAAAAGTTTGCGATCCAAAAACTTGCACTTGAGCAACACCGGATACCATAGAAATACCCTGAGCAACTAAAGTTTCTGCATACTCATCTACATCGTAAAGAGGCATTGTTGGTGAGCTCAGAGCGATATAAAAAATGGGCGCGTCAGCCGGATTAGCTTTTCTGAATGTGGGCGGAGTAGGCATGCTGGTTGGCAGATATGGTTTGGCGGCGGCAATTGCTGTTTCTACATCTTGAGCAGCGCCATCAATATTTCTGTCTATGGCAAATTGCAGAGTAATTTGAGAACTGCCTTGAGCGGAGGTTGAATTCATATTATCCAGTCCGGCAATAGTGGAAAACTGGCGCTCAAGGGGGGTAGCTACAGTAGAGGACATGGTGTCTGCATTAGCACCGGGCAAAGAAGCGGAGACCGAAATTGTAGGGAAATCAATGCTGGGCAGATCATTTACAGGCAGCGCAAAATAACCAATGACGCCAAAAATTACGCAAGCAACCATAAGCAAGGTGGTCATCACCGGGCGTAAAATGAATGTGGATGCAATGTTCAAGACTGCTAATCCATTCTTGTCAGAGGGTGGGCGGGCCGCCGGGAGCAGGAGATTGTTGCTTTTCTGCGGCTGGTGATTGACTGATTGTTATCGATGAACCAGGTAAAAGTTTCAACTGTCCGTCTATTACAACCACGTCACCTTCTTTTAATCCTTCGCTCAAGATAGAATCATCACCGTAAGTTCGATCCACCTGCACAGGCACAAGATCGACTGTATTATCCGGGCGGACAATAAAAACAGACTGGCCTTGCTGATCGTTTACTATAGCGCTGGTTGGCACCACAATTTGTGGTTTGGCTCCCGGCAAAGTGACAATTACATCGGTAAATTCTCCAGGCCATAAGAGTTTATTGGTATTTGGGAAAGTAGCGCGCAGGCGAATAGTACCTGTAGTTGTATCAACGGTGTTGTTGATAAAATCTAAAGTGCCACCAGCAACAGTGTCTTTTTTATTGCCGCCGACACGAGCACTCACTTTTATGCTACCTTCACTTATGCTCTCTCTTACGGCAGGCAAGTGAACCTCAGGCACAGAAAGAGTAACATAAATAGGCTGAATTTGATTGATAGTAACAAGCGGTGTTGTGTCATTAGCTCGAACAACATTGCCTTGATAAACATTTAGAGCGCCGGTGACACCATTAACCGGAGAAAAGATTTTTGTAAAACCAAGTTGAATGCGTAAATTATCGGCTGCGGCCTGATCCGCTGTTAAATTAGCCCGGGTGGTAAGCACGGCTGCTTTGTCTGAATCAATCACAGCTTGTGCATTTTCCAATGCTGCTTTGTCTGAAGCAACGGTGGCGGCTGCCGTTTCAGAGTTGGTTTTCATTTGATCTGATTGTTCATGCGAAACCGCGCCTTCCTGGACAAGATCCAAATAGCGCTTTACTTCTACATCAGCATAATTTTGCGAGGCGATGTCTTTATTAAGATTTGCCTGTGCCTGTCTAGCCATTGCCATATCTTTGTTTAAATTGGCTTGAGCTGAACTAATCTGAGATTTATCACGAGCAACGTTTGCCTCTGCCTGAGCCAGTTGGGCTTCATAAGGGCGGGGATCAATGAGAAATAATAATTCACCTTTTTTGACATATTGCCCTTGCGTGAAATAAACATCGGTCAGCTGCCCGCCAACTTGAGCAATAACATTAACAACCGAAAATGCCTCGACATTGCCAATGTTGCGAATTTCCAGAGGCAAAACAGCAGTCTTTGCCGAGGCTACGGTCACAGGCACCGGCATGCCTTCACCAGTTTTACTGCCATGCTTGCCATTAGATTGCTGTCCGTCTAAACTGCTGGGGCTATTGGCCCTGACCAGAAAAAATATAATCAGGCATAAACCAGCCAGTGTTAAACCAACAAATAACAGGCGTGTTTGCATTGAATACTTGGGGAGCAATTTGTTATTGATTCCCAGATATTTTTCCGTCACCATATTGCCAATAATCCTGCTCTTATCCATATATGCATAAAAGTATAGCCTATCTATTGTGAAAGATTTGTGAGTCCGGTAAGCAGCAGCTGGCTTAGAACTTCCTTAATTGGCGCTAAGGCTGTCACAGGATTGCCGCAAATATTTGCTAATGTTTGCCGGACGTCAGATTTTAATTAGCATTGTGTACTCCAGTGGAGTACACTGGAATACAGGCAATGATTTGTTGTTATAATGAAGAAAGCCTACGAAGACATAAGGTGTCTATTGATGAAATTAAGGAAGTTCTTAGGTCGCCTTTAACAATAACCGTCGATATAGAACCAAGCTTTAAGGGTAATGATAGAGTTATGTGGATTGGGTTTACATTTAATCTTCGCCTTTTAGAAATTGGAATCGAGTACTTACCGCACGATAAAGAACATGTCTTTCACGCTATGGATGCTACAAAACTGAACCGAAGAGAATTTGCATTAAAGATTAAATCATGAACACATTGAAGAAAAGAAACAAAAAAAGATCCCCGGAACTACAAGCGCGTATAGACAAAACACGGGCAAACGCGCACAAAGAAGTAGTCATATCCGGCAAAATTCAGTTTCGTCTTGATCCGGAAATGATGGAACTGCTACTTCATACTGCAGATGATAGAAGGACAGGTGCGGGTGTTCTTGCCAGAATGTGGGTTATTGAGAGATTAAAAACTGAAACTTCCGGCAAACATAGTTCTATTGAAGATTTAGATAAGCGACTCCGGTTAGTTGAAAAAAAGATAGCTAAATAGGCAGCAGCACAGGATTGTAAGGACTGGCAGCCTTATGGATTTAATGCAAAGAGAAGAATGGTAATTATATTAAAGCCGGCGTGAGCAACTATGGCTGTGCTTGTATTTGTATAACGCTTAACCAGTCCCATGAATGTTGACCAGAGAGCCACTTTCACCATAAGGGCCGGTGTATGGGAAAATTGACCGTGCATCGCACCGTGAAATAAAGCCGAGGGTACAATGCCAAAAACCGGTTGTAGAGCGCCTCGAATTAATATCTCTTCGCTAATAGCTGCACAAAGTGTGATTGCCAGAGTGGCAATTACTGATGGTATAAAGCTTCCGGCTATGGTAAAGCTATTAGGGTTATAACCAGACAGCTCGGTTGCCAGATCCTGACCTATGGGATGATGTGTATAAATTGCCCACAAAAAATCACAAATAAAGCTGGCAAAGACCAGAATAACAGCAATGCCCATTTGTACTTTGCCGAGCTTGAACAATGCCAGCCGGCTCAAAGCTTCTTTGCCGGAGCGGGAGACATATAGTCCGACACCAAAAAAGGAGAGCAAAATTAAGCCGATGCCATTAAGAGACAAAAATTGTCCAAGCAGAGGCGGTATTGGCAATGCTTTGCACAATCCTCCGCAAGCCATCGAATTATCAATGCTGATCAACAGGTAAGCAATAGCAGTGATATATATGAATAAAGCCATTAAATGCGGGAAAGAACTGGGCACAAAAACTTTTTTGCGCAAAAAATACTCAGCTGCTTTCACCTTCTTTCTAATTACAGGTACCAATATTTGTCCGGTAATAATCAAATCCAAACCGGTAAACAACCAGGATGCCAGCTGCCTGACCGGCATAAACAAAAGAAGCCAAGTAGCAGAAAATAAAATCATTAAAATTGCAATTTGATGAGAGTTAAAAGGAGTATCCGCATATTTACCCAGCGATAAAATGGTTAACCAGACGAATTCGAGTAATCCGGTCATAAAAATTACAGCCTTTAAAACCCAGATGAGCCAATGTCTATTTCTGGACAAATGAGCTAGCAGTCCCAGTATGGCTGCGATTAAGATTAGCAAAAAATCGTACATAGCAAGTTCCTATATCTACTTCTATTAGCCGGCAACAAATTGGGCGCGATCGCGTAATAATTTTTCAGCCAGTTTTTTATCGCGTAAATAAGTGATGGGACGATCAAAATCGACTGCAACATCTTTGATTGGGCAGCCAACGATTTGGATTTCATCTGCATTAACATTACCGATTACCTCTCCGGCAATATTGATGTAGTCCAGCTCATCGACAGCATAACCCATAATTCTGGCGCAGGTAGCATCTACTGCAGCCGGGTCACTGCCCATTATAATTAAGCCCATATGCCGAGCAGTGCCGTTTATTGGGCCATCTCCTTCCATGGCTACAATGGCGTCGACTACAGAGAGGCTGGTTTTAACCAGGCGATTTAAATCAATAATGCATTGGGGAATGCCATGTATATGCAAAAGGTTTTTAGGATAACCATATTTTCGACCAGGCACAATGCCAAACATATTTTTTAGCGATCCGGTTATACCAACCCAATGATGAGTTTTCATTTTTGGCAAATTAACAATAACATCGGCGTTGATAATTGTCTTTGGCAAATAAAAATGATCCAGACCGCAGAAACTGTCAGACAGCGGCACTTTGACTAAATCATCAAGATTTAGATCAACGAAAGGAACAGCCATTTCTGTGCAGACTTGCCAAATGCCTGTGGCTTTTAATATATATTCAGTGTCGCGCATGTGGCCTGGTCCTTCGGCGACGATAATTTTTTTAGCTCCTAGATAATCAACTAATTGGATGACAGCCTTTAAAATGGCAGGGTTGGTGGTGGCTGGTTTTCCTGGCGGGCATTCGACGAGATTTGGTTTTAGCACTACAGTTTTGCCCTTCATATCGTCAATTTTCAATTGAGGCAGAATTTTTTTCATGATTGCAAAAAGATCATCACTATAAGATCTTGCTTGCAAAATGCCGACGATAGAAGGCGCTGGCCGGCGGGCCGATTTTTGTTTCTTCGTCGGCTTGGGTAATTTATCTATTACCGGTGGTGGTGTTGCACAGCTGGCCATAGTCAATGAGGCTAGCGAAGCTTGAATAAAAGAGCGGCGTTTCATTGAATTTCCATTACCCCCGATTGACTTTAAAAGGGTTGCTACCGTTGACAGTATTGAGTGCCAAAATAGAAAGGGCGGTGACCATATAATTAGAACCAAAACTGCCATTCTGGTTTTGCATGCTTAAGAGTAAATTGAGAACGTGACCACAATCATAACCATAGGCGTCAAGGGCTAAAACATTCCAGGACAATGACCATGGTGAAAGAATTTTGTGTTTAAGGTTGTTTAGATAATGCAAGCCGGCTTTTACTTGTTCATTGTCCGGTATGTCAATAAGAGCCAGCAAAGCCTCAGCAGAAGTAAGTGTGTAGGCAGGGCAGTATTCTCCTAGGCAGTAAAAGGCGCCATGATTCCAGCCGCCCCCTTTACAGGCACGGTCAAGCAAGAATTTGTTGGCATGAAAAACAGCCAGCTTTGTCAGCTGATCGTCAATTGCCCCGGGTAATTTAAGAGCCATTAAGGAATAGCTGGTTGGCTCAACCCAGCTGTAACTGGTTTTAGTCCAGGGCCAGCCTTTGCCGAAAATTATGCCTGACTTTCCTTTCGCGCCAAGCACAAGCAAAAGCCTCAGTATGGGAAACATGAAATCAGTTCTTGAAACTATTAAGTAATGAAGAGCATTTTTGATAGCCTTGTCGAATGGTTTACTGGCAAGCAATTCCGGTTGATAATATTTGCTCAGCCGCAAAGCCAGTGTGGCCAGTGCGGATGTCCAGTCTGATTCCCCCAGTCCCGGGCCGGTTGACCATCCGCCATCATCGTTTTGACTGCTGAGCAAAAATGCAATTGCTTTCTCGCATAAATGAGGATGGCTCTCAATGAGAGCCATTACCGTCCAGGCAGTGGCTTCCGTAGAAGGATTTTGTCCGGCAGTAAAAGAATATGGACAGCAGCCATCTATTAATGAAGAAGTCAAAAATTCCTGGGCTTTATTTAGTTGCTCGTTTATTTTCATTACATTCAAGCGTTTTGCTTTTTACCGGTGATGTTACGAGCACAAGTTAGCATGTTTTCAGCTTCAGCCTCACGGTAGGTGCGAATAAGCAAATCAGCATAACCTTCCATTGTGGGTGCCAGATCTTTATGATCAGAACCAAGAGCTTTGATTAATTGATCAAGTGCCTGCTGGTAATGTAATTCAGCTTCCATATATTGTTCGGCTTGCTTTAATAGATTGGCCAGTTTAGTTAAAAGAATAGCTTGCTGAACTACTGTGGCACCGGATTTGATACTGTTTTGAAATACGCTGCTGTGCCAAAACTGAAGAGCTTTGCGCAATGCTGATTGAGCTTCATCGTTCTTATTTTGTTCTATCAAACAATCAGCCAGATGTTCATAAGCATGCATGAGCATATCCGGGTATTTATCTGATTGTGCCTCAGTCAGCTCAATGAGACGGCGCCATTCTTTTTCTGATTTGGAAAAACGTTGGCTTGAATCATAAAAAGAAGCAAGATTTTTTAAAGCGGTAAGAAATTGTGTATTAACAGGGGCGCGATTGCTTGCATTCTGGTGGCTGCTATGTTCGTAAATATGCAATGCTTTTAGAAGCAAAGGTTCTGCCTGGGCAGGAAGCTTCTGAGCTTGTTGTACCAGAGCTAGATTTGTTAATTGACGAGCTACTTCCGGATGGCTATCGTCGTAACTGTGCCGCTTTATAGCCAGGAGGCGTTGATACAATCTAGCTGCTTCTTCTGATTTCCCTTGTTGCAAATACAGCGCTGCCACTTTCTCCAGGCTGGCAATCACATCCGGATGTGTTGGTCCCAGGCTTATTTCTTTTAGACTGGCTAAACGCGGGCTAAGCTGCTCTGCTTCAGCGTGCTTGCCTTCTCTCTCAAGGGACTTAATCAATTTGCCAAGCACTTTTTCTAAATCAGGGTGGTCGCCACCGAGATTGTTTTCCAAAATAGCCAGAGCTTTCCGCAAGGTATCACTGGCTGCGGCAAAGCACTCTTGTTCCAAGTAAACGCTGCCTAAATGACTTAAACTGTTGCCTACCAACACATGTTGTTGCCCAAATGCTGCCTCACGGATAGCGTGTGCATTGCTGTAATACTTTTCAGCTTGACCAAATCTTCCTTCTGCCATGGCAATAAGTCCTATGTTAATCATGCATGTGGCCACCTCCGGGTGTTCCTTGCCAAGCACAGTTTCATAGATAGCTATCAATTGCTCGCACAAAGGACCGGCTAATTTATATTTGCCTTGAAAAAAATAAACAGTGGAAAGATTATTTAAACTGGCGACAATATCTTCATGCCCGGGGGTTAATAGCTGCCGCCTGATTTGATAAGACTGAAGGTAATAAGGCTCTGCCTGCTCGTATTGACCTTGCTGAAAAAATGTCTCGCCGAGTTGATCCAGGCAAGCAGCAATAAGCAATTTATCCTGACCTGATTCTGCTTCTTTCAGTGCTGTCTGGAATATACTTTGTGCCTCTTTAAATTTTCCCGCTTGTAAAGCTTCTATCCCAGCGGTGATTGTCTTTTCCAGATCGCTTTTCATGGTACGTATCATATTTGGTTGATAATCTAATCATTCGATTGCAAAAACTACATGCCCACTGGGCTGTAAAATCCTACTACTTGATTATAGATCTAAAAACAAGTTAAGCGGTTAGGCAAATGTTGCAAATAAATATTAAACCAGTCCAAAATAGTATATGCGATAGTAGGGGTCGATTGCATCGACCCGCGGGTTGTAGAGGCGAGGAGTCCGGAACTCGAATAGCAAAGAAATCATAGGGTATTCATGAAGATAACTATAACCGGTGCTAGTGGGCTGATTGGCTCGCAGTTAATGACCTTTTTACGCGGGCAGGGGCATACTGTAACAGCCTGGAAGTGGCGTATGAATTCAGAGGATATTAATAAAATTATTGCCCATGCTGAACAAGAAAACGTAGAAGGCGGTGCGGTAGTGCACCTGGCTGGTGAAAATATTGCCGACCGCTGGACAGCCGACAAAATGTTGCGCATAAGAGAAAGTAGAGTTATTGGCACAAAACTTCTCAGTCAAGCTTTGGCTAAGCTGGCTCGCCGTCCTAAAGTGCTTGTTTGCGCATCAGCTGTGGGTTATTACGGTAATCGTGGCAACGAAATGCTTGACGAGAGAAGCAGCAAGGGATCTGGATTTCTGGCTGATTTATGCCAGCAATGGGAAGCGGCCACAGCCCCAGCTAGAGAAGCCGGTATCAGAGTGGTAAATCTGCGCATTGGCATGGTTTTGAGCAACAAGGGCGGTGCTCTGTCTAAAATGCTTTTGCCTTTTCAATTGGGCGCTGGAGGCGAAATTGGCGACGGCAGGCAATATATGAGCTGGATTGACATTGATGATCTGGTGGCGGCAATTGATTACACTATTACAAATGAGTCATTGCAAGGACCAGTGAATGCTGTGGCACCATACCCGGTGACTAACCGTGAATTTACTGCGACCCTGGGAAAGGTTCTGCATCGCCCGGCTGTCATTCCTGTGCCTGCTTTTGCGTTGAGGCTGTTATTTGGGCAAATGGCTGACGAAGTGCTTTTGTCCGGACAAAAGGTTATGCCTGTACAATTGCAATCATCAGGCTATCAATTCCGTTATCCTGATATTGAATCTTCGTTAAAACATGTATTACAACGATAACGACAATGTTACCGGGCAATGATCAGAGCCCAGCACTTGCGGTTCGATTGTGGCGTTATGCAAATATTTTTTGAGCGTGGTCGAAGCATAAAAATAATCTATGCGCCAACCGACATTGCGAGCGCGGGCATTAGTGACTTGATGCCACCAGGTATAGTGATGTGGTTCGGAGTTAAAGAGGCGAAATGTATCTAAAAAACCAGCATCAATATATTTGTCCAACCATTGGCGCTCGATGGGCAAAAAACCGGAAATCTCTTCGTTTTCTTTAGGGCGAGCCAGATCAATAGCCTGATGGGCTGTATTAAAATCACCACAAACGATTACTTTTTTGCCTTGTGCCATTAATGCTTTTGCTTTGTCATGAAAGGCCGCGTAGAAGTCGAGTTTATACTGAAGCCTGATTTCGTTTGCTTTGCCATTAGGAAAATAAATATTGAAGAGTAAAAAATCGCCGTAATCAGCTTTTAGTATCCGTCCTTCTTGATCAAAGTGTTCAATACCCATTCCTTCTGTCACTTCTTTGGGCTCAATGCGGCTGTATATGGCTACGCCGCTATAGCCTTTTCGGGTTGCATGAGAGAAATAGCTTTTGTAGTTTTTTTGCTCGCGCAATTGAGGCGTCAATTGGGCAGCATCAATTTTTGTTTCTTGCAAAGCTACTATATCGGGACTGGCTTGCTCGAGCCACTCCGCAAAGCCTTTTTTGGCTATTGCCCGTAAACCATTGACGTTCCAGGAGATGAGCTTGATTTTCGCCATGTTAAAAATTACGGCGCAAGCGCCCGCACTACCCCTTTTTTATTTGCGCAATTAATTCAGCTTTAGAAGAATGCCGTACCACTTCTATTACTCCTGGACAAATGACTTTGCCGTCATGAATATTGACGCCTTTTTCAAGGGATGGGTCTTCCAAGACCGCGTCGTAGCCGGATTCGGCTAGTTTTAGAATATAAGGTAAAGTAGCATTGGTTAAAGCATGAGTAGAAGTCCAGGGAACGGCACCGGGCATATTAGCCACACCATAATGTATAACGCCTTCATAAAGATAAGTGGGGTTGGAATGTGTGGTTTTATGCACGGTCTCAATACAACCACCTTGATCAACGCTAACATCAATAACTACCGAACCTGGCCTCATTTTTTTAACTGTTGCTGCAGTCACTATATGTGGTGCTTGCTTTCCGGGCAAAAGGACTGCACCGATAACCAGATCCGCTTGTGGGATCATTGCTTCCACGTCATGATCTGTGGAGTACATTGTTCTGACCCGCCCATTAAAAACATCATCCAGATAGCGTAAACGTTCAAGTGAGCGATCGAATATAGTTACTCGCGCCTCCATACCCAGAGCGATTTTAGCGGCGTTTAAGCCTACAGCCCCACCACCAATAATAATCACTTCACCAGGTTCAACTCCGGGCACACCCCCTAAGAGCACACCTCTACCGCCCTGAGGTTTTTCAAGATAATGAGCGCCAATTTGCGGTGCCATGCGCCCGGCAATTTCACTCATGGGAATTAATAATGGTAAATTGCCGGTTTCAGTTTGTACTGTTTCATAACCAATGAAAGTAGCTCCTGTTTTTGCTAGAGCGGTAGCCAGTTTTGGCTTAGCAGCCAGATGAAGATATGTGAAAAGTAAATGCTTTTTGTTGAAAAACTGAATTTCGCTATCTTGAGGTTCTTTGACTTTTAAAATTAAATTTGCGCTTTCAAAGAGACTGGCGGCATCAGGAACAATTTTTGCCCCTGCCTGGCTAAATTCTTTGTCATCAATACCACTACCGACGCCGGCATTTTTTTCCACATAAACAGTGTGCCCTTGCCCTACGAGTGTTTTTACACCACCCTGGGTAAGAGCTACTCTGTATTCATTATCAAGAATTTCTTTGGGTACACCAACTTTTGACACCGTTGCGCCTCCTGGCACTGCCAAGTTCTACAGCCCAATAATAGCATTGTATGAGCGAGATTTGGTATGGGCGACGTTGGCTAGGTGCAGCTCGTAGGAGCGCGCTTAAGTGCGTCCGCTGAACCGATGTCGCGTAATTGATTAAAAACAGTAAGTCAAATATTTGTTTGGTTTAAACAGTCTTGGAGTGGTGCCGTTGCCGTATGCCGAATGCCCATAATAGCGATTAGTAAGTAAAAGAGAAGGAACATATGGCGGCGGCGGCGGCACGAGAAATAAGCGCTTGTTATTACGGGCAGGATGATTATGGGCTGCAATAGACAGGGGTGCCAGCAATGGCAAAAGCAGAAATGCAGTTGAAACATAAATTACTAAACGTAACATTTGAACCTCTTAGTAATCAGAGCATACTTTCATCTTATCACTAACAATCGCATACCACGATAATAAACTTCCCAAGCATTACCCTGCAGATAAAAGCCCTTTTCTGTAAAAGTGAAAATAGCCGTTTGTAAGATGTGAATGGTGCCCAATAAGTTTTCGCTCAACAGGGGCATGAGCAAATGTCCCTCCAGTTGTTCGTTTTGAGCAAGAAAAGTGAAACTTAAATTCTGACTGATTGCCTGGCAGGCGGTCATCTTTATGCTGTCTGCCAGTAAATCGGCCGCATTTTTCATTTTGCTGGCGTCAGCAATGTCATTTAAAGTAACAGAATTAACCATTTTGGCTACGGAAGCAAGTTTACTTAATATTAAGGCCAAATCTTTTAATGCTGAGGCAATAAGCGATAAATCAGAGATTATAAATGTATTCTGCCAAACATGATCCGGTTCTTTCAGTCTGAAGCCAGTTATCTCGGCAAGATGCCCCAGAACTAACTGGTCGATATTGGCGGACGCGCCTTTGAATGTATCGTGCTCCTGATCGGTAAGCTCATTTGCTGATTCTTTCAGGCGTTTTACAACAGTTTCTGTTGCTGTTGCAAAAACATTTAATCTCTTGCCCCATTCTGCGGTAGTGTTCTGATCAGCCGTTGTAAAATTGAATTTCAAAACTCTAGCTAATGTCAGAGATTCGCGCAGAAGCAATCTTTCCAGCTTCAATAAATGAGTTTCAAGCTCCACTACTGCCAGCAATATTGCCAGTCTGGCCGATAGACCAAAAAGAGGGGTAATTTCCTGACTTAGATTGACATGATCATCAGGATTAACGAGTTGATATTGCCCAGGTTTGCCGCCTAGAATTTCTTCGGCGCGGGTGGCGATAGCCTCATTAATACTGGTATTAAGGGTGATACCAGATACCGAAGGCAAAGGTTCAGGCGCAAATTTTATCTCATACTTTTGTGATAATATTTCGTCGCTTGCCTGCATAATGGCGCGGCAAACCGGCGCTTCAATCTTCCCCTGACTGCGGTTGGCAAGCGCATAGGCTTTTTTTATTTGCAAATAAGCATGCACAAGGTGGATATCGTACATAGTAGTAATTACATCTCGACGATTCTATTCAGGCTCATTAATTACATCACAAACATGTAAAACCTGCAGAAACCAGCAAATGCTTTTCGCGGAATTGTTATCTGTACCTTAATCTCTCGTATGGTCTCTTGACTTCACCGCTGTTTTGGCTTTTAATTAAAATCTTATGCATAGTATCAATTCTGACGCAAGCATGGATTTGTCTTTACAGGCAGATAGTCATTGCAGCGTCTGTGCTGCCGAAATATGCATGAGGCAGCAACTGATCAATCTGGCTATCGGTCATACTGGCGCAATGTATTGTCTGCCTTGCCTTGGCAAGAGAGAAAATGTGCGTGCTGAGCATTTATTAGCTAAAATAAAAAACTATATTCTTTCCCGCCAGTGTTTCCAAAAAGAATGGGTTAAGTATAAAGATATTTCCTCCTGTCCGGATCCTGTAAATTGCCTGCCGCATAATCATGGTTCATAATCTAGACTTACGTGGTATTCCTTGCCCGCTCAATTTTGTGAAGACAAAACTATGTCTTGATAATTTAAGCGATGGTGAAACATTGCTGGTTATTTTGGATACGGGTGAACCAATTGAAAGTGTATACTCCAGTGTTCTGGCGGAAGGGCATAAAGTGGAAGCGCCGGTAAAAAGAGAAGATAGCGGTTATACTCTTTCAATTCAAAAGGTAAATGGTGCTTGAAGACTTTTCAATATATAAGCAGGATGATGCTAGCTGTATTCTCCGGACTCTTGTTCTGGCAATTCGGTTTGTATCATCCTGTATGGTCTCAAACCAATAAAGCCAATGCAGCTCAACAAATAAAATCAGTCAAAGAAGCAATTGAAATATGCCCGCTTGATGTGAACAAACATTTGCAGCTTGGCCCGTCTGTTAAGGCACAATGGCGAAATCCGGCAAGCAGCAATTGAGTATTTAAATACTACAGCTGTCGATCCTTCTTGTTGTATTGCTTATCATGAAATGCTGCAAAGCAAAGCCACGATTGAGCAGATAGATGAATGTCTGGCGCGGCTGACTAAATATGATCAGCTTCAAGCTAAACAATTGCCAATCAGAATGACCCTTTCTGAACTTTACGAAGATAAGGGAGATTACTATCAAGCTGCCCGCGTATTGGTCGATTTACAATATGTGAAGGGCACCATTCCCGTTAAATTTGCTCAGCAAATTGACAATCGCATTCATGAATTGCTAAATAACAGCAAAGATGTGCAAACAACTGAAAAAGCCGTAGAGCATAAAGAAAATATTGAGCAGGCTGAATCTACACCAACTACGCCGGTGCCGATGCCTGATTTGAAAATGAGTAAAGATGTGCCGACAAGCAAATTGCGAGACACAAATATGAGCGAAGGCTATGGGCACAGTCAGCTGCTTCCTTGATAAAAAATGAACACCGCCGCAACCACGCTCTGGGTATTATGTCTTTGCATAGAAACGATAGGACAGCTGTCATTTAAGGCAACTGCATTGCAAACTGCCGGCGTTAGCACCAGCGGTATAGCGCATTGGAAAGCGATGCTTAGCAATGTTTGGATCTGGATAGGCATTGGCTGCTATGTGATTGAATTCCTTTTATACATGGCATTTTTATCTCTGGTGCCATTGGCACAGGGCGTGCTTATTTGCAGTCTTAGCATTATGACCATAATGATTGGCGGCAGAATATTTTTTGGTGAGAAATTATCTAGCAAGCGTGTTCTAGCATCTTTACTGATTGCTGTTGGTGTTGCCCTGGTAGGGTGGTGCTAGCATGAAAAAATTTTTTATCATTGGTTTTTTAATTGTCCTTGTTTTTGATACACTGGCACAAGTGTCTTTTAAGCTAGCAGGACTGGATACGCATCCTGCCTTTGATCTAACCTGGATTGGCCGTGTTGCTGGCAGTGTTTGGACTTATGGTGCCATTATTGGTTATCTGGGCGCATTTGCTGCCTGGATGACGCTTTTAAAGCATGCACCGATTGGCCCGGCATTTGCTGCCACTCATTTATATGTGGTAACGACTGCAGTGATATCGTTTCTTTTCTTTGGCGAAAAATTTTCATTGATGCAAATTGTCGGCGGCTTGCTCATAATTGCCGGCATCCTTGTTCTTGCTTATGGGAAAAATAAAGGCACCGCATATGGTGCTTAAAAAGCAAAAAAGACGAGACGCCAAGTGTTCGGGACGGAGCCCGGACAGCTGTTTGCGTCTCGTAAAGTTTTTGCGGTAGCACTCTAAACTGAACGATATCGGCATTGTGCTTTGATGCCGCATCGTGTACTTCGATAACGCGGGAGTGATGGACGTTCGGAGCCGGGACGGAACCCGACGAACCTAGGCGTCTCTAATAATGGATCGTCAAGTTGGTTAGGCCGCCGCCTCAGGAACGTATTCGAGCATGCGCCGAGCAAGAACCCGGTCGAAGTATTCACCCTTATATTCCTCAAAGCCAAGGATCTGGGAGTGTTCGAACAGTTCGGTGATGAGTTCCCGCTGTTCAGACTCATCCAGGTTCCCCTTGCGCGGTAGCGGGCGAGCTGTCTTGGTCAACCAGTCGCCGACGGAAATATTCACCATACCGACGTCTGCCAGGCGCTGGTCGACGTCAAATGTGGGAGGAATTAAATATCCAGTCGGCTGACCGTGGTAAGCGCTAAAGTCCACGCCAGGATTCTCCTCGTCCATCCAGGGTTCGTACCAAAACCCACGGACTGAGTACTCTGTCAGTCCGAGTTTTCGTAGGCGCGGCAAGTGAGACCAGTCGGACTCACCAACGACCAACGGGTGACACGTCACGAGAAGCCTGCCGATAAAGCCCAGATCGTGAACGATCTCGGCTGTTTCGACATGATCTTCTGGCTGGATGGCTTCCATGCGACGATTGCCCGGTGCACCCAGTAACAGTCGGGTATTCGGGAACTCGAAAATCCGTTTCAGTATCTCTCGCCGCTTTTTGGGTTTCCAGGCAGAAATTGCGCGTGAACTCACGGCGAAAACCCGACAAAACTCAGACCCCTGTTCCAGACAACTGAGTCCGAGCACGCTGGAAGCTGAACACGCGTCGCCGCGCAATTGCGCGCAACCGAAGTCGTTCGTGAGGAGACTGTACTTGATACTCTCAACGCGCTTTCGGTGCGCCTCGGTGCGATGACTATACGGATTGATCGCAACCGAGCTCACATCGGCGGTGATATCGAAGAGCACTTTGAGATTGTTCCAGCTCAGCCGGAACCGGTTGTAGCAAAAACCACAGTCGCCCTCCGGACATCCGGCTTTGTCCGGACTCATGCCAAACTCACCCGGCGCGGTTTCGTAATAACTGAGCTTGAGTTGGGGCATACCATGACCCAGTCGCTCAGCTAATGGCAAAGCACTTCGTCTGGCCATCTGCGTAACCCTCCACCTCGTGTGTTGTGAAATCAGTCCTGTATGCCGAGGCGTGCATAAAGACCGTTCGTTGACGTACATAAGAACTGTTCGTATTTCCCGCTTGTAGCAAACAACACATTTCCGTCCCGCACAGAGGGTACGAAGATGCGCGACAAAACAACGAAAAACAGCGGGTGAGAGAACCTCAGGACAAAACGAACAAACCTATTACTGTTTGTACTCTTTCATTTTTGAGTGAGGCAATTCAAGCCTTGCGATGTAACGATTCGGGCGCCAAGGCTTAACTAGCCAGCGATGTTGAAATCAATTACGCAATTTTTATGCAATTTTCCCAAATTAAATGCAGATCATAGCTAGCGCAACCTAGCGCAGCTTGATATCTACGGTGAAAAATCCAGATCTGGATGTGCTTTTAAATACAGGCGCAGATCATCGTCAAGCGCAGACCAAGTCGTATGTTTAGTAAACTGAGCATATATCCAATGTATTAATATATTACTGTGCCAGAAATAATTAAAGAGCGGCACCAACTTATTGCCGACATCCAGCTTAAAGCGATAGCCGGTCTGCCCGCTTTGTATTTCTGTGATACCCAGGCTGGTTGCCCATTCTACACAAGCATTCCAGAGACGAAAATAAAGAAAATGGTCTTTAGCTATTGCATAATCAAGACCAATAAATTTATTGATTACTTTATCGCCAATTAAAAAGCACAGCATAAAAGCAACGAGTTTATTATTAGCAGGATCGCGCAATAATATCCACCAGGAAACTTTTTCCTGAGCGATGAGCGAAAAAAACTGTTGATTCAAACGCTCAAATTTAGTTTTACCGTGTTCATAAGTTTGCCAAAAAAGAGCAAATATTTCATCAAGTGTTTGCTTATCCGGATTTTGCATAGCAATTTTCTCCAGCGGCAAGCTTTTCTGGCTGCGTTTTAGTTTTTTGAGTAAATTATGCCGGCGCGATCCTTTTAAAGAAGCATAATATGATTCCATGTTTGCTTGCGGAATTTGCACTATTGTTCCCGGATAAGCTAAACCTTTGCAAACTCTATTTGTTTTAGAAAGTAGATCCAGAGCTGGTTGGGATGATTGAGGAAAATCTTTCCAGATAAGCATGGAAGCCCTTAGCTTTTCTGTTTGCTCTATTAACTTTGTGTGCAGTGGCTGGATGATTGTTTGTAAATCAGTACCGGGCATCAAACCGACACTACCTTCATCTGTGCAGGGCGAGCCGACAAAAAGAATGTGCTGATAGCAGATGGCAGGAGCGATCTTTTTCAGCGCGGGCATTAAAGGTATTACAAAATCCGGCGCCATAATTTCCATGGGCACATCCATTAAAAATGTAGGTACAATGCCGATTGGTTGATTGTTGTTAAGCAGCAGCCCGTAAAAAAAAGTGAATTGATCACTTAATTCGCTGTTCTCCAGGGTGCGATACCACCACTGTCCTTCCAGCGGCGGCGGGAAACATTGCTGCCAGAGATCGTCTGATATGTCGTTGGCAGAGTCTACCCATTTTACCGTGATCGTTTTCTGCGTAGGGGCGAGGTTCACTGAGCCCGTGTTCTCCGCGCTTGCGGGCGGACTTACGCCCGCCCCTACATAAAACCTGAGATCCTTTTCTGAATGCACCTAAATTCTATCCTTTATAAGGCACGCGGGCGGTGAGAGTTTCTGTTGAAAGAACACCCATATCGCGCAGCAATTGTGCCTGGGCAATATTGAAATCGGTTAATGCTTGTGCTTTGTTAATCAGAGCGGAAATATAATCCTGTTGTGCTCGCAGAACATCAATATTTTTTCCCAATCCATGCTGTAAACGCAATTGAGCTAGTCTCAATTCTTCAGTAGCCGAACGCACTTGTGAAGTAGTTTCGCCAATTTTATTCTCAGCACTGAGTGTATTTAAATAAGATTGGCGCACATCAGAAATAACTTGATTGAGCTCTTTTTGTTGTTGCAATTGCGCCTGGCGAGCCAATAATTTAGCGCTGTAGGTGTTGGCGGCATCAACAGTGCCCATACCTTGAAAATGGTATCTTATGCTGTAGCCAATTTGCCAGACAGCACCAATTTGCCGACTTACATTAGCGGTGGCAGGAAATATAGCAAAACCACCTGGCGAAGTCGGCGAAGGAACCAATGCATCGAAATTACGAGTCTCAGTCGAGTGACCGAGTGTTTCACCAATTCCATAAACATTGCCGTTGAAATCAAAAGTAGGCATTAGTTTAGAGAGAGCAATTGTTATTTGTCTTTTAGCTGCCAGGCGCAGAGCTTCGTATCTTTTTAATTCCGGTCTATTGTCTATGGCGACGCGCAATAATTGCGCTGGGCCCATTTGCTCGGCTACTAATCTTGTTTTCAATAATTGTGGATTAGCCGGGGCAAGGTCTTCACCTTGTTCAATATTCAAATATTGAGCTAATTTTATTGGCCGCGTCCCGGCGAGCGATTTGTTGGTCGATTAGATTTTGTCTGTCTTGAGATAATTGTGTTTCTGCTTGATAGACCTCTAGCATTGTCGCCTTTCCACCGTCGTGCAGATCGTTATTCAATTTTAATTGTTCTTCCGATGTACGCACAGCCGAAATGCGCACAGCTAAAATGGCCTGCTGCAACAGCAAATCATAATAATATTTGGCTGATTGCAACAGAGCGTCATTAACGGTGGCCTGTCTGTAATTTTGGGCAGCGCGATAATTACTTTTACTTTGCATGGCGCCAAAAAGAATACTGCCGCCGCGAAAAGCATGATATGTAAAACCAGCGCCGGCAACGATAATCGGATTATTAAGGTGCAGGCCGGTTGGACTCAAGCCAATGAAGGGCAGATTAGCTTGCCCTTTTACATAATTGTAATTGTACATAAGATTGATGTCCGGCAAAAATTTACCTAAAGATGCCCAATAAAGTAACTTTCGTGATTGCTCGTCTAATCTGCTTATGCCTATATCGAGATTGTTATCGATGGTTAGCTGTGCTGCTTCAGGCAATGAGATTGTGCGCGCGCCTTGCGAATCTAAACCAAAGGGATCTGTAGTGCGGGTGATTGATATCAACGCAGAAAGCGCCGGTTTGCCGACAGTAATTGAATCAGTTGAAGATGATTGAGGAAACGGATCGTTAATTGTAGGTTCGGTAAGTGTATCAGCAGCTGGAACCGACTTTTGCATAGGTCCTTTAAGAGAAACCTGAGCAAGGGCAGCAGTTGATGAATGTAAAATGAGCAATAGCATGAGTGCAAATTGTGTAGGGGCGAGGTTCACAGAGCCCGGACTCCGTGTTCTTGATATTTTATGTGTGTCCCTATCCTTCATGTGATTCCCCAGTTAAGCTAACTGTTTACGGAAACGCGAGGCGCCTATAGACAGCAAAACAATTGCAAAAAATGTAAGCGCTAAAACATCAGGCCAAATTTCAGCTAAACCACTGCCTTTGAGCATTATTGCGCGCACGCAAGTTATATAATAGCGAAGCGGATCCAGAGCAGATAAATTTCTCCAGAAAGGCGGCATGCCTTCTAGTGGTGCAATAGCTCCAGATAATTGAATAACTGGTAAGTTAACAAAGAAAGAAGTGAGCAATGATTGCCGTTGATTAGCCGAGAAAGCAGCCAAAACAGCGCCCGTAGATATGCCCAGTAAAACAGACAAGAAAGAAACGAAAAGAAAAAGGAGAATGTTGCCGCGAAAAGGAATTTGGAAAACAAATATAGAAATAAACAAGCTTACCAAAACGTTAATCATGAGTACCATAGATAGGGGAACAAACTTTGCTATTAAAATTTGGGCTGAATTGACTGGGGTCATGAGCAATTGTTCTAGAGTGCCGAGATCTTTTTCTCGCACCAGAGCGGCACTCGATACCATAGTGCTGGCCAAGGTCAAAACTAACGCAATCACCCCGGGAACAAAAAACCACTTCGCCTCGAGTCCTGGATTATAAGCAAAACTAATTTGGGGCTCTACTAATTGTGGGGGATTTTGCTTGCCTGTCGTGTATTGCAAATTAAAAGCACTGACGGTACGGCTAATATAACCAGAGGCGATATTGGCACTATTGGCGTCCACACCATCTAGAAGTACCTGAACAGAAGCAACTCGTCCTGATTTTATTCGGCGATCAAAGTCAGGCAAAATGATCACACCTGCATCCAACTTGCCGTCGCGTACTTTGAGGGGCCAATTCTTTTTGTGTTCGACCGGCCGAAAATCAAATACTTGTGTTTGGAACAATGAAGCAATAAATTCTCTGCTGGTGGACGTATTAGCAAAATCGACCGCACCCAGGCGTAAATGTCTAACTTGCGGATCCAGCGCCAGGCTATAAAGGGTTATTTGCATAATAGGAAAACCGACAAGAAGAAAAAGCAGCTGTTTATCCCGTAAAATTTGGCGCAATTCTTTGCGCGCAAGGGCAATAATTTGCCCGATAAAATCCTTGTATGTGAAACTTCCATCTGTTAATACTTTACTCATTGCTAACCCTTTAATTGCATGCGTTTCATGGCCCTTACCGGGATTAAGAAAAGTACGATGGCACAAAGTGTAAGTCCGGTGAGAAGATAAATCTGAGAGAAAAAATCACTGCCCCGAACGAAGAAATTTCGGAAAGCCGGGATGGCGTAGCGAGGCGGCAGAATATTGGAAATTATATTTAAAGGATATTCGACATTGTTCAATGGGTACAAAAATCCGGATAACAATATAGTGGCTGAAAAGCCAAAAGTAGACACTATTTGCACAGCAGCGCTCTGAGTACTGGCCCTTACTCCGGCGGTTATGCCGAAACAAATAGCGGCTATAAGATAAATAAGCACCGCCAATATAAAGGCAGGTAGGTTGCCGACAAAGCGCAAGCCAAAGAGCACAACCGCCGTCGTGATCAGCAAAACCGCCTGAGTAATAGCGATGAGCAGATATGCCAATGTTTTGCCGGCTACGAGCTCGAAGGAGGTTAGACTACTAGCATATAATTGCAAAATTGTGCCTTGCTCTCGCTCACGTGACATTGCCAACGTAGATAATAAGCAGGGAAATATCCACATAAATACAGCCAGAGCGCCAGGTGCTATGTAAAGTTCTTCTTTGCGGCCGGGGTTAAACCACAAACGCACATCGGCGCTAATTACAGGATGTTCTCTTGTTAAACCATTGGAGCGCAGAAAATAATTATTCAAAGCCAATAGAGCATTTTCAATGACACGCGCGTTGTTTATATCAGTACCATCTATAACTACTTCCACGGGTGCCGGCAAGCGAGCGTTTATCTTGCGAGAAAATTCTGGTGGTATAGTGACAGTAGCCTTTGCGGTGCCGAGATCAAGATTGCCATAGGCGTCTTTGCCTTGCCATTTAACCGGCACTAATTGATCGGTAGCGAAAATGTCGCCAATATAATCTCTGCTTAATTCACTGTTGTCATAATTTTTCACTGCGACCTTTATATCTTTTGATTCCAAACGGATAGCATAACCATAAAGAAGAATAGCCATCAACGGTAGAAGATAAGCTAGAGCGACGGTGAGCCTGTCCCTCCTGAATTGCGCAATTTCTTTCATCGCCTGGGCCCATATCCTTTTCATGCGGCTTTGCTCCCGGCGGCATGATTATTCTGCGCCGCTCTTTGAATGATAGAAATGAAAGCATCTTCTAAGCTGTAAGGTATTGGCCTTGAGTGGACGATGGTAAAACCGTTTTGATTGCACGCCGATTGCAGCTCGGGCCAATCTTTTTCAGGGTTGTCGAGTACGACATGTATGGCGTCGGCAAATATTGATACTCGCCACGGTTCCATTTTTTGTTTGAGAAAATTGTAGGCATTTTGTGGATTGGCAAAACGTAATTCATACAATTTCCCCGGTTGAGCGGCTTTAATGGAAGTTGGTGAACCCTCAGCAACCAGCTCGCCTGATGCCATAAAGCCTAATTGATTGCAATATTCGGCTTCCTCAAGAAAGTGAGTGGTAACTAAAATAGCTGTGCCGTGTTTTGCTAATTGCCGGATTAATCCCCACATTTCCCGTCTGGCTAAAGGGTCAACACCCGAAGTTGGTTCATCAAGAAAAAGCACGTCCGGTTCATGCATGACTGCGGCACCAAAGGCAAGACGCTGCTTCCAACCACCAGGCAATCGGCCGGTAATTAAATCTTCTTGCCCCAATAAACCGGCGTTGCGCAACACCCAGTTTATGCGTTCTTTGCGCAAATGTTCAGGGACGCAATAAACTCCGCAATAAAATTGCAGATTTTCTAAAAGTGTTAAATCATCATATAAAGTAAACTTTTGACTCATATAACCAAGATCACGCCTTAAAGCTTCACTGCGCAGATTGCCGGACTCCCCGGCCAAAGACATCTGACCGGAAGTTGGAGTGATCAAACCGCAAAGCATTTTAATTGTGGTTGTCTTACCGGCACCGTTTGCTCCCAGTAAGCCATAGATTTCTCCATAATGCACATTTAGGCTGACATCATGCACGGCTTGAAAGTGACCAAAAACTTTGTTGATTTTTATAGCTTCAATGGCCGTATCATTTTGAGAATGCTGCCGTTGTTTAAAGAAAGGGAATTGCAGTCCGCGTTCAGCTTTAGACTTGGATCTTAATTTGCTGACAAAAACATTTTCTAGCGTCGGCTCTTCTAGATCGATAGTAAGGTTTTCCGTATTAGTTTTGCGCGCGCAATCTAAAATAACCTGGCGAGCGTCCTCATCATCGGCAGTTAAAACGTCGATTCTGTCACCATAGGGCTGGATCTCTTTAAACGCTTCGTGATGTTTGCTGTCCTGTGCGGACCCCGGTGCTTGTTCTTTTTGAAGGAGACATTCCAATTCATTTTGTAGAGCTTGTATTTTATTGGCGCGTACTTCGAGGCGATGCAAATGCAGCGATTGTTTTAATTCTGACGGCGATCCCATGTCTTGAATTTCACCTTCATGCATAAGAATGAGGCGCGTGCATCTTTCTGCTTCATCTAAATAAGGCGTAGCTACGACTACGGTAACGCCTTCTTGTGTCACTGTAGACAGTACATCCCAAAACTCCCGTCTTGAAACAGGGTCTACACCGGTGGTTGGTTCGTCAAGAAATAAAATTTTTGGTCTGGCAATTAAAGCGCAACACAGAGCCAATTTTTGCTTCATGCCACCGGATAATTGCCCCGCTAATCTATCCGAAAAACGATCAAGATCCATCTGTTTTAAATATTGCTTACGCCGACGTTGAAAATCTTCTTCCGGGACCTCGCGCAAGCTGGCCATGTAGTGCATATTTTCATCAATACTCAGGTCTAAATACAGTGAAAATATTTGCGTTAAATAACCTGTTTCCAGACGAGCGTCGCGTGGATTTTTATTCAACACCAAAACTGCACCAGCTGTTTTTTCCAGTACTCCGCCCAAAATATGGAAAGTAGTAGTCTTGCCGGCACCATCCGGACCAATGAGACCAAAAATTTCGCCTGGATAAATGTCAAAGCTTAGAGATTTAACGGCTTCAAAATTGCCATATTTTTTTGATAGCGATTTTGCGCTCACCACAGGTGTTGGCGTGGATTTTTCATTTGTAGCGGTGGCAGTGACCATAATGATTATTGATCAAATTATCGAGGACTGTCGATGGCTATTTCTGCATCTGCCGGCATGCCCGGTTTGGCAAAGCGTTCCGGTTGGTGGATAAGAATTTTAATTCCAAAAACTTGTTTTACCCTGTCGTCGCGGAAGTAAATATTTTCTGGTGTGAATGAGGCTTCCGGATCAATTTGAATAACAGTGCCTTCAAGAGGGTGCTTAACTGAGCTATCCAGCATCACTTTTGCTTTTTGACCAATGCGCACACGACCGATTTGAGCATCCGGTACATAGCCTCTTAAATAAACATAGTCTAAATCAATAATTGAAAGGACTGTCTGTCCTGGAGTGACTACTGCACCAGGTTCAACTGTGCGAGCCGTGCAAATAGCATTAATGGGGCTCAAAATTGTTAGATAGGCAATATTAGCTTTTATTTGGTCTTCGTCTGCCTTAGCGTTGGCAATATCCTGCTGTGCACTTTTTAATTGATATTGAGCTTGAATTAGTTGTTTCTGCAAAGACACTAATTGCGCTTGTTGGATGCCCGGATTGAAAAGAGTGGCGCGGGCTTGATCGAGAGCTGCCAGAGATGTGGTAAGGTCCTTACGGGCAGCCTCAACAGCCTGCTCCTTCGCTATCACGTTAGCCGTATCAGTATCGCAGGTGGTGCGGGCCTGGTCATTCTCGTCGGTAGTTACTGCTCCTCGATCCAATAACATTTGATAACGCTTTTTGCGTATTTCAGCCAGATTTAAATCAGATCGAGCTTGAACCAGTTCTGCCTCAGCCTGACTCAATTTGGCTCTTGCTTCCGGTACTTTTGATTCTGCCTGGTGTACCTGCGAGCTTGAATCTTGTTTGCTTTGGGGAAGTTTTAATTTGGCTTCATCGATTTGACTTTTAATTACCTCAATTTGATAACGGCTTGTTTCTTCTTGTTCGCCGGATTTTAGTAAACGGGCCTGCGCACCGCGTAATTGGGCTTGTATATCATCGTCTGAAATTTTGACAATTAATTGGCCTTTAGTTACATAATCACCTTCGCGCACAGCGATATAGTCAACTCGCCCGCCAATCTTAGCGCCCACATTGGTTTCATAACCTTCAATGCGCCCGCTCACATAAATTGTTTTTGGTTTTCCATGTGGTTGACTGAAATACCAGTAA
The DNA here is from genome assembly GCA_963847765.1 of Candidatus Melainabacteria bacterium. Lineage (GTDB taxonomy): Bacteria > Cyanobacteriota > Vampirovibrionia > Obscuribacterales > Obscuribacteraceae > CAWKBA01. Next base: position 8,616 of record CAWKBA010000019.1, on the reverse strand, counting down.
GTTATTATTGCCAATACTACTAGTACAGGCACAATAATTTTAATTGGAAATTTTTTGACCTTATCTTTTAGCGCTGCTGATTCGGATGCAGGCGCTGATGAAACTGCCATAATTCTGCCCCCAATTTATTTATGATACAATACCGACCGGTATGGATTATTATCAATAGCTAATTTGGAATTTTGCAGGTCGAACACTTGATGCCAAGCAAATTAAAAACAGTTGCCAAAGGACCACACAGCCGTGCTCAAGAGAGCAGAAAAACTGTCCTGCTTCCGAAAAATGGCGGCAGACCACAAAGCAAAAGAGAAGAAATTGTTAGAGCGGCAGTAAAAACTTTTCTTGAAAACGGCTATGCAGCCACAAGCATGAATCAAGTAGCTGATGAAGCCGGAGTAATCAAGGCCACAATATATAGCCATTTTGCGGATAAACAACAGTTGTTTAAAGCTGTAATTGAAGAAGTGGTTGTAAAAAAAGCTGGTCCGGAACTGGCTATGCTTGAAGAAAAGCTACCGTTGCTTAATGTAGAAGAATTTTTAGACAGATTGGCAACTAGAATGTTAAGGCTTTTCCAGGACGACGAATATTTGCGCCTTATCAGTGTTGTCATCGGTGAGTCAAAAAGATTTCCTGAAATTGCCGATCTTTATTTGCGCACAGTGCTTTTAAGAGCAATGGAATTAGGGCAGCGTTATTTTAAATTGCATCCGGAGTTAGGCATAAAAGATCCCTTAGCGGCAGCACATATTTCATGCTCCAGTTTCTGGTCTTTAATTATGTGGCAGAAGCTTCTTGGAGGGGAAAAATATACTCCTCTGGAAGCCAAAAGAGTGAAGAAATTGCTTGTTGAGATGTTCTCTCGATAGGTTATGATAAAATTTCAATGAAGTGCGGGTGTAGTTTAATGGTAGAACGGCAGCCTTCCAAGCTGCACACGTGGGTTCGATTCCCACTACCCGCTCCATTTTATTTTAAAGATACTACCTAGCGCTAACTGCGCTAAGCAGTCGGCATAAATTTCAGCTTTAAAAATTGCATAAAAAATATGTCATAGACTGAGCTGTCGATTGGCATGAAAGCCTTATTGTCAAGCAATTGAGCATGATTTCCAGACGCAGCGCCAGTAAATAATATTTTACTGCCCGGGCTTGATTTTGCCTCGAGCAATTTGGCAGGGTATGGTGTTCTATTTTGTCTCATGGATGAGAAACCACCCGAATCAGTACTGCATTTTCCGAAATTTGCCAGCTCTATCTGTCGTTAGACCGATAGAGAGGACGTTGCTTTTACAGAGTGCGACCGACACAATTCTGGAGAATGAGGCATGGTAACTCTCGATCTGAACATGCTCTTCATGTGGCCGTTGTTGACCGGCCGCAAAATTTTCATCATCCTGGTTGGCTTGCCGGGTAGCGGCAAATCAACCATTGCGATGGCGTTGAAGAAACAGCTCGGCTATATTGCTCTGGGAGGCGACCAAGTCCTCCAGGATAGAATCGATGCGTTGACTAATTTAGGTACTAATCTCGATATTGAGCGACTGCTTGGTGCTATTGTGCAAGATCTAGATCTAGATCTTGGGAGCATTGATTCGGCTGTTGCTTCTGCCATCGCTGAGGCACTGCAGGGCAGTAAGAACATCGTTATAGATGACTTACATCTCGGGCGAAATGAGCGCGAGGCGTTGGCAGAAAAGGCTCAAGAACACGGATTCAAGGTAGTCAGAGTATTAGTCCGGACAGACTGGACTTTGTGTCATGCTCGCACGAAGCGCAGAGCGGAGCTTTTTCAAATGTTTCCTATGCAGGCTTTTAGCAGGTTTCTAGATAAACCTGAGAATGTACCAAGCCCAAAGGAGGGACCTTGGCTGCTTCTCGAACCGAAGTTGGACGAGGACTTCGTTTACCGCGCTACTCTGATGGGAGTTTAGCAAAGAGGGTGGGCAAGATTCATAAGCGGGCATTAAGAAGTGCCCGCTCTTGGGTCTTTGCTCACTTTTTATCGATAACAAACAGATCAATAAATTCGTTAACGGGCATCGTTTGGAATTTTTTTGTATCTTCGCAAGCGATTATGATTTTTTCTTTTTGTTTTTGATCAAATAAACTACTTAAGTTTCTTTCAAACTTTTGTATGAGCAGCGGAATTGCTTCTTTGCGGCGGCGGCGGTGACCAAGCGGGTATTCTACTTCTACACGATCTAATTTGCTGCCGTCTTTAAAAAATATCTGTACGGCATTAGCAATTGAACGTTTATTGGGATCTAAATAATCTTTGCTGTATTGTTTGTTCTCAATACAAATCATTTTTTCTCTAAGTTTATCTATGTGTGGGTCGGCGGCAATTTCATCTTCGTAATGATCAGCTGCGAGTGTGCCAAATATTAGGCCGATAGCAGTAATATATTGAATACAATGATCTCTATCGGCTGGATTTTTGAGCGGACCTTTTTTGTCGATGATGCGCAAAGCTGATTCGTGGGTTGTAATTTCAATGTGTTCTATTTCTTCGATTCTATTTTTTATTTGTGGATATAATTTAATTGCACATTCTAGAGCTGTTTGAGCATGAAATTCGGCAGGATGGGCAATTTTAAATAATATGTTTTCCATTACGTATGCACCAAATGGTTGTTTTAGCTTTAATTCTTCTCCCAGAAAATAAACATCGTTAAATCCCCAGGTTTTAGCAGACAATGCACCGGGATAACCCATTTCACCTTTCATGCTCATCATCGCTAATTTAACGCCGCGACTGGTGGCGTCCCCTGCCGCCCAAGATTTGCGTGAGCCGGTGTTTTCGCCATGTCGATAAACTCGTAATGGATGTCCATCGATCCAGGCATTGGAAAGCGCGTTTAAAATTTCTTTTTTAGATCCGCCAAACATTTTTGTGGCTACGGCACTGCTGGCGACTTTAACTAAAATGACATGATCAAGCCCGACTTTGTTGAAACTATTTTCTAAAGCCAACACACCTTGAATTTCATAGGCTTTGATCATGTATGTGAAAACATCTTTTATTAGTACTGGTTTTTTGCTTTGACTTAGATAATCTGCCACCGCCAAAATAGCGCCCAAATTATCGGAAGGGTGCCCCCATTCGGCGGCGAGCCAAGTATCGTTAAAATCAAGCCAGCGAATCATTGAGCCGATATTGAAAGCGGCAGTAATAGGATCAAGAACAAAATCAGTGCCGGGCACACGGCAGCCATTAGGAACAATAGTTCCGGGAACAACCGGCCCTAAAAGTTTTTTACATAGAGGAAAGCGCCGGGCTAAAATTGCGCAGCCAATACTATCTAATAAACAATAATAAGCCGTTTCATATGCTTCGTCTTTGCCATCCAATGAAAAAGAATCGACATAGTCAGCGATGTCCTGAATCGGTTTGTCGAATTCCATATTTATCTTTTCTCGATGGGCAACCAGGGTAATAGTTCGGGACCAGTATAATCTGCCATTGGCCTGATTAATTTATTATTGGCACGTTGCTCAAAAATATGGGCTGCCCAGCCGGATGTGCGGGCAATAACGAAAATAGGCGTAAACATTTTTGTGGGAATGCCCAATAAATGATAAACAGAAGCGCTGTAAAAATCGGCATTGGCAAATAGTTTTTTCTCATCCCACATAATTTTTTCAATACGCTGCGAAATATCAAATAAAGTCATATCGCCTTTTTTCTTTGAAAGCTTTTGCGACCAGTCTTTAATTATGGCATTACGTGGATCACAATTTTTATAAACACGATGACCAAACCCCATAATTAATTTTTTCTCTGCCAGCATTTTTCGCAGTCCGGCTTCAGCAGTATCCGGGTCTTTAAATTGTTGGATGAGTTCCATGGCTGCTTCATTGGCGCCTCCATGCAATGGTCCGCGTAAAGTGCCTATAGCTGAAGTAATAGCTGAATAAAAATCAGATAGCGTTGCTGCCGTTACCCGGGCAGCAAATGTAGAGGCAGCAAATTCATGCTCTGCATAAAGAATCATCGAGCAATCCATGGCTGCGATTTGTTCTTTGTCGGCCGGCTTCCCATGCAGCAAATGTAAAAAATGTCCGGCAATATTGTGATCGTCTGTTTGTACATTGATTTTTTTGCCCGACTGAGTAAAGTGATACCAGTAAAGGAGCATGGAAGGAAAACAGCTCATTAATTTGTTAGCAATAAAAATTTCATCATGCTGAGGATTTTCAGGCAGCATGCTGCCCAGAGCTGAACAGCCGGTGCGCAGCACATCCATAGGATGAGCATCTTTAGGTAATTGTTCCAACACTGTTTTTAATGGCTCCGGCAAATCTCTTAATTGTGACAATTGCTCTTTGTATTTTTCTAAATGCGGTTTATTGGGCAAATAGCCATAAATAAGTAAATAAGCAACCTCTTCGAACGATGCATTTTGAGCCAGATCTTCAATAGCATAACCGCGATAAGTTAATCCAATGCCGGCCTTGCCGACTGTGCATATAGCTGTTTCGCCGGCGCTAACCCCCGCTAATCCGGTACCTTGTTTTGGTGAAGCAGTATTTGTAGTGCCTTGTGCGGTCATTTTCGCTCCTCGTTATTGTCCAGTCCATCGCGGGCTTGCCGTTGCAATTTTACGCACCCACCCTTATAAGTTTTTTTCGGCAAATAATTGATCTAATTGTTTCTCGTATTTTTCATAGTCGAGAAATTTGTATAATTCGTCCCGAGATTGCATTGTTGTTAGTATATTTTTTTGACTGCCTTCTTTGCGCAAAATTTTATAGACATTAAGAGCGGCAGCATTCATGGCGCGGAAAGCAGAAAGCGGATATAAAACCAGACTGATACCTGCTTCTTTCAGTTCATTAATGTTGAACATAGGTGTTTTGCCGAATTCAGTTATGTTGGCTAAAATTGGCACGTCTATTGCTTTGGCTATTTTGCTATATTGATCTAACTCAGTAACTGCTTCAGCAAAAATCATATCTGCTCCTGCAGCTACATAAGCTTTCATTCGTGCTATTGTGGAGTCAATACCTTCGCTGGCTAATGCATCGGTGCGTGCCATAATAACAAATTCAGGATCGCGTTTGGCAGTAACAGCCGCTTTAATGCGATCAACCATTTCGGCTTTATCTACTAAAATTTTATTGGGGCGATGCCCGCAACGTTTGTCGGCTACTTGATCTTCTATATGTATTGCAGCTACGCCTGCCTTTTCCATTTCCTTAACGGTATGAGCAATACCGAGCGCATCACCAAATCCGGTATCAACATCAACTAATACCGGTAATGTAGTAACACTGATGATTCGTCTTGCATCTTCAAGTACATCATTTAAATTAGTTATGCCTAAATCAGGCAATCCATGAGATGCATTAGCTACGCCAGCGCCGGATATATAAAGACAGCGGAAGCCAGTCTTTTCAGCCATAATGGCACAATAAGCATTGATGGCGCCAACAATTTGCAAAGGCTTTTCCGCATTTAGCGCGGCTCTGAATCTAGCTCCAGCGGATGAAAATGTTTTGCTCATACTCCAGTTGTCAAATTATTGAACGTCTATGCTGGCGCCATAATATCATGCCTGACTAAAAGAATTTTGTATGATTGTTGTAACAGAGCGATAGTTAGATTCTTCAAAAAAGCTTTTGTATTTCTGCAGTAGATGAGGACGGTTGTTGATTTCCAGATAGTTCATGCCGCCGGTCCAAATCCGGTTGGTGTATGGCGCTACAAGAGCGACCAATCTTTGCGGATTGCATGGCAAAAGTGGTGCCATTGAAACATGCACTCTAATGCCGGCTTTATTTAAACCACGAATCAATGTTAATCTTTTGGCTATGGCTGGAGCGCTGGGCTCAAATTCACGAGCAATTTCTTCTCTGTCTGTGGTTATGCTCACACCGACAGAAAGTTTGTCGCCGAATGATTTCAGCAAATCAATATCTTGCAGCATAAGATGACTGCGTGTGTGTACAGTCAATTTTTTAGGCTGGTATCTAAGTAATTCTTGCAGGCAGCGCCTGGTCAGCCTGTATTTTAATTCAATATATTGATAAGGATCAGTGGCTGATCCAAAAAATATGCGGCTGCCAAATACTTTCAAGCGCTCTTTTTGAATCAATTGCGGCGCATTTATTTTTACTTGCAGCCATTGTCCCCATTCATTGGGTTGATGCTTGCCATTAGGAAATTTAGGCACATAACAATATGAGCAACTGAAGGCACAGCCGGCATATGGATTAAGTGTAAAGTCATAACTACCGGATAGAGAGCCGGCTTTCTGCGGCACTAAAATCGAGGCAGCAACAATTTCGCTAGTTTTAACCATACAAATGTATGGTATACAATCTTGGCGTTGGTGTCAATAAGCTTTTTCTATTCATAAGATCTGCACAAGTAAAAAATATAATATTGTTTGATGAAATTGCTTCGATGGCGATATTGCATAATTCTGGCGTTTATTTATTTAGCGATAAATATCTGCTCTTTGGCTGAAAATCATGCGCAAACTTCTGTCCCAGTATCGCAAATAAAGTTGCGCGGCAAAGTAGACATCGTTGCCTCCTCTTGTTCTGCTGCCGGCATTACCCTTTCTTCTGCAGTGCTGCCTGCTGGCATTGATAAAATTCGTCTTGGCTCACCGGCTTTTTATGCCGGACTTGCTGCTGGTGACAAAATTCTTTCAGCACAATTAAATAATAACCAATTATCATTACTGATTGAGCGTCACGGGCAGAAATTTTCTGCGCAACTGAGTACAGTGCCTGTCAATTTGCAGATAAATGATAGTTCTACTCCGATGTTGGCTGGCAAAGACAACAAGCAGCCAGACAAACTTATGAAAGCTTCAACCGGACAGATAGAACTGCAAGGCAATGTGGCTTGCAATAAATTAGCTGATGCTTTGATAAAAAAATATGATGATCCTGATAACAAAGAATTGCGGTCGGAAATCAACCTGCTACAAAGAGAAGTTCAGCTCCAGGTGGAAAGTCATGGTGGTCAGTGGCATATTGCTGCTTATTATAGTGATAAACACAAAGATCCCGATTTTTGCTTTGCGAAGGAGTGCGTTTTTACGCTGTCGGTGACCTGGAAAATGCAAAGCGTTTATTTGAAGAGGTCATAAAACGCTATCCTGATAATGCTGATGCTTATTATAATCTTGGCGCTATATGTGAAAACAAAAGCGAATTTGTTTTGGCTGCTTCTTATTATAAACAGGCATTGAAGAATAAACCGTTTGATCTGGAAATTCAAAAAGCAGTTAACACAGTTGGTCAAGTGCCGCTTGTGTATCAAGGTGGTGTTTTTCATTTAGCAACATCAATGAAAGATCTGCAAGCCACAGGCTTAAAAGTTACTGATACCTGTGATCTGTGCCAGATATTGCGCAATGGTGTTATGCATGGTGGCTAAAGTGGTGATAAATTTTCTGTTGATCATGGCAGCAATGGTGCAGTCAGCCCAAGCTCATGATTGTGAGATGTCTGTGCGTGTGTCCAGAGAGCTTGCCGGTAATTAATTATTTCCAGACACCTGCTCCGGGCTTTGCAGGCAGATGGTATCAGCGTTTTCGCCAACCATCCTTTTGTAAAATGAATCTTTGTCATGGGGCATGTGCTGATCCCAGGGGCTCAACTTATAATAAAAGTGAAAACTCCACACCCTGCACTCTGCGCACTTTTCATAATCTCATCTATGAAAATACAAATGGTTTGTTGTCAATCCACAAAACCTTCACAAATGCACTGTAAAATTTAATTGGGCGGTAGCTTACAGGAAGACCGATTCAATGCCTTTGAAAAAGCGATTATTAAGAGTCATGGCTGTTGGTAGCTTTAATTTTACCTGCCCTCTTTTGGCACAGCGGCCGGCAATCAAGCCATCACGCCAAATGCAAGCGCAAGCCAATACCATGAAGAGAGCGGATTATTGAAGCAAGAGATAAAGAAATTGAGGCTCACACAAGCAGCGTCCAGGACAAAATACAAGCAGTGAATGAATCCGCCGAAATTGACATAGCAAAGGTGCCCCGGTTTTTCTATAACGCTTGGGGTTATCCAGTGCCCAATCCAGATTATGAAAGAACGGTTGCTTACATAAGAGTTGATGCGCAGAAAGCAATTAATGCCATCAACAAAGATCTAACGGCAATGACAAAAAAAATTAATCCCCTATCAAGAAAAATTGAATGCTATTGATTCATCAGTGGTTAATGTCGATTCTCAAATAAGGCCAGGCACAAGTGAAATTCAATTATCTCCCGGGGGAGTAATCTATACGTAAAAAACTATGTGAATTATGCTGCCGATCAACCGAAAGCCGAAAGGACTCAAAGCCAGAGAAAAAAGCCTGGCGTATAAAACCAATAAATCCTCTGAAAAGCGTGATGTCGAGCAATAGAGACGGGAAAGCTGTCAAGGATCCAGGCATTCAAAGTGCGATGAACTTGATAACTCCATCGCTAGCTAGCACCTAGCGACGCTGGTTGATTTAATAATTAGAAAATCGATTAAATTATCACTCTATTTCTTGGAAAGTACTGAGATTGTGAGCCAGGGCTGTGTGGGTCTGGATATATAACATTGAGCAAAATTACAAATACTCTGATTTGGCCCCTGGCAATTGTGCCCA
>CAWKBA010000018.1:0-3768 GCA_963847765.1 Candidatus Melainabacteria bacterium | reverse complement strand
CAACTAAGACTCATAAGGCGGATCACTAGGGAACCCCAGGATGATCCACCCGGAAAACCGGATGAGAAGACATTTCACTGGGGTGTGATAGCTTGTAGTCCGCAGTCGCCTGATCACACAAAATATGGACGCACATGCGGCGCTCTTCCGATAGAGTTATCGAATTTTGCAACCTATGCCAATTTAAGAGTCGCTTATTATCGTGGTTGTCGAGACCAGTGGCTCGTGTTTACTTCTTCTTCTCCGGCGGCGTCTCTGCTGATTCAACTGCCGCAGCTTTTTCTCCAGCATCATCTTTTCCTCCTGCTTACTTATCTTGGGAAAAAGTAGTGCGATTTGTAACCGCATGCCCCAGGGCGAACCCCCCGTAGGATACTTTGCGTTGCCAAAAAATTCTGTCTGGATGTTCACGGGCTGATTTCCGATCTTCATGATTCTTCCCACGCCGCCGCCGAACGGCACTGTCCAGACGTTACCGCTGCTTGCCTCCCAGTTGGCGGTGATGATCGGCGCCGAGGTGACGTACCACCCGTGCTTGAAGTTGTAGTTGATGAAATACTGCAACAGCATCTGGTTCACATTCGCCCGTCCGTGCGGACCCTCCACCGAAAATATGTTGTTCACGAGAGTGCCAATGACCCAGTGACCTGGCATCGTCAGCGCCACAACCGCAGGTCCCAAGCTGAACTTCCCCTGACCGAGTTGCTCGGCTGTGGCCCAGGGAAGAACAAATGTCGGCCCCGCGCCCAAGGTCAACTTGTGGGGCGCGGACGGAGACAAAAAGAAGCTGGGGTTCAGGTCTCCGAAGCCAGTCCACCCCATGGTGGGCTGCGTCTGAGCCGGCTGCACGATCTGCGGCCAGATCGTGCGTGTGATCAGGTTCACGCCTTTCGTGATGTGAAATGGAATGACCGGCTCAATGAGCAATTCGTTTTGGAGCACGCTCATACGGCCCAATGCCGAACGCTGTGTTGTTCTGAAGTGGAAAGCTGATAAGGTCGGCGATCGGGTTTTGCGCAGCTTTTGCCAGCGCCGCCGCCTTGGCCTCGTCGGATTCCGCATCCGCTGGCTGTGCAGCAGTCGGCTTCGCCTGCGCAGCGGGATCGGGCTTGTCCTGCGCGAATGCCGGTGCACATGGCAACAACGTAAAGAAAGACAAAACTAGCAAATTTCGTTTAAGCATTTCCTCTCCTGTAGCGAGTGCGTAGACCCGCACTCATTTCGTTCAATCGACCCTCTCGATGTCCGGCATCCTTCCAACTCCTGTCCTGGGAAGCCTTTTTCCGGCTATAGAAGCGGAACATGTGAACCAGTTCTTGCCCGTCTGGGTCTCAGACCCAATTCGTTTCCTTGCCGACGGGCGCTTCGGGCCAAAATAGACGTCGAGTGATCGCTCGCGTGAGCCAGAAACGACGACCCGCGACGCGACTAGTACGTCTGCACTTTGCCGATGCGCGGCGGCTTCACCGGGGCCGCCACGCCGTAGATGACGGTGAAGCCCGAACCTCCGCCCCAGGTCGAGGTGGGACGGGCACGCGGTTTTGGCCAGCGGCCGCTTCGAGGAGGTTCCAGTTGTTCGCGACCCAGACGTTGCCGGCCGGGTCAATGGACACGTCGGTCACCATCTGGATGCTGCCGCTCTGGAAAATGTGGATGACATCGCCGGCCTTGGTGCCGGCGGGATGCCCCTTCGGTGTTGTCCCCGGCCAGCAGCGTCGACGGAACGGCCCCACATATTGCCGACCCAGACGTCATCATTGCCGTCCACATTGATGCCCCACGGGATGCTTTTCGCCGGGCCGGTGAAGCCCTTCGGCGCGGGCTGGGTGCCATCGGGACGGATCATGTTGACCGCCCGGTGATTGCCGCGGCGGGGTCCCATGATGTACTTGACCATGGCCTCCGTGACGAGCTTGAACTGCTCCATGATGGATGACGCCATCGGGAATCTTCGGCACCGGCGTTTTCAAATCCATGTTGCTTGCCACCCAGACATTTTCCTTGGAGTCCAGCGCGAGGGCGCGGACACCGATCCCGGCACGGAAGGTTTCCACCTTGGACGGATCGTCCGCGGGAAACCGGACGACCGTGTCCGACGAGGAGTTGGCGACCCAGACGCGATTCTGGGAGTCAATGACGATGTCGAAGGGCGACTCCAGCCCCGCGGGCTTTACGATGCTTGCCGTCCTTGATGTCGTCCGCCGGGAAATACAGCAACTGATTGTCCGAGCCATCGGCAATCCAAACGTCGCCATTCGGGGCGACGCCGATGCCCATCAGGCCGAGGAATTTTTCCTTGAACGGGAAATCGCTTTCGCGTGGCGACCGGCTTGCCGTCGAAATCCATCACGAGAATTTTCCCGTTGAAGCTGGTGATCCAGACGCGGTCTTTCGTCACGGCCGTGCCCCAGCCGACGCCGTCGATGCCCATGCCGGTGAAGCCGGTAATCGGCGGCGAGAGCGCGGTTCCGTTGGGAGCTGAACTTGCCCACGCCGCCGCCGGTGCTCTTGTTGACGCCGGACTGCGAGCCGGGCATCCAGTTCATGCCGCACCAGAGATTGCCGTCCGCATCAAACATGAAACGGCCATTGGCGTAATCCCCGCCGCCCGAGAAACCCAGCGAGAGAGCGAAGTCGTCCGGGACATAGACGAGATACGGCGCGAATGGCGCGCTGCGCCGCGCCATCGGGCGCAGGCAGCGGATAGGCTTCGTTGAACAACGCGTAGAGGTCCTTCGGGTCGGCCCACGGTTCGCGGGCGATGCCGGCCATCGCTTCCAGCGTGTTCTTCGGAGTTGCTCCGCCGGTCGGGGTTGCAGCCTTGAAGAAGCGGGCGCGCCAATCGTCGTTGGCCACCGTGAACGACGCGGTAATGAGCGAGCCGAGCGTGTCCAGGTTCGCCATCGTCGTGGTCATGGAGCTGTTGAGCGGGTCGAGCAGCACCTTGCCCCATCCGCCGGTTTCGGGATCGACCAGGTTCGGAGCATTTCCGGCGGCGATCTGGAGTCCGAGCGGATTTCCGGAGATCGATTCGCCATTGATGAATCGAGCAGCGGTGAACGCCGACGCTACGGTCGTGAGTTCGTTGATGACGACGTTTCCAGGAGGATTGCTGCCCAGCACTGAAATGAGGACGATGGCGGGGTTGTCACCGCCACTCTTGTTTGCCTTGGGTTCACCTCCGGACGCAACGAGATAGAGGATGGCGTCGCCATGCGCCCCTTTGGTGCGCACTTCAAACCGGCCATCATCGCTCGTCTTGGTTTGGGCAATCTGCTTGGGCGCGGCGGCGCCGGCTTCCCATAGCGTCACCGTCGACTTCGCAATGGGAGCACCTCCGCCCAACACCTGACCCTTAATGTTGTCGCCAGCAAAAGCGCGCCCTGCAATAGACAGGCTGGCGGAGACAAGCGCGGTCAGTGTCAGTTTTCGAATCGCTAATGTGGAATTCATTCCGCTCTCCTTGGAGACGAAGTTGCGCGGCGGATCTTTGAGCGCCGCTTCGCTGAGATCTTTACTCAGGCGTCTCAGTTAACCACGACAGCAGATAGCTTGGGAATTGTCGCTTATGATAGGTAGCATTGCCTAAAACTACTAGGTCCGGACTGGCGAAAATTGGCGAATATCGGTGGCATCTCGCCGAAGTGGAAGCGCTTATCCTTTGCGACAGGCAGCAGTCTTTCTGGACTGTGGGTGGATGACGGGCAAACCAGTAGCATCCTGTAGTGCCCGGCAAAGTCAGGTCATCGGCAACTACAATTCTCGCTT
>CAWKBA010000017.1:0-98948 GCA_963847765.1 Candidatus Melainabacteria bacterium | reverse complement strand
CAAAAAGCATTTGAAGAAACTGAAGAGAGTTTAAGAAAACAAAATGAAACCTTATCTACAGATATAGAAGGTTTAAGAAAATCTCTTGCAGAGAAAAAAGCTGAAGCAGATTTAGCCGCAGAACAAGCTGCAAACGAATTGGCATCTAAAGAAGCAGCTTTAGTAGAGGCAAAAGGACTTCATGAGCAAGTAAGTGCTGATTTAGCCAATTTAAGAAAATCATCTGAGTTAACGCAAACTGAAGCTAGTGAAGAAGTTTCTAGATTGAGTAAAGAGCTAGAAGCAAAACAAAAAGCCTTTAATGAAGCTGAAGTGAGCTTGAAGAATCAGAATGCGAAACTATCCTCTGATATAGAAGGGTTAAGAAAAGCTCTTGAAGAAAAAACATCCGAAGCAAGTTCAAAAGCGGCGGATTTAGCATCCAAAGAAGCAGCTTTAGTAGAATCAAAAGGGCTTCATGAGCAAATAAGTGGTGAGTTAGACGCTTTAAGAAAAACTTCAGAGTTGACGCAAACTGAAGCTAGTAAAGAGCTGGCAAAATTAACAAAACTTTTAGCAGATAAGCAAAAAGCATTTGAAGAAACTGAAGAGAGTTTAAGAAAACAAAATGAAACCTTATCTACAGATATAGAAGGTTTAAGAAAATCTCTTGCAGAGAAAAAAGCTGAAGCAGATTTAGCCGGAGAACAAGCTGCAAACGAATTGGCATCTAAAGAAGCGGCTCTAGTTGTAGCAAAAGGACTTCATGAGCAAGTAAGTGCTGATTTAGCCAATTTAAGAAAATCATCGGAGTTAACGCAAACTGAAGCTATTGAAGAAGTTTCTAGATTGAGTAAAGAGCTAGAAGCAAAACAAAAAGCATTTGACGAAGTTAATGAGAGCTTGAAGAAACAGAATGCGAAACTATCCTCTGATATAGAAGGGTTAAGAAAAGCTCTTGAAGAAAAAACATCCGAAGCAAGTTCAAAAGCGGCGGATTTAGCATCCAAAGAAGCAGCTTTAGTAGAATCAAAAGGGCTTCATGAGCAAATAAGTGGTGAGTTAGACGCTTTAAGAAAAACTTCAGAGTTGACGCAAACTGAAGCTAGTAAAGAGCTGGCAAAATTAACAAAACTTTTAGCAGATAAGCAAAAAGCATTTGAAGAAACTGAAGAGAGTTTAAGAAAACAAAATGAAACCTTATCTACAGATATAGAAGGTTTAAGAAAATCTCTTGCAGAGAAAAAAGCTGAAGCAGATTTAGCCGGAGAACAAGCTGCAAACGAATTGGCATCTAAAGAAGCGGCTCTAGTTGTAGCAAAAGGACTTCATGAGCAAGTAAGTGCTGATTTAGCCAATTTAAGAAAATCATCGGAGTTAACGCAAACTGAAGCTATTGAAGAAGTTTCTAGATTGAGTAAAGAGCTAGAAGCAAAACAAAAAGCCTTTAATGAAGCTGAAGTGAGCTTGAAGAATCAGAATGCGAAACTATCCTCTGATATAGAAGGGTTAAGAAAAGCTCTTGAAGAAAAAACATCCGAAGCAAGTTCAAAAGCGGCGGATTTAGCATCCAAAGAAGCAGCTTTAGTAGAATCAAAAGGGCTTCATGAGCAAATAAGTGGTGAGTTAGACGCTTTAAGAGAAGCATCTGCATTGGCAAAAAATGAAGCTAGTAAAGAGCTGGCAAAATTAACAAAACTTTTAGCAGATAAGCAAAAAGCATTTGAAGAAACTGAAGAGAGTTTAAAGAACCAGAATGCAACACTATCTTCAGATATAGAAGGGTTAAGAAAAGCTCTTGCAGAGAAAAAAGCTGAAGCAGATTTAGCCGCAGAACAAGCTGCAAACGAATTAACATCCAAAGAAGCAGCTTTAGTAGAGGCAAAAGGACTTCATGAGCAAGTAAGTGCTGATTTAGCCAATTTAAGAAAATCATCTGAGTTAACGCAAACTGAAGCTAGTGAAGAAGTTTCTAGATTGAGTAAAGAGCTAGAAGCAAAACAAAAAGCCTTTAATGAAGCTGAAGTGAGCTTGAAGAATCAGAATGCGAAACTATCCTCTGATATAGAAGGGTTAAGAAAAGCTCTTGAAGAAAAAACATCCGAAGCAAGTTCAAAAGCGGCGGATTTAGCATCCAAAGAAGCAGCTTTAGTAGAATCAAAAGGGCTTCATGAGCAAATAAGTGGTGAGTTAGACGCTTTAAGAAAAACTTCAGAGTTGACGCAAACTGAAGCTAGTAAAGAGCTGGCAAAATTAACAAAACTTTTAGCAGATAAGCAAAAAGCATTTGAAGAAACTGAAGAGAGTTTAAGAAAACAAAATGAAACCTTATCTACAGATATAGAAGGTTTAAGAAAATCTCTTGCAGAGAAAAAAGCTGAAGCAGATTTAGCCGCAGAACAAGCTGCAAACGAATTGGCATCTAAAGAAGCGGCTCTAGTTGTAGCAAAAGGACTTCATGAACAAGTAAGTGCTGATTTAGCCAATTTAAGAAAATCATCGGAGTTAACGCAAACTGAAGCTAGTGAAGAAGTTTCTAGATTGAGTAAAGAGCTAGAAGCAAAACAAAAAGCCTTTAATGAAGCTGAAGTGAGCTTGAAGAAATCAGAATGCGAAACTATCCTCTGATATAGAAGGGTTAAGAAAAGCTCTTGAAGAAAAAACATCCGAAGCAAGTTCAAAAGCGGCGGATTTAGCATCCAAAGAAGCAGCTTTAGTAGAATCAAAAGGGCTTCATGAGCAAATAAGTGGTGAGTTAGACGCTTTAAGAGAAGCATCTGCATTGGCAAAAAATGAAGCTAGTAAAGAGCTGGCAAAATTAACAAAACTTTTAGCAGATAAGCAAAAAGCATTTGAAGAAACTGAAGAGAGTTTAAAGAACCAGAATGCAACACTTATCTTCAGATATAGAAGGGTTAAGAAAAGCTCTTGCAGAGAAAAAAGCTGAAGCAGATTTAGCCGCAGAACAAGCTGCAAACGAATTAACATCCAAAGAAGCAGCTTTAGTAGAGGCAAAAGGACTTCATGAGCAAGTAAGTGCTGATTTAGCCAATTTAAGAAAATCATCTGAGTTAACGCAAACTGAAAAGCTAGTGAAGAAGTTTCTAGATTGAGTAAAGAGCTAGAAGCAAAACAAAAAGCCTTTAATGAAGCTGAAGTGAGCTTGAAGAATCAGAATGCGAAACTATCCTCTGATATAGAAGGGTTAAGAAAAGCTCTTGAAGAAAAAACATCCGAAGCAAGTTCAAAAGCGGCGGATTTAGCATCCAAAGAAGCAGCTTTAGTAGAATCAAAAGGGCTTCATGAGCAAATAAGTGGTGAGTTAGACGCTTTAAGAAAAACTTCAGAGTTGACGCAAACTGAAGCTAGTAAAGAGCTGGCAAAATTAACAAAACTTTTAGCAGATAAGCAAAAAGCATTTGAAGAAACTGAAGAGAGTTTAAGAAAACAAAATGAAACCTTATCTACAGATATAGAAGGTTTAAGAAAATCTCTTGCAGAGAAAAAAGCTGAAGCAGATTTAGCCGCAGAACAAGCTGCAAACGAATTGGCATCTAAAGAAGCGGCTCTAGTTGTAGCAAAAGGACTTCATGAGCAAGTAAGTGCTGATTTAGCCAATTTAAGAAAATCATCGGAGTTAACGCAAACTGAAGCTAGTGAAGAAGTTTCTAGATTGAGTAAAGAGCTAGAAGCAAAACAAAAAGAATTTGACGAAGTTAATGAGAGCTTGAAGAAACAGAATTCGACACAGTCCTCTGATATAGAAGGGTTAAGAAAAGCTCTTGAAGAGAAAAAAGCTGAAGCAAGTTCAAAAGCGGCGGATTTAGCATCCAAAGAAGCAGCTTTAGTAGAATCAAAAGGGCTTCATGAGCAAATAAGTGGTGAGTTAGACGCTTTAAGAAAAACTTCAGAGTTGACGCAAACTGAAGCTAGTAAAGAGCTGGCAAAATTAACAAAACTTTTAGCAGATAAGCAAAAAGCATTTGAAGAAACTGAAGAGAGTTTAAGAAAGCAAAATGAAACCTTATCTACAGATATAGAAGGTTTAAGAAAATCTCTTGCAGAGAAAAAAGCTGAAGCAGATTTAGCCGCAGAACAAGCATCCGACGATCTAGCAACCAAAGAGGCAGCTTTAGTTAGAGCCCAAGCTCTTCAAGACAAGACAAATAATGAATTGGAAGCTTTAAGAGAAGCATCTGCATGGGCAAAAAATGAAGCCATTAAAGAAACGAGTAGACTAGCAAAACTTTTAGCAGATAAGCAAAAAGCATTTGAAGAAACTGAAGAGAGTTTAAGAAAGCAAAATGAAACCTTATCTACAGATATAGAAGGTTTAAGAAAATCTCTTGCAGAGAAAAAAGCTGAAGCAGATTTAGCCGCAGAACAAGCATCCGACGATCTAGCAACCAAAGAGGCAGCTTTAGTTAGAGCCCAAGCTCTTCAAGACAAGACAAATAATGAATTGGAAGCTTTAAGAGAAGCATCTGCATGGGCAAAAAATGAAGCCATTAAAGAAACGAGTAGACTAGCAAAACTTTTAGCAGATAAGCAAAAAGCATTTGAAGAAACTGAAGAGAGTTTAAGAAAGCAAAATGAAACCTTATCTACAGATATAGAAGGTTTAAGAAAATCTCTTGCAGAGAAAAAAGCTGAAGCAGATTTAGCCGCAGAACAAGCATCCGACGATCTAGCAACCAAAGAGGCAGCTTTAGTTAGAGCCCAAGCTCTTCAAGACAAGACAAATAATGAATTGGAAGCTTTAAGAGAAGCATCTGCATGGGCAAAAAATGAAGCCATTAAAGAAACGAGTAGACTAGCAAAACTTTTAGCAGATAAGCAAAAAGCATTTGAAGAAACTGAAGAGAGTTTAAGAAAGCAAAATGAAACCTTATCTACAGATATAGAAGGTTTAAGAAAATCTCTTGCAGAGAAAAAAGCTGAAGCAGATTTAGCCGCAGAACAAGCATCCGACGATCTAGCAACCAAAGAGGCAGCTTTAGTTAGAGCCCAAGCTCTTCAAGACAAGACAAATAATGAATTGGAAGCTTTAAGAGAAGCATCTGCATGGGCAAAAAATGAAGCCATTGAAGAAACGAGTAGACTAGCAAAACTTCTAGAAGATAAGCAAAAAGCATTTGAAGAAACTGAAGAGAGTTTAAGAAAGCAAAATGAAACCTTATCTACAGATATAGAAGGTTTAAGAAAATCTCTTGCAGAGAAAAAAGCTGAAGCAGATTTAGCCGCAGAACAAGCATCCGACGATCTAGCAACCAAAGAGGCAGCTTTAGTTAGAGCCCAAGCTCTTCAAGACAAGACAAATAATGAATTGGAAGCTTTAAGAGAAGCATCTGCATTGGCAAAAAATGAAGCCATTGAAGAAACGAGTAGACTAGCAAAACTTTTAGCAGATAAGCAAAAAGCATTTGAAGAAACTGAAGAGAGTTTAAGAAAGCAAAATGAAACCTTATCTACAGATATAGAAGGTTTAAGAAAATCTCTTGCAGAGAAAAAAGCTGAAGCAGATTTAGCCGCAGAACAAGCTGCAAACGAATTAACATCCAAAGAAGCAGCTTTAGTAGAGGCAAAAGGACTTCATGAGCAAGTAAGTGCTGATTTAGCCAATTTAAGAAAATCATCGGAGTTAACGCAAACTGAAGCTAGTGAAGAAGTTTCTAGATTGAGTAAAGAGCTAGAAGCGAAACAAAAAGCCTTTAATGAAGCTGAAGTGAGTTTGAAAAAACAAAATGGGGCATTGTCATCAGATATAGAATGTTTAAGAAATACTCTTAGGGAAAAAACATCAGAAGCTGCTGAAAAATTAGTATTGAAGGAAGCAGCTTTAGTAGAAGCAAAAGGGCTCCATGATAAATTGAACAAAGAAGTAGAAGCGAAGCAAAAAGCTTTTGAAGAAGCTAAGGCGTCTGTTGCAAAACAGAAGGAAGAATCGGCTTTAGAGATTGAGAAGTTGCAAAAAGACTTAAGTGAAGCTAAGAAAAGTGCCTCAGTATTGCATGACACTTTGAAGATAAAAGAAACCGCCCTAGCGGAAGCAAAAGGGCTTCAAGATAAGATCAGTGGTGAGTTAGTAGCTTTAAGAAAAGCGTCTCAAGATGCGCAAACGAGAGCTGATGGAGAAGCTGCTAGATTGAACAACGAGATAGATGCAAAGAAAAGAGCCTTTGATGAGGCAACAGCAACTATTTTGAAACAGAAAGGTTTAGAAATTCAAAGATTGCAGGAAAGTTCTGCTGAAGCTAGTTCGAGTTATGCGGTGGATAGGGCAGAGTGGGCGAAGACGCTTAAACTTTTAGAAGGGGAATTTGAGAAAATTAAGGCGGGGCGTTTGCAAGATGAGACAAAACATAGGGAAGAGGTTTTGGCGATTAGGGCGCAGCTGGAGCAAGAAAATGCGGCGATGAGGGGTTCTGTTCTCAATCTTGAAGGGCAGTTACAAAGTCAACAGGCGGAGTTTGAGGTTGCTAAGAGTGGGTATGATGTTAGTTTGAAAGAACGAGGCAAGGAAATTGAAGGATTAAAATCCCAACTTAAGCAGGTGCAAGAAAGTGGAAGCAAGGGTATTAATGAAAAAGCGCAGCTTGTGGCAGATGTTGAGAAACTTCGTAGTGAGTTGAAAGAGTTAAAAGCGAAAGTTGAAAAAGAGGGCATGCACTTAAGAGGTCAATTAGGAGCAAAGAAAGATGAGCGTGATCAAGTCCATCAGACTTTTAGGGAGAAAGAGGCAGCACACCTGGAGCAGGTGGCTCATTTACAAAAAGAGATTGCAAGGATAAGTCAAGAGGCTGCTAGGGAAAAAGAAGTTCTTAGGGTTAGCCTAGATAAGCAAAAGCAGGAGCATGCAACTGTTGTGGCTAGCTTAGAAGAAAATCTTCGCATTGCAAGTGAAGAAGCTGAGAAAAATACTAAATTGATCATAGCTGCACAAAAAACCACCCACGAGATGAAAGAGCTGAGAGAGGAGCTTCTTGCCCTTAAAGAAACAAATGCAAAGCTAGAAGCAGAAAAAGTTCGCGCTATTAGCCTAGATAAAGAAAATAAAGCCTTGTCAGAACGTGTAAAGCATTTAACGGCAAAAGAGGTAGCTACATTTAAATCCATTGAAAATGTGGAAAAGCCAAGCGTTTCTCCTTTCATCGAGAAAGTAGATTCGGAAGAAGAAAGGGCTGATGTAGTAGGGGCAAATCTTGAAACTGTGGATGAAAAAGAAGAAGAGGAATTGGGTGAAGAGAAATTAAGGAAGGAAAGTTTGGACGAGGCTGTAGTAGTGCCTCAAGAGAAAGTGGTATCTATTAAAGAAGAGGCCACAGAAGAAACTTTTGTTGCAATAACTAAAACGACTTTTGATAAGCTAAAACCTGAGACTAAAGGAGATAGTTTGGCAGGAAAACCTCCTCTTGATAAGAGAGTTTCTTTAATAGGAACTGCCAAACCGCAATCGACACCAGTTACCACTGCAGCTAGAAGAGATAGTTTAATAAGAACCGAAAAACCTTCTTTAGCAGCAAAACCCCCTACGACCCCTGCAAAACCGCCTGCAATTAAAAGTTTATCAACACCAGTGAAGGCTCCTGCACCTTCTAAGGCGCCAGTAACTCCAGGAAAAACTGCAACGCCTGCTAAACCAATGGTTACACCTTTAAGTAAAAAAGTCTTAGCTACGCCTAGAGCGGTTGATGGCAAAGTATTAGGAACTACTTCCATCAATAAAACCGCCCAATCTAAAGATACCCCGGTGAAAGTAATTAATCCTCCAGTAGTATCTGTAGAGGATCAACGTGCCATAAAAGCTGCTGACGAAAGTTTAGTTGAGCATGGTTTAGATGAAATTGAGGCATTTTTGCAGTAATATTTAAATGTTTAGTAATAAAGAATTAGGGAGATAGTGGTGAGCGCGTTAGATGGTATAAAGAAGAAGATAGAACTTAGCTGTGAAGAAGGTCAAAAGTATTTTCCTAAAGCACAAATGCTCCCTTTTTATTTAAAACCTTTAGGAAAGATGTTCGATACAGCCATTGTAGAATTATGGCATACTCTAAAAGCTTGGATTGAAAGTAATCCGGAAGAATCTGCTGCTACGCTTATAGAGAAGCAGATTCAGTTTTTGAAAGAAAAAGATGAACTCTCTAAAGAAAAAAAAGAATTGTTAGAAAAGATTGCAGCAGCTAGCCGATTGACTGTGGGTGAAAAAGAAAATCAAGATGAGAAGTTAAGATTAGCCATAACCACTGGAGAAACCCCACCTGAATTGAAAAAGCCTTTAGAAGTGCTTGAGGATAGGGTTCGTACTATTGAACAACAAATCAGCGAAGTTGCCTTAAAGCTTTTAAAATTTCCTCAAGTGGATGCTTTGAAAGAACTTTTTGCCTTTGAAATTCTATACACCATATATCTAGTCGTTCCAAAAGTCCTTAAGTTATCTAAAGATGATAGTGTTAAGAATACTCTTGCAGAGACTTTTCAGGAAAATGCCAATTTAGTTGAAACAGAAATAACAGAGCATCTTAAAGCTGTTAGTAGGAAAATTGCCGACCAGCATCGACAGTTAACAGAGAAGCGAGCTGAGCTCAGAAAGATAACTAAAGACTTAAAGGATGTAGAAATTGAAATAAAGAAAACCGAAACCACAAGTGGTGCTAAAAATAGTCTGTTAGCTTCTAAACAGCAGAACTTGGAGCGCTTGGAAGAAGAAATTAGAAAGCTTGAAGAAAGGTTATCAGAACAAACCTCGAAAGTTCCCGATAAAGAAGAAAGAAATAGAGATCGCTAAAGTGGATTTAAGCGATTTACATAAAGAACTTGCCAAAGAAACAAAAAATTACGATAGCACCAAAAGCGAATTTGATCGTTTGAAAAGTTCCATTGCCATTCTTAAGCAAGAACTACCAAAATTAACGTCAGAACAAAAACAGAAACAAGATATTTGTGATGGGATCCAAGCCAACATAAAAAGCATTGAAGCTGAGCAAGAGAAGTTAAAAAAACTTCGAGAGAGTGCGGAAAAAAGTAGTATCGAAGAGAAAAAGAGACATGAAGTTGCAAAAGCAGCATTAGCTACAGAAAAAGAGCGAACTGAAGGCTTACATAGACAAGTTGAAGCGGCTAAAAAAGCCAATGAAGTATTGAGAGATACGCTTAAAAGCGAGGAAACCACTCATAAGCAAATACGCGATGAAATTGATGCTGCCCAAAAATTAACAAGAAAATTTAAGGAAGTAAAAGCTACTGTTGATGAAAGTAAACAATTGGAAGCTGATTTATCTACTTTAAGGAAGCAGCTGAAAGAAGGTGCTGTAGAAGCAAAATCCTTAAAAGAGCAAATAAAACAGGCTGAAGGGGATTTAAAAAAGGATTCTCAATTTTCAATTGATCTTAGGAAGAAAGTTGAGGCTACAAAAGCCTTAATTGAAACTCAGGAAGGAGAGCTTGAAAAACTAACTGAAAAACTGCAGCAAAAGAAAGGGGAATGTACGGCAACAAGCCAGGAATGGGGTCGATTAAATAACTCAAAAAAGAAATGTGTGGCAGCTTCCGCACTGCTTAAAAGAGAACTAGATGAAGAACAAAGAAAATCTAAAAAATTTGAAACAGAGCTGGTTTCAGAACAAAAAGCGATCCAAAATTTTCATAAATTATTAGAAGATAGTAAAAAGACTAGGGAAGATTTAGAAAAACGCCTTAAAACTAGTGTTACAGCTGAAGCGGAGTTATTACGCACTGTTGAGGTAGCAAGGTTAAAAGTTACTCAACTAAAATCTATTAAAGAATCCTACGATAAGAGTATGGAGCTAGAAGCGCTTAATCAATCTTTAGAATCTATAAACCTGGAACAGGCTAGCCATCTTGAAATCTCAACAGGATCTAAAGCAAAGATTATTGGATGAGATTGTTTCTATAAATGCTGAGATTCCTGGATATGAAAGTAAAAAATTAGATCTCTATGATCGTTTTCAAGAGATCAAGCAAAATTTACAAAAGCGAGCTCAAATTTTTGAAAAAATGCTTCATAAGCTAAGCGTATCAAAAGAGCGGTGGGAGAATTTCGACTTTTCAAAAATTCAAGTTGAAAAGCTTGTAGATTTTAAGGAAGAAGACAAAACTATCATAGCGGAGATGAAAGAATATTTCGAATCTACCCGTCTTGAGCAATTAAAAAATTTAGATAAACTGGTGGCAGGGGAAGATAGCTTAAAGTTGTTGTTGTTGAAGCAAAAAGCCCTACTCGCCAGTTTAGAGTCAAAGATTTCTGAGGTAGTAATTGAAATCTACGATAAGAAAGGTGCTTAAAAAACTAGGGACAATCTAATCTTTGGGTTTTTGTAGATATAGCTTGCTAGGCTTTTTTTATTTGCATATCCATTTATCGCTATCTTCAGATTCCCCTGCAGACAAAAGAGTGTAGTAATTCAAGCTATAACTAAA
The DNA here is from genome assembly GCA_963847765.1 of Candidatus Melainabacteria bacterium. Taxonomy (GTDB): domain Bacteria; phylum Cyanobacteriota; class Vampirovibrionia; order Obscuribacterales; family Obscuribacteraceae; genus CAWKBA01. The sequence continues at coordinate 88,532 of CAWKBA010000017.1, read as the reverse complement.
CATGTTTTTTTTTCATATGTCGGCGTAAGGCGCTATGTGATTGATATGTTTTAAGGCAAAAAATGCAACTAAAGGTCTTTTGGGTTTTTTCAGTAGTACTTTGATTTCTTTTAGGCCCTGTTTTTGATATTTTTTTTACTTTTGGAGGAGGTCGGATACTTTGTTGGGTTGAAATTACAGAACCTACGACAATCTCCGATTCATATTCTTCTTCTTCTAAAGAAGATTTTTTAGACTGAGAGGGAGTATGAATTGTGACCGTAGGTGATTTTTCCTTAGAGGTGATGGATGGGCCAGTAGGAGCAGCTGTCTGAGGGATGGGTAAAGCGGGAGAAGGCGATGGTGGTCTTTTTTCACTTTCTAAAGGTTTCTTAGACTGAAAGGGTAAATAAACTGGGTGCTTAGACTGAGAGGATAAATAAACTGGGTGCTTAAGGGATTTTTCTTCAGAGGTAACAGATGGGCCAGTAGCAGCTGTCTGAGGGATGGGTAAAGCGGGAGAAGGCGATGGTGGTCTTTTTTCACTTTCTAAAGAAGATTTTTCAGATTGAGAGGGAGTATGAATTGTGACCGTAGGTGATTTTTCCTTAGAGGTGATGGATGGGCCAGTAGGAGCAGCTGTCTGAGGGATGGGTAAAGCGGGAGAAGGCGATGGTGGTCTTTTTTCACTTTCTAAAAAAAATTTTTTATATTGAGAGGGAAAATGAATTATGACCCTAGGTAATGTTTCCATAGAGGTGAGGGATGGGGCAGTAGGAGCAGCTGTCTGAGGAATGGGTAAAGAGGTAGAAAGAGGTGTAATATTTAAAAAGCGAGCAGGCGATGCTGGTTTTTTAAAGCCATCAGGTCCGGTATTAAGAGCAGGGGAAGTAGATTGCTGGGATTCATGAAGTGTAGAACGTAGGTCGAAAGAAGGATCATCAACAGGCGTGGTTGCAGTTCCTACAGGTGGAGTAACTGCCCTAAAAGAACCTGGATTAAGCAAAGCCAAAGTGCTAGGATCCATTATTGGCAAGGGAGATAGCGGTAAAATAGGAATTGGCTGAAAAGGATGTGTAAGAGTTGGGGAAGTAGATTGTTGGGATTCATGAGGTGTAGAATGTATGCCGAAAGAAGGATCAGCAACAGGCGCAGTTGCAGTTCCTACAGGTGGAGTAACTGTAGGAGAAGATCCTTGATTAAGCAAAGCCAAAGTGCTGGGATTCAAAATTGACAAGGGAGATGATGTCGGTAAAAAAGGAATTGGCTGAAAAGAACTTGGACCCATCTGTAAGGGCTGTACTGGATTTTGCATTAAACTTTGAGCCATCAGAGCATATCTTTGAGCGTTTATAAAAGAGAGTTGTTGAAGCAAGGCAGCCTGTAAACTTGTGCTAGAAGCAGTCTGTTGTAGGGGAGTTCCTGTCGGGAAGGGTGTAACTGCTTGAGGAAAGCTGCCCATAGGCATTGCACTTCCAAAATTCATAGCATAGATTCGCTGAGCCACTGAAGGATCTAAGCCAATTGCCGGCTGCTGTGGAAGCTGCCCAAATGGATTAAATCCAGGATCTAAGCCAATTGCTGGCTGCTGTGGAAACTGCCCAAATGGATTTAATCCAACAAAGGGCTGAGAAGATATTGGCATTCCAAAAAAATTATGCATTTTTATCCATAAGTAATAATAAATTAGAATAGACTATATATAAATCTCAATTTTTTTAAAAGAAAATAAAATAGATACTTAGAATCTATATCGGTATTATTGGAATAACCTTTAATAAATGTAGGAATCTGCTTTAAAAGGTCCTTGTGGGGATATTCCAAGATAATCCGCTTGGGATGGAGTGAGCTTAGTTAGATGCACCCCAAGGTAGTTTAAATGGAGTCTTGCCACTTTTTCATCCAAAATTTTAGGAAGGCGGTAGACCCCAATGGGGTATTTGTCAGGGTTTGTCCACAGTTCAATTTGAGCTAGAACTTGATTGGAAAAGGAATTGGACATGACAAAGGAAGGGTGTCCCTTAGCACATCCAAGATTAACAAGACGCCCTTCAGCTAGCAAGAGAAGGGTTTTTTTACTTTTTTTCAAGTGGTAGAGATCCACTTGCGGTTTTAAGGTTTCCTTAGTGGCGTGAGTGGCAAGATAGGCAATATCGATTTCCGTGTCAAAATGGCCAATATTGCAAATCACAGCATGGTCTTTCATCTTCTCCATATGCTCACCGCAAATCACATCGATACAGCCAGTAGCGGTAACAAATACATCTCCAAGAGGGGCTGCCTCTTCCATGGTAAGGACAGGAAATCCTTCCATAGCGGCTTGATAGGCAGCTATGGGGTCAATTTCTGTGATTATGACCTTGGCACCATACGATTTGGCTGAAGATGCGCACCCTTTTCCCACATCACCATAGCCGGCTATTACAACGGTTTTTCCTCCTATCATGAGGTCTAAACTTCTTTTCAGCCCGTCGATAAAGGACTCTTTACAACCATATAAATTGTCAAATTTAGCTTTAGTAATCGAGTCGTTTACATTGATGGCAGCCACTTTTAGGGCTTTTTCTTTTTGCAGGCGGTATAAGTTTCTAACCCCCGTGGTGGTCTCTTCAGAAAGTCCTCGCACACCTGATAATAGATCTGGACAAGCTTTATGAAGATAGTGGGTTAGATCTCCACCATCATCTATGATCATGTTGAGAGGTTCTTTACCAAAGTAAATCGTCTGTTCTATACACCATTGATAATCGGAAAGTGTCATGCCCTTCCAGGCAAAGACAGGTATCCCTTTGGCTGCGATGTAGGCTGCTGCTTGGTCTTGGGTGGAGAAAATATTACAAGATGACCATCTAACATCAGCGCCTAAAGCTATTAAGCTCTCAATTAAAACAGCTGTCTGCACAGTCATATGGAGGCATCCAGCGATTCTAGCTCCTTTTAAAGGTTTGGTTTTTTCAAATTCATGCCTTAAAGCCATAAGACCCGGCATTTCCTTTTCTGCTAGAGAAATTTCAGCCGTTCCAAGGGCGACTAACTGTTTTGCTTCGGCACTATCCACTGCTAAATCATGTGTTATTTTATAGTCTTTCATGATTCTTCCAGTTTTTTTAGAACGGCAGAAAAAGGGATGAGAATATCTTTGTCATTGCTGTCGAGGCTCTTTTGAACAGCTTTTACACTGGACATCACTGTGGAGTGATCTTTGGAAAAAAGATCTCCAATTTTTAAAAAGGGAAGTTTGAGATTTTTACGACATAAGTACATAGAAAGCTGTCTTGGAAGGACACACTCTCTTGTTTGGGCTTTTCCTAAAATATCCTCAGACTTAATACCAAAATACTCGGCTACCGATTGGATGATTTTTGTGGGAGTTATCTTGGACTTCTTTTCTTCTTCAATTAAGTCATTTAGAAGATACTCCACTTGGGTTAGCGTAAGATCTAAAGAGGAAGCTTGTTTATCCTTGTTTAGATGAGAGCGCAATATAAGAGCTTGAAGAGCCCGTGTTATAGCTTTTATGCCACTTGGAAAATGCTCTTGGAGGAAGTCTAGGACTTTGGGACTTAAATGAAATTGGAATGCAGACATCTTATGTTCCAAAGCTTTTTGAATATCTGGCCTCTTCAGTGGCTCCAAAGGAAGGACAATGCCCCATTCAAAGCGGCTTACAAGACGCGGCTCAATCATTTGAAGCTCGGCAGGAGCGCAGTTGGAACCAAGGATAATTTGTTTGCCACCCACATGTAGGGTATTAAAGGTGTGAAAAAGCTCCTCTTGCGTGGCATTTTTTCTTGAGAAGATGTGTACATCATCTATGATGAGAATATCACTATTGCGGTAGGCTTGCCTAAATACGCTCATTTCCCCTGCTCTAATGGCAGTCACCACATGTTCGGTAAACGTTTCAGCTCTAGTGTAGATGACATTTAGCCCTTTACTTTTAAGGGCATTTGCCGTGGCCATTAAAAGATGAGTTTTCCCAGTACCTGCTCTTCCATATATGTAGACAGGGTTAAAAGTGGCTAGCTCAGAAGTATTGTGGATTATTTTATTAAGAAGTTTTTGAGCTAAAACATTGTTTTCATCGACAACAAAATTTTCTAAGGTGGCATGGGGATCAAGGAGATCAAAGTTAAGAGCAAACTTAGCCTGAAGGGGAAAATTTGCAGGAGCCTTGGCTTTCTTTTTTCCTTTTTCTTCTTTTAGAGTGCTATCTGGAAGTGATAAGTGAACTTTGATTTTCTTTTTGTTATTATTGAAAAACTTGGCTTGCACTTTTTCACGTATGTGCTCTTCAAACCAAAGTACCTGAAAGGAATCTTTGGCTTCTAAGTAGAGGTTACAAGCATCAAAGTTGACGACTTTCAAGGGGCGTAGCCACTTATCGATCGTATCGCGTCCTAATTCCTTTTCCTGCTGAACTAGAAACTGTTCCCAAGCTCTCATCGACTAAACTCAAAATTTGTTAGGCTTTTTTTGCCACCACTGCTTTCATTCGTCTACTTGTCCACCACTGTTGTGCCATACCTAATAGCATAGAAGAAAGCCAGTAAATATTTAATCCTGAAGGAAAATGGTAAAACATGATTGCAAACACCACGGTCATAATAGTCCCCATAGCTCTTTGTTGCCGCTGTTGATCGGTCCAAAGGCTTGGGTCTTTAGGTAGAGTCGACATCATCCTTTGTTGGAAAAACATCACAAGTCCTAAAAGGACGGGTAGAAGATGGAACTGATTGCCAATAAAGAAGATCGGGGTAGTCCAGCTAAAAAGAACGTCAGGAGAAGTTAAATTGTCAATCCAACCAGGGATAAAACTTGCCCCGCGGAGTTCATAAGTGGACTTCAAAAGATCAAACATCCCAATTAAAAAGGGCATTTGTATAAGTAGAGGCACGCACCCCGACATCGGGTTGACTTTCTTTTCCCTATATAAATTCATGATCTCCAGCTGCGCTTTTTTCTGATCCTTTTTGTATTTCTCTTGGATCTTGGCAATTTCAGGAGCAATTTGCTGCATCTGTAACATCGATTTGGTCGACCAGGCATTAAGAGGGTAGAGCATGATTCGCAAAGCAACAGTCAAAAGAATAATAGAAAAAGCCCATGAGTTAGTGATGGAGTAAAAGAACTTCATTAAAAGAAAAAGGAAGTCGGAAAAGGGCTCTGAGATAAAGGTAAACCACCCATGGAAAGATTGGCAGTCTGCAAAGCTAGGGCTATAGCCTGTAGCCGGATTGGAATAGTGGGCGTCCACTTTTTGCAAAATAGAGTCGGCAAAAGGGCCAGCAAAGACATGAAATTCCATCGATCCCCCTTTGTTATTTAAGGGAATCAACATCATGTAGCCTGGCAAGTCTTGGGGTTTATATTTCTCCATTTCTTGCTCGATCTCCACAAAACGGGAAGGGACAATGGTGCCTGAGACATATTGAGCTCTAAAGCCCGGATCTAGCTTTGAAGTGGGATTTAAGATACTGCCAAAAAAGCCGTTGGAATTGCATACCCAATCAGGATAAACAGAGGTATTGGTAATGGCATCTTTAGGCAAATCTATACTTTCCACCTCTCCCTTGTTATTGCGCATAATGCGATATTTTAAAGAGGGGGATATGGCGCCTGAAATCCACTCCACTTCTGGAACCCCTGAGGTTAGCCAAAGACCCCTTGCGTCGCCTTCAATATTGATAGAAAGGTCGATAGAGTAGGGAGCGCCCACATTTTCGTTGGCTAAGGTAAAAGTCTTTGTAATGCGTCTATGGTGTTGAACTGTTTCAAAGACAATCGTATCTTTGGTAAATTTTTTGACCTCGTAAACAAGCTGTGCCACTTCTGGATATTCCGAAACGATGTTCAAAGCATAAAATCTTGGAGGCACTTTAACCGATTTGCGGTTGCGATTTTCGATGAGATCACGTCTTAAGAGGGGGTAGTAGCCGCCTAAGTGTCCTTCGATATGATCTTCAAAAGAGGTGCCTGAACCTTTTGCAGAGGTATAAAAAGGGTGTGCAGGAAATCTGGCGTTATAGGGGTGCCTTTGCACTATTTCTCTATCAAATTCAATTTCTCGCACGACACTTTTTTGATTCTGTTCAGTTTGAAAGGGTAAGTTAATTTCAACTAAGGCTCCGCCGATATTTGAAAATACAAGCTGCTGAAAATCATTTTCTAACACGTAGTATTTTTCTTCGGCAACTTCAGGGGTCTTAGCAAGAGTGGTTACCTCAGGATAGCTTGTCAGCGGTTGAAGGGATTCAATATCTTCTAAATAAGAAACGGTATCGTTTGAGGGGTTGTAGATAGCCACTGGAAGGTAATCTTTATCCCCTTTAAGAAGCACTATCCCTGGTGGAATAGGCTCTTCCTTGGTGGAAGCGTCGGATTCTTTTTCCTTTTTTAATTTCTGCAACTGCTTAAACAAAAGGGAAAAATGGCCATCGATATAATCCCCTGGAGAGATTTTGAAACTGCTCTTTTTATTTCCTGGATAGAGGAAAACTACTTGTAGATCATATTTGCCAAAATCGGGTAGATCTCCAATGATCATTTTGCCAGGAAGCCCTTTATGGTATAATAAAGGCCCACCTACTACCTGAGAAGGGTACATGAGGTAATATTCATCAAGCGTTTCTGAGGATCCAGCTTTTTTGCTGAAGACTTTTTGTGGAGGGTGCTCGTCCCAGCTAAGAGTTAAGATAGTGTTACCCTCTAAAGTGCCACTATTTAGAAAATGTATCCCTTTTTCATCCCCATAAAGCTCCACAAGGGGAAGCTGATTTTGTGGAATGGCTCGCTTTGTTATCTCATCTTCCAGTTGGGAAATTTTTTGATTTCTTTTGGCAGCTTGTTGCGCATTCCACTTTTTGACATCTTCTTGATTTTGGTGCTGAAAGAAAAAATTGACTCCAAAAAAAGCAAAGGACATGGCCAACATAAATAACAAAGTGCGTCTATCCATCTTCAACCTTAAGATTGTAAAATAACAGTACAGACTACCAAAAAAACCTTAAAAGAAAAATAGAAAAAGCCCCCCGTTAAAAAAGATAGACAATTTTATTGCATTTTGGTATCAAATGATGCTAAAATTCTATTGGATAAGGCAATGCACGAGAATCGTCCTTCTTACCATGAACTAGGTAAGCGCTTAAATGAAGCTAAAGGGGTTTTAAAAAAGCAGTTCGGGCTTTTTGCAAACCTTTCTAAAGCAAGTGGCGAGCTTACGGCTTTGGGTATTGGCGATTCAAACGAAGTATGGCTTTTGATTAAAGATTTACTAGAAGAAATAACTCCCGAAGATTACGTGGGTACAAAGCCTCCTCAAAGGTGCTATGAAAAAAGTGCAGAAGGTTTAGAGCTTTTTGCTTTTAGTTGGTGGAGTCCAAAATTAATAAAAAATATGTATATAAAATTTGTTTTGAAAAACGAGCGCTATTACTACATTTCATTGCATCAAAGCCGTTCGGAGAAAACAACAGGAGGGTCTTAAATGAAATGTTTAAATTGCGAGGGGGAAAAATTTGAATCCAAAAATATCCGCTTTAACCCCGAAGTAAAAGGGGAAGAAGTGGAGGTGGTGGTTCCCTCTTTTATTTGCACCTCTTGTCAAAGCCCTATTATGGATGGGGAGCAGATGAACATTTTAAGAAGAGTGGCGGCAGACACCTATCGCAAAAAACATCAGATGCTCACTTCTGATGAGATCATTAAATTTCGCACAAGATTGGGGATGTCTCAGGTAGCTTTTGCAAGTTACTTAAAAGTAGGGGAAGCGAGCATTAAAAGATGGGAGACTTACTATGTGCAAGATATGGTTCAAGATGATCATATTCGGTTGAAATGCGATGAGGCTTATGCGGAATTAAATGCCCTTGAAGTGCATTGGAAGAGCCATAGTCCCGATAATTTTAATGGCAACCGCTTATTTAGTTTGGAGCTTTTTAAGCAAGCGGTTCGTTATATGATAGGATTTACCAAAAGCCCTTTATTTTTAAATAAAGCCCTTTTTTATGCCGATTTTAAACATTTTCAGCGCTATGGCGTCAGTATCACAGGAGCTAGATATGTTCACCTGGATTTAGGTCCTTGCCCCGATCAATACCAAAATATTTATCAACTCTTTTTGACGAAAGGAGTTTTAATACCCGCCGAAGAGCATACCTTAAAAAGTTCCGAAGAGCCCGATCTTACCGTTTTTACCGATTCTGAAAGAGAGGTTTTGGAATATGTAGCCAAGAAAGTAAAAGGGGATGGGGGAAAAAAACTTTTGAAGATTTCTCATGAAGAAGAGGCCTATAAAAGTAGTGAACCTTTGCAGCCTATCAGTTATCAACTGTCTAAAGAGTTGAGGATTTAATGAAATTTTTTCTGTATTTGTTCCTACTTACTTTTTTTAAAGTTTCTGCAGAAGATCCAAAACTGACTATTGAAAAATGCCTTGTAGAATTAAAGGAGAGTGGGGATAAGCCAAGTGTTTATAAAAAACTTACCCTTGCTTATCTGGAAGATCAAGATTTAAGTGGGGCTTTTCAGGCAGCTTTAAAAGCCACTCCTGAATGTAGGGCAAAAAATGCCTTACCTCAACTGGGAGATGTCGCCCTTTACGAAGAGGCTTTAAAAATATACCTAGAACATAATGGATCTCACGCCCCGCAGATAAATGCAGAGAAAATTTTAGAAAAATACGGCCCGGTTGTTGATCTGCACCCCGATTATCTTCTTTTAAATTATCTCTTGGCAGCAGGGGCTGCCAATTTAAATTTATACAAAGAATTTTTGGAGAGATTTTTTAAATCGTATGAAGCCTATCCTGATCACTACATGGCTTTTAAAACTAAGGCCGTTTTACATATCAAGCTCTATGAGAGAGCCTCATCGGTAGAAGAAAAAGAGGCTTTACGAAAAGAGGTAGGGATCTATGTGAAAAAGGCTTTAGAAAAATATCCTTGCGACATAGGACTTTATAGGCTGCTAATTGCCTTTGCTTCTCCAGAAGAAAAAAAAGGGGTAGTAGCTATGAGCTTGAGTAAAATGCTACAGGAATCTATGATTGTCCCGCGGGCTGATATTTCTTTTTTTGTGCAGGAAGCGGTAGCGGAAGATCTACCTGACTTGGCAAGGCAATTGATTGACAAAGCCAAGTTGTGGTATGAAGTGAGCCGTGTTGTGGAAGCGGCTGAAAAGTATTTAGATAGGAAAGAAGGCAGAGGATGATAGAACCAAAAGTCTTGGGAGATTACTCCGTCATAAAGCAAATAGGGCAAGGGTCTTTGGGGACCGTCTATCTTGCCGAACATCGCTTTATGAAAACACCTTACGTCTTAAAGGTACTGCCAGAAGATCTTTCCTCCGATCGCAACTTTATACAACGCTTTGAAGAAGATATTGGATTGCTGGCCACTCTGGACCATCCCCACTTAGTAAAAATTCACAACATCTCATTTTCGCAAGGACATTATTTCTTAGTGACCGACTGCATTGTGGATGAACTTGGGGAAACTACCAATCTTGGACAATACCTCCTATCTGAAAAAACACCCCTTGCAGAGGAGGAACTATTAGCTCTATTGAAACCTTTGGCAGATGCTTTAGACTATGCCCATGGGTATGCAAGCGGTAAAAAAAATATGGGAAAAGAGCTTTCTCATCGGGGTATTAAATTAAATAATGTACTAGTGGGGAAGGATAAGGGGGGGATTTCTCTTTCTTTTTCCGATTTTGGCCTCTCAAAAATTATTGGTAGCGGGCAAGTGTTGACACGCACTTACAAGATGGTGGCGGAGGCTTTGGGCATTGCCCATCAACTCGGTGTCAAAACCACAAGTGTAGATACACAAAAGCTTTCCTCTTTGCACACCTCTTTTTTGCAAAATTATGCCTTCATGGCTCCAGAGCAAAAGCGGATGGATTCTCTTTTTTCTGTAGATCATAAGGCAGATATTTACGCATTTGGAGTTTTAGTTTACTACCTTTTGACTAAAGAGTTTCCTGAAGGGGTATTTGAATGGCCTTCTGATAGACGCGATGATTTGAAATATGACTGGAACCGTTTTGTGAAAAGCTGTTTGCAAAGCGACCCTGAAAAACGGCCAGGGTATTTGACACCTGTTTTGGAAGCTATTACACACTCCTCGGCGATTTTCTCACAAAATTCTGCCTTAAAACCTGTCATCCATATGACGCAGCTTGAAAGGCCCGATGTTGATGCCGACCCGGCCTCCGTTTTCATCATCGATACTACAGTAAAGCAGTACAATCCGGAAAAGAACGAAGTGAGAAATGTGCAACCACTACTAACCGATATGGTGGTCATTCAAGGGGGAAGTTTTACTCGTGGCAGTAACGTGGGAAATAGGGACGAGATGCCAAAGCATGAGGTAAATCTGTTTTCCTTTGCTATAGATGTTCATCCAGTGACCAATGAGCAATTTGCTAGGTTTTTGGAGGCTATGGGGGGAGAAAAAGACAGCAATCACCACGATATCATCAGAACCCGTGAATCTAGAATAAAAAGAAGCGGCGGCAAGTTAAGTATTGAGTCAGGCTATGCTAAGCATCCTGTCGTGGGGGTAACCTGGTATGGGGCTGTTGCTTATGCTAAATGGGTAGGAAAGCGTCTTCCCACAGAAGCAGAGTGGGAAGTAGCGGCTCGTGGAGGGCTGGAAGGGGCTCTTTATCCAACTGGAGATGATATTGAAAAATCGCAAGCTAACTTTTTTAGTTCAGACACCACAGCTGTCATGAGCTACGCGGCTAATAGTTCAGGTCTATACGATATTGCCGGAAATGTCTATGAGTGGTGCTACGACTGGTATGGGTATAACTCCTATGAAATTTCTGTGCAAGAACCCGAAAATCCCAAAGGGCCTCTACAAGGGGTTTACAGGGTTTTACGTGGTGGATGCTGGAAAAGCTTGAAAGAGGATTTACGTTGTAGTAAGCGCCATCGCAATAATCCTGGAACGGTTAACGGAACTTATGGATTTAGATGCGCAGCTGATGTTCAATAATATTTAAATAAAGTTTATGGCTTCAATTCTTTTTGTTTGTTTAGGTAATATTTGTAGATCTCCTGCTGCACAAGGGATTTTATCGCACATGATCTCTAAAGAAAAAGGGGGCATCACTCGTGTCGAAAGCTGCGGCTTAGGAGATTGGCATGTGGGTCAGCTACCCGATGAGAGGATGCGTGAGGCAGCCGAACTCCGTGGCGTTATTTTAACTAGCCGAGCTCAGAAGTTTCATCACAATTTTTTTGAGGAGTTTGATTATATCTTGGCTGCCGATTTTGAAGTTTTGCACGACCTACAACGTCACGCTATAAAACCAGAACACAAAGCCAAGATCCATCTCATCACAGCCTTTAGCAAAATGTATAAAAACGAAAAAGTACCCGACCCCTATTATGGCGGTCATGCCGATTTCGATTTAGTTCTCGATATGTTAGAAGATAGTTGCACAGGACTTCTTGAACATATTAAAGAAAACAAATAGACTTGACTTTTATATCTAAAATATCTATAATGTTTTTTTTTAATGGAGGTTGTATGTCTTTTCAAGATAGTATTAGTTTTCCAAATGATATGTTTGCACAGGTAGGAAAATATTTAGAAAGTAGGGACGTTAATGCCCTTAAGTGTGTTTCTCCAAAAATGTCGACACGAATCAAAGATGCTGTTGATGACAAGATTCACCAAAAGATTGCTCCTGTCGATCCTCAAAAAGTAACCAAGGATTTGCTACAGTTAAATGGTACATTTGCGGGTTCTATTGGAGTATTTTTGCACAAACAAAGGTATAAAATTGTCCCTTTTTCTCCTCCAAAACAAGCAAGGTGCTGGTATGAACTAATGATCATGAATAGGCCCCCTGCAACCGCAATGGAGCATTTAAAAAAGAAAATTTGGGGGATTCAAAATAATCAAACATTTATGGATATAATGAGTGATCTTCCCCTTGGTCTACATGTTTCTTCAATAATTGCTGGCCTTGTAACGGGTGAATATGCAATGACATTTGGTTTTATTGCTGTGGTACTTGTTTGTGGTTTTGTGGCGGCTAAGGTACTTAGTTCTACTATTCATCAACAAATATTTGAGAAAAAGCTTTTAGAACGAAAAGATGATGAGCTGCTTGTTCTTGTTCCGGAAGATTTCAATTGGTTTAGACCGGAAGATTTTAATGATAGACCTTTTCATGTTTTAGATCTAAGGGATCGTAACGTAATTGCGGGAAGACTACGGCTTACAAAAGAAGTGGAGTACCAACATAGTCATAAAACTATCACCGGGGCTCAATTTTTTGCTTTGCACTACTATCAAAAGCCTGGTTCAGATTTTGGAAACGATACAATGAAGGCTACTTTTAAGGTTTGGTCAGAAGAGTATGGCAAAAAGAAATCTCATGTGACCTAATTTCTCTTAAGTTTCCATTAATTTTCTTTTAAGTTATTATTGTCTTTAAAACTTGAAGGAAAATGATGAAACTACTTTTATCTAAACCGCGCGGATTTTGTGCAGGGGTAGAACGGGCCATAGAGACGGTGGAAAAAGCGCTCACACTATGGGGTGCGCCCATTTATGTGAAACATGAAATCGTCCATAACCGCTATGTCGTGGACAAGTTGAAAGCCCAAGGCGCAGTCTTTATTGAGGATTTAGGTGATGTTCCAGAGGGTTCTAGGCTTATTTATTCTGCCCACGGAGTATCACCAGCCGTGCGTGAACAAGCCAAGTTGCGGAAACTATTTGAAATTGATGCCACTTGTGGCCTGGTAACGCGCGTACATTCTGCTGTGAAGCGCTTTGCTGCCTTAGGTTTTCAAATAATTTTGATAGGTCATCGCAACCATGTGGAAATTATTGGGACAGCAGGGGAAGCTCCAGAGGTGACCCATATTGTAGAATCGATTGCCGATGTGGACAAATTGCATTTTGGGCCAGATGATAAGCTCTTTTATATCACTCAAACGACTCTTAGCCTAGATGATGTCAAAGAAATCACAGAAGCGTTAATTCAAAAATACCCCCGCGTGCAAACGCTTCCTAGTTCCTCCATCTGTTATGCTACCACCAATCGTCAGATGGCTTTACGAGAAATTACCGATGTCACAGAACTTGTCTTAGTCGTGGGAGATCCACAAAGCTCTAACTCCAATAGGTTGAGAGAAGTAGCTTCTAAGCGGGGGATTGCCTCCTATCTTATCAACAACGAAGTGGAAATTGACCCGAGTTGGCTTCAGGGTAAAAACGATCGGGTTAACGGCTGGTGCCTCAACGCCTGAATCGATTGTACAAAGTTGTATCCAACGCTTAATTGCCCTTGGTGTTAAGGAAGTGGAAGATGTGGTATTCACCATTGAAGATGTCGTATTTCAACTACCCAAAATCGTAGCAGGTAAATAGTGGATAACGCCATAGAGCTTGTAGAACTTAGCCACTCTTATGATCCCAACCGTCCACCTGCAGTAAATAAAATTTCTTTTCAAGTGAAGTCTGGAAGCACTTTTGGCCTTTTAGGTCCTAATGGTGCTGGCAAAAGTACGACCATAAAAATGTTAACGACGCTCCTGCCGGTCACTTCAGGAAATGCCTGGATTTTAGGATTTGATCTAAAAAGAGATCCTGGTAGGGTTAGAGAGGTGATTGGATATGTTCCTCAGTTACTTTCTGCAGATGGTGAGCTGACAGGATTTGAAAATCTTTTATTATCGGCAAAACTTTACGGGCTTGAAAGAAAGACAAGAGAAAAAAGAATAACGGAAGTTTTAGAGTTTATGGGACTTCTCCCTTCTGCAAAACTGCTTGTCAATCAATACTCAGGGGGAAATATTCGCCGTCTAGAAATTGCCCAAGCACTTTTACATGAGCCTGCGGTGCTCTTTTTAGATGAGCCTACAGTAGGGTTAGATCCTTCTGCAAGAATGGGTCTCTGGCAGCATCTACAAAAATGGCGTAAAACCTTTGGAACGACTATCCTACTTACCACCCATGATATGGATGAAGCCGATAAGTTTTTGTGATATCGTGGCGTTCATGTATATCGGAAAAATTGTAGCGATGAATAGTCCGCAGATTTTAAAAGCTTCTTTGGGGCCAAAAGCTACCCTCGATGATGTTTTCCTTTTACATACTGGTAGCTCTATCAAGAAGAAGGAGATTTCACAAATGTCAAAGAGACTAGAAGTACCATCTCTCACCTCTAAGCTTTTTTTAAGGCTTGAGCAGATTTTTAACTATTGTGGAAACAGATATTTGCAAGCTTTAGGCACTATCCGGTCGAACTTTTGACGAGGATGATTCAGCCCGCCATTTGGCTTTTGATCAAAGAAGAAGGAGATTTCACAAATGTCAAAGAGACTAGAAGTACCATCTCTCACCTCTAAGCTTTTTTTGCGACTTGAGCAGATTTGGGCTATTGTGGAAGCAGATATTCGCAAGTTGAGGCACGATCCGGTCGAACTTTTGACGAGGATGATTCAGCCCGCCATTTGGCTTCTGATTTTTGGGCAAGCGATGGCCAAAATCAAAGCAATTCCAACGGGTTCCCTGACTTATCTAGATTTTATTGCACCGGGCATCTTAGCTCAAAGTATTCTTTTCATCGCCATTTTTTATGGCATCGCTCTAATTTGGGAAAGAGATATGGGGATACTGCACAAGATATTAGTATCACCTGCACCAAGATCGGTTTTAGTCATCGGAAGAGCCATTGCTGCGGGCTGTCGAGGTCTTTCGCAGATTGTTATGATCTATACTTTGTCCCTTTTCTTAGGGATTAATGTTAGATTAGATTTGTTTGCTTTCTTGGGAGTCATTGTGACTGTCATGCTTGGTGGGGCTGTTTTTTCTACGTTATCTTTAATCGTGGCCTCTATCGTCAAGAAAAGAGAACGCTTTATGGGAATAGGGCAGGTCTTAACAATGCCCCTTTTCTTTGCCAGTAATGCCCTTTACCCTATTGAGATGATGCCACGGTGGTTACAAATCGTCTCCATTTTAAATCCCTTAACCTATCAAGTGAATGCCCTACGAAACTTTATGATTACAGGACAAGCCACTTCGCTCGACCTTTTGACAGATTTTGCAGTAGGTATTTTTGCTTTTGTTTTCCTGGTGGTTATCGCCACAAGGGTCTATCCCAAAATTCTTTATTAAAATTCTTGTACTATTCTTAATCTTTATGATATGAGGATGTCGTAAATAAAAATTCAGGTGAGATAAGATGCGAAAATTTCAAGTGATTGTCACAGCTAGTTTATTTTTCTTTGGTGG
This sequence comes from Candidatus Melainabacteria bacterium, assembly GCA_963847765.1. Taxonomy (GTDB): domain Bacteria; phylum Cyanobacteriota; class Vampirovibrionia; order Obscuribacterales; family Obscuribacteraceae; genus CAWKBA01. The sequence continues at coordinate 73,284 of CAWKBA010000017.1, read as the reverse complement.
TTTATATGCTGAGTTTAATCGACCTCTCTATGATGCTGAAATAGGCTTTGGATACCGCCACGATAATTTTGAATGGTCTAGAAGGCATCATGACGATAGTTTCAGCAGCAGTAGCGGCAGTATGGGGGGTGGCAGTAGTAGTAGTAGTAGCAGCAGCCACCATAATCGCTATAAAGAAACTTTCAAAGAATTAGATATCTTAGAAGTTTCCGGAAGAATTTCTTATGTGACTTGCATCAATTATTACTTACGAGCCAATGGCAACTTTGGAGAAATTTATAAAGGAAACGCTAGAAGCTCAAGATACACAAGATGTGAGCATGAAATTTCACGCATTAAAGGCAAAGCCAATAATGGACAAGTGTGGGATGCAACGGCAGCTTTTGGGTATCAATTCACCTCCAATTGGAGACGTGCTGTCATTATTCCTGTAGTGGGATGGTCTTTTCATGAGCAAAATTTAAAATTTCATAAAGCTAGACAAGAGGTGAACAGGATAGATGTTCCTCCTATTTTAGGAAATATTCCCAATTTGCATGCTAGACATAAACCTCGCTGGTACGGTCCATTAATTGGAGTCGATTTTTTAGTTTCTGTAGATGAACCCTGCGTTTTGCTTTTTGGCTCCGCCGAGTGGCATTGGGTCCAGTACCGCGCTAAGGGGAACTGGAATTTTGATGATCTATTCATCAACCGTTATAGTCAAAAAGGGCATGGATATGGACTTGTAGCAAACCTTGGTTTCAATTACCGTTGGTGCCGGCATTGGTATATAGGAATACTTGGAACTTACCGCAATTTCCACGGAGCAAGAGACGGAAAGACACACCTCTACACTAATAGATAACGCTTTAGTCAATGATGTCGCTTTTGGAGTTAATGACCCTTCTGTTGGGCGTCGCAGATCGCGCCTAAACAACGTCGACTGGAACTCCTGGAGCGTAGCCTTTGTCATCGACTACCGCTTCTGGCCTGAGTAAATAGCTGGATTTTACCCTCATTTTGAATAACAGACAAAATGATCATGGCAGATACAGCCTTACCTGTCACAGAAATCATTGCTTTTTGCAAAAAGTACCCTAGCATTGCCAAATTGTCGCTTTTTGGATCTGCCTTAAAAGGTCGATTGTGTCCTACTAGTGACATTGATTTACTAGTTGAATTTGAAACAGGTAAAACACCACTCCTATCAACCTGGAGGAAGAACTTACCTCAATTATAGGTCGAAAAACCGATCTAAGAACCCAGGAGGAATTAAGTCCTTATTTCCGCAACGAAGTTGCAGCTAATACCAAAACCCTCTACACTAAATCGTGAATACAATTGAAGAGCTTGACCAAAACCGGTCGTTTGTGTGAAAAATCGTTTGATTCACGTCTATTTTGATGTGAATATTACTACCATCTGACTTGCGGTCAAAGATCATCCCCCCTCTTATCAAGCGTTTGGAACAAATCCTTCGATAACTTAAGGTTTTATTCAGGAATTTAAGTATAAATGCCTATTCTTCAAGTTGTTTTGATAACCCTTCGTTTTGTTGGAAAATTGCTTGTAAACTCTGGCTATTTTTGCTATAATTTTGGCATTCAGAAAGCGGGTTAAGCTAGTGTCTAAACAGATACGTCGGTTACCAAAAAATTACGATGGCACTCAAGTGACAAATAAAGAAGTGCGCTCCCTTTTGCCTTCCCTTTTGGGTCAGATAGGCGGTGCCTTCAAAGAGCGGGGAGATCTTATCATAGCCTCTTGGAAAGATGTGATAGGACCTAAGCTTGCGGAGATGACCGAGGCTACGGCCTTCAAAGAGGGCATACTCTATGTAAAAGTGAGAAATTCGACCTTATACAGTCTATTAAGTCAACATAACAAGCAACAAATTCTGACTAATCTGAGAAAAAAATTCCCGACGGTGGAGATCAAGAATATTTTTTTCAGATAGGATAAACGAAGGCTAAAACATGGCAAACGATACAATCAAAAAAGAATATAATGCAAGTTCGATTACCGTTTTGGAAGGGCTGCAGGCCGTTCGTGAACGTCCCGGCATGTATATCGGCGATACAGGCGTCAACGGCCTTCACCAGCTTGTCTATGAAGTGGTTGATAACTGTATTGACGAAGCTATGGCAGGCTATTGCTCTGCTATCTATGTCATCTATTCATAAAGACAATTCCATCACCATTGAAGATAATGGCCGCGGCATTCCTGTTGAAAAGCATGAAAAAGAATCTATAAAGCAAGGACGGGATGTTTCTGCTTTGGAAGTCGTCATGACTATTCTGCACGCCGGGGGTAAATTCGATAAAGACACCTACAAAGTTTCAGGCGGACTTCATGGGGTAGGCGTCTCTTGCGTTTGCGCCTTTCGAAAAAGATGATCGTACAAGTCTTTAAAAATGGCAAAATCTACGAAATGCGATTTTCTCAAGGGCAAGTTGTACAAGACCGTTAAAAGTAGCTCGGCGGAACAACCAAAAGCGGGCACCAAAATCACTTTTGGCCTGATGATGAGATCATGAAAGTGACGATTTTGACTACGATATTCTAGCCAAGACGACTCGTGAGCTTGCCTTTTTAAATAAAGGGATCAACATCTACTTCCACGATGAACGAAATGACGAAAAAGAAGATGTCAACTTTTGCTATACGGGCGGTCTTGGCTCTTTTGTTTCTTATCTGAATGAAAATAAAGAACCTCTCTTTCCTGTACCCATCTACTTTCACGGAACAAGACAAGGCGATGATGCGCCTATTGAGTTTGAAGTGGCCATGCAATGGAATGACAGCTATAATGAGACTATTTTCTCCTATGTCAACAATATTGCCACACAAGCATGGTGGAACTCACCTTACCGGCTTTTCCACAGCTTTGACGCGGGTTCTCAACAATTATATCAAAATCCAACAATCTTCTTAAGAGCGATAAAGTATCGCCATCACCGGGGAAGATATGCGGGAAGGGTTGACAGCCGTTATTTCCGTCAAAGTCGCCAATCCTCAATTTGAAGGACAAACCAAACAGCGTCTTGGAAATAGCGATGTAGGATCGGTTGTCCAACAGATTACGGGTGAAGAATTGACGATCTTTCTTGATGAAAATCCACAGATTGCCAAAATGATCGCCGATAAAGCGATCATTGGCTGCACAAGCACGGGAAGCCGCTAGGAAAGCGCGCGAGTTGACCCTGCGAAAATCGGCTTTGATAGCGCAAGGCTGCCTGGAAAACTGACCGACTGCCAAGAAAGAAATCCTGAGTTTTGTGAAATTTATATTGTTGAAGGGGATTCTGCGGGCGGTTCTGCAAAGCTTGGACGCGATAGCAGATTTCAAGCCATTTTGCCTATCCGCGGTAAAATCTTAAACGTTGAAAAAGCGCGTCTGGAAAAAGTTTTGCAAAACAATGAAGTCGGTACCATGATCTCTGCTTTAGGTTGTGGCATTGGTGAGGATGGTTTTCATCTAGAAAAACTTCGCTATCATAAAATCATCATCATGACCGATGCTGACGTCGATGGATCCCATATTCGCACTCTGCTACTGACTTTCTTTTATCGCCACATGCCAGCTTTGGTGGAAAATAACTTTATTTATATCGCACAGCCTCCACTTTATCGCGTCAACGCGTAAAAAGGTAAGCCGCTATATCCAGTCGGAAAAAGAGATGGATGACTATCTTTTTGAGTTAGGTATCAGCGATGTGAAAATTAAAGTGAAAAATCAAGAAGAGCCGCTTTCTCAAGAGCAGATGAAGGTGCTTTTACGGGATCATTTTAGAAGTCGGAAATGTTTATTGCTCGCATTGAACGCAAAGGGATTCTTTCCGCGACTTTATGAACGCTACAAATGCTCAAGGGATGCTTGCCGCGCTTCCAAGCTCAATCTTATTGATGGATCAAGATTTGCCTATTCTCAAGATGAGTTTGAGGCTCTAGAGAAAAGCAGATGAAAAGTGCAGCAGAAAAGACATGCAGAGACACTGGCTTCCATTCCTGAAGGGGAAAGAACCCCTGAGATGGAAGTATTTCGTCCAAGCCGTCTCCACTTTACTGAACTTTATGAAGAAGAAGATCTGCAGAACTGTTAAAAAATGGGTTAAAGACTTTTGGCTTTGAATTAAGCCAATACTTAATTGCAGATGGCAACTTACTTGAAATACTTGAAGATGATAAAACCATCCCTTTTCATACCCTGCATGAAGTGATCGCTTTCTTACGCACCAATGGAAGGAAAGGGATTGAAATCCAGCGCTATAAGGGTCTTGCGGAGATGAACCCCGATCAGCTTTGGGAAACGACTATGGATCCTATGAAAAGGACGCTTATCAAAGTCACCATGCCTGATGTGATTGCTGCTGACCTATATGTTTACGATGCTTATGGGTGAAGAGGTGCCTCCACGCCGTGCCTTTATTGAACAACATGCTTTATCCGTTAAAAATTTAGATATTTGAATTAGGAGCGAAAAAGATTTATGTCATATACGAAAAATGAAATGATTATCCCTCGCAATGTCGAAGATGAAATGAAAGATAGCTACTTGCGCTATTCGATGTCTGTCATCATTGCAAGAGCTCTTCCTGATGTACGCGATGGCCTTAAACCCTCTCAGCGGCGCATTCTTTTTGCTATGCGACAATTGAATTTAAGCCCTCAGCGGCAAACATCGTAAATGTGCCAAAATTTCCGGCGATACATCCGGCGATTACCATCCTCATGGCGAACAAGTTATCTACCCTACGCTGGTGCAGCATGGCGCAAGACTGGGTGATGCGCTATAAGCTTGTCGATGGGCAAGGAAACTTTGGATCCATCGACGGCGATCCTCCAGGTGCTATGCGTTATACGGAAGCTCGGTTGACTCATGCCGCTGTTCAGCTCATGGAAGATTTAGAAAAAGACACTGTAGAGATGGTTCCCAACTACGATGAGACCAAAAAAGAACCCACCGTTTTCCCCTCAAAATTTCCTAATCTGCTTTGCAATGGCTCTTCAGGCATTGCGGTGGGGATGGCTACTAATATCCCTCCCCATAACCTCCTGAGCTGATTAAAGCGACTATTTTGTTTTAGATAATCCCAATACAACCGTCGATGAGGTCATGAAGGTGATGCCAGGGCCTGACTTTCCCACAGGCGGAATTATTTGTGGGTATCGCGGTATCAAAGAAGCGTATCACACCGGTCGCGGCAAAGTGATTGTGCGGGGACTCATTCGCGTAGAAGAAAACCCTACTAATACCGATAAACAACGTCTCGTTATCGACGAAATCCCTTACAACGTCAATAAATCACGACTTATCGAGCAAATTGCAGATCTCATCACCAATAAAACCATTACAGGAATTGCTGATCTTCGCGATGAATCGGATAAAGATGGACTTGCGCATCGTCATTGAATTGAAGCGAAATGAAATTCCTGAAGTGACCATCAACCAACTCTATAAGTTCAGCGATTTGCAAGTGACTTTTGGCTGCAATATGCTTGCCTTGGATAAGGGTCTGCCTCGCACCATGAACATCAAGCAGTTTATTTCTGCTTGGATCGATCACCGCATTGACGTGGTGCGCCGCAGAACTCGCTTTGAGCTAAATAAAGCGGAAGCCCGAGCCCATATTTTAGAAGGTTATCTAAAAGCGATCGACCATCTGGATGAAGTGGTCAAGTTAATCCGGGCTAGTAGCAACCGCGAAGAGGCAAGAACGGAGTTAATGAACCGCTTTGACTTTAGTGAAAAGCAAGCCAATGCTGTTCTTGACTTAAGACTTTATCAGTTGACCGGACTTGAAAGAGATAAAATCACCGATGAATATAACGAACTTCTCTAAAAATCGACTACTACAAAGCGGTGCTTGCTAGTGAATCGATAGTCAAAGAGATCATCAAAGAAGAATTGCTCGAGATTCAAAGGACCACAAATCAGAAAGAAAAACGCAGATCATTGCAGCTGAGCATGAGATGAATATGGAAGATTTGATTGCGAATGAACAGGTGATCATCACTATCTCTGACGATGATTACATCAAGCGAATGCCGATTGATACCTTTACGCGAACAACGTCGAGGGGGTGCGGGTGTTGCTGGCATTGGCCTTAAAGCAAGAAGAAGATGTGATAAAAGGCCTTTACGTTGCCTCTACACATGATTATCTACTTATTTTCACTACGCTTGGTACGCTGCTATTGGCTAAAAGCCTGGCAAATTCCTGATGCAGGACGAAAATCGAAAGGTAAACCGCTCATTAACTTACTTGAAGATATTTTGACCGGAAGAAAAGATCGCGACCGTTCTTTGCGTGCTCCAATTTTGAAGACGATAGAGGTATCTTCATGGCTACTAGCAAAGGGGTCGTCAAGAAAAGCGCCTTGAAAGATTTTAGCAATCCTCGTCGCAAAGGGATTTGGGCTATCGATCTTGATGAAGGCGATACGATGATTGCTGCTCGTCTTGTGAAGCCGGAACAACAAGCGATGCTATTTACCTATATGGGTATGGCAGTGCGTTTTGACGAAGGCAAAGTACGCACCATGGGACGCATGGCGCATGGGGTAAAAGGGGTCACCTTAAAAGATGAAAATGACTACATCGTGGGCTGTGAAGTCGTCAACGGCAATGAAACTATCCTTAGTTGTGTGTGAAAATGGCTTTGGTAAGCGCTCAAGTGTTGAGGACTTTAGGCAGACTAATCGCGGCGGCGTTGGAGTACGCTCTATCATTACAAGCGAAAGAAATGGCAATGTCGTAGGCGCTCTTTGTGTCACCGATGAAGATGGCATGGTGATGATGTCTGCGACAGGCCAGACCGTCCGTATTAGCATGAAAGATCTAAGGGTTTTAGGACGTAATACGCAAGGGGTAAAACTGGCTAACTTAAAAGAAGGGGATTCCCTCGTTGCGATCCAAAAGATTATTGGGGGAGGTAATGGGTTAGTAGAGGAAGCTGAAGATAGCTCAGAAACTATTCCACCCGCAGAGTAAAATGGGCGCCTTATTCGTTACTTTTGAAGGGGGCGAGGGGGCGGGTAAAACCACCCTCATAAACTCTCTACAAGCCTTTTTACAAAAAGAGGGACGGGAGGTAGTGGTGACGAGGGAGCCGGGAAGCACCTCTTTAGGAGAGGCTATCCGGGATCTTCTTCTCAATCAAGCCATAAAGCCCACTCAGCTCTCTGAAGTCTTACTCTTTTTAGCAGCCCGCGCACAACATATTGAAGAGGTTATTACACCCTCTTTGCTGGCAGGAAAAATAGTGCTTTGCGATAGATTCAACGACTCCACTATAGCTTACCAAGGAGCGGCACGAGGCCTTGGCGAAGAGAGGATAAGTAAGTGGTGTGAAGAAGTTTGTGGAAAACTTAAACCCGATCTCACCTTTTTTTTAGATCTAGATCCTAAAATAGGTTTTGAAAGGGTGCGTAAAGCTTCAAGAGCTCTTGACCGCATGGAAAAAGAGCGGATCGAATTTCATCAAAAAGTCAGAAGTGCATTTTTACAGATTGCTGAGCGAGAAACCCAAAGAGTCGTCATTTTAGAGGCTAGTCAACCGGCAGAATCGGTCTTAGCTCAAGCACAAGATCATCTAAAAAAGAAATTCAAAAATGTTTGAAAGTATTGCAGGCAATGCTTTAGCTAAAGAGACTCTTCAAAGATTGCTAGAGAGGGGGTTTGGACATTCTCTTCTTTTTGCAGGCCCTGAAGGTATTGGAAAGAGTTTATTTGCTAAAGAATTGGCTGCAGCTTTGCAAAAAGAGAGGGATCAAATCGATTCCCATCCCGATTTTCATCATTATAAACCGGAAGGAAAAACGGGGATGCATAGCGTCGAGGAGATGCGCAGGCTTAGCCAAGAAGTGTATATGGCCCCTTTTAAAGGTCCCTGGAAAATTTTTATCATTCACGACGCAGAGAGGATGCTTCCGGTAAGTAGCAACGCCTTACTAAAAACTTTTGAAGAGCCCCCATCCGACTGTAAAATCATTTTGCTCACTTCCTCTCCGTCATCGCTCTTGCCAACAATACTTTCTAGATGTCAAATTATTCCCTTCCAAACTATTCCTGAAGAAGAAATCGGCAAGGTCTTGAAAGAGAGATGGAATATCCCACTGGAAGAGGCTCTTAAATTAGCCAAGAGAGCGCAAGGGTCCTTGGGAAAAGCCATTCGCTTGAAAGAACAAGGCTACGATACTGCTAAAGAGATACTTTTGCATCTACTAGCAAGTGGTAAGATGGGGGATTATAAGGCTTGTAAAGAGAAAATAACTGTTATTTCTGAGAAGTTAGATGAATCAAAAAAACAGATGGAAGAAGTATTGAGGCAAGAGTTTTTTAAAGGAGATCTAGATACTCTAACAGCTGTGCAAAAAGAAAATTTAGAAAGGGAAGTCACAGGCGCTTTGACCCTAAGGCACCACAGCCTAGTTTTTGCTCTATTTGAGGCCATTTTTGGGTGGTACCGAGATTTAGAGCTTCTCAGTGTCAACGGCAATCCAGAGTACCTTGTCCACAGCGATTTTAAAGAGATCCTTTTTCAAAGCTTGCAAAGAGGGGAAACTCATTCTTGCGACTATATAGCTAAAATTATAAAAGAAGCTAAGCTTTCCCTTGAGCGCTCTACGGCTTTTCCCCTCGTGCTAGAAAATTTATTATTAAAAATCATTTGATATCAAAATAAGTCCTATATACACTTCCGATTAGATCTAACAAAGGAGTGAAATCATGCGTAAAATTTTGCTTTGTCTTTTTCTTTTAACAGTGTCTGTTGCTTCTGCTAAAACGGTGAGGTTACAAACAGGTCACTTCTTTTTTGATACAGAGCGTGCTGTAGATTTAGATAATTTTGATTATAAGTATAAGGTAAGGCAAGTCCTTATGCGTGGTAATATGGTTAGAATTGTCGGATGGCTCTTTATGGAAGATAGCGGAAGCGGGTCCTGAAACGCTTGGGTTTTCTCGCGAAGAGATCGATTTTTGCGCCAATCAAATTATTGGCACTTGGAAACCAGGCGATACTATTGTGGTGCACAAAGTGACGGATCGAATGGTTGATGATGATGATGAAACCATTTTATTCTACAATGAAACTCAGCAACAATTATTTGATTTTGTTCCTTTTCTACCTCCACTCAGACCCCAATTGAAAGTTGTCAATGTCGATTTTGACAATAAAGTTATTTCACTTAGCGATAACTCTGTTTGGAAGTTTAAAAAATACTGCTCTTGTGAAGATTGGGAAGTGGGCGATCCAATTTTGGTTGCCAAAGATACTCCTTGGGAAAATGTTTGGTCGACAACAAATACTCATATGATAATTAATTTAGCTTCTTGTGAGTGTGATTCGACCGTAGAGCATATCCATACAAAAAGAGTTGGAGCAGTTCGCGTACAGTAATGACTAATTCTTCCTCAAAAACTGACGGACTGAGCTCTTCTTCGTGGAAGGCTTGGGCCGTCGCTTTCAGACTTAAAACCATTTCGGCCTCTTTGGCGCCAGTCTTAGTGGCCTTCGCCTTGTCATCGACGGCTGCCATTGATTTAGATTATTCCCTAGCCTTCTTTGCTGTACTTTCGGCTTTTTTGATTCAAATGGGAACCAACTTAACTAATGATGCCGTAGATTACAGAAAAGGAGCTGATGATGAGAAGCGAATAGGCCCTGTTAGGCTTATTCAAAGAGGCCTTATGACGGCAGACCAAGTTCATGGGGCAGGAATTGCTTGTTTCCTTCTGGCTATACTTGCAGCGGTGCCTTTAATGTGGAAGGGAGGCCTAGGCTTAGTCGCCATTATCTTTATCTCTTGCCTTTGTGGCTATTTTTATACGGCGGGAAGATACTCACTTGCCTATACCGGCATGGCGGATTTTTTTGTGCTCTTTTTTTTCGGCCTCGTGTTGACAAGCTCTGTCGTATACCTTGAGACAGGAGAAGTCACTAGCAGCGCCATCCTAGCAGGTCTGCAAATGGGCCTTCTAGCCACCACACTTCTTGCCATAAATAATTTAAGAGACACTCACGGGGATGCCCGCGTCAATAAAAAAACTTTAGCGGTGCGCTTTGGAAAAACTTTTGGAAGAGCCGAAATAACCCTAACCTCCCTCCTTCCTTTTCTTCTAGGAACTTACTGGCTCCTGCAAGGCTATTACCTAGCCGGCCTGCTCCCATTCCTTGCTTTCCCACTCACGCTCTATCTTGTCACTCAAATTTGGAAACAAGAGCCTGGCCCCTTCTACAACAAGTTACTAGGAATAGCTGGCCTTCAACAACTCCTTTTTTCATTCTTACTTTCATTTGGTTTCTTCGCGAACTAATTCGATAAAAACTGATGATAATCGATGTGGAGTGCCTTAGCCAAAATTTTTGCTACCTTTTCCCCAACGGTACGTTTACCATTTTCAATTTTTGAAATATTATCCTGAGAAATGCCTGTTTTTTCAGCCAATTTTTTTTGAGAAACCCCCTTGTGATAGCGAGCTCCTCTTAGAACAAGCCCTACTTTTTTATACTTTGCCAGTCTTTCTTTAGCTAAGGTTCTCATGCAATAGGAGCTTCTTCATCTGTATTCTCAATTAAAAACGCTTCAAGCTTTGAAAGGGACCCTAAGGGTAGATACAAAGATCTTTTTTCCTTGTCTGAAATACTAATGGTCACAAGAATTTTATTCTCACGACTAGTAGGGTGAGTTTTCGTGCGACCCGACATAAAAAACCTCTATTTTTTAACCTGATCTGTATTCTCATTTAAAAAAGCTTCAAGCTTTGAAAGTGACCCTAAGGGTAGATACAAAGATCTTTTTTCCTTTTCTGAAATACTAATGGTCACAAGAATTTTATTCTCACGACTAGTAGGGTGAGTTTTCGTGGGACCCGACATAAAAAACCTCTATTTTTTTAACCTGAGCTTTTTAAGTTATCTACTTGATATTCAGTGTGATAAAATATCGTTCAACAATTTAGTCAGTTCATAACGTCTTTTGTTACTCATCATATCCTAAGGATTTGACATATATCAAATAAGGTTTGCCAAGGAACGGCGAGGAAAAAGTCCTCTATCCTCTTCCTTAAAAAATAGCTACTTGATAGAGGTTAAATAACAGAAGGGGGATGTGTGGAGAGGAATATTCAGGGGTTAAGAGTGGCGATACTGGTGACAGATGGCTTTGAACAAAGTGAGATGGATGGCCCTAGAAAAGCTTTGGATCAAGCAGGGGCTAAAACTTTTATCGTCTCCCCCGTAAAGGGCAAAGTGAAAGGCTGGCAGCATAAAAATTGGGGCGATGAATTTCCCGTGGATAAAGATCTAGCAAGTGCCAAATCAAGTGATTATGATGCGCTTTTACTTCCAGGAGGTGTGACTAATCCCGACTCTCTTCGTTTAGTTCCTGCAGCTATTGAATTTATAAAAGGATTTTTGAAAGAAGATAAACCGATTGGAGCTATCTGTCATGGGCCATGGACTTTGATTAATGCGAATGGGGTGAAAGGGAAAACCGTAACTTCATGGCCTTCCATAAAAGTTGATCTAGTCAATGCAGGAGCTAACTGGGTGGATAAGGAAGTGGTTATCGATGGGCACTTGGTGACTAGCCGAAAACCCGAAGATATCCCTGCTTTTAACAAGGCTATCCTCGAAGTTTTTTCTCAAAGGTTACAGACGAAATAATTGCCGTTATTTTAAACCACAACGCCTACTAATGCACCTACCGCGGCAATGGGAACTAAAGCAGAGTTGCCCAAGTAACCTAAGAAGGCTCCTTCTGCAAGAGCAAGTGTCATATTGGTTTTAAATATCAAAGCAATTGCACTAAGTACAGCAGCTTGGATAATGAAAAATTCCAAAACTTGTCTACCAGTGAATTCGGTTAATGTACTTTGAGGAGCTAGGTAGATACTTGCTGCAATTGCGGCTGTAAAAGCCAAACCGTTAACTGCATAAGAAAGATTAGTTTTTTTTTCAATAGAAAATATGGAATGGGCTCGTTCGTTAATAGCGAAGGCAATTGCACATCCCATAAAGAGATGACCTATGGAATGTAAATTATTCCAAAGAGCATTCGTATAATCATCTGGCTGTATAGTTAAATAACTCATATTTCTCCTTTTAATGCGAATTTAAGAAAATATATCTATAAATTTAAATAAAATCAATGTTTAATATAAATTTAGGGTTTTAAAAACATCTGTAGCTTCTAATAAAGCTTCTTGAATACCTAGTTCATAAGATGAGTGGCCGGCATTGGGGATGAGCCAGAGGGTAGAGGCGGGCCAGGCAGAATGAAGCTGTTCGGCATATTCACGGGGACAAATCTGATCGTTCTCTCCTTGGATAATAATGCCGGGAATCTCCTGAATTTTGTGAATATTTTCTAAAAGCCAGTTATCTGATTCAAAAAAGCACTTATTTAAAAAATAGGTGTTTTCAATATTAGCTAGGGCTTGATTCATATCAGAATAAAGATAGGCAAAGGCATAAAAGGCGATGTTGGAATTCATAAGGGCTTTTAACCTGAGATCAGGATTAGCTTGGGAGTTGGCAAATTCCCATAAGACCCAAGCAGCAGCAGCTTCTTTACGGGTCCAGGAAGAAGGGGAGTGCAGGTCTTTTTGGTAAGCAGAGATTAGATCATGTCGAGTTTCTTCGGAAATGCGTTCACTGAATATTTTCCATGCCTCTGGAGAGAGGATGTGGGCACCTTTTTTATAAAACCAGTCGAGCTCCTCTTGTTGACATAGAAAAATGCCTCTGAGAATTAGTCCTGAGACATGCTGAGGACATTGGATGGCATACGTTAAGGCGAGGGTGCTTCCCCAGGAGCCGCCGAACAAGATACAACGGTCGATATTCAACAATTCTCTTAGTTTGTTAATATCTCCTACAAGATCCCAAGTGGTATTATTGGCTAAGTTAGCGCGTGGGGTACTTTTTCCGCAGCCCCGTTGATCAAAAAGGATGATGCGGTAGAAGTGGGGATCGAAAAATGTACGTTGTTTGGCATCCGTGCCACTTCCTGGGCCCCCATGAAGAAAAATAATAGGAATGCCTGTAGGGTTTCCACTTTCTTCCCAGTAGATGGAATGGAGTTCATCGACTTGCAACAATCCAGATGTATTAGGATCGAGGGCCGGAAAGAGCTCTGCAGCGGTCGTTGAAATCCCAGATAAAAGTAAAATACCTACAAGGGCTAAGATATTTCTCAGAGGCTAAGACTTACCTTTGATTAATTTTTGACTTTTTTCTTTTATACTTTCTGCGTTATCTGAAAACCAATTTTTAAATTGTTCGCTTTTGCTCTCCCTTACACGAAGTTGAATTCCCAAATAAGCTCCGACTACGCCAAGAGGTATTAAAGCCTGCGGTCCGCAAAAACCAAGAAGCGCTCCTTCAGCTATAGGTAAGTATTTTAATTTTTTGGATAAAATGGTGAGAGCAACAGAAATAATAGACTGTAAAATAAATAATTGAATCACTGCTTCTTGAGTAAGATAAATAGAGTTTCATTAGGAAGAAGAAGACTTACTGAAACTCCTGCCATAAAGGCACCTATTCTGATGACATCAGACTGGTATGTTTTTTCTTTAACATTTAATGCTTTATGGGCTGCAGTATTGACTGCTGTCGTTATTGTAGTGCACAATAGCAAATAGCTAATTGCACTTGCAGAATTATATGGAGCTTTTAATAAGTCCATAGGGGTGAATGCTAAAGGCATGATATCTCTTTATTAAATTTTATGGCCTAATAAAATGGTGGCTGTCCCAAATGAAAGTTGTGTTTGAGAAGTTTTGCCAAAGCCTGCTTTAATCATCATAGATTCCAATTTATCGGGATCCATGAAATTTTGCACGGTACGGCAAAGGTATTGATAGGCTTCTTTATTGGAAGTTGCCCATTTTCCTAAGAGGGGAAGAGCTGTGTTTAAATAAAGACGGTGGCCTGTAGCAAGTAGTGGATTTTTAGGACGCGTCAGCTCCAATATCCCAAAAACGCCCCCTTTTTCAAGGACGCGATACACTTCCTCAAAGCATTTTTGAGGATCAGCGACATTGCGAATGCCATAGGCAACCGTTGCACAAGAAATAGAGGCATCTTTTAAGGGAATTTTTTGCGCATCGGCATTGATATAAGAAATTTTGTCTTTAGCGTATTTTTGCCCTTTGACTTTAGCTGAGAGGAGCATTTCTTCACAGAAATCTAGCAGGTGAATATGTTCTAAATGTGGAGCTTGTTCTAAAAAACCAAAGGCAATATCGCCGGTGCCTGCACAGAGATCCAATACGGACTTGGGAGTGGTCGCTCCAAGCATCTTACGAACAAGCTCCCTATTCCAGCGCTTATGAAGGCGCAAAGAGAGTAGGGAGTTAGTGCGATCATATTGTTTAGCAATACTGCCAAAAAGAGCTTGGATGGTAGCTGGATCTTTTTGGTCGTAGATCATTTTCTATCTGTAATGAAATAGCCAATTCTAAGAAGTCCGATACTTAAGACTACTAGAGTGGCTGCTAGGGCTAATGTTAAAACAAGGGTTGACATCAACCGCCTCCTTTTTTCTAATCTTCATCCTCATCATCTTCTACATCGTAATCCAACTCTTCATCTTCGTCATCCTCTTCGTCGAAAACTTGAGCAGGAGGAGGGGCTGGTTTGGTGGGTTTTTTAGCGGGTACCTTGGGAACTGGTATGGGCTTCACAAAGTCCACCCATATAGGTGAGCTCCAGGCCATATGTCCATCTTCTTGAGTAACCCTTATATAGTAATAGACAAAAGGTGGTTTTTTATCTTTGGCATCAAGGGCTACCTTATCAAGAGGGGTCATATCATCGTAAGTGAAGTCAAGAGTATAACCGTTACACTCAAAAGAGTGGATCACTTTGCCGTTTCGGATCACTTCAACAGAGGCCAAAGTGGTGGTTCCAGCCACATAACCTGAAAGGTGACGGTTAACTATTAGACCCGGTTTTTCTCCACTATTTAATTCTTTACCCATGGAGGCTCCCGCTAAATAAAGCCCCAGAATAATCCTTTCACCTGTTGTCGCATAGCACGAACGGTTAAAAAGGGCGTCTGCGATAGCGCTACGGGTATGTTCTGCGGAAATAATCGCGGTCATCCCAGGAGGATACTGCTCTTGTCCGTTCTCAAAGAGAGGGCCGTAAACGCCTCTATCATCTAAACCCCCTGCAACAAAGCCAAAACGGCAGTTTTTGAGCAGAGCTTTCTGGATAGACCCTTCAGGGGTTTCTTGGATCCCTTTTTTCTCTGTGGCAGAGATTGGAATGGGATTTCCATCTTTTTTAGAACATTCGGAAGATCCCCAGGAATTATAAATTTCTACCAGTCTTTCAAAGTCTGGATTGTAATCTTTGAAATTAAAATCTAACCCTTTACCCATGGTAAAGCTAGGAATAGAGATAAGTTCTTTGGGGGAAAAAAGTTTATAAATCTTTTTCAAAGAACTATATTTGGGATCTTTTTTCCTTTGCAGAGTCTTATTGTCTTTGGTGTAAAACATGTGGCGAAGCCCTTCTTCTCCAGGGACACCTGCCCACTGAAAACCTAAGAAGGCAGTAAATCGATCGGCCTCATCAAAATCGCTCACGTTTTGAGCGATCAACTTCCAAATATCGTTGGAGGTCTCTTCTGCGCTTTCAAAAGGAGAGGTGGCGGAAAAGTTAAAGGCCTTATCATCTCTAAAATGTCTCAGGCAGCTTTCGATATTATCAGTAGCATCAAATCTTTCTGATTCCCCATGTAGAAGCCCCCAAAATAAGTTTTTGTTATTTTCAGCAAAGCATTTGATGGGACTTGATTTGAAGATTTCTTTGGTTTTGCTATTGCGAAGCTGTATGGTATAAATGCCAGGTTCATTGAAATAAAGGTTGGGCAACGCAATAAAACCTGTTTCAGGAACAAAAAGTTTCCAATTTAGATTTTCTCTTAAATGTTCGTGAGATAGCTCTATCAACGTATCCTCAGGTGCTTGACTTGTCAAATTGCCAAATTCATCTTCAAATCTGACAATGACATCAAAACGTTTGTTACGTACTACAAAAGAGGGGGTGAGTATGCGAATGGTGCTCATGGTGTTTCCACGAATGTCAAGAGTGAAAACTTCGGGTTCTTGGAAGTTGTTTTTCCCTGTGGTATCGATGAGAAGATTAAAGCTTCGTCTTCTCTGAGCGTTAGTTTGGGCCTTATTGCCATTTTTCTTAGCGGTCGTTTCTTTGGTGGAACCCACCACTATCATCACATTACCTCCAGCAGGTACTGCTGCAGGGAGTATAAAATCAAAAACAGCGGAGGAGGTATCGGAGGCAATTTCTTTGGCCTGGATAGCTTTTCCTGAATCCAACACCGCGTAGATCGCATTAGCTCCTTTTTTAAGATCCGTAGTGGGTTTTTCCCAGTCGATATTTCGATCTTTGATAAGCATGTCAAAGCGCAATTTTGTCCCTTTAGGGAGTGCTGTCGCGGTAGTGTAGACAAACTTCCAAGTGTTGGTTTCACCTGCTAGTAATTGATTGGGTTCACAGTAACAAATTGATCTTCGCATTGGGTGTTTTCCTTATCTTATCTCGAAATAGGTGATGTTTATATTTGCATAATTCTTTAAAATTTATCAATAAGTTTGCTAATAATCAAACGGCATAAGCCACGGCTCTATTTTCCCTGATCACCGTAACTTTAATTTTTCCTGGGTAATTTAGCTCTTCTTCAATTCGTTTGGTAAGGTCTTTGGCTAAATTACTGGTTCCTTGGTCGTCTATTTTGTCAGGCTGCACCATGACACGTATTTCTCTTCCAGCTTGCATCGCGTAGGCTTTATCCACGCCAGAGTATTCCATGGCGATCTGTTCCAGCCTTTGCAGCCGCTTGATATATTCCTCCACAGGTTCACTACGAGCCCCATGTCTTGAGGCAGAAATAGCATCCGCTGAACTACAAAGGCTGGCTTCAATGGTAGAGGCTTCTATCTCAAAGTGATGGCAACCAATTCCATTAGCAACCTCTTTTATCTCTCCATAGCGGAGGGCAAGGTCATGTCCAATGATGGCATGAGAACCTTCTACTTCATGGGAAACTGCTTTCCCCATATCGTGTAAAAGGCCGATCCGCTTAGCTAAGCGAATATCTAGCCCAAGTTCTGCTGCCATAAGGCCCATGAGGCTGCTAACTTCTAAAGAGTGATCTAACACATTTTGGCCATAGCTAAAGCGAAACTTTAATTTGCCAAGAAGCTGAATCAATTCAGGATTTAAATTCATCGCGCCAGCTCTTAAGGCAGCGTCCTCTCCCGCTTGTTTGATCAGTTTATTCATGTTGGATCTTGCTTTTTCTACCACCTCTTCGATGCGGGTAGGATGGATTCTTCCATCTTGGACAAGATCGGTCAAAGCTATTTTGGCAATATGCATGCGAATAGGGTCAAAGCCAGAAAGCACAATGGCTCCTGGAGTATCATCGATGATGAAAGTGATTCCCGTTGCCCTTTCAAGAGCTCTAATATTTCGCCCTTCCCTACCAATAATACGCCCTTTGATTTCATCATTGGGAATAGCGACCGTTTTAACAGTGATCTCTGAGACAGTAGGGACAGCTAGCCTTGAAATCGCTGTTGAGATAATGCGACAAGCCTCATGTTCGGCTTCCTCTTCGGCCTCTTTACGTATACGGCGGCTTAAAATGGCAGCGTCCTGTTTACTTTCATTGGTGATTTTAGCAAGGAGGATATCTTTAGCTTCACTGACACTTAATCCAGAAATTTTTTCTAATTCCTGCTTAAGATTTTCCTGTTGGCATGTGACTTGTTTTTTCTGCTCTTCTAACCACTCACTCTGTGTACGAACTTTTTCTTCTTTTTTCTCCATCTCAGAAAGCTTTTTTTCCACCAGATTTAGACGAGACTCAAGCTTATCTTCACGCTGTTTTAAGCGCTCCTCTTCTTTTTGAATCTTCCGTCTCTCGGCCAAATTTTGCTGATCAATTTCCCTTTGCTCATCGATTTGCTGCTGCTTAAGCTTAAGCTCTTGGGTCCGCTTTATGTTTTCAGCTTCCAGCTCTGCCTTGTGGATGATCGTTTGTCCGATCTGCAGATAATTTCCTTTTTTGATCCGATGCTGAATGTAGAAAAAAAGAAAGCCTAGAACAAGCCCCGCCCCAGCTGCAACTAATATAATAGCAAGAAAATCGGGATCCAGAAGCATAGGCTCCAAATTAGATATTTTTTAGGCTAGTTTACCGATTTAACTGAATTAACGGAAGTTACATTTAGGCTTTTATTCTTTAGAACTTTGAGTGACAGGGCGGATTTTGACT
Source organism: Candidatus Melainabacteria bacterium (assembly GCA_963847765.1). Taxonomy (GTDB): domain Bacteria; phylum Cyanobacteriota; class Vampirovibrionia; order Obscuribacterales; family Obscuribacteraceae; genus CAWKBA01. Next base: position 54,978 of record CAWKBA010000017.1, on the reverse strand, counting down.
TTTTCAATGGCACGGTCGTTGGAACGGAGGATTTCGATTTCAAAATCATCGTGATGGATCACATAGCCGCGTGTGGGGATGGAGCCGGCACAGTGGAATATATAGCCTCCAATGGTATCGTAGTCACCTTCGGAGGGGATTTCGACTCCGAGGAGCTCTTCGGCATCCAAGATGGTCATACGGGGATCTACTATCCAGCTTCCATCCGATTGAGGGATATAAAGAGAGGCCTCTTCATCGTACTCATCGGCAATATCGCCCACAATTTCTTCTAAGATATCTTCAATAGTGACGATCCCTTCTGTGCCCCCATATTCATCGACCACGATGGCAAGGTGGACCTGTTTTTTTCTAAACTCTTGCAACAGATTGGAGAGCTTTTTAGTTTCAGGTGTGAATAGCACCCCTTTTAAGAGGGTTTCAATGGGAGCCTGGAGGATGGCAGGGTCGTTTTTTTTCTCTTCATACTCTTGATACTTGCTTAAGAGGTCTTTATACATTAAAACCCCCACAATTTTGTCGACACTATTGCGATAGACCGGTGTGCGACTATACCCTTCATTTTCCAGCTGTTTGGCCGCTTCTTTGATGCTAGTATCGGCAGAAAGGCTGTACATATCAACGCGTGGGACCATCACTTCTCTTGCGACCCTTTCACGAAAGGTTAAAACCGATTCGATCAATTTTTTATCGTGCGAAGTGAGCTCTTTACTGGTCGGAGACTGCTCAACCAGGTCGATGATTTCTTGTTTAGTTTGGGCTTGTGCTTCCTGAAGATAGTCAAAATAGACCGTGCGCGAAAGAGATTGGGAGACACGTAGGAAGATATAGGTGAGAGGAAAACTCAAGAACATAAAGATAGAGGAAAAAGGGGCGCAAAATTTTATGGCAATTTCAGGAAGCTTCGTGCCAAAGATGCGAGGCAGGTAATCTCCTAGAATGAAAGAGGCTAAAACGAAGCCTAGGAAGCTTAATATCAGCCAAAAAAGGGTGATTCCTTGAAGCTGATTTTGCTGAACTAAAGAGGTGTTTAAGAGAAATAAAATGGAGGAGGCGGCGTAAAAAAACCTCGTTAAGTTCTGTGCGCAAATAGTGGAGAAAAAAAGACCTTCATACTCATGTTCTGGGAAGAAATAGAGGTGAAACGGTCGATAAAAAAAGAGGTTACCCAGTTCTTTTAGCTGCTTTCGAGAATCTTTTTTATGGATACGTCTAAAAGCACTACTTATTGAAGTTAGAAAAAAAGTTCCTGTTAAAAAGAAGAGTGTAGCAAAAAAAAGAGCGATTAGCAGCATGCCAGATTTAACCCTTTCAGTTGGATATGGGACATATATTTCTTCTCCATTTTACGCATTATTTTTCTATCTTCGGCCTCTATATCGTCGTAGCCAAAAAGATGCAAAAGACCATGGATAACATAAAGGGCTGTTTCTTGGTAAGGATCTTTGTCATGTGTGGATGCAAATTCTATCGCCACCGAGGGACAAACAAAAACTTCGCCAAGCACTCTGAAGCTTTCCTCTTTATCATCCATCGGAAAAGAGATACAGTCGGTAGGGGAGTTATCTTGAAAAAACCTTCCATGAAGCTCTGAAATGGTCTTTTTATCCACAAAATGAAGGGAGACTTCTTCACATTTTTGCCCCTCTAAAGCAATCACTGCTTTCACCAAAGAACGAACTTTTGGCTTAGAGAGGAGCAAATCTTTCTGAGAATCGTAAATTTGAATTTTCACGAGGATTTAGAAGAGGAAAATGAATTTCCTCTTAGATTACGGGTGTTTTTGGAAGGCCTGTAATTCTTTTAACAGAATCTTCATTCCAACGACCTAATTTTTTTAAAACATCAATTCTTTCAAAACGCTTAAGAACGTTCCGTTTTTTCGCGCCTTTATTGCTTTTTCCGAAGCTTGCATGTCTTGACATAAGAACTTCACCTTTTCTCTTAAATTATTTAATTTTGGCAATATAGGCTGACTTAGCTACGTCGCCTTCTAATGCATTGCCATGCTCTTTATAGCCTAATTTTAAATTGGATTTTTTAGGACCCGTCTTTTCCTGGGGTTTGGAGGGTCTTCTTCGGCTGACAGCACGTCTTTCGGACTGTTTGCTAATACGTACCATGGTCTAATCTCCTGAAATCTATAACTTTTTGAAAGCGAAAGTATATCTCAAGGAGAGTATTCACGCAATACTTCTTTCAAGATTTTTTGAGAAACTTATTATAAAATTTTTTAATTGTTTATTGAATCTTAACAAATCATTGCTATAATGGAAGCATAAATAATATCATGGCTTTAAGATTATGGCCCAAGCACATGTACATCAAATACCCGGTCAAGGTGGCGGAGGCGGACAGCCACCCCCGAAGCGCCCTCCCCGTAAAAATCCCTATCATGATGGCCATTCTCAGTGCGCGCAGTACTACGATCTTTATGAGATGATTCGCCGGCCTAATGCTCACCTAACCCATCGCCCCCCTGATCCTCCCCCTAAAAAAGAAAGCGCCCGTCAGCTAGCCAAAAAGAAACAGAAAAAAATAGAAAAAGAACTTGAAAAACGGTTTGAAAATAATAACTACCGTCTTCCAGGCAACCGTTTTGCTCTAATTGGCAAATGGCTTAAATTCCTTTTTTTAAGTTTAACTTTACCTCCCTATATTCTTTTTTATGAAGGTCCTAAGAAAATCTTTTTTCAAAAAATTCCTGCCTTCTGTGATAAAGTAGACCAGTTTTTCATTAGATTGGGCAATAGATTTAAAGCAAGAATACAGAAAAGAGTCGACAGATTACTAAATTTTGCCAAAAATATTAAACGCCTTTGGCAAAAGACCAAAGCGCACAAGGAAAAAAAGGTTGAAACAGCAGAGGAAGAAGCTCTAGATTTTCTTTCTTTCTTACTTGAAGGGGTGTGGATTTTATATAGAACTACGATTCGCCCTCCTATCCGTTTCTGCATCTGGCTTTTCCATGCAAGCCTCAAAACCGCCAAAGGTTTCAAAAATTCTCCTGAAAAAGTGGAAAAGTTTTTTAAAACTCAAACCAAAAAAGTGCAAACTCTCACAGTAAAAAAAGTTTCCCAATTAGCTAGCTGGATAAAGAAAAAGGCTAAGGAAAAAATCTCGCCCGTTAATACTTGGATAAAAAGGCAACAACTACGCTTAGAGACCACCTTCATGAGCTATTGTAAAAGGGTAGCGGCAGCTATCAGTAAATTTACAGAAGGGGTAAAAAATCTTGCCTTACGCCCTATTCAAACGATCAGAAAATGGGGACAAACTATACGCAAAAAATTTAAAGAAGTAATAAACCCCCTTACAAATAAATTAAAAGCTAGATTTTTAAAGCAAAAGGCTTTTTTCTTAGAGAAAAAAAACGGATGGTTCAAAACCATTTCCAAGCCCCTAAAACAAGCTGTATCCACTCTAAAGCGAAAAATTGCCCACCTTCTTTCTTTTAGACCAAACTTTCGTTTCAAAAAAGTTTTTCCCTTCACAGGAAAATCTTTCAAAATCCAGATCTTGCAGAATCGAAAATGGGTACAACCCTTCTCAAAAATTCAGAGAGCCATGACTTCCTTGGGAAAAGGGCTTCAAAACCAACTGAAAAGAATAAAATTTAAACTTCCTAAAATCAAACCTTTCATCAATCTGACAAAATATAAAAAACACCTTTCCTATCCGTTCCAAAAAATTTGGCACCCTATTAGAAAGGTTTTAACTGCACTCTACAGTAAATGGAAAAAGGTTTCTCGCCGTCTTCAGCTTATCAAAATCTGGGCGAAAATTTTGATTCGGCATGGAATGAAATTAGTTAAACAAAGCGCACAAGCTTTTAATCTCAAAAACTAAACAATTGCATTTTAGTAAAATTTAATGTACTATCCCTGTTAGTATGATCTCTTTTAAACGAAATATCCTTTTAGCTAAAGATGTATTGATTGAAGATTGGGATGAGTTCTACACAGCTGATCCGAATCGGCAAGGTATTCTGTATGACCATGTCTATAGAACTACTTTATTAGCGGCTACTATTTTTCAAGGTCTAGCTATGGTGTATGCCCGGCTGGATTGGAATTCTAATCTGTTAAATGTAGCTACATTAGCCATCTTATATATCACAAAAGATAAGATAGAAGAGAAATTCTATAACCATAAAAAAGTTCCTGCTTTGCTACTCACAGCCTCTGTTGCTTTTGCAGTAGCATTAATGGCTTTAGGATCACCTTCAACAGGATTGACCCCTTTAATCTGGACTCTTTTAACAGCTGCAATCCGGTATGCCTTTTATCAATATATCCCGATTCCAGTACCTGTCAAGCTACCTGAAGAGACTCCCAAAATTACAGGAATGACAACTCACACATCTTTAAGGGGAAGAAAGGAGATAGATCTTCCTTTCTTTTTAAAGGATGGCGAGCGAATTGCTGATGGGATTTTAGTTAAGGTAGATCTTTCTAATTCAAATTTCGATGACCGTTCCTTAAATATCTTTACCTGTCATCTTTTTTCTAAGCAAATTTCTTGTCTTTACCCTCATGAGATCGATCTTTCGCATTGTCCAAATATTAGCCAGGAAGGGATTCAGAAGCTTCTGGATCGTTTTCCTAAACTTACCCTCCACTTATCTGGGACGAGAGTTTCTTGTGATGAGGTTTATTCACTCCAAAGCGACAATTTGCAGTCCACATTGCACTTTGACACGATAGGCCATGATCTGTGGAGTCTTTTTCAGGCAAAAACTCTTTGTGATGTGATATTCACAGTAGGTTCTAGGGAATTTCCTGCTCATAGTTTTGTTTTAGCTGCTTTTGGCTTAGACAAAAATTTAGGTCCCTACTTTGTTGAGGGTCTATCCGCTACTGATTTTGAGCAAGTACTTAAGAATCTATACCAAGGAAAACATAGCACCAGTCAATTTAAACTAAAAACTTCAGACAAAGAACATCTCGTCGATCTGCAGAAAATACCCACACCTATAATGGCGCCCCTTTTTCAAAATGTAAATTTTAGTGACGTCACACTTTGCTTTAAAGAGCAGAAAATTCCTGCTCATAAAGCGGTGTTAGCAGCTAGAAATAACTATTTTCGCAAGATGTTTACCACTGGATTGAAAGAGAGACATGCTAAAGAAGTGGACCTTACTCAATTACCCTTGAAGTCACCTTTAGCTATTCATCTTTTTTTAAATTATCTATACACCGGAAAAATCTATGATATCCTCCTAAAAGATATTGACGATTGCGTTAGTGAGATAATTACCTTTGCCGATATGAGCAGTTCGGGAGAGGATTGTTTAGACCTTATTCGTTTATTAGATTTACGAAAGGTGCGTTTAAAAAATGCTCTTGAAGAAGAAAAGGTAGAAGATCTTCTTGAAGCCTATAACTCCAATCTATGGATCCAGGAAGAGTTTATCCTTAAATTCTTTGAAAACAAATATGGAGTTCTTTTTTCTTTTGGAAGGGATAAAATAGAAAAAATTACCTTAAATAAAGATTTAATCCCTCTCCCATTGTTACAAAGCCTTCTAGTAAATCAACCTGATCTAATTATTGCACTACACTTTGATAATTTTTCTAAACCTAACAAAAAAGCCGCTGTATTTGATCTACTTCAAACAGCCCCTTTAAAAGCTATCCACCTGAAAGGAACTTGGCACGATTTTCTTGAACTTGCCGATAGACAATTGGAGAAAAAAATTGAAAAACTGAGTATTTCAGGGAAAGGGAAAATAGATTTAAGCCTGCTTCAGACTTGTGAGAATTTAACCTCTCTAAAATACAATTTTGGTTACAAAACCCCTATCGAGACCTTTTTTGGTCTTAAAAAGTTAAAAAAATTAGGTACAATAAGTCTGGCACCGGGGTTTATTTTTACGCTACCGTTGAAAGAATTACCTAATCTTACTTCTGTTCATGGTGAGGCCAATCTGTTCTGGTTCCCATTAGATTGGAAAGTCCATTCACTTAAAAGTATAGGCCCTTTAGGATTTCAAATCAAAAAGCAGGCACCTTCTAAATACTTTGAGTGTGCACATGATATAAGTACGACAAGACAGTTCTTACCTACTGGACCTTTGAAAGCTTTGAATTTGAACTCTTACTTTAATCATTCATTAGATGATATGGTAGGGAGGGTGGAAAAATTAGGTCCTGAACTGCGAAGCTTAAATTTAAATAGCACCCACTGGACAGTAGCTTCGCTAAAAAAAATTTTAAAAGCTTCTCCTAAACTTGTTGAATTGTCTCTTTCGAATATATTTGATCAAGATTTAGAGCTGCTTTTCCAAGACCCTTCCCAATTAGAAGTCTTGATAGTCGATAGCAATATTGATGAGACAATCTTGCAGAAAATCTTACAAAAATGTCCTTGTTTAAGAGTCTTAAAATGCAACCAGGGTTTTAGCAACCGATTTATTCAAAATGTCAAAACCGAATATCCTAGAGTTGCTTTATATGAATTTGACAGATTACTGCAAAATATCTACTAAGGAATTATCCATGGCTCTTAGTAGATTTATGATCCAAGCTAAGGACATAGCGATAGAGCAATGGGGTGAAATATACCATCTAGAAGGTGACTACTCCCAAGAAAACTATAGTAAAAGATTTACCTATGAAAATATTTTTAGAGTTTCACTTTACGCCTCGTATGTTTTTCAAAGCCTAAATCTTGCATGGGCTCTTTATAGCCAAGATTATGTAAAGAGTAGTATAATTTTAGGAACTCTTACAGCTATTAGCGTGTTTCCTGCAATTGCAATTACCATCGAATGTATCTTAGAAAACCGATCTTCTGTCTCTCCTTTCTTGGAAAAAGGGGCTAGGATTTATCTATGGACCGTTTGTATTGTTTCTGGGGTAGCATTAGGAGTTTTAGGCTCACCCTTGCATGGAATGGCGCCTTTAGTTTTTTCTCTTTTAAGTGTCATTTATTGCTATAAGCACTATCAAGCCACGTATGCTTTACCTCCAGCTGTACAAAAACACGCTGAGGAGACACCTGAAGTTAAGGATCAAATAAGGAAAAGTGCTTTAAAGGGAAGAAAGGAGATCGATCTTCCCCTTTTTATAAATGAGACTGAACGCCTTGATGATGGAGTCTTAGCGAAGATAGATCTTTCTAATTCAAATTTTGATGATCGCTCTTTAATAATTTACATCAGTCATCTTTTTTCTAAGCAAAGTTCCTCTTCCTATCCGCATGAGATCGACCTTTCGCATTGTCCAAATATTAGTATGAAAGGTGTTAGCCATTTGCTGAAAGATTTTCCCAAACTTAAGCTAAATCTAACTGGAACGCCTCTTTCTTCAGAAGATGTTTATCTCCTTCAAAAGAAACATTTAGCTGCCACCTTGCATTTTGATACTATTGGCCAGGATCTTTTAGCCCTTTTTGAAGAAGGGTCCCTTTGTGATGCCACCTTTAAAGTGGGCCAAGAAAATATTCATTTCCACAAATTTATCCTAGCAGCCTTTAATCTTAACACTGATTCTAAAGAATATGTTGTTGAAGGCATATCAGCAGAGGATTTTAAAAAGGTATTGAAAAATCTATATCAAGGGATAAGGAGTGTTGCTTCATTTAAAATCACATGTGGAGGCAAAGAAACCGAAGTTGATTTAGAAAAAGTAAATTATCAACTTTCCGCTAAAGATGCTTTTAGTGATGTCACTCTTAACTTTAAGGGGACAGAAATTTCCCGCTCATAAAGCTATTTTAAGTGCTCGAAGCCCCTACTTTAAAAGCATGTTTACAGGTGGTATGAAAGAAAAAGATGGAAAGGAAGTCGATCTTTCCCAAATCTTCAATTTAGCCTTTTTCAAAGTCTATTTGGAATATTTATACACTGGAAAACTACCTGAAATTTCTATTCATGATATTGATTCTTACCTTGCAGAAGCCACTTCTTTTGCAGGAGATTCTTTAGACTTGATTCGCTTAATTGAATTAAAACAGATACGAACCCAAGAGATTAAAAAAGAAGAAAATGTCGCGGATCTTTTTGAAAGTCACGAGTCTTCTTTATTACTTCGTGAACAGTTCTTTCGCAATTTTTTTGAAAAACAGTATGGAGTTGTTTTTTCTTTTAAAGAGGATAAGGTAAAAACGGTAACTATAAAAAATCTAAATTTAAGCCCTTTAGACTGGTTAAAAAGCCTTTTATCAAGTCATTCTGATCTAAAGATAGATCTTCACTTAAATATCTATTCTGAATCTAAAAAAAGAACAGCTTTATTTGACCTTCTTCAAGAACCCTCTATAACAGCTATTCATCTACAAGGAACATGGTTCGATTTACTTGAGCTCATGGAGTTGCAATTGGAGAGTAAAATTGAAAAATTGGCTATTAGGGGCAGAGGTAAAATTGATTTAAAGGTACTTCAAAGATGTGTTAATTTAACAGCTTTAGACTATCCATTTTCTGACGAAACACCCATAGAAGCTTTTTTTGGTTTTAAGAAATTAAAAGCTTTAAGTCAAGTGAGGTTGCCGGCCAATTTTCATTTAAAGGATCTTTTAGAAAAGTTACCAGATCTTAAATCTGTTTGTTATAGTGCAGATTCCAGTGACGATGCCCCAGGTTGGACTCCAGAGGTTATGGGAAAGACAAGTAGAAATTATTGGGTAAATATAAAAAAGCAACCGACATCTAAATATAGAGCCCTTTATGTTACTGAAATAGAGATGGCAAAATACTTAAAAGGGCCTTTGAAAAATTTAGAAATAGGCTTATCCCAGGAAGGTCTTCTAGATGCTACTCTGAATAGCATTATAAGTCTATGTGCTGCGCTACAAAGTTTAACAATCTGGAATAATTTGCCAATTATCTCGCTGCAAAAAATCTTAAAAGCTTCCCCACAACTTACGGAATTATCATTAATGGTTAAAAAAAATTCCGATTTAGACTTTCTTTTGAAAACTCCTTTGCAGTTAAAGGTATTAAGACTCATTTTTACAAAAATTGATGAAGAAAATCTTCAGAAAATAATAAAAACTTGCCCTTGTTTAAAATACCTGCATCTTAGCAAAGAATCTTTTTTAGCTCTTGGAGAAGTAATTGAAAAAATAAAAGAAGAGTATCCTCGATTAGTTATTTCAGATACTTTCATACACGACTTTTAGAGCTCCTTTTTTGTAGGTAGATTCTTTTTCTTTGGAGACTTTTTCCTTTTCAGGATGGGTCAGGTCGTAAAGCTCTATAATTTTTTCGAAGGGATGATTAAGGGCTTTTAGGGATAGGTTGAGCACAATTTGAGAGTGATCTAGTTCTTGTAGGTTGGAGGAGATGGCAATGGGTTCTTCGGTGGGGGCGATTTCATGGGGAAGGAAGCTGTCAGGAGGGTTTTTCCATAAAAGTTCATCGATATACTTTGAAACTTCAAGGTTTGGGGTGAGGATGCCAACTTTTTTTCCATCAAGAAAATGGCTTTTAAGGGTGTGGGAGATGATTTCTATTTTCTCTTGGTTGGTTTTTACTTTTATGAATTGAACAAGGCTCATTTTACCTCTTTCAAGGAAAATTGGGTGGAGTGTATGCCACAGGAGAGGACAAATTTCATGGCGTCTTCCACTTTGACATCTAAGTAGATAATTTCGTTTGCGTTGTAGTGGAGTAAAAAACCGGCGGTGGGGTTCAGCGCTGTAGGTAGAAAAATGGGGATTTGATCGGTGGTAGAAGGCCCTGACATTAAACCTAGGCAATGAGCTTTAGAATGGGGGAAAGGGACTAAAACCACGTTGGAAAAAGAAACTTTTCCAGAGCCAAAAAGGGTGTTGATCATATCTTGAGTGGTTTTATAAATTTTATTCACTAAAGGGATGCGGTGGATAAGGTTATCTCCTAAGCTAAACAGCTTATTGATAAAAAATACGCGAGCTAAAAAGCCAATTAACAAGACGAATCCAATCAGAAAAAGTAAGATAACCATTCGGCTTAAAAACACACCCACCTGATGATCGGGGAGGCCTAAATGATGCCAAATGTTTTGCACTATATCAAGGAAGGGATCGGTGAGCAAATTGATAAGAAAGATAAGTATTGCAAAAGTAAACCCCATAGGCAAAAGGATAGCAAGGCCGGTGAAAAACTTATTTTTCATCGGCTATAGCCTTTTTTTTTTAAGAGCTAGCTCTGCAGCAGAAAGCGGATGAAACGGGGTGTTAATGACTCCACAAGAGATGATATATTTGAAAGCATCTTCTACGCTTATGTCTAAATAGATCAGATCATTTAGATTAAAGACCATTAAAAATCCGGAAGTGGGATTTGGGGTTGTGGGCACAAACACAGCCACTTTTGCCTCTCCTAAACCCTCCATAGGATCGCGTGTGACAAAGCCCATAGTATAGGTATCTTCTTTGGGGAAGGGAACCATCACAACTTGTTTGAAGGCAGTAGCATTTGAGGTAAAGAGGGTATTAATCACCTCTTGGCTTGTTTTATAGATCGACCGTACAATGGGAATTTTTTGAAGGATTTGATCCCAGAGTTTCAGTAAATAATGGACGAAAAATAAGCGTCCGAGTGTTCCTAAAAATAGAGTGAAGAAAAAAAGGAGCGTCAAAATAATTAACTTACTCACACCCACTTGGACTTGGTGAGGAGTCAAAAATAAAAAGCCTTGGTCAAGTAATCCAATAGAGCCTAAAACCCACTGTACAAGCCCCACGAAAGGGTCTGTCAAAAAATTAAAAATAAAAAGGATAACAGCGAGTGTCAAGGCTAGAGGGAGCAAAAGAATAAGGCCGGTTAAAAATGTTTTTTTCATTTTCTTCTTCTCTTTTTGCTAACTTCTTTTTTACCTCTAAGCCCAAGTTTTTTACTTTTTCGTGTTGGTTTTTCTGAAGATTTTTCTTTCCACACTAAAGACCAGTGACTTTCAAGCTTTATGAAATCCACTTCTTTTAAGCTGATAAGAATTTTGTCCCCACTGTGATAGCTTTGATTACTTCGCTCTCCAACAAGCTGCGCTTTTTCCTCAATATAATTGAAGTAGTCGTTATGCAGTTCTGAGACATGCAGAAAGCTTTCTAGCATATAATCAAGCACTTCAAAGAATATCCCAAAAGGTTTCACGCGAGTAACCACAGCTTCATATTGCCTAAATTTATCTTCCGATTGGTGTCTTTCTAAAAGCCTTAATTTTTTTAAGAGGACCACGTTTTGCTCAGCCTTAGCAGAAACTCTTTCTTGTTCAGAACAGGCTAAAGATATCGCTTCCAAGTCTTTGAGATCATCTTTTTCACCGAAAAGAATTCGGTGAATGACAAGGTCTATATAGCGTCTGATCGGGCTTGTAAAATGGCAATAATGAGTTAACCCAAGTCCATAATGACCGATATTGGCAGGGGAGTAGATAGCAAGGCGCATTCTGCGAATGTAACTGGTGGCCAAATATTGACCGTAGGAGGTTTTTAGGGCTTCATCGAACATTTTCTGCAGCTCTTGGGGCGTTGGACGCTCTGGCAAATTAAATCCAAAAGCTAGTGCCAGTAGTGAAAAGTCTTTCATGTTCTCTTCAGCAGGCTCTTCATGGATCCGGTAAGCGAGATTTTTTCCTAGGTTACAAAGGTGCGTCGCCACCACTTCATTAGCTTTAAGCATGAACTCTTCTACCAGCTGGTGGGTTATGTCGTATTGAATATTATCGGTTTTGGTGGGCACCCCTTTTTCATCGACTAGGATGACAAGTTCCGGAATAGCAAATTCTAAACTTCCCCGTTCATAGCGCTTTTTCTTAAGATGTCCACAAAGTTCAACCATCAGCTTTAAGGTAGGAGCTTGAGCGCTTTTCTTTTTGCCATCTAGGACTAATTTCGCTTCCTTATAGGAAAAGCGCTTCACGCTTTTTATAGCCGCTTTGGCAAATTCGAAGTTGACTAAAGTTCCTTCCGGATCAAATTCCATTAAAACGGAGGCCGTTAATCTTATAACCCCTTCTTTCAAACTGCAAAGGTGGTTAGAAAGCTCTTCAGGGAGCATGGGGACGCATTCACCTGGAAAATAGGTGGAGTTGCAGCGTAAGATCGCTTCTTTATCAATAGCCGTCCCAGGTTTTACATAGTGAGACACATCGGCGATATGGACGCCTAAATGGTAATGACCTTTCTTATCCTTGCTCAAGCTTAAAGCATCATCAAAGTCTTTAGCGGTGTCTGGATCGATGGTAAAGCACTCTAGGTCTCTTAAATCCCGTCTGGAGGCGATATCTTTAACAGAAGCTTTTTTAAAGTGGGAGACTTCCTCTAGAATTTTTTGGGGATAGTCGGTGCGGATTTCAAATTCTTCGATAGCGGCTTTCACATCACAGGATGGATCACTGATATGACCAATATAATGGGACATGCGGCAGTGGGTATCGGCATCTCTTTCTTGGCTACTTCCCCAGTCGGTCACTTCCATGACAACCCGGTCGCCAACCGTGAAGTTATGTTCAGGGTGGGGTTGAATGACCACCCGGGCCTGTGTGCCGAGCAAAGGAACGTAGGCGGTGGCTTCTCCAAGAGAATTGACCGTTTGAATGATTCCTGCCATGTGGGAGCGGCTTCTTTTCAGAATTGCCACCACTTTTCCTTCTGGCCCTTTTTCAGAAATGACTTCGCTATTGATGAGCACTTCGACAGTATCGCCATCGACAGCTTTCATGGTGAGATGCTTGGGAATGAAGATATCTTCCGCAAATAAAGCGGGATCATCGACACGCAAAAAGCCAAAGCCTCTCGGGTGTACTCGTAGGACGCCACTGACCACGTTGGCTTGCGATTGTTTCCAGATAAAGGTGCCACGAACTATCTCTATCAGCCCTTGACTTTGTAGCTCATTGATCACTTCATTGAAAATAAGGTTGTGCTGAGGGGGAAGACCCAAGCGCTCCATTAGCTGCGCTTCATTCAGGGGCTTATAGCCCTTTCCAGACATGTACTGCTTAGCTAGCCTGCTTAAGTTGAGGAAGAGCTTATCTTCGCGAGGCGGTTTCTGAAGTGGTGGTGATGCTTTCTTTTTCTTTGGTGAGGATCCAGTTTTTTTTGCTTTTGCCATAAAGAAGAGTTTAACAGAAAAACCAATATAAATTCTAGATTATTACCACGAAGTCTGCTACTATTTCCCTTTTTATTTAAGGGAATTTCTTTATGTCAACGAAATACGATCATAAAAAAATTGAAGCCAAATGGCAGAAATATTGGCTGGATAATAAAACTTTTAAAGCAGATGTTGATCTCTCCAAGCCAAAATATTACGTTCTGGATATGTTTCCCTATCCTTCGGGCTCTGGATCCATGTCGGCCATCGTCGTAGGTTATACCGCTACCGACATCTTGCCCGCTACAAAAGGCAAAAGGGCTTTAATGTCCTCCATCCGATGGGATGGGACAGCTTTGGTCTTCCGGCCGAACAATATGCCATCCGCACCGGCACCCATCCTGCCGTCACGACCAACAAAATATCGACAACTTCCGCCGGCAGCTTCGTCGCTGGTTTAGCTACGACTGGGACCGCGAATTTGCCACAAGCGATCCTAACTACTACAAATGGACGCAATGGATCTTTACCAAACTCTACGAAAAGGGCTTGGCCTATGAAGCGGAAGTTAGCGTCAACTACTGTCCAGCTCTCGGGACTGTGTTGGCCAATGAAGAAGTGGAAAACGGCAGATCCAAAGAAGGGGGACATCCTGTTGAGCGAAGCGCCCCTTAAGTCAATGGATGCTTAAAATCACGGCTTATGCCGATCGCCTTTTAAAGGATCTTGATCTTGTTCGATTGGCCCGAAAGTCTTGAAAAAACTGCAAATCAACTGGATTGGCAAAAGCGAAGGGGCTCTAGTTGACTTTTGCTATTGAAGGCGTACAAGACAAGCTCACTATCTTCACTACATGCCCTGATACTCTTTTTGGAGCTACCTTTTTGGTGTTGGCTCCTGAACATCCTCTTAGTTGCAAAAATCACTAGCAGCTCACCAAAGCAGCGGTGATCAAGCATTATCAAAAACAAGCAGCCATTAGAGCGACTTGGAACGGACAGAATTAGCCAAAGAAAAAACGGGGTCTTTACAGGCGCCTATGCCATCAACCCTGTCAATGGGCAAAAGATCCCTATCTGGATTTCCGACTATGTGCTGATGGGCTATGGAACAGGAGCTATCATGGCGGTTCCTGCGCATGATGAGCGGGATTTTGAATTTGCTCACCAATTTCAACTTCCCATAGTTGCAGTCTATGATCCTAATGTCGAAGCTCATCCAGAGCTTAGTGGGAACCTTAGATCCCGCAAGATGTCAAAAGAAAAGTTTTAGCTGGGCAGATGTGCTGGACAGGAGAGGGGACTTGTGTATCAACGGCAAGCAAGGCGATTTTTCACTCAATGGCTTAACATGCCGCAAGCCAAAAAAGCAATTGTGAAATGGCTGGAAAAACAAGGAACTGGTAAAGCCACCACTAATTATAAGCTGCGCGATTGGCTTTTTTCCCGCCAACGGTACTGGGGAGAGCCTTTTCCTATCCTGCATTTTGAAGATGGCTCAAAAAGGGTTTTGGAATTCGATGAATTGCCTTTACTCCTCCGCAAATCACCAACTACAAGCCCACAGGCGATGGCTTAAGCCCTCTTGCTACAAGTCAAGATCGTGGGTGCGAGATCGTCGATCCCAAAACCGGAAAACAGCTCTTCGAGAAACCAATACCATGCCGCAATGGGCAGGCTCTTGCTGGTACTATTTGCGTTTTTGCGATCCGCATAACGACAAGGAAGCGTGGAGTCAAGAGGCGGAAAAATATTGGATGCCTGTGGATCTGTATGTGGGGGGAGTAGAGCATGCTGTTCTACATCTTCTTTACTCCCGCTTTTGGCATAAAGTGCTTTATGATTGTGGTCTTGTCACCACTTTAGAGCCTTTTCAAACGCTTGCGCAATCAAGGGATTGATCTTAGCACGATCCTATCAAAATAGTTTAGGCGCCTATGTGGATCCTGATGAAGTCATTGAAAAAGAATGGCAGTATTTACCATAAAAATACCGGTGAACGAGCTACGCATGCCAAATCGAAAAGATGTCCAAATCCAAGCTCAATGGCATCACTCCCGATGACATCATCGAAGAATTTGGTGCCGACTCGCTCCGGCTTTATGAGATGTTTATGGGGCCTTTGGAAAAAGAAAAAATCTGGAATACCGATGCCGTAACTGGCTGCCGCCGCTTTTTAAACCGCTTTTATGAACTGGCTTTTTCTGATAAATTTACAGAGGTAGATACTCAAGAGGCTTTGAAATTAGGTCATCGCTTAGTTCATGGCGTTACCAATGACATCGAATCGCTTCAATTCAATACAGCTATCGCCAAAATGATGGAGTTTATCAATGATTTCACAAAGCTTCCGACCTATCCAAAAAGCGTTGTCAAAATGGCAGCGCAAGTATTAATGCCCATTGCTCCCCATATTGCCGAAGAGGTGTGGCACCTTTTAGGTTGTCAGGAAAACTTATCAACTTTAAGCTATCCTACCATCGATGAAAGGCTTCTACAAGATGACACCGTCACTTACGTGGTGCAAGTGAATGGCAAGCTAAGGGGAAGATTTGAGTTACCTAAAGATCAGCCAGAAGCGGTAATACTAGAAAAGGCCAAAGCTCACCCTCAGATCTTAAAGTACCTGGAAGGGGTTTCTTTAGAAAAGGTGATTTTTGTGCCTAACAAGTTATTAAATCTAGTGGTCAAATGAAGGATCTATCGCTTTAATAATTTCAGCTGCATCCCATCGTATATAATTTTCAGAAATTTTCTGAAATGCTTCTTTAGCCCTTTCAAGTTCTGGTGGATTAGCATTGCAAAATAATTGAACTAAACACAAATAGCCATTTTGTTGTTCGCGCTCCCATGTATTTTTTGGCAAGTGAGCAACGATATTGAAGGCTTGCTCATATTTCTGTAATTGTACAAGTCTTGGTAAGATCTCTTCTTTTAAAGCTTCGTATCTATTGCTGCCTGCAGCTAGAAGTGCCTTTTCAAAATTAGGATCAGACAAGTTACAAATTAGTTTTACTAATGATGAGGGAGGAAGATAGCGGTTTTTTGAGAGTTTAACTATTTCAAAAGCCTCATCGTATCCATTATTTTGAAGTACCTTTTCTAAGCAAGTTGTTAAACTTGGTAAGTAAAATCGGCAATACATTGCTAAAACTTTTGCAAGCAGAGTGTATTTTTGTTTCTCTATTAACTTGTTTTCTACCTTCTTTAAAAAATCGCATTCAAAACCATCCATGCGATCCCTTTCATACCCTGGCTTTATGGCTTTTTGTATAACATCCTCTTCACTAAAGCTTAGAAGGACTTTTATTAGAGCCACTCTTTGTTCTTCTTCATCAGTTAAGTTAAGAGCATTTTCAATTCTTTCATCTATTTTCCTTAAAGTGGGTATGTTTTTTAAAATTTCAAAATCCCAAGCTTTATCTACAGCTGCTACTTGCTCTGCAAAATCAAAATGTTCTTTGCTTACTAAATAACAAATAAAGCTATGTTTATGCAATATTTGATCTTTGTAGTTAGTTATTAACTTGAAGGTCATTTCAAAATTTTTTTCAAGAACCAAATTTTTCAATATAGTTAAAGATATATCTCCTATAAAATCTGCTTGAATGGCTACTGCATAGTTCTTTTTTTCGTGAGCACTCTTAGCAATGAGAGCTATTAAAGAGGTTTTATCATGATGGCTTAAAAATTCATTCTTTCGAGTTATATCTAAAGCTTCTTGATCTTGATTTTCTTCTAACTTCTTCTCTATATCTTGTTTAAATTGTTCGATTTTTTGGTGAAGTTCAGCTCCTGTCTGCACTTTCAGCCCACAGGCAGTTGCTAGGTCTTTTCTTTGTAACATTTGAGAGTAGCAGGCGTTTAAGAAAGTCGTTGCGGCTAGTATACCCAGCGGGATTTGCATAGAGGGGAGTATTAGTATAGCTACAGACATTACTAGTGAGGCAACGCCTTGGACTAAAATGCCCATTTGGTGTTCCTGTAGAAATGAAGATCTCCAACCTTGGAAGTCTTCCTGGGTTCTTCTAGGGTCTTTCCAAGTCTCTCCTATGTGCTCCTTGGCTATTTTTTGGTATTTCCAGTTATTTAAAACGGGTATGCTGAAGGTTAGTAGTGAAATTGTTGATTTTCGATTGCAGTTAATATTCATAATACCCAGTTGGTTAAAAGGGGATTATATATTTTTCAATGTATTTTTTGAAGTATTTTTTTTCTCATACTTTATAGGAGAGTCCCCTTTAAGAGAAAGAGGGCGATATTGAAGTAAATGATTAAGCCTGTGACATCTACGATGGTAGCAATAAAGGGGGGTGAGGAGACGGCGGGGTCGCTGCCGCACCTTTTTAATATAATTAGGAAGCATCGAGCCAGCTATTGCCAAAATGATGGAGTTTATAAATGATTTCACAAAACTTCCAACCTATCCAAAAAGCGTTGTCAAAATGGCAGCGCAAGTATTAATGCCCATTGCTCCCCATATTGCCGAAGAGGTGTGGCACCTTTTAGGTTGTCAGGAAAACTTATCAACTTTAAGCTATCCTACCATCGATGAAAGGCTTTTACAAGATGACACCGTGACTTACGTGGTGCAAGTGAATGGCAAGTTAAGGGGAAGATTTGAGTTACCTAAAGATCAGCCAGAAGCGGTAATACTAGAAAAGGCCCAAGCTCACCCTCAGATCTTAAAGTACCTGGAAGGGGTTTCTTTAGAAAAGGTGATTTTTGTGCCTAACAAGTTATTAAATCTAGTGGTCAAATGAAGGATCTATCGCTTTAATAATTTCAGCTGCCTTCAATTTTGGAGAAATTTCATAAATTTTCTGAAATGCATTTTTAGCCCTTATAAGTTGTGGTGGATTAGCATTGCAAAATAATTGAACTAAACACAAATAGCTTTCTTGTTGTACGTAATACCGTTTATATTGTGACAAGTCATCAACGATGTAGACGGCTTGATCATATTTCTGGAATTGCACAAGTCTAGGTAAGATCTCTTCTTTTAAAGCTTCCAATATATTGCCGCTTTTGTTTGCAGCTAGGAGTGCTTGTTCAAAATTGGGATCAGACAACCTACAAATTAGTTTTACTAATGTGGGGTAAAGATTGCGTTTTTTTGAGAGTTTAACTATTTCAAAAGCCTCATCGTATCCATTATTTTGAAGTACCTTTTCTAAACAGGTTATTAAAATTGGCAAGCGAAATCGGCAATACATTACTAAAACTTTTGCAAGCAGGGTGTATTTTTGTTTCTCTATTAGCTTACTTTCTACCTTCTTTAAAAAATCCCATTCAAGACCATCTACACTCTCCCTTTCATATCCTGGCCTTAGGGCTTTTTGTATAACATCCTCTTCACTAAAGCTTAGAAGGTCTTTTATTAGAGCCACTCTTTGTTCTTCTTCGTCAGTTAAGTTAAGAGCACTTTTAATTCTTTCATCTATTTTCCTTAAAGTGTGTATCATTTTTAAAATTTCAAAATACCGATCTTCATCTAAAGCTGCCACTTGTTCTGCAAAATCAAAATATTCTTTGCTTACTAAATAATTAATAAAGCTACGGATTCTTATTTGAGCTTTGTAGGTAGTAATTAAATTGAGGGCCATTTCAAAATTGTTTTCAGAAACCAAATTTTTCAATATAGTTAAAGATATATTTCCTATAAGATTTGCTTGAATGCCTACTGCATAGTTCTTTTTTTCGTAAGCACTCCTAGCAATGAGATCTATTAAAGAGGTTTTATCGTGATGGCTTAAAAATTCATTCTTTTGAATTAAATCTAAAGCTTCTTGATCTTGATTTTCTTCTAACTTCTTCTCTATATCGTGTTTAAATTGTTCGCTTTTTTGGTGAAGTTCAGCTCTTGTCTGCACTTTCAGTCCACAGGCGGTTGCTAGGTCTTTTCTTTGTAACATTTGAGAGTAGCAGGTGTTTAAGAAAGTAGTTGCGGCTAGTATACCTAGAGGGATTTGCATAGAGGGGAGTATTAGTATAGCTACAGCCATTACTAGTGAGGCAACGCCTTGGACTAAAATGCCCATCTGGTGTTCCCGTAGAAATGGAGATTCCCAACCTTTGAAGTATTCCTGGGTTCTTCTAGGGTCTTTCCAAATCTCTCCTATGTTCATCTTGGCTATTTTTTGGAATTTCCAGTTATTTAGAAAGGGTATGCTGAAGGTTAGTAGTGAAATTGTTGATTTTCGATCGCAATTAATATTCATAATACCCAGTTTATTAAAAGGGGATTATATATTTTTCAATGTATTTTTTGAAGTATTTTTTCTAAGTGTTCATTACTCTTATTTTATAGAAGAGTGCCTTTGAGGAGAAAGAGAGCGATATTGAAGTAAATGATTAAGCCTGTGACATCCACGATGGTAGCAATGAAGGGAGTTGAGGAGACGGCGGGATCGCTGCCGCACCTTTTTAATATAATAGGAAGCATCGAGCCAGCAACCGTCCCCCATAAAACCACTCCAATGAGGGAGAAAAAGACGGTGAGAGCGATAAGAGGCCAATAGGGACCATAGATGGTGGAAAAAGCGCTCCAAAGGGCCACCCTTAAAAAGCCGATAGTTCCAAGGAGGCAGCCTAGAAATATTCCGGAAAAAATTTCTCTTCTCATAATGCGCCAGTAATCTTTGAAGGTGACCTCTCCTAAAGCTAAAGCCCGTATCACCAGGGTTGAGGCTTGTGAACCGGCATTTCCGCCAGACGAGATAATTAAAGGTAAAAAGAGGGCCAGCACGGCAGCTCGTGAAATCTCATCTTCAAAATACCCTAAGGCAGAGGCGGTGAGCATCTCTCCGATAAATAAGATGACGAGCCAGCCGGCCCTTTTTTGCATTAGTTCCAAAAAAGGCGTGCTCATATAGGGAACATCAAGGGCTCCGTACCCCCGATCATCTGAATATCTTCAGTAGACTCTTCTTCGGCGATATTTAAAATATCATCAATAGTAACAAGCCCCAAGAGAACACCCCGTTGATCGACGACGGGAAGAGCTACGCGGTTAGTTTTTTTAAAGAGATTGACGGCTTGTTCCTGTTTTTCATAGGGAGAAAGGCTTAAAAAATTTCCATCGGCGATATCTTTTACCTTTTTTTCAGGAGAGTTTAACAAAAAATCGCGGATTTTGAAGTCGTCGACGAGAATATTGTTATCATCGACGGCATAGATGACGTTGATCGTTTCGCTGTCTTTCCCGTGCAGCCTTACATAGTCTAAAACTTGAGCAATGGTCCAGTCTAAGTTTATGGAGATATAATCTGGCGTCATCAACCTTCCGACGCTTCCTTCTGGATATCCAAGTAACTTTAACGTCGTCACCCTTTCCTCGGGGAGAGAATTTTTATCAGGTAGTTGATCACTTCAGCTGGCAATTCTTCTAAAAAAGCCGTGCGATCATCGGGGGATAGGTTGTTTAAAATAGTCGCGACTAATGAAAGGGAAGGTGGTTGATAAGTTCTTTTTGAATCTTGGCGGGTAGATACTCAAACGTACGCGTGGCAAGATCAGGGGAAAGTCCTGTAAAAATATGAATCCTCTCTTCAGGAGAGAGTTTTTCCATCTGATCAGCTAGATCTATGGGATGTGTATCCACAATCTCCTCTTAAAACAGAGTTCCGGCTGTAATGCTAGCTCCAAAATCATCAATGATTTCTTTAGGACATGTCAAAGAAAGGATAGAGTTTCTAGTGGATTCTGCTTTTCCATAGCTAAAACGTTTCCAAAAAGGGGTGATGACAAATTTCCAGACATAGCTATAACAATAGGTATTCCAGGTAAGAGGAACTTCTACATGATATCCTACGGTATTTTTTAATTTTAAACGGTGACGTGAAAATTCCCTGGAAGTAAGCCTTCAATTTATCTGAGGCATAACTTTAAGCAAAAGACCTAGTTCTAAAGTGGGCTGGGAATAAAAATTAAGCTTAATCCCCACTGGAATGGAGAAAATATGGTAGGTTAAATTTAATTTCCTGCCAGTGTGGGTTCTATCTTTAAAGTTTTGCCTATGGTAATCATAAGCCACTCCCACAAAAGGGATTAAATCTAAGGAAGGAGCTGCATAGTAGCACCCAAGTAGACCTTCATATTCCACATAATGCGCAAAACGCCTTTGCTATTATTCCCATGTAATTTTCCGCCGGCATAAGAAAAATCCAATTGGACATATAGGCCACCACGGTTTTTATAGATATAGCCGGCATCAAAACCAAAAAGGACACCGTCCAAATTGTCATCATCAATGATCCCTACGAATTGGTTTTCGGTGATGTCGTGATGGCCTAGATTGATGAATTGATAGTAGGCTTTAGGGGCGATGTAGGTGCAATCATACCAGCAAGGCGAGCGCTCAGAATTTTGGCTATATCCATTTAGAGACAGTAGTAAGAGAAGAATTGTAATTTTGAAAATTTTCATAGATTTCTCATCCATTCAAAAGTGTAAAGGAGGTTGTTATATCATAAGGGAGTTTTTACTAGAAAATAAATCACAAAATCCTTTAAAATTGTGCGTTAAAATTATAGTTATAGGGAGCGAAATGGAAGTTAGCTTTAAAGAATTACTAGGGGGATTTAATGAATTATTTACCCTCCTCTGCGTTTTTCCCACCATGCTTTTTTTGGGACTCTATTTAACCATTCGTCTCCGCTTTGTTCAAATTTCCAAATTTAAATTAAGCCTTACTCATCTAATGTCCAAAAAGCATGGATGCGAAGGGAGTATGAGCCATTTTGAGGCTATGTCAGCTGTTTTGGCGAGCAACTTTGGAACAGGTAACGTCTCAGGTATGGCTGTTGCTTTAACTACGGGAGGACCAGGTGCTCTAGTTTGGATGTGGGTCATGGCTTTTTTAGGCGCCGCTATTCAATATGCCAGCTGTTTACTAGGAGTCAAGTACCGCACCCGCGATCCAAATAATGAATATGTGGGCGGTCCCATGTATTATCTATCTAAAGGACTAGGGTTTAAGAAGTTAGCTTCTCTTTTTTGTTTACTCACTATAACAGGAGCGATTACAACTGGAGTTATGACGCAGGTCAATTCGATGTCTCTCCCCCTCATTAAACTAGGCATGCCTCCTTTTCTTTGCGGAACGCTCATAGCTGTATTTGTCGGTTACATCACGCTGGGTGGTTTAAAAAGAACCACTAAATTTGCCTCGTTTGTCGTCCCTTTAAAAGCTTTTCTTTATTTAGGTACTGCTTGGGTAATCCTTTTTCTAAATTATGAAAAAATATTACCTGCTTTTGGGGTGATGTTTGATGCCGCATTCAATACGCAAGCCTTAATGGGCGGCGTTTTAGGTGGGGGTATTGTAAAGGCCATCACAACCGGTTTTGACCGTGGGATTTTTGCAACTGATGCTGGAAACGGCATTGTACCCCTTCTGCAATCAGGGGCGCGCACCACAGATCCTGTTGTGGATGGTCTTGTGACCTTAGTAGCGCCGTTTCTTGTGATGATAGTTTGTACCACCACAGGCCTTGTGCTAATTATCACCGATGCTTGGCAAGGGATAGGATTACACAGCACGAACATGGTCACTCAGGCCTTTACCGATGGTCTTGGAACCTCTATAGGGGCATACATAGTTATCGTCTCTCTCCTTCTTTTTGGTTATACTACCGTGGTAACTTGGTCCTGCTGTTTAGAAAAGGCTGTCACTTATTTGTGGGGACATAAAATTGCAGGTTATGCCAAATATGCCTTTATACTTTTAATCCCTTTTGGGGCTTTAGCGGATGTTGAAATCGTCTGGGCTTTGGCTGACGTGAGTCTTACGGCTATGCTTGTCGTCAATATGATTGGGGTAGCGGGACTTTCTAAGGAAGTGATTGAGGATAGCAGAGTTTATTTTGACAAAGAAAGAAAAAGCTTGGAAGTGGCAAGGGAACAGGTATGAGTCCTCTAAAGAGACTATTATTTATTATGGCTCTAACAGCTTTATGGAGCCCTTCTTTTTTATTCATTAAACTAGCGGTAGGGGAACTTCCCCCCTTCACAATCGTCACATTGAGAGTGGGTATTGCTGCTATCGTGATGAGTTTTATTCTTCTTTGGAATAAACGCGCATTGCCGAAAGAGTTAATGTTTTGGGTGCACTCTGCTATCTTAGCTATCTTTTCCTCCGTGCTTCCCTTTTGCCTTTTTTGCTATGCCGAACAAAGCATTGAAAGTGCCATGGCTGCGATCTTAAACGGATGCTCTCCTATGTTTACAGCCATGATTGCCCATTTTTTTCTTCCGTCGGATAAGCTGCATGTACAAAAAGCTATCGGCATTGGGTTAAGTGCTCTTGGACTGGTTCTTCTTTTTGCCCCAAACATACAGCAAGGATTCTCAGGAACTACACTAGGGATGGCTGCAGGGGCAACGGCAGCATTTTGCTACGCGGTTAGCCACGTGTATGCCAAGAAATATCAATCAGGAAAAGCCCCCTTTGTTGTGCCGGCAGCGCAATTAATTAGTGCAAGTGCCTTTTTACTTCCCCTTGCATTTTATTTTGATAACCCACTTACCCTTCCTATGCCTTCTTCTTCAGCTATTTTAGGCGTCTTGGGCCTAAGTTTTTTTGGAACTATCATCGCCTTTATTGTGTACTATAAACTCTTAGATCACTGTGGCCCGACGGCCATTTCCATGGTCGCCTGTTTTTTCCCAGTAGTCGGAACATTGCTTGGCTTTCTCTTTTTAGGGGAGACGTTGACTTTAGCAGGCTGCTTTGCTTCCATGCTGATATTTCTAGGGCTAGTGATAGTCAATGAGGTGATCAATTTGCGCCCCATTTTTTCAAGAAAGACCGTTCAAGATACAGTCAATGTAAATGCAGAAACACTTTAAATTTCAGTTAAAAGAAAATCTTGTAGCTTTGATAAGTCTTGTCATTGCAATAATGGCACTCCTCTATACTGCCTGGCGAGAAGAGATTACTGAAAAAAATCGCACTTTACGAGCAGCTTCTTTTGAAATACTTAAAAACCTTGGCGAACTTCAGATTACAGTTAACTATATGCACTATCAACCGAATAACAGACGAGCAGATCCTTTTATCGGGTGGGGGCATGTGGCTTTTGTAAGTGATTTATCGCAACTTCTCCCCGGACCTGTACCTGAAAAAATCGAGAGCTTAAGTAAAGTTTGGGCAGAAACTGAAAGTGAGCTAAAGATAAGCGAAGCGAAGTTGCAGCAATTAAGTAAATCTATCGATGAAGCAAGAGAATCCATTTTAGAAACTATCCGTCAACTGACTTAGAAGTTTTCTAAAATTAAAACTCTTTTCCTTTGATGTAATCATCGGCGCCGTAGCAAGATAGTATTACCTTTTTCATCTCTGTCGTCATTCTATTACATTCTTTTTGATTGGCAATGAGCTCTTGGATTCTAGGAATAGCCAAGTTGGCAGCCGTTTTTCCAGCTTCATACAGTTGCCATTTCATTTTATCATTAAAAGTACCTACCGAACACATTTTTGGTCGGATGATTATATCGGCATCACTTGTGCAGGTTTGGTTTTGCCACAAAAAAGCAATTTCTGCGCTTCTTTTAGCAATCCCAAATAAATTGCTAGGAAAGGTGGTGCCGAGTAGCTCACAAAGGTCAACGGCGATAATAATTTCGGCTCCTAAATCTCTAGCCACTCGGACAGGAACGGGGCAAATACACCGCCATCCACGAGAATTCTTCCGTTAAATTCAGTCGGAGAAAAAATAAAGGGAAGAGAACAGGAGGCTTGTACCGCTTTTGGTAAATCTCCACACCCTATGGGAACGAGCTCGCCAGTATAAAGATCGGTAGCCACTGCTACAAAGGGAATTTTCAAATCTTCAAAACATGGTGAACACAAGTTTTGCTTTAACAGTTTTTGCAAATTTTTCCCTTGAGAAAGGCCGTAGCGGCAATTCATAAGGTTCATATCAAAGATAAATCTGTTTTTACTCTTCCTACAGTGCTTTTGATATGTTCTATATCAGGATTATCCGCATAAAGAGCCCCTACAATACTTCCAGCACTACATCCTACAATCAAATCAAAGTTGATACCCGCTTGAGTTAATTCCTCTAGAACCCCTACGTGGGCCATTCCTCTAATTCCACCACTGCCTAAAACAAGGGCTACGCGGATTTTATCTGGTACACAAAAAGGCTCAAGGGGAGGGGGATCTTGGACTGGTAGATAGTTCTGAGGGCCAAAACAGCTGGTTAAAATAACCAAAGAGGCGAGCCATATTGTGAGAGTAACTTTAAAATAGACGGACATGGACAACCCTAAATGAACAGATAACAGATTTAAATCACAAAGGCATGTCCTTTGTCAAGAAAACAGGTAATTATACTTTTATAAAGAGAGGTCTATAAAGAATTCGGAAAGGAACCAAAAGAGCGGTATCTATGGCGATTTTTACGGCTAGATCGCCGATGGCCCATGTAAAAATGGGCAAGTTCTCTCCAAAGAAAGCCAAGGACCAGAAAAAAAAGGTATCAATTGTGGAAGCTAAAATGGAAGCCAAAAAAGGAGCTTTCCACCATTTCTTATCTATCAATAAAGAAAAGAGAGAGAGATCTAGCAGTTGAGATAGGAGAAATGCAAAAGAGGAAGCAAAGGCAATTTTTGGAGTCGCAAAAAATAGAGAAAAAAGGGTGGCAATGCCAAAACCTAAATACACAATTTTTTTAGCGGCTTTTTTCCCGTGATACCAGCTTGTTAACTCAGTGACTAAATAAGATAGTGGGTAAGGAATAGCTCCCCAAGTTAACCAATCGTTGATGGGAAATTGAACAAGGTAGTTAGAGGTTGTCACTACTAGTACCATTGCAATAGAAGCGAGAAGAGGGGTAAACATAGCTCTAGATCATACCACAGCCAACTAATTTCTGAAAAGACAAAGATTCAGATTTTAAAATTTAAAAAAAATTGTATAAATATCTACAAACCAGTCTTTTGCAGAAAATTTAAAAAAAGTTATTGTCAAAAATAAGGAAAAAACACATTTTGCGTGTTAAGGTGCTTTCAAAAATGTGCTGGGGATTTTGGGATCTCTGGAAGAACAAAAATTTAGAACTTTAACTAATAAGGGGTACTCTATGAATAAACTGTTGCAATTAGGCGCGATCTTCTGTGGTATTTTTATCACACAAGTAGCTTTTGCCCAAAATATGTCTGCAGCACAAGCTGGTGGTGCTTACCAAGGTCAAGGTCAAGGCAACTACGGTAGATCTTCCTACAATCGTGGTGCTGCTGATTCAAGCAACTATGCTGTATCAAACAGTGGTGGATCTTATGCTGCTGCTGGTAATTCAGCTTCCTGCCCAGAAGATCATCCTGTTGCTGACCAAGCAACTGGCGATTGCTGGTGCATGTATGTTCATTACAAACCATGCTACTACACAACAAAACGTTGTGTAGAAGAAAAAATTCCTTGCAAAAAGACATGCTGCCGTCAAGTTGATCAATATTACGAAGTAGACCGTTGCAGATGGGTTCCTGAGCACTACACAGAAACATGCTGCAAAAAAGTTCCTGAGTATTATGAAGTTGATGATTGCAAAATTTGCCAAAAAGTAGTTTGCGATCAACATTGCGAATATGTTCCACAATACTACTGGAAACATGTTTGCGGCCAAGAAGGTTGCACAACAGCTTGCCCTAAATAAGCTAATCCTTATTTAAGATGAGTTTTTAAGACAGGCATTTAATGCCTGTCTTTTTTTTTGGGGGGAATTAGACCCTTACGCAATTATCTTTGCTTGCAAAAAAATGATTTTTTCAAACAACGCAAAAGGTCTATTATGAAAGACTTTTGTTACTGGTCAATTGGGGATGGGGACTATGCTTGCATGCTGCAAACCATGGTGCATTCTGCTCGTCACGCTGGAGTCCGGGAAGATTTTTACGTTTTTTCCGATAAGGAAATAGAGGGTGCTGTTACCTTACCTTGCGGCAATTTTGATAAAAGTTTTTATCTTTTTAAGTTTGCGTTTTTGAAAAACGTCATAAGTAAACTCCCTTACCGCTTTTTTGTTTTTCTCGATGCCGATAATTTTTTTGTGCGAAAGCCATCTCCTTTTCTTTCTTTAATGGAAGATACGCCTCTACATATATTTTTGGAAAGTGATTGCACAACTCCTTCGGTTCGCAAGGAATGGCATAAGTGCCCTTTGCCAAAATATGTGGATTTGATGCGAGAATGTGGCGTCACAAGTGAAAAAATCTATACCGTCAACGCAGGATTTTTCATTGTGAAACGGGAATCGATCGATCTATTGTGCGCGGCAGCAGCCGATTTTTGGAACTACTCCATGCAGGAAGGTTTTCTTTTTACCGAAGAGCCGCCCCTTGCGTATGCCATGCAGCTGCTTTGTAAAAATGAGAGCAAACATCTATTAAAAAATTACCCTAATCTTTGGTGTTCTGACTGGACAGGTCATTTTGAAAATCATCTTCCGGATGGAAGTAAATGGTTATTTGAAGATTACCTTAATGAGCAAACGTTCCAAGTCAATCCCGCCATTGTGCATGCCTTAAAAAGTAAAAAATTGTTATTGGCTTGACCCTTCTTCTGCAGTTGTAGCCCTGAAAATCATCTTTTAAAGATTACCTTAATGAGCAAATGTTCCAAGTCAATCCCGCCACTCGGCATACCTTAAAAAGCAAAAAATTGTTACTGGCTTGACCCTTCTTCTGAGTTTTAGCTTTAAAAATCATCTTTTAAAGATTACCTTAATGAGCAAACGTTCCAAGTCAATCTCGCCACTCGGCATGCCTTAAAAAGTAAAAAATTGTCATTGCCTTGACCCTTCTTCTGAGTTTTAGCTTTAAAAATCATCTTTTAAAGATTACCTTAATGAGCAAATGTTCCAAGTCAATCTCGCCACTCGGCATACCTTAAAAAGTAAAAAATTGTTATTGGCTTGACCCTTCTTCTGCAGTTGTAGCCCTGAAAATCATCTTTTAAAGATTACCTTAATGAGCAAATGTTCCAAGTCAATCCCGCCACTCGGCATACCTTAAAAAGTAAAAAATTGTTACTGGCTTGACCCTTCTTCGGGAGTTTTAGCCTTAGCTAAGGCGTATCGCAAAAGTGATATTTTATAAAGATTCCATACTATCACTTTTAAGATGGCGTAAGTGGGGGTGACTAATAAAAGCCCTACTAGACCGTACAGTTTTCCTGCGGCGAGTAAGAGTAAGATAACAGTTAGGGGGTGAATTTTTAGCTTATGCTGCATAAGGCGTGGCGTTAAGAGATTGGTTTCCAAAAAATGAGCTACAAACATCACGGCCACTACTTTCAAAACCATCGTAAAACTTACTGAGAAGGCTACAATAATAGCCGGGATTACGGCAATAAAAGTGCCTAATATGGGGATGACATAAAATATCATCGCAAATAGGGCTAAAAATATAGCTTGCGGAAGACCAATCAATACATACCCTATAAAAAGGAAAAAGCCTATCACAGCAGCCACTGTCATCTGTGCAAAGATGAAATTGGATAAGGTCGAATCAATATCGACTAAAATTTTTTGTGTTTCGTCCTGAAATTCTAAGGGAACATAGCGCATGACAAATTTTGAGAATAAAATGTCATCTTTTAAGAAATAAAATAAAATGAAAGGAGTCAAAGCCAGCGCTATGGCTATGCTAGCAAGGGAAGTGATAGAGTTGAGGAGAAATTCTGCCACGAAGGCATTAAACTTTTGAATATATTTCAGTACAATATCTCCAAGCTCAGGAAAACTTGGGATATTGGTGTACTGTTTCAATTTTGCTAATAGGTCACTTGTATTGGATTTGAGCGTTTCAAGATTGGTTTCTGATAGGACTTTGACAATGGAATTGAACTCCTCAGCAATCTTAGGGCCAATTAATAAAATCACTATCAGAGCAACAAAACCAATTAACAAATAGACCGCAAGTATCGCTAAATTGCGCGGCATCCATCGATTTAATAAATTGACGATAGGCCTTAAGATATAATAAAGAAGGGTAGAAAATAAAATAGGCAATAAAATAGCTGCGATAAACCACAAGATAGGATAGAAAACGGGAGCTGTGTAGTAAGAAAGTGCGATGATTAACAAAATGAAAATGATCGCAACGGTGTACTTAAAAAAACTTTCTTGAAACCACATAGAAATTCTTTTACATATTTCTTTCCCTATAGCAGCTTTGTGGTTAACGTAGGTATATTATTTTGAAGATCTCTTCCTTCCAGTTTTCTTTGAAATTTATTTAGAATATCTTGGAAGTAGACTTCGGGATCCTTTGGAGGAGATTGTTCTTTAATTTGAAAAGCATCTTCATCGGTCAATAAGATCCCTAGAGTTAGAAAATAATCCAGTTGAATATGGGCAATCATCGGATCAAAGGGTTTTTTATTGGTTAAATTATAAAGAAAACCTGCAAAGGGGATATTTAAATCCCCCAAAGCTTTTTCAATACCTCTTAAAGAATCTATCTTATCATCCACAAAGATAACTTTCTCAATAGGTCCCGAAGTTGCCTTTAGCATTTGCGCTAACAATTCCCCTTTTTCGATCTCATTGGTCGCGTAAATGATATTTTTATGAAAATAGTTGCTGAAATTTGCCTCTAAATTTTCTAAAAAGGAAGTAGAAGCTGTCCTAGAAAAATCTATATTCAATTGCAAAAGAATCTCTTCCGTCAAGAGATCGATTCCTAGTAGAAGTGATGAATACCACTCTTGACGACCTCTTGAAGTAAAGGCTAGCGTAGCTATATCGTCATTTTGCAAATCGCTAATAAGCAAGGGGGTAATCAATTCAGGCGTTTTTGCTGGAATTTTCTTAAAAATATATAGAGTCAAAATATCATGAGTGACCCTATCTGTCGATTTTCTCACATATCTTCGCCAAGCACTCGTTCCCAAACTCGTTTCCGTATCGGTTAGAACCTCAGCAATGTTAAAGAAAACCAAAGAATTCGGAGTAATTTCACTCCTAATATCCTCAATACTACTTGTTTCTACAATACTAGCACTTAAACTACCCACTGCAAATAAAACCGTAAATAAAATACTCTTCATAATAACCTTTTAAATAAAGTTTTAATTCTATCAAAATTTGAGATTTGCTACCACTTAAAATGATAATAAAAATAATTTAGTCAATGAGCACTGACTAAATTTAGTCAACGCTTAAAGGCATGCCTCTTGAGTAAACCTAAAAGTCAGACCTATAAGGATAAAT
This sequence comes from Candidatus Melainabacteria bacterium, assembly GCA_963847765.1. Taxonomy (GTDB): domain Bacteria; phylum Cyanobacteriota; class Vampirovibrionia; order Obscuribacterales; family Obscuribacteraceae; genus CAWKBA01. The sequence goes on along the minus strand of CAWKBA010000017.1, from coordinate 24,736 downwards.
AAACGACTATATCCACACGGAACCTACAGTCCTGGACTTCTTCGATTAGGTTAGCGTCCCCTAGTTAGATGGAATAATTTTTTGGGAAGGGATGGGATGAGTTTGCAAAGGGAGGCGCCACAGTTGGCTAGGGGTGGGGTGATGGCAATCTTGTGGAGGAGTTTTGCCCAGAAGAAACGGGAACAGTATTCTTTTTGCCAATCTTTTTTGAAAGAGGGGGTATTTGCGGTGCAGTATTTAGCCGCCATGATTCCTGATGAGAGGGCGAGGGCAAGTCCATCTCCACTGATGGGAGGGATACTTCCTGCGGCATCGCCTATGAAATACACGTCGGGAACCTCGGGAACTTTTCGCATTCCAAATTCGGGCACTTTGCCTGTAAGCCAGGTTGGAAAGAGCATTTTGCCTTGGTTTAAACGTTCTTTAAATTTTTCCATCCCTTTTTTTTCTTTCAATTCTTCCATAAAGGTTAGAGGGTTTTGTACTTGATCGAGTTGCACAAGACAAGCGACGTTCACTGTGTTTGACGATACGGGAGAAAGTCCTAGGTAGCCTCCTTTAAAACAATGCATTTCAAGAGAGGCTAACTCAATCCCTTCAAAATGGGCTTTAAAGCCCATATATTTGGGAGGTAGGGGAGTAAATTGAGGGAGACGACCTGAGCCTATAATTAACGAGGTGGCGGTAAAGGATTTACCATTGCAGGAGACTTGAAAAGGTTTTTTATAGAGAAGGTTGGTAACAGGAGATTCGGTGTGAACAGTAACCCCTTTCTGAAGAGCTAGTTTAAGGAGTTCACCATCAAAATCATATCTAGAAAATCCCCCTGCAGGTAAAGGAAGGGGGAAATCGACCTGTTTATTTCCAACGATAAACCGCCCCTTATTGATAGTGACAGGGGGAATAATACCCCAATTTTTAAGGATAGGAAGTGCTTCTGGGGAAAAAAATTCCCCGCACATGCGATGACCAGGGATTTTACTCCCTTCTAAAATTAGGACTTTTTTATTAGCAACAGCTAAGTGAATACCAGCACTTAAGCCTGCCACACCTCCTCCAACAATAATGCAATCCCACTCTTCCATTACAGCTCTTCACAGTTAATTTGAAGGACCCAGCGGAAAGGAAGGCGCCATGTGAGAGAGTAATTTTTTATTCCAGCCTCTTCTAGATAACCCTCCAAGTCCTTTTTTACAAAACTTCGTTTGATAGAAAGCGGCCCATCATTTCTCACTAAGCGGTTGGGGAAAAAAATGGGAGAGAGGATATTAAATCCCAAAAGAGCTAATCTATGCCGGTGAAGATCATTAATGATCACCTGCTTTTTAGCTATGCGAGAGGCTTGTTTCAAAAATTCGACAATTTCTGCGTCTTCCATGTGATGACAAACAAGGGTAGCAATAACCACATCAAAGCTCTTAGGGGGATAATCTAATTTCGGGAAGGGGAGTAATTGAAAGGAAAGATTGGGTGGGTGGGTAAGTTCTCGATTGGCAAAATCAATGGCAAGTGGGTTGACATCGACTCCCAGTACAGCTGCCTTTGGATATTTTTTGGCCATGGCGAGGGTGAAATGTCCACCCCCACATCCCACATCTAATAGGTGGTTAATTTCTGGAATGACTTGAAGAGCTTTAAGGCTAGCGCGGTTTCCTCCAAGCCACCTTCCCACTCTATCCAACTGCTCTAGCGCTTCATTATATTCGCTTAAGGTATAGTGAGAAGGTCCTAAATCTATAATTTCAAGCTCTTTTGATCGCACAAACTTCCAAAAGTATCTTTTACCAGAGTTTGTAACAGATCAATAGCTTCTGAGTCAATTTTTTCCAAATTTAGAGGTTTGGTAGGAACTGACGCTTTGGATTGCTTTAGAAGTTTTCTTGATATCTTTAAAGTCGTCAATAAATTTTTAATATGTTCCGATGGATCTCTTTTTTCTCTACTGTAGTGCAAACTACGGCCATAATTGAACGGGTCTAATCTGATATCATGGGGAGCAAAATTTTCTGGATGAACCATATAATAATAACCTGTCAGGTCATGGTGGCGGATCCAACGAAGATCACCAATCCCTTTAGCTATCCCTTGAGCTACAAAAAGTTGTTCAAAGACCCAATTGTAAAGCAATTGATTGCGTTGGTGAATGGGAGTAAATAGTTTGTGGCCAAAATGGGTTTTAAGATAGTGAGAAGCAGCGATTTGCTCTAAATGAGCACTTGCCTCATCTAAGCTTTGTTGTACCTCTGGAGGTGCTTTGGCATCTTTTAGCTTAAGTGCTTGTTCCAAACACATTTCGATCGGTTTTAAAGCGGGGATTTTCTTCCTACTTTCTCGGAAAGTTTTTCCTTCTTGGGCACGCAATTTTTCGAGCACTTCTTTTTTACAAGCTTCTAAGTAGTTGGTAATCTCAAAAGGTTGAGAGAGAATTTGAATAGCTTCCTGATAAGAATCAAAAACAAAAGAAACAAGCTCTTGAAGTTCTTCTAAATTAATTCTATCTGGTCTTTCAGCTAGATTTAGGGTAAATAAGATCCAACGCAAGGCTTTAGGTGGATTTGTATAATACTCCTTGGAGGCTATTGGATACCTTGCCTCTTGCAAAGCATAATTAAAATTGGTAAAGAAGCGCCTATCTGCAAAACCCCCTTCTCTTGCTAACGCAAGTAGGCTATGTGTGACAGGATAGCTGCCTGTTTTTAAGATCAGGTCATGCTTAATCCACTGCTCGACTTGAATATGAAGGTCCAAAAAGAGCATCGGAAGCACCACCTTTAAACCATAAAAATCCCCGTCTCGCATTAACTTGATGAATAGGGAAAAATTTAAAGCCCCATAGTGCATGTGATCGAGCAGTTCCTGCATGGCAATATCAGCCTTAATTTGCGAAGGTACCTTTTCCTGAAGAGACTTCTTTACTTCTTTAGAAAGAAGATAAGAAAAGGTAGGGATGATTTGCAGAAAAGATTCGTGGATAGGTTCTTGAAGCTTTTTTTGAAATACTTCCCAGGGACTTTGCCGTGAAACCGCTTCTACCAGAGTTTCTTTTTTTTCTTTTTTGGCAACATTTTGAGGTTCTTCCATTTCAAAATCGTCTAAAAATAACCATGAGGATTCCTTAAGAGAGCTATTTTTTAGTTTTTCTGTGAGCAAACTAAACATTTTTTGTCTAATATCGCGTAGAAAAAGAACCTTAGCTTTCATGCCTTGAACACATTTCAGAACGAATTTGCATTGGCGGATAATGGGGCTAAATTCATCTTGCTCCGGGAGTTCTTTTTTAAAGTCATCGATAGTAAAGCTTGGAAAAGTCAAAGAATCATCTTTCTTAATATCAGATTTTTCTTCATCGCTTGATTCATTTTCTTCGCTTAAAGCTTTTACATTTGGCCAAGATTCAGCAAGAAAAGCGCGGTTTTCTAGATATAATTTATAATGTTGTAATACATTTTTTCCGAAATCTTGGATATGTTGTAATTGTGGCTTTAAGGCATCCATAGCCTTTGAGACTCTACAGTTTTCTTGGAAGGCGATTTCCTCCTCCGCCATTTTTATATATTCATCTAAATTCGAAACGACCGCATTGGATTCACGGAATAGAAATTTTTGGTAGATTGACACTTGCTCTAAGGGCAGCTCTGAATTATTTCCAATAACTCCTGTGACTTTTTTTGAATGAATTTCTAAAAGTTTAATACTTTTGGATAAGGATTGTGCATGCTCTTGACCAGGAAAATACAGTTTTTTCGCAGCTATTTTTAAATTCGAAGGAGATTGCTTTTTCTTAGACCTAAGTTGATATTCTTTTAAGGCCAGAATTTCTTCTTCTCGCTCTCCCCCAAATCTTTTTAATTCCATCATCATAAGGTGAGAAAATTTTTCAAGATAGGATAAGCAAGAAATGTAAAGCGTTTTTAGGATCGGAGATTTTTCTTTTGGAGATTCAGATTTTTCTGCTAGAATTCCCCCTAAAGTTGTTGTGAAGAAATGCCGGCAATTGGCCAGGATGCAAAGAGCTCCATTTGTTTTTTCCAGTTTTCCTAAAAGAAGCGTTAAATTTTTTTTAAATTGCTCATTATCACAAGTTTTTTCATCGAGCAGCAATAGTAGAGAAAAAAAAGCGCTTAACTGATCAAAAGAGGGCTCTTTAATTTCTTGAATAAAAGAAAATACTTTTTCAGTGATAATTTCTTGCAACGTCCACTCATATCTATCTTCATTTACTACTTGTGCTAGCTTTAGAAAAGCACCTACGTGAGCCTTACTTAAGCCTGGTGTTTGTGGTGTAATTGATGAAGAGGTGCTGGAACTGATCTGAGGAGATGTGAGGGGTTCGTCAATAAGTGATGGAGTTTCTTGTGGGCTGAAAGGGGGGTAATAGGTTGAAGATGAAATGGGATTAGTAGAAGATGCCATAATTTTCTCTTTTATAATTTTATTAAGCTTTTATAATATAACATTTATATTAGTTTTTTTTGTATGTAAATATTATATGCTTCTTAAACTAAAAAGATCTGAGAAAACTTTTCAAGACTATGAACCTATCTCATTAAGCATGTTAGCCAATCTTTCCATTCTTTTCGGTATTTTTGGCGCTAATTTTATCGACCAGCTGATTCAAGATGCTCTCAAAAATTATCGACAAAACTACTAAAAAAGAATAAAAATCTTGGAGAAACAGCTTTATTGAGATAGGTTCAGATTTTTCAACAAAAGTCCTTCAATAGATAAACCTGGGCCAAAGCCTAAGCCGATACTGTGGGTGTGTTTGTGACCTATTTGTAATAGTTCATCCAAGACAAAAAGAAAAGTAGCGCTCGACATATTGCCATATTTTTCTAGGACATTCCATGAAGAGGTGGTTTGGGGCTTTTTAAGCTCTAGGGATTTTTCTACGGCTTCTAAGATGGCTTTTCCTCCTGGATGAAGGGGAAAGTCGCAATCGGAAAGAGGGGTGGTGGTTAAAGTATTGACGAACCGGGCAATGTTTTTTTCGATGAGGGAGGGAATTTTGGCAGAAAGGGTCATCTCAAAACCCTGGTCGCCGGCATTCCAGGTCATATCATCCTGAGAGTTTTCTAAAGCTAAACTTTCTTCTCCTATCATTTCAAAGAGCGGGGTTTCTTGAGCCCAAGTTCACTTCCTACAATGGCACAAGCAGCGCCATCGGCAAAAAGGGAATGGATCACATGAGCTTCTGGGGTATTGTTGTGACTAAAATGCAAGCTGCAAAGCTCAGTACAAACGACGAGAATGCGATTTTTAGAACTGGTGCTGGCAATCTTATGTGCAATAGACAACCCTTTGAAAGCGCCAAAACACCCCATAAAATTTATCCCAAGTCTAGCAGTGCTCGCTTTAAGCTTTAAATCTTGTATCAGCTTAAATTCAATTCCAGGCGTAATTGCCCCCGTGCAAGTGACAGAAATGACATGAGTAATACCACTGACAGGTTGTCCCCATTTCTCAAGAGCCTCTTGGGCAGATTTTAGGGCAAGAGAAGGGGCCTCTTTTTTGTAGAGAGCATTTCTTTGACTCATCCCCACATCTGAAACAAGCAGATCTGGAAGGACAGAGTAGCGTCTACCTACCTTTGAATTTTTGTAAAGTTTTTCAAGAAAAAATGCCTTCTTATCATCTAAAAATAGCTTCACAACTATTTTTTGAGCAATTTCTTCTTGGGAGAACGAATACCTTGGCAACGCTTTGCCGAGCGATAAAATTGTAACCATATAATTCATTTCTTTTGTTCAAAAAGCTATAATATATTCATCTCAGGATTAGTCAAGAAAAAGTATTAGAATTAGAAGATAGCAATCAGGGTCTAAGGAACGAAAAGAAGAAATTAAAACTGCAGTGACATTAGGTAAACTTCTTGTGGACACTGCAGAAAAACTCTTCGTGGTACTAGCTAAAACTTAGTCCTTTAGATTTCCACTTTTATCAATCAAGTTCCCTTCGTCCATTGCAACCTTTACAATTGTCTGTGGTTATACATTAAGAAATTAGCCTAAAGTCTTTTAGGGTTTCATGGAAATTAGAGTTTAGTAAAGCGTGATAAGAAATTGGATTGCCTTCATTGAGGCGATTAAAAACTATTCGTTCTTCTTTTATTTTGTTGTACAGGGGATCCCATTTACCAAAGGGCTCTCCAATCCAATCGATCTCTTTATTTTGAAAAGCGTGGAAAGCTTGAGTGGCGTTCATTTGAGCTAAGACAATATGATCTAAAGAAATAGCCTCACAATTCCAATAGGAGGTGTTTTTAGTGAGTTGATAGCCTAAGGGTTGGTTGATCTTGAGCTGAAAAGGGCCATTACAAGGATAGTTTTTTTGAGATTGATAGGGCCACTGGGGGTATTGTAGATCGATAAAGCGATGTATGGGGAAATAGTGGGGTGTGGCAGTCAGGGGTAAAAAATGAGGGGTTGGTTTTTCTAAGACCACTTGTAGAGTGTTATCATTCAAGGCATAAATGCCAATCTGGTCTAAAGAAGTTTTACCCTCTTTAGCTTCCCTTGCATTTTTAATTGGATAAAAAAGATGGGCAAAAGGGGTTTTAAAGCTAGGACAGAGTGTTTTTTTCCAAGCGTATTCAAAATCATAAGCAGTCACAGTTGTCCCATCGTTCCAAACCGATGAGCGCAGGGTAAAAAGATAAATGGTTTGATTTGATGAAATTTTAATAGATTCTGCTAACCCATTTTCTATATTTGATTCATGACTACGAGTTAAACCCTCAAAAAGAAGGCTTAAAACTTGCCTAGAGGCAGATTCGCCACTTCCGATACGGGGATCTAATATAAGAGAGGAGTGTTCAAGGGCGATTCGTAAAGTTTCTCTTTTTTTTGTTTTTTGGTGTCTTAAGGTCAATGACTCTTGCAGCGTTCGAATAAAAAGATGATCCTCTTCTGTAGCTTTTCGCAAAAGCACGCAATTGAAAAAGACCTCTTTTCCCTTCTTTATAATGTTATAGGCTAGATCTTTTGTCTTAAAAGCGTAGTCGTGAAGGAGTCTTAAGATAGTTTCTTCAAAGGTAGGTCCATCACCGTGAGCCATGAGGTAAACTTCATTTTTGTCTTCATAAACATGAAAAGAATCTTTTTGTTGGTTTCCTAAAAATTGAGTGAACAAATTGGAAAGTAGGGTGACCGGCATTACGACTTGTTTCTCTAAAGGTGTCAAGGCGTAAAAAAAGCTTTCAATCAGTTCCGAATCTTGACTGTTAATCTCTGGGAAATTTTCTTTAAACGCATGCAAGAGCTCTTGCTGCTTTATAATAATACCCCCGTTGTAATCGCGAAAATCGCCAATGGCTGTTTTCAGCAACGATACCACTTTTTGCCTAGCCGAGCGAAAATCCAAAGAGCCATCGGATCTTAAAAGAGAGGGTCTTCTTGGCAAGTTCAGGGAAAAAACATGCGCTTGTATTGGTTGATTGTTTAGGTGTCTTACCGTCAAACTTTTTTGAGAGGCAAAGCCACAGTCGAAAAAACGCTCTTTTAAAGAAAATGGATGAAACGGGGCAATTTGAACTAACGTCACCCTAAAAGCTATATCTTTGCCTGTCTGCTTTTCTAAGGTCAAATACACTTGAGGGATATCCTGGGGGGATTGTATTTCTTGACTTAAGATTAAAATGGTTTTGTAAATCTCCTCTTCATTATTCCCCATAAAAATAGTTGGGGATAGTGTTTGGATGCTATTTTTAACCTTTTCTTCAAAATTTATTTTTAAAAGGTTTTGTTCATGGAGCGAAAAAGGGATCCCATTTTTCTTTTCTATTTCCAGATAAAACACTTTCAAGTTTTTATTCTGAGAAGAGTGGCAATAATAACTTCCCTTGACTAGCCTAAGTTGTGGAAGATATTTCTGTAGGGCCAGTAAAACATTTTCTTCATCAAATACTTCATAACGACCCATCAAGTTAAATCCGATAATGCATCCAAGAACTGGCTTAGAGGAAAATGGAAATTGCAAATCGGTTGGAATCCACCTTATTTCAAGATGTCTTTGTTCAGGACAAAATGTGGAGGCCCTTACTAATTTTTTTTGTAGGGTAGCAAAAGAAAGAATCAATCGAAAAAGGTGTGATGTCTTGCGGATGTCTAGAAACTGCTTGGCTCCAAGTATGTAAAGAAGAGATAAATCATTCAGAAAAGATTCATTCACAGCATGGGGAAAACGCTTTTTACATTTTTTTAGCTTACTATATACGGCGTCATAAAGAAGGGTGATAAGCATTCTTCGGATCATACTTTAAGCCATGTGAATTCAGGCAGTAGTTTATGAGCCAGCAGGAATTATAAAGGAAATATTTCATAAAAAAAAGCTTCTTTTAAGTTCCTTGTGAACTATAAAGAAGCTTAGATAAGGTTTTAGCTCTAGCTTGAAGAGGAGCTGCAAGAAGAATGGCTATGGCTGCTATGGTGATTACTATTTTGAACCGCAACGGCTACAATAGCAACAACGGCAATTGTGCCAAGAGCTATAGCTGGAGCTAAACTTGGAACTCTACGGCATTGTTCGTATCCACATCCGCCTGCAGTTTCACAAACTTCTGCAATATCTTGTGCCATTAAGCTGCGTGAAGAAGTGGCAATCATGCCTACAAATGTAGCTACAGCGATGATTTTTTTTATAGTTTTCATGTTAAGTACTCTCCTGCATATTTACCTTTGACTCAATGTATATGACATAAAGAAAGATTTGTTGGCAATATTTATTTTATTCTTATTCCCTTGGAAACGTAGAGAGCGGAGGGCGCTGAAAAATTCTTTATAGTAATAAGGGAATTCTTCTTTTAAAGCAGCTGTAGTTAAAATATAAACATTACCGTCTTTCACTAAAATTAGAATCGTAAATCTTTCTGTGCCCCATTTAGAAGAGGCGTCCACTTGTGAAAGGTTGGCATCCCCAGCTTGCGTGCGAATAATCCCTAGATCCTTCCACAGGTCACCTTTTTTCACATTGATATCTTTTACTAGCTTTAAATATTGTTTAAGAGTGCCTTTGAAGGGTTCTATGACTAAATTCATCGAGGGTGGGTAGTCTGATTTTCCTTTTTCCTACGACCATGATTTTGACCCTGGCTGGTCGATTTTTCTGGGTCGGCAAAACGCCATCCTGGAGGTGGTGTAAACAAGATTCCTTGCTGTTCGTTCAAAAGGTTGGTTTATCATCTAGGAGAGTAAGTTCAGAGGCAAAGGAGAAAGAAATTAAAGAAAAACAAATTAGGGTAAAAGCTGTTTTGAACATAGTAAACCTTTTAAAAAAGGCTTATTTTGTAATAAGAAGGGGTTTTATTCAATTAAAATATTATGGAGTAAGTTCAAAAAGAAGTACAAGTGATTCAGAGACTCTCCCTTTTAAAGAAAGCGTTCCTGCTTCTTTTGTAATAGCCACACCATCGCCTTCTTCAAGAGGGGTGCTTTGTACAAAAACTTTCCCCTTTGCCACATGTAGCCAATAAACTTTATCAAGTAGAAAGGGGGTAATCTACAGGGGTGTCTTGATTAGATAGCGTTTGAAAGATTTTAGCCTCTTGATGAATCAAAATACTCTCATTTTGTCCGTCAGGGCTGGCTAGGAGCGTAAATTTCCCCAGGCTTTTAGCAGGATCAAAGAAACGTTGTTCATAGCTTGGTTTAACTCCCAAGGCATTTGGCATGATCCAAATTTGCAAAAAATGCACTTCTTCCTTTTCCGATGGATTGTATTCGCTGGTTTTACCCCGGAACCTGCGCTCATTTTCTGCAAATCACCAGGCTTGATGATAGAGCCTGTTCCCAAGCTATCTTTGTGCTCTAAAGAACCCTTTAAAACCAAGGTCAATATTTCATATCTTTATGACCGTGAGCTCCAAAGCCGCCCCCTGGACGAACATGTCGTCATCGTTGATAACGCGAAGATCGCTAAATCCCATATGATGAGGATCGTAGTAATTGCCAAAGGAAAAGGTGTGAAAGCTATTTAGCCAATCAAATTGGGTATGGCCTCGGGTCTCTTTTTCCGTAAAGTGAACATAAGGTTATCCTCCATTCAAAATTTGGTTTTTCACACTGTGAAGTGTCCTATAAAAAAACTCAAGCATTCTCTCTTGTAAAAAATTGCTGGATTTCGAGATAACTAGAGGAAGAAGCAATTTCCCCATAGCAAGGCATTTTAGCGAGAGTTTCAAACTTTAAAAAAGTTAGGCGTTTACTATGAAGACTTTAGAACAGGGTCCCGATAAAATTCAAAAGATTTGTGAAGTTTTAAAGCAAGAATCGGTCGAGCCTGCCAAAAGAGAAGCTGAGAATATCTTGGCTGAGGCCAAGGCGCGTGCCAGTGAAATTGTAAAAAATGCTGAAATGGAAGCTAAAAAACTCCATGAGGAAACAAGAAGGGCGATTGAGCAGGAGAGAAGCGTTTTTCAATCTACTCTTAAACAAGCCTCTAAGCTGAGCGTTGAGACCTTAAAGCAAGATATCGAGAACAAAATCTTTAACCACGAACTTTATGATTTGCTACAAAAAAATACCAAAGATCCAGCTGTAATTACCAAGCTAATCCAAACCATTATTGGTGCTATTGAAAAAGATGGATTATCGACCGATCTTACCGCTTTAGTGCCAAAAAGTGTGACTCCTAAAGAAATAAACGCTCTACTAGGAGATCAATTTTTACAGAAGTTAAAAGAGAAAAGTGTGGCGATTGGAGATTTTGCCGGAGGTGCTGCTGTAAAATTGAACGATAAAAAAGTCACTTTTGTCATTACCGATGAGGCTTTAATGGAGCTTTTTGCAGGATATGCCCCCGCATTTCGCAAGTTAATTTTGGATATGCTCACATGACAAAGTACTATTTTTTAGCTACGTTCTGCCAGCCCTTTCTGATGGCCATCTCCCTAAATAGGGTTTTCAGGAATTTTTAGAAACGTTACTTCCGTTGGTATTTTTTAACCTCTACAGGCGACTATGACAAGACCAAACAAATTCGTTGGTTTTATGACATTAACAATCTCCGCCTCTTTTTGGAAAGGGGACCCTCTAGATCATTGGGGAAATTTAGACCGCAATGAATTAGAAGAGGAGCTCCTCACAAGAGAAGGCAACCTTCCCCCTTACGTATTTAGCTTTTTGGATTAATTTGAAACCTTGCCAGAAAGACTGAATAATTTTTCTTCCCTTTTTGCCAAGTATTTTGATGAAACATCTCAAGGGACAACCGGGTTTTTACATGCCTACAGTGAATTTGAAAGGAAACTTCGCTTAACCCTAACCGCTTATAGAGCGCGCAGTTTAGGACGCGATCTTTCTAAAGAGTCTTCAGTTTCATGATCCTGAGGAAGAAATTATCAGAGAGCTTTTGGCGCAAAAAAATGCTCAAGAGTTTGAGCCACCTCAAGGGTTTGAAGATCTAAAGCCCTTGCTTGAAAAATATTATCACTCCCCACATCAGCTCCAAATGGCTCTTTTGGAGTATCGCTTCAACAAACTGGAAGAATTGATGGGGTTCGATGTGTTTTCTTTAGATCATATCCTCCTTTACATGATCAAATATATTATCATTGATAAGTGGATGCAGCTAGATAAAGAAAAAGGATCACAAATTGTTGACCAAATCGTGAAGGACATTTTATGACCCATACACCAGTTAAAGAAAAGAAAATGAGAACTATTGGATCTGTGGAAAGAGCCTTTGGAAACTTACTTCAGGTAAAGTTTTCAGGCAATCTTCGCCAAGGGGAAGTCGCCATGGTCCATCTAGATGGGTTAAAACTAAAAGCTGAGGTGATCGAAATTGCCGGCAACGTAGCTAAAATTCAAGTTTATGAAGATACCAAAGGGATAAAATATAACACGCCCGTAGAGTTTTCAGGAGATCTTTTGGAAGCAGAACTTGGGCCTGGACTACTGACCTCCATTTTCGATGGCTTACAAAATCCTCTAGAACGAGTTGCCAATAAAAGTGGACTGTTTTTGCCTCGTGGAGTCTATATTAATGCCATTGATCGGCAAAGACAATGGAATTTTGAACCCACAGCAAAGGTTGGGGATTTAGTTGAGCGTGGCGACTTTTTAGGCACCACGATGGAAGGACGATTTCATCATTATATTATGGTGCCCTTTAACCTATATGGTAAATATAAGCTCACATGGGTGATCGGACCTGGCTCCTACAACGTCGATACTGTTGTCGCTAAAGCCAAAGATGAGGCTGGCAAAGAATATGAATTTCACCATGGTGCAAAAATGGCCTATCAAAAATGCTCTTTATACATGGAGAAAAAATCAAGCCCACCAAAATGATGGATACGGGTTGACGCATTATCGACACGCAATTTCCTTTGTCAAAGGGGGAACTTTTTGCACTCCGGGCCCTTTTGGAGCCGGTAAAACAGTTATGCAGCATCACCTTTCGAAATATTCCTCGGTGATATTGTCGTCGTTTGTCGCCTGCGGAGAGCGCGCAGGCGAAGTTGTCGAAGTTCTACGCGAATTTCCCCATCTTATCGATCCCCATACGGGCGAATCTTTGATGAAGCGGACTGTGATCATTTGCAACACCTCCTCCATGCCTGTGGCCGCGAGAGAATCTTCGATCTATATGGGAGATGACGATTGCCGAATACTATCGCCAAATGGGTCTCGATGTCCTTCTTCTTGCCGACTCCACTTCCCGCTGGGCGCAAGCCCTGCGGGAAATGTCGGGACGTCTGGAAGAAATTCCCGGCGAAGAAGCTTTTCCTGCCTATTTTGCCTCGCGGATTGCGGAATTTTATGAGAGATCTGGCGTCGTTTCGCTCAAAAATGGAAAGACAGGTCTGTCACTATCGGCGGAGCTGTTTCTCCTGCCGGAGGAAACTTCGAAGAGCCTGTCACTCAAGCGACTCTATGCTGTTGTAGGAGCCTTTTTAGGGCTTTCTCGCGCGCGATCCGACTCGCGCCGCTATCCGGCGATCGATCCTCTGATTTCTTGGTCCAAATATGTCGATGATGTAGCTAAAGAGCTTGACCACGAAGTAGACGGCTGGGGCGAGATGGTCAAAAAAGCGGCACGCTTTCTTCGAAAGGAGATGAGATTGGCAAAAGGATGGAAGTTGTAGGCGAAGAAGGAACAGCTCTTGATGATATGATCATTTATCTTAAAGCGGAGCTCTATGACTTTTGCTATTTGCAGCAAAATGCTTTTGATAAAGAAGATGCTTATTGTCCTTTGAAGAGGCAAATTGACTTTTTCGTGCTGATCAATAAAATTTTTGATACCGCATTTCAATTTCAATACGCATGATGAGGCGCGCGAGTTTTTCTTGAATTTGCAAAACGATATCAAAAATATGAACTTTTTGCCAGTCAATAGCGATGAGTTTACGAAAGCTTTGGCCGACGATTGAAGAGATGATCAAGCATAAAGTAGGAGGGTAATTCATGAAAATTGTCTACGACAGAATCAATGATATGCGGGGCAATTTGATCACGGTGACAGCCGAAGGGGTCAGTCTAGGCGAGCTTGCGCGGATCGATCTAAGCAGATGGACAGCAGTGTCTATGCCTCTGTCCTGCGTATTGAAGGGGATCAAGTCACTCTGCAGGTTTTTCAAAACACACGTGGGATTTCCACCGGGGACAAAGTCACCTTTCTTAAACGAGCAGATGCAGGCCACCTTTGGCGACGCTCTTTTAGGGAGACGTTTGAGTGGCGCCGGGATGCCTATCGATGGAGGGCCCGAAATTCATCGGGGAGCCGATCAATATCGGCCAGCCCTCCTTCAATCCTGTGCGACAGGATTATTCCTCGCGAAATGGTGCGCACCAATATCCCGATGATCGATGTTTTCAACTGCTTAGTCAAATCGCAAAAAATTCCCATTTTTTCAGTTGCCGGAGAGCCTTATAACCAGCTTTTGATGCGGATTGCCAACCAAACCGATGCCGATGTCGTCATCATTGGCGGCATGGGCTTGACCTTTAAAGACTATCAAGCCTTTATCGATAATGCCGAAGCATCGGATCGATGAATAAAACCGTGATGTTCATCCATCGCGCCACTGATCCTGCCGGTGGAATGCATTTTAGTTCCTGATATGGCTCTGGCATGTGCTGAACAGTTTGCAGTTAACGATAAAAACGTTCTTGGTGCTTCTGACCGATATGACGGCCTTTGCCGATGCGATCAAAGAAATTTCGATCACGATGGACCAAGTCCCTTCTAATCGGGGCTATCCGGGATCGCTTTATTCCGATTTAGCCTCCCGGTATGAAAAAGCGGTCTTAATCGAAGGAAGCGGCTCGATCACGATTATTGCCGTGACGACGATGCCGGGGGATGATGTCACCCATCCTGTCCCCGATAATACCGGCTATATCACCGAAGGGCAATTTTATCTTCATGGGGGCAATATCGATCCCTTTGGTTCGCTCTCGCGCTTAAAGCAGCTTGTGATCGGAAAAGTGACTCGGGAAGACCATGGCGATCTTGCCAATACGATGATCCGCCTTTATGCCGAATCGAAAAAAGCGCGGGAAAGGCAAGCGATGGGATTTAAGCTTTCCCGATGGGATGAAAAACTGCTTAATTACTCCTATCTTTTTGAAGATCGGATGATGAATCTAGAAGTCAATCTTCCTTTCGAAGAAGCGCTTGACCTAGGGTGGAAGACACTTAGCAGAGTGCTTTCAGCCGCAACAAGTAGGGATTAAGGAAGTCTTTTTGAAAAATACTGGCCAAAAGGGTAACTTCATGGCGGAAGTAAAACTGACAAAAAATGAGCTGAGAATGCAGCAACAAAGGCTTTCACAACTGCAGAAGTACCTGCCCACTCTGCAACTAAAAAAAGCTTTGCTCCAAATCGAAGTCAATACCGCGCGTCTTGAGATTGATAAGCTTGAAGAGAATTTTGAAAAAGACCGGGCTCATACTCAGGAGTATGCCGCCTTATTGACTGATAAAGCCGCCATCGATCCTAAGAAAGTGGCTAAGGTGAGTGAAATCAAAAGGTGGCATGAGAACATCGCGGGAGTAGATGTTCCTTATTTTGAGTCTTTGACCTTTGCCGATTTCCCTTATGATCTTTTTGATACTCCTCCTTGGGTGGATGGTGTCGTTACTGGCCTGAGAGAATTAATTACCTCCTCGGTAAAAGTGGAAGTCGCGAGAGAAAAAAAAGAGCTCTTGAAAAAGAGCTTCGAGAGGTATCTATTCGGGTGAATCTCTTTGAAAAGATTTTAATTCCAAGGGCGCTTAAGAATATCAAAAAGATTCGCATTTTCTTAGGCGATTTACAGTTAGGGGCTGTCTCAAGGGCAAAAGTAGCCAAACAAAAAATTGAAGAGCGAAAAAAATGCGCTACGATGTAAAGAAATTTTTGTTTATCGGTCTAAACTCTGATAAAGAGTTGTTTTTCGAAAAAGCGCAAGAGCTTGGTATTATCCATTTTTTGGAAACCAAAGCAAAAATCAAAGAGACGGGAAAAGACATTCAGAACCTGCTAGAAGCGAATAAAATCTTACGAGGCCTTCCACCCCTTGCTCAAGAAGAACTTGAGGAAATGGCCCTTGCTGATGGTCTTGCAGAGCGTATTATAGAGCTAAAACATACTCTTGATAAACTTGCAGAAGATGAACGCGTGACTAATCTAGAAAAAGCTAGGGTAGAGATCTTTGGCGATTTTTCCTTTGATGAAATTGCCAAACTAGAAAAAGAGACGGGAAGAAAATTTCAATTCTTTTTCTCAAAGCATGGCGCCTATACCGATGAAACCTTGCCGGGAGGAGTTTATTTATGTGGGGAGTGATAGTTCCCTGGACTACTTCCTCGCTTTAATAAAAGAGCCTAAGGTGTTCCCTAGAATGGTAGACATGCGCTTTGAGCATACTGTGGGACAGCTAAAAGAAAAAATAAGTCAAATAAAGGAAGAAATTCATAAAAAAGAGCAGCGGCTGAAAACCTATGCTAAGTATAAAACCTTTTTGCACACGGCTCTTATCCACAAAATGAATACTGAGAACCTCCAAGCGGCACAAAATGAAGCTTCCTTTGAACTGGATAATTCCCTTTTTGCCATTGAGGGTTGGGTGCCTGTCAATAAGGTGCAAGAGCTTCCCCCGCTTGTAAAAGAGATGAATGTGCATGTGGAGGAGATTGCCTTAAAACCCACTGATGTTCCACCCACCGATTTGCAAAATGAAGGGGCCGCACGTTTGGGAGAGGATTTGGTCCATATCTATGACACCCCTTCTAATAAAGATAAAGATCCATCTCTTTGGGTACTTTGCTTTTTCTCTCTATTTTTTGCCTTCATCATAGGAGATGGGGGATACGGTCTTATTTTCCTAGCCGTCGCTCTTTTTGTAAGATATAAATATACCCTGACTAGCGCCATGAGTAGATTTACTAACCTGGTGATGATTTTAGGGACTGCCTGCCTTTTGTGGGGTTTTCTTACCAATTCTTTTTTTGGAATTCCGATTGGTTTGGATAGCCCGCTCCGCAAAGTGTCGCTGGTAAACTGGTTAGCGGAGAAAAAAGCGGATTACTTAATTACGCACAAAGATGAGGAGTGGAAAGAGTGGGTGAAAAATACCCCCATTTGGAAAACGCCCCTGACGCGAAAACTTTCTTGAAAGAGGGTGGAGAAGAAAAAGCTGGGAAGATGCATTATGATGTCCTAGATCGCTTTTCCGATAATATCATGTTTGAACTGGCCATTTTGATTGGGGTTATTCACTTAAGTCTATCGCTTTTGCGTTATGCTAATCGCAACTGGGCCTCCATCGGTTGGCTGCTCTTTATCATTGGAGCTTATCTTTATTTCCCTGTTTATCTTAAATCCACATCAATTATCCATTTTGCTTTTGGCGTTCCTAAGGAAGCAGGGGCCCAAATGGGCTTTATTTGATGATTGGAGGTCTAATCCTGGCTACTGCCTTAGCTTTGATACAGCATAGGTTAGCGGGCATTTTAGAGCCTATGACGGTGATACAGCTATTTGCCGATGCCATGTCGTATTTAAGGCTTTATGCTTTGGGACTATCGGGGGCTATGTTAATTTCCACCATGAATGATCTAGCCTTTTCTATGAATTTTGTTTTAGGCGGTATCATCATTATTTTTGGCCATTTAGTGAATATTATCCTAGCCATTATGAGTGGAACCATTCATGGCTTGCGTCTAAATTTTTTAGAGTGGTATCACTACAGTTTTGAAGGGGGCGGCAAACCGTTCACCCCCCTTAGCAAATTAAAAGTTGAATAAGGAGAGTCGTATGAATATTGATATGGTGGGTCCTGCACTTGTTTTGGGGATTAGCTCTATGGGAAGTTGCGTTGGTTGCTACATTGCAGGGGCTGCCTCTCACGCCGCTATGAGCCGTGTAGATGAAGGGCATGGTAAATTTATCGGGATGTCGGCAGCGCCAGCTTCCCAGTCCATTTACGGGTTTATTTTGATGATTTTGATGAGAAATGCCATAAGGGCAGGAACCCTCTCACCTGTCTCTGGAATAGTGATGGGCATTATCATTGGCCTAGCTTTTCTTTTTTCATCCGTTTTCCAAGGGAAAGTTTGCGCAACGGGTATTCAAGCAACAGCCAAACAACCTGCCATCTTTGGTAAATGCTTTGCAGCTGTAGGTATTATCGAGTCTTTCGCTCTATTTGCCTTCGTCTTTTCCATCCTACTGATGTAATCCCAAGAGAGGGGGGTAACCCCCTTTAAGTTTCTAAAAGTGCAGGTAAACGTCGCACTACTTCTTCAATACTGGGCCTTTTCTCAGGCTCTTCTGGATTGACCATTTCCCAAATCAAATGATCTAAAGTGTTTTTTTCTTCAGGTTCGGGAAGACCCATTGCTTCCAAATCATTATAAGTTAACTTACCCATAAATTCCAGTTGCTGAGCGCCTGTATCTGCATTAAAGTCGGCTAAGGGAGTTCCCCCATTTATAATCTCGTAAAATGTAGCTCCCAAGGCAAAAATATCTGCTTTTTGAGGATTATATGAGGATGTATTTACTATCTCAGGGGCCATAAAAAAGGGACTTCCTACTTTTCTATCATCATCTTCACTTTTTATAGCAAAATCAAAATCCGCCAGTTTTATTTCTAGATCTTTGACAAGGAAGTTATCCGCTTTTATATCTCGATGTGCCCACCCTGCTTTGTGCACCTCATTTAATGCTTTTGCAGCTCCTAATATAAAGGCACTTATTTCTTCCGGTTTTAGACCTTCTTGGGCACGTGTTTCTAAAGAACCTTCTGCTTTTAAATCAATGAAGCCCTCTCTTTTTTCATGGGTAGCTGCACTTGTCCAAGTGATATAGTGGCCAGCAGCAAGAAGGGGATTTCCACTAAATTCTTTAGCAGCCTGTATGGAGTTCTCTGTCACTTTTATTTCTTTACCTGCAGGATCAAGTCCTCTTTTTGCAATTCCGATGACATGTGATTCATCTCCTTGGTGACTTAAACTACTGACC
This sequence comes from Candidatus Melainabacteria bacterium, assembly GCA_963847765.1. Classification (GTDB taxonomy): domain Bacteria; phylum Cyanobacteriota; class Vampirovibrionia; order Obscuribacterales; family Obscuribacteraceae; genus CAWKBA01. The sequence continues at coordinate 6,283 of CAWKBA010000017.1, read as the reverse complement.
TTTTTGATTCCTCCCTCGCCCACTGTTTTTTCTTCTGGAGTTACTGGAACTGTTTCTTTTATGACTCTTGGTTGAAACTCTAATTCTTTGGATTTCGTATGCAACTGTCTGAAAATTTGTCCTTCTTTTGTGACTATATAAGAACTGCTGAATTGGGTGGCGCGTCTTGAAAGCTTAATAGCATCTTGTCCTGTGCTTTCCATTTGTTTTTTAAGCTGCTCAAACTGCCCTCTAATTTTTTGTTCCTCAAGCTTATGGAGCCCTTGTTGTTCGTGCGGAGTTAGGCAACTTTTAATAGCCGTATCTTGGACTTCTTGAAAACTTTCCTTAAGTACAGATATTTGTTCGTGAAATTCGGGACTTGATCTTGCAATCTCAGGGCTTGAGATTTGTTGAGGCGGGGGCACTTCTTCAGATAGGGCCAACGCCAGACGTCAACCTGAGCTGCGTCTTTTATAGGCAAGTGAGAAGAAGGAGTTATCCAAGAACTATTTACCGGATTTAAAAAAGATTCAGAACTAGAAATAGCCATAATTTAACCTTTATTAACAAAGATTACACTTATAATTATATTATATATTATTCTATTTATCTAGTGTTATTATGCCATTTTCATGCCATAATTTTAAGAGAGACAGTATGTTAGGAAGTTAGAGCTTTATTGAAATAAATTCGGGTTTCGTCCCACAATTTTTGCCGTTTTTTAAATTCTTCTTGTTTTTCCTCTAATCGTTGATCAGAGAAAGATTTTTCAAGATTTGGACGTATAAGTGGAGCTTGTAAGAGTTGTGAAAAGGTTTTTTCTTCACCATTTTTTTCCTCTAAGAGACCTAATTTGTGCTTTTGATTGAGTTTGAGTAGATAGGTAATAAAGGATAGAGAAATAGTTTCAGGATGTAGAGAAGAGTACACAGTGTTATGTAAAATAGTTCCTCCTATTGGGTACTGATGCTTAAAGGGTGTTAGACCACTAGGATCTATTGTAGGTTCCACGCTCTTACCTTCTCTTGATGGTGTTTCACCCTTAGGATTAAGCAAAGCTTTAGGATTATAAAAGTAATAAATTCTAAGAGGAGCTAAAAACCACCCATTTATAGTACAATTTCTAAACCTTGCATGGCCAAGGTGATGATCTTGTAATGTGGTGAGTGTATGATTTAATTGTGATATTAAATCTTTTTTTCGCTGTTGAAGATTTTCGTTGAGCTCTTTACAAAGTCTAGAAAACAGGTGCAGCGTATAGATTTTTTCAGATAATGCATGCGCTACATGCATAGGATCTTTTTTGTTATATTTAGCAAAAGGTAGAGGTTTCTCTTCACTTTGCACTTTTGGCAAAGGTAAGCCACATCGCTCGAGCAATTCATTAGGTAAAATAGTTAAATTGATTGCCATATTAAGAAACTATAAAGGAAGTATTAATTTATCGCAATAATTTTTTTAATTAGTTTAAGTAAGAAAGAAATGCTACTCCGCTTTTCATCCCACATTTCTTTTCGTGCCCGAATACTTTCGGCAAAGGAAAACTAAACTTCTCTATAAGTTCTATAGGTAGATTATTTAAGTTGATTGCCATATTTAAGAATTTATAGAGAGGGGTATTTTCATTCCATGGAAATGTCCCATTTTTTCAGGGCTTCTAGATAATCTACTTTGCGACCGCTGCGTTCAATCTTAGGGGTCATATTTTCTTTATGGGAAACGATGTAATCTCTAATACTTGGATTTTCTAGGAGTTGGCAAAAGGTGCGATAATCGCTTGATTGAAATGTTGAAGAGATTAATGAATCTAAAACAGCCCGGCCATGGAGAGAGAGAGAGAGAAAAAGGATATATGACACAAACGAAGGTCTAACTACTTTAGATTCATTAATGTCTTCAACATTCAAATCAAGCGATTATTGAGCCTTTTGCCAAAGCTCATTGAGAATCCATGTCTGAGAGAATTCATGGTTTGCCTTAAAGAATATTTGACCCCTAAGATTGAACGCAACAGTCAGCAAAGTAGATTATCTAGAAAACATATAAAAATGGGAAAATTCCATGGAATGAAAATACCCCTTTTTCTATAAATTCTTAAATATGGCAATCAAATATTATAATCTACCTATAGAACTTATAGAGAAGTTTAATTATCCTTTGCCAAAAGTATTCGGGCACGAAAAGAAATGCTGAAATGAAAAGCGGAGTAGCATTCTTTCTTACTTAAACTAATTAAAAAAATTATTGCGATAAATTAATACTTCCTTTATAGTTTCTTAATATGGCAATCAATTTAACTATTTTACCTAATGAATTACTCAAGCGATGTGGCTTACCTTTGCCAAAAGTGCCATTTGAAGTATTATTTCTGCATCTTGATAATTTTAACAAAAAAGATCCTATGCATCGTGTCACGCATGCGTTATCTGAAAAAATCTATACGCTGCACCTGTTTTCTAGACTTTGTAAAGAGCTCAACGAAAATCTTCAACAGCAAAAAAAGATTTAATATCACAATTAAATCATACACTCACCACATTACAAGATCATCACCTTGGCCATGCAAGGTTTAGAAATTGTCCTATAAATGGGTGGTTTTTAGCTCCTCTTAGAATTTATTACTTTTATAATCCTAAAGCTTTGCTTAATCCTAAGGGTGAAACACCATCAAGAGAAGGTAAGACATAGAATCTAGAATAGATCCTGTGGTCTGACACCCTTAAGCATCGCCCCCAATAGGAGGAACTATTTTACATAACACTGTGTACTCTTCTCTACATCCTGAAATATTTCTCTATCCTTTATTACCTATCTACTCAAACTCAATCAAAAGCACAAATTAGTGTCTCTTAGAGGAAAAAAATGGTGAAGAAAAAACCTTTTCACAACTCTTACGACTCCACTTATACGTCCAAATCTTGAAAATTCTTTCTCTGATCAACGATTAGAGGAAAAACAAGAAGAATTTAAAAAACGGCAAAAATTGTCGGACGAAACCCGAATTACTTTCAATAAAGCTCTAACTTCCTAACATACTGTCTCTCTTAAAATTATGGCATGAAATTGGCATAATCACTCTAGAATAAATAGAATAATATATAATATAATTATAAGTACTAATAGTATTAATAAAGGTTAATTATGGCTGTTTCCGGTTCAGATTCCTTTTTTAATCCGATTGGCTCTTCGGATAGCTCCTCTGCTGTTTCAGCTCATACGCCCGGGGGAGAGGCTGTCAAAGTTAATATAATGGAGCTAGCTCTTCTAGAAGAAGTTTCTACGCCTATACAAATCTCAAGCCCCGAGATTGCAAGATCAAGTCCCGAATTTCACGATCAATTATCCCTTCTAAATGAAAGTTTTCAAGAAGTTAAAGAAACAGCTATTAAAAGTTGCTTTACTCCAAAAGAACAACAAGCGCTTCAAAAAGCTGAGGAAGAGAAAATCCGAGGTCAATTCGAGGAGCTACATAAACAAATGGAAGCACAGGAAAAGATGAAATCAAACTTTCTAGACATGTTACAAATTTCACAAGTTCGTACATAGTTACAAAAGAAGGCAATATTTTCAGGCAGCTTCATACTAAATCCAAGGATTTCCAACTTAAACCTGGAGTCATAAAAGAAACGATTCCAGCAACCCCAGAGAAAAACCGTAGGCGAAGGGGGGATTAAAAAGGTAAGCACTTTAATGCACGAAGGAAAAGAATCTCATGTCATTGGAATTGCAAAAAGAGGATTAGATCCAGCCGGTAAAGAAATAAAAGTTACAGAAAATTCAATTCAAGCTGCTAAACAATTTTGTGGAAATCCCCTTCTCGCTGCAGGTCATTATATCACTTGGGAAAGTAAAGCTACAGGTGAAAAAAGAGAAGGCTTCATTGATTTAAAAGCGGAAAGTTCTTTGGCAAAACTTGCAGAAGATTAAAACCGCAACAAATAAATTCCTTTATACTTGGAGCTGCAAAATCTGTAAACGAAGTACATAAAGCAGGATGGGCACATCGGGATATAAAATTGGATAATTTCCTTGTAAAGGATCTAGATATAAAACTCGCTGATTTCGATTTTGCAATAAAAAGTAAACAGGATGATAGAAAGGTAGGCAGTCCACTTTTTATGGCCCCAGAAATAATAAATTCTCCTCCTTATGATCCTCAAAAGGCAGACATCTTTGCTTTGGGTGTTACTCTTTATGAGATCGCTCACAATGATCAACTAACTTACCCGACTTAATGATGATAGTGACGCTCAGCAACTAGAATTTATGAGTAAGTTAACATATAGTGATTTGCATGCTATGGGCTTTCCGAACCTGAAGAAAAAGACACTTTAGACCATTTGATTTGGGAAATGGTTAATCCTGAAGAACCTGATAAAAGACCTAATATCGAAGAAGTTGTGCGACGTTTACCTGCACTTTTAGAAACTTAAAGAGGGTTACCCCCCTCTCTTGGGATTACATCAGTAGGATGGAAAAGACGAAGGCAAATAAAGCAAAGACTCGATAATACCTACAGCTGCAAAGCATTTACCAAAGATGGCAGGTTGTTTGGCTGTTGCTTGAATACCCGTTGCGCAAACTTTCCCTTGGAAAACGGATGAAAAAAGAAAAGCTAGGCCAATGATAATGCCCATCACTATTCCAGAGACAGGTGAGAGGGTTCCTGCCCTTATGGCATTTCTCATCAAAATCATCAAAATAAACCCGTAAATGGACTGGGAAGCTGGCGCTGCCGACATCCCGATAAATTTACCATGCCCTTCATCTACACGGCTCATAGCGGCGTGAGAGGCAGCCCCTGCAATGTAGCAACCAACGCAACTTCCCATAGAGCTAATCCCCAAAACAAGTGCAGGACCCACCATATCAATATTCATACGACTCTCCTTATTCAACTTTTAATTTGCTAAGGGGGGTGAACGGTTTGCCGCCCCCTTCAAAACTGTAGTGATACCACTCTAAAAAATTTAGACGCAAGCCATGAATGGTTCCACTCATAATGGCTAGGATAATATTCACTAAATGGCCAAAAATAATGATGATACCGCCTAAAACAAAATTCATAGAAAAGGCTACCATCATTCATGGTGGAAATTAACATAGCCCCCGATAGTCCCAAAGCATAAAGCCTTAAATACGACATGGCATCGGCAAATAGCTGTATCACCGTCATAGGCTCTAAAATGCCCGCTAACCTATGCTGTATCAAAGCTAAGGCAGTAGCCAGGATTAGACCTCCAATCATCAAATAAAGCCCATTTTGGGCCCCTGCTTCCTTAGGAACGCCAAAAGCAAAATGGATAATTGATGTGGATTTAAGATAAACAGGGAAATAAAGATAAGCTCCAATGATAAAGAGCAGCCAAACAATGGAGGCCCAGTTGCGATTAGCATAACGCAAAAGCGATAGACTTAAGTGAATAACCCCAATCAAAATGGCCAGTTCAAACATGATATTATCGGAAAAGCGATCTAGGACATCATAATGCATCTTCCCAGCTTTTTCTTCTCCACCCTCTTTCAAGAAAGTTTTCGCGCCTGGGGCGTTTTCCAAATGGGGGTACCTTTTCACCCACTCTTTCCGCTCCCATCTTTGTGCGTAATTAAGTAATCCGCTTTTTTCTCCGCTGACCTGTTTCCCGCGACACTTTGCGGAGCGGGCTATCCAAACGAATCGGAATTCCAAAAAAAGAATTGGTAAGAAAACCCCACAAAAGGCAGGAAATCTCTAAAATCATCACCAGGTTAGTAAATCTACTCATGGCGCTAGTCAGGGTATATTTATATCTTGAAAAAGAACAACAGCTAGGAAAATGAGACCGTATCCCCCATCTCCTATGATGAAGGCAAAAAATAGAGAGAAAAAGCAATTGCCCAAAGAGATGGATCTTTATCTTTATTCAAAGGGGTGTCATAGATATGGACCAAATCCTCTCCCAAACGTTCGGCCCCTTCATTTTGCAAATCGGTGGGTGGAACATCAGTGGGTTTTAAGGCAATCTCCTCCACCTTTTTCATCTCCCCCCCTAGTAGCTTACACTCTTGGCCCTTATTAGACAGTCACCCTCCCTTCAATGGCAAAAAGGGAATTATCCAGTTCAAAGGAAGCTTCATTTTGAAGGAGAGGTTCTCACTATTCATTTTGTGGATAGAGCCATATTCGTAAATAGACTTAGCATAGGTTTTCAGCCGCTGCCTTCTGCCCTCGCTAATCGAATGAAGCATTCTGTCACCATGCGGAGGGTGCCTCCATGTTCTCGGCTTCTTCACCATCCTACTGGTCGGCGTGTCCGCGCAA
>CAWKBA010000016.1:0-6163 GCA_963847765.1 Candidatus Melainabacteria bacterium | reverse complement strand
GCGTGCGTCGTCGGCGGATGCGGGGGTGATGTATTGATCGAGCGTGCCGTAGACGAGGCCTTCCTGCGGAGCGCACTCGAGCCAGATGCCGGGATAGACCGCGCCTTCGACAAGAGTGGGTGGAGTGTAGCGGGGCATGGTGTGGATGTTGCCGGCGAGGACGGCGAGGGCGGCGTCCCAGGTGCGCTGCCAGCGGGGATCGGCGTTGGGGAAGCGCGGGGTGGGCGCGGGTGCTGCGGTGGAGGCGGCGGCGGGTAAAGCGATTGAGGGGATGAAGGCGGCGGCGGTGGCGAGGGAGGCGAGTTTAGGAATTCTCTGCGGGGAGTGTGGGGAGTGGTCTTCATAGTTGCGCTGCCTCAATGATGCCGGACGTGCGGGCATAAGTTTAGCCTATCTATATAGGAAGTTGACGATAGACTGACTGTCGATGGTACGTGGAACGAAAAAGAAGATTGAGACGCCTGTGCAGCCTTGCCGGTACGGGCGGCCGGGGAGAGTCTGGCTGCGGCAGAGGTTTCAGTGTTCCGGCGGAAGCTGATGCAGTGGTTCCGGAAGAATGCGCGGAAGCTGCCGTGGCGTGGGGTGAACGATCCTTACCGGACGTGGGTGTCGGAGATCATGCTGCAGCAGACGCGGGTGACGGCGGTGATTGAGCACTACAACGAATTTCTGCTGCAGTTTCCGACGGTGCTGGCGCTGTCGCTGGCGCGGGAGCAGGATGTGCTGGCGGCGTGGTCGGGGCTGGGGTATTACAGGCGGGCGCGGATGCTGCACAAGACAGCACAGTTTATTACGCGAGAGCGGCAGGGCCGGCTGCCGACGGATTCGGCGGGGCTGCGGACGCTGCCGGGGATTGGTGAGTATACGGCTGCGGCGATTGCGAGCATCGCGTTTGGCGAGAGCATTGCTGTGGTGGATGGGAATGTGGAGCGAGTGCTGCTGCGGGTGACGGGGCGGCCGCATGTTTCGACGGCGGCGGGGCGGGGGTTTGTGCAGGCGCAAGCGAGCGCGCTGGTTCCGCGAAGGAAGGTGGAGAAGCGCGTGAACGCGGCGGGGGATCACAACGAGGCGATGATGGAGCTGGGGGCTACGGTTTGTCTGCCGAAGGCTCCGCTGTGCGCGAAGTGTCCGGTGTACTCGCTGTGCCTGACGCGGGGTGAGCATGTGACTCCGGTGCGAGCGGTGCAGCGGAGTTTGCCGGCGGCCTATCTGTTGAGTCTTCGGAAGCAGGGGACGGTGACGGAGGTGTTGTTGCAGCGACGAGCGGCGGACGCGAGCCTTATGGCGGGAATGCTGGAACTTCCGCCGCTGCCGGAGGAGTCGGTGACGGGGCGTGAGCCGCTACTGCGGGTAAGGCACTCGATTACGAATACGAACTATTATGTACAGGTGTTCGCGGCGCGGAGTGCGCGGGACAGGTCGCTGATGAAATCATTGGTGGGACGTGAGGCAACGCTGGAGTGGGTTCGAACGACGCGGCTGGCAGGGCAGCCGCTGACGGGGCTGGCGCGCAAAGTTCTGCAGCGGCTGGATGTGATGGAGGTGAAGCCGGTGGTGTGGGGTCGACCGCCAGCTATCAAGGCGCAGGAAGGAGAGATGCTATGAATGCTGCTGTGGTGAGTTCTTACGATGCTGCTCCGCGGTTTACTTCGTTTGGAGAGCCGGTTGCGGGTGAGGGTGAGCTGCTGGTGGACGTGAGTGCGGCGGGGTTGCACCCGATTGTGAAGGCGCTGGCGAATGGCAGCCACTACGGGAGTACGGGGGTGTTTCCGTTTGTGCCGGGGGTGGATGGGGTGGGGCGGCTGGCGGATGGGCGGCGGGTTTTCTTTGGGGCGGTGCGTAGTCCGTTTGGGACGTTTGCGGAGCGGACGGTGGCGTCGGGGAAGATGTGTCTGGAGCTGCCGGATGGGTTGGACGATGCTGTGGCTGCGGGGCTGGCGAATCCGGCTATGTCTTCGTGGGCGGCGTTGAGGGCTCGGGCGAAGTTTGTTGCGGGGGAGAGTGTGCTGATCCTGGGGGCTACCGGGGTTGCGGGGCAGTTGGCGGTGCAGATTGCCAGGCGGCTGGGGGCGAAGAGGGTGATTGCGGCGGGACGGAATCCGGTGGCGCTGGAGAGGTTGAAGGCGCTGGGGGCGGATGCGGTGATCTCGCTGGAGCAGGAGAAGGCGGCGCTGGTGGAGGCGTTTCGCGCGGAGATTGCGGGTGGGGTGGATGTGGTGCTGGATTATCTGTGGTGCGGTCCGGCGGAGAGTGTGCTGGCGGCGATTGCGAAGAAGGGGTTGAGCCATTCGAGTCCGCGGATACGGTTTGTGCAGATTGGGAATAGCGCGGGGGCGACCATAACCTTGGCGGGGTCTACGCTGCGGAGCTCGGGGGTGGAGCTGATCGGGAGCGGGTTTGGGAGCGCTTCGCTGGCGGAGATCTTTGCGGCGGTTAGGGAGTTTTTTGTGGAGGCGGCGAAGGCTCCTTTTGATGTCGAGATCAAGGTGGCGGCGTTGAAGGATGTGGAGGCGGTTTGGGGTGAGATAGATAAGGGTGGGCGGGTTGTGTTTCGGCCTTGATGTGGTGCCCCCCTCCCCGTCGATATTGCGCAAAGTATTCGAAATAGGGGTTTTAAGTCTGGACTTGGGTGTGCGGAGGTCAAAAAAGTCTTATAAAGTGGGGTTGATGGCTGCAAAGTATTCAAAATAGATACTTTAGCTGATGGATTTGGCCAGTATTGGAAAGCAACGGCAAGAACAACTGCAAGAGCAAAAGCGATAAATCAGTCGTTCGGGCTGCGCCTGCACTCCAGCCCCTCGACTCCGCTCGGGGCAGAGCGGTGTCGCCTGCGGCGAGGCTGTTTACGGCACGGCTGAAGCCGTGCCCTTCCGCCTAGAATGTATTGAACTTTGGCAAGGTATTCATAAATTTAGGGTTTATGAGTTTCGCCAGAGAAGCTGAATTGTCAAAGACTGCTACGATGCCGGTCCGCCTGGGCGGTGGGTTTTGTCTGTGCTTCTATATACGTCGATTTGGGGGTATCGGTTCCCCAATTGTCGCTCGATCGGGCGGGCTCTGGATGGGCACGCGGAGGGTGAAGAGAAGGCCCGGGGCTAAAGCCCCTATTCAAATTGGGCCTTGATTCAGGGGCCTGAAGGCCCCTGCTCCCTCCGGGTCGCCCTTTGGGCGAGGAAAGGCGATTCATACGCGGCGATCCGGCTCCGTGAATTCGAGAGCAATGGACGTAGACTGGACGGATTGAGATTGCTTTTAGGATTGGCCTATGACGAAGCGCTTATCTGGATATTTGTTAGCCGCTGTTGTGGTTGTGCTCGGGTTTGGGGCGATGGTCGCTGTTCGAACTGCTCGGGTGGGGGCGGCGGAGGGTCATTATCAGTTGGTTGAGGGGTGGGCGCAGTTTCCGGCGGGGTTTGTGAAGTGGAGTCCGGTGAGTGGGGTGGATGTGGATGCGCATGACAATGTTTATGTGTTTCAGCGCAGCGAGGCTATGCCGATTATGGTCTTTGACCGTAACGGGAAATTTCTAAGGACGTTTGGGAAGGGGGTGTTTAAGCAGCCGCACTTTTTGCGTGTCGATCCTGCGGGGGATGTGTGGGTGACTGACCGGCAGAATGTGCAGGCTTACAAGTTCAGCCCGGATGGGAAGCTGCTGATGACTTTGGGTAAGAAGGGCGTTTTTGGGGATAACGATTCGCAGGATGCCTTCGATGGTGTGGCCGATGTGGCGGTGGCGAAGAATGGCGACGTCTTTATTGCCGATGGTGAAGGCGCTAATACGCGTGTGGTGAAGTTTTCGAAGGACGGTGCGTTCATCAAGTGGTGGGGTGGTAAGGGGACGGAGCCGGGCCAGTTCAATGTGCCGCATAGCATTGCGATGGATTCGAAGGGGCGGGTCTATGTGGCGGATCGGTCGAACAATCGGATTCAGATCTTCGATCAGGAGGGGAAGTTTATTGATCAGTGGACTAACTTTGGGACGCCGTGGGGGGTGTTCGTTAAGGGCGATTTGATCTATGTCGTCGATGGAACTGCGAACGGGTGTCTGCTGATTGCGAACATAAAGGATGGCAAGGTGGTGGCTCGGATAGATGGGCTTACTAATCCTACGGCCGTGGCGGTTGATTCGAGTGGGGCTATTTATGTGGGTGAAGTGAATGGGATGAATGTGAAGAAGTTTGTGAAGAAGTAACGTAGTCTTTCGTTTCCGAGTTTCTTATGGCGAGGTCACAGACGACAACCCGTCGTATTGTTGCGGGCGTATATTGAGTAGCATCGCGGTTGACCGCTGGTTATGACGCGACATTTTCTCTCTGAGGTGGCTCGCATGAATGCTGAGGAAATACTTTCCGAAATCGAAAAATCCAACGAACCTGCCGGACTAGTTGTTCGGTCGGGAGATGGACGATTTTTCTTTTTATCTGAAGAAGAGATGAAACGAACCGCGTTGTCGGCCGAGGACAGCGGGCGGGCCAAGGATGTGCTGAAGAAATCGGGGGAGGGGAACATCGCTCCGCAACTGAGCAAAGGCAGCTGCGGTAGATTACTGACATGGCTGCAGAGCCATAATCCTCACTCCACCGCCTGGAGGCGGGCCAGCGTTATATGGATGAATGAATGCTAAGCCTAGGCCGCTTGTGGTGAGCGCGAGCATGAGGCAGGACTAGAGGAGTTCGATGGTGATCTCTTTGCCGTCAATGTAGGTCAGCTTGTCCGTAGCGAGCTCGATCGTAAAGGGCCTTGCCTGCGGTGAGTCTTGCACGTATTTTGCTTCGATCCAAAGCGCTGCATAGTCTGTTGCTTCGGGTGAGAGGCCTTCCTCGCGGTCAGTCCGAACGTTTACAACTACGGCGTCTGCTGAGGGTTCGTTGCTGTCGGTGTACTTCCAGCGAAGGCGCTGCCCAATGACGATGGGTCGTTCAAACACAATCAACCTCGATTCACATTACAACGTTTAGTTTAGTCGAGATGCCAGCCGACACACATCACCGGTGATCGGAGGTCCAAGACTCGATCGCTCCGACGCTCACACGCCGTTGCGGGCCTTCTATGTGCTGCGATCTCTTACTTGATAACGCAGGAAGAGGTAATCTGCTGCACTTTTTGTGCTGAGAAGCTTCCACCAGGGAGCCGTCGCGGGAGAGAACTCAACGTTGGCAACCAGGCCTGGCCTGGGGTGCTCTGCGACTCTCCCCGCAATCTGAGGCGCCACTGTCAGGAAAAGTTCATCCATGAATCCGCCTGCGAGAAATTCGCCAAAGAGTGTTGGGCCGGCTTCGTGAAGCAGCAACTCCACTCCGGCTTCGTGTCTGAGCAACGTAAGGATCGCAGAAGGAGAGATGCGCGTTCTCTGCGGTAGAGAGCGCCTTCACCTCGACTGAGGCGAGTGCCTCCGATCCGCTTTGCGACAACCTCTGTTTGCCTTGCTCCGTAGTCAGTATCAGCACCCTGGTTTGGGGTGTATGAAACACGGCGCTGGCGAGGTCCAGTCCGCCCGTTCCCGTGACAATCACTACGAGTGGATACTCCGGCTTTCGGAGCACCTCGGTTCGATACTTCTGGTATAGATCTTTCGCTGCTGGATAGACAGATTCCGGGAGCCAGGTGCCCTGCGGACCGGCGGCTTGAAGCGTCCCCGAACCCACCACCACCGCGTCTGCCGAGGCCCGCAGCAGGCCCATGATGAACCGGTCTTCTTCGTTCGATTTACTGATCTGAGCTCCTTCCGACTGACCCGGTATGTTGAAGCTCACGACCCCGTCGAGTGTCGACACGAAGTTTGCGATGCAATAGGGACGCTCTTCCGGAGCGGGCGGAAAAGAAAGATCTCCGTCGTATCGTGGCGCGAAGACCTTCGGGAAGGACTGCTTCCGACGGCTCAGTGGGTTGAGTTGCGAACAGCGTGCGAATAGGCTCCATAGTGAAAAGGTTACTTCAATCTGAAAGCTGCCTGCGTTGATTTGGTTGGTGTGGACGTAGACTGTACGGAACAGGAGTCCATCGATGAATAAGAACTGGTTTGGGCTAGTGGCGGTGATGCTGTTGTCTACTGCTCCGGGTTTGGTGGGGCAAAGTAATATCCTCCGGCGGTGAAGGCTGCGGAGGGTTCGATTGATGGGGAGAAGATTCGGGCGCATGTGAAGTTTCTGTCGGATGATTTGTT
>CAWKBA010000015.1:37500-152303 GCA_963847765.1 Candidatus Melainabacteria bacterium | reverse complement strand
TTATGTACAGACTGCTGATCATCTGCGCCTGTCGCCACAGGAAAACGATAGACTTTTAAACTCTCTCAATCTGGCAGAACGGCTAGGTGCTCAAGTTGTTACTCTTACGGGCACTGACATTGTCGAAGAAATATTATCCTTTGCACGTACACGCAATGTAACTAAAATTGTTATTGGTAAGTCAACCAGCGGCCGACTTAAGCATCTAAAAGACCGTTTATTTGGTTCACTCGTGGATAAAATAACTTATCTCAGCGGCGACATAGATGTTTATGTCATCACCGGCGATCCTTTGCCAGGTGAGATAACACAACGCTATCGTACACCAGCGCGCCGCACAAATTGGCAACAATATGCATACGCAATTATTGTTGTTGCCCTGGCAACACTGATAGATCACCTGGTCTTTCAAAAACTAAAACAGGTCAATCTGGTCATGATTTATTTACTGGCCATTGTTTTTGCTGCCACCAGATATGGTCCGGGACCATCGGCTCTGGCATCAATATTAAGCGTGGCTTGTTTTGATTTCTTTTTCGTGCCGCCTTATATGTCTTTTGCCGTCAGTGATACTCAGTATTTTCTCACCCTGTTGGTTATGCTCATCGTTTCTCTGACATTGAGTACATTGACCGTACGCGGCAGGCAGCAAGTAGAATTAGCTAAACAACGAGAACGCCAGACAGCAGCTTTATACGCCATGACGCGAGAGCAGGTCAGTGCGGCCAGTATAGAATCAATTCTTGCTGCCTCATTGAAGCACTTAAACGAAGTTTTTGACAGCAAAGCAGTAGTGCTTTTACCTGATCAACATGGTGCACTCAAAGCTGATTTTCACGACAATAATTCTTATACTATTGATTCACATGAGATGGGCGTCGCTCAATGGGTATTTAGCAATAAGCAAGTAGCGGGTGCCGGCACTTCCACTTTGCCTGGCGCAAAAGCTATTTATTTACCTCTACTTACTACGCGCAGTATTGTCGGTGTAATTGGCTTGCTGCCCCAACAACAAGAAAGACTGCGTAATCCGGAAGAAATGCATTTTCTGGAAACGTTCGTTTATCAAATTGCTCTTGCTGTCGAGCGCGCCGCCGGATCTAAAACCGGAGCATAACCTATGCAAGAGCAAGTTTTATCGCTGAGTGGCAGTCTAATAACTTTAAAGGTATGATTGATTTAATACTATCTTCCCGGCACACAGCCGGATTGCGCAGCCCTTCAGTTAATGGGCGAGCTATATAGGCTGAAACTGGTGTCACTAAATGAATCCAGTATGAGCTTAAGCGCGGCGTAAAATAAGGCACAGGAATAACCAGACGATGACCTAGTCCGGCTTCTTCAGCATAGATATCCATTAAAGTCTGATAGCTTAGGACTTCCGGACCACCAATATCAAATGTTCGTCCAACTGTCTGTGGATTATCGAGACATCCAACTAAATATTCCAAAACATTACCAATGGCAATTGGTTGTGACGGTGTGCGCACCCATTTGGGTGTGATCATAATGGGCAGGCGATTAACAAGATAACGCAATATCTCAAAAGAAGCGCTGCCCAAGCCAATAATCATGGCAGCTCTCAGAACCGTTACCGGCACTTTACCAGAGCACAAAATCCGGCCTACCTCAGCTCTTGAACGCAAGTGTTTGCTCAAATCGGTTTGCTCTTCGCTCAAACCACTTAAATATATAATCCGCTTTAAATTAGTTTTTTCAGCAGCCAGGCGAAAATTATTAGCCGCACGTTTATCCGCTTCAGCAAAATCTTTATTGCGCGCATTCATAGAATGAATTAAATAATAAGCAGCACTGCATCCTGACACGGCTTGCAAAAGTTTATCTTGATCAAAAATATCAGCAGCAATTATTTCTAGATTTTCATGCTTAGCCCAGGCACACTTGCACAATTTTGTTGCCGATCGCGCCATTGCTCTCACTTTATAGCCGGCTTGCAACAACCTGGGCACAAGCTGTGCCCCCACATAACCAGTGGCACCAGTAACTAAAATGGGTTTATCTTTCAAACTTTCCAAAAATTGCCTCAAAATTCGCAAGAGAAAAATGATAAGCACACTACAATGATACTCGCACATTAACAAGAATGGATACAAATAAAGTTACAAAGCCAAGGACTATACTTCAATAAATGCTTTAAGACTGTCCGAGTCTAAAATCAAAATTTCGTTCTTGTTGACTTTTATAAACTTCTTTTTGTCCAAGTAATTCAACGCACGCGAGAGTGTTTCACGCGTCATTCCCAAATAACTGGCCAACTCATTCCGATCGGGTAGCTTAATACGGACCCTCTGCTGACCTCCAGTGTGAGCGAGCAATTCGGCTGCCACACGCTTGCGAGTTGGCAACGTGGTCATATTAGTTAATCTGTCTGTTTCTACGCGAAGTAAGCCAACTACAAGTTTAAGAAAGTTCCGGGTAATATTTCGGTTTTCCAAAACCAAGGAAAAAAATTCTGTTCCTGATATTTTGGCCAACACGGTTGGTCCTACAGCAGTAACAGTAACAGTACGGGGTGACTCACTTATAGCACTGTAATAACCAAAACAATCACCGGCATAGCGCGGGCGAAAATAACTTATATTGCCATCATTCCCAAAATTTACGGATTTTACGACCCCGCTAATAATGAAATACACATCTGAATCAGTATCGCCTCTTTCAAAAATAACAGCGCCGTCAGGAACCGATTTGTGTTTTAGCCCGGTAATAAATTGTTTCTGCTGTTCTGAAGACCATGGTGTAAGCAGTGAAAATAGGGGTAGCTTGTTCATGAATTACTCAAAATAATTTATCCGTCAAAGTAGTTTTTTTGATCTCCATCGTGATTTTTCTCACAGACTATATGAAGAATCAATGTCAGACTATGCTTAATGTCAAGAATGCAACATGACAAAGGTAGCAATAGCAACAGCTACCGCCAATACATTCTACAAAAATCAAAATAAAAAATTGTTAAACAGAGCACTACTTAGGAAACCTTATACTTCAGTATGGTTTCTCATTCACAGAGGAGCGGCTTTCCCATGGCGTCACAAACTATTCAGAAATTGGACACAGATGTCTTGATTATTGGATCAGGAGGATCCGGACTTCGAGCCGCTATTGCTGCTGCTGAAAAAGGAGTGCAGGCATTAGTGGTGGCCAAAGAATTTTTGCTGGAAGCGCACACAGGAATGGCAATGGGCGGGATCAACGTAGCCATGAAATCCCCTGCTACTCCTAAACAGCACTTCGAAGATACTATCAAGGGCGGTTGGTTTATCAATAATTATAAATTAGCGAGAATCTTTGCCGAGGAGATGCCGGATCGTATTCGTGATTTGGAGTCTTATGGCGTAAAGTTTGACCGGCTTGCTGACGGTTCCTACTTTACCTGGGCAAGCGGTAAAACGTCGGCTCCATTGAACCTGTGTGCTGGTGACTTTACCGGACGGGAAATGATGCAGGGACTGGTAGCAGAACTTAAACGATGCCAGATTCCTTATTTGGAATATCACTACGTAACCAAACTTTTCAAACAAGACAATAAGGTAGTAGGAGCATTTTTAATCGACAGTAAAACTGGTGAATATAAAGTAGTACAAGCAAAAGCCACTATTGTCGCCACTGGTGGTGGTGGCAATATGTATCAGGTGCATACCAACGCTAGAAGCAATACCGGTGAAGGCTATGCATGGGCCTTGGATGTTGGTGCGGAGCTAGTTGATATGGAAATGATTCAATTCCATCCAACCGGCATGGCCTATCCCCCGGAAGTACGCGGTACGCTAGTGACAGAAAAAGTAAGAGGCAACGGCGGTATACTCAAAAATAAATTGGGCGAACGCTTTATGATGCGTTACCAACCTGAACGTCTTGAGCTAGCGGGACGTGACGAAGTGGCCAGAGCGATCTATCAAGAGATTCAAGAAGGACGGGGGACAGATCATGGAGCTGTTTATCTTGACACCACACACTGGGAAGAAGGTAAGGTAGAAAAACTTGTTCCTGATGTCTTTGCCAACCACATGGACGTTGGCATTGATATCCGCAAGCAGATGATGGAGATAACTCCCTCCATGCATCACATGATGGGCGGCTTTGTCATCAATGAATGGGGTGAAACTAGTATTGAAGGACTCTATGCCGTCGGTGAGGTAACCGCTAGTGTACACGGTGCTAATCGTCTCGGTGGCAATTCTTTAGCCGAAGGTCAGGTCTTTGGCAGGCGAGCAGGGCTTCGCTCTTCCGAATATAGTCAAAGCCACAAGAATACGGCAGTCAATCAATCCGCCCTCGACGCTGAAGTTACTCGTTTGAATGCTGTGCTACAGAAAAAAGAAGGCGTTAAAGTTGGCACTATTTTGAAAAAAATCAAGTCTGTAATGTGGAATGAGGTCGGTATCATTCGTGACGCCGATAAATTGCAGCAGGCCAAACAGGAAATAAAGAAACTGGAGAAAGAGGCACAGTCATTATATGCGAGAGATGTTGCCGAACAACAAGCCTGCCTGGAAGTACAAGATATGCTTAGAGTAGCTGAAACAATAATACTTTCGGCAATAGTGCGAACAGAAAGTCGCGGTGCCCATTATCGCCTGGATTATCCTGAATTAGATTCGGATTGGGAAAAAAATATTCGCGTCTACCAGGACGCCCAGGGTAAACTATGTACGAAACTAGTCCCTCTAACAAAAGAGTAAATTGAGAGGTGCCTATAGTGTCTTCAACGATAATCGGTTCAATGGTTCTTCCTGACCGGATCATGGAAGGCACTCTTCAGATTACCGATGGGATAATTACCAGCATTAAAGAAGGTTTTCCTAAAGAAATTGGTTCAGATATTCTCGATTTTCGCGGCAATTATCTATTGCCCGGTGCAATTGAAGTGCATGGGCATCTGCGTGAACCTGGGTTCGAGCACAAAGAAGATATTCGTCATGGAACACGAGCGGCACTTGCTGGCGGTTATACAACCGTATTTGACATGCCCAATACAAAACCTCCAATTACTACAGTTGCTCGTGTTGAAGAACAAATCAAACGCTATGAGCAAAGCTCTCATACCGACTTCGCCATTCACATGGGCACATCTGTCGAAGATATTAATGAACTAAAAAATATCGATAAGGATTTAATCAGTGCCGTAAAAATCTTTACTGCCGGCCATGCCACTACGCCGACAACAATCCCTCTGCTAGCTGACATAGCACAGGTTTTTGAAATTTTAGGTGAAAGACAAATCATGCTGCTTGTACATGCAGAAAATCAGGAACTGGTTAATTACTTTACTCACAAATATCGTGACATCCTTAAGCAAAACAACCCTTCGGTATGGAGTGACGCCAGAAATAATTCGGTAGTGTTAACATCCTGCCTGGAAATGATTGCCCTGGCAAAACAGTTTGGTGTCAAGCTTTATTTATTGCATTTATCTACAGTAGACGAATTTGCAGCCGTTGAATTTGGCAGACAAATTGGTGTGGATGCCTACGGTGAAATAGCTCATTACCAGTTAGCTTTTAATACTGATGATTATGCAATCTATGGCAATTTGATCAATGTCTGTCCGGCACTACGCACCCCGGAAGAACAAAACAAACTCTGGCAATTACTCAGAAGCGGCAAAATTGAAGTGGTAATTTCCGAACACACACCTCATACCTTAGCAGAAAAACAGAAGGACTCTGTTTGGGAAATCAGCTCTGGTATGCCTGGTCTGCAAGAAACAATTCCTGTATTAATTACTCACTGGTTGAAACGCTTTGGCAATCAATCGCTTGAAGAGGGACTGATTCGGATTGCCCAGGTTACTTCACATAATATAGCCAGGATTTTCGGCTTCAATCAAAAAGGTTCGTTAGCCGTTGGCAAAGATGCAGATATCATGGTCATCAATCCCACTCAAAAATGGAAAGTAAGCAAAGAAGATCTTTTACTAAATGTATGTGGTCCGCCCAAGAAGGAAAAGAGTTGCTGGGCAGGCCTGTGGCTACGTTTCTACGAGGCAATCTTGTCTATCAGGAAGGAAAGATAATCGGTAATCCCCAGGGAAAGCGAATTACAAGAACTGCTTGCTCTGTGCCAGCAAAATAGAAGTCTATCGATCTTATCAGCAGTCGGTTACTTAGTCCGTCCCACACAGTGCTTCCAGAACAGCCATTCTCATGGGAACACCATTTTCTACCTGGCGCTCAATCAGCGAAAGAGCATGGTCATCTGCAACCTTACCACTGATTTCAACATCACGATTAATTGGACCAGGCGCTATAATTTTTACAGATGGTTTAGCACGTTTCAGCCGCTCATGATTTATTTGATAGGAAGATACATATGTATCAACACCACCAAATATACCGCTCTCCTGTCGCTCAAATTGCGGACGTATAGTCATAATAAAGTCAGCATTTTTAAGCGCTTCGTCAAGATTATCGTGAAGAATGGCACCGCTAGCTGCCAATGCCTGCGGCAACAATTGCGCCGGACCAACTAAATGAATTTGGGCACCAAATAAAGTCGGCAGCCAAAGACTCGATTTAGCTACCCGACTATGAAGAATATCGCCAACGATAACAATCTTGCTGCCCGACAAATCTATTTTCCCTTCCAGCGCGGCAGCTTCTAGCATTGTAAATACATCAAGTAAAGCCTGAGTTGGATGATCAGTGACTCCTTCACCGGCATTGATCACGTGAACTTTGTTGGCGGTTGCTCCAGCTATTTGCGCAGCGCTACCAGATTGAGCGTGTCTTTGTATTATTACGTTAACGCCCATAGCTGCAAGTGTAAGAGCGGTGTCTATCAGGCTCTCACCTTTTTGTACAGAAGATCGGCTGATATCTAAATTAAGAACCTGCATTCCCAAACGCTTGCTAGCTAGTTCGAAGCTCAGACGAGTTCTGGTCGAATATTCGTAAAATAAATTAGCCGCTACTTTTCCTGTCAAAATAGAACTTAACGTGTTCACAGAAGAATTCAGCTGTTCTTTAAAATATTTGGCTCTATTGATTAAATATATTACTTCGTCTTTGCTCAGATCTTTTGTATCAAGCAAATGACGCTTGCCCGACCAAGCCAGATTGTCTATATGTTTTTCTGAAGATAGGTTTGCCATTACTTTCATAGCTCCATTCAATCCTACCTGGATCAATAGAGTGCGTCAATCCAGGTTTGCCTCCGCCTTAATCATTGCTAATTCAGGAAAATTTCCAGGTGCCGTCAGTGCCCGGTTTGATAACTACTAGGCGCCCTTCATGTTTTCTTGCGCAACTACGGTTGTTAAGATCTTCAAACAGCCTGACCATAGCTTCTTCTTCTACCTGTCTGGCACGCGCTTTGTTTCTTTGCAAGCACAGCTCAAGCGGCACATCAAGAATCCACAACTCAATGTCAGCATAATTGAATTTCCTAGCACAGTCCAAAATCTGCCGGCGGTGATGTGTCCTGATATTGGTATTATCAACAACTATATCTTTTTCGGCCTTTAATAAATCTTCCAGACGCTGAAAAAAAATAGCAAAAACATCCTTTGGATTGCCATGCTCGGCCTCGTCCCCATACAATTCAAAGCGAATGTCATCAGCGCATAAGCGTTCAAAATCTTTTCTGTAAGTGTTTTAGCAATGGTTGTTTTGCCCGAGCCCGGTATACCAACTAATAAAATCAATTTTTTCATATTGCCTGAAAATGTAGTAAGTTATTTATGCCCACAGCACTTGCCTGGGTGGGCTTTTTTATTTGCCTTTGCATCAGTGTCACCGGATTTGGTGACATGTCCATCATGTTTGATTTTATAAGTTTCTCTATATTTTATTAAAGCCGGGCTTGGTTTATCCCAGGGATATTGATAAGCAAAGCCGTCGTCTATTGTCTGCTGGATCTCAGCTAATGATTTCCCCTCTTCTTTCAGATGAAGAGCAACAATGGCCTCATCCTGGCAAATATCACAATCCATTCCGTGCATACAGGTAAAACAGTCAAGCAAGCTGGTATGACTATCGGTAAGGTCACAACCGCAATAACAAAAGAGTTTGCTGCACACATCCGGTATCGCCTGGGCAGCTTTATAGCCAAGAGCAACTTTGCCAACAAATTTCTCCGGTGGCAAAACTTTCTGCATCAAGGATTTTTTGTCTAATTGTCCCGCCTGCGTACTTTGCCAGCCGACAATGAACGTGACCAGCAAAACTGGCAGAAACAGCTCGGTAGCATATTTAATTAATCTATAAGCGTTCATACTCTACCTAATTCAATACTTACCACACTTTTATATGAACTAGCAGTCGTTCAACTAAGCGGAATCACCCTGGCGCCGTTATTTTCTTCAACCACAGGGTTTAGTATGACAAAATGAAAAATTGTCCATGGCTGCATTTTGCCGCGCCGCACAACATGTAGTCGCATATTTGCTGATTGCAACCTGGGAAGAATTTCCGCTAACTTTTGGATAGCCAAGGTGCTGTCGTCAGGCATAATGACCGGGCCAGCATCCTGGGGAGTGACAAATTGATTATCACTGCTTTTCATAGAGTTAGCGAGAATGGCTTTTATTTTCTCGCTGTATTCACGATCTTTGCTTTTAGCAGGCTTTAGAAACTTAAATTCACCCAGAGCAGTAGCGGCAATGGTGCTGGTATCAAATTTAATAGCACCTGGGGCAAGACCGTGTCTCAATCTCAGGCTGAAGCCTTTTATAGCTTCATGGGCTGGATCTTTTATAAAATCTTGTACTTCCTGCCAGGTCATCTTTTTGCCGTAAGCCATGGGCAAAGGCAAAAAGAAAGGACTATATTGATTGCGGTTAAAAGTAAGCGGCACATCTATCATATAATCTTCAGGCTGCTCAAAAGGTGCTGCATATTTTGCCTGAGGTGGGCTTTCTATTCTTTTAGCAACAGGCTGTCCAATAGAAAATGGGTGCCCGAGCATAAAAGCTAAATTAGCCTCTTGTCCTGTTTGATATGCCAAATAGCCTCCCCAACCGTTACGAGCCGGGCAGCGGCATGTATTCCCGCCAAAATGTGCCACTATTTTAGTTAGATTGCCGGATTGAATATCCTTGATAAATGTAATTGCTTCCTGAGTCGGGTTGGCTTGCTCGGGATGAATAAACCCGACTTGCAGAGCAAGCAAAGCAAGAAATAGAAAAAGGATGGGGATAAAAATTCTCATCAGGGCATTACCAATCAATGATCATGAGCAACAGTTTATTATTATAGATTTTACTAACTTCTATCACTGCTCGAAAGTCTAATTAATATTGGCAGCGTATTATTTAAACTATAGTGAACAAGGTTAAAATCGACTTTCATTTAATAATATGCCCGGATTATCAGTGCAAACCAATTCCAGAAAAGTGGCTCAATTAAAAGAGTCGATGATCCGTGAGGTGAGCCGGCTTGCTGTTAAATACGGCGTGGTCAATCTGGGCCAGGGTGTTCCTGATTTCCCTTGTCCGCCTGCAGTCAAGGAAGCAGTCAGCCAGGCTTTATCAGCTGATATTAATCAGTATGCTGTCACCTGGGGCGACCCCCTTTTACGCCAGGCGCTTGCCAAAAAATATTGTGCTGCGCTGGGATTTGCATTAGACCCTGAAACAGAAATTACTGTCACTTGTGGTGCTACAGAAGCTTTGATTGCCACCTTGCTGGCCATCGTTGATCCAGGAGATGAGGTTATTGCTTTTGAACCCTTCTATGAAAACTATCTGGCACAAATTGTCTTAGCTGATGCTGTTGCACGCCTTGTACCATTGCAACTACCATCCAGACAATTTGATCCTGACCAGTTGCAGCAAGCTTTCACAGCCAAAACTAAAGCCATTATTGTCAATACTCCACATAACCCTACTGGTAAGGTTTTTACTGTTGATGAACTGAACTGCATTGCTGAGCTTTGTCAAAAGCGGGGAGTGCTACTGATAACCGATGAAATCTACGAACATATACTTTTTGATGGACTGAAACATATCTATCCTGCCAGCCTGCCTGATATGCGCGATTGCACAGTTACTATCAGCGGACTTTCTAAAACTTATAGTTTGACTGGCTGGCGTATTGGTTGGGTAATGGCTAACAAGAAAATTACTGATTCAATTCGCAAAGTACATGATTTTCTAACCATTGGAGCGCCTGCGCCTTTGCAAAGGGGGTCTGTAATAGCTCTTTCCCTTGGGCAAGATTATTATGCCGAGGTTACCCGAGCTTACACGCAAAGGCGCCAACACCTGTTGGAAACCCTGGAGCATATAAATATGCCTTATCTCAAACCGGAAGGTGCTTATTATGTTTTTGCCGACATATCCAAATATGGCTATAAGAATGATTTGGACTTTTTGCAATATATGCTGGAAAAAGTAGGCGTGGCTATTGTGCCTGGATCAACATTTCTTTCGGCTGACAATCCCCAGGCTAATTCTTATGCGCGTTTCTGTTTCAGCCGCAAGCTAGAGACTCTGCAGGCAGCTCGAGAAAGACTATGGCAGGGTTTATAGAATTGAACGTGAAGAGTTCCAGAGGAGAAATACTTGTTCAAGCACGCAGAGAACAAGCATTAAACCTGCAGGCATAAACTTTTTGGTTTTGATCAAGCGTACAACAAATATACCCTCAAGAATAGCAATCAGCATAAAGGTCCGCATTATGCCTGTGTTGGCATGATGATGTGTTGTCTTGGCACACCAGACAAGAATAATCGTGCTCACAATCCCAGCGATAAGCGATGCTTTGCTCTTGCCTTTTATATAGCCGATAATGCCACCAACAAAAACAAGCAGGGCAAAAATAATGATGCTTACCACATTTAAATCATTGACACTCATATTAATACAACCAAATCTCCTTCGAATATTTTTTACTGAACAGCAACAGCTTTATCAATTATAAACGAATCTAAGACCTGACCATCTTCTGAAATTTGTTTTACTATTAATTTACTATTGTCAACATCACATAAAGTAAGAGAATGCGTGGAGGCAATGAATTTATTTGTAAACACTCTTTGTACTGTCGTAGATCTATCCGGTAATTTTCGACTGGACTTGCCCTCATCGGCAGCTCCATAAAGTCCTGCACCGCCACCGCCGGAAACAATATAAATTACGCCTGCAGGTCTGGTATTTTTAATACCGTCAAATTTTTTGTCAAAAATAAAGTCACCACTTACAGTACCATCCTGGTTAATAACCGGAATGCTGTTTTTGATAAGACCATGAAACATTAAAGGATAAGAGCGCTGGTAATTATGAGCATGTCCGGAAAAAACCATATCAACACCGCAGTCCTGAAAAATATCACATAATAAGCGCATGCGCTGTTCGCAGTAATGCGCTCTGTCAATACTAAAGCCGGGTTGGTGAAAACAAACAAATTTCCATGTTTGCTTTTTGGCTACTTCAAGATCATTGCGCACCCAGCTCCGCAATTTTTGATTAGTCCAGTCCATATATGGATTGGCATCCAGAATAAGCCAGTGGCTATTGCCATAGTCAAAAGAATAATTAGACATTTGCGGATAGCGAGCACCGGCTGACTCAAGATATTTATGGATTTTGTCGTCGCCGCCAAGCAACTTAGGAATATTGCGTCCAGACTGTTTTTTTAACGGTCCGTTTAAAGGCTCTGACCAAATCTGATAAAAAGCAAGGGCATCCCTCAGTTTGTTAAAATCAACACCACTTTTATTGGCACCATAAGCAATATCATGATTGCCAATAACAGGTAATGTAACTACCGATGAGAGTAGCGGTGCACCTAAGTGAGCAGAGGCTTCGTAACTGCTGAAGTCGGGAAAAAACTTTTCTAAATATTCGGAAAGGCAGCCAAAATTATAAACAATGTCACCAAGAATAACCAAAAAATCAGGTTTGTTTTCAAAAGTACGATAGACAATTTTTCTTTCAGATTCGGTGTTAGCGCCTGTATCACCAAATAAAACAAAGCGATATGGTTGTCCTTTGTCTTTACGCGCTGTGCCAGAACCTTCAAAAACCATCGTCCCATTTTTACTCATCCGGTATACAAATTTTTTGCCAGGCTCAAGATTTTCGATAGGGCTGTCAAAAAGATATAAGCCGGTCCGGCACAGAATAAGAAAGAATAACAACACTCGGCGGCTTTTGCTGCTGCCATTGCGTATTATTCTCTTCTTTTACCTCTAGCTTCCAGTCGTCTCGATTGCTGGTGCTCACCCATAAAAGTTCAAGTTTTTCTTGTCTGCTCTGTAAAGGATGATTGCCCAGTTGCAAATAAGGCTTGATAATAAAATCAGTCTCTACATTCGGCGCGCCGATAGCCGGCAACTGTATGGGCAGGCATTGCCAGAGCATTATAAAAGCAAAATACAAAACCGAAGCAGCCATAAACTCCAGAATAAAATCCAAATAATAAAATGCCGAGAGAGGGAATTGAACCCACGACACAAGGATTTTCAGTCCTCTGCTCTACCAACTGAGCTATCTCGGCAAAAAAACAAACCAGCGCCTGTACAAGGGTAACGCAAAAGGCTAAGCCGTTTCAATGAAAGTAGCAAACTCAATTTACAAGAAGCCAAATATAACATATATAGTGGTCAGGAGTGGGTGCCCCTATGGCTTTACAATTGTGCCCAGAAAAAGAATTTCTTTGCTGTCGTTGTCGACAAGCGCAAGAATAAAGGGGTGATCTACCCGAAACTCAATGGCTTGCGGTCTGACTGCCGGTACTGATAGCGTAGCCATAACTATTGCTGTAGCAGCTGCTGCCTCAGTTCCCTGCTCATCTACATCAATGTATGTTTTTTGCAAAACCCGGCTAATCCAGGCTTTGTAGCCAAAATAAACCAGATGAGAAAAATCGGCTCGTTGCGGGTCAAATGCTTCTGCCATACCTAACACCTTTAGGTTTGACGAGAGATCTTGGCAGGAATTAACTGTAAATTTCGGCAGGGATAGATTCACATCCATATTGTGAAAACTAGACATCCAATCATGCCAATTTTTTTCAGTAAACTGGGCTTGTAAAAGAGATAAATCTACTTTTTTATTTGGCAAAAAGATATATAAGCTCTGCTGCCCACCGGCATAAGGTATTGATACAGCTTTAAAGGTCTCACCTTTAAAATAAAACAATTGTTGGCGCTGATGCATCATTTTCACATCAGTGATATCACCCGAGGCAGTAATGAATTTATCATCCTGCGTATCTGTTTTTTTGAAAGCGTTCGCCCATTCGCCTTTGAAATAAACAGCATTAAGAATAACTATTTTTTCACTGGCGCTTAGAGAGTCTATTATTGCCGGGATTTTACCTTCAGTTTTGCTATTACACCAGGCATTAATACTCGTCAGTACATTGCTGTTTTTAAAATCAAGACATTCTGCCTGAGCATCGTAAATATGTTTACACAGATCAATAAAGCTACTCTTGATGGGCGTATTCTTGTTTACAAATATAGCGTTGGCTATCTTCAATTGTACTTTGTCATTACCGTTCAATGCAGTCAATACAGCTCGTTCTCTCTCATTAAGCTGACCAACAGTATCACCTGTAATACCAAGCGCCTGTGCCATTTGCTCGCGCGTGCTGCCGACGGCTCCATTAAGCGCCATGCTCAAAGCTATATAGGCGCTGAGCGGCGAAATGACAACATTTTGCGTGCTTCCCTTTGCCACTGCGTTGAATAAATTGAAGTTGAATGCTTTGCCAATGTCCTGAGCTAATACAGGCATTGCCGGCATAAGCATAGCCACTACCAGCAGTAAAAATTTGCCACTTGTGCACATTATCCTCATCCTTCGTTTCCGACCTCTTTTTTGCCAGGTTTTACTGCCAATATACGGCTCTAGATTGTACCTTAGAGGCGGAACAGATGTCATGGTAGTGCAAGGTAGAAGAACTGCCCGCGAGGCAACGCCGCAGGGCTTAATAAATAGAAGAGCTTAGGGATGTCAGACGATTATAAAGCCCGGCTACTCGCAAACCAGTGTCGCTTTTGCGTACAAGAACATCCATCTCAATTTGGTGAGTGGTTGGTCGACCGCCGATCTGCAGAACAAGCGTGCCGGTAAGTCCCACTACAACAGAATTATCAGGATTGATGGCTTCTGCCTGCACAACAATCGGCTGGAAAGCCCCTACAACCTGACCAGAGGCAACTTGCTGTGCTAGTGTCGGGCTCCAGAAAGCTTGATCAAAAATCCTTGAAGCATCGGCCGTCATCCAGTTGGCAGCAGCTCTATGACTTTGCACTGCAGAGGCCGGTGCGTAGTCCATAGCTGGTTTCAGCCACCATCTAACGAACTGCACTGCCAGATCCGGCGGCAGCTGGTTATCTGAACTATAATTGCTTGTTTTCAACATACTGTCGCTGGCCGGCATTGATTGGACTGCTGCTTCTTGTGCCGACTGCTTTTCTTGTTTGTAGTTAAATCCACCCACAAATATGCCCAAAAGGCAGACAATAAGCAGCCCTAGCAGGATCTTGTCGTTAAAGATCTTCTTTACAGTCTGTTGGACGGTATCCTGAAACATAATCTATGTAATCTCATTTATTGAAGACATATCTTGATTTTCGTCAAAACTAAAAAAAAATCAACAGTTTTCTCGTAAACTTCCCATAGCTGGACCTTATTTCTCACTATTCAGCTCAATAAATTAAAGATTCCATGCCCGTTAGCCGGAGAAACCAGCTGAGGCTAAAATGATTGAAAAGGGCGCTAAAATATAAAAATCGGTACTTTTTCCTTAAAATTGCTATTTTTTAATCAAGCCGGCAACAATTGGGTATTACAGATGAGGGACGCAAATGACTGACGAACATGATGTAACAGCGTCCAGCATGCACCCTCCTTCCGTATCTGACATAGTTTTTGATGAGGGGCAACAGCGACGCCTCGATCTCCATATAGCATCCGCCTCTCAATCCAGGGCAATCGAACGAGAATTTGCTCAAGATAAATATATTGCTTACACAATTAAATTGCCGGCTCATCAACTGGCAGCTCTGCAATCTATTTGGCTTGAGCTGAAACGTCTTTACGGAGCCCATTCACCCGATAAAAGCGGCATGATTCAGCACGCTGTCGAAGAATGGTTAAAGAGATGGGATGGTCCGGACCGAGATGCTTTGCTAGATAGTCTATTACAAATTCGCGCTGATACCCGCCGCCGCCAGTATAAAAAGTAATTATCCATTATTCCGATCGAAAATGATGGACGAGATAATAGATAAAGCCAACTCCAACCAGGGCAACTATGGCAATGTCGAACTTATGCCAGATGCCGGTGAACATTTCCATGTTTTCACCAAATTTGATACCAACCCAGGCAAGAAAATAACACCAGATCAATGAGCCTACAAAAGTAAGCAAACAAAATATGCCAAAGTGGGCACGCAAAACGCCTGCCGGAAACGAAATAAATGTTCTCACTACCGGCAACATCCGGCATATAAAGAAGGTGGCATCCCCATAACGATCCACCCAGCGATCGGCCAGTTCAAGATCTTTATGCTTGAGAAGAAACAGACGCCCATATTTTTCTAAAAGGGACGGCCGCCAATAAGCCCCAACCAGTAAGACGGCATTGACCCCAGCAAGCAACCCAGTGCGCCGGACAGGGCAGCCAGATGAATATTCATTTTATGCTGTTGAACCAGCATCCCTGCTGTTGGCATGATCGCTTCACTGGGCAAAGGAATATTGGCTGATTCAATAGCCATCATAATCACAATGCCAGGATATCCCCAACTAGCTATGGCTTCCTTCACCATCTGTAGAATAGGATCAATTAATTGATGCAGCAAAAATCTATTCCTTGTATATCCGCTCTTACGTGGTAGATGTCAATTCGGTTAACTTCGCTTAAAATTGTACCATCTCTTTTTTACTGCCTTATCTTGAGATTGTTCAGCCATTGATATAGTGATGGCCCGTCCGCTTATCTCGCTACCAATCAGTGATTCGACTGCCGCTGCAGCTTCATTGTAGTTACTCATTTCAACAAAGGCATAACCACAATTATGGTCATATGCATTCTTGGGGATTACAATGGAAATCACTGTACCTGTGGTTTTCATAAATAGCTCTGCAAGCTGTTCTTCATGCACAGTTATGGGAAGATTACCAACCAAAACTTTTGTGTTTTCTTGCAACGCACACCTCTTTCATCTGTGTAAACCAGATACACTGCGTGCGTACCCGGCTAATCACTTCCTGACTATATTATGACAGATTTCCAGATTAACTTTATCGGTCGACACCTTTTCATTGATGCACTATCATCATGTATATCTATAATCGAATTGCTGAGGATCTCCGTCCGTGAAGCTAAATAGCATGACTAATGCAAGCAACTGGTTCCGCCTGAGGAGATTTTTTCATAAGGATAGCTTACCAGGAATATATACCAGTGACGAGTCGCCATTGCGATCAGAGTTGTTCAGTGCTGATCAGATGGAGCAATACGGCAGGACACTGGCAGAGTGGCATAAATTAAGTCCAAAACAGGGACCGGACCAGTTACTGGCACGCCTGGCGGAGAATGAGGAAATCCTCACCGGCGCCTGCAATCTATTAACAGCAACCATCAAAGACAATCGCCGCATTCCACCGGCTGGAGAGTGGCTGCTCGACAATTTCTATCTGATCGAAGATCAGATTCTCACCGCCAGAAGACACTTACCAAGAAGCTATAGTCGAGAACTGCCTCGCTTAATAAATGGCCCATCAGCCGGACTTCCACGTGTGTATGACATCGCACTGGAGACAATTTCTCATGGTGATGGGCGATTGGATCTGGACAGTCTCAGTCGTTTTGTAGATGCATACCAGAGCGTAACAGAGCTGAAGTTAGGCGAACTCTGGGCTATCCCTATTATGCTTCGCCTGGCATTAATTGAGAACCTGCGACGAGTGGCGGCAAGAATTACCGCCGGCTGTATAGACAGGGACCGAGCTGATAGCTGGGCCGACCAGATGATGGAAATTGCCGAGAAGGACCCAAAGAGCCTGATTTTGGTCATCGCGGACATGGCGCGATCGGCACCACCAATGGTGAGTGCCTTTGTGTCCGAATTAACGCGGCGATTACAAGGACATGGATCAGCTCTGGCATTGCCTCTCACTTGGATTGAACAACGCCTCTCCGAATCGGGTTTAACGATCGAGCAACTGGTACAGGCGGAAGTCCAGCAACAGGCCAGTGATCACGTTTCTATAAGCAACAGCATAGCCAGCCTTCGTTTTCTCGACGCAATGGATTGGAGTGAATTCGTCGAAGCAAAAAGTATTATCGAGCAAACATTGCGTGAAGATCCAAGCGGTGTCTACAGCCAAATGGAGTTCATCAGCCGTGATCGTTATCGTCACGCTGTTGAGAGTATGGCCAAAAGGACCAACCTCTCCGAAGGACAATTGGCGCGCCTGGCAATAAAATTGACTCAGGAAAACATAGTCGGAAACGGACCTGAAGATCGAGCCTCTCATGTGGGGTTCTGTTTAATTGACAAAGGCCTGCCGCAACTAGAAAAAGCGGCGAACGTACGGCATTCTACTTTCCACGCTTTGCAAACAATGCTCGGTAAGCTTCCTTTGCTCTTCTATTTAGGCACAATTGTTCTGATCACAATTATTTTTACAAGCAGTCTGTTCACCAAAGCATATGCCAATAGTTTGCATCAATGGTTGTTGGTAATGCTTGTAATTATATTCACCTTGTGCACCAGTCAGCCGGCTATAACACTGGTAAACTGGCTGATCACATTGCTGGTGGCACCACATCCGCTACCAAGAATGGATTTCTCAAAGGGAATTCCCTCTCAATTTCGGACTTTGGTAGTTGTCCCAACTATACTTATAAACAACGACAACATTGAAAGTCTACTGGAAGCACTTGAAGTTCGTTTTCTCGCCAATCGTGACCCCAACCTGCATTTCGGGTTACTGACCGATTTTAAAGATGCGCCTACAGAAACACTTCCGGAAGACCAAATACTTTTAGATACCGTTAGCAACGGTATACGAAACCTCAATGAAAAGTATGGCAATGAAACTTTCTTCCTGTTTCATCGTCCACGCCGGTGGAATACTGTTGACCGGATCTGGATGGGATACGAGCGTAAGCGTGGTAAGCTTGCTGACCTCAACACGCTGCTGCGCGGTGGTGAAACGAGTCGCTTTTCGCTCATACTCGGCGAAACGGCAATTTTGTCGGCAGTAAAATATGTAATCACTCTTGATGCAGACACCCAATTACCACGCACTGCAGCCCGTCAGTTTGTTGGTGCCATGGCCCACCCTCTCAATCGTGCCTATTATGATAAAGACAGAAAGCGGGTATGCCAGGGGTACGGTATCCTTCAGCCGCGTGTATCGGTAAGCCTGCCCACCAGCAGCCTGTCTAGATATGCTCGCATGTATGGCAGTGAAGCCGGCATTGATCCCTATACGCGCGCCGTCTCTGATGTCTATCAGGATTTATTCGGCGAAGGTTCTTTCATTGGCAAGGGCATTTATGATGTCGACGCTTTTGAATTATCCCTGAAGGGACGCTTTCCTGAAAACCAAATCCTCAGTCACGATTTACTGGAAGGCTGTTATGCACGGTCTGGACTTTTAAGTGATGTGCAGTTATACGAGGACTGTCCATCAAGCTACAGTGCCGATATGAGCCGCCGCCATCGCTGGATTCGCGGTGACTGGCAATTGTTGAACTGGCTGTTGCCTGATGTCCCCCTGCCCGATCGGCAGTATGAGCACAATCCACTCTCCTGGCTATCGCGCTGGAAAATTTTCGATAATCTGAGACGCAGTCTTGTGCCTATATCGTTATTGGTTATGCTGTTATTCGGTTGGACAGTCTTAACACCAGCCTGGTTTTGGACACTAGCGGTGGTGGCAATAATGATTATGCCCCCTGTTATTGTGTCCTTTCTGGAAATTTTCCACAAGCCCAACGATCTACCGCTGTCAGATCATTTAAGCACTGTGATCCATTCAGTTGGTTTGCACCTGGCCCAGGCAATATTTTCTTTTGCCTGCCTTCCTTATGAAGGATATCTAAATATAAATGCAATCATAAGCACTCTCTGGCGAATGTTTATTACACATAAAACACTTCTTGCCTGGACTGTTTCAGGCGAAACAGATCACAGCCGGCGCACCGACCTGCCTTTCTTCTGCAACACTATGTGCAGTGCGCCGTTGATTGCCGGCATGACAATGATCTATTTGTATGCGTTCAAAGGCAGCGCTGTAGCGGTAGCTTTTCCAATACTGTATCTCTGGTTTGCCAGCCCCATCATTGCCTGGTGGCTCAGTCAACCAGTGATTGTTCACAAAAAACAACTGACGTCCGAGCAAACAATCTTTTTGCGCCAACTGGCTCGTAAAACATGGTCATTTTTCGAGACTCTGGTTGGAGTAGATGACAATTGGCTTCCACCCGATAACTTTCAAGAGCATCCGGTCATTGGCGTCGCCCATCGCACATCACCAACTAATATCGGGCTGGCACTGCTTTCTAATTTAACTGCCTATGATTTCGGCTATATTACGACTGGACAGCTGCTTGAACGCAGCAGCAATACTCTTAGCACCATGGAGAAGCTGGAAAGACACCGTGGTCATTTTTACAATTGGTATGACACACAGACACTGCAATCTCTACTGCCCACCTATATATCCACCGTGGACAGCGGCAATCTTGCCGGGCATCTTTTGATACTGCGTCGTGGTCTTTTGGGTCTGAAAGATCAACCCATTCTTGGCGCTCAGTGGTTAGCAGGATGCCGAGACACTTTGGTGACTCTCCAGAATACTGCCACTGACAAAGATTCAGGAAAGTTGGCTCAGTTCAAACTAGATTTTGAATCGGCTTTTCAAACTCCCCCGGCCACACTTTCGCAAATGCGATTATGTTTGGAACAGCTGTCCACAAGCGCTGCTGAAGTTTCTGCCGGCTATGAGCAGACTGCCAATAACAATACCCATTGGTGGGCACAGGCATTGTCACAACAATGTTCAGCCATGCTCAGCGAACTGAATTTCCTGGCCCCATGGACCACATTGTCCGAATTACCAGTAATGCTCAAAGATATGCCCAGCCTCGACGAAATGCCAACACTGGAACAACTGGCAGAAATTGATCAGCCGGAGTTACACCCATCGATTGCGTTAGCCAGTCAGCGGCCAGGGAGCGAATTGCTGAAATCGAACGACTTGCTGCTTTGTCAGGTGAATTTGCATTGATGGATTATGACTTTCTCTACGATAAAGTGCGCCGCTTACTGTCTATTGGCTACAATGTCACTGAACGGCGGCTGGACACAAGCTATTATGACTTGCTTGCTTCGGAATCACGACTTTGCAATTTTGTCGCCATTGCCCAGGAACAACTGCCCCAGGAAAGCTGGTTCGCCCTTGGACGTCTTCTCACTATTGCAGGCGGAGAGCCGATTCTTTTTTCCTGGAGTGGCTCAATGTTCGAGTATCTGATGCCACTGCTGGTGATGCCGAGATTATGAACATACATTGCTTGCTCAGACATGCAAAGGAGCAGTACAAAGACAAATTGATTATGGCAAGCAGCGCGGCGTGCCCTGGGGTATTTCGGAATCAGCTTATAACAAAGTTGATATTAATCTTAACTATCAATACCGCGCTTTCGGTGTGCCTGGTCTTGGTCTACAACGAGGATTGGCGGAAGACCTGGTAATTGCACCATATGCCTCAATGTTAGCACTGATGGTAGCACCACAAGAGTCCTGCCTGAATTTGCAGAAATTTGTCAGCGAAGGATTCGTTGGCAAATTTGGTTTATATGAAGCAATCGACTACACCCCCAGTCGTTTGCCGCGAGGACAATCATTTGCTATTGTGCGTACCTTCATGGCTCACCATCAGGGCATGAGCTTTCTGGCATTAGCATATGCGCTTTTGAATCAGCCAATGCAGAAGCGATTTGACTCAGAATTATCTTTCCAGGCAACCAAATTATTGCTTCAGGAAAGAATTCCCAAGGCAGTACCATTTTATTCACAAGCCACCAAAATCTCAGGACTGAATACAGCTGCCCATGACCATGAAACACCAGTGCGTATTTCCAATAACCCCGACACTGCCATACCGGAAGTACAGTTGTTATCAAACGGCAAATATCATGTCATGGTAACTAATTCCGGTGGTGGCTATAGCCGCTGGAAGGATATTGCTGTTACACGCTGGCATGAGGATACCACTTGCGATAACTGGGGCACATTTTGCTACATTCGCGACGTGACCAGTGGTGAATTCTGGTCAGCCGCACACCAGCCAACGCTTAAGAAAACAGAAACTTACGAAGCAATTCTTTCTGAGCCTCGAGTGGAGTTTCGACGCCGCGGCTTCGATTGTGATACTCATACTGAAATAGTCGTTTCCTCTGAAGATGACATAGAATTGCGCCGAGTGCGGATAACTAATCGTGCTCGAGCACACAGAGATATTGAAATCACTAGTTATGCGGAAGTAGTTTTAGCATCCCCGATTGCCGATGCGCTGCATCCTGCATTCAGTAATCTCTTTGTACAGACCGAGATTATTCCTCAACGCCAGGCCATCATTTGCAGCCGACGCCCACGCTCGGTTGATGAGCACCCACCATGGATGTTTCATCTTATGACCTTGCAAGGAGCAGAGATTGAAGAAATTTCTCACGAGACCGATCGCAAACAATTCATTGGCCGCGGGAACACAATAGTTCATCCTGAAGTCATGAAAAAATCCGGTCCGCTTTCCAACACTGACGGCTCTGTACTTGATCCTATTGTCTCCATTCGTTATCGGATAAGACTGGCACCGGAAGAATCTGCGACCATCAATATCCTCAATGGTATAGCCGAAACCCGAGACGCCTGTTTGAATCTGGTGGAAAAATATCAGGATCATAGCCTGGCTGATCGTGTTTTCGATCTAGCCTGGACACATAGCCAGGTGGTGCTGCGGCAAATAAACGCCACCGAGTCCGACGCACAGCTCTATGGGCGCCTGGCCGGCTCTGATAGTCTATGCTAATGCCGCTCTGCGTGCCGACACCGGTATTCTTGTCAGTAATCGTCGCGGACAATCAGGGCTATGGGGTTATTCCATTTCAGGCGATCTGCCAATCGTACTCTTGCAGATTGAAGATTCGGAAAATATCGATCTTGTGCGTCAGCTGGTGCAAGCCCATGCCTACTGGCGATTGAAAGGGCTGGCTGTGGATCTGGTGATCTGGAACGAAGATCGTGCCGGCTATCGGCAATTGCTCCATGAACAGATTATGGGATTAATTGCCGCCGGTATGGAAGCAAATATAGTCGATCGCCCCGGTGGCATTTTTGTGCGACCGGCCGAACAGATAGCCAGCGAAGATCGCATTCTCTTTCAAGCAGTCGCTCGTGCCATCATCACCGACAAGCGAGGCACATTGGCAGAACAAATTGGCCGCCGCAACTTGCGGGAGCTGCGCGTGCCACGTTTAGTGGCAACAACTCGCGGTCATCGCATCACCCCTGTAACCAAATGCCCATGGCGCCAACTCATTCTTTATAATGGCTTAGGGGGATTCACACCAGATGGGCGCGAGTATGTAATTACAATTGCCCAGGGACAAACGACGCCGGCACCATGGGTAAATGTGCTTGCTAATCCGCACTTTGGCACTGTTATTTCAGAAAGCGGCGCTGCTTACACATGGGTTGAAAATGCACACGAGTTTCAGGCTCACTCCCTGGCAAAACGATCCCGTAAGCGATGCCAGCGGCGAGGCTATTTATATACGCGATGAAGAGAGTGGTCTTTTCTGGTCGCCGACACCACTGCCTATTCGGGGAGAAGATACATATTACATCAGCCGTCACGGATTTGGTTATAGTGTCTTCGAGCATACGGAAGGCGGCATCATCTCGGAGTTAACCGTTTTTGTGGCTAAAGATGCACCGGTAAAATTCTCTGTGCTTAAATTGCGCAACGAATCGGGACGGGCACGCCGGCTTTCTGTAACCGGTTATGTCGAATGGATATTGGGCGATCTACATTCCAAATCGGCAATGCATGTGGTCACAGAAATCGATCCCAAAAGCGGAGCCATATTAGCACGCAATCCATATAATACTGAATTTGGCAATCGCGTTGCCTTTTTTGATGTCGACGATCCATTGCAAACTCTAAGCGGTGACCGCACTGAATTCCTCGGGCGCAATGGCACGCATACCAATCCTGCCGCTATGTCTAACTCCCGTCTTTCCGGTAAAGTTGGTGCAGCCATGGATCCCTGTGGTGCTATTCAAATTGCCTGCGATCTGGCCGACGGGCAAGAGCGTGAGATCATTTTCAGGCTGGGTGCAGGGCAAGACGCTAATGATGCCAGCAATCTGGTGCATCGTTTTCGAGGATCAACTGCCCGGCGCGATACGTTCGAAGAATTATGCCAATACTGGAAGCACACTCTGGGCACGGTCAATGTGGATACACCGGACCAATCCATAAATATGCTGGTTAACGGCTGGCTATTGTATCAAACCATCGCCTGCCGGCTCTGGGCTAGAAGTGGCTATTATCAATCCGGTGGTGCCTTTGGCTTCCGTGATCAATTACAAGACATCATGGCTTTAATTCATGCCCAACCTCAACTTATGCGCGAGCATTTATTACGATGCGCCTCTCGTCAGTTTCAGGAAGGAGATGTACAACACTGGTGGCATCCGCCGTCCGGGCGTGGCGTGCGCACCCATTGTTCTGACGATTATCTCTGGCTGCCTCTGGCAACATGCCGTTATGTCTTGAGCACAGGCGATACCGGTGTGTTGGATGAACCAGTTTCTTACCTGTACGGTCGACCGATAAACCCAGAGGATGATTCGTATTACGATTTACCGGTACAATCAAAAGAAGTGGGGAGCTTATATGAGCATTGTGTACGAGCGATCCGCAGAGGATTAACTTCCGGCGTACACGGATTGCCTCTTATTGGTTCTTGCGATTGGAACGATGGCTTTAACTTGATCGGCAAAGACGGCAAAGGCGAAAGCGTATGGTTAGGCTTTTTCCTTTACCAAGTTCTGACACAATTTACTGCCATCGCCAACCTGCGTGGTGAAACAGTTTTTGCACAGCAATGTCAAAACGAGGCTGCTCAAATACGTGAGCATATCGAGCAAAATGCCTGGGATGGAGAATGGTACCGCCGCGCTTACTTTGATGATGGCTCTCCTCTGGGATCATCCATTAATCCTGAATGCCGGATCGATTCCATTGCCCAGAGCTGGTCTGTTCTGTCAGGAGCGGGCGACCCCGAGCGAGCACGCCTGGCGATGGCAGCTCTGGATAAACATCTCGTTGACCGAGAACATGCCTTAATTCAACTTCTTACTCCACCCTTTGATAAATCAGATTTAAATCCTGGTTATATAAAAGGATATGTTCCTGGAGTAAGAGAAAACGGCGGACAATACACACACGGAGCAATCTGGGCGGCAATGGCATTTGCCGCTCTGGGTGATAATAAGCGTGCCTGGGATTTATTGTCCATAATCAATCCGGTAAAACACGCCAATTCATCAGAAAGAATTAACACATACAAAGTTGAACCATATGTAGTGGCAGCAGATGTTTATGCTTTATCGCCTCATACCGGCCGGGGCGGCTGGACCTGGTACACAGGCTCAGCCGGCTGGTTGTATCGTTTGATCCTGGAATCACTCTTAGGACTGCGCCTGGAAGTAAACAAACTGCGCTTTGCACCATGCTTGCCGGCAGACTGGCCTTCATTTAAAATTCATTACCGTTATCATGAAACTATTTATCACATCACTATCTTCCAGGCTCATAGTGAAGACGGTAAAACCAGTCAGATTGTTGTAGTTGATGGTGTCGAGCAACCGGATGGTACAATTAACCTGATTGACGATCGCCAGGAACATGCCGTGGCGATACGCCTGGTAACAGCTCAGCTTTTAAGTGTTCCTAAAGCAACCTCGTAGGCTGGGCGATCTTCGATATGGCAGCGAACTTCGTCACGCATTTTTACCACTTTGGCTGGAGATCCTACCGATACTGTATTTGGTGGCGTGTCAGAGGTAACGACCGAAGCGCCGGCGATAATCGATCCTGCTCCAATTCTTAGCCCAGGCATGATTAAAGCCTTGGCACCGACAATTACCCCTTTTTCAAAATATGGACCTTGTCGGCTCTTTTGACAAGGTGGATGGCGGCTGTCTACTGTGCAAGACATGGGATAAAAATGTACATCGTCTTCGATTGTTGTGTAAGTAGCAATAAAAACATTGTTGTGGAAGCGGCAATTATTGCCCACTTTTATATGTCCATCTGATTGAGAAAGAGTGCCAAAACTACAATTATTGCCAAAGATACTATATTCACGAATCACTGCTCTATTACCGGTCTGAAAAGAAGATCCGGTAGTGACACCAGCATAAATAATTGTGCCTGAGCGAATAACGCTGTCCGTCCCAATTTTTAAAACAGGATTGGCATAGTCTCTGTCTTTTAAAAAGTCGGACAATCTCTCACCAAGAATACATTGTGCACCAATAAAAGAACCGGCACCAATATGCACATTTTCATAGATAACCACTCCCGGTTCAATGCGCACATGATCATCAATGATCACACCTTCTGCAATAAAGATAGAAGGATCAACTTGCGCACTTGCAGCAATTTTTGCCTTTGCACTGATATTGGCCATTTTTTATACTTGTACTGCAACAGTTGCCGGCAGCGGCATTGCCATTAATTCTTGCCCGATTTTTTGTAGGACAGCCGCTATTTTTTCAATTGATTTTTCTTCCAGTTCAGGATACATGGGCAAAGAAATTACCTGATCGGCAAGTTTTTCTGTTACCGGCAAATCACCTTTCTTATAATCAAACCGGGCAAAAGCTTTTTGTAAATGAAGAGGCAAAGGATAGTAACACATAGCGCCAATGCCATTTTGCGCCAATTTTTCAATTACAGTGTCGCGCATAAACACCGAAGACATAGTCGATTGAACAGCTTTGCCGTCAAAATCTACTAACACTGTATATTGGTGCCACACATGTTCAATCTGATTATCACCACTGTCAACGAGATCGGGCAGTTTAAGCCAGGATATTGGGCGCAAGAATTGATCATATGTTTTGGCAAGACTTCTTCTTTTCTCATTCCAGTTTTTTAGATAAGGCAATTTAGTCAGCAAAATGGCTGCCTGTAATTCGTCCAGTCGGCTATTCACTCCCAGCTCGTCATGGAAATAACGTTTTTTCATACCATGGGCGCGCAGCCGAATTAGCCGCTCAGCTAATTGAGCATTATTAGTAACAATCATGCCCGCGTCTCCGCAAGCAGCCAGATTTTTTGTTGGGTAAAAACTAAGACAAGCAAGATCGCCAAACGAACCTGTTGGTTTTCCTTTATAAGTTGCTCCTATCGCTTGCGCATTGTCTTCAATTACTTTCAAATAATATTTTTTTGCCAGATCCATAATTGCATCCATATCAGCCGGCAAACCGTACAAATGTACGGGCATAATTGCTTTTGTATTTTTGCTAATCGCTTTTTCAATTAAGGCCGGATCCATATTGAATGTAAATGGATCAATATCAACAAAAACCGGCGTGGCCCCTTTGAGAACAATGGCTTCTACTGTGGCAGCAAAAGTAAAAGAAGGCGTGATCACTTCATCACCTGGACCTATATCCAGAGCCCAGACAGAAAGTTCTAAAGCATCCGTGCCATTGGCAACACCAATGCCATATTGGCAACCACAAAGCTCAGCAATTTCTTTCTCTAATCTCTTTACTTGTTCGCCAAGGATATAGCTACCGCTACTTAAAACCGACATGACTGCCTGTTCTAATTGCGGCGCCAAGTTGGAAAATTGCTGCCTGAGATTGATGGCTGGTATTTCGTTAGACATGCGGCGCAGTCTAACCTTTTCAAGCGTACCCGTCAAAAGAATAAAACATAAGGTTTTTGTAGTGCAGGCGCTCGCGCCGTGGTTTTTAGCGCTTGCGGCGTCGTTTTATGCACTTGGACCGTGAATTGATAAAAAGAAACATTAGCGATTATGCTCAGGGAAATTATTCCCAGGCAGTTATCGCTAATGTTAAGTGCTGTGTTAGTTCAAACGCTCTTTAAGCAGTAACGGGCGGATGAATCTGAATCCAGCCCCTACTTGATTTAGCGCTTTTTACCTGGTGTGGCCACCTTTCCTGAAAGAGCATTGGTGACAAAAAGATTAAGGCTAACGCCTTCTTTTTCTGCTCTGTCAACCAGGGCCTGGTGAAGCGATTTAGGCAAGCGAACGGTAAATTTACCGCTATAAGAAAGGTATTGTTCGCTACCACGCATAGCAGCAGCAGCACGGCTGGCCCGTACTGTATGCTTACCGGACTTACGTCCGAATTTGCGCATACTTACCTTCTTATGGCCAAACTTCGGTCTAGCTGACTTGCCGGATGGCTTTTTATTCATGTTAATCTCCTTATATATTTTCCTGTCGCAAGAATTGGTACAAAATCGCACTAGAAATCACTCGCCGAGGCGAGATGTTTCAAATAATTGGCTGAGTTGCCGGACTTTTACCGGTTCACTCTCCAGGACATCTGGTATTACAGATGACGCCGGACCAGTTATGCTAAATACCACCACTTGAAGTGGCACATATGATTCTATCAACAAAGTCTATAAATTGGGAGCCGTTTGTATATTCATTTGTAATATATGCCCAAAATTGTGGTGCCCGGATGTGGAAAAAGCCCGCTCCACAGTTGGTGCGGCACCATTTTTAATGGCTGGTATCAAAAACGACAATCGTTAAGTAAGATTACTAATCGGGGAGAACAATCTAAAACGTGCCACCAGAAATATTAATTATCAGACTATCAGCACTCGGCGATGTTATCCACACGCTGCCTGTTGCTGCTGCTATAAAGCGCTACCTGCCAGAGTCTCGGATAACATGGCTGGTGGAAAAAATGTCCGCTCCTTTGCTCTTTAATAACCCTGCTGTCGACCGCGTTATTGTATTTCCGGGAAAAACATTGCTACCCAGTTTGATGGCCACACCGCCGTCAGTGACTCCCTTAAATTCTCTAAGGCAGTTCTGGCAAGAATTAAAATCAGAAAACTATGATATTGCCATTGATGCCCAGGGACTTTTTAAAAGCGCATTTTTAGGCTGGCTGTCTGGAGCCAAGATACGCATTGGCTTTGCCAATACACGTGAGTGGGCAGATAAATTCCTGACCCACCCGGTCGATGTTGGTGACTTTTTTGCTCATGACAGGCATATCACTGATTCGTATAAGCAGGTGGCTCTTAGGTCACTGGCATTAATTGATCAAAATTTTACCCGGCAGACTACTATCAACCCTTTTCCTGAGTTTCCTCTACCGGTGGTGCCTGACAATGTCAGGCAAAAGGTGCAAACCTGGTTAAATACCCTGACTGGTGAAAATGAAAAGGCACCGGTGGCGGTTTTGATACCAGGCACTACCTGGGCCACCAAAATCTGGCCAATCAATAAATGGCAAGAATTAAGCCATCTATTAATAGAACACAATGGCTATAAAGTCATCCTCTGTGGTGGCATATCTGAAATTCTTATAAATAAACAATTAGAAGAGCCGGGAGTTCTCAATCTTACCGGACAAACTAATTTGCTTGAATTGATAGCCCTGTTCAAGCAAGTTCAATTAGTCATCGGCGGTGATACCGGTCCTCTACACCTGGCCGACGCGGTAGGCAAGGCTAAAATCATCGGCATTTTTGGCAGTACA
This sequence comes from Candidatus Melainabacteria bacterium, assembly GCA_963847765.1. Taxonomy (GTDB): domain Bacteria; phylum Cyanobacteriota; class Vampirovibrionia; order Obscuribacterales; family Obscuribacteraceae; genus CAWKBA01. Next base: position 123,527 of record CAWKBA010000015.1, on the reverse strand, counting down.
CCCTGGAAAAGAAATGGACCTATTGGTGCAACCGCACATTCAATAGCTCTAAATCTAGACTGCCAACCTTGTTTTGCTAAAACTTGCCGGCTGAAAACAATAGCCTGCTTGAATGACTTGAGTGCAGAGCATGTTTATCAAGAGATTAGTGAGTTCCTACTCAAAGACCCAGCGGTCAATAGTTTTGGACCAACCTGAGACCAGCTCTTTAGGAGAAAAGTAAATATCAATTTCGCGCTGCGAGCTTTCCGGACTGTCTGAGCGGTGCACAACATTTCTACCTATGTCGGCAGAGAAATCAGCTCTGATTGTTCCCGGTTGTGCATCAACCGGATTGGTGGCACCAACGACTTTGCTGACAATAGCAATAGCATTTTTTCCTTCTACAACCATGGCTACAATCGGCCCGGAAGTAATGTGTTTCACCAACCCAGGATAAAATGGCTTGCCTTTATGTTCTCCATAATGCTTTTCAGCCAACTCCGGTGATACCGTCATTAGTTTTAGACCAACTAGTTTTAAACCGCGGTTTTCAAATCTTTTGATGATCTCACCAATTAAACCGCGTTCCACACCATCAGGCTTCACCGCCACAAAAGTTCGTTCAGCTGTCAAATTCTTTCTCCTTGATTACTAATAAAGCTAAGCAATAAGTATAGAGGGGAGGGCGCGGCAACATATGATCTATTCAGGAAATCTTGATCAATCGAGCAAATCTTGGATCTAATAAACGCTTGCCGGCTTCTTTAAATTCTACGTTGTAAAGCTCTTTGTTTTTCTCGCCAATTATTTGCACCACTTTACCAATGCCAAATTTGTTGTGCTGAACCAGATCTCCTACTTGCAAGGGAGCATATGGTTGGGAGTCAAACTCTCTATTATCTACTGTTATTTTCTCAGCACCAGCAGCGATACCTGACATGCGTATGGGGCTATTATCAGATGTTAATCTACGTGCTCCGCCTGCATTGGCTTGCCCTAATGGTGCAACAGATGGATTATTGATTCTTGCTCTATTAACAGATCCAGAAATATTTCCAGATTTAGGCCAGCTGTCCTCATCTTCTGGTTCCGGCGACGGGTGCGGGTAAAAGCCAATAAGCAGATCAGGCGAAATTTCCTTAAGGAAACGGCTGGGTGTTGAATAATTGCTGCTGAAGCCGGAAGCATTATTAGCAAAGCGGCCAAGAAACATCCTGCGCCGAGCCAGCGTCATATATAAAAGATCGGCAGCTCTGGTGACACCAACATACATAAGCCGCCTTTCTTCTTCCAGTGCTGTGGGGGAATCTAAAGATCGAATATGTGGAAACAGTCCTTCTTCCAACCCCATAAGAAATACAGCTGGAAATTCAAGCCCTTTAGCAGAGTGCAATGTCATTAATGTCAATGCTGCCTGTCCTTCTGGCAGATTATCAAGATCGCTAACCAGCGAAATTCTAGTCAGAAACGACTCTAGATTTGCTTGATCAGCTATAGCTTCAAATTCTTTTGCCACTGCCATTAGTTCCTGGATATTTTCCAACCGGCCAATCACCAGTTCATCTTTAGTTGCTCTTGCTTCTTCCTCTAACATTTCCAGATAACTGCTTTCTTTCAAAACTAGAGAAAGAAGTTCTGAAACCAGATTGGCCTGGGCAAGCGCTTGCCAGTGCCTGAATCGCAAGCCAAAATCTTTTATAGCCTTACCCGCCTTAGCAGGCAATCCTTCTATATCTTGCGCCCTCACACAGGCTTCAATCAATCCTATTTCTTGCTCCGCAGCAAAGTCATATAGTCGCTCTAATGCCACTTTGCCTATGCCACGCCTGGGCATATTAATAATGCGCAAAAATGATTGCCCGTCTTTTTCGTTATATATAAGCTTTAGATAAGCCAGGGCATCTTTAATTTCCTGCCTCTGGTAAAAGCGCGTGCCTCCCACCAGTGTATAAGGAATATTATTGCGCACTAAAACTTCTTCAATTGCCCGGCTCTGGGCATTAGTTCTATAGAGGATAGCAATATCAGATAAAGCTCTGCCGCGAGCTTGCAAACGTTTTATTTCTTCAGCAACATAGTAAGCTTCATCAATTTCGTCACTGGCCTCATAAGCCTGCACTTTAGTCCCTTGACCGCGGTTGCAGCGCAAAACCTTTTCCAGTCGCTCAGTATTGTTGGCAATAATGCTATTAGCCACCTCCAGTATTGTGGCAGTAGAGCGATAGTTCTCTTCTAATTTAATCAGGCGGGAGTTGGGAAAATCGGTTTGAAAACCAAGAATAATGCGAAAGTCTGCTTTTCTCCAGGAATAAATAGACTGATCGACATCCCCCACCACCATCAGGCTGCGTTCCTGCTCATCTTGTTTATTGACACCAGTCTTCGGCATTTCAGGCAAACCTACCGCCAGCATGCTGATTAAATCATATTGGGCTTTGTTGGTATCTTGAAATTCATCCACCATAATATGACGGAAGCGTCTGTACTGTCTGTCCAGCACGCTTTGATTGGTGCGCAAAAGCTCATTAAAAATCAAAATCAAATCATCAAAATCAAGAGCATTATTGGCGGCTAACTCACTTTGATAACTGGCATATATTTGCGCCAGGCGATTTTCTCGATGCGTTCGGGCAAGATTGGCATAGCGTCCGGGCAATAGCCCATCATTCTTAATTGATGAAATGGCATGCTTAATTTGTTTAGCCGGAAAAATTTTTTCGTCTAAATTAAGCTTGGCAATCTGTGCTTTAAGGATGTTAACGCTGTCCGTTTCATCATAAATGACAAAATTTCTGCCCCAGCGCCAGCCTTCCTCTGCCTCATATAACTCTATTTCTTGCCGCAGCAAGCGGGCGCATATACTGTGAAATGTGCCAATGGCTAAGTTTCTTACTTGATTTTCGCCCAGAATAACTTGCACCCGCTGCTTCATTTCCGCAGCCGCTTTGTTGGTAAAAGTCACAGCCAAAATTGACTCGGGGTCCTGGTTAAGCTCAGACAATAAAAAAGCAATGCGGCGAATCAAAACAGTTGTTTTACCGCTGCCGGCACCGGCAATAATCAGTGAAGGGCCGAACCCCTGGGTCACTGACGCAATTTGCTCATTATTCAGGCGGGCAAGCAAGTTTTTGCCGGCTTCCAGACCGATACTCATAAATCCATTTCCTCTCAAGGGTTATTTTAATAGAATCAGTGTCAATCCGTTTGGTTATTCTGCCTGCTTTCAGTAATCAAGTGTACAACTTCCTTTACTTCCTGGGGTATTTTGCCTGGCTAAGCTGTAGACTGCATGTCTAGTTGCTCAATATATTGATATAAGTAATAAGTAACTGTATAAATTCAACAAAACTATTAATTAGCAAATTATGGCATCAATTGAAACAGGCTCGGCCACCATTCCCAGTGTTGATGAACTGGCTCAAGAGCTCTTACTAATTCAGCAATCCGGACCAAGACGAGTGGCTATCATCGGTACTCGTAATTTACCTCTTACTCATCAGCAGCTCGTCGAAATGCTCAGTTATGCCCTGGTGCTTTCGGGCAACCAGGTTGTCACCAGTGGCGGTGCTAACGGCACCAATATGGCTGTAATTCGCGGAGCACAAAGGGCCAACCCGGACCGGCTGGAAATTATTTTGCCGCAAACAATTAACCAGCAACCCGGTGAAGTACAAGATTTGCTTATCGGTATAAAGCATATTACTGAATACCCCGAAAGGCGATCCATGACATTAGCTGATGCCAGCAAAATCTGTAATCACGAAATAATCGACCGCTGCCAGCAAATCATTTGTTTTCTTTATCACACCAGCCACACTTTGCTTGAATCTGTAAATTACGCTAAAGACAAACGTAAAATCGTCACCAGTTTTTATCTCGACTAAGCAACGCATTGAATAAACTTGTTATTTAACACCCATTACAAGCTGTCTTTTTTCTTTTTGTCCAGCCTTATATTTTTGCCTTTATTTTTTCGGCGATATTTCTATTTTTCTATATAAAATGGCTGAAGTATAGGCAAATCGGACAATTTATACGAGAAGAGGGTCCAGCCAGTCACGCCACCAAAGGCAAAACACCAACCATGGGTGGGGTTGCTTTTGTCGTCGCTACCTTAATCAGTTTAGTTCTGTTTTATATCTGCTGCGTTTTTTCTGACTATAGTATTTCCTTGGACATAATGGCGATAGCAGCCGCAGTAATAGCTTTTACATGCGCGCTGTTAGGAGCAATTGACGACTTAGCAAAGCTCCGGAACAGAGCAAACCAGGGATTGTCTGCTCGCGTACGGATGCTTACAGAAATGTCTTTGGGGACTCTTTTAGCTATCGTAATTCTAAAAATAAATCCGCAGGCAACTCATCTAATTACCTTTCACTCTGCCATTACCGTACCCCCTCTTATTTTTATCTGTCTTTCGATTTTTCTAGTGGCGGCCACAACCAATGCAGTCAATCTTCACGACGGCATGGATGGCTTAGCGACCGGGACTGGTCTGCTCATTTTAGTTTCGCTAGCTCTTATGTTTTGGCATCTGGAAAATTATGGACTGGTTTTACTCGCCACTAGCTGTGCAGGGGCTCTTAGTGGGTTTTTACTTTTTAATCGCTATCCAGCCAAAATATTTATGGGCGATACAGGCAGCCTCTTTCTTGGCGGTTTGTTAGCAGCATCGGTATTGACCAGCGGATTGCTCTTTTGGTTTATACCGCTGGCATTAATATATATTCTTGAAACTTTGTCTGTCATTGTTCAAGTTTCTTACTTTAAATTGACCAAAACATCTGACGAACCATGGTGGTACAAACTCACCCATAAATTGCCCGGGGAAGGTAAGCGTCTGTTCCGCATGGCACCTTTGCATCATCATTTTGAGGCTGTTTTAGCCGAGAAAGACATATCCGAATGGCAAGTAGTCCTTGGCTTCTGGTTAGTACAGTTATTGCTTTGTGTTCTTGTGCTGGCAGTATTCTTCACTTTCTGAGAATATACTGTCATGTCTGCCCAGATTATCAAACAAATAGCCGCCCTAATCCACGAAAACCGGGTCGATGAGGCTAAGTCAATCATCAAACGGGTGGGTGATGAAAGTGCCTCTGACGCAATACTGCTTGCAGAATTAGGCAAACTGGAATTTCTTATGGGTGAATTTTCGCATGCAAAAAATTATTTGCAATCATCCATAACCCTTAATCCAAACAATTTTGAGCCTCATTATCAAATGGGGCTGGTTTTATTGAGAGAAGGACAGGCTCAACCAGCCATGCCATTTTTTCGCCAGGCTTGCGAACTTAAACCTGGTTTTGCGCTTGGTCATTTTTATTGGGGATTGACTCTATACAATATGGGCAACCTTGTCGGTGCTCTTGGACAATTTAAGGCAGCCATTAAGGCAGATCAGTCTTTATTCACAGCCATGTATTACGCTGGGCTTACCAATGAGCGGCTCAATGAGCACGAAGAAGCACGACAAAATTTTAACCAGACAATCGCTGCCGAACCAGATTTTGCCCCGGCTCACAACGCCCTGGGCACAATACTGATTCGGCTAGGCAAAATTCAAGAGGCAATCCTGGCATTTGAAAAGGCTTGCAAGCTGCATCCTGATTTTGCTCTGGCTCATCTCAATCTGGCAACTGCCCTGACAATTTCCAATCAACTTGAACAAGCACAAATGCACTATCGTCAAGCCCTGAACAGCCAGGAAATATCTGCTTCACAAAGAGGACTAATTTATAACAATTTGGGCATTATCCTAGTGCAAATGCAACAGTGGGAGATGGCATATGAACATTTGATTCAGGCCAAAAGCATAGCGCCGCAGCTGGTGGAAACACACATAAATCTAGGACTGGTGCAGATGGCTCTGCAAGAATATGATTTGGCTTTGGATAGTTTTGAACAAATTCTCCATGCATTTCCAGGCAATGCCGAAGCAAGTTATTATGCCGGTATTGCGCTTCTTTGTTTGCGCAAATATAAAGCAGCACAAGAAAAGCTGACTGCAGTCACTCACTCTAATCATCAAGCCTCCTTCTGGCTTGGTTGGGCATATCTTGCCGATCAAGATTACCAGAAGGCGCAAAAGCAATTTGAAAATATTGTTGCCGCCAAACAAACTGACTCCAGGCAGCTGTCATTATCGCTTGATGCTCTTGGTTTATGCTGTGCCCTATCCGGCCGCCATGAGCATGCAATCGCACATTTCGATCAGTCTTTGCAGACAGATCCTTCTCTTGCTCTTGCTTATTTGCATCGCGCCCGCAGCCATGAAGCCTTGAATCAAAACGAACTAGCTCAAACCGATTATAATCGTGCTCTTGAGCTAGATCCAAATTGTCTTAATGCCGATAAAGATCAAATTGCCCAATTGCTCAAAGACTCTAAAATTGAAGAAGCCCTGGGGCATGCCGTTAAAATATTGTCTCTCCAACCACAAGACATCAAGTCTCAACTTTTATTGGCCAGAGCCTTGAAAGAAAAGAAGGCTTACGCCGACGCCCTGGCCCTGCTTTCTTCCATCATGGTGCAGGCACCAGAAAATGCTGAAGCTTATGCAATTCTTGGCCAGGTGCACATGGCACAGGGCAACTTCGCTCAGGCCGACGAAATATTTGCCCAGGGATCGAAATTACCTGATCTGGAGACAGAACTCTTTTTATACTGGGCAAAAGCCCTCAGTAGTCTGGGTTTGCATGAAGTAGCTATGGAAAAATTCAAACAGGCGGCCGACATTAATCCATATGATGCCGACATATATGAAAACTGGGCCCAAACTTTAAAGTCATTAGGACGTTCTGATGAAGCCAGTGAAGTTTATAAGCTGGCATCATCGTATTTAAAACCTGGGCTCTAGTACGTCGACTGATGGCACTAAAAAGAAAATCATTAATTTTTAGGCAAAATTTCTGAATTTTTTGAACTATTAAGCTCATTTCTTCGTAGTAAGAGAACGTATGGCTTGGACTAGCCTTCGCCATCCACCCGGACTTATTAATTTTCGGAAGCGATTGCCAAAATGTCCAAGTCATGTTAGGCTATATATTGAACTGAGTGAACTCTTATGGGTACAGTTTCTGTCTTTTCTATTGAAGAACTCCACATATTCTTCAATTCATCAGATCACTATCCACCACATTTTCATGTTGAATCGGCGGACTGGGAAATCAGAGTTTACATAGATACTTCTTCAATAGAAAGAGGACTGCATTTCGACTATAAGCGTCCCAAAAAAATATCAAGAAAATTTCGTGGAATTACAAAAAAACAAAGAAGGCAATTATTAGAAATGGTTATCAATCATAGGATGGAACTTTTACAAGAATGGCAGCAGAAGGTTAATGTTCAGGAGATAATATGACCAGCGCTATTAACAATTTAACTCTTTTAGCACCAGAACAAGAGACACGCAGGGCTTTAGCCATATTGCCTGAACAACCCAAACTAAAGTTTGTAATAGAAGCTAATTCACTTGATTTAAGAAAAATCAAAAATTTGTTCATTGCCATCTCTGTAACTGCCTTACCGCAGGTGGCTGACATTACCAAACAAGCAAATGACATCAAGCTTTTGCGTGTGCTTTTTATACGTGAAAATATTCAAGGCGAATGGCTACCACAAATGCTTGCTAGAGCAGATCTTCGTATGGCACGCAATATTCTTGCCCACGCAGCAGATGATTGGCGAACCCCTTGCAGAGTTATAAGGGCCTGGCAAACAGGGTCACAGCATGATCTCATAGCCAGAGCCAGTGTAGCTGATGATTATTTACTAGTTATGAATTGTGCGCTTGAATCTTTTCAGGTTAACTTTAGTGATTTAGCAGCTCTAAAAAGAATTCCGGCAAAAGAGCGGGCCCAATTCGATATTAGTGATAGCGGCAGTTACATTCATTGGGGTACTACCGATGTACATCTCGATATTGATGCTATTCGGTATGCTACCGATGAGAACTGGCGTAAGAAATGTGATTTGAACAAGATCGTCCACAACAAAAATCTTGGGCGGGCAATTGCTGCTGTGCGCCGACAACATAAACTTGACAAAACAGATATTCCAGGCATCTCAGACAGGCAGTTGCGTCGAATTGAGAATGAGGGAGCTCGACCCGGAAGTGAAACTCTCACAGTCCTGGCCAAAGCACATAAAATGAACGTCAATATATACTTAAACGAAATAGCAAATCATATGTAGAAATTAGTAGCAACATGGACGAGCCGGAAATTTTACTTAAAACTGAGCAATTGCTCAAATTCCGTCTGGCATTTGCCGGCGTCGGCCTGCTTCTTGCCATAGTAGTAAGTGTATTTTCTCAAAACGAGCCTCAACCTTTGCTGGTGGCAACAATTATTGGCATAGTGTTTGCCTATGCAGCTGTTTCGTTGTTTTTGATTTTGCCTGCTCTAAGAAGGAATCGAATTGCCACCAAGCTTACCGCTCAAGCCAAACTTGGAGTTTTAAATTCAGTTTTGCTGGCTGCCGATATAAGCGTCCTCACTGCCCTGGTACATGTCACCAGAGGTATAGAATCGGATCTATATGTCCTTTATTTATTACCTATTCTTTTTTCAAGCTATGTTTTCACCAGAAGAGGCATTTATATTACCAGTCTGGCTGTTTCTCTTTCTTATGTGGGACTGCTTATTGTCGAAAATCGCCAGTCTCTCACTTTGCTGCTTGATGCTTCATACTCTCGCGGATTATTCAGCGACCTCTCCGTAGTCTATGTCAATTATCTATGGCGCCGTATCCTGCTGCGCTGCATTATTTTAGCCAGCGTTGCTTTCATCTGGGGCGGCTTTTGTAGTTATATGGCCGGCGTGGCTCAGTCAGTAGCAAGTAAATTACGTTTGCAACTCGAAGACAATGAGCGGTTAACATCTCAGCTAGTTCATCAAGAAAAAATGGCTTCGCTGGGTCGTCTTGTGGCCGGTATTGCTCATGAACTAAACAATCCTATTAATTTTGTGCATGGCAATCTGCCTTATTTAAAAACTTATTTCACAGATATGAAAAAGCTAATTGCTGCTTGTGACAAACTCCCTGAAGAAGATATAAAAGAAATGCAAGCCCTTAAGGCAAAACTCAAGTACGATTTTCTTATTACCGATCTCGATAATATTATTGCTGATATAGACGATGGCGTGGGTCGCGTGCATCAGCTAATTAAAAATCTGCGCCGTTTTGGCCGGCTTGATGAGCCGGAATTGCAAGAAGCTCATATTAACGAGGGCATACAGTCCACTGTCAAAATTCTTAGTCAATATTACGGCAAGGATAAAATTCCTGTCGATCTTGAATTGTCAAATCTACCGCCAGTTTCTTGCTACCCTGGACAGCTCAATCAAGTCTGGATGAATCTGCTTGCCAATGCTGCTCAAGCTGTAGAGTCGGTTCAATCACCACAAGTAAAAGTAAAAACTGAGCTGCAAGACAACCAAATTATGGTCTGCGTTGAAGATAACGGGCCAGGGATCAAACAGGAAATGCAAGACAAAATCTTTGAGCCCTTTTTTACCACTAAACCTGTCGGACAGGGCACTGGGCTGGGTCTGTCTATTTGCCATGGCATTATTGAACGCCATCAGGGCAAAATCTGGTTTGAGACGGCTGCTGCCGGCGGCACAGTGTTTAAAGTAACAATACCGGCTCAGGTAAGATCGGCATAATGTTAGTAGGCAAAACCAGATTTTCCTAGCATAATCGTAAGGGCGGGGTGCAGTGGCCGCAAAGCATCCTTTCTTCGCTGTAGGGGGTCGACTGTGTCGACCCAGAACAGGGCGCCACTGAGTCCAAAATATATATAACTCCACCCGCTTTATCCGCCCGAGCCTAATAGAAACAATGAAAGAACACAAAATCCTAGTAGTTGATGATGAAGCCGCCAATGTGCGCTTGCTTCAACGTGTTTTAGGTGATGAGTATATGGTTTTTTCCGCTCTCGATGGCGCTCAGGGGTTGGCAATTTTAAAAGAACAAAATATCAGCCTGATCATCACTGATCAGCGCATGCCTGGTATGACTGGCGTGGAATTGCTTGAACAATCACTGGCATGGCGTCCGCAAGCTATAAAAATGCTGCTTACCGGTTATACCGACGTGCAAGCCTTAATTGCTGCCATTAATTCAAGCAACATCTATAAATATATTCCCAAGCCCTGGGACGCTGACGAATTGAAACTAACGGTGCGCAGAGCATTAGAAGCATATGAGTTAAAAGAAAAGAATGAATTGCTGCTTGCCGAATTGCGTGCAGCCATGGCTCAATTGGAAGAATTTTCCATGGGCACTATCCGGGCCCTGGCAGACGCGCTGGACGCCAAATGTGATTATACTTCCGGGCACAGCTTGCGAGTTAGCCGCTATGCTTTAGGTTTAGGCAAGGCCCTGGCTTTACCGGCTGATCAATTAAGGGATATTGAACTGGCCGGCATTATGCATGACATTGGCAAAATCGGTGTGCCGGAATCCATCCTCTGGAAGCCGGAAAGATTGAACAATGAAGAACAGTCAATCATGTCCAGTCATCCTCTTAAGAGTGCCCAGATTATCGGCGAATTGCAGGGGTTTAGCCGAATACGCGAATACGTATTGCACCACCACGAATTTGTTGATGGCAGCGGCTATCCTGATCATCTGGCCGGAGACAATATACCGCTTGGCGCACGCATTATATTAGTTGCTGATGCTTATGACGCCATGACCAGCGATCGTCCTTATCGCAAAGCGATCGGACATGAAAGAGCCATGAACGAGCTGCGCAAACATGCCGGACAGCAATTTGATAGCAAAATTGTCGAAACAGTGCCGCAGGTTGTAGGCCAGGACGGTGAACTGGCATCAAGCTGCCTACCGGAAAGCATCACCGGGCTGTCTTTTGCTGCAATAAATCCACAGCCGTTGACAGAACTTCATCAGAACTAGGATTTTTCAGGAATTTAAAATGGGCTACCGGCGGCAAAAGATGAGCTGGATTGGTAGGACCAAAAATAGCCAGAAGCGGCTTATTCAATGCCACTGCTATATGCATTGGTGCCGAGTCAACACATATAAGAAGATCAGCGCTTGCAATAAGAGCAGCTAAATCAGCCAGACTTTTAGTTTGCCCATAGGCTGATATCAAACAATTCTGCTCAGGTTGGAGGCGTTTCTGTTTCAGAGCCTGATTGATTTCTTCAATAGTAGCCTCGTCATCCGGGCCGCCGGCTAAAATCACCTCTAAATCTGCTCTGCCCAATAATTGTCCAATCAGATTGGCCCAGTTTGCCGCCGACCAGGTTTTGATAATTCCTTTTTGCAAAGCAAGCTTACTTGTGCCAGGATGAATAATGATTTTTGCTTTGCCTTGCTGTCCCCGGGAGCTTTGCTTAACCTTTATTTTAGGTATTACCTGCTTACACTCCAGCCCAAGGCCGCCAACAAGATCATGATACATATTGCCTGCATACTGGTTTTTATTTAATTGCACAGCTGTTGTTAGCAAAAATCGGCTGAGAGCACCAGAATCATAGCCTATGCGTTGCTTAATGCCGGAAGCAAATAAAAGGCAAGAGACTAAAGGTGAACTGCCCGAAGAAATAACAGTCTGATAATTGCCATTGGCTAAAATATGCCATAGCTGCAAATAATCGCCAGGCATTAGCGGCCGTTTTTTGATGTCGAAGAGCTTGACCTCATCAATTAAATCGGTAATCTCTTTTATTGCTTTTGATCTAGGCTCAAGCAGCAGGTTAATGTGCCAGCTGGGAAAGGCTGCTCTTATGCTTTCCAATACCGGCAAGAAAAGAATCTCATCGCCAATGCCGCCAAAATTGATTGCCAAAAGTCTATGCGTCATAATTAAGTCATAAGTTCAACTAAATTCGCCAGACAGTATAATAGCTTAGAATTTCCCTGCCTTTATCAAAGGAAGACCTTTATTTGCGCCCAACCAACTGGTACTCAGTTTTTACCGTCTGCGCTGTTTGCGGTTGCCTGCTTGGCTATCTGATTGCTCTGCTATTTCGCCCCTCGCTACTACCGCCTTTTTTACGTTTTGGCGGCGTGCGGCAGCCTGAAAATATTTTATTTTTGGGTACAGATGTCGTTTATTCAGAAGGACGCATTAAGCAGGCAAACAAAGACGCCTTCAACGGGCGATCTGACACTATTATGGTAGGGCGTCTTGATCCTTATCGCAACAGTCTTGATGTTCTTTCCATTCCTCGAGACACTCTAGCAACTATTCCTGGTTATGGGGTCCAAAAAATCAATGCCGCCAATGCTTATGGCGGACCGCAGATGGCTATACGCACAGTCAGTTCCATGCTTGGATTGCCTATCGACCATTACGTCATTCTCAACGTCCATGGCCTGGTTGAACTCATTAATGAACTTGGTGGCATTACCGTCGAAATTCCTAAACCAATGCATTATATGGACTGGACCGCCAAATTGCTAATTGATTTAACACCCGGCTTCCACACTTTAACCGGCAATCAAGCCATGGGATTTGTTCGCTACCGTCATGATGAATTAGGCGATATAGGCCGCGTGCAGCGGCAACAGCTATTTATACATGCACTTCTGGAACGAGCTAAGCGTCCTGATACCTGGCTGCATATACCCAAATTAATAGCCATCGCTCAAAAATATATAGACACAGACATGGACATCTCGCATCTAATCGGTGTGGTAAGTTTTGTGCGGGCTGTGCCTAAAAACAATCAACACATGGCTATGCTGCCCGGACAGTTCTCAGGCACTGGTGATTGGGCTGTCAGTCATTCTGATACCCAGAAAATGGTAGCCAAAATGCTGGGCTCCTCTTTTATTGGCGCCGAGCGGCATACCATCAAATTAGTAGTGATTAATACCAGTTGCGATCCTGGTCTTGCTTATCGGCTGGCTCATTATCTCAGAGAGCGAGGCTATAACTGGGTACTGGTAAAAACTGCCGGGCGTGAACAGCCTCAACGTAAGGACACTCGCGTCATTGCTGAAAAAGCTAATCCGGAAGATGCTGACCAGGTTCGTGAAGATTTGAATAATACCGGTGAAGTGATCTACGCCTCCGTTGGCGATATTGAGAGTGGAGTTACGATTTTGGCCGGCAACGATCTCATCCGTATAGTCAATTCCGAGCCAAAAAGACTAACAAACAGGCGCCTTGTTCGTCACCGATAGCTCATTCTTTAACAAATTGTTGAGACAATACTGCCTTTTGGTCCGGGAAATTTGTCTTATTCGCACTTATTGTAGTAGATTTACGTAGGGGCGAGGTTTACTGAGCCCGTTCCACAGTTTAGAGAGGCAGGGTTAGGATTCATGATTCATTATGTATACGCAACTCGCGGCGGTTATCTCTACATGCTGGGCAAATATGGACATAAGCCCACTACCAGCAAGGTTGGAGAATTCGTTGTCTCAGTGCCTGATAAAACCCCACAAATTTCAATTGATGGTCTGGCCCATAAGCGTTTTATGGAGCATTTGCGCCGTCCACGTAAGGTAACTCACGATCGTCATCGGGCCAATACTCAAGAAAATCCGCAAGAAAAAGCATTAGTGACAGTGTGATTAAGAGCCCTCGGCTGGCTGATAAAGCTTCTGGATTTACGATCATTGAGATTTTCGTACTCATTGTCATTGCCTGCATTTTGGCGGCTGTTATATTCCCGCGCTTTGTTGACTTTGAAAATCAAAACCGTCTGGCAACTGTAAAAGAAAATATGAAGATCGTACAGATGGCTGTGGAAGCATACGCCACTAATAACGACGGCGATTATCCTTCTCAACCGGATGACGTTGGTTTTAAAAGCTATTTCCCTGGTGGCAATGCCGACCGGCAAAACCCAAGCGGCGGCAACTATCCTGAGAATCCCTTTACCCATCAAGCCGAAGCTCCTCTATTAGGCAAGGTAACTGATGTTAAACAAGCCCGGCAGCTGCCCCCGGCTGATTTAGGCGGTTCGCGCATGGCCGGCAAGATTTTCTACAACGCTATTGTTCCTGCTGGAGAGGATAAGGTTATTGGTTATGCCATAGAAAGTGCCGATAGCTATGGACGGGCTTTTGCCGACACACAGCCTAATACTACTTATGTTCTTTCCAATTTATAGGAGCTAATACATGGCAAATCTAGACTGGTCATATCATCGCAATGGTTGTAGAACTTGTGCCAGGACACAAGATTTTCTTAAAAAGCATAAGCTGGGAGAACCAAAAACAATTGTTGATGCCCGCAAAAATCGTATGAGCGTAAAAGATGCTATAAAAATGGCGCATGCAGCTGACAAACTTTATGTTGCCAAAGGCACTAAAGTTGTACATCTCGATATGAAAAAAGATAAGCCCGATAATGAAACGCTAGCAGGTTTGTTGATGGGACCAACAGGAAACATGCGTGCGCCGACATTGCGGGTTGGTAAGACGCTATTAGTCGGCTTTGATGAAAAAGCCTACAAAGAAGTTTTATGCCGATAATATAGAATGCGGGCTCATAAATTTCGCCCCTACAGGTTCTTTATACCCAGCCGTTTCATCGCAAGCACAGCAGCACCAATAGCGATTCACGTGGAGAGCACCCGATTATGGAGCTGGCCGCAGGCGGCATCGATATCGGTTCCGCGCTCCAGACGGATAGTGACAGTTCTGCCGCTGCGTTCTACTATTTTCTTGAAGCGTTCTTGGGCTATACGTGTAGGCCGTTCATATAAAATATTGCCGCTATCGTCTTCAATGGGATTGAATGGTATCAAATTGACATTGCAATGCAAACCTCGCACCAGGTCTGCCAAACCTTTGGCCTGCTCCACACTGTCAGTGACGCCAGCGAGCATTACATATTCTATAGTGATACGACGTTTAGTCTGCCTTTCATATTCGCGCACGGCCGGTATTAATTGGCTAAGCGGATATTTTTTGGTAATCGGTACAATTTTTTCGCGTGTGGCTGGATCCGGAGCATGGAATGATAAAGCCAACGTAATCGGTAAATCTTCCTTAGCTAGATCGCTTAATCCCTGGCACAATACCAGATGTAGAAACAGTAATATGCCTGCCACCAATTTTGACTGAATCAATTATCGTATGGATAGCTTTGATTACTTCTTCGCAATTGAGCAAAGGTTCTCCTTGTCCCATAAAAACAATATTGCCTATGCGCAAACCTGATTCACGCTGCATAGCCATAATCTGATCAACCATTTCCTGACTGGTAAGATTGCGTTTAAAACCAAGATATCCGGTGGCACAAAATGTACAGCCTACTGCACAACCTACCTGGCTGGAAATACAAGCAGTAATATTTTTACGATCAGCAAAGCTCATGAGCACAGACTCAACCATTTGCCCGTCTGCCAGAGCAAAGAGATATTTTCTTGTGCCATCTTTGCTTTTTTGTAAATGCTTCATCTCAAGCAAAGTGACCTTTGCCTGATTATTGAGAGATTCCCTTATAGCTGCCGGTAAGTCTGTCATCTCATCAAAAGTGTTAGCATATTTGTCATAAATCCAGGTGTGAATTTGCCGGCTGCGATATGCTGGCAGTCCGAGTTTTTGAACGAATAGCTCAATCTCCGGTAAATTCAGTCCGGAAAGCGAAATAAATTCTTTAGATTGAGAAGATGGGTTGGGGGTTTTCATATCATGTTGATTATCGCAGATGTCAATATTGTACATGCTAAAATGTGTTCTGATATGCAACACGATATGATTATGAAGTATAGCGAGGCAAACAGATAATGTCATGGGAAGAGCGCACAAGGGGCTGGCTGAAAGTCCTCTTTGGCGACACTAACGAGAAGCGCGTCAAAGCTTTAGAGCATTATGTTGCTGCTGCCAATGCTCTGGAACCACAAATGCAGGCCCTCAGTGACGAAGACTTGAAGTCCAAAACAGGGCAATTCAAGGAGCAGATTGATAATGCGCTGAAAGACATTGAAGACATCAAACTCATCCCTGATGATGCCCAGAAAATGCCCGGGCAATTTCGCACCCAAAAAGATAAAGTATTAGCTGATGTGCTGGAAGGCATGCTTCCTGAAGCTTTTGCAGTAGTAAGAGAAGCAGCCAAACGCACTTTAAATATGAGGCACTTTGATGTGCAATTACTTGGCGGAGCGGCATTGCACTTTAATAAAATTGCTGAAATGCGCACTGGTGAAGGAAAAACCCTGGTTGCTACACTGCCGGCATATTTGAACGCATTAACTGGACGAGGCGTGCATATTGTCACAGTTAACGATTATTTGGCTAAGCGTGATGCTGAGTGGATGGGGCACATTTACAAGTTTCTCGGGCTTAAGTGTTGGTCTTATATATTCACAACAACCTGATGAAGAAAAAAATGCTGCCTATCGGGCTGATATTGCCTATGGTACCAATCACGAATTTGGCTTTGATTACTTGCGCGATAATATGCGTACTTCTCTGAGCCAGTTAGCGCAGCGCCCATATTATTATGCCATTGTTGATGAAGTAGACAATATACTCATTGATGAAGCGCGCACGCCTCTGATTATTTCCGGATTTCCTTCTGAGTCATTTATAGAAATTTATCAGCGCATGTCCCAATTGGCTCCTCACCTGCACAAAGGCAAAGACAAAGATGATGAAGATTGTGATTACTGGGTGGATGAAAAAACACGCAATGTGTTGATTACTGAGCGAGGCATTATCAATGCCGAAAAAATGCTCGGTGTCAAAGATCTTTTTGATGTTCATTATAATTTCCATCACCATCTGGTCCAAGCCGTGCGGGCCAAAGAACTATACAAACGAGACACCGATTATATAGTCCGGCAAGATGAAGAAGGCAAACCAGAAGTTTGTATTGTTGATGAGTTTACCGGACGCATGATGGTTGGCAGGCGCTGGAGCGATGGGCTGCATCAAGCTATTGAAGCCAAGGAAGGCGTGCCCATTCAAGAAGAAACACTTACCTATGCCTCTATCACTTATCAAAATTTATTCAGGCTTTATCCCAAAGCTTGCCGGCATGACAGGAACAGCGATGACAGAAGCACCTGAATTCGCCAAAATCTACAACTTAGATGTTGTCTCTATTCCCACCAATAAAACCAGTATCCGCGAAGACTCTGCCGATGTTATTTACAAAACTGAAAATCAAAAATTTTATTCGGTAGTAGAAGAAATTGCTGAAATGCATGCATTAGGTCGTCCGGTACTGGTAGGCACAACCAGTATTGAAAAATCAGAAATTGTCGCTGATTTGCTGAGCAAGCCGCAAAAGATGAATGAATATCTAATGCAAAAGATAAGCAAACTGCGTAGAGTATATAAAAAAGCACAATTTGCATGGACATTCCATTGATGCTTTAAAAAGAGCTTTGAGCGTCCTGGATTAATTGATGCTGCAAAGTTTGAAGAAATATGCAAACGATGTCGAAAACCAATTTCCTAAAGGCCATGACGAACTTATTGAGCGCTGCTATTCAATTCTCGGCACAGTCAAAGTAGTCGGCGCCATTCGCAAAGGTGTTCCTCACCATGTCCTCAACGCCAAGCATCATGAAAAAGAAGCAATGATTGTTGCTCAGGCCGGACGTAAAGGAGCAGTTACTATTGCCACCAATATGGCTGGGCGCGGTACGGATATTTTATTGGGTGGCAACCCGGAATATTTAGCCCGAGAAAAATTGGCAAAAGAAAAATCTCTTTCTGAAGAAGAATTTGAAGCCACGCTTAAAGAGATACACAAAATGGATGAAGTCTGAAACCGACCGAGAGCATGAAGAGGTTGTGCAATTAGGCGGATTGCATATTATTGGCACCGAGCGCCATGAAGCACGTCGCATAGACAATCAGCTGCGAGGGCGGGCAGGCCGTCAAGGAGACCCTGGCACAACCCGATTTTTTCTTTCCTTGCAAGATAGCTTGATGCGCATTTTTGGTGGCGACAAAATTGCCTGGCTTAATGGAATTCCTGCGCGCTGATGAAGAAATACCCATCGAGCATAATATGGTCAGCAAATCAATTGAAGGCGCACAGAAGAAAGTAGAAGCGCATCACTTTGATATGCGCAAAGGTGTTTTGCAATACGATGATGTTTTAAGCACACAAAGAGAAGTAATATATAGAGAACGTCGGCGTATACTTGAGCGTGCCGACCTCAAAGAAAGTATGGAAGGCATGCTCGAAGAGCATTTGGATATTATTCTAGGCAGCCATATTGATCCGGCTGTGCCACCAGAAGTCTGGCAGGAAGCCGGGCTGCCGGAAGTTTTACAAACATTATCCAGCGATATTCCTATGCTTGCTGAATTAAAAGCTGAAGAATTAGCCGGATTGTCTTTTGATGATTTGCGGCAAAAACTTCTGGATGATGTTCTTCTGGCTTACAAAGTCAGAGAGGAACATCTGGGCACTGAAGTCATGCGCGAATTAGAACGGCAGATCTTATTGCAAACCATTGACAGTAAATGGGTTGACTATTTGCATAACATAGACTTATTGCGGGAAGGTATTCATTTGCGCGGCTACGGGCAGAGGGATCCTTTGCAAGAATATAAACGCGAAGCCTTTGATATGTTTAACCAGCTTTTGCGCAGTATACAAAAAGACGCCATTAGCATGGTATTCAGAGCCCAGCCAATGTTTATGCCGCCTCAAGAAGAAACGTCAGATGAACCACACAACCAGACAGATCTTAATGGTCATGACTCCGGCACCCACGAGCATAACCAAACAGATTCACTGCCTGAACAGGCAAAATGATCGGCACACCGGCATGCGCATTTTATCTTTTGACATAGGCAAGCAGGAAGTATATGTTTGCCTCAGCAATGGTACCAATATCCTGGCTGAACAAATACTAATTTGCGATGCGCAGGATAGGCAATTTGCCGGTTCATCAATCATGTCGACTGTAATTGATGTATTGCATAAAGCCGGCTGGCACAGGCAAGACCTCCAGGCAATTGTGGTTGGCACCGGGCCAGGCAGCTTCACCGGCATACGTGTGGCTGTAGTCACTGCCAGAACATTATGTCAGGCTCTTAATTTACCTCTACTTGGCATCAATCGTTTTGAATGCTACGCTTTTAAAGAACAATTAGAGGAGTTTCCTGTAGCCATGATTCTTACAGCCGGCAAAAAACAATATTTTTGTGCTCGTATTACCAATGCTACTGGTAATACATCATGGCAAATGGACACTTATCCTCTCTCAGAAGATCAATTATCTACTCAGCTTCAAGATTTTGAACATATATATATAGAAAAATCAGATGCAATCCACCCCTACCAGGTATTGCCCGAGTTGACTAATCCAGCTGTTACTCAAACTCATCTAGCAATAAAAAGATTACAGTCCTTTTCAGAGAAGGCTGCCGACCCTACCTTTTTGCTGACTCAATTTCCTTACCAGCAGGTAAAACCGCTTTATGTGCACAGCCCTTCTGTTACAGTTAAGTCATTGTCGGCACCGGTGAATTAAACATGCCCGCTACTGAACAAAAAACAATTACCGTTAAACAAGCTGGTTCTTTAGGACAAGTTACCATCCACCCATTCAGGCTTGAGCACCTGGACTCAGTCATGGCAATTGAACCACTTACCTTTGGCCCCAATCATTGGTCCAGACAGGTATTTATAAATGAATTGAATGGCACAGCCGGCATTTATTTTGTTGCTGTTGAGTCATTATCCATGCAGGTGCTTGGTTATTCAGGCTTCTGGCTTATTGGACAGGAAGCACATATCACTACATTGGCCGTACATCCGGATAATCAGCGACGATATATAGGCGAGCGCCTGTTGATTAATAATATCCTTGAGGCTAGAGCTCAAGGCGCTCGCTGGCTTACCCTGGAAGTACGCGCCTCTAACGAGGCTGCTCAAAAACTATATGCCAAATATGGTTTCAAAAGTTTAGGTGTTCGTCCACACTATTATCAAGACAATTTAGAAAGCGCTCTTATTCTCTGGAGTGAAAATATAGAAACGCAACAATTCAAGCAATTGCTCGACGAAAGAACAGCTGCACTACAAAAACTTGAGGGACAAATTTAGCTTTGCCAGTTTTTCTTAAACACAAAAAAAATAATATTAGCCGGCGTTTAAAGCATAAGTCTTATGTTGCCCAGCTTATTTTGATCTTGCTTGGCGTAGAATTCTTGTTTCTCTCTGCTTTCACTGCCTTTAATTTGCCCACTGCCACCGCTCATAACTGGCAAAGATATCTGACACGAGAATTGCATAAACTGTATTACCATCTACCACAAGAATGGCAAACAAAATTACAACTTCAGTTTCCTCATAGCCTGGCCTCTGTAATAACAGAAGACGCTAAAGAAGTAGCCAACTTACGTTATTCACTTTATGTCCCGCAAGCACCGGCGGCTATTTTTCTTGGTTATGTACTGGGTTGGCCGCTGGCATTGATTGCCTCTGGATTGTATATATTGCTTGCTTTTCTGGGCCCATTGATAAAAATTTATCCACTGACTTCAAGTAATGGCATGGATTATTATCTGCAGCCAGGATTTGGTTATTTGCTCGGCATGGTCGTGGCTAGCGCCTGCGTTGGCTATATAAGCCAGGGCAAACGCACCAGTAACAAACAATTGCTTTCTTTATTTGCCGGTATATTATGCATTCATGGCATAGGTCTTTTATACATGCTAGGCATTTGTTTATCCAGTACTGTATACAATGCTAGTGGAACACAGCTTTACTGGTCAGCATGGCTGTTTGAAGAGGCACGTAATCTTAGCTGGTATGCTTTGCCCTATGATTTTCTTTTTTCTCTAGCGGCAATAGGGATCGGCTTTCCTGCACGTTGGTTGGTTATGACTCTTATAGCCCCTGATATAGCCTCACAAAACGGATCTACTCAAAGCGAAAATCTCGTCAACCTGCACCCTGTAATACGATAACCGTACCTTGCAGGCACCGGCTACAACACCATGATGATGCTCTCTGCTGCCGACATTTAATCAGCAAATTGCCTGCTGGCAAGAGAATAATACAATCCACGCTCAGACATAAGTGATTTATGTGTCCCGCGTTCAACGATTTGACCGCAATCCATTACCAATATCAGATCTGCATCTCGCACTGAAGAAAGCCGATGGGCTACCACAAACATAGTGCGTCCTTCTCGCAGGTTGGACATACTTGCTTGAATGTGCTGCTCTGACTCGCTGTCAAGGCTGCTCGTTGCTTCGTCAAATATCAGGAGCTTGGGATTGTGCACCAGAGCTCTGGCAATTGCCAAACGCTGACGTTGACCTCCTGAAAGATCGAAAGCGCCTTCATTGACAGTCGTCTCGAAACCATGGGGCAGGCTTCTAATAAATTCTTCAATTCCCGCTGTCCGAGCAGCTTCTATTAGGTTTTCCGTTCCGGCCTCTTTGATCGTATAAGCACAGGTTTTCTCTAATTGTCCCTCGAAAGAAATATTCTTCTTGAGAAACAACTCCAATTTGTTTGCGCAGATCTTCTAGAGATAGGTGGGCGATATCCTGATTATCCATTAATATCCTCCCTTCATTTGGTTCGTAGAGTCCTAACAAAAGCCTCATTAGCGTTGTTTTACCACAACCACTTCTGCCAACAATACCAATCATTTGTCCAGGCATTGCCTCAAAGGTAACATCGATAAGCGCTTTCGTTGGCGCTATGCGGGAGTATGTGAATGTTACGGATTCGAATTTGATATGTCCTTCCAGTCGCTTGAGCGCTGTCTTTTTAGTGGGATCGGGTTCTTCTGCTTGAGCCTCAAGTACATCTCCTACTCTTTCCAGAGATATGCGCACTTCTTGAAACTGATTCCAGACGTCGATTAGTCTCATCAATGGCTGCGTAGCCATGCCAACCATCATATTGAGCGACATCAGTTGCCCCACTGTCAGTAATCCCTTCATGGCTAAATTAGCCCCATACCACAAAAGTGAAACTTGGCCGCCCATTTGCACAAATCTTGTGGCAACAAAGGCGATGTTTCTGGCAATTAATTCGCGAAATTTAACATGAAGAGAGTCAGCAAATAACTCTTCCCAATGCCATCGTGTTTGGCGCTCAACGGCTGAAGACTTTACTTTTTCAATCGCACGGACGGACTCGACTAAAAACGAACTGCTGGCGACATTTTTATCGAAAGCCTGGCGACTCAATCGCCTCAAAATCGGTGTATAAAGGACAACTATAGCAGCAAAACATAAAAGATAAAGGCAAGTCCATAATCCAAATGTGGCATTGTAGAGAAAGATGCAAATTAAATAAACCAGAGACATCAATACATCTAGTGTTACCGTAATGGCGGAATTAGCTATGAAGTTGCGGATTTTTTCATTCTCTCCAAAGCGTGTCAGAACATCTCCTATTGTTCTTTGTTCAAAAAATTTAAGTGGAAGACTGAGCAAATGCCGATAGAATTCAATAAATAATGTCTGATCGACTTTCATAGACAGGAACGCCAACAAGAAGCCGCGCAGGTATGAAATAATTGTTTCAAAGACTGTCAGCAACAACATCCCCAAGAGCATAGCGTTGAGCATGGAAACACTTTGATGAACAATTACTTTGTCTACAATTATCTGCGTAAACAGCGGAATTAAAAGCTGCAGAACTTGATAGACAAAAGAGGCGATAAAGATATCGCGCAAGATGGCTTTATGCGGTTGAGCAAGTGGAATGAGCAGCGAGAAAGGAGATTGGGGCTTAAATTGTTGTTCCAGTTTTTTGGCCGGAGTCAATTCAAGAGCCGTTCCTGAATACCCAGCCTCGAATTCAGACCGTTCTAAGCGCAATACATCACGAGCCGGATCACCAATAATGGCATGCTTAGCATCGATTTTATAAAGCACAACAAAGTGATTATTTTCCCAATGACATATCACCGGCAATTTCAATTTCATGAGCCCTTCGTAATTTGCTCTTACTCCACGGGCAAGATAGCTTAGCTTTTCAGCCGTCTTAGCCAGTGATAAAAGACTGGTACCATATCGGCTAGTTTCTGCCATTTCACGAATCAAATTCAAATTGCACGGACGGTTGTGAAACTGCGATATCATGGCTATACAAGTTGGACCGCAATCCATGGCGCTATGCTGACGGATAAGTGGATATTGTCCCAAAAAAGAACGCAGGCCAGGTGTTATAGATAAGAATGTTTTGTCGTCTTGAGTTTTCACGATTTAGCTAACCTACCCAGTGTATGTCCGCAGTCTTTTTGATAGGCTCTAGAATTAAGTTTAAAACACTTTTCCTGCGTATAACAATTTCCGCAGTAAGAGCCGCACCACTGCTAAAATAAATCTTTTTACCATTGGCCATAATCCAATCCCGTTCAGGAATAATAGTCACTTTATAGGACGAGTTGTGCTTCTCGTCTTCTTGTGGATATTTTTCAATTTCAGTGACGGTGCCGGCCAAAACACCGTAATCTTGATATGGAAAAGCGGCCAATTTCAAGCGTGCTGTCTGTCCTTTGCATACAAAGCCAATGTCTTTGTTGGGTAATTTCGCCTCTACAATCAGAGGACAATTTGCCGGCACAATGACCATTAATTGTTCTCCTTTACTCACAACTTGCCCATGTCCCAGTGTTTTGATGTCCGTTACTGTACCATCAACCGGTGCTTTTATTTCCGATTGATCATGAGAATATTGTGATGGCGCTGAATCTATGGAGTCCGCTTTCGAACTAAAATGCGAATCAGTTTCGCGCAGTTTCATGCGCACACTTTCCATTTGAAACGAAACATTTTTTATTTGCGCTTGTCTTTCCAAAACCTCATCAGTGATCTGCGACTCAAGCTGCGCCAATTGGGATTTCAACACCTCGATTTCACTGGCAAGATTAGTTGTGTTGGCTTTTGCTTTAATCACATCACGTTCTTCTTGCTCAAAGGTCTTTTCTGCTTGCAGATAATCAACCATTGAATATCCGCCTGCTTCGTAAACAGCCTGATATGCTTTGGCTTGCCGCTCAGTCTTTAATAAAATTGATTGCGCTTTTTCTAATTCCAGTCGCGAACTGGCTAATTCACTCTGTTTTTCCTGGCATTGTGTAACCAATTCAGATTTCTTCGAATTAAGTTCACTGACTCGACTCTTTAATGAATCGAGTCGATCTGTTCTCTCCGCAGATAAATGCGTGAGTTGTTCTAAAAGTGAGGACGTGTCGGGATATGATGTGGAAGCCAGCACAACTAAAAGTTGTCCTTTCTTAACTTGTTCTCCTTCAACTACAAGTACTTTCTCTAAAATTCCATCCAGTGCCGGCTGAATAGGTTTCACATGACCGCTGGGGATTATTGCTCCAGGCGCTTCAGCAATGACATCAACTTTGGTCAATGCCGCCCAAAGAATACTGAGAATTACCATTGCAGTCATGATAAGAATGGTCAGACGATATATATAGACCGGCAGCTCATAACATTCAATTATGGCAGCCGCCCGCCGTGGTCCTAGCCTATCCGGATCGGATTCCGTACGTCCAAGTTTTTGAAAGTAGATTTTTGTCGATAGATCTTGTTTATTTTTAGCGTCCACGTACTTTAAATTTCCCGGACAAAACTATGCCAACACCCGCTTCAATATTCCTCGACTCAGGGAAGATTAAACGACTGGAAAGTCTGATAACTGATAGGTTCAGAAGAAAAATTGCCTGCCCAAATCCATAGCTTAAATTGTTCCACTGCGATTGACACACATTTGCGACCCAGCCATGAAGAGCCCAACTCTGTGTGCGTTTTGGTTCCTGCTTTGATCTAAGTGTAGATATTAGTTTAACTTGACAACACTTTTGGGTACTCTTACCATGTACCAAAATGTACTTTATTCGTACAGATCTATTTACCTTGGGGAGGTTATTTACTATGGAAAAGAATTTAGAAAATCTGGCAATTGTTGAAGAACTGTCTTCAGAAGAAGCCGCCTGCATAATTGGGGGCGATATACCGGTTTTAGTAGCATCCTTTATAGTAGGAGGAGGATTGGGAGTAGCAGGGGCGGGAATAATTCTGGCTGGGGGCGGAACCGATACTAATTAAACAGAAGAAAATCAAGGGCTTTCATTGAGAGGATATTTACTATGGAAAAATTACTAACAGAAGCTATTATTCAAGAATTATCTGCTGAAGAAAGCAATCGGATAACTGGTGGAGGACTACCGCTTTTACCGATAAGTCTTTTGGGTATTGGTGGTGGGGGTGGTTCTGGTTTTCGTTATGGTAATGGGAGCTGGAGCAATACAAGCGGCAATTATTATAATAAAACTCAGGACATAGCTGAAGAATTAGCAAATGGTGAATAATAACCGAGGCTACGATCTCTGCTAGCATTATAAGAGCTAAGGCACTAAATTTGGTGTCAGATGATAAAGATAACGTATGGTGGCAGCATCATTTTGCGAAATGGTGCCGCTGCCATAATAGAGGCTCATAAGATCGCCAGGATTGCTGCTATGCCCTTCGATCCCCAGAGCATGACCAAATTCATGCGCAGCGGAAGCTTGCATGCGCGCCAACGCCATGGGCTCATTTTGCTGAGTGGTGGTACGCAGCAATGAAATTACTGGCTTAAATTGAGGTTGTTTGCCAGCTTGAATATCAAGATACCAGAAGCTGCGTTTGGCGGTATAACCGCGATAATCATTAGCAAGTATGCCCATACCTAGTTTATCGACAAAATGATTCACCCAGAAAACATATATATCAGCATCAGTTGGATCATCTGTAAATACAAATGAAAAAAGCCCCTCTTTTTCAAATATTTTCCAGCTGCTTATGCCGGCCAGCGCTGCCTGATAATGTTCCGGCACATACCCATCAGCAATGGGCAGCTGCGATAATTGCTGAGAATTTTCTATTACTTGAGCAGTTAGATCCGGCCATGCCCCAAGATTATCAACATTGAACGCCGGCGCTCCTATAGTTGGATCAATAATATTTTCCATAGTCTGCCCATGAGACACGTACACTTTAAGAGGCATTTGTTCTGGCAACCAGTGAATGACGCCGGAAGAACTGCGGAATTGTGGATAAACAACTCCTTGTTTATTTTGAATACCTGGTGTTAACTGACGGCGATTACTGGCGCTAGCGCCGTTGCAAAAAAATGGCAGCAGAGTGCACTTAAAATTGTAGATACGAGAAAATTTCTCACCAATTTCATAACGCCATCCATGCTAATATGACTCAGAGTTGAAAATTTATCACATGAGACAGTATTTATTATCTACTCTCTATATTCTGTTTACGCTTACACTTGGACAATCCGCATTGGGCAGCCAAGAAGTCGGCGATACAATGCCTATAGTAGCGCCTTTACGAAACCTGGGTGATAAAAACGCCGTCTCCCCAGCGCCATCATCTGGTGCCGGCAATCAAAGCGACAACACCAACACGGGTGTTTCTAATGCGCCGGGTGCAGACGCTATGATGACTCGAGATTTGCTTCTGGTTAGCCCTGACAAAGGCAAGCAGCCTCCCAAACCGCTGCAAGATTTTGTCGGCACAAGTCTAACACTGACTCTTGGACGCAGCGACGTCATACTAGATGGGCTGCGGGGAATAGTGATTACTGTTACTAATGACAGCAGCCGACCCCTGCTCATCGATGGTCAGGACGCTAAAGCTCTAGTTGGCGGGCATACTTATACCGCTGCTTCAATTAAAGTAGTACAAAAAAGTGTATTGCCCAACAATAGCGCCATAGCTAAAATTTGCCGGTTGCTTGTAGACACTTCGCTGGGTGGGCTAACGGTAGGTGCGGTGCCAACAGTTAAAGACTTCATTACTATGAAAAAACCAATAAGCAAAAGATATGGCCCTGATGAACGTCGCCGCATTGTTGAAGCTTCACGTTTTGGCAAACGCATTCTTTGGCCGCATGATAAAACAAGCGGAATACTTTATTTTCAAACCAAGGATAATTTTGCTGGTGTGAAATTGCAGATCCCGGTTAATACTCTTTTCGATAAACCTGACAGTGCCTTATTGACGAATTCGTAGGGGCGAGGATTCATACTCGCCCGTGCATGCCCGATCGATTTATGGCTTCAATGGTCCATTCTTAGAAGGATCAACAAATACTCCCGGAGTATAGCCGCTAGTCAAAGTGGTTACTGAAATCATACCCATGTCATGCAAAAGCTGTGCTTGGGCAATATTTGAGTTGACGATTGCTTGTGCTTGATTGGTAAGAGCCGTGACATAATCACGCTGCGCTTGTATTTCCTCCAAATTAGTGCCCACGCCAGACCGTAAACGCACTCTAGCCAATCGCCATGCTTCTCTTGATGAGGCAACCGCATAAGCAGCGGTATCTATAACCGCTCTGGCGTTGAGCATAGATAAATAATCGCCGCGCACAGTTTGCAGAACTTGGCTGAGTTCCTGATTGCATTGCATCATCGCTTGTCGTGCCAATGTATGTGCAGTATAAATATTAGCTACACTGGTTAATCCAAAACTGGGAATAGTCCAGCTCAACCCAAAACCAGCTTGAAAGCTGCGAAAACGACCTGGAAAAATACCAGCTGGCGCCTGAAAGCTGCCATTAGAATTCGCATTACCTGGACCTGAGCCGCCGCCAAAAATCGACGGAGCAACAGCGCCAGACGAGACTAATGAGCCTGATTGAATAGTGGCAATAGGTGTGCCGCCGGACGCTGCCGGCATAGCTGAGGGTCCGGTATTAGCACCCTGGGTAGACGTGGTACCACCAGTGGGGCTAAAACTTTGCAATTGCCCCAGAGCATTATTGCTCACACGCCCGGCAAAAGATGAATCCAGCACAGAAGTAATCGCCGATGTAGCTATACCACCAACATCCGCTGTGTTAACTGGGGGATTAACTTGTGTGTCATTTTGTTGGTAAAGAGTGAAAAAAGAGACGGTTGGATAAAGAGATGCCGCTGCCAATTGCATGGTGCGTTTCGCTGTCAGCCAAAACATTTCATACTGCCGCAATGATGGGTTAAATTTCATAGCATCGTTTATAAGTCGGCTAACCTCGACATGTTCGTTAAAAAGCGGTGCTTCTGCAAGCGTTTCTTCAACCGGCACTAAATTAACTGACATAGGAAAATTCATAGACAGATTAAGAGCTAATGCGGCCTGACGCACAGTCACTTCCTGCTGAAGCAAAGCCTGTTTGTCGACAGCCAATTGTGCCTGCGATTGCATTACCGCAAAGCGCGTGCCTATTCCAGATTTTAATTGAGCATTATTTACAGCCAGCTGCTCAAGATCCACCTCCACTGTCTTAGCCCTGATTTGCAATAAAACACGATTGAGCAAAAGGTTTGTGTATTTCTGATATACGTCAAGAAAAACATCACTCAATGTTGCTTTATAAGCATACAGCCAGCCTTTTTCCCTATAGTGTTGGCCGAGTATTGAATAAACTATACCGCCGCCTTGAAAAACAGGATAAGTAAGTCCGGTGATAAATGTACGCGCGATGCTTGTCGTACCCTTGTTAAAAATATTGGCTCGACTGAGATTGTAGGCCATAAAAAAGCTGGGAAATGCCGAGGCGGCGTTTGAAATTGTCAGCCAGTGTTGATACCTATAGCTTTCAGCTGAAATTTTAAGAGCCAGTCCGTGCTTAAGCACATAACTCAGCGCATCGGCCAATGTGATGGATTGATCGTATCGCGCTTCACCAACCAAATATTTGGATGATTTTGTCTCGATCTTCGAGCTTAAATAAAGCGGATCAAGATCTAATATTTTATTGGCTTCATGACTGGCAGTTGCTTTCTCCGGATCTATTCCACCGCTTAATGTTATAGGTGCGGTCAATGCCATTGGTAAATTGTTGCTATCTACAGGCAGATTGCCGGAATCGCCAATCATACTGGCGTCAGCAGGAGAACAATTACCCACAACCAGATAACAAATAATTACCAGTCCACTGAATGAGCGGTATTTGACCAGCATTTCTCAGTTCACATTACCTTGATAGCCATGAAGAATAGTGTCCACAGAAATGATGCCTGTGTCATGTAATAACTGCGCCTGAGCAAGATTGGAGCCGAGTATTGCCTGGGCTTGTGTAGTAAGAGCGGTTATATAATCACGCTGCGCTTGGATCAATTCAAGATTGGTCCCTACTCCAGTTCCCAGGCGCAGTCCAGCCAAACGTAATTCCTCAGCTGATGAATCTACTCCGTAAGCAGCATTATCTATTTGTTCACGCGCCACCCGCCAACTTAAATAGCTTGTTCGCACTTGTTGAAATGCTGTTTGCAATGCCTGATTAGCTTGAACGGAAGACTGGCGAGAAAGGGCCTGGGCAGCCACTATATTCGCCATGTTGACCAGCCCGCATCCATTCAGATTCCAGACTAAACCAAATCCTTCTTGATTGGTTTTAAACAATCCGCCGAAAACACCAGCGCCATTGGTACCGGCAGCAGAAGCCGCCGGTGAGTTTATAGTGTCTGTGAATGAATATTGAGTAAAAAAGGCGATTGTCGGATAAAGGGGAGCTGCTGCCACTTGCACGTTGCGCGCTGCCGCAAAACGAAACAATTCATATTCGCGCAGATCCGGTCTTAATCTCAATGCCACGTTCACAAGTTCGTCGATACCGGCATTTACTCGGAAAAGCGGTTGCTCACTAATGGTTTCTTCCACCGGTATCAAATTGACTGCCATAGGATAATTCAAAGAAAAATTTAGCGCCAATGCGGCCTGGCGCACAGCAACTTGCTGCTGCAATAGGGCTTGCCGATCGTTTGCCAATTGTGTCTCAGACTGCATGACAGCAAAGCGTGTGCCTGTCCCTGCTTTTTCCATTTGCTCATTTACCTTGAGCTGCTCCTGTGAAACTTCCACCGCTTTGGCTCTGATTTGCAGCAAAACGCGGCTGAGAATAAGATTATTGTATTTCTGATAAACATCAAGCAGCGCGTCATTTATTGACGCTTTATAAGCTTGCTTCCATCCTTTTTCTCTAGCCCATTGTCCAATAATGGAATACATAACGCTGCCTCCTTGAAAGACAGGGTATGTAAGCCTGGGCACAAACACATGCGCTAGAGAGGAAACATTCTCGTTTAAAATGCGAGTATGAGTAATGTTATATGTCATTGAAAAATTAGGCAGCGCATTAGCTAACTGGCTGCAAAATTGATAACGCTGGTAAATCATATTCTGCCGAGAGATTTTTATAGGCAGATTATTTTCAATGGCATAAGAGAGAGCATCTTCTAAAGTAATCGGCTGATCATTTTGCACTTCTAGCCTGACCGGCTGGAATGAATATAAGTGAACGGCCGAATGCAGGCGCAGTTTTTCCATGTTCAAAGTTTTATTTATGTCATGTTTGGCGTCTGAATCAGGCACTTGATCATCCGATCCAGCCTGTGTTAAGGGCTGCAGTGATGTTTTATCTGCACCTGCTTGTATAGCAGCGATTTGGTTGTTGTTAGACAGACATAATGCAGGGTGAATCAGCTGGCAAAAAACCAGTCCAAAAACTAATAAAATCTTTAGTGTGTTAACCACTGTATTGCAAGTTTCCATAAAGTCAAAAGAGATTCAATTATTGCCCCGGCAGCCAGGCTTGCCAGAGGAGGGAAGTCAACAATATGAGATAGTTCTGCATATATGATAACCAATATGGCGGACTTAAGTCATTAAGTAAAATTTGGCTTCCGCACTACATGTGGTATCAACTTGCTCTATTACTTAATCAGGCTCTGGATTTGCTTAAATTCAGGATTTTCGGCTGTTTCTAGCAATTCCAGGGTAGCCAACTCTGTCGAGCTGATAATGGCGCCAGAGCCAAGCATTTTCTTAATACCAATTTTTTTATTACTCACCTGCCGACTGGAAATAGCATCCACTGCAATGTGAACTTGATAACCTGCAGACATCAGTCCGTGTGCCGTTTGGTTTACACAAACATGGCTCTCGATACCTACAGCCAGTATTTGTCTCCGTTTCAATTCCTGTAAGTGCTTTACAAAACTCTCTTCTTGACAGCAGCTAAATGAATTTTTAGCAAAAATTATTGGCACATCAATTTCCGCCAATATTTCTTTAACCGTCGGACCTAATTTCTGTGGGTTTTGTTCAGTAAGAATAATAGGCAAGCCCAATATATTAGCCACCTTGACAAGAATGATTATATTTTTGACCATTTCGGCAAAGCCATCAATGTGTGCCCTAAATCTTTCTTGCACATCAATGATTAGCAAAAAGGTATTTTGCTTGCTCAACAGATTAGGATGGCGAGTTGTAGTCATTTTGCACTTCGTAGGGGCGGATTGGATCCGCCAGCTTAGGACGGCGTCATAAGTATAGACCACATAATATTGCCATCAAAAATATGATATAAAAGGTAAACAAGTACCAAACAAGGGGCGTTAGCGCAGTTGGTAGCGCGCTTCAATGGCATTGAAGAGGTCACGAGTTCGAATCTCGTACGCTCCAATTTTTTTAATTAGATATTTATGCTAACCGAAGAACAAAAAGAACATAATCGGCAGGAGCGTCAAAAGAAAGCGAAACAACAGACCAAAAGAGCCTTACTAATCGGAGGGCTTTGTCTTCTGCTGGCTTTTCTAATAAAACCAATTTGGGGACTGATTGGTGTGAATATTCACTATAGTAATGGCGAAAGAATAGTCAAAGTTATCCAGCTCAGTGAAAAAGGCCTATTCTGGAAAACCTGGGAAGCAGAAGGTGTTTTAACACAAGGGAATATGTCTGTTACTTATATATGGAATTTTTCGGTCGATAATTGGGATCCTGATAAAGAAAAGCTGATAAACGATTTAAAAACTGCGTTTGAAACCGGTCAAACGGTAAAAGTAACATACGACCAAAGGGCCGGCAGTGTGCCCTGGCGATCTCATACAACATACTTTGTCAAAGAAATTAGATTTCCATGACTTACCAACTGCATATTTTTAAACGGGCTTTGTTTGTTGCTATTTTGATTTTGTGCTCTTGCATTAGTTATCAAAACATAGCTTGGTGTGAAAATTCTCCGCGGGTGGAAGATTTAAATCAGACAAATAATACCCTTTCGCTAAAAATTGTATATCCAAAATCGGGAAGTACTATTGCTGCGGCATCTACTTTTATTGTCGGTCAGGTCGCGCCCGATGTTGTGCTTACCTGTAATGGAACGGATGTTAAAGTTAATAAGTTAGGTTTTTTTGCTCATGTGGTGCCTTTGCAGTTTGGCAGCAATCATTTCGTTCTATCCGCTACAAACAAAAGCAGCTCGGATAATAACAGCTCGGATAATAACAGCTCGACTTATGACAGCGCAAGCAATACATGCACTAAAACCAGCAGCACATTTAGCAACACTAGCAATGCTCAAGAAGAAATTACTGTTTTGCGTCAGGCACCGCCAAAATCAATTAGTGTTAATGAAATTAAGTTGATAGATTTGAGTCCTAATGTTGACTTAGGCGTCCAAGCTGGTGACTTAATCCATTTTTCTGCACATGCTACTCCTGGAAGCAAAGTCACTGTGCAATTTGGTGAGCATGAAATTACTCTTTTCCCAAATAAAGGGCAATATAGCAACCATTCACCAGAAGTAGCCTACGGCAAAGTAACACCATCAACAACATCTAATACAAAATATTCTGATGTTTATAAAGGCACATACACAGTCAGCAAAAACGATCAATTTACCAATATTTACCCCAAATATACGCTCATTAGTGGAAATAAAAATATTTCAGCAATAAGCAAAGGTACAGTTACAACAGTAGATACATGCATCAATGCTCGCACTGCCAAAGCACCAACAATAGTAAGATTAGCACCAGATTTAGCTAGAACTACACCATTAGTAGAAGATGTCGGCTTGACCATTGACGGTTGGTCTGGTGATAATATGCGCTGTTTTTATTCGCCGGCTCTTCATGTCTGGATAAAAAGAAAAGATCTGATTATCGATGACAATAGAATTAATCAGCCTCATATACAAACGGATGAAACCAGTCCACCGCAAGCAATAGCTAGAACTATTAACCTGGTCGCCGATAACTATGGCGAACAAGTACGTCTGCCCTTAACTGAAAGATTACCTTATCAAATTGAGCAAAAGCTCAATCCCAATTGTTTAGTATTGCGCATATATGGGCTGACTTCAGATACAGACTGGATTACCAGCGAGCCGGAGCT
Source organism: Candidatus Melainabacteria bacterium (assembly GCA_963847765.1). GTDB lineage: Bacteria > Cyanobacteriota > Vampirovibrionia > Obscuribacterales > Obscuribacteraceae > CAWKBA01. The sequence goes on along the minus strand of CAWKBA010000015.1, from coordinate 90,428 downwards.
TGGTAATCCAAACAAACAAGCAATAGATCATGTAACCTGGCGGCAGCCTGAAGATAATGTTTATGAAATAACAGTCCATTTGCCAGGGCATAGACAATGGGGCTACAAAATATTTTATGACGGGACTACTCTTTGTCTGGATGTGAAAAAAAATCCGATTGCCGCAAGAGCTGAAGGTGACACCAGATTGAATGACATAAAAATATGTCTCGACCCTGGCCACGGTGGCAGTGAAAACGGCTCCATCGGCTGTTCGGGATTACCAGAATCACAATTAAACTTAGATATAGCCATGCAAACTAAAACATGCCTGGAAAATCTTGGCGCAACTGTAATCATGACCAGAACGTCTCAAACCAATCTGTCACTTGATGAAAGAGTAAAAATTGCCACTGACTCTCAAGTTGATTTTCTTATTTCTATTCACAATAATGCTTTGCCGGACGGACGTGATCCATGGCAAGAGCACGGCACTTCTTCTTACTGGTATTATCCTCAGTCTATTGAACTGGCTCGCTGTTTAAAAAACGCAGTCAAGAATGCCACTGGCTTTCCTGATCTGGGAGCTCGTTATCAGAATCTAGCTCTAGCTCGAGCACAAGCCATGCCTTCTGTATTGCTTGAAATTGGTTTTATGATTAACCCAGATGAGTTTACTCAACTCATCGATCCTCAATTTCAATCAAAAGTAGCCCGAGCAATTGCTACCGGTGTAGAAGAATATTTAAATTGTAGACAATCGGAGTCGATGTAAATCGACCCGGACATTTTTATTAGCCGCCGTGGTGATGGCCAAAGAAGTGATGATGCATACCACCCTGCATATGATGAGGGCTGGACATATGAACCAGCATGTGGTGGTGCATCTCTGATCTTTGTTTTGATGTCAGCACTTCCATAGCGCTGATCATATGATTAACGCGAGCAGTACAAAGATCTGATTTTATAGTGCTCATTTTGTCATGAAGAGACATTATCGCTGATTTATCCAGACTAGACGCCGTCATAAGCAGCATCATTTGTTTCATATCAGACATAAGTTCTGCTTTTTGTGGCGCTGTTTTCACCATATATTCTGATTTGAGTGAAACCAGCTTTTCCATTTGCTCATCGCTTAATCCCATTTTTTCTGCCCAGGGTTGGCAACAATCCATTTCTGATTGAGGCGGAGAACCTTCTTCAGTTACTAACACAACTTCTTCCGGCGGACCCTCTGGTGCCTCTGCCTGTGCTGATACCGGCAAAGGCGGAAAAGTAAAACTACCCAAAACCATTATGGAAGCACCAAGAAACATCTTTTTCAGTTCACTCATAAGTCAACCTCCCGGTTATTAAAGAATTGAATAATGCCAAGTGATATCATTTTTATATCCACCTGTATTCATTGCAGATCCATGATTATAACTGCAATAATTTTGTACTTCAGTTTAAATTTAAACTTCGTTATGGATTCTAATGTCAAGACGTGCTGCCAAAAAAGATTTGACCAGAACACAGATTCTTTCTGCTGCTGCTGATTTGTTTGCTGAGCAAGGATATGAAAATACATCTATCGATGAAATTACAAAAAAAGCCGATATTGCCAAAGGCACCTTTTATTATCACTTTCACTCCAAAGAAGATGTTGTTATAGCTCTTAAAAAGGATTCTTTTACTGATGCTTTTCCAAAAGCTATGGATGCACTCAGTAATGGATCTTCACCAATTCGTGTTTTAGAAAAAGTTCTTTTAGAACGAGCAGCCTGGACAGAAAAAAATCCGGAATTGACTAAAGTATTTTTTGAACAACGTATTCATCAGTTTTTGTTTAGAGAAAATGATGCCTTTGTTTTACCTGGAATGAATAATGGTGAAAACGGAAAACACAAGGATACAGGACGTCTTTTTCACTTAATTTATGAGTTGGTTCTTGCCGGACAAAAGGCCAAAGAAATACGGCATGACATTAATGCAGTAGAGCTAACGCAAATTATTATTGCCACATTCTTACATGCTCAGGGATCATGGCTGGGCGGATATAGTGGCACTTCGCTTATCGATAAAGTGCACCGCTGGTTCCACGCTATACTGGATGGACTCTATGATCCATCTTTTCAGCCGGAATAAATTAACCTAAGAATTCGGCGCTGAAGCAAGTGGATCGAGTTTGAAGGCACGCTCCAGCTCTTCACGATAAGCCAGATTGGTCAGAGCTTCTTCTGAAAAAAGCTCATCCTCTATATACGATGCTTCTCTTCCTTGTAAATCCTCTATACGCTTAATTAAATGAGCCGGCAAAAGATTTTCGAGCATGAATTTCCTGGACTTTCTAGTTTTTTTATTAAATTGCAGTTGTCTATCTAATCTCTGAATATTAGCAATCGAAAGCACGATCAGCATATAATTAACGCATAGTTTTTTGTCTATTTCAGGCTATAGTGGGATTCATAAACAAAGGCCGGATGGGCTTTCCCAAAGTTTTACTTTGGGTAATTGCTATCTGCAAGTTTAATCACTTGCTGGAAAAGAGCAATACTTGACTACTGTGATTTTTGCGGTATTCTGGAAGCAGAAGAATAAATAATGTTAGAAGTGTTAGCATTTAGATATAGGTATAAACGCCTTGACTTAAGGGCAGTCATTTAATCAAAATAGCCTATCAACCTGCCCATAATTAACCTAATTAATCAGGGACTTGAATTTATGAATCTAAAATTACACCTGGAAAGACTCTGCGATAATCGCTCCTGGGTGCGCCTCCATTTTTCTGACGGCACCACGCTCACCGGTCGCGTGCTCAGGCTTGGCCATGATTATCTGGAAATAGAGTCCTATGGTGATTTCGACAAACCGACTGGAAGTGGACGCGACTATTCAAAACATCTGGTGCCTTTGGCTCTAGTGAAATTAATCACCATTGAGTCTTCATCTTTTGCCGACGCCGAAAGACAAAGGCTCAGTTATGTGGCCCAACAAACCGAAGCTGCCGCAGAGTCAACTTATCCAGAAATAGAAAAATAAGTCACTGTTTGCTTTTTTGTTTACGCTTGGCTGTCCAGCCGGGTATATTTTCTTGCTTGGCGCGGCCAATAGCCAGCGCCCCTGGTTCTATATCTTTAGTTACTACTGTACCGGCGCCCACAACACTTTCCTTGCCTACTTTTACAGGAGCAACTAAGACAGCATTGCTGCCAATTGCTGCGCCATCACCAATTACTGTCGCTGCCTTAACTTTGGTGATATGGTCATAGTTGGCTGTAATTGTGCCGGCGCCAATATTAGCTTCTTTGCCAACAGTTGTGTCGCCCACATAACTTAAATGCGACACATTAGATTGTGAGCCAATCGAACTCTTCTTTAATTCAACAAAATTACCTACGCGTACTTCGTCACTTAAAACTGTGCCGGTCCTTAAATGAGCAAAGGGGCCAATTTGGCAATTATCACCAACCTGGCAATCTTCAAGATGTGATTGCATAATTTTTGTCTGCGCGCCAATTTTTGCTTTGCCTTCAATAGATGTATGCGGGCCGATAGTACAGGCGCGGCCAATGCTAATCTCACCAACCAACCAGCAACCAGGCAAAATGACCGTGTCTTGCTCAATACTAACTTCAGGCGCTATCCAGGTTGAAGCAGGATCAATTACTGTTACGCCATGGTCCAACATCAAACTGTTAATGACCATTTCGTTTAGAAGCTTATTTGCCTGCACAAGATCTACTCTGGAATTAACTCCCATCACCTGCTGCCAGTCGCTCACAGAAGCACTGGTAATTTTATAATCTTCTCTAGCTGCCCAGCCAACTATATCCGTCAAATAATATTCGCCTTGCTTATTGTTATTTTTTAGCTCACTTATCCCTTTAGTTATGCTTGGCCAATCAAAACAATAAACAGCAGCATTAATTTCTTTAATCAATTGTTGTTGGGCAGAAGCATCTTTGTCTTCAACTATGCTCAAAATCTGTTTTGAAGCAGAGCGAAGAATTCGACCATAACCTTTAGGATCTTCTAAAAATGCAGTGAGCATCGAAAGATTAGCCTTCTTGCCAACATGAATATCAATAAGCGAAGTTAAAATTTCTTTGTTCAACAATGGACAGTCACCAGGCAGCACAATCACATCACCGCGAAAACCATCTAGTGCATCCAGGGACATCAGCGCATGCCCGGTACCCAATTGGGGTTTTTGTATATGCGTGGATATAGTCAAGGTTGGTTTAAATTTTTGACGATATTGTTCAATGCTTTTTTCCACCTGCTCAGCATTATGGCCTAAAACAACATAAACTTCTTCCAGGGTTATTTGTCCAGGCGCCAGATCAGCAGGCACAGATTGCAGCGACTGGCTTAATTGATTGAGCGTTTGTAATATGCGCCAGATCATTCACCGCCAAGCACCGGATGCATAACCTTGGCCATACTAGAGTGCATACGCTTGCCTAATCCAGCAGCCAAAATTATTGCTTTCATTTTCTTTCTAGAATTTTCTTGAGCTCTAGCCATTGGATCTCCGTATCCTTATATACCATAGCCGCCAATATTACAATATTCACAGCCTGACTTCACTGCTAGAAGCCAATATGTCCAGCAATTTTTTGCCACCGGTGCTGTTCATATGAGCAGTGTCATAAAAATCAGAGCGAATAAATTGAGGATTCTTATTCAAATCAATTAAAGGGAATCCGTATTGCTTAGCTTCAACATTTAAAAGACTAATATAGCGCTCATAAGAACCTGCGGGCATCAAGGTCATATTTTCTTTAGTCAAAGGCATGTTGAGAATGATTAGTTTGATCTTCTCCAGCTTGCATAGTGCCACTAATTTAGTGAAAAATTGTTTTTGAATATTGAACATAGACAAATATTGGTTGCCGTTATGTGTACCGTAGCGTCTTATATAATCGGCATAGTTAGCATCATAGCCGGCAGGAATATGCGGTTGAATAATATCCATACCTTCTTCAACTTCTGAATGCAAATTAGCAGGCACATGTTTGCGATAATCAAGCTCATTAAGCAAACAAGGAGAGCAAAATCTAGTTGCCAGCGGCGCTAATATCTTTTTGGTTATTTCACTGGCCGCAGCTTGCAAATCCAATCTCTTTGCCCAGGGATAAAAAGTTTGCCAAAATAATAATCAAATCTTTGCCAGAACTGTGGAAAAGCAAGATCAACAATATCGTCTATATCAGTAAATCGCTGCAGATAACGAAACGGTGGTGTTGTCCCGGGACATTTGACAGCATTATCAATAAAATCACGCAGGCTGACGCCAAGAATTACATGTTCCGGTTTATGTTGTTTGCAAAATAAACTGCGCGCTACCATATAATTATCCGATATTACATCACCAGGCAAAGCAAAGTTGAAGCAAAGCGGCGCTTGTTGTAAATGAAATCGATTTTGTAACTGCTGTCCCAAATAAAGAGAATAATGATGATGCACATAATCAAAGTTATGATCTAGAAAATCAGCGTCTTGCCTGGACACAGGATGCATGAATAAAGACGAGCCAAGCAACACAACTGGCGGTGTTGGTTGATCATGCAAATATTCTTGTGTTGCCCACCAGGTCCAGGTATGGGTAGCCGGCAAAATATCAGGATTGATTTTAGCGAAAGGCTGGCTTATGCATAGACATACATTTATAACTATCAATAATATAAGCCCTAACCCTAATGAAGACATCAACCAATTATTGAATGTTTGTTCTGTTTTTTGCCAGCCAGCTTGCATGGTCTGCGGCCAGTCAGGCGGCAGTGCCATCTGGGCCTTTGCTTTCGGTAATAATTCAACCTGATCCGGCATTTCCATATCCTAAAATTGAAAGTAAATAAATTGCGGCGCATAGTCCGGACTGAAAATTACAAGCAAGCATATGCTAATAGCAAGAGCAGCAGCGGCAATCCATCTCTTTTTCAGAAAAGAGATTGCCGGTATTCCCGGTGACGATAACAGTTGTCCTGAAACAAGTATCCCCAGCATAATTGGCAAAAGCAAAAATACTACTGATTCTTTTGCATTTAAAATTGTCAACACAAATGGACTGGCAGCAATATACATTTGTGGAGCTGCCCACTGAGAAAGGAAGAGCAACCGCTTAATAATTAACATAGCACTGTCCAAATTTTCGGCTCTAAAAAACACCCAGCCCAGACATACAGCATGAAAAGTCAAAATAATTGCACATACATGAAACACCTGGCTTTGTTTTAGCCGATAAAACCAGGAAATTTTATCTGTCCAGTGCTTGAATTCTTTATGCACAACCAACAACAATCCTTGATAAAAACCCCATATAGCAAAATGTACAGCGGCACCGTGCCATATACCCCCCAGGATCATGGTTAGCATCAAATTACGATAAGTAAAAAACCTGCTGCCTTTATTACCACCCAGAGGAATATATAAATAATCTCGCAACCAGGTAGAAAGAGACATGTGCCAGCGCTTCCAGAATTCAGAAATTGAGCTGGACCAGTATGGTAAATTAAAGTTAGGCGGTACTTTAAAGCCGAGTAAAAGAGCCGACCCGCGAGCGATATCAGTGTAGCCGGAAAAATCAAAATAAATTTGAAAAGCAAAAGCATAAACTGCCAGCCATAAATCTAGACTGCTCAAAAGTTCCGGATGCTCAAAAGCACTATGAACAACAATGCCTAAATTATCAGCAAAAAGAACTTTTTTGATTAGACCGAGAATTATCCAATAAACACTTTGTTGAACCATAGCCAGGGTCAGGATCTTTTTTACATCTGGTGCTATTTGCGGCATGAAGTCTTGATAGCGCTTAATAGGACCAGCAATTTGGGTGGGGAAAAAGCTGGCAAAGAGAGCAAAATCCCAAAATGATTTAATTGGTTTACTGCCCCGATAAACATCAACCACATAATGAATAAATTCAAAAACAAAAAATGATATGCCCAGCGGCAAAATAATTTTCCATTCGATCGCCGGTACATATGCTCCAATATGCGATCCCAGAGATGCCGCTAGATCACGAAAAAAATAAGTGTATTTGAAAAAACCTAAGGTCACCAAATTAAAACCGATAGCAGCAACTAGTAGAAATTTACGATGAACGGTACTTACACTAATGAGCTGTCCCATTAGATAATTGCCTAGAGTTAGTCCAAATATGAGTAGTCCATAAACCGGCTTCCAGCTCATATAAAAAACATAACAAGCAATAAGAAGAATAAAATTGCGTATACGCGCTGGGCTTAGCCAGTAAAGCAAAAGCACACAGGGCAGAAACCACAAATATTGAAAGCTATTGAAGAGCATAGCCAGATATTCTAGTGGGATTACTTGACAAAAGGATTAACGCTAAATAATCAGTGACAAACAGGCTACATTCGGTCCGGGACATTGATGCCGAGCAACGACAATAGTGCTTCCAATTCATAAAGACAGAGATCACTTAAGCCAAGCCAGGAAGCCCTCAGTGCTTCATCTTTTTCACTGAGAATATGGCATTGCAAGTAAAAACGATTAAAGGCACAGGCAACATCATAAGCGTAGTCACAAATATAATTAGGCATGCGCTTATGATAAGCCAGGTAAAGCACATCTGGCATGCGCAGCATCTCCAGCATCAACTCTCGTTCCATATCAACCATCTTTGTAATTGGCCCAATGGCAAAACCTTGCTCTTGAGCTTTGCGTACAATCGCTTTAATACGCACAGCCGCATAGAGAATATACGGACCGGTACGCCCTTCAAAGCGCGTGAATTTTTCCAGGTCGAATACATAATCAGTAGTGCGATCATGCATCAAATCGCCATATTTAAGTGCAGCCATACCTATTGTTTTAGCAATTGTTTCTCGTTCTTTATCATTGTAATCAGCTGCTGCCCGCATTTCCGCCAGTTTTTTTCTTGCTTCTTCGGCAGCCATTTCGATGAGATCTTTTAATTTCATCACGCCACCGGCTCTGGTTTTAAATGGTTTGCGATCCGGACCATTAACTGTGCCAAAAGCGACATGCTCCATGATCACGTCCGGCGGCACCATGCCGATTTGCCGTCCGGACAGAAACAATTGTTTGAAGTGCAGACTCTGCCGTTTATCAACGACATAGAGCATTTGCTCCAAGTGCATTTCCATTCTTTCGTCCAGAGTAGCAACATCAGTTGTGCCATACAAATAAGCCCCATCTGATTTAGTTAGCATGAGTGGAGGAATTTCTTCTTTGCCATTAGGATCGCTCAAAGGAATAATCATTGCACCATCACTAATAGTGGCGGCTCCTGTTTTTTTTAGTTGCTCCAGAATTTTAGGAATGCGATCGTGGACAGAAGCTTCGCCATTCCACAAATCGAAATGCACATCAAGTTGATCGAAATCTTTTTTTAGCGCTTCTACAGATATACTGACAAAACGCTGCCAGAGAGCCTTAGCGCAGGGATGACCATTTTGCAATTCGGCAGTAGCATTCAATGCTTCTGCCATATCTTCTTTATTGTCCTGGCAACGTTTGGCTGCTTGAGGATAAAGTGTTTCCAGATCATCAATAGCAAGAGAAATAGTGCTCAGGATTCTTTTATATTCTGAATCATCCTGAGTATATTTAGCTTTCAATTGAGGATATTTCCGATGCACTTCAGTGATCAGCATCCCCATGGGTGTGCCCCAGTCTCCTAAATGAATGTCGCTTACTGTTTTAAGTCCAAGGAAATGACACAACCTTTGTATAGAGTCGCCTATAAGTGCTGAACGTAAATGTCCAACATGCAAAGGTTTGGCAATATTAGGGCCGCCAAAGTCCACTATTGTGTATTTGCGTTCGTTTTCCGGCAAAGGAGCAATTTTTTTTGTGTTGGCTAAAGCATTAATTTGACTAATTAAAAACTTATTACCTAGAGATATATTGATAAAACCAGGACCATCAACAGCCAGAGCAGAAAATATCTCTTTATCCTGGCTATTTTTTATTGTTTCGATAATACGCTGCGCTATCTGGCGCGGATTTTGTTTCAAGTCCCTGGCTGCAGCCAGGGCACCGTTGCACTGATAATCACTTAAATCTTTACGTTCGGAAAGCACTACTTTGCCCAGTTCGCCAGGCGCACCGGTAGCCGAGAATGCGGCAGAAACAATATTGGTAAGCAATTGACTCAACGAGCCGAAAGCTTCTTGTTTTACATCAAGCCTCAAATTTCTCTCACCAATCTCAGGAATGACCAATTATTATCCCTGGCCACGCTCCACACAATAGGCATAGTATATTGATTACAAAATATCGAGACGATTTGTCACCCAAAAGCATAGCCTTTTCTTGACACTCCTGCTTCTTGATTGATACTATGCCAGCCTAGGCATTTGCGCCCGTAGCTCAGTGGTAGAGCACTCGGCTTTTAACCGATTGGTCGTGCGTTCGACTCGCACCGGGCGCAATTTTTCTTTTAGTCAACCGGCGGCATTATCCAGGTCAATCCTCTACCAGGGGAAATTGACACGGAAATACAAAGGCACATCCGTAGCTTTCAGCCCTTCGGTAAAATCAATCACACCAATTTGCACGCCACGATCTTCTAAAGACTCAGGAAAAAGGTAAAGAGCAGCAGAGAATTTATTTACTTTGCCCCGCTTGGTTGCCCCTGGCTCAAGCAAAAAAACAGTTTCCAGCCCGCGCGGAGATTTTATTGGCGATTCCAATTCAAAAGGCTTTTCTAAAAGAACATCCTCTCCATATGGTGGTGGCTCTTCCGGGTCAATTGGCAAGCTGTGCGTAGTCCAGCGCCAACAACAACTATCATCATTACCGGCATGCTTGATAGTAATGGTGAGGCGAGGAAACCAGAGGTCATTACCTTGATTACCATTTTCTATTTCTCGGAAAACGCTCAGTCTGCCTTTGGTTAAAGGGGGTCGGTCTATTAAAAATTGCCTTCCTTGCGCGTCTATTTCATCCATATCTAGGGCTAAATCTCCTATCTTGACTTATACTTATTTATGAACAATGTTTTGCTTACATGTTAAGCATAACACTGTCGTTGATTTTCTTTTGCCCATCGTTGTCAGGCGCTATTTTCCCATGCAATCGTTGCGGACCGCTAATATCTAAGACATGATTACCAATAATCCCACAAAAATATTGTCCTTTCCAAAAGGAAAGCGGTAGGCAGTCTTTATTGTGCTCCCGTTGATCAGCCGGAAGAATGGCAATTGCTGACACAAGTGCGTGGCTTGGTGACTATGCCTGAGAATCAGCCCATTCGCTGGGAATTACTCGATGAGGCACGCGGCGAAATTGCCGTACCTCCAGGAACAAAGCTAAAATTGAAAATCTCAGCAGATGGGGAACATATGGCTGCCCTGGAAGAGCTTGCCCCCGATGATTTACAAGCTCTTGATCTTGGACATACAGCTGTTACCGATCGTTCACTTATTTATATTCAGCATCTTACCGGCTTGTATTCTCTTGAACTTACTTCCACCAGCATTGGCGATCATGGCTTATCTTTTATCCAACATTTGCACAATTTACATTCTCTAGGGTTGAGTTACAGCCGTGTCACTAACGGAGGATTAGTATATTTAAGTCCACTCAATCAGCTGCGCGAGATATGGTTGAGTGGAACGCAAATCGATGACCTGGGACTTGAATCACTTTACGGGCTCATTCAATTAGTACAATTAGGGTTAAGCAATACCCATATTACTGATGCTGGTTTATTCAATCTGGCCAAACTAAAGCAATTGTTGCGCGTATATTTATTCAATACCCGCATAACGCCCAACGGAGCACAATTGTTGAAAAAACTTCTACCGCAATGCAAGGTGAAATGGCACCCACCTAAAGTTCATACTCTTGATACAGAGAATTTGATAAGCAAAGGCATTGAATACCATCAATACCAGGAAAAAAATGTTTCTCCTAAAACCAGTCACTTTGCCGAAGAAGATTTCTGGCAGCTGATTGATCTTCTCGATTGGCAACAAGAAGGAAATGACACCGCCGTAACAACACCTCTCATTGAATCCTTGGCAAAATTTGATACTGAAGATATTCTCCAGTTTGCTGAAATTCTCTCGGATAAGCTCTATATGCTTGATGGTGCTGATTATGCCAGCCAGATTGGCAGCGATGCTTATCAAGGCAGTAAAGGCAGCTTTGCCAAAAACTGGTTTTTATATGTACGTTGTTGTGTTGTTGCCAACGGCCGCGACTATTATTTCTCTGTCTTAGACAATCCCAGACTTATGCCCAAAGACACAGAGTTTCGTGGACTTCTTAATGTGGTTCCGCAAGCCTATAAAATGAAGACAGGTCAGCGCTTTATCCAGTCCACAAAACACAATTATGAAACTTTTAGTAATCAAAAGTTATGGGTAGGGAAATAATGTTTGCATTCAACCCATTGCACCTCAATTTTAAAATATTAGTGATCGGCTCCCTTTTGATTGCTACTCTTACTCGTCCTTTTTCTGGCATAAGCGCTGGGCAAAGTCATTCTGCAAGACAAGAAGAGCATACTACTTTTTCTGTACCTGCCTGCATCGCCTGGTGGTCTCATGACGCTGCCGGTTATCATCCGGCTATGTTTATTATGCTCGAAAATATTAAGGGGCAAGATATAACTGGTGAAGAAATTCCTTTCCAGGCACGATTCACTGATCTGCGTGACGGCTATGTTACTGTAGCCAGAGAATACAAACGCACTCCTGTTCGCAATCATGAATGCTTTACGCTTCTTATGCGCGCCCCTAAGTCATTTGAACTGCCCATTGATAGTAGCCTCTGGCCTGCCATGGAATGCAAAGCGATGTGTCGCCTGGTTGATAAGACAAGCAATAATCCGCAGGTAGAAGATTTGTTTGTTACACACTTAACACGAATTACTATGAGTGATGAGGACGCTCATGCTCAATTAATTACCCAGGCAGAACGGGGTCTTTTGCTTGCTCAGAACGATAAAACATCTGATCAAAAAACGGAGCCCTCCGCCAAGCAAGATGCATCAGAAAGAACAAGCAAAATTAACGCTAAATTACCCAAATATTTGCCACAAGTCGGAGACGACTTTTATGCCTTTGAAAAATTTTTCGGCAGCGCTCATGAATTTCAACCAGCTGCCGGCAATAGCACTGATGATTTAACCTGGGCACATTATCAGTCCCGTGCTCCGCTGTATGACGCCTATGCCGGCTCGCGCAATGCCAGTAAAGTTGATGTGGCAATCGTGACATTATCGGCTGCATCCGTAGCCAAAGAAGCTGATTTATTGTCCATAGCCAAGTTGCTTGCCGGCTGCAAACAAAATGCTCCTGTCACTCCTTTTGTTCATTCTGTGCGTTATCTATCAGCTGGACGATCTGAAATTATGACCACCGCTATTAATGATCGCAGAATTCTCTCTTTTCCCATAGAAAAAAACAAAGTTGCTGTTTTTGTTACCCGCTTACCCGGCGATCCGGAGGCTGCCCTTAGCAATTACATTAGACGTGTTGATTTTCTGCATTTGTCAAACTAATAGACTGATGTTCGTTAAATACCTACCAACGAGTATTGTCCTTCACCTGGCTGCACCGTATCTTGCCGGAACAAATGGTCAGCAGGCTCTGGCAATGGCCAAGACTATCTGGCAAAAGAATAAATTTGCAGGCACTGTGGATGTACTTGGCGAAGAATCCACTTCGGTTGAACAGTGCCAGATGTATTTGCAAACATATAAGGATTTAATTGATCTGGTAAGCAATGATCCTTTACCAGTAAAAAACAAGCGCCATCAACCAACAATCTCCTTTAAACCATCCATGTTTTGCGTAACTTCAGGCTCAGGAAAGCCGCCTGGTCAAAAGGGTTTGGACGAAGCTCTTGAACGTATATCTTCCGCGGTTAGTTATGGCTTCAAGCATGGTGTACAAATGACGCTAGAAGCTGAAGATCACAATTGGACTGATTTTCATCTCTATGCCTATTTTGCTTTGCTCAATGCCGGCTATAGTAATTTAGGCACAGTTTTGCAATCACGTCTTTTTAGAACCAGCCAGGATATAAAACGGTTTGATGAACGCACCCGCGTTCGTCTGGTTACAGGCATATATAAAGAAAGCCCGCAAATTGCTTATACCGCCAATGAACCAATTAAGGAAGCTTTGATTAACTATAGCCGTGAGCTTCTCAGCAAGGGGGCTTATATTGAACTGGCGAGCCACGATCAAGCTTATATACAAAAATTCTTTACTGACGTTGTCTTACCACTGCGTGTCACTGCCGATCAATTTGAAACTCAATTTTTGCTTGGTGTGCCTCGACTTAAATTACAACAAATGCTAACCAGCGGTGAATATTTCAAGCAATTGTCAATGTCCGCTGCCACAGCAGCCAATCGTTCCCACTTAGAAATGCTGGCAGAATCAGGGGTTCTGGTTCGCCTTTTTTTACCTTTTGGTTCCGGTGAAGTGGCCAGTCCATATTGTAAGCGACGATTGGTACATAATCCTAATTTGCTTATATACGGAATAAAGAATTTATTGAAGATACTCCTAAGTTACCGAAGATGCGACTTTAACCAATAATTGGCTAACTAGCTTTTTGGTAATCTCAGATTTTGGATTCAGATGCGAGATTTTAATTTGCGCATCTGGTATTCCCTCTTCAACCAACTTTTTGCGTAGATTCTCTATAAGTACCTGGCTTAAGCAAATTTACTTCTGGCGCCGCTAATCTGCAAAGATTGCCGCTTAGTTTCGTATTCGCAGTTAAGGCGATTGATTGCTCGATCTAAGTTTTCCGCTATCAGCTCTCTTTGCTCTTCCGGCAAATAATGATCAAATTCAATCCATAATTGATAATGAGGTACAGGACGAAATTCAGGAATGACGGTAAAAAAATTTGCCTTCAAGTCAAGCAATTTACTTACAGCCAGCACAGCCTGTGTTACTTGCGACTCAGTTAGTTTTTCCCCAGTAAAAGAACAAATATTGCCACCCTTATGCAAAAATTCGAGAAGCGGAGTTTGATTATGCCAGCCGACTACTTTAACCACATCATTCAAGTTATAGCGGTACAGTCCGGCGGAAGTAGTGAATAAAATATAGTAGCATTTGCCCGTCTCTAACTCCCAGGCTGCCAGTGTTTCCGGATGTTCTTTTCAATTTGTGATTCCTCTACAAATTCAAAGAAATGGGAGCGAATAGCTAAACATTGTGATTGCCCGCCCAAGGTAAACCGTGCCGCGCCCCTCGCTAGCACCATATGTAATATCACATACCGGAGTATCGCCAAAATATTGAGGGAAATCTTGCAAATAGAAAGAAGCCGCTGCTTTTGTCCAGCAGGATATTGCCGCTAATTCCGGCCAGATTTTATTTGGCTTAAACTGCCCATTTTCCAGCAATTTTTGCAAAAATTGGGCTCGCTGAGGATCTGCCTTTAAAAAGGGATCGATCGCTGCTCTGGTTATTGCTGTCTAGTTCGGATTAGTTGTTATTGTACCTTTCGCCACATCTGCAATTAATCTTTCCGCATGAGTTTCCAAACTTTTGGCAAGAAGCATAATCGTGCTTGGATTAAGTGTATATATACAGCCAACAGGCAACATTAATGCACAGCGGAGAATGGCTATAATATCTTGTCTCATAATCTTTAATAACAAATACTTCATAAGGAATAGGAGCTATGTATTTTTGCATCAGTTTAGGTTCATCCAGATACAGCCTGCCTGATATTGCACCATACGGAATGCCGCCAGCTGTTCTCGCTTCTTCAGCAGCAGAAAAGACCGAAAGTACAACACCGTGAGTAATACCGGGATGATTGCGGAATAAATGAAATCCTGACACAATGGAAGCCTGGCGAAATTCATTTATGTATGATCTGGTCACCGGTATATATTTACGACTACCTGTAGTACCGCTGGTGGTAGCAAACATAAAAGGCGTTTCCTCAGTCAATACATTTTTTTCTCCCTCCATCGATCGCGTACATGTAAGGGAAAATATTTTCATAAGTATTGACCGGCACAGATCTTTTGAAGTCAGCCAGTGTTTTGAGGGTATGAAAATCGTGTTTTTGTCCATAGCTGCTATTGGCATTTCTGCGCCAAATCCTAAACAGATGCTGCTCTTGGGTCTGTCGACAATTATGTGAGGCTTGATCAAATATTTTCGCCTTGCCACTACCCAGGGAAGACATACCTTTGTAAAGAATATTGCGAAACATTGAATGCCTTTTAATGCCAATAATTAGTATCTACTCTGACTGATTCTATAATGTCGTCACTGATTTTATAAGCAAGTCTTGGTAAGAAAGATTTTTATTCATCCAGAGTCTTCTGGCAAAATGTTTTGGTGTTCTACCTTTTTAACAAGTCAATGATCATGACCTTGATTATTATTTTTATAGTTTTGGTTTGTTTGTATCAAATTCAAAGCTATAGTCGCATGTATAAATATGTTGCCGGCGAGCTTGTGAAACCACCGGGAAAATACTTTCCCAAAGCAGCGGTAATTCTTCCCTGTAAAGGATTAGACCCTGGTTTTAAAGAAAATCTCAATAAACTAATTGCTCAAGATTACGGTATTGCGCCCGGATTACCTGGTGCAACCGAAACTGCCAATTTTGAAATTATTTTTACCGTGGCCGGCAGCGACGACCCTGCCTACCCAATATTGCAGGAAGTGATAGACAAAAATCCTCATGTTAACGCCAAACTGGTATTGCCGGCATAGACAACAGGCGGGCACAAAAAATAACCAACCAGCTGTCGGCATTAAAGTATATATCTGCTGATGTAGAAGTATTGGTATTTGTTGATTCAGATGTTGTCGCTAGAAAAGATTTTCTTGCCAATTTGATTCCCTTTACAAGATACGCATATTGGTATCAGCACAGGCTATCGTTTTTATTTGCCATCCACAATTTAGTTTGCCTGCTTTAATCAGATCATTATGGAATCGAATGTCAGTCTGGGAATTGGCTAATAAAAGATTTGCTTTTGCCTGGGGCGGCGCCATGGCCATTCGTCGCTCCGACTTTCGAGCAAGCTCAGATAACAAAAGTATGGGACAGGGCAGCAGATGATGACCTCTCCATGACTACCGCTGTCAAGACACTTGGACTTTCAGTTCATTTTGTTCCACGCTGCCTGGTACTCAGCCATGGCGATGCTCTCTGGCCGGAAATTTTAGAGTGGACCAATAGACAGCTTATCTTGACAAAAGTCTATTATCCTGGGCTCTGGCTTCTGGCAATATTCAGAGCAATCATAATGGTAGGCTGGCTTTTGCTAGTGCTAACTTTACTTGTACAAATCATCAGCTGGCGGGAAAGAGAATTATTGCCTGTCTTGCTGACTGCTTTAAGCTTGTTGATTGTCGAGTTCGT
Organism: Candidatus Melainabacteria bacterium; assembly: GCA_963847765.1. Lineage (GTDB taxonomy): Bacteria > Cyanobacteriota > Vampirovibrionia > Obscuribacterales > Obscuribacteraceae > CAWKBA01. Next base: position 74,105 of record CAWKBA010000015.1, on the reverse strand, counting down.
TTTTTTGTGCCAGGGGCATGGTTTATGGCAACAAGTATTTCGCAATGAAGCTGATAAAGATTCGCCTGCGCAAGCTAAATTTAAAAAGGCTTATCAAAATTTATTGTGGCAATCAGCAGCCATTTTGCCAATCGCCCATATAGTTTTACCATTGATAACATTGTATTCTTTGTTAACTAATCGCATTCGCTGGCGTGGCATTGATTACGAATTGAGAAGCCCTGAGGAGACTGTCGTTATTGGATCTACGGCACAGGATGAGCTGGTACAGAAAATCTCAACAAGTCAACAGAAATTGTATTAGTTGATGTTAAAAACTCTCCAATGGCACGAGCAGCCAGCTCTTATATACTTTGAAAAACATCGTTTAGCTTTGGCTAACTGGCGGCACTGGGCAAGACCCATTCTCTCTCGTAAAGCCATAGACAGAGTTACCCGGCTTAAGTCATTAGTACTTGATAACCGTTTGTGAAATCCCGGACCATAGCAAGAACAGGAATCAGAGAATTTTGACATCCTCATTTGAAATTATGGCCATAAGTCCATCACCGCCGGTGGTGCAGGATACGCTTTCCAAAGACGCCCGATTTTCTTCTATTGCCTTAGCTGCCTGTCAGTCCGGATATCTGGGCATTGTCGATCTGGCATATACGGCCGACACTGAGACTTTAGAAACATTTTTCCGCACTCTGTTCTTGCCTCCCAGGAAATATCCAGGCAATCTGGGTATACGCCTTGCCGCAGAACAGTTTGCAAAAATGATTGATATTTTGCGCAACCTTAAAGAAAGCCTCTCACTGACCGTGATTGTAGTTCCGGACACACTGAGCCGCTATACCTTGCCTTTGCATAATGGCAAACTGGCAGAATTGATTAAGCAAGCTCACACTTTTCATAAAAGCAACGGCTGTGATGTCAGGGTTTTGCTTGAGGTAATTTCTGCTGCTGAAGCTAAATCGGCAGTGGAATTAGGAGCTGACGGCGTAATTGCTAAAGGTTACGAAGCAGCTGGATTGGTCGGAGAGCAAACTGCATTTGTCCTCATGCAAGAGTGTTTAGAACAAGTAAAGATTCCTGTTTATGTATGGGGAGGCATTGGACTGCATACCGCTGCCGCATGTTGCGCCGCCGGTGCCAATGGAGTAGTGCTTGATTCTCAATTATGGCTTACCAGGGAGTCGTCCATACCGTTAGCCTTGAAAGCAAAAATTGAGCAATTCGACGGTACCGAATCCCATGTGGTATCACTTCATGAGAATGAACAATCCGATAAAAAACTGGGCTTGCGCATTTATGCCAGACCCAACTCTGAGCTCTTATTTCCTGAGCCAAATTGTCTCAGTACAGTTTATGAACACATTGCATCGCATAATGCCGAGAATGACCCGATTAGCTGGATAGTGCCTATTGGTCAAGATATTGCTTTTGCTAAAGCGCTGGCACAAAAATATTTATCAGTGGCTGGTGTCTTGCATGCTGTCAAACAAGCAGTTGAAGAACACATTACGCTTGCTCGCACTCTTAAGCCCCTGGCGCCAGGATCTGCTATGGCCGGTTCGCACAATACAACTTATCCGATCGTACAGGGAGCAATGACTCGAGTCAGTGATAGATCTCAGTTTGCTCATGCAGTAGCCAAAGCAGGCGGCTTGCCTTTTTTGGCTCTTGCTTTAATGCGCGGTTCAGAGGCAGAGCCACTCCTTAATGAAACACAATCCTTGCTTGCCGGCTTACCCTGGGGAGTGGGTATCCTCGGTTTTGTTCCGGCTGAACTAAGACAAGAACAAATGGCTGTCCTAAAAAAATTCAAACCGCCCTATGTATTAATAGCTGGAGGCAGGCCTGATCAAGCAAAAAGTCTTGAAGAGCTGGGCATAAAAACATATTTGCATGTGCCTTCACCACTTTTGCTGGACTCTTTCATGGAAATGGGCTGCCGCCGTTTTGTGTTTGAAGGCAGAGAATGCGGCGGGCATGTGGGCCCGCGCTCCAGTTTTGTTCTCTGGGAAGCGATGATTGAGCATTTGCTCAATAATATTGGCCCGCGTGAGGATGTTTCTGCTTATCATGTGCTTTTTGCCGGCGGCATTCACGATGCTCGCTCAGCTGCTGCTATAGCTGCGCTTGCTGCACCACTAGCTGCCCGCGGACTGAAAATTGGTGTCTTGATGGGAACAGCCTATCTTTTCACAGAAGAAGCGGTGACTTCCGGCGCTATTGTAAAAACATTCCAGGAAGCAGCGCTTGGTTGCGAGGAAACTGTCTTGTTAGAGACAGGCCCAGGGCACGCCATCCGTTGCCTGAATTCACCTTATAAACAAATTTTTGATGGTAAGCGCCGTTCGCTTATAGCCAAGGGTAAAAGCAAAGAAGAAATTCGCGAAGAGCTGGAGTTTATAAATCTTGGGCGCTTACGCTTAGCAAGCAAAGGTTTAATCAGGGCTGATGCTGAAAGCAGTCTCAACGGAGATGATCAAGGCACCATCAGTCGAGAACAAATGCTTGCAGAATTCATGCAACCGGAAAATCAGACTCAGACCACTAATAAGGTTGATAGTACTGCCGGAAGCAAATTGAAAACAGCTGATGAGAACAAACAATGGGCGCACGGCATGTATATGATTGGTCAAGTGGCCAGCATGCACAAAACTGTGGTAACCATCAAAGATTTACATGAGGATGTCTCTAAGGCAAGTTCACGTTTGCTTGAATCTTTGCCAAAGACAACAGTAGTAGAAAAGACAAAAAATTCACCAGTTGAATCCGGGCGTGAAGCCATAGCCATAATTGGTATGTCATGCCTGTTTCCTAAGGCTAAAGATTTGCACACATTTTGGCACAATATACTTGATAAAGTTGACACCATAGAAGAAGTACCCCTTTCTCACTGGGATTGGCGCAACTATTACGACGCTGATCCATTAGCGCGCGACAAAATCTTCTCGAAATGGGGCGGATTCCTGGAAGAAATAGAATTCGATCCCACCAAATATGGCATTCCGCCCGGCAGTCTTACTTCCATTGATCCCATGCAATTATTATTGCTTGAAGTGACTGACGCCGCTCTAAAAGATGCTGGTTATGGCAACAAACCATTTGCCAGAGAAAAGACTTCGGTAATTCTGGCCAATGCCGGACATGGGCCAATTACCGCTTTTTATTCTCTGCGCTCCATGTTGGGCTGGAAACTATCTCATCTCAGCCCGGCTGTTAAAGAAGAGCTTGAAAATATGCTGCCCGAATGGACAGAAGACACTTTCCCCGGCTATCTGGGCAACGTCACAGCTGGTCGCGTATGCAATCGCTTTGATTTAAGCGGTGTTAATTTTTCAATCGATGCTGCGTGCGCTTCGTCATTGGCCGCTTTGTACACAGCCATGGCTGAGTTGCGCAGCGCTAACAGTGATCTGGTTTTTCTTGCTGCCACTGACACACACAATCAGCCTGGTGATTATTTAAGCTTTAGCAAAACCCATGCTTTATCGCCGGATGGACGCTGCAAAACTTTTGATGCCAATGCCAACGGTATTGTTATTAGTGAAGGCATGGCCATGTTAGTGCTTAAGCGTTTGAGTGACGCCGAACGCGATGGAGACAAAATTTATGCCATTATCCGTGGAATAGGTGGTAGTAGCGATGGTCGCGATTTAAGTCTGACGGCACCACGCCCAGCTGGACAGATTAAAGCTATGCACAGAGCTTATGAAGACGCAGGAATCAGCCCCAGCAGCGTAACTCTTATAGAAGCGCATGGCACTGGCACAGTAGCTGGGGACAAGGCAGAGGTTGAGGCATTAAAAAGGTTTTTGAACAAGATCAAGCCGGCAAACACTCCTGTGCCATTGGTTCAGTAAAAACCATGATCGGACACACTAAGGCAGCTGCCGGTCTAGCTTCGCTTATTAAAGTAGCAAAGGCTCTTCATCATAAAGTTCTGCCGCCGACTATTGGTGTAAAGACCCCCAATCCTGCCTGCCATTTCGAAACAGGCCCATTTTATATTAACAGCGAGACACGTCCCTGGTTATTGCCTGATAGTAACAGCAACGGGCAGCAGCCTTCTGCAGAATCTACACCAAGGAGAGCCGGTGTCAGTGCTTTTGGCTTCGGTGGCACTAATTTCCATGCCGTGCTGGAAGAATATCGCCCTACCAGCGCTTATTTGACTAAGCAAGAAGAAGACACCATCATGCCTTCTGAAATATTCGTTTTTAATGGCAGCAACACCACCGAAATAACTCCGTTCCATTGCCTCTTTTGAAGACAAAATGAACAAACTGACAGCAAAGTCTGCACACGAAAAATTAATTTTGGCTGCCTTGGCACACTGGCAGTTTTTGAAAAATTCAGATCATCAATCACCTATAAAAAACGGCCGCCATACTTTTGCATGTCTAGCTATAGTAGCTACTTCATTGACCGATCTCAAAAATAAGCTTGCCTCTCTTCGCGATCAACTCCAATCTGGAGCGAGACAAATCAAAGATCCTCGTGGCATTTATTTTATGGAGAGCGATACTAATCTACCTTATCAACCTGGCAAACTCGCCTTTTTATTTCCTGGACAGGGCTCTCAATATCCAGGTATGCTCTGCGATTTGGCCGTAAGATTTGCCGAAGTTAGCGAAACTTTTGCTCAAGCTGATCAACTGCTTAAAAACAAACTGGAAAAATTGCTGTCTGCTTATATATTCCCAATGCCAGTATTTAGCAAGGAAGAAGGATTGCTCCAAAAGGAAATTTTAACAGACACAAGAATAGCTCAGCCCGCCATGGGGGCAGCTGATATGGCAGCTCTTGCCTTAATCAAAGCACTGGGCATTAAGCCGGACATGATGGCAGGCCATAGCTACGGAGAATATGTAGCTCTTTGCGCCGCCGGCCATTATGATTTTAAAAATCTCATGGACATTTCAGCCGAAAGAGGAGAAATACTGGCTCAACAACCAGACAGTAATGGACAAGGTGGCACTATGGCTGCTGTGTCCTGCTCACCTGATGAATTAGCTGCGTATTTGCCTGATAAATCAAACAATATAACTCTGGCTAATTACAACAGCCCAAAACAAATTGTCATTGCCGGTACTGTCAATGACATCGAACAGGCAATTAAAACACTGGAAAATCAAGGCGTAGTCGCTCGCCGTATTGCAGTTTCACAAGCTTTTCATACTCAAAGCATGAAAGAGGCGGCTAAAAAACTTGCGGCTGTATTGCAGAAAATAAAATTTCTGCCTGCTGCTGTCGATGTTTATTCTAACCAACAAGGGCAAAAATATGAGCGGCAGACTGCCAGCAACATAGCTGCAAAACTAGCTGCACATACAGTTGAACCAGTAGATTTCGTCAAACAAATCAATAATATGTATAACGATGGGGCTCGCATTTTCCTTGAAGTCGGAGCAGGTAATGTATTGAGCAATCTTGCTCAATCAATCCTTGCCGATCACACGGACGTAACTTGCATTTCTTTAGACAGGCAAGGGCGCGATGGTGTAACCAATCTTCTGCATGCTTTAGCCCAATTAGCTGTTAATGGTGTGCATATTGATTGGCAAAGACTATATCAATATCGCCTCGACAGCCTGACAGCATTTTTTGACAGTCACAATGCGCCCGAAACATCCTTACAACGAGGCGGCAAAAAATTAGTGCATCTGATCAATGCCGCCGGCGTTCGTCCAAAAGAATCGGATACCTCTGCTTTGTCACCACGTTCATCGTCAGAAAGCCTAAAAACAATGCAACCATTTACAGGCAGTCCTGCCAACAAGGCTGTTCCGGCATTAAGCAGCTCTAGCACCACTAAGGGTTCCGCTATTGGTGTCACCACTTCTAGTAGCAATTCTGCAGAACAAATTATGCTGCAATTCCAACAAACGATGCAGGAAATGGCGAATAGCTTTTTAGAAACTCAGCAACGAGTAATGCTCGCTTTTCTTGAAAGTCAGAACGGTAGAGCTAGCTCCAGCAATACTCAGTCCAATGTCCAGCCGTCATCAGCTGAATTTACAACATCACCAGTTGTTGTCGAACTGCAATCCGCTGGAACACAAGCAGCCGTATATTCTGCAGCAACTGAACAACCAGCTAAAGTTGACACTGAGTATTTGATCAACAGCTTAATAGAAATTGTAGCTGAAAGAACAGGCTACCCTGTAGACATGATTGATCCAGCCCTAGATCTTGAAGCCGATCTGGGAATTGATTCTATAAAAAGAGTGGAGATATTAAATAAATTCCGCCGCTTGCTCCCAGAAAGTACCCAGCAAAAGCTTGAATCAGGTATAGAAGAACTTGCCGGAACAAGAACATTGCAAGGCCTCATTGACTGGTTGCGTATACACCAAGATGCGGACGCAGCACTTGTAGAAATACAGCCAGCACAATTGTCTTACTTAGATAAACACGACGGTAATGGTGGCAATGGCGGCAACGGCAAGCATGATGCCACCGCTCGTGCATTTGTCTCGGCTAAAGCTCATACTGGTTTCAATGGCGGCAATGGCAAAGATGGACAACATACAACAGAAGTCCAAGAAAGTGGCGTGATCAGGCGAGCTCTGGTTGCACCAGTTTTGCTACCCAAGCTTTCATTCGATCGTGACCAGATAACAGCAAAGATGAGAGAAATACAAAGAAATGGTCAAGTAGCATTAATTACTGGTGATAAGTTAGGGCTTGCTGAGCACTTAAGTGAATCTTTAAAACAATATGGCTTTACACCAGTAATATTGCGGCATGTGCCAACGCAGGCGATGAATACGGGCTCATATGATGTTGATCTAGAAAATAGCGAGCAAGTACAAGCATGCCTGACTGACTGTGAAAACACATTAGGCAAATTTAGCATGCTTTTCCATCTACAATCATTTGGTGAAGAGTCTGCAAGCTTAAATAGAACCAGCGCCGTAAGCTTGTTGCACTTACTTAAATACACAAGCAATAAAACAGAAAAACAACAACGTATAGTAGCCATCACCAGTATGGGTGGTAAATTTGGCATTGAACAGTCTGTAAATGGTGATATGAGCGATGACTTTTTTCACCAACACAAGCAGCTGTGGTGGGACTCGTTAAAGTTGCTGCTAAAGAATTGCCGGCCAGTATATGCAAAGCCATTGATTTCACCATAGATGAGGGAAAAGTAAAAGACGAATTAAAGAATATTGCTTCACAAATTTTGAGTGAATCTATCTTCGATGACAGCACTATTGAAGCCGGTTATTTGTCCGGAGAGCGTTTTGGGCTCAGCGTTATCGATGTCCCCGCCAAGCACGATCTGTCTCAAGTCAATCTTAATCAAAATTCCGTAATCCTTATTACTGGCGGTGCTCGTGGTATTACGGCTGAAATTGCCTTTGAGTTAGCTAAGCATTATAAGCCGACTTTAATTTTAATTGGACGTTCTCAATTGCCTGGCAAAGAAGATCCTCGTTATAATGCACTAACCGGAGCGCGCGAGCTAAAAGCAAAAATAATCGAATTAATAAGGGAAGACGGCAAGCCAGTCAGCATTCCTCATGTGGAAGCTGAGTATAAAAAACTGGTAAAAGACAGAGAAATTAGAAACAATATCAATAAGCTGGAAGCCACTACAGGCAAAGTGGTATACCACAATCTTGATGTAAGAGACAGCCAAGCGCTTACTCAATTAATCGAGGATATCTATAAGGAATATGGCAAAATCGACGCCGTCATCCATAGTGCCGGCATTATCGAAGATGCTCTAATTAAGGATAAAGACACAGAGTCTTTCTGTCGCGTATTCGATACCAAAGTAAGCAGTGCTTTGACTTTGCTCAATTCTCTAAAGCTTGATTCGCTTCAGTATCTATTCTTATTCTCTTCTGTAGTGAGCCGTACCGGCAATGCCGGCCAATCAGACTATGTCGCTGCAAATGAGGTTTTGAATAAATTAGCCTTAGCTGCACAGAGCAAAATGTCCGGACGAGCAGCTTCAATCATGTGGGGACCGTGGCGCGGCGGCATGGCTCAGCCTGAGTTGGAAGAAATTTTTGCTCAATATGGCTGGTCAATGATTGGTGTGCCTGCAGGCTGCAATGTCTTCTTAAATGAATTACTCTGTCTACAAAAAACCGAGTCAGAAATGTTGTTTGTAGCCGAACTAATTGACCAAAACAAACGCCAGGCCGCAGGCGCCAGACTGCACCAGGCTGAGCTTCTCGTTAATGGTAACGGCTCCGGTAATCGTTATGAATATATCTTTGAACTTGACCCGCAACAGGTAGATGTATTTCTGCAAGACCATGCCTTTGGTGGCGTGCCTGTTGTGCCAATGGCTTATGCCATTGAATTAATGTGTGAAGCAGTTTGTTCGACTTATCCTGATTTACCTTTAAGAATGCTCGAAAACTGTGAGATTATGGCCGGTATTTTATTTGACTCTCTAAAGAAGAAAATATCAATAGTTGTGCAGGAAGAAGAAAAAGTCCCCAATCGGGCGGCTGGACAAATATCAATCATAACCGGTACCCACAAGCGTACTGAAAACTACAAAGCCAGTTATGTGATGGGTGGAGATGTCAGCCTTCCAGCGCCATCATCAGGGATACCAGCTACATGCAGTTTTGATCCACAAATCAATCAATCCAAACCTAATCGGGTTGAAGCAGAACAAGTTCGACTTGAACTAGGTACACCAACGACTCTGCCTCCTCTTGATGAAATCTTCCGCAAATGGTTATTCCAAGGACCTAGTTTTTTAGGTATTAAAACAATCAATGCTGCCGGTGAACATGGCATCTGGGGGCGGGTGTCTGGTTTAAACCCTGAGCGCTGTTTGCAACTACCGCCATCAGAAAATTGGGCTATTGATCCGGTAATGTTTGACAGTGCCCTGCAATTAGCAGGTATCTGGGCGCGTCATCGTGTGAATATGATTGCCCTACCTACCGGTTTTCGCCGGTTCACCTGCTTTATGAAACCAGACTGTCAACCAGGCGAAATTTTTACTGCTTGTGTATTAGTTTCTTCTGGTCCTTCGGCTAATGAATTTACTTGTGATCTAGCTGTCTACAAGCAGTCTGGAGAATTGTGCTTACTTTTAGAAAGATTGAGTGGGATCGATAGTAAATCGTTGCAGAGGCTTGCCAGTCAAACTGTTCCCAACACAATCGAGGCTAGAATATAATTCATCGAGTAGCTATTACGGGGCTTTCTTGCCGCATCGCTACCGCGCAGAATCAGCTCCGGGATATTCAAAATTTTTGGCAGAGCCTGGTTGATAAAAACCAGATATATACAGCTGCAATAAATATCGAAAACTCGCTGTTATCGCAATTAGTTAAAGAGGCGCTTGTTGACGCAAATTTAGACGAACATTCTTATGCGAATCATCATATAAGTATCATAGTTAATGATTGTCGTAATAATCATCGTTTCACGAAAACCCTTGGACAAGGGCTAAATACCGCTATTGAAGAATTACAATCAACACAAGTAGATGCTGTTCTACTGATTTTAATAGATACACATTCTGCCGCAGCACTAGTTTTCAAACGTAAAGAAGAAGTAATCGAAAAAAACGAGCGTATATACGCGGTGCTTGCTTTGCTGCATGAGGAACAACTCAATAAAGATGAAAATCACTACCCAACGCTAAACAATATATATAGTCAAACCGAATTTCAGCGACATTTTGTTGATTTGCTAGCGATTACAACACCATCCTCTGTAAACATTCAATCTCATATCAGCAGTCTTGCTCAATGTTTTCGCCACTCAAAACAAACTCGGTGTTCGCTTAGAATCTCAATTGCAGATGATCATTCACAATCTACACATGTAGTTATGCCGCTTATAGAGACCGTTCTCTCGTTGCAGCAAAGGATTCTACTTCCCACCATACCTCCGCAGATCCTTTCAACAGAACAATCGAGTGAACATGGGTCGCAGAATTTGCCATTTTATGTCAACGCTGCAATTCGCCCCTGGTTTTACCCTTTGATTCATAAACAGTTGACCATGTTGAGCCCGGCGAGTCAATCTGATCCAAGTAATTTGCGCCGGGCAGCTGTGCATTGTATAGATGATGATGGACATTTTTTTCACTTACTTTTAGAAGAATCTTCGGATGCAAATGAAGCCAAAAGGCAAGATCTCACAACGATCTGGGAATCAGAGATATTTATTTTTTGTGCTTCTGATAAACATCAGCTCTTTGATTATGTGCAGGCGATAAAAACATATTTAATTGAAAATACATCTTCAGTTCTCAAAGATCTTGCTTTCACTATCAATAGCTGGTCTAAACGACGAATTGGCAAGACGTTAGCTATAAGAGCTGCATTCGTTAGCACTTCTGTCGAGGATCTCCACTACAAGTTAGATAAGTTATTAGAATATTGCCTAAATATCAAGGTCGGTGATGATATATATTGCAACGATCATTCAGTCACGGTCGACGAAATTGCTCAAGGCAAATTAGCTTTTGTATTACCCGGACTCGGCGCTGCGTACCCAGATATGTTGACAGACTTGTGCTTGCATTTTCCAGAAGTGCGAGCAATTTTTGATTTTGTCGATTATTTGGCCATAGCAGCAGGTAGCCGTTCAAAACCAAGCGAACATATTTTTCCACGCCGAGATCAATATGCTAAACCTACAGCAGAATCTCCCGCCTCGCTAGCTATGATGGATTCAGCAGTAATTATTGTACTTATGGCAGAATGGGCCATTTTTCAGCTTTTACTTAATCTAGGCATTACGCCCGATATATTATTGGGCTGCAGCACCGGTGAATTTGCCGCTATTACCATGAGCGGGTCGGTAAACATTATTAACGCTGCTCCGCTTTTTTATCACCTCAGTACTGGCGTTAGCAAAGCGTTGCCTTTTAATCGCCTGGTGAATTTGCGCTCGCTCAAAATCAATGCGGCTTTGGCAGACATTCAAAAATACCTGGCTTCTTACAAAAATAAAATTCATTTGAGTGCTGATCTTTCCTATGAACAACTGCTTGTCACCGGTGACAAAGACTCAATCAACACTTTCGCCAAAACACTTGAAGACAATAATATCTCTGCTGATTTCTTGCCCTTTGCCATACCGTATCATACTCCATTGGTAATAGATGTAGTCTCACCTCAAAATCCAGACGTACTCGCCCTGCAAATAGACAAACCTTTGATTGAATCATGGTCATGCTCTCTGGTAGATAAATATCCATCCGACCCTGACGCCATTAGAAGAATATCTACCGAACTATTCAGCAAACCTATATTATTCAGAAATAGTATCGAAGCTCTTTACGCAAAGGGAGTACGCAAATTTGTTGAAGTTGGACCAAGAGGCAATCTTGCCCCTATTATTTCAGAGACACTTAAATCAAGTCCTCATATTTCAATTGCAGCTAACCGCGCCGATCTTTCTGCTATTACTCAGTTGAACCACACATTAGCGGCTCTATTTGTCAATGATGTATACATGGATTTCAGCTATCTTTATACGCGCCGATCACCCGTATTGTTGCCCGTTTTCGAGCACTCTATAAATACCGCACCAGTATATGATCGTTTGAAAACCAAACAATCTTTGCATCACTCAAATAATTTTCCTTCTATCGAAGATTTTCGCAAGCAATTAATGCAATTGGAACAACAAACGATAACGGCTCTGCAATCTCACAAGTCCAGGCATAATATTAATGACTCTGATCTAAGCGAAGAAATTTCTCTGCCGCAAATATTTAGTCAATTCACCAATGAGTCATTCTCAGGCATGGTATGTCGACAAATTCCAGAAGATAAACTACCTCTAGATAGTGACATGATCCGCAGACAGGCTGACGATATTTTATCGCCAGTAGAGTTAGAAATTTTTCAATCTTTCCAACAATTATCCAAACGTCGACAATGGCTTGCCGGCAGAATTGCAATTAAAGAAGCCGTAAGACAACTTCTCCATAATATCAATTCCACGGAGCTGACTAATCGCGATATAGAAATTGGGATACAAGAGTCGGGCAAAATATACATAAATAAAATCCACGCCGACTATCCCTGCCCCTTAATTTCTTTAACTCATAAAGACAAGCGAGTGATAGCAGTCGCTGCCGATAGCGCAATTTACTCTTCAATCGGCATCGATCTTGAATCAACTGACCCGACTGATGATGATTTAGCTAGACTTGTTTTGTCCCAACAAGAACAAAATTACATTCACAAGTGGTTGCCAGAAGAACGAAATTTTAATTTCAAGAAAATCTGGGCGGCAAAAGAAGCAGCCGCCAAAGTTTTAGGATTTGGTTTGCCAGATTACTTAAAGAATCTCTCTATCGTTGACACAAACAAAGATATGAATCACTTCTCGATCGAAGCATTGGTGAAACATAACGATCCTGTCGCCGCACCAATACATGGTTATTCATCCACACAAACCATTGAAGCAACTACTCTCAAAATGCCTGCATACGTCGCTAATTGGCAGAATACTATTCTGGCAATTTCCTTTTTAAAATACGATCATAGCTTGCTCTTTAGCATGGTAACTGCTGCGCACCAGTGGTCCGGCAAAGACGTTTTTAAAGCCCATACTATGACCGATATCGGCCAATCTGGTAAAAGTTTCCGGCGGCACAAAGCCGATCACAGGTAAATGATTTTTCGTTGGCTGCATATATTGGCCAATAGTGATAATGTCGCAACCAACTTCTAGCCAATGTTTCATTACTTCTATCATTTCTTGTTCAGATTCGCCTAACCCGAGCATTATACCTGATTTAGTGGTAAAGTCTTGATCTTTTGCTCGTTTTAGTAATTCCAGGCTGCGTTTGAATGTGGCTTGTGGTCTAACTTGTTTATATAAACGTGGTACTGTTTCAATGTTATGGTTAACAACATCAGGTCCGACAGCTAGCACCGTATTTAGTGCTGACCAGTCGCCGGCAAAATCCGGTATCAATATTTCAATTTTGGTTGTTGGATTTATTGCTTTTATTTGTCGAATAGTTTCAGCCCAAACGCTGGCTCCGCCATCTGCTAATTCATCACGATTAACAGAAGTGATTACTGCATAATTGAGCCCCATTTTTTTTATTGCCTGCGCCACTCGCCTTGGCTCATCTAAATCAAGCTCGCTTGGCTTGCCGGTTTGTACATTACAAAAGCCGCAGCTGCGTGTGCAAATATTGCCCAGAATCATAAAAGTGGCTGTGCCGACACTCCAACATTCACCCCGATTTGGGCAGGCTGCCGATTGGCAGACAGTGTGCAAGTCATTATCATCAACAATGGTTTTAATTTCTTGATAACGCTTGCCTGTAGGCAGTTTCACCTTAAGCCATTCCGGCTTGGCTAAATTGAATGTTATATCCAAACTATCAATCCAATGTATATATCAAAATCAATAAACACCAGACAAATTCTATCCTTAATCTGTGGCTAAGTAAGTGCTCCTTATGACATACTTTCTATTATTAGATAGGCTGTCAAGTTTATGCCGCTATTCCCAATAGCCATCATTACCATTGACTATTGTTTTAACCATGCCCAGAACACCAATTAAGCTTCCTGAACATATTGAGTATCTCTCCATACTTGATGAACATGCTCAGGTCGATCGCAGCCTTGAGCCGGCTTTGACTGCTGCCAATCTAAAGACCTTATATAAGTATATGCTCCTGACGCGGCGCCTGGACGAACGCATGCTGATTATGCAACGCCAGGGTAGATTATCAACCTTTCCCCAGATTTTCGGGCATGAAGCCATTAGCCTGGGGGCAGCTTTTGCTGTCACTAAGGACGACTGGCTTGTGCCTTATTATCGTGAAATGGCCGGCATGCTCTATCGCGGCTGGCCGCCTGAACATTTTTTGCTTTACTGGAACGGTTTTGAAGAAGGAGCAAGCCCACCGGCAGGAATCAATGACCTGCCTTTTTGTGTACCTATTGCTTCTCAATTACCTCATGCTGTCGGTATTGCCCTGGCAATCAAGACTAAAAATGAGAAGAAAGTAGTTCTGGTATTTTTTGGAGATGGCGCTGCCTCAGAAGGCGATTGTCATGAAGCTATGAATTTTGCCTCTGTTTTGAATGCACCGGTAGTTTTTATTTGCTTAAATAATCAATATGCAATATCTGTACCTATAAATCATCAGACAAAGTCAGAGACCATTGCCCAAAGAGCAATTGCTTATGGCATAAATGGCATACGTGTTGATGGTAATGATATTTTGGCAGTTTATGCCGCCACAAAAGAGGCTGCCGACAAAGCTAGAAGCGGCGGCGGACCAACTTTAATTGAGGCCTTTACTTACCGTCTTACACCACATACAACTGCAGATGATCCAAAACGTTATCGCAGCGAAGAAGAAGTGGCAATTTGGCAAAAACGAGAGCCGTTAATACGATTTAAAAAATATCTGTATGACAAAAAAATTCTTTCGCAGACCGAAGAAGAAAAATTAGAATCTGAGATTGCCCAGGAAATTAAACGTGCTGTAGAGAAAGAAGAAAGTCTTGCTAAAGGGAAAGAATTGACTGATCCCTTGCGCATTTTTGATTATCTTTATGCCGAATTACCGCCATTTTTACAAAAGCAAAAAGCAGAGTTGGCTGAATATTTAAAACAAAAAAGAGGTACTGGTCCCTAATGCCGGAAATGAATATGGCTAAGGCAATTAATTTAGCGCTACATGAAATCATGGCAAAGGATGAGCGTGTGGTAATTCTTGGCGAAGACATTGGCCAAGATGAAGGCGTGTTTCGCATAACCGAAGGTTTATTCACCAAGTATGGAAAAAAGCGTGTTATTGATACACCGTTAGCCGAATCTGCCATTGTTGGCACGGCCATTGGTATGGCAATTTATGGACTGCGTCCCATTTGTGAAATTCAATTTGCCGGCTTTGATACTTATAATTACCATCAATTGGATGGCCACGCTGCTCGTTTTCGCAATCGCACCCGCGGCAGACTAACAGTACCTATGGTAATGCGCGCCCCCTGCGGTGGCGGCATTAGAGCCCCTGAGCACCACTCCGAAAGCAGAGAGGCGCTTTATGCTCATACACCAGGACTAAAATTAGTTATACCTTCCGGACCTCGCAACGCCAGGGCCTTATTGCACAGCGCGGTAGCCGATCCTGATCCGGTCATTTATTACGAACCGAAAGCACTTTATCGCTTATTTAAAGAAGAAGTGCCCGAAGCAATAGAAACAATACCGCTTGGTCAAGCGCATATTGTTCGCGAAGGCAAAGACATTACCATTATTTCTTATGGGGCCAGCTTGCAAGCTGCTATTGAAGCAGCAGATTTAATGCAGGAGGATAAGATAAATTGTGAGGTAGTTGATTTGCTTAGTCTGACACCGCTTGACACTGATACCATTATCAATTCAGTCAAAAAAACGGGGCGGGTAGTAATCGTGCATGAAGGTCCGCGCACTTGTGGCATAGCTGCTGAAGTGAGCGCTCAAATCAGTGAAAATGCTTTGCTCTATTTAGAAGCGCCAATAAAGCGTGTTACCGGTTATGATATACCAATGCCGTATTTTTCTAAGGAACAATATTATTTGCCTGATGCCGGCAAAGTCATTATGGCTTGCCAATCCATTCTTAAATCGTAGTGCAGGCGCTTGCGCCGTCATATGCCGCAATAAAGGAACCACAATTAATGCCATTTGATTTTAAATTACCGGATCTTGGCGAAGGTATTCACGAAGCAGAAGTCTTAAGTGTGAAGATCACGGAAGGACAAATATTGTCCGAGGATTCACCGTTATTTGAAGTTGAAACAGACAAAGCAGTAGTGGAAATACCATCTCCTGTCGCTGGCAAAGTGCTTAAAATACATGCCAAATCAGGAGATATTGTTCGCGTAGGCACAGTTATGGTATCAGTGGATGCAGACAGCAAGACTGCTGCTGAGACTGCTGAAGTTCCGGTAAAAGCACAAGCAAAGACACCTATGCCAGAAAATACCAGCAGAACAGATTCTGTAGCAGTAAGTGAAGTTATTGCCACTCCGGCAACAAGACAATTTGCCAGAGAACTAAAAGTCGATATTCATCTTGTGCATGGTACAGGTCCTGGCAGCAAAATATCTAAAGAAGATGTGATTGCTTATGCTGAAAGTCAAAAAGCAAAGAACGGGGCATCATCGACATCAACCACTAAGGCAGCAGAAATCAAAGGCACTGGACAGTCTTACACATTGCCAGACTTTGAAAAATTCGGAAAAATAGAACGTGTACCTATGCGCTCGGTTCGTCGCAAAACTGCACAACTGATGGCATTAAGTTGGTCTAGAATTCCGCATGTCACTCATTGCGACGAAGTAAATATAACAGAGCTGGAAAAATTGCGCCGTAAACACGAAACAACTATCAAAGATAAAATAGGCAAACTAACTTTGACTGCATTCATCATTAAGACAGTAGCATTGGCATTGCAAAAATTTCCCCAATTTAATGCCAGTCTGGATGAAAACAAAGAAGAAATTATACTCAAGCATTATTACAACATTGGCATGGCAGTTGCTACCGATCGCGGCTTGATTGTGCCTATAATTCGCGATGCAGATAAAAAAACTGTTGTCGAATTAGCTGCGGAAATCAACAACACTGCTGAAAAAACACGTAATGGTAAAATAGAATTAGAAGATTTGCAAGGCGGCACATTCACTGTAACCAATATTGGTGTCATTGGCGGCACCAGTGCCACACCTATTATTAGTTATCCGGAATCAGCTATTTTAGCCACCATGCAGGCAAAGGAAAAACCAATTGTGAATAATGGTAAGATTGAAATAGGATTGATCATGCCTCTTTCATTAGCATTTGATCATAGAATCACTGACGGAGCAGAGGCAGCTAATTTCGTCCGTTTTATTGTCAAAACTTTAGAAGAACCTGGGCATCTAATCTGAGGCTAATAAGAAAATGGTAGTTGGCGATACAACCGAACAAACTGATCTGGTGATTATTGGCGGCGGACCGGGTGGCTATACTGCAGCGGTGCGCGCCGGGCAGTTAGGACTAAAAACAATCCTGATTGATCAAGAAGCTATTTTAGGCGGAGTTTGTTTACGCGAAGGATGTATTCCCTCCAAAGCACTCTTACATGTGGCGGAAGTTATCGGTTCTTCCAAACAAGCAACAATGTTCGGCGTCAATTATGGGCAACCTAAGATTGATCTGGATAAAATGCGATCATGGAAAGAAGAAATGATCACTAAATTGTCTCAAGGCATATACTCTCTATGCAAAAGCAATAAAGTGGAAGTTATCATAGGACAAGCCAAATTTCTCACTGACCGCAGTCTGCATGTGATCTGCGCAGATGGAGACTCAAAGCAAATAAAATTCAAGCAGGCTATTATAGCTACCGGCTCAAACATTATAAAAATTCCCAGCTTTTTTAAAAACCCACAAGATCAAAATAACAAACGCATACTTGATTCGCGTTCGGCATTACAACTACCGGAAGTGCCAAAACGACTGCTTATAGTCGGAGGTGGCTATATTGGTCTTGAATTAGGATCGGTATATGCAGCTTTGGGCAGCGAAGTAACCGTGGTGGAAATGACTGATGGGCTTTTGCCAGGAGTAGATCGTGATCTGGTCAAACCTTTGGCAAATCATCTCAATAATATTTTTAAAGACATATTTTTAAGCAGTAAAGTAATGTCCTTGGAAGTGACTAATGACGGCATAACTTGCGAGCTTGAAGAACAACAGCTTTTGTGCATTGGCAAATTTGATTATGCACTTATTGCTGTTGGTCGCAAAGCAAATACCGATGGTCTTGGACTGGAAAACACGAGCATAGAAATAGATAATGCCGGCTTTATAAAAGTGGATGACTGTTGCCGCACAAATGACAAAAAAATTATGGCTATCGGCGATGTTACCGGACCGCCTATGCTTGCTCATAGAGCTATGCATCAAGGGAATGTAGCGGCAGAAGTGGCAGCAGGCTTGCCCTCGGCTTTTGATAATTTGGCTATTCCAAATATTGTTTATACCGATCCGCAAGTTGGCTGGTGTGGCTTAACCGAGACACAGGCAAAAGCCAAAGGTATTAAATATAGCGTCGCTAAAGTACCCTGGTCCTCCTCTGGCAGAGCTATGACATTAGGAGAACCTAATGGGCTGACTAAAATTATTTATGATCCTGACACTATGCTGATAAAAGGCCTAGGAGTAGCAGGGGCACGAGCAAGCGGATTTCTTTCTGAAGCTATACTTGCTATTGAATCGGGACTGCTTGTCGAAGATCTTGCCCGCGTTATACATCCTCATCCAAGCCTGTCAGAAACAATTGGTGAAGCAGCATCGGCAGCTATGAACAGAAAAGCCCGCCAGCAAAAAGAGCAAAGCTTGATTAAATAACAAAAATCATCAGTCGCCAACCACCTCTTGAAATATAACAGTATAGTTACCAAACTATCCATTCGATATCAATTAATGCGAAAATGCTTCCACTTTGACTAAATTAAGAGTATTCAATAGTTGAATAATTATGGCAGACGATACTGATACTAGTACGGGCAGTTTTGAAGAGATTGGCACAGCCGCCTTTATGATGATGGAGGCTGTTGATAAAGCCAGCCATGAACTGGAAAGAACAGTTAAGGCTTCAAACGATCATTTACAGGCATTTAATCAGCAGCTAATTAATAATTTTGTCAGCCAATTGACAAAGTTCTCTAACAAAACACTTAGAAATGTAGATAAAAATAGTGAAGAGCTTGTGGCACGCAAGGAAGACCTTGCCGAGCGCCTGACTGAATTAGAGCATATGGAAGTCAATGCTATTGTTCAAACCAGTAAGGATGTGCGGCAAGAGTTAAATCTCTCATTGCAGAAAGCAGTCAACTTGATATCTCAATTAGTAGATGATCAGATCAAAACTTTGCGACCGCTTGTTTTGAACCAGCATGAAAGCTTTGCCAGCCTGGGGCAGAAAGAAATTAAGACTGTGCAGCAATTTATTGAAGAAGGTAAAGGCGGTCTTAATGAAAAAGAAACTGTATTAGAAAAGGAACTCTTGAAACGAACAGAGGAATTTGAGCAAGGCATAAGAGTCATTATTGAAAGCGTTGAGAACAGATTGTCAGAAAAAATAAAATTAAATCAAACGAAACTGATTGAACAAGTCAGTGCTGCTAAAGCTAAATTAGATCAATTCATCGCCAATACCGAAGAAGAACTGGAAGAAAAAAGCCAAGCTGCTGGTGTTTCAGTATCATCAGCTGCAAAGAGTCTAACTAAAGGCGTTATTGATGAAGTGGACCAGTGGCAGCTGGACATGAATAAACTCTCTCAAAATTTTGAACAAATGCTAGCCGGCGACCGAGATTCGTTTGATCAAGTTCATAAAACCAAAATTGAGCGGCAGGTGCAGGAAGTCAAAGAAGAAATCAAAACAATTGCCTCCGAGGCACATAGTCAACTTTCTTCCAGCCATAAACTCTTTAATCTCTCTTTAAAGCGGCTGGAAAGAAAATACCATGAGCGATTAGAACATCTTTGCTCTCAATTTGAAGATGCAATTGCTCAGGAACACCGGCTTACCTCCGGATTAAATGCTTTTCGACCCGGCGAACCGGCGCAAACCAATCATGAATTAAAAGAATTACTGAATACCCGCCTCAAGGCACGCGGGTTAGAAATCGTAAAAGCTTTTAAACGCCAGGTTGAGCTTTTTGATCTGGAACACGCTCGTTTTGCATCCAGTTGTAATGAACGCATAGAAACTGTTCATGTGTCTGCAAAAGATTTCCTTGACCAGCAATTGAAAACAATTAATACAGAAGTAGAAAGAACATTAAGGGGTTTTCGTGTTGAGCTTTCCCAGCTGAATTTGCAATTACCTCAGATTAAAGATGCAGGCCACGCAGCTGCTCTGGCAGTCATGGCTTACAAACGTGCCCGTCTGTCCATTTGAAGTATAAATGGAGAGTTAAAGAATGACCCTGGCTAGAAAACAATTGCAGGATATATACGACTCAGGCACAAAAACGCTTACTGATCTGCAAGAACAAGCTGTCAACACCTTCAAGCAAGTAAGAGAAGAACATGCGCAGAACATGCAGCAACTGGCTGAAAAATCTTCCCAATCAATGCAGAATAATTTCAGTAATCTGCAAACAGATTTAAAGGACTTGGTACATAAAAATCTGGACAAGCTGGAAAATGTTTTGCGTGCGGAAAATGATCAAAATGAGCTGTTCGTTATTAGTTTGATTGCTGAAATGCAAGCACGCACTGAACAAATGAAATCAAAATTGGGTGCTCTGGGACAATCGCATCAAGAGAACGTAGATTTTGCCTCAGGCACTGCTCGCCAGCATTATTTAAGTAATCTGGAAACAGCCAAAATTAATTTGGACGAAAGCGCTGGTCAGTGTACAACAGGCTTGACTACATACGGAAACACTGTTGCTGACAAGTTGCTGCAAACAATCGACCGGGCATTTTGGCAACAACATGAACAGTCTCAAAAAACTTCCGGCTCTTTTTTTGTCACTGCTCGAGAACAGGAAAAAGCTGTTACTGATCATGCTTCATCGCTAACCCAAACGCTTGCCGCTGGCTGTCAAAATAGATTGGCAACGGCAAAAACATTGGCAAGCCAGTCCAATGAAGAAATTGAATCCTCCATTCAATCTTTGCTTGGAACAATAGCTAAGCATGCTAACCACGTAGAAGTAGAGATCAACGATAAATATACAAACCTGACTGATAGCCACTTTCAGAAGGTAGATGCCCGGCTCAGCGAGTTTGCTGATGAATTGAGCGGACTACATGATGGTGTTACCGATCGCTTGCTCAAAGATACAGAAGAATTATCCACCGATCTCCTTTCAGCTTCAACCAAAGCACAAAACGAACTGCGTATTAAGTGTGATCAAAAAGTAGGCAACGTAAATTCTGACTATACTGCCTTTAAAGATCGGCTGGAGAAACGTTTGCAGTTTAGCAGAGGGCAAAAGCAAACACTTGAGGACGATAAAAATAAAATACTTCTTGCTATAAAAAACGAATTAGTTTCCACCCATGATTCGTTTGCAAAAAAAGTTGCGGTATTGCTTGCCGATGCCAAGTCAGCACTAGCTAATATGACCAAATCAGTAGAAACAAAAATATTGACTGCTATGGAAACTTGCAATAAACAGATTGATGTCAGCGCCACATCCACTCAGAAACAAATTGAAGATGAGGTGACAACGTTCTTGCAAGAACTATCAAACTCGCGCAATGCTGCTGTTGAGGAAATTAGTTCTTCCGCACAAGGCACTTTGCCTTTGTTAAATGCGTCATCACCTGTGGCTGCCGAATCTCTCATAGCTGCGGAACTGCCGGAGAGCAAGCAAGCTCCAAAACGAAACCGCCGGCGTAAAGACGACGACATAACAGAAAATAAGGAATTAGCTGACTAATATGAATTCACTGCGGCGCCCACAACATATTCGCTTACATGATCTACGTCATTTTATGCGTAGTTATGATCCTTCCTCAGGCAATCCTCCAGAAACATGGGCACAACAAGCTAGCACTGGGCTTCAGCAGGGCAGTCTCATATTTTTGCTTGAACCAGTTGGTGCATCGTTTAGTCTCACTTCATTTGCTCGAAAAGAAGAAAATGAAAGTTTTCGAGTCTCTGAATTAGCCATTGTTGTTCGCCTGGAAGGCAACAAGCCCATGGTTTTAAACATCACCAATAATAGTTATGAGCTGCGCTTTCTAGCTACTCTGTTCGAGGAAAAGATTCGCAAAGCACTTCTCGATCACAGAAAATTTTGCTTTGTTCTTGGCCAAACCAGCGACCACGCTGTCTATGAACACAATTAATGAAATTGAACGCCTGTCCAGTCTTTATGTTTCAGGAGGGTCGCGCCGGGACTTTATGAGTGATGAAGCTCACCCTGAACAAGAACCATTACTGACTATTTTAACTGCCTGCGGTGTCAATTTACATTGGACTGATTCAAACAAACAACCTGTAGATTTAGGATCCATTTGTTATTTACTTTTTGCGCCCGAAGGCAGACAAGAAAATAATAATCGTAGCGAGCTGAAAGCAAAGTTTGTCCCTATACAACAACATACCGGCAGCGATATTGAAATTGTTCAGGATGGCGAGAATGAGGATAAAGAGAAGAACAATGATGATTTTAATATCTTGAATAGCTGGGGGCCAGTTGTCGACCCACCTACATCTACTGCCAACTCCTCTCTATTTAAGCGGCTTACCGACGAACTAGCCAAAAAAAAACCACAGCAAGACAATTCCATTTCTTTACTCCCTCACCCTGCCCAAAGTGAATTGGCAATGCCTGTTTCTGCAATATCAGATACGAAAGACGAAGACAATGCTGTTGCACCCGCCGTCGGCGAACAGATAGAAGTTCTGAATACCCCCAAGGAAGTATATCAACATATAAACGAAGCTATTTCCGGACTTCTTGATACGCCAGCAGATCGATCAATTCAATTTTCATCATCAACACCATCTACCGAACATCCGCCCACTGAAAAGCAGCTGTCCAGCCAGATAGACAACTTGAAGTTAGAGCCATTACCAGAGCTAGAGCCTGAGAGCATTGCACCACCTGATTTCGCTATCATTGACAGCTTCAATGAGTCAATTGTTGCTCCAGCTGACGATGCAGTGCCTGCCAAATTGGACGACTTCCAGGAGCCCAAAGTAGTTATTAGTGAAATGGCCTCCCTGGTGAATAAACTTGAATCACAGGTTGCCAGAGCAGCTAAAAAGTTGACAATCAAGACTGTCGCAGTGGAACAGCAATTGACTAGCGGCATGGCCACTTTGCTGGCAACAATAACCCAGGAAGACAAAGATACAGAAGCAGAATTACTCATTCATGGAGACTCTCTTTATAAACAATTTGAATCGCTGTTTGAAAACCTAAAAGCTGAAATTGCTGAAAAAGCCGCAACGACTCGCCAACAGATTCAAACAAAATGTGCTGGACAGCAAAAATTGATTGAGGAAAGTGAAAAGAGCATCACGAAGCTCTGACAGCTGCACTCAATGAAAATCAAGCTCAATTTGCGCAAATGGTTAATGATCAAGAAGCTCAATTAAAAAAACTTGTTGAAGATGAATCACATAATCTGCACCACAAGCTAGCCAATATTCACCATTCATTGCAAGAAATAACAAGTAAGTTCACTGAGAATCTCTCCGATCAATTAAGTAACTTTGAGAAACGCATCGATGAAGAGCTGATAGTTGTTCTTAACAATCTGGAAAACGATACAGATGTGCTCAGCAAAAACATTGATATATCCTGCCAGCATAGTTTAGAGAAATTAAAAAAGACAAAAAACGAGTTCGAAACAAATTTGAAGCACCTGGTAAGCATTACCGAAATTGCTCTCAGTCGCCAGATAAGAATTGCCCAAATAGAGTTTTTCTTGCCCAGGCTGAAGGAGCATAAGCAGCTTATTGAAACAATGATGCAGGATATGGAGGAAACCTTTGCCGAAAAGCTGATCAGTCAATCTCAGACACAGCTTGATGGACTGGCAAACAGTCTCGCTTCTGCTAAAACACAGCTGAAGGGATTGGTGGATGAATGCTTGACTAAACTAGATCTCATTGGTCGCAACCAGGAATCCGGGCTGGAAGGGTTATTTGCCACTGCTGCTCATTCTCTCGAGGAAGACACAGCCTCTCTTTTGCGCCTCCTTAAACAAGCTGAACAGGAAATCACCAGCTCGGATGCCGTCTGTAAAAAGCTCGCTGAAACTTATAGCCTGGACAATGATCCTGCCGTCACCTCTCTGCGTCAAAACATATACGCCCGAGTAGATAATCTCAAAGCGCAAGTCAAGGGCGAATTAGAATCAGCCGTAAACAATGACTGTGCCACATTAGAAGAATTGATCCGCAATCAACACAGCAAACTAAATGAACGGCGTGCAGAACTGGCACAGCGAGTACATTTTGCCTCTGATCATGGATTACAGCGCATCAGGGCAGCCATTCATGATGCCTATACCGCTATCCAGTCTGAGCGAGAAAAATATATGGAATAGGCTCGCGCTTATATTATTATAGAATCGCAAGCGTTTATATTTATGTACGAATCTTAGTGAAACGGAGCGCGGCGGGGAGCCGTGCGGAGTGGAACGTGGACACGCCCGTGCGAGCAGCGGTAGGCGCAGCGGTCGTGAGGCACAAGGTGCCGAACGTTGCCGCTGAATCGATAAACATAAGTGTGAGCGCAGGGCTTATAAATATAATAATTATCCGGGTTAACAACAGGATATATCAGGGCATACTGGATGCAAGACCTTGCTTAGTTAAGTCAATTTTCTTGTCAAACGGTGCTACTCTGGACAACATTAGCTATCCCTTTCAACCACCTCTTGACTTAGCCCAATTTATTGCTGAGCAGGATGATTTAGATTGGGATGCCGGTACAGGGGATGTTTTTCTTTATCATGGCACTAATTGTTATCGCCGCTGGGAAATTAAACGCTGCGGCATGATCGAGCCGGGACGAAGCCATTATAGTTTCTTCTGCACAAAAGCTGGTACTGCCTTAACTTATGCACGTGCTGCCTGCATGCGCGACATGACTAATCACAATATCAATTCCTTAATTTGCGAACCTGTGGTACTAAAGGTACGTTTTAACAAACGCAACTGGCTGCAGGTAGACTTTTGGCAGCCCGTTAATCCTGGCAATACAGATGAAAAAGGCAACCTTTCTCTGGCTGTCTTAGGACCCATTTCTACAGATTTTATAGTTAGTATTCTTTATTGTGGTCATGGACGGAAGCTACATTCAGGTTTTGGCTCTCTAAAAACCCGCACCTTGGTTGCCGAGCTGCAACAGCTGCGAGAAAAATTAATAAAACGGCGTGCCGACGCCTGGGTGCTCAAACAATTGGGTGGTTTTAGCCAAACAGTGTCCAGCAAACTATCGGGGGGCATAGTGCCCGATTTAACCTTGGTAGATAGTGTTAAAAGGCTAAGACAAGTCAGCTGCCGGAGTATTTAGGTTTTTATGCCTGTATAGGTAATTGGCTCCAGCTGTACTTGTTCTAGAGCAACCTCATTATTAACTTTCGAGCTTAATTCAAATAATTGAGGCGGACGAATAACTGTTTCGGCCAAACCAAGTTTTTCTAAAAGCCAAATAGCATACCAGGTAACATCCACTTCAAACCAGGTAAATCCATGTCTGGCCGATTTAGGAACAGCATGGTGATTGTTATGCCAACCTTCACCCAAAGCCATAATGCCTACCCACCAGACATTGCGACTTAAATCACGGGTTTCATGGCTGCGATAGCCCTGGCTTTTCATATGGCAAAACACATTAACAAATTGCGTGCTCCAGAAAGAGAAAAAGGTGGCTGTTAAATTAGCCAAAAGTGGGATTGGTCCCAGAACAAAGTAAATTAGAACGCGAAAGAGGATTGAAATCGCCAGACACTTTTTGCCTTGTATAGCATCATGCTCGATACCAAACCATCTAAATACTTTGTCTGTCATTAAATCCGCTGTCTGAGCATGCAATTCTTCAGAGCTCTGCACGTTTTCCATTTCGGCCATCCATGCATAAAGAGCATGTTTAAAGCCATCTTTAGGAGAATGTGGATCACCGGGTAGATCTGATTTCTGATGGTGCAAGCGATGCACTCCCACCCAGGGAATTGGCGCTCCCATCAAACCTAAATAACCGCCGGAGACAATAAAATATTTCAGCCAGGTTGGCACTTTCAAGGCTTTGTGTGTTAGTAGACGATGATAACCTAATGTTGTGCCCAGACCATGATAGAGATAAAAAACAGCAAACCAGAAAATAAAGCTTATTGTTGCTTGAGCAACAGGAATATTAAATAAGGTCACGTATATAATCCTCTCCCAGACAACTATTTCTCAATCATATCAATACTTTGCTGTTCATGCACGCCAAGTCACTTATAGCATGCAAACATCACCCAGTCATAGGCATCATTGCACATTATGTTGTAAGCAATTAAAAGACAATATAAAGTTAGTGAGTCATAAAGGATGAAAGTCCACTAAATGCAGAGGCATACATGGGCGCCATATTCATCATGCCGTAGTTAGGAGCCGCATACATAGTTGGCATAGCCATCCCTGGATAACCATAGCCATAAGGCATGGCAGCAGGCATTCCATAGGTTGGTACAGTCGGTGTCATTGCTTTGCTCATCATATAAGCTCCAGCCAAGGGGGCTGCTACGCCCATTCCCATACCGGCCGCCTGAGCAGCTGCTTTACCAATACCTGCCAGGGCGCTCTTTAACCCACCACCTTGAGGGTTTTGAGTCTGGGTCTGCTGAGGAGGGATGCTGGATGCCGGCGGCAGATTACTTGACCACTGGTTATTAGGCTGAGCTGAATAATTGGCTTGCCCTTGATACTGTCCATTATTAAACGCATATGGATTTTGCTGATTGGGCTGATTTTGATTAACCTGCCCATAGTAATAGTCAGGATTCTGTTGAGGAGCATTAGGATTTTGATTGACATTGGTCTGTACAGTGTTTTGCTGCTGCCACGGCGACAGACCAGGACCAGCATTAGGAGCCGGGTTTTGCCATCCCGATTGTCCCAGTGGTTGATTATTGGGTTGATATTGATTCATGCCGGCGTTTGCATTTTGCCAGGGATTCTGCCCAACACCAGGCATAGCCACTCCTGCTTGAGGCTGTACCATGGCGTTAGCATTACCAGTTGGATTGCTATTTAAGCCCGGTGCCTGATTATAATTGGGAGCATTGCCACCAGGGTTTTGCCATTCGGATTGGCCCAAAGGCTGGCTGGCAGGCTGATATTGCTGGTTTGACCCAGGATTAAGGGTTTGCCAGTCGCTTTGCCCCAAAGTGGGGGCAGCGCCAGGCGGAGCGCCATTTTGACCATATGCCTGGCTTAGTCCAGACAGTACAAAACCACCAGCCAGAAGGCAGATAGATATAATTGCTTTATAGCGTAATTTAAACACTTTGGATTATTAAAGGACAGATGAGTATATACACATTAATTCTACCCATTTTACGCCGGAGTACAAATTATTTCAGCCATGGCCGCACAAACATAGCCCACAAAGGAGCATTTAAGGTACAAAAATAAATGCCGGATTTTAAACTTACAACCTCTTTAATAAAACAACAAAAGCATCCCCACTTGCTTATGTGCGCACCAGACAGCTTTGCCGTTACATATAAAATCAATACCTGGATGCGTCCTGAAAGCTGGCGCCATAACGCTGCCCAACTGAAACGCAAGGCAGGTCATCAATGGCATGCTCTTTGTAAAACTTTTCAGTCTCTAGGCATTTCAATATCATTAATTGACCACCAGCCTGGTTTGCCGGACATGGTTTTTACTGCCAATGCCGCCGTCATTCTGGATAAACGAGTCCTTTTATCTCATTTTTTGCATCCGGAAAGACAGGGCGAAGAAAAATATTTTGCTCAATATTTTCGCCGCCTAAAACGTCAAGGGCTGCTGACTGAAGTGCATAAGCTGCCGGAAAAAATTTTTCAAGAAGGTGCCGGTGATTGCCTGTGGG
Organism: Candidatus Melainabacteria bacterium; assembly: GCA_963847765.1. Taxonomy (GTDB): domain Bacteria; phylum Cyanobacteriota; class Vampirovibrionia; order Obscuribacterales; family Obscuribacteraceae; genus CAWKBA01. The sequence continues at coordinate 46,551 of CAWKBA010000015.1, read as the reverse complement.
ATGATCACCGCCAAATTTTCTGGGCCGGTTATGGTCCACGTTCAAGCAGCACGGCTCCTGCTTATCTGCAAAATTATTTTAGTCGGCAGGTGATTGGCTTGCAGCTTATTTCTCCAAGATTTTATCATCTTGATCTCAGTCTCAGTCCCCTTGCCCATGGCGAAATACTTTACTATCCATCAGCTTTTACAAAAAAGGCACAGAAAACAATTCTGGAGCAAATACCTGTTGATCAATTAATTGCTATTGATGATGAGGATGCTTTTCATTTTGTCTGCAATCTAGTCAATATTAATAACACAATCGTTCTTACTCGCTGTTCGGCACGTCTCAAAGATATTTTAAAAGAACGTGGTTATTCAGTAATTACAGTACCTGTAGATGCATTTCTCTTAGCCGGAGGCTCTGTTTGTTGCCTGACACTCAGGCTTAATTGGCACTAAATACGGTGCCGAATCTGCAATCACTGCCGTTAATCGCCAAATTTGATTGTGAATGTATCGGGTGGACTTTCGTATTTTACTAAACCACCCTCAGCGTTAAGACTGTTCATGGCTTGATAGACCTCTTGTAAATTAACGGTGATGCTGCCTCCTTCTTTGCTTTTAAAATTGATATTGATTATGGCAAATGGTCCTGATTCGCAAAGCTTGCTAATTATTGGCGATCTGATTGCATTTAATGCAGCCAGTGTTGATTCTGCTTCCACTTCTTCAATACCACTTACCTGGCCAAGTCCTGTTGAAATTGCATTCCATGTAATTTGATATAACATTAGGAAGATCATAGCAGGGATCGGTCTTGGCAAAACAAAACTAGATAACCCTCAGTAATCAAGGAGAAACAAATGCAAAAGAAAGTAATGTCCTTAGCAGTATTTTGCTTAATCTCACTAAGCAACAATGCAAACGCACAAACAGCAACAAATGCTGCGCCAACTGCTCCCACCGAAGTAGGCAAAACGACCATGCCTTCCGGACAATACTTGATGACGGAAGTCAGCAGTGGCAAACAATATTCGCTCACCGTAACTGATAAAGGCACAATGATTTTTGGGCCGGCTCCTGTTACCCCTGCTGCTGCTGCTGCAACCGCAGCTGCAGCACCGGCAGCTTCTTCTAAGGCAGCCTCCGGGGTAAAAGGATTGGTTGAGAAGCAAGCAGAGAAGTATATACAAACCAAGGGTGTGAGCGAACTGCAAAATTTTATCAAGTAATCATTCTGTGGCAATTGACGGGCTTGAGCCAGTTCCGCTTTCACAGCGACGATCAACACTTACAATGGGGATGCTCTGGCTGACTATGGTCACCTCATTTCCAGCTGTATTAGCTGGTTTGGAATGGTATCGCCAGGGAATTAGTTTCAGCCAATTAATTGTTTGTGCCATTTTTAGTTTGATATTACTGCTTCTCTATTCAGTACCGGCATGTGAACTGGGAGCCCGCACAGGGCTAGGATATTGTGCGCTGGGTAAAATAGTTTTTGGTGATAGGGGCGCTCTTCTTTTAACTTTCAATTTGCTGTGGTTATTTACTGTCTGGTATGGTCTAACCGCAGTCTTAATGGCTCAGGCATTGATAGGACTTTTTCACTGGCAAATATCGCTGGTTTTATTGTCAGTTATCTGTGCTTTGCTTATGTCATTCAATAATTTTTTTGGTTTTACAGGCATAGCTAATTTTGCTCGTTTTATGGCTGGTCCGGTTTTAACAATTTGGGTTATTTATATTTTTTTTAAAGCCATTAACAGCCCGCCTCCAGCCATAGTTTCTCACTACCCTCATGCTTCCAGTATGTCCGCTATAAGTGTAATTTCTTCGTTTATTATTGGCTTTGCAGTTTGGGGCAATGAACAAGACTATTGGCGATATTCAAAGCCAGGCATCTGGCGTTCGACAATACCACTGACAGTATCAATTGCCATAGGACAAATTATTTTTCCTCTGGCAGGATGGTTGATTGCCAGGAATAACGGCACAATGGATTATGCGGCTGCGACTGCCTTTATGAGCAATTATTGTTTTGCCGGCATCACATTAATGGGATTGTTAATTATAACCTCAGACTATTTTTCCACGAATGATTCCAGCTTGTTTGGCTGTGCTGCCGCTGTGGAAAGTATTTTTCCTTTAAAGCATAGTTTTTCAGTGGGTATTTTTGCCATAGCCGGTGCCATAGTGGCTGCTCTACTGGCGCTCACCAACATGTCTGAGTCACTCACCGCAATAGTGTCATTGAATTGCATTCTTCTGCCTATTCCAACCATAATCATGCTTGCTGAATGGTGGCTGAAAACAAAAGTCTTTCACACAAAAAATAGTTTTTCGTCTGGATTATCCACAGCGGCTTCCCTTAGTTGGCCGGCAGTGATTGCCTTTTTTTCGGGACTAGCTGTAGGCATCATTACCTCTGGTTTAATCCCGGGTTTCGAATTTTGTCATATCGGCATCTGCTCTCTGCAAGCATGGCTGACTAGTATCATTGTATATCTTCCGCTGAGGATATATGAACGGGACAATGAATTCAACAACTGATATAATGCTCACTTGCTTATAGTGAATGCTTAGAAACCCCATTGTCACTAAAAATCTGTGGAAAAGGAAAGAACAATGAGAAAAGATAATTTAATCGTATCCACAAGTTGCTTCATTCTTACATTAACCGCGTGTAGCCAAGAAGCTCAGCAGGTTTCTGAGGAGAAGCATAATATTGATCAACAAAAAATAGAACAAAAAAAATTGATAGATCAAAGATCAGATGAATTAAAAACTCAGGCCGATCAAACCAAAAAGAAACTGATCAGTCTATAGATGCTCAAAAGAAAGAACTTGATATGAAAAAACAAGCTCTGGATCTAGATAAAAAGAACATTCACGAAAAAATTCATCTGGCAAAAAAAGATATTGATAGACAAACAGAAGCTTGCAAAAAACAAGTAGATCAAAATGCTAGCGAGGCGAAATTGAAAATCGACCAATACGCTAAAACACATTAGCTCTGAACTTCATATCCTTTAGTTGAAGACATTGCTGATAAAACTGTTCTCACTGCAAGACATTGCGAACAATTTGACAAAAAAGAGCTTCCGGTAACAAGCGCCTTGCCATTAAAATAGCTTCGCAATTAGCTTGATAGCGAAGTCGTTTGCTGCCATCGGTAGCAGCTGTATAAATCACTTTGGCAACAACCTCAGGCTCCGCACCGGTTTCACCAGCCTTTTGCATTTTGGGCATAGCTTGTGCCATATAATTATCATATGCTGTGAGATTTGGTTTGCTAATTAAGTCTCTTGAGCGATCATAGAAATCCGTTTTGATTGTGCCTGGCTCAATCAGTTTCACGCGAATACCAAGATCTTCTAATTCAAACTGCAGCGATTCGCTAAAGCCCTCGACCGCCCATTTAGTAGCATGGTAGATACTATAGAAAGGAAAAGTTACGCGCCCTCCCATAGAGGCCACATTGATAATTATGCCACTCTTTTGTTTGCGAAAATGGGGTAGCATTGCACGCGTAACATTCATCAGTCCAAATACATTCGTGGCAAATTGACGTTCTACTTGTTCTTTTGTCGAGGCTTCAAAAGGTCCAACTAGTCCGTAGCCAGCATTGTTAACTACAACATCTATTTTGCCGAAACGGCCAATTGAGCTTTCAATAGCCTCAGCTATGCTGGTATCATCCAATACATCTAACCTGATCAGAACTAGCTTCTTTCCGGCAACTAATTTCTTCTCCTTATCGGGCGAGCGCATTGTGGCTATCACATTCCAATTGTTCTTGACAAACAATTGCGCTGTTGCGTTGCCTATACCACTTGAACTGCCGGTGATTAGAATCGTTTTGCCCATGTTTTTTCCTTAGCCGTCCCTCAACCATCACAGATCATATATCAAAACATGCAGGTATTGCATTCGACAACTATGACGGCTCACAATAGCTGATAAAAGTTTCGTTAGTTGCTGGTTGAGCTTGTAGCCACGGTTGTACTGCCGCTAGGACCTCGATAGGTCCAAAGCCCAGGAGTTGAAAATGGGTCGTTGCCAGAGCTAAGAGCAGTTTGCTGATTTTGTACTTGAGTTAAACGGCCCTGCACATAGCTTTGCTGAGTAGAGGAAAGACTGCCGGAGTTAGAAAGATTTTGCAGATAGCTTTGTTTGTTTTGCAAAGCGCTACTTAGATTATTGTTCAGATTGCTTTGCTGAGATACCAGTTGCGTAAGCCGATTTTGCAAATAAGTTTGTTGCTGGGTGGTAAGGTTACCGGAATTAAGTTGATTCTGAATCCATTGTGCCTCGCCATAAGTTCTTTGATCTTGTCCAATAAGCTGAGGGATACTACTGGCCCCCGAACCAGAACCTGAGCTGGTAGCAGAAGCTACTCCTGAGCTGGAGCCATATGGATTAGCGGTTGTCATCATCGGACTACCATAACCATAAGGACTGGTAGTCATCATCATTGGGCTGGTGGTCATCATCATGGGGCTAGTAGTCGTCATCATCACAGTGCTAGAACCGTTAGTTGAACCATTGTAACCACGACTCCAGATGGACTGATTGGAAAAAGGATCACCGCCGGAACTGAGAGCAGTTTGTTGTGACTGTATTTGAGTTAAACGATTTTGCACATAAGCTTGCTGTGTAGAATTAAGGCTGCCTGAATTAAGGAGATTTTGCAAACTAGCTTGTTTGTTGGTTAAATCTGTACTCAGGGCACTATTCATACTGGATTGACTGGACTGCAAGTTGGAAAGCCTACTTTGCAGAGCCGATTGTTGAGCGGATGTAAGATTGGTGCTGGTGCTGAGCTGGTTTTGAATCCATTGCTGTTGATTATAAGTGTGGTTATCCTGCCTGACTAACGCACCCATAGGCATAGTGCTGTAATTGGGAGTGCCAGTTGAACTAGATGAACCAGTTGCGCTGCCAGTGCTGCCCATCCAGCTCCTACCGCCTACCCAGCCACCAAAACCGCTGCCCATGCCACCGCCCCTTGCTTGCACATTTTCTGATGCGCTTAGTGTAATAGTAATGGCTGCGATTGCCGAGATTAAATTAAACAGATTACGGTTCATGAAATGTGCTCCCAGCCAGTCAACGAATCATCGTCAACTATGGCACGGGACTGTCACTGCAACAATGGTGTTTCTACCCTCTATATTGCGGGTTTTACGAAACCGATTACTCAAGTATAGTTTGATATTTAATCTCCAATTGGATTTTATTTTCCAGTTAGTCACACCCCTGTCATTTAAGCAAAGTAATATACTTCTTGTTGCAGCACCAATATAAGTGCAGCACCCAGAGGAATTGGTATTGACTGCAGAAGTTTTATCTTTAGATCTAACAGAGTTGCACTCTGTAATTCTCCATTACTGGGGAATTGATAAGCTCAGGCCTCTTCAGGAGCCGGCCATGAAGGCCGTGTTGAGCGGGCGCGATTCACTCGTTGTCCTACCGACCGGTGGAGGCAAGTCACTTTGTTACCAGGCTCCGGCAGTACTACGAACTGATACTACTGTGGTCATCTCACCGCTTATTTCGCTAATGAAGGACCAGGTGGATAGTTTGCAATCATGCGGGATAAGAGCGCTTCAACTCAATAGTTCACTAACTTCGGCGCAACGGTCTGAATATGTCAAAGAAATAAGACAAGGGCTGGTTAAACTGTTATTTGTATCACCAGAGCGATTAATCCAGACAGATCTTTATCAATTGCTCCAAGAAATCAATGTTCGTACATTTGCCATCGACGAAGCGCATTGTATAAGCCATTGGGGCCGATGATTTTCGACCTGAGTATCGCCAGCTCGCCAAGCTGAAAGAAATGTTTCCGAGAGCTTCTATCCATGCCTATACTGCAACCGCTACTGAACATGTTAGACAGGATATTCTCAAACAACTCGATCTACACAACCCCGAAATACTGATCGGCAATTTCGATCGTCCCAATCTTACATTCTTAGTGTCATCAAGAAGAGAATCGACTAAGCAAATAGTAGAAGTGATCGAACGACATCCGGGCGATGGCGGCATAGTCTATTGCCTGCGGCGATCAGATGTCGATAGTCTGGCTACTTCGTTAAAACGTCTTGGTATCAAAGCTCTACCATATCACGCTGGATTATCATCAGAACAAAGAACAGAAACTCAAGACGCCTTTGTGACTGAGCAATGCGATGTAGTTGTAGCAACAGTCGCATTCGGCATGGGCATAGACCGTTCAAATGTGCGATATGTAATTCATGCTGGCTTGCCTAGATCTATTGAGCACTATCAACAAGAAACAGGTCGGGCTGGTAGAGACGGGCTTGAAGCCGAATGCGTTCTTTTTTATTCTGGGGCAGATTTCTTTGTCTGGAAATCTATAATTGAAAAATCTGCTGGCGAACCAGGCGTTGATCCTGATTTTATGCCGAATTCGCTAAAACAGCTAAAAGATATAGATAACTATTGTCGAGCCGCTGCTTGCCGGCATAGCTTGTTAGTTAGATATTTTGGACAAGATTATCTAGCTGAATCTTGCGCTGCGTGCGATATTTGTCTTGGTCTTACAATAGGCGTGCCCGATTCCGATGTGATAGCACAAAAAATTCTTTCTTGTGTTGCCAGAGTTAAAGAACGCTACGGCGTCGGTTATGTTGTTTCAATTTTACGAGGCGACAATACACAAAATATTCGCAATAAGGGTCACGATAAGCTCAGCACTTATGGTTTATTAAAAGATAAAAGTGCACCCGATGTCCGTGATTGGATTTATCAACTAATTAGCCAGGATGTACTCTGCCAGGAAGAATTAGAAATAGAACCAGGCAAAACTGTGCCTATCTTGCGGCTTAATGCTGCCGCCTGGGAAGTGATGCGCAAAGAGCGCACAGTGCGATTGCTTCAGCCATTGCGACCAAACAAAGGAGAAGAAACTAAAAAATCTAAAACTGATACCGAATCGTGGAGTGGCGTTGATCGCGATCTATTTGAAGAACTACGTGCTCTGCGTAAACAGTTAGCACATGAACGGAACGTACCACCATACATTATCTTCGCTGATGCCACCCTACGAGAATTGTCTAAAATGAGGCCTTCCAGCCTACAAAGAATGCGCAAAATTTACGGCATAGGTGATACCAAACTCCGCGATTTTGGTCAGCTGTTTCTCAATGTTTTAGTTGATCAATGCAAAGCCAAAGACCTGCCCATGGATATACAAAGTTGAATATTTTTACTATTGTCAAACCAATACTGGATCTTCCAATTTTTGGACAGCTTTAGGATCAACAATTATAGAATAATCCAGGCATCCAGCGTTAATGTAGATTTTGTCTTCAGAAAGAAGATCTTTGTCCATTAGCAATTTCAGCCCAAATAGTTTTGCAAACGGATGCAATTCACCGAAGTCACAGCCGGTAACTTCTTTGAGCTGAGCTCTATCAGCCAGTCTTACCTTGGAAGCACCAAGTATTTGCTTTATTTTTTCAAGATCTGCCCTTTTGTGCCCTTGTATAGTTAGAGCAGCAAATTCTTTCTTCTCGTCTTTTTTGTAACTGAGCAATAAAACTTTCCCTTGCTGTTCATAGCGGCTGTTCAAAGTGCGGTTATATTCTTCCGCACTCGCCGCCGGTGCATGCTCAATGCCTTCATACTCGACTTGATTTTCATTTAAATACTGCTCAATTTTTGACTTCATATTATTGCCCGCCTTACTCGCCTCTAGTTTATCAAGTATGTGCTCTGAAAAGAAGAAACACAGGCAAGGTGTGCATTTTTAATCCAAATTTTTGAACTTTTTGTCACCAATTTACGTAGTTATAAGTAGTCGATAGCAGGATTGGAGGCTATTTATGAAAAACAGCGTATTAGATTTTGAACAGATCGTCTTGATGGGATATAGCCCATATGGGATAATATCCATATGGTAGCGGAATTACTCCTCTATCAAACGGAGAAATCGGACGATGGAAGCGTTATCGAAATGGTAATCTGGAAAATTCCGCTATCCCCAGAACGTCCGCATGGACTCAAGTACAGACTTCATTATGGATCTAGAGAAGGCATCTGTTATATTAGATATGATAATAAACTGGGAAAAGGGGACCACAAGCACGTTGGTAACAGAGAAGAACAATATCAATTCGAAAGTACGGAAAAGTTAATTGCCGATTTTAAAGCCGATGTAAAAGCCTACAAGAGAGGTTGGATAAGATGAGGAAACGCAAAGAAAAAAAGTTGATTATTGGCATAAGTAACCTCGATGAAATGGGAGAACGATTTATCTCTGCATGGAAACGAGCAGAAAAAGGTTTGCCTACTGATCCAACACCTCATTTGTATTTTGAAAGCATGATGTCTATGTGGAAGAATTTAACACCCAGGCGCATGGAACTAGTGTATTACTTGAGTAATAACAAAAAAAGTATGAGCATTCGGCAATTAGCTAGAGAACTGGACAGAGACTATAAAGATGTTCATAGTGATGTGCAAGTTTTACTACCAATTGATCTTGTAAAAAAAGATCGCGATGGCTTAATTTCCGTTCCCTGGGATTCAATCGTAATTAACTTGTCTAATACCGCTGCTGCTTAAGCTCAAAAGTCAAGCCAACGGCAAACTCTACACAAACCTGATGAACAAAGCATTGCGCACGTATGTATTGGCTCACCAGAAATAATGGATTAATGATATCGCCCTATCCATCCAAATGTCGTGGGCCGATAAGCTTATTGTTTTTCAAAGTATAGATCGCTCTTTTGGGCACGGTGCCCCAGGCGGCACCCAGCTCATTCGGATGTACTAGTGCATCGAATATTACTTTGCCTTCCTTAATCTTCAGCGCATTGCAGCCAGTCCTATCGCCTAAAGTTACATAATCTACCGATTTTGCTTTGCCATGATCATTGACTAACGCCACAAGAGACATGAATTGTCCAGTTCCACCCCCGTTCAGCCCGACAAATGCGACGGCGTCACCTAAACCGTCTCCATTTAGATCACCAAAAGCATACTCAGCAAGCGATAGCATGGCTGGAGGACCCGAACCATCTACTTTTTTCGGAAT